>JBAPPL010000025.1:0-3738 GCA_049280095.1 Candidatus Sulfotelmatobacter sp. | reverse complement strand
TCGAACACCGAGTAATTGATTGTGGCGTCCCGCTCCTCTTCACGGAGGAGTTCGCAGTAGTAATCATGATCGCAGACTGCGACCGAAGAGATGCATGGGTCGGACCGAAGTTCCTGACCTGAATACTGATTACGAGCGAGCCTACGGTTGGAAAGGCAAACTATCTACGAGAGCGAAATGGCGCTCTGGTTCGAGTGCATGCGGAAGTGTTGTCGAAAATAGCTTGACACCGCCGACATTGTCAGAGAGAGGCGATTTTTCAACAACCAAACTTTTGAAACAGTGCCAAGTCCACGCCTTTCATTGACTCGCCCGTGCCGCAGACGTAAGATTCGCGCCAGTGATCGGCCAAACCATCTCGCACTACCGCATCGTCGAGAAACTCGGTGGGGGCGGCATGGGCGTTGTGTACAAGGCCGAGGACACCCGCCTGCATCGTTTCGTTGCCCTCAAGTTCCTTCCTGACGACGTCGCCAAAGACCCTCAGGCCCTGACCCGCTTTCAGCGTGAAGCTCAGGCGGCGTCCGCCCTGAACCATCCTAATATCTGCACCATCCATGACATCGGCGAGTTCGAGGGACGCCCCTTTATTGCCATGGAATACTTGGAAGGCATCACGCTCAAGCATCGCATTGCCGGGCGTCCGCTCGACCTCGAAGTCCTGCTAACCCTCGCCATTGAAATCGCCGACGCGCTCGACGCCGCCCACGCCAAAGGCATCGTGCATCGTGACATTAAGCCCGCGAACATCATGGCCACCACACGCGGGCACGCGAAAATCCTCGACTTCGGATTGGCTAAAGTCACCGCTCGCGCGGTCGATCCCACGGGTGCGACTGCCATGCCAACCGCCGCCGAACCTCTGGAATACCTCACCAGTCCGGGCACCGCCCTTGGAACGGTCGCTTATATGTCGCCCGAGCAGGTTCGCGGCAAGGAACTCGACCCCCGTACCGATCTTTTTTCGTTCGGAGTCGTGCTCTACGAAATGGCCACCGGTGCCCTGCCGTTCCGCGGAGACACTTCGGGCATCATCTTCGAGGCCATACTGAACCGAACTCCCGGATCCGCCGTGCGACTCAATCCCGAACTCCCCCCCGAGCTCGAACACATCTTGACCAAGTCTTTGGAGAAAGATCGTGAGCTGCGCTACCAGCACGCTTCGGAGATGCGTGCCGATTTACAGCGCGTCAAACGCGATAGCGAGTCGGGACACAAAGTTTTGCAAGTTTCGGAGCCCCAGCAGGATGGTTTTTCCAGTGTTCCCTCTTCGACTGCTCGTTCTTCAGAGGTTGTTCGTCCCCAGCTTGAGCATTCCAGCGGCGGTGCTGTCGCGGTTGAAGTTGCGCGCCAACATAAACTGGGCTTTGGAGTTTTGAGTCTAACCGTGGTTTTGCTGACCGTCGCTGCCGGTTTCGGAGTCTACTCTTTCCTCAATCGCAGCCGTCCCGTTCCCTTTCAAAACTTCACGATCAAGAAGCTCACTACCACCGGTCGAGCACGCGTGGCTGCCATTTCTCCTGATGGGAAGTACGTGCTCAATGTTCAAAAAGACGAGAGTGGTCTCGAGAGCCTCTGGATTCGCAACATTCCGAGCGATAGCAATACGCAGGTGCTACCCCCGGCTCTAGGCACCCATTTTCAAAGCATCACTTTCTCCCCAGACGGAAACTTCATCTATATCCGGCGTTCCGAGTCGGACTCAAATTACACTGTCCTCTACCGCGCTCCGGTGTTGGGAGGAACTCCCACTCCGGTGATCCGGGATATAGACAGCAACATCACTTTTTCTCCAGACGGAAAACGCGCCGCTTTTCTCCGCGACAACAGCCCGGAGTTCGGAAAGTACCGAATTCTGATCGCCGATCTTGCCAGTGGGGAAGAAAAGACTCTCCTCGTCGGCCCCCTGTCCACAAACTTTGCCGGTCTCACATGGTCCCCGGACGGCAAGACTATCGTCACCGATCAGACGCAGGGTGAACAGCGCGGCCTGTTCTCGGTAGATGCGACAACCGGCGCGGTTCGCCCTTTTGCGCTTTCCGATGACAAGATGTTTCGCAGTCCGGTCTGGCTCCCCGACGGCAGCGGTGTGCTGGTCGGGTACAGTACGAATGCTGTTGCCGATCGCGAACAGATCGGTTTTGTATCCTATCCCAAGGGAGAGTTCCACACCGTCTCGAATGACCCCAACAAATACATTGGGATCAGCCTTTCAGCGGACGGCACAGCGCTCGTCAGTGTGCTCTACAACGAGAACCGCAAAGTTTCCGTCATGCCCTCAGATGGCTCGAGCCTTGGCACGGAACTAACTTCTCGCCAAACTACCTGGGGCGTGGACTGGACTCCAGATGGCAAATTGCTGCTCGACCTGGACTACGCAATTGTCATTCTCGACCCCACGACCGGCCAGAAAACCACTTTGCGTGTGGGAAGCGGAGCAGTTCTTCCCGCATCTTCAAGTCTTTGCAAAGATGGCAAAACGATCGTTCTCTCCGCGGGAGCGTTCGCCCAAAACATCTATCGTATGGATCTGAGCGGTAGTAATTTCAAACGTCTTTCTTCGGGTAAGCAGGACCTTGTTCCCTTGTGTTCCAACGACAGCCGGTCGGTTTACTACATGGATTTCGGAGATTCGGGATCGATCATGCGCGTCCCCATCGATGGGGGCAAGGCAGAGCAGGTCTCAAAAATTCCCGATTGGGGCGGCGGCTTCGACATTTCGCCGGATGGCAAGCTCCTGGCCTTCGCCGGTCTGGTGAAACCCGCGCCCGATTACGTACTGAAACTCGTTGTACTGAACCTCACCTCAGGCCAGCCGGTGCAGTTTTTCGATTCGGACATCACCAGCGCCTTCAACCACATTCGCTTTACTCGCGATGGCAGAGCGATTTTCTTCGTCAAGCACGATGCCGCAGGAGATAGCCTTTGGTTGCAACCTCTCGATAAATCCACTGCCACGCTGGTCGCTACCTTCAAGTCTGAAGAGATTTTCGACATCCGTCCTTCTCCAGACAGCAGGAAGTTGGCCATCGTGCACTCGACCACTGATTCGGATGTAGTGCTCCTCCAGAGGCAACCATAATGGCGATTGGCACCGGTCACCGCACCGTTTGATCTAGATGTTGTAACCGGGCGTTTACACTGATTGACCCGGCACGAAGTCTGCAAAACCGATCGCAGAGGCCGCGTCTGCTATCATCCTAAGCCGTGAGGGGGCACCAACCGATGGGAAACGTGTCTGTGATCGTGAAGCTGTTGAGGAAGGAACGAGATAAAGTCGAGAAGCAGTTGTCAGGATTGAATGCAGCACTAGCCGCTTTTGTTGGAACGTACTACCGAGCCAAACCAACGCGCAAGAAACGAACGATGTCAGCAGCGGGCAGGAAAAAAATCGCGGCGGCGCAACGAGCGCGGTGGGCAAAGATTAAGGCGAAGAAGAAAGCGGCCTAGCCCAGCGGTGCCGCTACGTGGCACGCAGGAGCTATTCACGAAAATTGTTACGCGGGACCGGTTTTGAATCGAGCAGCGCTTTGGGGAGGGCTGTTCAACGAAGCGTCCCGTACTCGAAAGAGTTTCGGGCGCTATCGTTTTATGTGGGCATGGTCCTCAGTCATTCCCACGACCTCGTCAATGAGTTCTATAAAAAGGGATGTCAAGAAAAAAGCTCCGCCTCGACCGGAGGATCGAGGTTCTTTCTCGAGATCCAGCCCACTCTGTTTCGTTGCCTCTGAAGATGTT
>JBAPPL010000024.1:0-209012 GCA_049280095.1 Candidatus Sulfotelmatobacter sp. | reverse complement strand
TGGCCTGATGCACGTCCATGCCGATATACTTTTCCTGACTCATAAAGGCGCTCCTCTTCGCTAGGTTGGCGATGCGAACAATCTCAACCTATCGCAAAAGTGGGCGTCTTTTTATATTGCGTGTAATCGGGATTTATCGCCAACCATCCTCTCCAGCAACCACCAATCTCATGACTTTCATTGACTTGCCCTTATATCGCGCCTACCATTGTGCGATTCCATGATCGGCCAAACCGTCTCGCGCTACCGCATCGTCGAGAAGCTCGGCGGCGCGGGATGGGGTTCTCCTTCGAACGGAAGAATCATGAAGAAAGTACTATTGCTGGTCTGTACCTTGTTATTCGGGATTCCGGCCTTCGCTCAATCGCTCACGCCCGCCGAGCGCGAAAAAGGTGTGCAGTATCTCGAACAAACCCGCGACGGAGTGGTCGCGGCCGTGAAAGGACTCTCTGGCGCGCAAATGAAATTCAAGCCTGCGCCCGACCGTTGGTCGGTGGCCGAGACCCTCGAACACATCGCACTGGCGGAAAACGATGCGCACAATTTATTCGTGCAGGCAATGAAATCGCCAGCCGGGCCGCCTGATCCCGACAGCGCCAAAGTGGACGCGATGATTATGGCTATGGTTCCCGACCGCAGCCACAAAGCGCAGGCACCGCCGCAACTCGTCCCCACAGGCCGCTGGACTCCCTCCGAGACTCTCGATCATTTCCTGAAGAGCCGGGCGGAAGCCATCGCGCTGATGAAGTCTACTCCGGACTTACGCGAGCATTTGGCGGACAGTCCGTTTGGGCAGAAATGGGACGCTTATGAATTCCTGCTCTTCGGCGCAGCGCACAGCGAGCGGCACACCAAGCAGATTAATGAGGTGAAAGCAGATCCGAATTTCCCCAAGAACTAACGCGACGGAGGCCAGCGAGGCTTATGTTCCACTGCCGAGCCGCCTGGCCGTCGAGCTTCTGGCCTGGAGAAAACTGACTGCCTGGCGCGGAGACAGGGATTTTATTTTTCCCAACAGCAAGGGCGCCGTTTGTGCCTACGAGAACTTTGAGAGCGCTGTGCTCGATCCCATTCGAGAGAAGCTGGGGCTGGCCAAGCTGAACTTTCAGATTCTGCGCCGTAGCTACGCCACGTTGGCTTACGGAGAGCGCATGGGCACACTGAAGGACGTACAGAAGCAACTGCGGCATAGCCAACCCGATATCACGCTGGAGGCTTACATCAAAGACATTCCCGAATCCGTCTACTCGATGGCGGACCGCATGTATGAGGGAATCGCTGGCCCAGTCCTGGCAATTGAACATTTTTTGAACACAGGAAAAGAGGGGCAGTCTGTAAGAAATTGAAATCTTGGGGCTCTGGAGCCAATCGGACTTCCAGCGGATTGTTTCCCGTACAATCAGGGAACAGGCATCACACTATGGCAAAGAAACTGAAGAACCGGACGACTGCCGCCCGCAGGAAAGCAAAAAACACGCGCTCTCACTCGCGTGCTCAGCGCGCCGTCACCAAACATGCGGCCAGCAAGATCGAACTGCAACACATTCCCTGGCACATGGTCCCTCTCGAAGACCTGAAGCCTCTTCTGCAACGGCAGTTTGTGGTCGGTCAGGAGATTATGCTGGCGCGGGTGCTGCTGAAAAAGGGCTGCATCGTACCCGAGCACAGTCACCGCAACGAACAACTCACCTACATTCTCGAAGGCGCGTTGAAGTTCTCGATCGACGGACGGGAGATCGTGGTTCATGCCGGCGAAGTGCTTTGCATCCCGGCGCACATGCCGCACCAAGCTGAGGCGCTCGAAGACACGGTCGACCTTGACGTATTCAATCCTCCACGCGCCGATTGGATCAATAGGACCGACCGATATCTGCGAGGGCAGAAATAATTTTTCATTCCATGCCTCCCTCCGCCACTTCTGAAAAAGGCTCTGCCCCCGGCCAGGGCACGTTTCGTTTTCGGTGCATCGGATGCGGTTCGGTCAACGCCTCAGCCGCGCAGGATTTCCGCTGCTCGGATTGCGGCAACCTGCTCGAGATTACCAATTCGTCATGGAACCTACAAAACCCCATCGCTCTGAAAACCTTATGGCGGGAACGCCGTACTTTAAACGAAGCCATCGATCTTAGCGGCGTGTGGCGATTCCGGGAGTTTCTTCCCGCGCCGCAATCCGAGCAGGAAATCGTCACCTTGCGCGAAGGCAACACTCCTCTCTACGAACTTCCGCAATCCTCGCGCATCACAGGAGTGACGCGACTTTACGCCAAACATCAGGGGCTGAACCCGACCGGCTCGTTCAAAGACGCGGGCATGACGGTCGCGGCCACCTTCGCCCGCCAGGCCGGATATCGCTGGGTAGCCTGTGCTTCCACGGGCAACACCTCGGCATCCATGGCGGCATATGCCGCGCGCGGCGGCATGCGCAGCCTGGTTCTCGTGCCCGAAGGCAAAATCTCGTGGAGCAAACTCTCGCAGGCTCTCGATTACGGAGCGCTCACCTGCCAACTTCGCACCGATTTCGACGGCTGTCTCCGGCTACTTCAGGAACTCGTCCGGCAAGCTCCCGTGTACCAGTTAAATTCCATCAACCCGTTTCGCCTCGAAGGGCAAAAAACTCTCACTTTCGAATTGCTTGAGCAACTCGACTGGGAGCCGCCCGACCACATCATCGTCCCTGGGGGCAATCTGGGAAATAGTTCCGCTATCGGTAAAGCTTTGCTCGAAATGCGCGGTGTCGGATTGATTACCCGCTTGCCGAAGGTGTCGGTGATTCAAGCGGAGGGTGCCAATGCTTTGGTTCGCACCGTGCGCGATGCCGGGGGCAAACATCTGGTCAGCATGCAGCCAGAGACTCGGGCTACCGCGATACGGATCGGCAACCCCGCTTCGTGGGAAAAGGCGGTTCAGGTTCTTCAGGCCACGGGTGGCGCGTGCGAACAGGTCAACGAACTCGAGATCGCCCAGGCCAAGGCTGAAATCGGCGCCGAAGGCATTGGCTGCGAGCCGGCATCTGCCGTGACTCTGGCCGGTTTAAAGAAATTGCTGCGGCTGGGTTTCGTGAAGCCGCAGGAAACCGTGGTCCTGGTTCTTACTGGAAGCCTGCTCAAGGATCCCGACTACACGATGGAGTTCCACCGCGGTGATTTATTTAAGGGCACGGCGAACGAGCGAGAGAGCGCGAAGCTGAATTCCTTCCGGCACCCTCCTGTGGTTCTCGATGCTACGCTGGATGCGGTGATCAAGACGCTGGAGCAGGCCGAAAAATCCGATCCCACGCACTCGAATGAGTGAAACAGAAGACGAATGTCCAAAAAGAAAAGCAAGAAGAAAGCCCGCCACGCGACCGCGCTGCATCTAGCGCTTCCGGCCACGTCCGCCAATCTCGGCCCGGCCTTCGATGCCGCGGCCCTGGCGATGGATCTCTACATCACCATCGATGCGCGCCCCGCGCCGGCCTTCTCCATCACAGTTACCGGACGCGACCAGGAAATCTGCCGCAACCTTGAGGATCACCTCATCCTCAACACGTATAGCGAGATTCTGCAGGCGCAGGGCCAGAAAATTGTCCCTCTTTCGCTTCGCATTAACAACGAAATCCCGATCGGCAAAGGCTGCGGGTCATCTGCCGCCGCGCGCCTCGCCGGCATCGCCCTCGCGAATCACTTCGGGCGTTTGCAGTGGACGAATTTCCAGATCATCGGCGAAGCCTCGCGCCGCGAACACCATGCGGATAACGCCTCCGCCTGCTGGATGGGCGGTCTCACAATCGCCCGGATGTATGGGAAGGCCGAGGCTCAGGTGGTTTGCATCCGCCCGAAAGGGAAGTGGCCGCTTCTTCTTGCTGTTCCTGATCAGGTCCTGTCCACGGAAGAAGCGCGCCGCGCGCTTCCGGCGCACTACTCACGCGTGGACGCAGTGGCTAACATTCAGAACTCTATGTTCCTGCTGGCTGCCTTCACGCAGGGCAATCACAAACTGCTTTCTGTCGCGCTTGAAGACCGGATGCACCAGCCTTACCGCGCTCCATTATGCCCGCTGCTGCCGTGCCTGCAGGAATTGACCGGGAGACCGGGGATCCTGGGCGCAGCGCTCAGCGGGGCGGGTCCCTCGGTCATCGTTTTCCTTGATCCCGCTTCCCCTGCCAGGAGAACGCGAACCGTGGTCGCCGCTCACCTTGCGGGCAGAGGACTGCACGCCGAACTGCTCCTCACCTCCATCACGCGGCGCGGTGGCCAACGCTAAATCCAGGATTTCTCCCATACACCACTAAAGTGCCATTTACAAGAAAGAGGCAGGCCGGATAATTTTGCACTTCCCCCAAAAGGCAAAGCAAAGCTAACCGGCAGCGGACGTGTTCGCGGCGTCATGTGCTGCCAACTTTTGTTGGAAGCTATGCTTCTAAGGGATGAGTAGGAAGTCTAAAATGCACGGTCAAATCCAGCCAGCGATCGCGACAGCGCGCAATGTGCAGGTTCAACGGGAGATCCAGAATTTTCTTCAGGCTCTGGATTCTTACCCCGCGCGCGTCGCCCGGGAGCCCCGCGTCAGCTTTCGACAGCATCTGTGCAGCGTATTCGCCGCGGCTCGCGACGAGCGCCGCGACCCCCGCTCCGACCGTCCGTAATCAGGCCCGCACCAATCTACCGGCTGGCTGGAGGCACGATCCCGTTCATGCGCAGGTACTCCACCATCTGCCCGTAGTGGTCGAAACAATGGGCTGAGACACTCGTGGCCAGGCCCAGGCGCGTCACTGTTCCTTCTCCAAACGGGCTCTTCAAAGGTTCCACCAGGTTCTTGTCGTTGATGGTTTCGACCGCCTTGTGTACGTAGGCAAACGAATTTTTCAGGTAGGTAATGATCTCTGCCTTGGTCTTGAGCGACGCTGGTCCGGACTCGTCGCCCACGTCCACCGGAACTTTTTCGCTCAGAATTGCTGCCCCGAAGATGTAGTTCACCGCCGCCACGTGCTTCAGTTGCTCGGCGAAAGTTCGCACTCCTTTAAACTCGCCGTTGCTGGGAGCGAATCCGAACTTGTCTTCCGGCATCGCTTCCGCCGCGGGAACAAATTCGTGTTCAACGCTCATAACGGAATGGTCGAGCACTTGTGTGACCGTGCGATGTTCGTCCTTTGCCTTGGGGTTCTGGGCTGCACAAAACGCCGCCAACGCCAGCACGCAGAAAGAAAGACAGCTGAATCTCTTCTTCATGATGATTCCTCCTTTAATCCCTGACCACTGCTGGGGCCATCTTCAACTCATGCCCAGTCAAGCGATGCCGCAGAATGCTCGTTAACCCTACCACCATTGCCAGCGCCGACCAGGCCAGCGCCACGGACACTCCCTTGCGCGCGGCTAGTTCGCCCCAGACCGCGCTGCCGATCGCCATCCCACCCTGCAGCACCAGGAGGTACATCGACAGAGCTCGCGCTCGCATCCACGATGGGCACATGGTCTGCGCTACAACGTTGAAGCACGCCAGAATTCCGATCCATGCCGCGCCCGCGGTGAATAATACTCCACAAAGCCACTCAAAGGCATGTACCTGCCCCGCCGCAAAGGTCATTCCCGCGAATGCGACGGTCGCAGCCGCGACCAATCCATCCACCGAATAGCGCAGCCGCAGACGGGGCAGCAGCGCGGCGCCAGCCATGGCTCCCAACCCGAAGCAGGTCAGCAGAAAACCATACCCTTGCGCGCCGTGCGGCTGGCAAATTACAGGGAGCAAAGCCAGCAGGGAAGTCGCACCCACGCTGAATGCTCCCGTGCGAATCAGAACGGATCTCACCTGCGGTGCGGCGCGAACGTAGCGGAAGCCTTCGAGGATGGCATGGCGCACCTGCTGCGTAGGCAGCGCGTCATGCGGCGCGCGACGCCAGCGGCACAAGAAGAGAATCACCCCAAAGAACGACGCCGCGTTCAGCAGAAACGACCAGCCGGACCCTGCCGCCGCCACCACCATGCCGCCCAAGGCTGGACCTACGGCCCGCGCCACGTTAAACCCCGCCGAATTCAGCGCGACGGCCGAAGCGTGCCGCTCCGGCGAAACGACGTCAGGCGTAATCGCCTGCCATGCCGGATCATTCAGAACAGCGCCTACTCCCAAGACCAGTGTGAACAACAGCAGCGTCCATGGAGTCACCGAATGCAGCAAGGTGAGCACGCCCAACGCAGCAGCTGCGGCCACCATCCAGCTCTGTGTGAACAACAACAACCGCCGGCGGTCGACCATGTCGGCCAACGCCCCGGCGGGGAGCACTACGAAGAAAACAGGAACGGCCGCCGCCGCTTGCACCAGGCTCACCATCAACGGCGAGGTCGAGAGCTGCGTCATGAGCCAGCCCGCGCCCACATTCTGCATCCACGTTCCGGTGTAGGAGATTACGGCCGCAATCCACAACGAACGAAACAGCGGCTCCCGCAGCGGCGCCCATGCCGCATCGGCACGCTGAACCGCAAGGCCCTCCACTGCCGGAACTGAAATATGGTCAGCCACTCGAATGACGCCCTGTGCTCCCCTGTGACCTCTGTGTTTAAGGTTCTGAAGAGCTGGCTTCCCCAAATGGCCACTGCCGGCTTCTCCACGCACGAATCATGTAAATCGCCAACCCGGCCAGCAAAATCACTACCGCGTACCGCATTTCCTTCTGCCAGTTTTCGCGGCCGAACAGAATAAAAAGAAATCCCGCAATAGCCACCAGCGCGGGCAGCGGATAGAGCCACATGCGAAATGGACGCACCACCTCCGGATGCGTCACCCGGAATACGATCAACCCAACCGCCTGCACCAGGAACTGCAAAATAAGGCGAATCACCACCAGAGCCGCAATGGCGTCGCGCAGCCGCAAGAAGCAGAACATCGCCGCGACTGCTCCCAGCGCCACCAGCGAGACATACGGGAAGCGGTAGACGGGATGCACTTTGGCAAATGCTTTGAAATAGTTGCCGTCGAGCGCCGCCGCATAAGGAACTCGCGAATACCCCAGCGTCAGGGAAAAGACCGAGGCAAACGCAGCGACGATCACCAGTCCCGTGACCAGCCGCGCCGCCCACGGCCCATAAATCCTCTGCATAAACAATGACACAACGTACAGTCCGGTGTTGTTATGCCCCGCCTGCAGCATCTCGCGCCACGGGACCACGGCCAGAATGCACACGTTCATCATTAGATATAGACAGGCCACCAGCAGAATGGAAAGCAGAAGGGCCCGTGGAATGTTCCGCGTGGGGTCTTTTATTTCGTCGCCCAGGTAGCAAACGTTGTAGTAGCCCCAATAATCATAGGTGGCCACCAGAAGCGCTCCGCCCAACCCGCTGAAGAACGCAGTCGAGAGGCTAAATGCGCCGGGAGGAAAATCAAACGCACGAGCCGCGTTGAAGTGAGTGAGCCCGGCGAAGATGATCCATCCGATCGTTCCCATCACGCCCAGCCACAATATTTTCGAAAGCCGCCCGATCACGGTGATGCGCCGGTAGAGCAGAAAAACCGTGAACAGGCAGATGAAGATCGCGAGCGCCGTTCCTGGCGTCACGATCCAGCTGACCTGAAGCGGGCCGGCTCCGGGGATGGGCAAAGCCGCAGTGTGCGCGGCGTAAATTGTCTCTAGTCCGGGCCAGTAATAAGCAGCGTAGCCGGCGAGGCCGATGCATCCGCTGGCAATCGACAGCGGAGCGCTGAAGGAAAGCTGCCAGATAAACAGAAACGAAATCAGCCGCCCCCATTTCTTCGGCCCATAAATCTCGCTCAAATAACGATAGGATCCGCCTGACCCTGGAAACATGGAGCCTAGTTCCGCCGACACCAGACCGTCGCACACCGCGAGCAGTGCGCCGGCGATCCAGCCCAGCATGGCCTGCGGCCCGCCCATCGCGCCTAACACCAGCGGCATGGTGATGAACGGCCCCACGCCGATCATGTCGATCATGTTGAGCGCTGTGGCGCTTCCCAGGCCCATGCCGCGTATCAGGCCGTGCGAATTCGAATCGTTTTGAGATGGAGCGTGCATTTGTGGCTGAGTTGAATGTCCCGCCGCTATGGAAGAAGCAATATCCGGCCGCTGACCTGCCGCTGCTCAAAGGCCGCATGTGCCTTAGCCGCATCCGCTATCGGATAGGTGCGGGCGATTCTGATGGAAAGTTTGCCTTGCTTTATCCAATCAACGAAATGCTGCAAGTAGTGCGGATATTCCTTGAAGTAGGGACTGCCGTTCGTGCGGGTGAGAAATACCGATCCCTTTTCCTGCAGCTTCATGAGATCAAATGGCGGCACGTATCCGCTGGATTGGCCGTATATCACGAGGTATCCGCCGGGAGCGAGACTATCGAGGCTTGCTTCAAATGTGTCTTTGCCGACGCCGTCGTAAACCACGCTTACGCCTCGCCCCCCGGTCATCCGTCTCGCTTCCTTCGCAATGTCAGACTGCGAGGAAACGATGACCTCATCGGCGCCGGCCTCTCGAACAAACCTGGCCTTCTCCGCGGTCGACGTAACCCCAATCACTTGCCCCTCGCGAATCTTTGCCATTTGGCACAGCAAAAGTCCAATGCCTCCGGCCGCTGCCTGGATCAGGCACCAGTCTCCGGGTTTTATGGGATACGCGAAGTGAGTGAATGCGTAAGCCAGGAATCCCTGATTCATGCCTGCTGCGGCCTGTTCAACGCGAACGCCATCCGGTACTGGGATTAGCCATGCGGCCGGAGCAAGAGTATGCGTCGCGTATGAATCTCCGACGAACACAAAACGGTCTCCCACTCGAACATTTCGAACCTCCGGGCCAAGCTCTTCCACGACTCCGACTCCCTGGCTGCCCATGGTTGCCGGAAGGTCAGGCTCATGGTTGCCCGCACGGCGGTAGAAAGGCTGCCCCACAAGTTCGCCCCTCCGCTTTTGCACATCCAGAAAATTAACGCTCGCAGCCTCGACGCGCACGCGAACCTGCCCCGGCCCAGGAATCGGCGTGGGCAGTTCTTCCAATTGCATGACCTCTGGACCACCGTAGGCGTGAATGCGAATGCCGTGCATGAAGTTTGCTTACCGTTCGTCGTTTCTACTTCGCGTGGGCTTCATCGACCACTGAGCCATGACCGCCGATCACTGCTTCTCATGCCCCGCGCTCAAAAGATTGACATAAAGCCGCACTGCTCCCGGCACTCCTGCAGGCAATTCCCGGAAGAACGAATACCCGGTGTAGATATACGTTCCCTTGCCATATTGGGCCTGCAGCAGTCCGCCCTTCTGCGCGTCTTCGCCGGGATCATGGCTGCTGAGCAGCGGTTTGAAATGCTCATCCCATTTGTCCATGAAGTAGAGCCCGCGCTCCTGGATCCAGCCGTCGAAATCGCGAGCCGTAATCGTGTTTGGATAATGAAACACTCCATCGTCCGGCGCCAGGATCTCCACCGGAGCTTCTTCCACGGAAACCCGTGCCCGGCTCAGTTCCGCGGAATACGGAGTGAAGTGCCCATTGTTAAAATCTCCCACCCCGGTGTTGTACTGCACGACCAGCGTTCCGCCGGCCGCGACATAATCGAGCAGCTTTTTGTTGTTCGCAACTACCTCCGGCTGCGTGTCATAAGCGCGAATCCCCAGGACAATCGATCCGTACTGGCCCAGGTCTTCGCTCTCCAGTTTCTCCGCCGGAATCAGGGTCACATCCATCCCCAGTTGCTTCAGCACTGTGGGAATGTCATCTCCGGCGCCCATGATGTAGCCAATCTTCAAATCGTGCGGCACCTGCACGTCGACCATGCTTACGCGCTGCAGTGCCGGCTGGTAGTAATAGAAGCTGCCCAGGTCTTCGCGGGTCACCAGCGTGTAACCTTCACCGAACTTCTCGCCGTCCGCTTCGAGCACCGCTCGAATCTTTGCGCGACCTTCCTGCAATCCGGCGGGGAAGACCTTGAACTCGAAATCCTGTTTGTCTCCGCGTCGCGCGAAGTGCACTAAGAGCTGGGCCGGCTGCGACCGCCATCCCGTGGGCAACTCCAACTGCAGCATGCCTCGCGCCTCATGCGTAAGATTGCTGGTCACGCCGACCGTCACGGTCGTACTCGCGCCGTTGTGGGTGGAGATCACCTGCGTCCCAGGCTCCAGCGCAACCGAAAACGCCGGCACCACGGCCAGAGGACGCGCGCTTCCCTTTCCACCATCATCCACGAACTCTGTGACGACGGTGGCCCCGATGCTGTTCTTCACCGCCGCACCGCTCGCGCCATCAACCGAATAATCCGCGCGGGCTCGCAGCACCGGAGGCGGGAACGGCAGGGTCGCATATTTCTCGTTGTCGACATGATTCAGACTGTCGGTATCGGGATTGTCACGATGCCAGTATGGCCGCGTATACTCGGCGTTCTTCGGCACCTTCAGACGAAAGACCACCCGCGCGTCTTGCCCCGGCTGAACGGAGAATCGCTTCGTCTTGTCGGAAATCGTGGCCCAGCCTTCGGGCACCTCCAGCTTTATGCTGTTCATCACCAGCGACTGTTTTGATCCGTTGTGAAAATCTATCGCTGCCAGAAACTCCTGACCGGGCGAAACCGTGGTCGTCGCGTCCGCCTCTTTACTTAAAACCTCCTTCACCGGCCCGCCGTTCACGTCGACTGCATGAACCGTTGTTGCCTCGAGCGTCACATGTAATGCCTCGTTGAGCGCAGTCTCTGCCTGCTCGCTCTTCTCTTCCAGTCGAGCCAGTAGATTGGCCTTCGCCGCCGCGCTTAGCGTGCTCTTGCCAACTTCGGCACGGATTCTTTCGAACCCGCCCACGATTCCCATCAAAGGCGCCGCGGCGGCAGATGAATCGTTCCCCTTGGCATCCTCGCTGGCAACGGCGACCTTCTTCGCGATCTCAGTCAGCTCCCGCCGCAACCGCGGAACCTTCGATTCCTCGGTCCCCAGGCTTGCTGCCACCCCGGGCAGAGTCGTATCAAGACCATCGAAGAAGTCTTTCTCGTGCCCATTTTTATCCAGCTTCGCTGGCTCAACCGAATCAACCAGCTTGTAGAACGTAAACCGGTCGCCCGGCTCCACAGTCCAATTCCCTGAGCCCTGCGAGAGCTGATGCCGCAGGCCTTGCATCGCGAACTGCACGTACGACTCGCCCAGATCCGCGTTCGGCACTCCAGTATTGAGCTTCACCGTCCAGTTCGCATCCGGACAGGTCATTGCCCCGAATCCGCAAACATTTCCGATGTAAAGCTTTCTCGCTTGCCATGGAAGAAGTCCGTGCTCGATTTGCTCAGGGAACCGTTTCGGATCGGCCGCCGCGCGGAATGCCTCCTGTGTGAGGATGCTTGAAGCCTGATGGTGCCCATGCCCGTCCCGCGGCGTGCCCGAAAATCTTGCCACCAGTACATCCGGACGAAAGGTCCGAATTACGCGAACCATGTCAGCGAGCGCTATGTCGTGTCCACCCCACTTCGCGAAAGTCTCGTCGGCACTTTTAGAAAACCCAAAATCGGCCACACGCGAGAAGCGCTCCTGGACTCCGTAATATTCATCTGCAGCCAGCAGTTCCAGCGTCCGCAGTACGCCCAGCACATCCGACAAATTACTGCCGACTTTGTTCTGCCCACCCTCGCCGCGATTCAGGGTCATCAGCAGCACGTTCGCTCCTCGTCCGCGCGACTCAAGCGTGAGCATTCCGCCATCTTCGTCATCGGGATGCGCCACCGTCTGCATCAGCCGCGCAGTCGTCCCCAGCCGCCGCAGCATCAGGCGCAGCCGGAGGATTCCTCGATCTTGAGGGAGTTCAGGCGGAGTGCCTTGGTAGGGAAGCTGCGGAAAATCCGTGGCCAAGGCCTGCTTAGTCGCATGCGAAGTCGCCGCAGCCGGCCGGGTCGAGCTTTGCCCAGTCAGTTGCGGCGAAGCCACCAGCAGAAGCGGCAGCACGGCGAAAAGAAATATGAAGAATGATCGAGCGATCAGGTTCTGGACGAAAGGCTGAACGAACCGTCCCACACGTTGGGCAAGGTAGTGAGTTCTCGCAGATTTCACCCTAACAGGATGGGGCCTACCCCCGCTCCGACGCAAATTCTTTCCCCTCGATCAAATTAGACGCCGGCAACAATGAAGAGTAACGCCCTGAACCAGGAACAAGAATCCAATATTCGGGAACTGAGAACTGCCTACTGCCGTTCTTTCAGTGCGTCCTGACAATTGCTGCCCGCAGTTAGCACCTCGTTAAACGCGGTATCCTTACGCAAGTCCTTCAACAGTGGATCCTCCAGCATCGCTGAATACGCACAATAATTTTGCTGCACCGCGGCTTTCAGTAAACGCAAAGCCGGTTCTGTCTGCCCGCAATACGCCATCAGAGCGCCCACGTGATACCACGCCGCCGGATCAGGTTCCATCATGACGGACGATTCCGCCTCCCGCACAATGCGGTCCATGTCAGCCGGCCGCTGCGCTTGGGTGCACGCCGCCAGCAACTCCCGGTGGTAGATCGGAGCCTTCGACATGTTCTTCACGCTCTCGCGCGCCTGGGCCACGTTTCCCGAGGCCAGATAAACATACGTGGTGGCCCACGCCGCCCACTCTGAGCCCGCGTCGAGATGTACGAAATCCACCGCGCGGTCGGTCTTGCCCAGTTCCAGAAACGCCCAGGCACACGACCGGAAGTTGGAGTTCCCCGGGTCGAGCGATCGCGCGGTGTTGCACTCCTGTATAGCCTTGTCCTGCATGCCCGCATAGCGCAACACATAGCTGAGCGCGAAATGGGCATCGGCGCTCTGCGGCCTGCGCCGCACCAGATCCGTTGCCGAGTCATACGCCCGGCCGAGTTCGCCGCGCTCTACCCGGTTCGTAATCAGATTGCTCGCCGCCACAACACGGTTGGGATCAATCGCTAAAGCCCGCTCGTAGGCGGCGTTGGATAGCTGGAATTTCTCCTCGCCGCCCCCACCGTAATACGAATCGTAATAATAGCGCTTCCCCAGGGCCTCCCATGCCGGTGCGTAGCCTGGATCTTCTCCAACTACATGTTCCAGCACGGCGATGGCATCCTTGTTGGGCGCGACGTCATGGGGCAGAGCCAGGCTGTGCAGGTACAAATCGTAAGCCTCCGGGCTCTTCGGACGCGACGCCGTGCTCAGCTCTCCTCCGCCGGCGCCCAGCACCGGCAAAAGCCCCTGTTCCACTTGGGTGGTCAGTTTGTTCTGCAGGGAAATTACATCATTCACTCCAGAGGTGACGTTGGCCTGCCACAGCAGCCGGTCGTTGGAAACATCAATCGCTTCCAGGGTCACAGTTAACTGCTCGCCTTGTCGCATGAAGTGCCCGGTCACGAGCTTGCCCACATGCAATTCCTGTCCAACTTTGCGTGGATCCAAGTCTACTTCCACATACTTCCGCGTCACCGAGGACGGCCGCACCTCGAGCGATCGCGAATAGGTCAGCACGCTGGTCAATTCATCTGCCAGGGCGTAGCGGAGATAATCCACTGCGAAATCGCCGTTCATGTTCTGCAACGGCAAAACAGCGATGGCATTCGCCTCCTGCAGGCTCGCCACCGCCCGATGTTTAAACCAGTAAGCGCCCACCGCAGCCAACACCGTCACCAGCACCGCCGCCGTCGCTAGGAGCACCCACAACTGCCAGCGGCTGGCGCTGGGTCGGCCAAACGTGTTGCTCGCGACCCGCAGCTTGGCCGGGTGCAGCGCGCTCTTGACCTGTCCCGATTCAGTCTCGCGCTTCAGTTGCAGTAGATCGGCCTTCATCTGCGTGGCGCTTTGGTACCGCTCCTTGCGGTCCTTCTCCATCGCCTTGCCGATGATGCCCTCCAGCTCCACGGGCACTGTTGGATTCAATTCTCCCGGCGGAACCGGTTTCTCATGCAGCACCGCATCCAGGGTCATCAGCGAGTTTCTGCCGGTGAAAGGTTTCTTCCCGGTCGACATTTCATACATCACCACGCCAAAGGAAAACAGGTCGCTGCGGAAGTCGATTTCGTCGCTTCGCGCCTGTTCCGGAGACATGTAAACCGCCGTCCCCGGAATTACCCCCACAGCGGTCAAGGAATTGTCCGCCGCCACCCCTCCATCGCTGTCGGTGCCAACGTTGTGAAGGAGCTTGGCCAGCCCGAAATCGAGCACTTTCACCTGCCCGCTGGGGGTCAGGAAGATGTTTGCCGGCTTGATATCCCGGTGCACGATCCCCTTGGCGTGCGACGCCGCTAGCGCGTCCGCGACCTGGATGCTGATATCGAGCACCCGCTCGGTCTGCATTGCCTGCCCTGAGATGGCTTGCTTCAGGCTCTCACCTTCCAGCTTCTCCATCACAATGAAGGGATGCCCGCCGTTATCTTCAATGCCATGAATCGTGCAGATGTTCTGATGGTTTAGCAGCGACGCTGCCCTCGCCTCGCGGGTGAAGCGTTCCAGCGATTTGGGGTCGCCCACAAGGTTTTCGGGGATGAACTTCAGGGCGACGTGGCGTCCTAGCTTCAGGTCCTCGGCCTCATAAACCACGCCCATACCACCACCCCCGAGCTTGCCCAGGATGCGATAGTGGGATACGGTCTGGCCGATCATGGGAAGAACCAAGTGCCGAACGCGGTAATGTTAGGCCCGCTAGAGGCTCTGGTCAACTAGCCCGTTTTGATCAGCATCGTTCCCAAACTGACAAATACCCTGACCTTTTGTGTTACTGCGTTGGTTTCAGGTTGCTTCACGGCGGCTACTATGAGGCTAGCGAATCATGAGAAAGGGAGGCGATCCTGATATGGCGCGGGGTTCCGGGAACTACTCTCCTGAAATGCAAGAAGCCATCCGCCGCCGCGCTACCAGGATCTACCAGCAAAGCGGAGCGGTCGAAGGCCACGACGCCGAAAACTGGTACCAGGCCGAAGCCGAGATCCTTCGAGAATCCTCAACTAATCCCGGCCGCCGCGCAGTAGTCGTCAACCTTCAGGGCGTCGTCTACACCGGCGAGTACGAACCCACTATCGCCGACGGCTACACCCCCGGCGAGTGGAAGTCAGGCGATCCCGTCCCGGTTCGCCTCGCCGGTGACAAACTCTACCTCCGCCGGCCCAACGGCCAGGAACTCCAAACCACCGTTGTAAAGAGAATCGGCTAGATTACGCTGTCATGCTGAGCGGAGCGACTGCTTCGCGGACGCGAAGCGGTCAGTCAGTCGAAGGATCCCTTTTCGCCGCGGCGGCGCAGCTGGCGCCGCAGGGAATTTCTACCACGGTTTTGTGCTCCTACCTCTCCACCCAAAGCGCGGCCGAAGCCCCTACCCACTCCATATTCCGATTGTGATCCACGCCCATCATTAATCCCCGCCCCATGCGGATAATCGTCAGCACAGCCTGCAACTGATCGAGCCACACATACATCACGCGTACCTCCGCCTTGGTCCCGCCAAACGGAGTGTCAATCACCGGCTCGAAATGCAGCCGCTCCTGCAGAATGTATTCTCCCCGCTTCTCCGCCGGAATTGCCGCGATGTCTTCCTTGCTAGGCGCAATCACCACCCCTAACCCGGCGAACGAATACAAAGGTTTCAAGGCGTAGTTCTGCAAGTCGTCAGGAACCTGCTCCAGTTTGTCCAGAAACCAGGTCTTCGGCACCGATTCATGCCGCAGATAGGGAATCGAAAACTTGCTGATGCGGAAATACCAGTTCGGATGTCCCGCCCACTCCACATCCAGATTGTCGCGCCAATCGAAAGCAAGCTTCACCCGCTTCCGCTGCAACTCGTCCACAATCGCTCGGTTGTAAATCCTCCGAATCGGCACTCGCGCGCCGTTCCGTTCATAGTAAAGCCGCGATCCGTTCTTCTTGATCGCCTCAATATCGACGGTCGTAATGCCCAGCATCTTCTCGGTCAGCAGAAAATCCGGCAAAGTCTTCTGTTCCTGCGGATGAATCTCCATCAGGATTACATTCTCCGGATCATGCGTGCCCACAATCGCTCGCTGCAAAAATTTGCGGTAGGAAGTCTCATCCAGCCCGCTCAAGAAGTAGTTGAGTGGCGCGGTCCCAGCTCCATCCAGACCGTAAACATCGATATAACTTTGCGCGAGCGTCACCTGATACGCGTAAAGAGAAGGGAAGGCCTGCAACTCAACCAACTTGGGCTGCAACTCGCCGGCGCCATCGCGCACCAGTCCAAAATCCACCTGCACAAACATGGGATGCGGCGGCTCGTTCGGCACGCGAAATTCTGCTGGAATCGAAGCCTCAGACCGCGCCCGGTACTCGGGACTCTCCACCAGTTGGCGGATCAGTTCTTTGCCATCGTCAGCCATCCTGTCCAGCAGGGACTTGGGAAAGAAGCAAGGAGTCTCCGACAGCCGGAACGACACATGGGTCCCGCAGGCATCATCAATCCGCCGCAAGAATGTCTGATATTTATCGGGAGTAAAGCTGGCGTTGAACTGCTTTCGAAGAGTGGGGATCATAACCAGAAGCAGCTGTGCCGGAGCTTCACTCGCGGATTTCCATATTGCGGATGAGGTCGTCTTCTATTGAATACACATGCTCGACCATTCGATCCAGCAAGGTCTTTCCGGCGAGATCGCGAACCACCTGGTGAACCCCTACCACCACACGGCCCGTCTTATCCAGATCGAAACTCTTCGGCTCCACGTGCGGGTCTATGATGCCCCATTGTCGCGTCCAGTATTCACGGACGCCACTATGCCCATGAACCGTCCCGCCTTCCATCCCGTTGGGCCACTCCACATCGGGGTGCATGGCCGCCAAAGCGGAGTCAATGTCACGGGCATTGAACGCCTTGTACGTTCTTGAGAGAACAGCAACCTTGGACTCTTCGACCGTCACAGTTCGGCCCTACGCCTCGACCAAAAACTTTCCGTCCTGCATGATCTGCTCGTCGTCCACCCAGATGTTGAACTTCCGCCCCACCACATCGATGTGGGTCGACGAATCCCACTCCGCCCCGGTGTGCACTCCATAGGGATTTCCAAACGCGATATGCACTCCGGGATATTTCTCATCCTGTAGAATCTGCCCAATTACTTCCTTCAAATCAATGTTCGTTCCAATGGCAAACTCGCCCACTCGGTCGCTGTTCTGATCGGTGTGCGTGTACTTCCAGAAGTCGTTTTCCAGTTCGCGATTTTCGGAATGCGCCTCGGTAAGGCGATTCTTCTTCAGGTGGATGGTCAGCGGATTCCCCTGCAGGTTGCCAAACTTCGCGCACAAATAGTCGCCCACCACGCCGTCAATCACAAACGTCCCATTCACCTCGCCCGGCGTAGTAAAGATTTCCCCGCCGGGCAGGTTTCCCCATTTTTCCGGAGTGATAATGCCGCTGGTCTTCAGCCATTTGTAGTTCGGATTCAGATCCGCGGTCAGGTCCGTACCCGCTTCAGTTTTGGCCCGCACCCGCTGCGCCTTGCGCACCATAGCGACAATCTTTGCGCTGAGCCGGTCGACTTTCTGAAAATCCGCCCGCATGCCTTCCAGCATGATCTGCGGGTTGATGTTCACCATGTGCGCGTGCCGGATCTTGTGCCGGTTCACCACGTCCGTCATCTGCATGCGCGAATGCAATTCGTTGCGCTGCGCCTGCACGGCAAAGAAAGAAACCTGGCTGGTTTCCAGATCCTCGATAATTTCGCGCGGCAAATCTTTCAGCGGACGCTCCGCCAAATCCTCTAACACCAAGGCGCGGTAGGGCGCGCCCAACGAGTCGAGCTCATGTGTAATCGCCGCCGCAATCCCCAGCGTAATTTCATCGGTGATGACGCAGACCTTCTCTTCAGGCCGCACCCGAATGCACACGTTCACGGCATTGCGAGCACCCGGGGTGAATTCCGGATCAAAAGAAACAGGATTGCGGGTGCCCCATCCTTCTCGCGATCTGGGCGAGAGGGTGGAGATTTTGACTTGCCCTGCAGAAATATTCATCATCCTACTTTTCTGACGGCAGCCGGCACGTCTTCGGCCAGCCCCGCTTCCGTCTCCTCAATAATGTAATCGACAACTTTCTTCAAATCTCCCGTGTCCTGAAACACGCGCAGCTGCCGGTCGGCGCCGCTGCCCGTCTCCAACATCGTGCGGATATAGTTCAACTCCTCGCGCGAATCCAGTTCGTCCACCACATCGTCGACAAACTCCAGGTACTCGAGAATCAAATCTTTCGCCGGCACTTCCGTCTGCTTGCCAAAATCGATCAGCTTGCCTTCCATGCCGTAGCGGGCCGCGCGCCACTTGTTCTCCATCAGCAGCGCCCGCCGGTAAAGCCGGAATCCCTGATTCGCAGTATGCAGCTTGTACAGCTTTGCCACCGTCGCCTGAATCAGCGCGGCCAGCGCAATCGTCTCGTCCGCGCGCATGGGAATGTCGCACACGCGGAACTCAATCGTATTGAAAAACGGATGCGGCCGGATGTCCCACCAGATCTTCTTTGCATTATCAATGCAGTTAGTCTTGATCAGCAGTTTGATGAAGTTCTCGTACTCGCCCCAGCTGGGAAAATAATCCGGAATGTTGGTCCGAGGAAATTTGTCGAACACCTTGCAGCGGTAAGACTTCAATCCCGTATTCATCCCCAGCCAGAACGGTGAATTGGTCGACAAGGCAAGAAGATGCGGCAAAAAATACCGCGCGTGATTCATCATGTGGATCGCGGTCTCGCGATCCTCAATTCCGATGTGCACATGCAAACCGAAAATCAGATTTGCCCGTGCCACGAGCTGCATGTCCTCGACAATATTCTTGTAGCGCGGGTCCGGATGAATCTCCTGCACTTTCCAGTCCGCAAAGGGATGCGTTGCGACCGACGCGAGCCGCAACCCATTCTCCGCGGCTAGCCGGATAATATTGCGACGCAGCAATTTTATTTCGGTTTTAGCTTCCTTGATGTTCGTGCAAACCGCAGTCCCCACCTCGACAACAGACTGATGCATCTCCGCCTTGACCCGCTCTTGCAGGATCAGCTTGCCCTTTTCGAGCAGCTCGGCCTGAATGTGCGACCGCAGATCCCGTGTCTCGGGATCTATGGTCTGATATTCCTCTTCAATCCCGATAGTGAAAGTGGGTGGCATAAGCTCTAAAAGGCTTTGTCATTCCGAGCGAAGCGAGGAATCTGCTGTTCGCCCGCAGCGCCCCCGCGCGGACTGGCATGGAAACGCTTAAACAGTATAACGAATGACAGGAATGAAACGATCAGACGATCCAAACTGGAGTAACGACGCAATCTGGATCTACCTCGCCGCCTTCCCCCGCTTTCGCTCCGCCACCCACGCCGGCTCCGTCTTGCGCGTCTTCTTCACCGGCCCGTTCAGAAACCCGGCCCACCGCAACTCCTTCGCGGGATTCTCCCCGCTCAGCGCCATCTTCACCGCCATCTCCGCGACGGCATTCACGATCCATTCAAAATTCTCCTGGCCAACCGACGTAATCTCCGCATCCGGCGCCGGATTCAGAAAATCAATCGCATAAGGCACGCCACCCTCCACTGCAAACTCCACGGTATTCAGGTCGTACCCGAGCACTCGGCACAAAGTCAGCGCATCTTTTTCGATTCTGGCCCTTAAGGCCTCTGATGACGGCGGAGGGTTCCCCTTCACATAGCGCTCATGATGCGGCGCCCGCGGGTCGTACTTCATGATGTGCACTTTTTCCTGACCGACCACATAGCACCGGTAATACTCCTCAAACACCACGCCATGTTGCAGCGTCATGCACAAATCGCCGGTCTGGTTGTAATGCTGGAAAAACTCCTCCGGCGAATGCACGTGATAAACATGCTTCCATCCTCCGCCGGAATAGGGCTTTAAGAAAGCAGGGAAGCCGATGTAATCAAACAGCTCCTGCCAGTTCAAGGGATACATTAAGTTCCGCATCGACTGGTCAGTTGTTCCCTCGGGATGCTTGTTATGCGGCAGGATCACCGTGGGCGGAATCGCGACGCCCAGCTTGTGGGCCAGCGCATAATTAAGAAACTTGTCATCGGCCGTCCACCAGAACGGATTGTTCACAACGATCGTCCCGTGCAGCACCGCATTCTTCAGATACGCCCGGTAGAACGGAATGTCCTGCGAGATGCGATCGATGATGACGTCGTATTTCTTAGGCTCATCCATCCGAATCCCGCCAATCTTCACGAACTCCGCCGAAACTCCCTCCACGGCGAGGGAGTTAATCTTCTCGACGACAGCCGGCGGAAACGTATTCTCCATCCCAAACAAAATCCCGATCTTCTTAGTACTCACAACACTCTCCTCTAGAGACATTGCTCGTTACGCCCTCTACGATGCTGGCTTTCAAAAATAAGCGACCTTGATGCTCACCGCCCAAGCCCCTGCCAGAACGGGAGAATCTCCGCCCCTATCCCCGTCAGGGCCTCCGCCGCCTTCGGCCCAGGGTCCCCATATACATGGAAGCTGTCAATAGTCGACACCTCGAGCAGCTTCGGCACAAGGTTCCGAACTACCGCGCTCTCGATGTGCGCCTGCACAGCACTCGCGTTTTTATAGTCCTCAATCAAATGGCATCGCCTCCGGTCTCGGCTCAGGTACCATTCATAGCCGAGAGCGCCCGGCTCCTTCAACGTGCCTGCGATCATGGTTCGCGCAATCTCCTCGAAGGCATCGAATCTTCCGTCGTTGACAGTAAGCCTCACGTTGAATTGCACCGTCTGCTCGCTCATCCACTCCCCCGTTCCTTATGCCCTAAAAATACTTTCCCACCATCCTCTGCCACAGCGGCCAATCATGTTTCGAATTGTCGTTGTAAATATCCAGCCAGTGCGGCACCGCCTTGCCATTCAAAATCGCCGACAGCTTCACATTCTGGTCCAGGCACATATCCCAATCCGCCGACCCCAGCACGATCTTCATCTGCCGGTAGCGGCTCAGAAACCAGTCATCATTCTGATTCGGCAAGTAATCCGGCGGGCAATTGAAGTAGCAATCATCATCGTAATAGCCATCTAGAAACTGATGGATATCGAAAGCCCCGCTCATGCTCACGCAATGCGTCACCGCATCGGGATGCTTGAAGGCAAAATTCACCGCGTGATAAGCGCCGAAACTGCACCCGGTCACCGCCAGGCGCGGAGTCTGATTCTTCCACCGCACGAACGGCAGGAACTCGTGCAGAATGTAGCGCTCATACTGCAAATGCCGCAGCACCCGCACCTTAGGATGCACGCTCTTGTTGTACCAACTCTCGGTATCGACCCCGTCCGGGCAAAACACCTGCAGATCGCCGCGCTCGATCTTCGGCGCCAACACTCCGATCATGCCGCGATCTTCGTACTCGAAAAACTTTCCCATGGAGGTGGGAAACACCAGCAGAGGCGTGCCTGCATGGCCAAAAACGAGCCCCTCCATCTCCCGGTGCAGTTCCTGGCTGTATCCCTTGTGATATTCGCGATTCATTCTTCAGCAGTCCCGGCAGACGAAGTATCTTACCTGAAGGGGAACCCCCGGAGCTCATTTTTGTGGTCAACTCCGCCGTTCGTAGCCCGCAAATGATATCGTGATACGAGATATGTGGAGGTTGCCAAAACTAATCCCGCGCTCCGCGCCCGTCATCCTTTTACTTCTTACTCTTGCCGCCGTTACCGGATTCGCCGCCGTCAGCCATCTCGTGGCCCGCTATAACGCCAATCAGCAGTCCCGCGGCCGCAAACTCTATCAGCTGGGCCAGGCCGATGCCGCTGCCAACCACTATGATGACGCCATTGACGCTTTCCGCGCCGCCCTCACCTGCGATCCCACTAATTCGCAGTACCAGCTGAGCCTGGCCCGCGCCCTGCGCGACAGCAACGATCCCCGCCGTCTCGACGAAGCCGAATCCTACCTCATCGCCCTGTGGCAGCGCGCGCCGCAGGACGCCGCCGTGAATCTCGCTCTGGCTCGCGTGGCCGCCCATCGCGGCGCCATCGACGAGGCTACTCGCTACTACCACAACGCCATGTACGGAGTGTGGAACTCCGACGCCGACGTCAACCGCAGCAAAGCTCGCATCGAGCTGATCCAGTTCCTGCTCAAGAAAGGCGCTCCTGACAAAGCCGCATCAGAACTCATGGCCCTTGCCACCTCCCTGCCGCCCACTCCGGATGCCCATCTCCAGGCTGCGCAGCTTTTTGCTCAGGCGCAGGACTACGCCGGCGAGCTGGCTCAGTACGAAGAAGTTCTCCGTCTCGATCCCCGCAATTCCGCTGCGCTGGCTGGGGCCGGTCGAGCCGCCTACCGCTCGGGCAATTACATCGCAGCCCGGCACTATCTGCAGGAGGCAGTGAATGCGAATCCGCAGGATGAAGACTCACATCAGCTCTTGGCAACCACCGAACTGATTCTCCGCAACGATCCTTTCGTCGGTCACATCTCCGACGCCGAACGCAATCGGCGCATTGCTGCCGCTTTTGCCCAGGCTGAAAAACGTCTCGACGAATGTGCTCAGCAGAAGGGCGTTGACCTGAAAACGGCGGGAACTCCAGTCGCAGTTTCCGGTCCTCCCTCTGTTCCAGCCGCGGCACCCGCGCGTTCGCCACTGCTTGCGCTTCAATCGGTATGGACTGAGGCCAAGCCGGATCTCGCCCGTCTCCGCTCCCCAGCGGAAACCGATCTCCCGGATGCGATCATGGACGTGGTCTTTCAAGTCGAACAGCAGACCGCAACAACCTGTGGCCAGCCGCAGGGACTGGACCTCGCCCTGCTTCTGATCTCTGAAAAGCGCGAGGCCGCCAACCAATGAGTGAATCAGTGTCTGCCGGCCAATCTCCGTTGCCGTCGCCGCAGGTTCCCGCGACCCGTTTTCAGGCGCCGCGCCGTTTGTTCGCAACTCTTGAGGGTGTGTTCAACGAAGAAGTATTCTTCCTGATCCTCTGCGTCTTCATCGGAATCTTCTCCGGCCTGGCAGTGGTCTGCTTCCGCCTCGCCATCGACTGGATTCACCTGGCCCTGCTCGGCCCACTCCCCCAAACCCACAGCTGGCGGCTGTTCGCAGTCCCAGCGGTCGCCGGACTAGTGGTGGCCGCCCTGGTGATCCATGTGTTTCCCACGATCCGCGGAAGTGGCGTGAATCAGACTAAGGCTGCGCTCTACATCTTCAACGGATTCATCCCTTTTCGCACCGCCATCGGAAAATTCATCTGCTCCGGCATTGCCATCGGTTCTGGGCAATCCCTCGGTCCAGAAGATCCTTCGCTCCAGATCGGAGCCAGCATTGCCTCCGCTCTCGGTCGCCAGCTCGAGATCTCCCGTGAAAAACTCCGGCTTATGGCGCCGGTCGGCGCAGCCGCCGGCCTTGCCGCCGCTTTCAACGCTCCCATCTCTGCCGTGCTTTTCGTCATTGAAGAGGTTATCGGACGCTGGAGCGCCGGCATTCTCGGGTCTGTCGTGCTTTCTGCTGTCTCCAGCGTCGTGATTGTGCGCTGGTTTCTCGGCAGCGAGCCGCTGTTCCGCATTCCGGTCACCACGTTCAAGCGGCCCAGCGAGCTGCTTGCGTACGCCGTGCTCGGCATCGTGGGAGGCCTGGCTTCCGTCGTCTTCGCCAAATCGGTCGGCTATCTGCGTCCCCGCCTGAAAGCTTTGCCGCGCTGGACGCAATACTTTCAACCCGCAGTGGCCGGACTGCTCATCGGCCTCATCGCTTTCCTCGGTGCGCCGCAGGTGATGGGCGCTGGTTACGATTCCATGGACCAGGCCATGCACGGCCAGTACGCCTGGAAAATTCTCGCCATCCTGGCTGTTCTCAAGATCGTCGCCACTACGCTCTCCTTCGTAAGCGGCGCTCCCGGCGGCATGTTCGCTCCGACGCTGTTCATTGGCGCGATGCTGGGCGGGGCCGTCGGCGACATCGAGCGTATCTTCTTTCCTCAACTCACCGGATCCACTGGCACCTACGTCCTGGTCGGCATGGGTGTCCTCTTCGCGGGATTTCTCCGCGTCCCTATGACTTCCGTCTTCATGGTTCTCGAAGTCAGCGGCAACTATGAAATCATCGTGCCCGTCATCGTCGCCAACACTTTTTCTTATTTGATCTCGCGCAGCCTGGAAGATGTTCCTATCTTCGACCTGCTCACGCGGCAGGATGGCCTCATCCTTCCATCGCTGGAAGAAGACCGCGAAGAAACCATCCTCCGCGTCGAAGATGCCATGCTTCCGGTGCCCGCCACAATCCTTAATGCGGAGGACTACGTCGACGCCAACGCCCGCCGTGTGCAGGATTCACCCGACTCCAACTTTCTGGTGCGCATGCATCCCAGTGGCTGGAGAACCATCAGCCGAGACCAACTGCAGCGCCTTTTCCGCGAAGGCAAAGGTGAACATACCCTGGGATCCGTACTTCCGCCGCAGTCTCTTCCCAGCTTGTATCCAGATCTCCCGCTCGATTCTGCGCTCCGCTTCGTGAACGATTACCCGTTGGTACCCGTGGTCAATCGTGCCAATTCCCGCAAGCTGGAAGGCGTAGTCTCCCGTGACTCGGTCTTCAAACGGTACGGAAGTGCCCAGCCGACAGCCGGAGACTGACTGGGCTCAGGGCACAGTCGTACGCGAAGATCCCCATCTTCCACTGATGTGCAAATTCTTGCGTCTAGCCCTGGATTCCTGCTCCTAACTCGAATCCCAGCCGCCCCGGTTTGGTATGACGATTGCCACAATAGGCCCGGAAGCCGCGCCAGTCGGGCATTCCGCCAGTTCTTTCGCGTCAATGTGCGGTTTCCCCCGGATAGGATCATTTTATGAAGACCACAATCATTGTTTTCTGCCTTCTGTGCGCGACCGCTGCTTTCGGTCAAAACGGCCCCATTCTGAACAACAACGCGACACCCGTCGTGATGACGGAGCATCCCCAGCGCGCATCTGAGCACGCCCTGGCGCCTGAAACCAGCCTGCTCAGCGGCATGTCACCCTACACGTATGCCAAGGGCGAAGTTCCGCTGGCCGAATTAGGATCACTCCCGTATGAGACACCTCTAGGCGACGTGGCTCGCGCCTACAGAAAAGAACACGCCGAAGTGCCGAAAGCCACAATAGTTTTGGACAAATAAGGCGAGTTTGTATGGCGAGTTTGTATCTGGAGTGGTTGCTGTCGAAAAAGACAGGTTCGTGTCACGACCGAGCAAACAACGCATCGTCGCTCACTGGCTCAGCTTGATGGCCAGCTGCCGCTCCGGCTGTGTCATCTGGCTCCACAATCTCTGCAGGTCGTCTTGCAGCGGCTGATTGTCCGGCTCCTTGTGGAGAGCCATCGCAAACCAGCGGTAGGCCGTGGGCAAGTCCCGCGGCGTGCACGTGCCCGTCGAATACAGCGCGCCCATCGAAATCATCGCCTTGGCATTGGACTCCTCCGCCGCCTGCTTCAGTAGGCGCAGGCCGTGATCGCAGTCCTCGCGCACCCCGCGTCCATAAATGTAGCGTTCCGCATTGGTCACTGGATCGATGGGCTTCGCCGCCGGAGGCTTCGCCATCACAGGCGCGGGGACCGCCGCTTTCGGCGCGGGCCGTCGCTCCGGCGCAGCCGCCTGCTGCTCGGAAGTAGGCGTCGGAGGCGCGGCCCCCACAGGAAGATTGGGATCGCTAGTTTGAGCTTGCGAAGGAGCCGCTTGGGTAGGAGCGCTTGTAGCGGGACCGGGTTGCCATGAAGCGGGAGCAGCCTGTGCAGGAGCGGGAGCGGTTTGCGAAGCAGGTGTGGGCTGCGAAGTCGCGGGAGCGGTCTGAGACGGAGCGGACTGTGGCGGGAGCTGCGAAGATGGTTGCGCTGGAGTTGCCGCGCCGCCGCTGGTGGCCGGAGCCGTTCCGTTATTGGCGGCCTCCGCTGCTGGAGTCGCGGCGTTAGAAGTTGTCGGCCCGGCTGGGGTGCCGGAATCTGGGCTCTGTGGAGCGTCCGACGTTGGCTTCGTCGCCTCTGGCTTCTTATCCCCGGCAATGAGTCCGTCAAAGCCCGCCTGCTTAAAGTGCAAGTAGCCCAGTCCCACCGCTAGTGCCAGTGCCACGACGATCAAAACGAGCTTGCCCCAGCCCCGCTTCGGTTCTTCCTCATCATCGAGCAGATAGTCCACATTCAGAGATGGCCGCAGAGCATCAGGCTCGGCGTTACGATCGACGGCGGGCCCAGGAGTGCTCAAGCCAAGAAATGAGTGCCCCGTGATTACCGGTCCTGCGCCGGGTCGGGCTTCGCTCGGTCGAACCTCGCTGCGTTGAACCTCACCTGACCGGACCGCACTCGCTGGAATCCCTGTAGTCCGGACCTCGCTCGTCCTCGCCGGAGACGAAGCGAGAGGGGACGGACGCCGTTCGGCGTTCGAGGAGCTACCCAATCCTGACGACTCGGGAAGCGGCACTTGCGGTTGGCTGGGCGCTGCAACACTCCCCGTCGGCACAGTTGCCGCCTGACTCGCAGGACGCCCCGCCGTCGCGGTGGTTGCCACCAGAGAAGCTCCGCACATTCCGCAAAAGCGGTTAGCCGGGTCATTTTCGTTGCCGCATCGTCCGCAGCGCACACACCCTCCTCGCCTGCTCTGTCATTTAGATTAACTCTACCGACCCCGGTTTCGCGAGTACGATGCTGATTCGGCGATTCCCGGAGACCACAAAAAGACACTGCTGTCTTATATTCTCGACTGGGATCTTGCGGATCGCCGCTTAGTTCAGAGGCGTGCTGGATGGGTCCGATAGAGCAATCAGTTTGCCTACCGGATACTCTTCCTGGGTAAGAGGAATCGCAGGCTCGGAGTTGACGATGGTGAGCACGTCGCCGCTGTGAACTCCGCGCAGGAGCAGTCGGTCGCGCTCGATGCCCACGACTCGATATTTCTCGTCGAAAACTGACATTGCAACTCCCCTAGGGTTATTAGATGCCCGATTGCAAGCCATGGATACCACGGAATTCATTTTCCACTTACGAAAGGTCCCAAAACAGAACGCAACATTCCGGCGTCCTGTATACGAATTGAGCTATGCCGCTCCGAAGCGCACTGAGACCAGTTTCGAGACGCCGGGCTCTTGCATGGTCACGCCGTAGAGGACGGGCGCGATGCTCATGGTCTTCTTGCTGTGAGTGATCAGGACGAACTGGGTCTTGATGCTCATTTCTTTCACCAGTTCGGTGAAGCGGCCGATGTTGGCCTCATCGAGCGGCGCGTCCACTTCGTCGAGGATGCAGAACGGGCTGGGTGTGTACTGGAAGATGCCGACCAACAGGGCGAGCGCGGTAAGCGCCTTCTCGCCCCCGGAAAGCAGCAAAACGCTCTGCAGGCGCTTGCCAGGAGGGGATGCCACCACGTCGATGCCGCTCTCGGCGGAATTTTCTTCATCGGTGAGCTTCATGAATGCGTGGCCGCCGCCGAAGAGCTTCTTGAAGGTGACTCCGAAGTTCTCGTTGATCTTGGTGAAAGCCTCCTTGAACTTCTGGCGCGAGACCTCGTCGATCTCGCGGATGGTCGCGATTGTGTTCTCGATTGATGAGATCAGATCCTTGCGCTGGCCATCGAGGAAACCGTGCCGCTCGGCAGTCTCGCGGTACTCTTCGAGCGCCATCATGTTCACCGGACCCATGGCTTCGAGTTTGGCGCGCATCTCGCGATGAGCCTGATCGCAGGCGGCCAGCTGGTCGCCCGTTACTAGCGCCAAGGTAGTGTCGGCCAGCAAAGCGGCGCGCTCAATTCCCAGTTCGTTCAGGCAAGTATCCGCCATGTACATGGCATCAGCTTGCAGCTTAGCGGCAGCGGCCTGCAACTCGCCACGCCGGTCGCGAGCCTGGTCGAGAAGCTGCCTGGCCTCGCGAAGCAGTTCGTCGATTTCGGAGAGGCGGGCGCGGAGCTGATCTTTTTCGAATTGCAGCAGACCCTCGCGCGCCTGGCCTGCGTTGCGCTCGGCCACGAAGTCGGCGGCTTGCTGCTCGAGTTGCTGGTTCTCGGTTTCGCGCTGCAGTTTCTCGGCGGCAGCGGCTTCAATCTGTGAGGCTAGAGCGTGGAGGCGCTCGCTCATTTCAGCGAAGATAGAATCGATGCGTCCGAGCACTGCGGTTGCTGAACGATGGCGCTCTTCGAGCGCCGCGACCCGGGCCACGCGCAGCGAACTGGCCTGGGCAGCGTCTTCCCGACGCTGACGCAGCATGCCGAGCGATTCCTGAGCGGCCGCAATCTGCCGCTCAAGTTCCGCGCGGGTCTGTTCGAGTTCGGCGATCTCAGAGTGTCGCGCAGCAACAATCGACTCCTGCTCAGATTGCTCCGCCGATAGACGTTGCAACTCGGCTTGCGAAACGCTCACGCGCTCGGTGACGCGGGTCAATTCGGAATCGAGTTGCTGCAGCATGTGGCCGGAAGTCATCGACTGGTGCTCGGCCTCGCGCTTTTCCGTGTCGAGACGCTCCAGCAGGGAAGTGAAGTCTTTAATTTCGCGACCCAGCGTGAGCACGCGCATCTCTTCTTCCCGCAACGCACGTTCCAGATCCTCCAACTGCCTGAGAACTTCGCGGAGTTCGCGCTTCATCGAGAGCGGGCCCTCGGCGCGCTGCTTGCCGCCGGTGACGGTCACGTTGTGAAAGCATTCTCCGGTTTGCGAGAGAAAGAATGCGTCGGGATTCTCGAGGGCGAGACCTCGCGCGGTATCAGAGCCGGGGACGATGTAGCCGTCGCGCAGCTTGGGAAGAATTACTTCCAGCGACTTCCCGAAGCCGTCGAGCACGCGGATCGTGTGCTTCAGGGGCACGATGGAAGCGGTCGGCGGCGCGCAGTGCGCGGCTTCGTCGAGAATAAAAGAGAACTTGGCCTGCGCATCTTCGGGATGAACCAGGAAAGTGGCGCGGCCGTCGACATCGCTGCGCAACAGGCGGAGGCCTTCGTCGGCGGCGTCCCACGACTTGACCACGATGTAGTTCAACTCGTCGCGTAGAAAGTCTTCGACCACGCGCTCAAAACGCGGCTCGACTTCAAGAAAATCCGCGAGCACGCCGACTGGGGCCAAGCCGCTTTGCATTACCCCCGACTGGAACAGGCGACGGACCGATTCGGTCGAGTATCCGTGTTCCGCGATCACGGCTTCAAGCGATCCTTTCTTGCCGAGAGCTGTGGCAAACTCGGCGCGGAGCAGGTCGAGGTGAGTTTTGGCCTTTGTCTCTTCGAGGCGCTTCGCTTCGAGCAGGCGTCTCAGCTGGCTGATCTCTTCGGTAATTCCGGTGACGCGTTGCGTGATGGTTTCGAATTCGAGGGCGAGTTGCCCGCGCTGGCCGCCGAAGGCTTCCACCTGAAGGTTCGCACTGCTGATTTCCGTTTGCAGACGCCGGGCTTCGCGATCGGCGCCGGCGAGGCGCTCCTCAGCTTGCGCCAACTGGTTGCGCAGCCGCGAGGCGGCCGACACTGTGTCGAAAATGGCGACGCGCGACTCTTCCTGCTGATGTTCAAGTTCGGCCAGCGCAGTGGCGGCGGCTGCGGCTTCCTGCTGCGACAGCGCGAGTTCGTGTTGGGCTGCGGCCAGATCGCCGGCGGCTGATTCGAGCACTTGCCGGTTGGAATCGCGTTCGGCTTCGAGAGCGGTCAGGCGATGGCGGGCTTGGGCCAGTTCCGCCTCCGCCGAGGCCGAACGAACCACGAGTTCGGCGCAGCGTTCTTCGTTGTGCTGGCGGCGGGCGCGGGCGCGATCGATTTCCAAATCGATCTGGCTCAGGCGCTCGCGATTCTCGCGCAGATCGGTTTCAATGGTATAGCCGCGGTCGGTTCCTTCTGCATGCTCGGTCTCGAGTTGCCGGACCGATTCCACGCGGTGCTGCATATCTTCGGCCAAGGCGTTGAGTTGGGAATCGAGTTCAGTGCTCTCCTTTTCGATCACCGCGAACTTACTGGCGAGCACCACGCGCAGCTGGGCGCGCATCTCGTCGCGCAGCTTGGCGTAGCGCTCGGCCTTCGAGGCCTGGCGCTTTAAAGAATTCATTTGGCGCGTGACTTCCTCGAAAATATCGTTGACGCGAGCAAGGTTCAGCTTGGCATCTTCGAGGCGAGCTTCGGCGAGGCGCTTCTTGGTTTTGAACTTCGTGATTCCCGCCGCCTCCTCGAGAATCGCTCGGCGGTCGGTGGGCCGGCTGCTGAGAATCTGGCCGATGCGGCCCTGCTCAATCAGAGCGTAGGTCTCTGGTCCCAGGCCGGTGCCCATGAAGAGTTCTTGAATGTCGCGCAAGCGGCAAAGTTTGCCATTGAGCAGGTATTCGCTGTCGCCGGAGCGGAACAGACGGCGCGTAACGACGATTTCTCCGGTGCGGAATTGTTGCTGATTGAATTTCCTGCGGCGGATCTTCAGCACGACCTGGGTGGCGCCGCTTTCTGCGGCGGAAGTTGCGATCGGCACGATTGCGTGAACGGGCAATGCGAAGACCGGTTCGTCGTCGGGGAAGGCCACCGCCAGCATGTCTACCTTCGCGCGCAGAACTTCTACCTCTTCTGTTTTGCCAGGCTGAGCGTCTTCCACGGCGCGCTCGGTTTCCTCAGCGGCGCGGGCGCGAATGGCGGATTCGTCCCAATCTTCGGCTGGCCTTCGGGCCGCTTCCGCGTTTACCGGCAATTCATCTTGAATATCGATCTCTGTAGGCGCGCCGGCGTCTGGACCGGGATATTCTTCGGGATCGATCAGGGTGAGCGAGACTTCGGCCATACCAGTGGGTTTGCGGTCGCGGGTGCCAGCGAAGATCACATCTTCCATGCGGGAACCGCGCAGCGTCTTGGCCGACTGCTCGCCGAGCACCCAGGAAATGGCGTCGGCAATATTCGACTTGCCGCAGCCGTTGGGGCCGATGATAGCGGCGATTCCGTCCCCGTGGAATTTGAGGTCGGTGCGATCGCAAAACGATTTGAAACCGAGAATCTGAAGCCGCTTCAGTTTAAGCAACGTGAACTCCTTGGAGAAGCAGTAGCCAGTGGCCGGTTGTCAGTGGCCAGGCTTTCGTTTTGCCGCTTGGCGACCTGTTTACCAGACCGATACCTCCAGCGCTGAAACAGCGCTTGCCCCAACCTTGGCCGTCCCGGGCTGGATCGGGCAGGCACAAATTAGAGCTACTGTAACGGTGAAATCGGGGCGGGGTCAAGCAATATAACACTATATATTGTATGGCCTTAAGAGCGAGCGCGTTGGGTTGCACATGCATTGCAGCACATCGATGGTTTACGGGTGACGGAAAGACGAGGTGGGAGAACCGCGAGAGCAGGGTTATGGTAGCGCAGTTGGTGATCCAAGACAAACAATTCCGGACTCACCGCTACTGCAGTGCGGCGTATTCCGCCTTGGCTTGCCTCAGAACCGGCAGGTCGGGATCGGCGTCTTTCCAGAGGGCAAAGAAATCCTGATAGGCAGTGCGCGCGCCGGCGTTGTCGCCAGAGAGAGCGCGGGCCTGCGCCAGGCCGAGAAGAGATAAAGCGCTCAACGGAAAATTCACGATCACGCCCGGATGATCGAGAATCTTCTGAAATTCTGCGGCAGCGCGTTGCGCGTTTGCTGAGTTCGCTCTCGTAACTCTTGCGAGGGCCAGGTAAGCTTGGCCGCGGAGGTAAACGGGATACATGGTACCGGCGGAAAACGGCGGCGGATCGGCCAACTCATAGGGGATAGACAACTGCAGAATCGCGATGGCCTGCGCTGGATCGTGCCGCTGCAACGCGATGGCCGCGCGCACCGTGGGAAGCCAATAATTCTGGATGAGCGTGTCGAGCGGAAACTCTTGATTGAGCGCGGCTACAAGTTTCTCGGCTGCGGCGCTATCGCCTCCACGGGCCAGGGCCACGGCGGTTTCCACTTTTACATCGCGGCCCGGAGCGAGCGTCAGCGCCGCTCTTGCCTGCTTCAGGCCTTCAGCGGCATTGCCGAATTCGACCTCGCGAATGGCCTCGTTGCCTTGCCAGAATGCCGCCGTTTCTTTGGAGTCGTTGCGCTTGGCTGAGTCTTCGGCTCGCGCCGAGAGTTGCCGAGCCTTTTGCAGGTGGCCGTAATCGGCTTGCGTGTCGGACTCTGCTGACAGCAGGATGTCCTCGGCACCCGGTTTGCCCATGGCCCAAGCGAACTGCTGCTGCATGCCGGGCGCATCTTTGCGCAGGAAGTCGAGGTAATAAATGGATTGGCGCAGGTAGGGGCCGTCGAGCTTCTGCGCCAGCGCTTCGTCGAATGTGGACTTGGCCTCGTCCAGCCGGTTCATGGAAAAATACGCTACCCCGAGATTGTTGTAACCGAGAATCGAGGCGGGTTCGAGGCTCAGCGCTTCTCGTGTGATCGACGCCGCTCTTTCGAACTGTCCGATGGTGAAGTAATTCACACCGAGATTGGTGAGAGCGACGTAGTCCCGGGGATAATCCTGGATCCACAGCTCATATTGCTGGATGGCCTTTTCCAACTCGCCGGTGACGAGCGTGAAATAGGTACAGGAGATGTAATACTTTTCGCGCTCGCTGACCCGGTCACGCAATTCGTACGCTTTGCGGACATTCTCAATCGCCAGCGTGGCCTGTCCCAGATTGTTGTAACGGATGCCCAGCGAGGCATAGGCGCGGGCGAAGTTGGGATCGAGCTCGACTGCGCGTTTGAGTAACGGAAGAGCGTCAGTGTCGCCTTTTTCGCGGGCCAGCCGGTCGCCTTCGGTGTAAGCCTGCAGCGCTTCGAGAGACGAAGTGGTGGCCTCGTCGAGTGGCTTGTCAAACTTTTTCACCGAGGCCAGGGATTCGCCCAGCTTACCGCGCAAAGTGGCGGCTGCCTCGCCCAGGGTTTGCAGGATTTTCTCTCGGCTCCCAGCCTCGGCCTGGGCTGCTCCCAGCAAATCACCAGTGCGGCAGTTGACCGCCTTCAGAACAATTGCGTAGTGACTGCCCAGGCTGGCGATTGAACCAGCGAGCAAAGCCGCGCTTCCCGTGCGCAAGCAAACTTCGCGGGCCACATCTCGGGTTGCGCGCTGATCCGAGGTTCTTCCCATGAGCTTCAACGTCTCGCCCAGCTTTCGGTCCGAAAGCACGTTGAGAAAGGGCGACTGCTCGAGATCAACCGCCAGAGCCTCTTTCAGAGTGCTGTCAAAGACCGGATCGCCAGTAGTGTTGGCGAAGTCGGCGATTACGATGACGTCTTTGTTGGTGAGCTGCGGCGGGTTGCGGAAATGGAGATAAAGCAACGCGGCGGAAAGAACTACGAGGGCGAAGGTTGCCACCGGCACGAGGAGTTTCGCGCGCGGACGGATGGGGAGCGGACGGCTAGTTTTGCCTGAGCTTGCCGCAGGAGTTTGGACGTTCTCTGGCTCCGCGATGACGACTCGTTTCGACTCGCTGTCGCGTTTCAGGCGTTGCAGGTCGGTGCGAATGTCGGCCGCGTGCTGGTAGCGCAGGTTCCGGTCTTTTTCCAGCGCCTTATTGATGATGCGTTCGAGTTCCTCGGGAACCTCTGGGCTGAGGCGCACGGGTGCGACCGGAGCGCGATGCAGAATGGAGTCGAAGATCGCGGCGGTGGTGTCGCCGCGAAAAGGCGGCGAGCCGGTCACCATTTCATAAAGCGCGGCGCCAAAGGAGAACAAATCGGTACGCGCGTCCAGCTCTTTTCCAAGGGCCTGCTCGGGCGACATGAAGGCAACGGTTCCCAGGGCAGAGCCTCGACTGGTCATCTGTTCCTGCGTAGCACTAAGGCCTGAAGTCGGCGATGTCGCCGAGCTGGAGGCCGAGCGGGAAGCGATTTTTGCCAGTCCGAAGTCGAGTATCTTAGCCTGCCCACGCTCGGTTACGAATATGTTGCCGGGCTTGATGTCGCGATGAATGATGCCTTTGGCGTGGGCAGCATCGAGAGCATCGGCGACCTGAATGCCCAGTTCGATTGCGGTCTCGATTTCGAGAGGCCTGCCGGCGATGCGATGGGCTAGTGCTACGCCTTCTAGAAATTGCATGGCGATGAAGGGACGGCCTTCATGTTCTCCGATTTCATAGGTGGTGCAGATATTCGGATGATCGAGGGCTGAAGCTGTACGAGCCTCGCGCTGGAAGCGCTCGAGGCTTATGGGATCGTTGGCGAATTCGTCGGGCAGGAATTTTAGCGCGACAAATCGGCCGAGTTTGAGATCCTCGGCCTTGTAGACCACACCCATACCACCGCCGCCGATCCGCTCGATGACCCGGTAGTGGGAGATGATCTGGTTCAGCAGGCGTGAGGCCCCCAACCCTTTCGGCAGAATCGTAGGCTGGGTCTTTCGAGAAGTCAAAACGGGAGTGCTGCCGGGCCGTCGGCTGGCTGTGATAGAACGCGCCACGCTGCGCTCGGCTGGACGGGCTCGGCGCCCGTCCCCACACTCGCTTGTCGTTTCTGCCGAGGCCTACTTTCCTCCGAGCTTTTCGAAGAACAGGCAAATGGTTTCTATGCCGTGGTGAAAGTTGGGGATATGAAATTTCTCGTTGGGGGCGTGGAGGTTGTCGTCGGGTAGACCGAAGCCCATCATCACGCTGGGGATCTTCAAAGCCTGATAGATGTCGTTGACGATGGGGATGGACCCGCCGCTGCGTATAAACACGGTTTCTTTTTTGAATGTATCGTGTAACGCTTCAGTCGCGGCTTTGATATATGGATTGTCGGTGCCTACTACAGAGGCTGGGCCCTTGCTCCACACTTTAATTTTGGTTTCGATGCCCTTGGGCGTGAGCTTCTTCACGAAGGCCGTGTAGCGCTTCAGGATGTCGTCGGGATCCTGGTCGGGCACGAGGCGCATGGAGACTTTCGCAGCGGCTTTGGCTGGGATCACGGTTTTGGCGCCGCCCGCGATGAATCCTCCGGGCATGCCGTGGACTTCGAGCGTGGGGCGTGCCCAGGTGCGGTAGAGAACTGAATAGCCGGGTTCGCCGGTTAGAACCTTGGAGCCGACTTCGGTTTTGCGGTAATGCTCCTCGTTGAAGGGCAGACGCTTCCAAGCTTTCAGTTCGTCTTTGCTCGGCGCTTTCACGTTCTTGTAGAACCCCGGGATGAGGATTTTTCCTTTGGCGTCCTTCAACTTGGAAATGATTTCGATTAATGCAAAGAAGGGATTCGGCGCGGCCCCGCCGTACATGCCGGAGTGCAAATCGATTTTGGCGCCGACGGCTTCGATCTCGGTGTAGACCAGGCCGCGAAGGCCCACGCACAGTGTGGGAAAATTTGGGGCGAAGAGTTCAGTGTCGCAGACCAGGGCGAAATCGGCTTTCAGCTTGGCTTTTTGCTTGTGGACATACTCAGTGATGGATTCGCCGCCCACTTCTTCTTCGCCTTCAAAAATTACTTTGACGTTTATGGGGAGTTTGCCGCCGCCGGACGTCATCAGCGATTCCAGAGCCTTCACTTCCATCCAGAGCTGGCCTTTGTCGTCGACGGCGCCACGGGCGTAGATGTTGTTGTTGCGCTCGGTGGGATCGAAGGGCGGAGTCAGCCACTCATCGAGCGGATCCGGCGGTTGCACGTCGTAGTGGGCATAGCAGAGCACTGTGGGCTTGCCAGGAGCGTGTAGCCAGTCTGCATAGATCAGAGGGTGGCCTTTAGTCGGGATGACCTCTACGTTTTCCATGCCGATGCGGCGGAGTTCGTTGGCCACGAAGTCGGCGGCTTTTTGTACGTCGGGCTTGTGTTCTTCCAGGGTGCTGACGCTCGGGATGCGGAGGAGATCTTTGAGTTCGTTGAGAAAGCGCTGCTGATTATTGCGGGCGAAATCTACTGCGGGAGAAGCCATGGGTTGATCCTTTCTGTGGTGAAGCGCAACGGCGCGGAACTGATGAGGTCGCGGAAACGCTTCAGTATACCGGAAGGATTTGGGCGGCGGAGCGTGCGGCTCTGCTCCGCAGGACAGCCCTGCTAGTTGGAGAATCTGGCTGAGGAGAACGGCTTTAAGTCATAGTTGCAACTTGTTCCTGTAATTACTTCAGCCATCACCTGCGCGGTGATTGGGGCGAGAAGAATTCCGTCGCGAAAATGGCCGGTGGCTACGTAATAGCCCGGAGCTGCGGTGGGGCCGAGAATCGGCAGTGCATCGGGAGTTCCGGGGCGCAGGCCGGCCCAGTCTTCGAGAATCTTTGCATTGCGAAGTTCGGGGATTAAGTCGATCGCTGCGCGGTGCAAGCGCTGAATCGTCTCGACATCTGTGCGCTTGTCGAATCCTGCTTCTTCTACGGTGGCTCCGACCAGAATTCTTCCGTCGCTGCGCGGGATCAGGTAAACCTCTGGCGCGCGGATTACATGTTTAAGCAGGTTGTGGGAGGGTGAGAGGAGGCAGAGCATTTGCCCTTTGACGGGCCGGGTGGGAAAAGCGAGGGGGGCAATCTGGCCCGACCATGCTCCTGCGCAGTTGATGACCTTCGGGGCATGAAATGAGGTTTTGGTAGTGAAGACGCCGGCGACTCGTCCGTCGGAAACATTGATGGCTGTTACCTCGTCGCCAGACGAAATATCGACAGCGCGGCGCTTGGCAGTTTGCAGCGCGGCGGCGGTGAGGGCGCGCGGGTCGACGCTGCGCTCGGGCAGATAGAAAGGCGGCCAGTTGAGGTGAGCGAGAGCTGGTTCGAGTTCGTGCAGAGGGACGGGAAGTTTCGCTGCTTGTAACGACGGAGAAGAAAGATGCTCGGCCGATGGGATGAGAATCGTGCCCTGGTCGCGCAGATCAACTCTCATGCCGGATTCCACTTCCAGCTCGTGCGCGAACTCGGGATACATGCGCGCGCTGGCTGTGGCTAGTGGTTGCAAAGCAGCGGGCGTTTCAAGCGGGCAATCGACCAGCATGCCGCCGGCGGCGTGGGAGGCTTCGCGACCGGGCTCTCCACGCTCAACTACAAGAACGCCTGCGCCTTTTTTTCGGAGCTCGATGGACAGCGAGAGTCCGATGATGCCGCCCCCGATTACGATTACATCCCAATTCTTCACCTCAGCATTGTAGAAGACTCAGTTACTTTGGTTATCCGTGTGGTTACCCTTCCGCCCCCTATAATCCGGTCAAACCCCTAACAGTTGATGATGAAAAGAAGGCCCAACCCGAGTGAGGGAAACGCCGCGGCGTCGCTGTGGATTTATGGTCCGTGGCTCGATCTGATCGTGGGATGCGGAGCGTGGTCGGCTCCGCTGTTGCTGATCTCTTACTTCTCGATCGCTTCGAGCGCGCGTGCCTGGGCGGTTGCTTTCTACGTGCTGGCGCTGTTTTTCAATTATCCGCATTACATGGCGACCATCTATCGCGCCTATCACCGCGAAGAAGACTTTCACAAATACCGAATCTTCACAGTGCATATCACGGCGCTGATTTTGCTGACACTGGTGCTGGCGCATTCCTGGGTTCGGATTTTGCCCTGGATTTTTACCATCTATTTGACCTGGAGCCCCTGGCATTACAGCGGGCAGAACTACGGCTTGTTCATGATGTTCGCGCGCCGCGCGGGAGCGAAGCCGAGCGAGGCGGTACGCCGCGCGCTCTACGGTGCGTTCATCGCTTCGTATCTAATTCTCTTTCTGGGCTTCCATACCGGGGCTTCCGCTGATCCGCTTTTCATTTCTCTTGGAATTCCTGCGATCGTAAGCCGGTGGGAGCAGATTCTGCTGGCTGTGGCGTTCGTTGCGCTCGCAGGGTTTGGGCTGTCTCGCCTGGCGCGGGAGACGGGCTGGCGAAAGCTGATGCCTTCATTGACCTTATTCTCGTCGCAGTTCTTGTGGTTCGTGTTGCCGGCTGGTATTTCGCTGATTAAGGGTTGGGAAATTCCGCAGAGCCGTTACAGCACCGGCGTGCTGGCGGTGATGCACTCCGCGCAATACCTATGGATTACCAGTTACTACGCCCGGCGAGAGGCTGCGGGGGAAAACAGTCGACCTTGGCGAGCGTGGGGATACTTCGCTGTTCTGATTGCCGGGGGCATCGCCTTGTTTGTTCCCGGACCCTGGCTCGCGAGCCGTGTGTTCCACCATGACTTCACGAATAGTTTCCTGATCTTCACTGCGCTGGTAAACATCCACCACTTTATTCTGGACGGCGCCATCTGGAAGCTGCGGGATGGGAAGATCGCAGAGCTCTTATTGAACTCGCGGGCGCGGATTACGGCTGGCGCCTCGGGAGCTGGAAGTCGGCTATCTCAAGCGTGGAGCTGGCTTACCGGCGCAACTGCTGGCGCACGCCAGCTGCGGGTCGGCTCTGCCCTGGTGCTGCTGTTGTGGGGGACTGTCGATCAGGCGCGGTACTATCTGTCGCTGCGTGCCGATAATCTGCGGGATCTGCAGCGTGCGGCGGCGATGGATTCTTTCGATACTTCGGTGCAGATGCGTCTGGCCCGGCGGGAGCTGGATGAAGGCCAGGCGCGGCTCGCGGAAGCAGCGTGGCGAAAGGCAATTCACTTGAACCCAGCTGATCCCGCTCCGCGGCAGGCGTTGCTGCGATTCCTCATTACTCAGGGCCGGATCGATGAAGCCCTAGGTTTGACGGATGCTACGCTGAAGTACTCTCCCAAAGATGCCAATCTCTTGGTGGATCGTGGTCTGCTGGAGCTGCGCCTGGGTCAGCCCGATCAGGCTGTGGAAAGCTGGGAGCGGGCGATTTCTGTCGATCCAGGCCAGATGTCCGCGCATCTTTATCTGGCGAATGAATTCGATCACGAAGGCAAGGCTCACGCTGCGGCCGGGCATTACGAAGTGTTTCTGAACGCAGTTGCCCGGCAGCCCGCGGGACAACGCCCGATGCCGGAGAAGGTTATCGCGATTGCGCTGCGCATGGCCGATTGCCAGGCACGGGCGTCAGAGAAAGCAATGGCGATTCAGTCTTACGAGTTGGCGGCAACCGTTGCGACTCAGACGAAGCAGTCTAAACTGGAGAGCATCGCCGATGTCAATGAGGCGGCCCTGCAGGCAGATGCCGGCAAATTGGATCTGGCTCTTCAGCTTTACCAGCACGCGCTGCAATTGGACGATTCAATTGGGGACAAGGAATCAAGCGCGGAAGACTGGCTGGCTTATGGACGCTTTCTTGATAACGCTGGCTTTCCCGTTCGACTGGCTTACGCTTGTTTCGTGAAGTCGGGGCTGGAGAACGCCCTGCCTGACGCTTCGCAGCGGCAATTTCTGGCCGATGCAAGCAAACGCGCCGAACGCCGGATTGGCTCAGCAGCGGCTGCAATCCGTCGCGATCCCGACCCCGTTTTACAGGAAGTTTTAGCGCTTCGCCGCTAATCGGGCCCGCCCGCGGTATTCTTTCCGACATTAATTGTTATGTTTTACACCGGCGGGAAATTGCGTGCGCCCGTTTGACACTGCGGCGCTTGTGCTAAACAATTGGATGGACCCCGCAGTTAAGGCGGTTAATCTCGGAGGAACCACATGCCGGACGAAGGCGAACAGATACACGTTGAACAGCAGTCGACTGCAGGGAAGTGGATTCTGGTAATCCTGGCGATTCTCTTTGTCGCGGGTTCGGTTTATGGCTATGTCACCACGCAACAGCATGTCCAGAAGTTGACCACGGACCTGAGCGCCAGTCAGGCGCAGGTCGCGGAGCTGCAAAAGAGAGTGCAATCCTCAGAAGCTCAGGAAGAAACAATCGCACAAAGACTGGGGATGACCAAGAAGGAACTGATGGAGCGAGCCGGCGCGCTGCAAGCGCAGCAGAAGGCGGATGAGTCCCGGCTGGCACAGCAAGAGCAGCAATCGAAAGAGCAGTTCGGGCAAGTAAACGGGGAAGTCGCCGGGGTGAAGACCGACGTGGGCGGTGTGAAGACCGATGTGGCCTCCACCAAGGCTGATCTCGAAGCCACCAAAGCCAAGCTGCAAAGTGCAGTGGGCGACTTGGGAGTGCAGAGTGGCCTGATCGCGAACACGCGCAGCGATTTGGAAATTCTGAAGCATAAGGGCGACCGCAATTATTACGAATTCACGCTGCTCAAGGGGGCGAAACCGCAGCCGGTGGCGACCGTAAGCCTTCAGCTTAAGAAAACCGATCCCAAACACGGCAAGTTCACGGTGAATGTGACCTCGGACGACAAGACCATCGAGAAGCAGGATCGAAATATCGCCGAGCCGATTCAGTTCTATTCGGGACGGGATCACTTGCTGTTTGAGCTGGTGGTGTGGACGGTGGACAAGAAGAAGGCCACGGGCTACCTGAGCACTCCGAAGAGCGCGCCCGCGCCGGTGACCGGCAGTTGAACAGCGGCTTAGTCGATTGGTACGAATTTCACGCAGACCGGCTCCGATACGTCGAGAACTTTGCCGGTCGGCGTGAGGCGGCCGGTTTTAGCGTCGATGCTGAAGACGACGATGTTGTTTGACTTTTCGTTGGCCGCAAACAACAGCGAACCTCCCGGAGCGATCTCAAAACTGCGGGGAGTTTTGCCTTTCGTGAGCGCGTACTCGATCAACGTCAGGGTGCCTTTGTCTGGGTCGATGGCGAATACGGCAATGCTGTCGTGGCCGCGGTTCGAGGCGTAGAGGAATTTGCCGGAGGCAAGGACCTGAATCTCAGCGTCATCGTTGTGGGCGGAGAAGTCTTTGGGATACGTCGAAATCGTTTGCAATCGGCGCAAGACTCCGGCAGAGCCATCGTAACTGGAGACGGAAACCGTGGACTGGATTTCGTTGACCACATAGGCGAACTTGCCGTTGGGATTAAAAGCAAAGTGCCTGGGACCCGCTCCTGGATCGGCTTTGGCGAGCGTCGTATAAATCGGCGGATCATTCAGACTAAGCGAGCCCTTTGCTTTGTCGAATTTGTACACGAGGGTTTCGTCGAGGCCGAGATCGTCTACGATGGCGAAGCGCTCGTCGGGGGACAAATCGATCGAGTGGGCGTGCGGTCCCTCCTGACGCTCCGGATCTGCGCCGTGGCCGGTGTGCTGGATGAACGCTGAAGCCGCACCCAGTCGTCCATCCTCTAGCACCCGAAATACCGCGACGCTGCCCCCGGTGTAGTTGGCCACCAGAACCCATTTTCCAGTTTTATCTACCGTAATGTAGCAAGGATCCGCGCCTTTGGACGCGACTTCATTCAACAGCGTTAGTTTGCCGGTTGCGTGATCGATGGCGAAGGCGCTGACCGCTCCACTTTTCTGGCCCTGATAGTTGCTGGTTTCATTCACCGCGTAAAGGAACCGGTGGTTGGGATGCACTGCTAGAAACGATGGATTGGCGGTCTCGGCGGCCAAGCCGATAGAAGTTAGCTCGCCCGTGCCGGAATCGAAACGATAGGCGTAGATGCCCTTGCTCGTGCTGCCGGCTTCGGCGGTATAGGTGCCGACGTATACGAAATACTTTTTGTGCGAGGCGGGCGCCGCTTCCGCGCAAAGAACCGATAAAGCGAAGATGAGGAAGGCTGCGACGCCGCGGAGAATCTGCCGAGTTGGTTTCATGATTTTATGCATCTGGGCCTTTCGCTCAAGGCGCACACTTGTTCAGTTTTAGCGGTCACTTGGTTAGAGTCACCGGTACGGGTTGATCGTAGGGCTGGATGACTACGCTTACGGAGCTGCGCTGGTTGAATTTCTCCAGGGTCACGGGGAAGCTTACAAGCACCGTTCGTTTGACCTCCTCGCCGGGTTGCAGTTTGTCTTCGGGAGAGAAAGGCGGCTGCGTGTTCACTTTCAACGTCGGGAAGGCCTGATAGTAGCGATCAAAGTCGACGGCGGAAACCGCATTGCTACTCGCTTCCCCACTGGATGTTACAAGCTTTCCTTGAATATCGTGCACCCAGAGTGATTTCTTGCCGGAGTTGCGCAGGGTGAAGGTGAGGGCGACGAGCGATGCGTTCTGTCCCGGGAGTTCTACTGCGGCTATGTTGTCGAGGGATCCGCCGCCTTGCGGCTTGGCGCGTTGGAAAAACGATACGATGGCGACGAGGATGAGTATCACTGCCGCGGTCAGCAGCAGTGGTTTCGCCGGGGGCAGGTTGCGCTTGGCGGTGCCGAATTCGTCGGCGATGTTGATCGTTGGACCACGTTGCGGGCTGGTGATTGCGTCTCCCGCAGGTGCGCTAGGGGCCTGCGGAGGAGCGGGAGCGGGACTAGATATTTGATCAGGCATGGAAGGGTTCGCGCTTACGGATTGTACTCCTCGCCTGGGAATTCAATTCCACTCATGCTTCATCGCCTTGGCGAATCGTTGTGTCGGCAGGGTGTTGAGTACGTCGTTCCTGGTGAGCCACGCACGCCGCGCCTGCAATATGCCGTAGCGGATTTTGTCGAGGTGCGAAGTGTGATGGGAATCGGTGTTGATCACGATCTTTACACCTTTCTGTTTGGCCTGGCGCAGGTGCACGTCGTTGAGATCGAGGCGGTCGGGGTAGGAGTTTAACTCCATCGCGACTTTATGTTTTGCCGCCGAGGTCAGCACTGCATCCATGTCGAAGTGGTAGGCGTCGCGGCGAAGCTGCAGTCGGCCAGTGGGATGACCGATGATGGAGGTGTTCGGATTCGCGACTGCTTTAAGCAGGCGGTCGGTCATCTTGGCCGGCTCTTGATTGAAGACAGAATGCACGCTGGCGATGACTAGATCCATTTGGGCGAGAACGTCGTCGGAAAGATCGAGGGCGCCGTCGGCGAGAATGTCGACTTCGATTCCGGCGAAGATGGTGATGCCGTCGATCTTGTCGTTGCCGGCACGAATCCGCTGGATGTGCGCAACGGCGCGTGTGTCATCGAGACCGTTGGCGAAGGCCAGATTCTTCGAGTGATCCGTGATAGCCATGTATTCATAACCGCGTGCCCTGGCGGCTTCGGCCATTTCTTCGATGGTGTTCTTGCCGTCGGTTTCGACGGTGTGCATGTGCACGTCGCCTTGAAGGTCGTCGAGCGTAAGTAGAACCGGTAACGTATGGTTTGCGGCGGCATCGATCTCGCCCAGATTTTCGCGCAGTTCGGGAGGGATGTAATCGAGGTTGAGCCTGGCGTAGATTTCTTCTTCTGTTTTGCCGGCGACGGGTTTTTCTGTTTTGAGGTCGGCCAGGCTGTATTCGTTTAGCGTGTAGCCCATTTTGAGGGCACGCTGGCGCAGGGCGACGTTGTGAGCCTTTGATCCAGTGAAGTATTGCATCGCCGCCCCGAACGAATCGGGAGGCAAGAGTCGAACATCCACCTGCATGTCGCTCCGGAGGCGGAAGCTGATTTTGTTGTCGCCGCGGGCGATCACGTCCATCAGCGGCGGATATTTCGCGACGTATTCGACGGCTTTGGCCCGTTCGATATCGCTGCAGCAGGCAGTGCCGGTCACTAGAATGTCCAGATCGCCCGCGGTTTCGCGGCCGCGGCGCAGGGATCCGGCGGGAGTGATGCGGTCGATGCCGGGGAATTGAGCAAGGTATTCAGTCAGCTTGTTGGCCTCGGCCTCGGCGGCGTCGATTAGGAATCGGCCAGAGATGCGGCGGTAGTCTTCGATGGCCTTCAGCAACTTCTGTTCGTGCTTCTCGCCCATGCGCGGCAGTTCGCGGATCTTGCCTTCACGGGCAAGTTTCTCCACTCCATCCACGTCGCAGACTTTGTAGGCGCTCCAGATCAGTGCGATTGTTTTTGGTCCCAGGCCCTGAATCTTCAGCAACTGCAGCATCGACGGGTGATATTTCTTCAGCAGGTCGGCCTGTACGCTGAGGCTGCCATCTTTGAAGAGTTCCTGCAGGTTCACCAGCATGCCCTTGCCGATGCCCGGGATCGCAAGCACTTTCTTGGGTTCGGCGATGATGTCTTTGATCTGCTCGGTCAGATTTTCGATAGCCTGGGCGGCATTGCGGTAGGAGCGAATGCGGAAGGAATCCTGGCCGTCGATCTCGAGCAGATCGGCCGTTTCATAGAGGGTGTTAGCGATGGATTTGTTGTCCACGGGATAAAGATTAAACAAGATTGGAATGGAGTACCAGCGGCAGGGGAAAAGAGGGAGGTTACGGAAAATAGAATTACGCCTCTCGCCGCGCCGCTGCTAGACGGTCGTGCGATGCCGGAGAAGGCAGATCCACTGCTAGGTCAGGCGCTCTTGCTGACGTTCGCCGCCTGCGGCCCCTTCTGTCCTTCGGTGATTTCGAATTCCACCGTATCGCCTTCCTGCAGGCTTTTGTAGCCCTCGGAAGTAATGGCGCTGTAATGTACAAAAACGTCGGGACCATCCGCGCGCCCGATGAACCCGTACCCTTTTGCGTTATTGAACCACTTGACGGTGCCTTTCAGACGTTCCACGTACACCCCCTCTTCCCGCACGTCCCACATTGGGGGGCCCCAGACGTGCCCGCATAAATGCATTTTGGAGCGATTGGGATTAGGGTGTCAAGACCAAACGGCGGCGCCGGGAGTCGAGGCGGTGCCGACGCCCCGCCGCGCTCGGCTGAACCCTTCGGCTTCGCTCAGGGCAAGCTCGCGAAGGCGCCCGTTCCCACAAGTGCCTATTCCCACACTGCGTCTTACTTTTTGCGAGACTGGTGGTCCAGCCAGAGGACTGACGAGATGGTTTTGGCGTCGCGAATCGTGCCTCTCAACACCATGCGTAGTGCTGTCGCGAGCGGGACCAGGAGCTTGTGGATTACTTCATCAGCTTCGGGGTGAGCTGGGCCGGCTTTGAGGCCAGTGGCTAGAAACACCGACATGGTTTCGGCGACGAAACCGGGGCTGGCGTAGAAAAGGAGAATGCGGCGCCAATTCTTCGCGGTGTATCCAGTTTCTTCCAGAAGCTCCCGCTTCGCCGCGTGCAGAGCCTTTTCGCCGGGATCGATGCGGCCGGCAGGGAGCTCCCATAAATAGCCGTTGGCGGCGTGGCGATATTGGCGCTCTAGCAGGACAAGCGGCGCGGAACGCGATTCATCCACGGCCAGAATTACTACAGAGCCGCTGTGATGAATGACATCGCGACGAGCGCGCACGCCTCCGGGCTCCTCGACGTCGTCGGTGGTCACCCAGAAGACCGGCCCACGATACACCGTACGCGAGGAAATCAACTTTGCTTTGAGGCGTGAGGTGTTGTGCTGATTAGCCGGCTTTCTCTTAGAGCGCGGACGCCTTCGCTTTGGCATGACAACAATATAAAGCACGGGATCCGGCTTTCCACATTCTGCTATTCTGCCGGGCATGTCTGTGAAGCAGTCGACAAAGCCCCTTATCACAATCGTCGGGGCGGGGAATCTGGCGGGTGCGCTAGCCGTAGCGTTGCGCGTAGCCGGATACAGGATCGACCAGATAGTCTCACGGGAATCACCAGCGTCTTTGCGCCGAGCGCGACGGCTGGCGCGCGAAGTTCGGGCGCGGGCTGTGGGAGTTGCTCGGGTGCAGATTCAAGCTGAGATCGTTTGGTTTTGCGTTCCTGATGGAGCGATTGCCGGCGCGGCAGAGTCCCTGACCGGTGCGGCGGACTGGCACGGCAAAGTAGCGTTGCATTCCAGTGGTGCACTGACTAGCGACGAGCTTTCCGCGCTGCGGGAGCGGGGAGCAGCGGTTGCTTCAGTGCATCCGCTGATGACGTTTGTGCGGGGTTCGCGGCCATCGCTTGCCGGAGTGTCATTCGCTGTCGAGGGAGATCCCAGAGCGGTGCGGGCGGCGCGGGCCATCGTTCTGCGATTGCGCGGGCTGCCGTTCGCCATCGGCAAGCGGCAGAAAGAGGCTTATCACGCCTGGGGGATGTTTGCCTCCCCACTGTTGACTGCCTTGTTGGCAGCTGGCGAGCGGGTTGCTGGTGCCGCGGGGATCACTCGAAAGTCGGCGAGAGAGAGGATGCTGCCGATTCTGCGGCAAACTTTGGCTAACTACGCGAAGCTGGGAGCGGCGGCCTCGTTCAGCGGTCCCATTGCTCGCGGAGATGTGTCAACGGTCAGCAAACACCTTAAAGTGCTACTTGAACTTCCGGAAGTTCAGGAAATCTACGTTGCTCTGGCGCGGGCTGCGCTGCGCGATTTGCCAGCGAAGAATCGCAGCGCTTTGGAGAAGATGCTTAGGGATCCTTCGACTGCGTAACCGGCTCGCTTCGCGAGCCAGTTACTCCGCTCAGGATGACAGAGCTACGAGCTGAACAGGTGGCCGAGCTTTTCCTTCTTGGTTTTCAGGTACTCCTCGGCGTGCGCGCTGGGCTCGACTTCGCAGGGCACGCGCTCGACGACTTCGACGCCGGCGCGTTCGAGAGCCTCGACCTTCTCCGGATTGTTCGAGAGCAAGCGCACCTTGGTTACGCCGAGCGATTTAAGAATCTGGCCGGGTAGGGCAAAGTCGCGCTGGTCGGCCTTGAAACCGAGGCGTTCGTTAGCTTCGACAGTGTCCAGCCCGGAATCCTGCAACTCATAGGCTTGCAATTTAGCCATCAGGCCGATGCCACGGCCCTCCTGCTGTTCGTAGATCAGAATGCCTCTGCCTTCGTCCCGGATCATCGACAGCGCCATCTCGAGCTGCTGGCGGCAGTCACAGCGCAGGGAATGAAAAACGTCGCCGGTGAGGCATTGCGAGTGAATCCGCACCAGCGGGGGAGTGGAGTGAACGTCACCCATTACCAGGGCAACGGCTTCTTCAACCGCGCGGCCTCCATCCGAGGCTTCTCCGCGAAATCCATAGATGCGGAACGCTCCCCATCGCGTGGGAAAATCCGCGGAGGCCACTGGTTGAATTGTCTTGGAGGTCACAAACTGATTATAGCGGCTGAGAGACTGGGCGGCGGCTCGCCCTGCACGAAGAACACCTACACGCGGCGGTAATCAACCGCGCGCCTTGAAAGGGAAGATGGCGTCCTGCTTCGAAGGGATGGGAATTCCATTGTGCGTGGCCGGCTGAAAATGCCAATTGTCGAGCGCAGCCAGGCACTTTTCGTCGATCTCGGGGCCGAGGCTCTGCAACACGGTCTTGCGGACGATTTCCCCTCTTTCGTCGATCGTGATTTCGATGACCTCTTTGCCTTCTGACTCCGGCCGCTGCCACGGGTAGACCACGGGATCGGAAGTTGTGATGGGAAGAGCGGGACGAATCTCATCGCCGTAGACTGGACCGCCGGGGAGGAGGCCTCCGTAGGGAAGTCCGGCAGGCGCTCCATGGCCCAGCTTCGATAGCGTCGCTGTCTTCGAATTGTCTTCAGCTTCCGATGGAGTGAGCGGGATCGGGAGAGGAAGCTTGGGCTGTGTCGAAGTCGGTTTCCACGCCAGTTTCTGGTGACCAAGGCGCTGATGGCGGTAGATCTCTGTTGCGCGCTCTGGTGAACTGGTGGCACTGTCGTCGGGGGATTGAGCGGGGAAGTAGAGCTGCGTGACTACTTTGCCGTTGTGTCCCACAGCGACGGAAGATGCGGTCAGTAATTGCGGCTCCGGAGTATGCAGCAGCCAGGCGAACAGCAGGCCGTGAAACGCGAGTGATCCCATCAGGATTCTGCGTTGATTTTTTGATCCTGTGGGATTCAGTTGCGCAAACATCTTTGAAGTAACTCCCTGGCTGACGTGAGTCGTTGATCTAAGGTTAGACGCCCGGCAGGGGAGTTCGTCAAGATAGTTTGTTCAGTTTGACACAACCCGGGTAACTGCAATGGATCACAACGGGCAGGGAATTGGTGCGGGCCTTTGGTACAGAGGTGGGAACGCTGGTAAAATGAGTGCGTAAACTAGGAAGTCGATCCAGCACTGTGGGGCTATAGCTCAGCTGGGAGAGCGCGTCGTTCGCAACGACGAGGCCGTCGGTTCGAGCCCGACTAGCTCCACCAAATCTCTCAACCACTGCGAGGTTAGAGAGGGGCCCTCTGCCTGGTGGTTTGCTCCCCCTCCGACACGCAACCGAGCAACCATCCCAGCCGATCCATGCTCTAACGCCAAGCAGGACCAAAACGCAGACCGCCCGTAAATGGCCGTCCAACGCCTGTTCTCGACAGTTGCAGGGCGGACGGATACAATAACCCAGATGGGCTAGGCCGCCCGTGAAGAATCGTGGCATGAATAAACGATTTACCCTCGATGTCCCTTCCTTCCAAAAGCTGTTGGAAGCAGCCTGGGTTCTCCAGTGTGATCGCGATCGTGAATTGAGTGGATCGAGCGTGGTTGAATCAGACAATCATGAATCAAACCGGATTGAATCAGACCGGATTGAATCAGACCGGATTGAATCAGACAACGGAGTGAGTGCCCTCGCCGTTTCCTCCGACACCTACGGATTGAACGCGGCCCTTGCGCTGAGTTCGCGCGCCGATGTGTTTGAACCGGCGAAATCCGCCGCTGAAGCGTGCGCAGTACCGATCTGCGAAATCGCAGCTCCCAGTGCGGTTCCAAAGCAGTTAACGGTCGCGCCGATTTACCCTCGGGCTGAGGTTGCCGGAGCGTTGGCGCTGGCGCCGGACCCCTATTGCCCACCGCTCGGTGATGCAGGTGACTTTCCTGCTCCGGATGTTTTCGAGAAGTCTGCCCGAAGGAAGAATCGGGCCGCAACCGGTGCCCAGTTCAGTCGGCGAGCGACTCTCCGTCTTGTGCGATCTGGAGATCAATATCGAGTATCTCTCCGTCTGGTGCCGCCCGGAGATAAATATCAAGATAAGGAGCACACGCTGTCCAAGTGGATCGCGTCCACTTCCAAACGCGCGTCGCTGGTTACGATGGCGTCTGCTGCGCCCGCTGTTGCGCTGCTCACCATACTCGCGTTCTCGTTTTTGCTGCTAGGAATTCATCGACCCGCCCTGGCGGTGGCGAAAGCCCCTGCTTTGGTCCCTAAGATCGCAGGGGTTGACTCGGGAGCTCAAGATTATGTTGGCCTGGCGCAATTCCTCGTGACTGGCGGACGCGAGCGCCCACGCGCCGATCGACCGGTGACTGGATCACCTGCGCTTGCACCGAATGTTCCTGATGTGTCGGATGCAAGCCACTTGAAAGTAACTGACCCTGCAACCGCCTCACTCGTGGAAGGCTTGAGCCGCTATGAGATGCAAACGTTGCGCCGCCAAGCGCAGTATGGAGACGACGTTGCGGCCCTAACGTTGGGGATGGCTTATGAGATTGGGCACCTTGTCCCGCAAAGTTGCACGCAAGCGGCCCACTGGGTTGCAGTTGCGGCGGAGGAGGGTAATTCGGCCGCTCAGTACAACCTCGCTCTCCGCTATGTTTCGGGAGATGGAACTCCGAGTAATCGGGACGAAGCCCGGAAGTGGGTCAAAGAAGCGGCGGAACATGGATATCATAAAGCCCGGCTCACGCTGCAGGATTCGGGTCTGTAAACCCTAAGCGCTCGATTGCGGGGAGACCCTTTCGCGGAATCTCGGTCGATCGAAACCCGAGCTTCGCCGTGGCATACGGGCGCCTCCGTTAAGGCGTAACCGGTCGCTTGCAAGGGGTGGGCTCGGTGCGGTCCCGACAAGCTCCACCATTCGAAACCCCAGTAAAATCAGGCCCTCCCGGTACCACCAACGCAAACAAAATTATGGGTTGAAGCCGCCGTTTTTGCGGACGCCGGGGCTCCTGCCGGTATATACTTCAATTCTGTTTCCTGTGGGAGTATTGGGGCTCCTGATTCTGGCCTCAGGGCGGGGCAACTCATGCAGAACCGGAATCTGCGGTCTGATCCGAAGGATCGACCGGACTCCACAAACCAGCCCGGTGTAAGCGTTCCTGCAAAGGGCGACAGTTCTGGTTCGAACTTTCCTATTGATCCCGACGCGACGTTAGTCGACTTTCCCCAAGCGACTTCCGATCCCGAGGCGACGTTCGTCGACTCCGACGCCACCCTGGTGGATCTCGATGCCACTCTGGTCGATGTCGGCTCCGTTCGGGGTTCACCCTCGCCCCCTTCCGGCCCCAGAAACGCCCGGCCCCAGGTTGCTGCTCCCATGCTGCAAACTGGCGACGTCCTCGGCGGCCGCTACGAGATCCTGCAGATGCTGGGCGAGGGCGGAATGGGTGCGGTCTACAAAGCCCGAGACCGGGAGCTCGATCGTTTCGTGGCTCTGAAGCTGATCCGTCCGGAACTGGCCGCCAATCCCTCGATTCTCGCGCGCTTTAAACAGGAGCTTCTGCTCTCGCGCGAAGTGACTCACCGAAACGTTATCCGCATCTACGACCTGGGCGATGCCGACGGTGTGAAGTTCATCACCATGGAGTTTGTCGAGGGCCAGGACCTTCGCTCACTGATCCAGGAGAACAAAAAATTTCCGCCGGAAGAGGCGGTCGAGCTGATGCAACAGGTCTGTCGGGCTCTTGAAGCGGCGCACACCCTGGGCATCATCCATCGCGACCTCAAGCCGCAAAATATCATGCGCGATCAAACTGGCCGGATCCTGGTGATGGATTTTGGCCTGGCGCGCATGGTCGAAGGCGACGGCATGACCCAGACCGGGGCTCTGGTCGGGACTATGGAATATATGTCGCCGGAGCAGGCGATGGGGAAGAATCTGGATCAACGCTCCGACCTGTACAGCATGGGATTGATCCTCTACGAGCTGTTGACCGGGAAAATGCCGTTCAAGGCCGAGAGCGCCGTCGCCAGCTTGCTCAAGCGCAACCAGGAACAAGCAGCTCCGGTCTCCGATCACGACCAGACGATTCCGCGCGCACTCAGCAACATTGTCGCCAAATGCCTGGAGCGCGATCCCGCCTTGCGCTACCAGACCGCCACTGAATTTTTACAGGATCTGGAGATTTGGCAGGGCAAAAGCGCGGCGGCCACTTTACGTTTCCCCACCAGCGAAAAGCCCTGGGGACAAACCATACCTTGGCACTGGATTGGGGGCACGGCGGCCGTCCTAGCGCTGGCGATTACCGGCTTCCTGCTGCGCGCCGAGTTGTTTAAGCCGGGTAAGAAGGCGACAGCGACCGGGCCGGCAGTTTCGCTGGCCATTCTGCCGTTCCGCAATGCCTCGGGCGATCCCAGCTTTGATTGGCTGGGACCAAGTCTCGCCGAGATGTTGAGCACGGACGTGGGTCAGTCCGCGCATCTGCATACCATTGCGCCGGACCGGCTTCATCAAGTCCTTTCCGATCTGCGCATTAGTCCTGGAACTTCTATCGATCCCACCATGGTTGGGCGCATTGCCGAATTCAGCAACGCCGACACCATGGTATTCGGACAGTATGTGAGATTTGGCGGACAGATACGAATCGACGCGACCTTGCAGGATCTCAAGCATGATCGCAGCGTCCCCATTAAAATCGACGCGGTCGATGAAAAAGACATCCCCGGCGCAGTGGACCGTTTGGCCGCATCGATCCGCAACAATCTTGCGTTCTCGACCGACGTGATCAAGGAACTCAAGGCGAGTTCGTTCCAGCCCAGTTCCCGCTCGGCGCCAGCGCTGCGAGATTACAACCAGGGGGTGCAGCTGCTTCGAGATGGCCGGAACCTGGATGCGATTAAGGCCTTCCAGTCTGCAATCAAAGAGGATGCAGAATTTGCCCTGGCTTACTCCCGCTTGGCCGATGCGGACTCCGCGCTGGGCTACGACGGCGATGCGGAACAGGCTTCCCGCAAGGCAGTCGACCTTAGCCAACCGTTACCCATTGCTGAAAAGTACCTTATTCAGGCGACCCATGCGCGGGTTACGAAAGACAACAAGAAGGCGATCGAAGCCTACGAGGATCTGGCCAGGAGCATGCCGGATAATGCCGACGTGGAGTTTGCTCTGAGCGCTCTGTACACGGAGGCTGGTGAATATGACAAGGCTCGCGCCCAACTTGCGAGCCTTCTGAAGTCCGATCCGAAGAACATCAAAGCATTGCGGCAGATGGGGCTTGTCGAAATCACCGACGGTAAGCCACAAGCCGCCCTGGAACCTTTGAACAAGGGCCTTTCGCTCACCGTTGAGATGGATAACCAGGAAATGAAAGCGCTGATCCTGCACGCAATCGGACTGTCGTACAGTTCGATGAACAAGCCTGACGATGCCATGCGTAACTACCAGGACGCGATGGCTATCAACCGCCGGCTCGGCCTCAAGCGCGCGCTGGCCACCAACCTTTTGGAAATAGCCAGCGTCGAGGACTCGCAAGGGAAACCCGATGCCGCTCTCGCCGGCTACAACCAGGCTCTTCAGCTTCAACGTGAGATCGGCATGAAAAAAGAAGTAGGCGATACGCTGATCTTCATCGGGGCGGTTTACCAGTCCAAGGGCGATTACGACAAAGCGCTGCAGAACTTCAAGGAGGCGCTGCAGATCCAACGAGAGGCCGGGGGCGAAAGCATTCAGGCCTTGTGCCTGAACAATATTGGGAACGTCTACTTGGGCAAGGGCGACAATGACAATGCCTTAATTTACCTGCAGCAGGCACTGCAATTGAGAGAAAAACTAAAGTCGTCGGATGGGATCGCTGAAACCCTGGCAAGTATCGGCCAGGTTTATACCAATACGGGGCGATACGACGAGGCGCTGCCCGCCTTCATGCGCTCCCTCGATCTCCGACGCAAAGACGGAAATACTCGAGGCGTAGCTGAAGAATCGCATGACGTCGGAATGGTGTTCGAGTATCAGGGCCGCCTCGGTGCCGCAATCAGTGGCCTGCAAGATGCCGTGAAGGGCTACGAATCAGTTGGTGACCATAGCAGCTATATGGTTGATTTGCTCAACGATCTCGCTGGAGCTCTGGCCCAGGCTGGACGCGGGTCCGAGTCCGGACCTCTGCTGCAAGAAGCTCAGAAGATGGCAACTACGCTGAAGAACGAAATCGCGCAGGCGGAGATCCTCAACACTCAAGGGGACGTTGAACGTTATCGCGGAGACTGGAAGGCAGCCAAGGGTTTCTATGACCAGGCTTTGCGTGCGGCCTCACGCGGGACGGATCCGGATGAGGTTCTGATTTCGAAATTGCATCTCGCCGAAGTGGCACTGGGTGAAGGGCACGGACAGTCTGCCGCCCACGATTTTCGGGGCTTGGCTCAGCAGGCCGATAGCCGTGGGTTGAGGTATCTCTCACTTCAGAGTTCGCTGGATCTGGCAGAAGCCATGATCAGCAGCAAAGACTTCAGCCATGCTCAGCAGGAGCTGCAAACTGATTTGAGCGCGAGCGAGAAACTGGGATCGCGATATCAAAGTGCCCGCGTTCATTACCTTTTGGGCAACGCTCTTCGCCTGAGCGGCAACAACACCGATGCATCAGCGCAATATCGACAGGCCGTCAGCCTCATCGATGACATGCGCAAAGACCCCGGCGCTGAGAAACTGCTGGACCGCGCCGATCTGAAGGCTCTGTATACCCAGGCGTCCCAATTCGCATCCGCTCAAAACTGACGCGTGCTGTCGCGGTTCGCTACGCCCCTATCCCTAATTGATGAAAAAAGGCCGGGCCTTTCGGCCCGGCCCGGTCTAACCAAAGACCAGCTCTTCTAGTTCGTTACTATGGTCGGCCACGTTGCAGTGTTGTTCTTCAAGTTTGGATCAGCATTGGCTACACCGCTCACCGCGACCGAGTTCGTGATCTTGGTGTTGGTTGGCACGCTCGCATTTACCTTAACCGTAACCTGGATGCCTGCGCCTGTGGGATTCCCCTTAGTCCAGGCGCTGAGAGCTCCGATGCTGCAGGTGATAACGCCGCCGCTGATTGCGCAGGGCGTTTTTGTCGTAACCGAGCAACTTGGCGTTCCGCTAAGAGTGCAGGAGCCTACAGCGAAGGTCGCACTCACGGCTGTGGTGTAGGAAGGGACAGTGTCTACCACTGTCACTTCTTCAGCAGTACTTGGGCCTGCGTTCGCTACTCCAATGACATAGGTTACAGTCTGCCCGGTCTTGGCAATTAACCCTCCGAGCATCCCGATCGCAAGATCAGCGTTTCCGACCACCGTGTATGGCACGGCCGCCGGAGCGCCGGATAAGTTCCCCGCTACATCGGTTGCGCCTGCAGTGAAGTTGAAGGAATGCAAGCCAGTTGTCCCAGTCGGAACAGAGGCGCTGGCCGTGAACGAGCCGGGCCCAGTCCCATTCGACGGCGTTACCAAGGTCCCGCCGCAGGATGCTATGCCTGACGCCACACCGTGGCCGAGAGGATCGGTGCAAGTCATGGAGGCGTTTACGGTGGCACCCACAGCATAGTAGCTACCTGGTGTAGCCGGGCTCAGGGTGATCAGGCCGATGCCTGGATTCGTCAAGTCGACGTTGAAGGGAGCGGTGTTCCAGCTTGCCAGGTTCAAGTTCACGGGAGTGCCACCTAGATTGATTGACGCTGGGTACTTTAGCCCGAGGAATTCGTCGCAGTCCAGCGGGGCATACAGCAGAGTGTACGCGCCTTCCGGGAAACCTATAGCAGCGCCTCCGGCGTTGTCGTACTGGGTGAGCATGCCGGTCACGGTGAAGGTAGCTGGAACCTGGGATGACCACGAACCGGGACATGGAGTCGAATTGATCACGGTCGTCTCGGTAGGAAAGGAGAGCACAGGATCCGGCGGTGCTGCGCTGGCTGCCACGGCCCCGAAGCTGACGCCCAGGCCTTGAGCTGCCTGGAAGCCGGTTGGCGGGGTTGCCGGGTAGAGCGGGCTTGCTGGGTAGGGCGGGCTTGCCGGGCCGTAATAGGGCGGGGAGTTCGCGAACGACACCGGAATGCCAGTGGTTTGGTTGGTCCACAGAGGGATTGTTGGCGCTGCCGTCCACTCAGCCTCACAGCAGAAGAAAACTTGAGAGGATCCAGCCGGTTTGGGTGTCCCGCTAGGTTTTGTCGGTCCATCTATAACCGAGGTCATGATGCTGCGTGGGCACGCCTGGCCGTAGAGCGGATCGTCCGTCGGGAACGGGCAGGTCGCAGAGTCGTTGAACTCGGCGATTCCGGGAGCCGTTCCGGGCGGTATCGTGAGCACGCCGCCAGTTAACATTAGCAATGGGCCTTGTGTGTCTGTATCCAGGTTGAATTGCTGGCTGAAGAGAGTGTCTCTTGTGTACAGGGTGTCAGTTTCCGTTATCGGTACCTGGGGAAGGTTGGCGCCCGATTGGACTGGATTGGCCGAAGTCGTGGCGGTGAAGCTGTTGACCACACACTCGCGGTTTCCGTTTGAGTCCGTCAAGCCCACGGCAGTTAGGCAAGTAGTGCCACCCAGCGCGGTTCCTGGCGCCGTGCCTGACACCAGCGCCGCATACTGTGGCTGAGTCATTCCGCTGAAGCCGAAGTACGGAACCGTGCCGGGCGCAACCACCACATTGGCCGGGGGGAAGCTGAAGCCAGCCGTCAGGGTGTTCGTCGGAAGAGTCACCGAGACGGATTGACTGAGGGTGGAGGGATTGGAGGTGTTGATCGGCGTACCTTGTACCGTGGGCGTGAACACCCAGTTCAGAATGTCCTGAGCCTCAAAATCCCCGCCGGTCGCGCCGGTGAACCCGACGTAGGCAGTTCCTCCCGTACCCAGTTCGATGGTGCTCAGATCTGCGATTACGGGGCTTGGGAAGATGTTGGCACCGTCCAGCGTTACTTGGATATTGGCTAGCGCCCCCGGGACGGCTGCAACGTAGGTTATGGTCACACTATGCACCGCTCCGTCGGCCATATTCGTCGAAGTCACAACCGGTGCACCCACAGTTGAGTTCGAACCAGTCGTCCCCGCGCAGAGATAGCCGTGGTGTGAGGTATTCGGTCCGCTGCCGCAACTCTGGATCGCCACGTGGCTGTCCGACCCGTTGCCGTTGCTCGCGGGGTCCCAGCCGTTTTGGTACGTGTCGAATTCGATCGCCAGGCTGTTCGGGATGCCTTCGCCCGTGCTGGGATTGAGGTTGTTATCGTCATCCCCGTATCCGATCGCGCCGCCGTTGCCGCCCGTGAAACCGATCGCATTCAATTTGCTCGTCGAGTTTTGGATCACGAAGGCAATGCCGTCCGCCGGAGGGGTGGACGCGCCCGTGAATTGGAATTGGAAACTCGTGGTGAACCCGTTCTCGACAGGTTGCGGTGTGTTGTACCACGCTGCCCCGATCTGATTACTCGTGCTGGACGTCAGCTGCAGCACGTTGTTGCCGTCGAAAAGGATCGGAAAAGGGCTAGCGTTATCGTTCGGCGTCAAGCAACTCTGGTTCGAACTAAAATCTGGACTGTAGTTGGGAGAACTGGGGCAGGGCGTTTGTGCCCAGGCGGCTGTACTCCCGACAGCCACCATCAAAACCGCGATCGCGGCAACAATAACGAACCTGGTAATTGCGAGCTTCATAAATATTCTCTTTTCTGCACGCTGGTTCTTGCCAGCCGTGCTTTCCGGCGTTGCGAATCTTTGTGGGCCTTTTGACGGCCGCTGCGGACGATGGCGAACACTTGACCTGGGTGATTGCAGTTCATCAATTCGTGCTATTTCAAGACGCAAGACGGGTGGGGGACCAGTCGCTAGCAACTCTCACGGATTGTGGGACCGATTCAGGTCGCGAGTTGGGGGACCCGCCGCCCTGAACTTTTTACTGCTGAATCGTTTACAGTCTACTGCTAAGCCACTGCTTGCGAGGAGCCGCCAAAGGACTCGATCGCGCTAGCCTCGTCCTTCTCAATATCAAAAACGGAAGACAGCCGGGTCATCTGGAGCAAATCGTGGACTCGCTTGGTCAGGTTGGCGAGTTTCAAATGCCCACCCTGGTTACGAATCGTGGTGTGAGCCTTGACCAATTCGCCCACCCCCGAACTGTCGATGTAATTAACTTCGCCGAGATTGAGCACGATCGCCTTCTGTCCCTTTTCCGACAGATCGCGAACAATCTCGCGCAGCATGATGTTCCCCTCGCCCAACGTGATTCTTCCGCTTATGTCAAGCACCGTCACCGGCCCAATCTGGCGGGTAGCTGCCTGCATCTTCACCGGAGCCGAACCTTGCATTCCGAGTCCGCGCCGGTCAAGAATCGTGCACGCTGCGGTCGCGAGCTCTTGCGATTCCGTGCGAACCACGATCAGGGAGCGTCCCTCTTTGAGAACTTCGCGGAAGAATGTGATGTCTTCGGCGCAATCTTCGACAGCCGTGGGTTTCGGCGCATCGTCGCCCTGTCCTGCACCGAGAGTCGAGCCTGCGCCTGCGCCTGCTCCGGCTCCGGTGAGCAGCGCGGCGGCGCCGATTCCCAGCGCGAACACCGTTCCGATCCCGGGAAGAAGCAGCGTCGCAGCCACCACGCCGGTCGTCATGCCCGCAGCGCCTCCAAGAAAGCCTCCCACAAAAGTGCCAAGCTCCTTGGCAATGGTTTTGGCTTCGCTTTCTGAACGAGTCAGGAAAACGATGGACTCTTCCGGCACGCCTCGTTCCAGCAGCTCTTTAACCGCTCCTTCGGCTTCATCGCGTGAAGCGAACACTCCGATTGTAGTTTCCATATTCTCTCCGTTCGAACCCAGTCAGTTGAACCTGCTTACCGCCGGCGCGCTGAACCCAAGGCTGGACGCGCCTTTCAAGCCGGGTCCCAATTTCCGGCCTAGCATTTTGTTCCGAGTGTATGGATTTGTCAAGACAAGAATATAGCGGTCCTGTGCGAAAAATGGCGTTACCCGGGTTTGCACCGGAACTCGCTCCACACGGAGGCCGGCCTGGCAAGGACGGTCGACCGCCTCAGGCCCCCAGGGCCTACGCGTCCGCGAGATGCCCCATGAGGTTCGGCCAAAGCCGTCCTATCAGTCGGGAGTGTGGCCCAGGTAGTCTTCGTGGCCCTCGAACACAGAAGCCAGTTTCGTTATACGAAACAGCTCCCGCAGGCGCTGGTTCAGATTAACCAGTTTCAGCACGCAGTGCTGCCTCTTGGCGGATAAGTAGAGACCGACGATGGCGCCCAAGCCAGAGCTATCCAAGTAACTGACATCGGTCAAGTCGAGGACGATGCTTTCAGTCTCCGGGATCAGACTGCGAACGGTGGTTTGCAGCAGGGCGGAGGTGCTCGATGTAATCCTGCCGACGCAGCGGACGATGATCTGGTCCGGTGCTTTTACGGTTTCCAGACTCAATTCTGAGATTGGGATAGGGTTTGCGGCCATGACAGGCCTCCTTGTTTTGAATCTGCGGGCGAGGGACGGCGGTTTTCGGAATCAGCCGCGCCGGTTCAGTTGTATTTCGTACCAGCCCGGCAAAAGCCGGGCCCATCTGAACGCCACTAAGATACTCCCGGCGAGGCCGAAGTCAAGTTAAACGTGATCGGAAGCTGAGAGCCTCCGCGATCTGGCCAGGCCGTCCCGAAAAGGGCTGGGAGGTGAATAAGGTGATTTTTTGCCTTCCCCATGGTGAGAAATTCACCTATAATTCGCTCCCGGAGCGCCCACTATGGCTGCATCCCTTCAGCTGCAGACAAATCAACCCAAATCAGAGAAGTATTCCGTCGCAATTGTTACCGCGAAGGGGACCTCTTTTCACGAGATCGGCAAATACCTGTCGCCCACCTTCCACACGGTGCTGGCCAGCACAGAAGAGCAGATTCAAGCCGCAGTGCATGACCCCGGCACACATGGAATCGTGTTCGATCTCGACTGCATTAGTGAGGGAGCGGCGGACGGCATTGAAGTGCTGCAGGAAATCCGCAAGCTGCGCGAAGACGTGGTGCTGGTAGCAATCACGGAGTCGAGCCACAGCGAGATACCGCTGAAAGCCAGCCAGGCGGGCGCCGACGAGTTCTTCCTCGATTCGATGGACTTCAGCCAGCTGGCCGGCGTGCTGCTCGGAGCGATCGAGAAGCGCGCGCTGCAGTTTGAAGGGCGCTGGCTGCTTGATCAGGTGGAAAGTAAGTCAGCGTTTTGCGGGCTGATTGGCGGCAGCGAGCCCATGAAGAAAGTTTACGGAGCAATCCAGGCTGTGGCCGACAGCAACGCAAGTGTGCTGCTGCGGGGAGAGAGCGGCGTGGGCAAGGAGTTGGTCGCCAATGCCATTGTGCAGTCGGGAAACCGGCAGGGAAAACCCTTCGTGTGCCTGAACTGCTCGGCCCTGCCCGAGAGCCTGATCGAATCGGAACTGTTTGGATACGAACAAGGAGCCTTCACCGGGGCAGAGGGCGCTAAACCAGGGCTCATCGAAATGGCACATGGCGGCACCTTATTTCTGGACGAGATTACGACGCTGAACCATCCGCTGCAGAGCAAACTGCTGCGGATCCTGCAAGACCGCGCGGTGCAGCGCCTGGGAGGCCGGTCGTCCCGCAAGATTGACTTTCGCCTGATTACTGCGACCAACGATGACCTGGAAGACATGATGCAGAAAGGCCGTTTCCGCGAGGACCTTTACTACCGCATCGATGTGGTGCCGATCCTGATCCCCCCGCTCCGGGAGCGGAGTGGCGATGTACCGTTGCTGGCCGAACACTTCCTGCGCATCTACTGTGCGGCCAACAAAAAGCCGCTCAAGCAGCTGCAGCCCGACGTGATGCACATTCTGGAGGACTATTCCTGGCCGGGCAATGTTCGGGAACTCGAGAACGTGGTGCAGCGCATGGTGGTGATGAACGACGTTTCAGTAATCACTGCGCAGCACCTGCCCAATCAACTTATCCGCTCCAGCGTCGCCAGCCAGGAGGCCATCCTGATTCCGGAAGAAGGGGTGGACTTTGATGCCGAGATGGAAAGGATCCAGATTGCCTATCTCAATGCTGCCCTGCGCCGGACTGAGGGGAAGAAATCCGCCGCCGCCGCTCTGCTGAGCATCGATCAGCAACGCATGAAGTACCTCTGCCGGAAGCTGAATCTCTAGCTGTAGGACGCAAACCGAGGTTAAAAATCAACCCGGCTGCGGTTAATTATTAACCGAAAGAGAATTACTCACCGTCTGGAATTAATTCCAAATTCATCCCCACAATCGCTAAGGAATTGTGATTGTTAGACTTAGCGACTTTCGAGACTAAGCCCTCGGTTTGGCATGGCTCGTGCTAAAGGAAAAGCCGAGTGATGGAATTCAATCCAAAACAAATTTGAGGAGCGCCCCATGACCATCCAAAAGAAATCTTTGATCAGCACCCTGAACACCACCAAGAAAGCTATCGTCGCCAGCGGTTCGACGGAGTCAGCGTCCGTGACGTCTGTGACCAAGAGTCCTGCAAAGCGCGATTTCGCCAAGCGTGACCTTGCCAAGCGTGACCTTGCCAAACGTGATCTCGCGAAGCGTGATTTCGCGAAGCGCGATTTCGCCAAGCGTGATTTCGCCAAGCGTGACCTTGCCAAGCGCGACTTCGCCAAACGGTAAGTCTGCGACTTGCCGATTTTGAGCGTGGTGGAAAAGAGGCTGCGGCCGGGGGACCGCAGCCTCTTTTGTTACCACATCTTGCGTCCGAGGAAGTCGGTTACGCTTTTCCAAGCGAGGCGAGCGAGGCTGGTTCGTCTCGCGTAGAAGCGGGCGGTCCCGATCATCCCTGGCCTCAGGTCTCTGTGCGGGTTCGGGAGCAGCAATTCGGCCGCGTAAAAATTCGGCGGACGCAAGCCTTTATACTTGGTAAGGTCGATTAGGCCCGCCGGAATCTGCGCCGACACGGGGGCCACGCTCAACACCCGCGCTTCGTGCAAACCGAACATGCCATCGATCTGCAGCCGGGCGTAGGCATCTGACCGCAGCTTGTACATGTCGTGCTCCGAGAGATAAACCCGAGCCCTCAAGGTATTCAGGTCGGCGACCTCAACTAATTCTGTACCTTCGACCAGGTACTTTCCCAAGATATCGCCGAGGCGCGGCGTCAGCACAACGCCGGAGATAGGGCTCCTCAAATCGAGCTTGGAGACCTGGAAAGCAAGCTCATCCGTTTGCCGAGCCAGCCGCTCCCGATCCGAAGCTGCTACACCGAGATCGGCATAGTGCAGGAGGGCGGTTGCTGCACGAGCGTTCGCGACCTCAGAGTCCGTCCGGCTGCGGGCCAGTTTCGATTCCAGGGCTGCGTTATGCAACTGGACGAGGGGAGCGCCGGCCATGATGCGCTGCCCTTCATCAGCATAGACCTGGGCCACGGTTCCCGGCACCAGGTTGCGGACCACCGCCCGATTTGCCGCCTCGAGCACGAAGCGTCCATCGCCCGTTTCATGCCACAGCGGCAGGAGCGCGAGCGCGCCTGCGACTCCTGCCAACGCCATTGATCGGCGGGGAGTAAACCAGGCTCGCACCCGGTCTTTCTTGTCCAAGTAGACGAATTTCATGAAGTTCACCAGAGTCCGGATGCGTGAACGGAAGATCAGTCCCGCCGTGCCAAGTTCGGGAATGAACGACCACTCAGGGCTAAGATTACGGAAGGCGTTGCCGACGAAGCTGGCTATGACGTAGAGGACGGTGTAGCTGTAGATGCCAGAGAGAACTGCATACACTGCGAAACCTAATCGCCGCGGCTTGGGCACATACGGGACATCCACAGGCAGCCGCCACACGTGTTTCTTTACCCAGGAAGAAACATAAAGTGTGGAGGCCTCCTTCAGATCGACGATCCCCAGAATCTCGCTGAGCATGTGGTATCCGTCAAGCTTGATCAACGGATTCCAGTTGATCAGAACCACTCCTATGCCGGTCACTAGGATGATGGTGTAAGCGAAATCGTGTACCGCGGTTCCCGGCGGAGTGCCCCACCAGAGAGGAGTCGCAATGGCGCAGATTATCAATTCAGTCCATACGCCTGCAAGACTAATCATGAGTCGCTGTTGGCGGTCGCCGGTGACCATGCCCTCAGTCGTGTCGGTATAAAAGGCAGGGCTGAGGTAGATGAGGGCGAATCCCATGGCGGAGACATGGCCGCCGTAATGCTTGCAGGTCAGGCCGTGGCCAATCTCATGCAGGGACATGAGGACTGTCGCCAAACCCCAAAAAACGGCCACGTCCCGCCAAGTCTTGTCGGCAAAGTTATAGAACTGAAAGGTGTCACGGCCGACCTCACTCCAATGCGTGATAAAGATGCCCGCCATAAAGGCAAAAGCGATCATGGTAATCAGGGTGAACCACCAGGTGTAGAAGAACCCGATGCGTCCGTGAAGCCAATCGAGGAAATGGTCGGGGTTGACGGCGGGGAAAGCGATGATTGAGAGGTCGCCAAATTTCGTCTTCTGCTTGAACAGCTTCCGCCGTTCTTCGGCGGTTTTCTGCATGAGGGCAATATTCTTTTCGAGAGGAGTCTTGTGCCAAAATCCGATGCCATCGAGACTGTCCGCGAGCTCGCGAACCTCCGATGCTGAATATTCGATTCCGGTCTCTTGAAAGTAAAGCTCCGAGATCTCTTCATACGACCGCTGGCCATTGAAGAGCCTCGCAAATTGCCAATTCTGTGGAGTGAAGGTAAAAAGAGCCTCCACGCCTGGTACAAAAGCGCGGACCATTGCTCGGCCTTCTAGAATGTGTTCCTTGAAAATAACGTCCGGATGAATGCGCGGGTAGCGCTGGCTGACCATGCGCGCTGGTATTTCTGGCAATACTTCATTCAGCGCTTCGGTAATGTTCATCGCAGGTTTTCGAGGCTGACGCTCGCATCCATGCCGGGACGGAGCGTGCCGGGTTTCCCTTCAAGTTCCACTGCCACTTCAATGGTGCTGCTGCCGGGATCGACGACGGGACTGACTTCCACGACTCTGACCTGATACTTCTGGCCGGGCAGATCGGGAGTCGTCATGGACAGTACCTGACCTCTTTGGATTCGCCCGATGAACTTCTCCGGCAAGGTGAACCGCATGTTCAGGGGGCCCTCGGCTGTGACCCAGAACAGCCGGTCGCCTTTGACAACCTGCTGTCCCTCGCGTATGTAGCGGCGGGCTACGACGCCGGAAAACGGCGCGCGTATCTGGGTCTTTTCCAGCTCGAGTTCAAGGGAACGCTGCGTCTCGGTGGCGTCGGTGAGCAATTCGCGAACTCGCCGGACATCCCAGGTTTCCGATTCCGCTTTGAACTTGGCATGCTCGACTTGTTCATTGCTGATGATGTGGGCATCCCACATTTTCTGGGCGCGTTCGTAGTCGGCCTCCATGACCTTGGCTTCGGCTTCCCAGTTCTTCAAGTCGGCTTCGATGCTGCGGGTCTTGGCACGCGCGGCTTCCAGGTCGGCAGTCAGTTGCCGGTCATCGAATTGAGCCAGCAAATCCCCGGCGTGAACGCGGGCGCCCGCCTCCGAGCGCAATTCCGCGATTACGCCGTCGCGCTGCGCCAGCACGTCGAGCTGGTGTTCCACAATCAATGGGCCTGATACGGTGAAAGTGCTGTCGGTCGACGGAATAATCGCCACCGGCGCTGGAGCCGGCGCTGCCGAAGGCGACGGAGCGGGAGCGGCCGATACTTCCATGCTCTTCTGGGAACACGACAAGCAAGGCAGCAAAGCCGAACTCAGCAGGATTAAAGCAAGATGGTTGCGTTTTCTATTTTGCATCTCTTTACTCCAAACCCCTGACAACTCCGAACAGGTCACTCTCCAAACATTCATATTCCAAACCACGACCAGGCTCGTGAATAGATCCACAAGAACGGCTTGCGGAACAGGACATAGCCCGCTGGATACCACCCTACGCGCACTTTGCCGCGTCCTTCCATGCCGGGGCGAATTGCGCCGTCGGAGTTCGGAACCGCGACCCGCGCAAAGAACACTCGGGAATCGCCCTGCAGGGTTCCTTTGGGACTGACCACCATCACGTCGCCACGAAAGATTCGCGTAGGGAAGCTGTTGAGCTTGACGGAGGCGTGTTCGCCGGCGCGTAGCTGGGCAGAGTCAGTATCGTCGATTGCGACATCTATGATTGCCCGCGAGGTATCGACGATTTCGGCGAAGCTGTCGCCGTACTGCAGGCGTTTTCCAACCATGTTTTCGATGTGGGGAGTCGCAACGAGGCCATCGATCGGCGAACGCAGTTGCGTCTTGTCGAGCAGTTCCTGGTCTCTTGCGACCTCTGACTTCCAGAAGTCGGCTTGTATCCGCTGCACACCGGCTTCGCTGCCGTCGTTTGATGCCAGAGAACGATTCATCTGCAGCAGCGCCATCTGATACTTGGCCTGGGCCTGCACAAGTACGGAGCGAGCATCCCAATCCGCGAGATCGGCGATGACCTGGCCACGGGTGACATGGTCGCCTTCTCGAACGTACACCTTGCTGACCACTCCCTCCACTTCCGGTTGAATCTGCGCGGAGTGCAAGGGAGCCACGACTGCATCGCCATCCACCCGCAGAGGCAAGGGAACCGCTGCCAGGAAGATCAGGACGGCGGCCGCAGCCACGACGGTTAAGGTACGCCGCCGTTTTTCCATGGCCATAAATTTTCGTTTCTTTTCCAACACCGGCTGGAGCACGGAAATGAAGGGAACTTCCTTGTACATTTGCGCATTGCGCAGCGCGACGGTCGCTTGGCCAGCGAGCACTTGCAGGATTTCGATATGGGCGGGTGAAAGAAAATCCGGATCCGGACTTTCGAGGCCCAGCACGCCGACCCGGCCGGTGTCGTCAGTCAGCGGGATGGCGTAAAACGCCCGCATCCCTGAAGTCGCGAAGTAACTTTGGAACTTGGCTCGGGTTTCTTCCCGCGCGGCATCAATTTTGTCGCCGTGCTGCCGAACGTGCACCACTTCTTCCGAGAGCATCGTCCAGCGAAGGAGATCGTTGAGCGGGGCGACGTCGGGAGCCCCGGCATCGACCTGTGTGACGCCGGTAATAGCGCTGAGTTTGTATTTTCCACCGTGCTCAAGGGCGACGGCGGCGCGCTCGTAGGGAATGACCGCTTGCGGCGCGTTGACAATGGTCTGCAAGACCCGTTCCAGGTTCAGCGTAGAGGTGATCTCGTGGCTGACGGTCACCAGCATTTCGAGGATCTCCACTTTGCGCTCAGCCAACAGTAGGCTGGCATTGCGGAGAGCAATGCTCGCGGTTTCGTTCAAACTGCTGAGCGCGAAGAGGTCGTCTTCATCAAACGGCTTGCGGTCGAGAGGATTCACCGCTTCCACTACACCGACCAGAGATTCTTTGTCGAGCAGGGCAGCGACCACGATGGACTCGACTCGTCCCTCTTCTATATTCAGGTTGCGGCGAACCAGCCGTTCGTCCTCGGTATCTGCAATCAGCACAGGTTCGCCGTTGTCGGAAACGTCGCCAGCGACTCCCTCGCCTCCTTTTTGTGTCATGCCCTGCCGGGTAGTCGCATCCTGTCCCGCCTGATACATGAGCAAAAGATTGCCATCGCCTTGCACCATCCAAACGTTGACGGCCCGGCACTCGAGCGTCTCGCAGATCTTCGACCCGATCAGGGGAACGAGTTGATCCATCTCGATGGTCGAGCTGAAGACTTTCTCGATGTCGTAGAAGTGGGTGAGGCGGGTGATCGAGGTGAGGGAGTGGTGGCGCTCGAGTTCGTACTGCCGGGCGGCAGCCAGCGCGGGACCGGTGATCTCGGCCACGCCGTGCAGGATGTCGAGGTGTGCTTCCGCCAGCGGTTCATCGAAGCTGAGAATTTCAATGGCGCCGATCAAGGCGCCGTTGCCCACCAGTGGAAGATAGGCGAGGGAGTGCAGGGTTTTGCGGACATTGAGATGAGCATATTGCTCGCGGATGAGGCTCCTGCCAGCGAACAGGAGAGGTTTGCGGCGAGCGGCAAGGATGCCTAGAGTTCCGGCATCGAGGGGAACGGTTTGATCCGGTGCGGCGTCGCCGACCGTACCGCTCACTGTCCAGACTTCTCCCTCGGCAGTCTCCGAAATCATGTAGACATTGACGGCGGAGGCGGGCAGCACGGTGGCGAGGTCGCGCGCAACCGTGCGCGACCTGGGGCCGACCTCTTGTGCCTCCAGAAGACGGACCGATATCGCGGCAATGTCGAGAACCAGATTGGGGCTCTGAGTTGCCATGAAGCTCGCTGCGGAATACCAAGATACTCTTATTGAGCCCTGGGGGAGGCAGAAGTCCCAACTTGCAAATTCGCTGAGCTTCTTCTAAGTTGAGCGTGCACTTTAACAGAGGGTCGGAAAGCTGTCAACGGATTCTCTCCCCGCCCGTCCCCTGATCATTTGAGGTGAGACCACTTTGGACATCGAACTTCGCAGTTTGGGCCAGGTGAAGCTGGTGAAGTTGCGCGGCAAGCTGAGTCTGGGCGACGCGGTCGACCGTTTCCGTGGAACTCTGGACGATTTAATGGGCAGCGGCGATACGCGCATCGTGCTGGACCTGAGCGAAGTTCCCTGGATCGACTCCAGCGGGATCGGCCTGCTGGTCAAGGTCCTGACTTCTGCGAAGCAGCGGGGCGGATCCATCAAGCTGCTCAATCCTTCAAAATTTACCGTCCAGACCTTGAAGATGATCTGCCTGCTGGACCTGTTCGAGATTTTTGAAGACCAGCAACAGGCTGTTGCTTCATTCGGTTAGTTCGTCAGCTTGCTTAGAACCGCTGTGCTCCTCTGTGACGCCCACCCGCAGAAGGGTGTATCAGGGCCATACCAGCAGAATCATTTGCTGGAATAATCTTCACAACTGCGAGAGAATATTAAGGTTGTATGGGCAGGCAGTGGGCCTGGCATCCGACGATCGAGTGACCCCTGTGGCCGCATTCAGCGGCCGGCACTTCATTCCGCGTATCATTTATGGAGATATCACCTTCATGGCCACTACTACGATAGAGGTTGAAACAGCCGCGGGCAGCCATAGGCATGCCCGGCTGGAGCGTTGGGTCGAAGAAGTGGCGCAGATGTGCAAGCCCGACCGGATTCACTGGTGCGACGGTTCGCCCGAAGAGTATCAGGCGATGCTGCGGCTGCTGGTGCTCACTGGAACCGCGATCCCGCTGGATGAGGCGAAGCGGCCCAACAGCTACCTGGTTCGCTCCGACCCGGCCGATGTAGCCCGTGTCGAAGACCGGACTTTTATCTGCTCGCGCACTCGCGAAGAGGCTGGACCGACCAACAACTGGGAGGATCCGGCGAAGATGAAGCAGAAGCTGACCGGGTTGTTCACCGATTCGATGTCGGGCCGCACCATGTTCGTGGTTCCGTACAGCATGGGTCCGATCGGCTCGCCGATTTCGAAGATTGGCGTGGAGATTACCGATTCACCCTACGTCGTGGTCAGCATGCACATCATGTCTCGCGTGGGTAACCACGTGCTCGACGCGCTCGGAAGAGACGGTGAGTTCGTGCGCGGGCTGCATTCGATTGGTGCACCGCTCGGACCAGATCAGCCGAACGCGACATGGAACTGCAATAAGGATCACAAGTACATCTGCCATTTTCCGGAAACACGGGAGATTTGGTCGTTTGGCTCCGGGTACGGCGGCAATGCATTGCTCGGGAAAAAGTGCCACGCGCTGCGCATCGCCTCGGTGCAGGCCCGCGACGAGGGCTGGATGGCAGAGCATATGCTGATTCTGAAACTGACCAGCCCATCCGGCGAGGCAAAGTATTTTACTGGCGCGTTTCCTTCGGCTTGCGGCAAGACAAACTTGTCGATGATGATCCCAACGCTTCCCGGCTGGAAGGTGGAGACCATCGGCGACGATATTGCCTGGATGAAATTCGGCGCGGATGGCCGGCTTTACGCCATCAATCCGGAGTACGGCTTCTTCGGAGTGGCGCCGGGCACGAGCATGACGTCGAATGCCAACGCCATGCGGATGATGAGTCGGAATTCCGTCTTTACGAACTGCGCCTCGACTCTTGACGGCGACGTGTGGTGGGAGGGGATGACGGAGCACAAGCCTGCCAAGTTAGTAGACTGGCTGCGCCGTCCGTGGACTCCGGCCTCCGAACGGAAAGCGGCGCACCCGAATGCACGCTTCACTTGCGCCGCGTCGCAATGCCCCGTGATCGCGCCCGAGTGGGAAGATCCGAAAGGTGTGCCCATCGACGCCATTCTATTCGGCGGAAGGCGTGCGGGAATTGTTCCTCTGGTCACGGAAGCCTTCAACTGGCAGCATGGCACTTTCCTGGGCGCAACCGCCAGCAGCGAGACCACGGCTGCGATCACCGGCAAAGAGGGACGATTGCGCCGTGATCCCATGGCGATGCTCCCGTTCTGCGGCTACCACATGGGCGATTATTTCGCCCACTGGCTCAAGATCGGCGAACACTCCAGCGCTTCGAAGTTGCCGAAGATTTTCTACGTCAACTGGTTCCGCCAGAATAAGAATGGAAAATTCCTGTGGCCGGGTTATGGGGAAAACAGCCGCGTGTTGAAATGGATCTTTGAGCGCTGCGACGGCAGGGTTCATGCAAACGAGACGCCGATCGGGCGGATTCCAGAGGTCGCTGATCTTGACACTACAGGATTGGACATCAAAGGCGCGAACGTGGAAGAACTCCTCAGCGTCGACATTGAGGGCTGGCTGGCGGAAGTGCCCTCGATTAAGGAACACTTTGCCCAGTTCGGCAGCCATCTTCCCGAGGCATTGAATCTCGAGGTGAAAGCCCTCGAGGAGCGCTTGCGCGCAGCGAAGCGGTAGTTTCTTCTCCTCTAATCCTAGCGAATTCGAGTTGGTCGCTGGGCTCATCTGCAGGCGCGGGTGGTAGAATGCCGCCTGCCAGGAGCCAGGATCCAAGATGAAAATTCCCGTCAATAGGAAGCGCACGTCCCCTGTGCTGGTTGCGTCGTTAATTCTCGCCTGTGTGCCCTTGCGCGCGCAGGAACAACATAACCCAGAGCCGCCGAAAGCAGTGGATTTGACTTGGGGTGTGAAGATTCCGATGCGCGACGGCGTCAAGCTGAACGCCACGGTGTACCGTCCGAAGGATCAAAAAGAAGGGCTGCCTGTGATCTTCGAGCTGACCCCCTATATCAGCGACAACTATCACAGCCGGGCGTATTACTTTGCGCAACACGGCTATGTGTTTGCCCTGGTCGATGTGCGCGGGCGCGGGAATTCTGAGGGCCACTTCGATCCGTTCCAGCAGGAACCGCAGGACGGCTACGACGTAGTGGAATGGTTGGCCAAACAGCCATGGGCGAATGGCAAGGTGACGATGTGGGGTGGTTCGTACGCCGGCTACGACCAGTGGCTGACGTTGCGGGAGTTCCCACCTCATCTGGCGACTGTGGTTCCGGTTGCGGCGGCCCACGCAGGTGTTGATTTCCCGATGTTTAAGGGCATCTGGGGAACGTACGACATGCAATGGTTGACGTTTACCAGCGGAGTGACGCCGCAACAGGATCTGTTCGGGGAGTCGTCGTTCTGGATCGAGAAATTCCAGGAGCTCTATTTGAGCCACCGTCCTTATAAAGACCTCGACAAGATCGTGGGCGACGACAGCACCGTGTTCCAGAAATGGATAGCTCATCCCGCGTTCGATGCCTACTGGCAAAAACTGGACATCACCCCTGAGCAATATAAAAAGATCACTATCCCCATCCTGACCATCACCGGTGACTACGATGGCGACCAGGCTGGCGCAATGACTTACTACCGCGATCACATGAAGTACGGAACAGAAGAGGCCAGGGCCAAGCATTATCTGATCATCGGGCCGTGGGACCACGCAGGTACAAGGACTCCCAATAAAGAAGTAGGAGGACTAACGTTCGGGGACGCCAGCATGCTGGACATGAACAAGCTGCACCTGGATTGGTATGACTGGACACTGAAGAACGGCAAGCCTCCGGAGTTTCTGAAAAAACGCGTCGCATATTACGTAACCGGCGCCGAGCAGTGGAAATATGCCGACAACTTGGAGACAATTTCGAATGCCGAGAGAATTCTGTATCTGAATTCCAGGAACGGAGAGGCGAACGACGCCTTCCACTCCGGCAGCCTGACTGAGGACAAACCGGGCGCCGCGAAGCCCGATCAATACGTTTACGATCCACTCGAGGTGCGGCCGGCGGAACTGGAAAAGGAAGAGATCAAGAACTACATTACCGACGAACGATATGCTTTGAATTTATTCGGCAACGGAGTGGTGTATCACAGCCAGCCCTTCACCGTAGATACGGAAATCAGTGGCTTCGTGAAGCTCGTGGTGTGGATGTCGATGGATGTGCCCGACACCGATTTCAGCGTGAACCTGTACGAGATTATGCCCGATGGCAAAAGTATCCAGCTCACCGAAGACCAGATGCGCGCCCGCTACCGGGATTCCGCCGTCACCGAGAAGCTGACCAAACCGGGAGAGATCTACAGCTACGAATTCAGCGGTTTCACATTTTTCTCACGGAAGATTGCGAAAGGGAGCCGGCTGCGGCTGGTGCTGACCTCTCCGAACAGTATCTACATGGAGAAGAACTACAACAGCGGCGGGGTGGTGGCGGAGGAATCCGGGAAGGACGCGCACACTGCACATGTCACGCTGTATCACGACAGCGATCACCCGAGTTCACTGGAACTGCCGCTGGTGAAATAGTGAGCTTTGGCGGAGGGTTTGATATAGTTTTCCACCAATGTCCTCCGCTGCCAATCCAGGAAATCATCTCGCCCCGGCATCGTCTCCACCTCTAACCCGAAATCAGATTCGCGGCTTCTGGGCATCGTGGGGCGGGTGGACGCTCGACGGCATGGACTCCGTCATTTACGCACTCGTGCTCGTGCCCGCAGTGCGCGATTTGCTGCCCCGATCTGGCATCGCCGCCACCAAAGGCAGCATCGGGTACTACGGATCCCTATTGTTTGCGCTGTTCCTGATTGGCTGGGGACTCGCCTTCCTATGGGGGCCAGTCGGAGACAAGTTCGGCCGAGTGCGCACCCTCATGTTGACCGTCGTCTGGTATTCGGTGTTCACATTTCTCAGCGCCTTCGTCACCAGCGTCTGGCAACTGGCAGTTCTGCGTTTGCTGGCTGGGATCGGCATTGGCGGTGAATGGGCCATGGGCGGTACATTCGTCGCCGAAGAATGGCCCGAGCACCGCCGCCGTATGGGCGCCGGGTTCATGCACACCGGCTACTACTTTGGCTTTTTTCTCGCAGCGCTGGCTAACTACGGCATCGGCAGCCACTATGGCTGGCGTTCCATGTTTATTGTCGGCGGTCTGCCAGCGCTGCTGCTGGCCTGGGTTCGCCATGGCGTGGTGGAGCCCACCGCGTGGAAGAAGAAAGAAAGTGTAGTCCGATCGTGGGCCGTCTGGCGTCCTTTTGCGATTCTATTTTCGTCTGCCTTGCGCCGCCGCACCATCGTTAACGCTTTATTGATGCTGGCTTCCATCTGCGGCCTGTGGGCGGGAACCGTCTACGTTCCCGCGGCGATTACAGCCCTCGCAGAAAGCGGCGGCCACATCGGGCCAGCTGCTGCCCGAATCGCCTCCTGGGGGGTGATGCTGATTTCCTTCGCGACCATTCTCGGCTGCCTGGCTATGCCCTGGCTGGCGGAGCGGCTCGGGCGGCGCGGAGCGCTTGCCGTCTTCTTTACCCTGATGATGGTGTTTATCGCGCTTACCTTCGGCAAAGTCTTCTACCTCGGTCCGAGCGCCCTTCCATGGTTCTTCGTTTGCTTGTTCTTCCTGGGGTTAGGCGGGGCCAATTTCGCCGTGTATACGCTGTGGCTTCCGGAGCAATACCCCACGGAATGCCGCGCCAGTGCGTTCGCTTTCTCGACTTCATTCGCCCGATTCGGCGGGGCAGGAATTACGTTCTTGGTGGGAAGCGGCGTGCGGCATTTCGGATCGCTCGGCACGCCGGTTGCGATGACCGCGATCGCCTTCGCGCTGGGACTGCTTGTGATTCCATTCAGTGCGGAAACGCGCGGCCACAACTTGCCAGCTTAGGCACAATCATTTGGGGGAGGGCACCCAGCGGCCTTGCAGTCCCTTGTCAGAGGCTCCAAGGCTGCTGAACAATGCCACGCTATCTCAACGAGTAAGTACAGCTTCTACCAGGCTACGTTGCGGCGCAGCGGCTACCGCTTGCTACGCCGCGGTTCTTGCCCCCTCCGCCTTAGGCAAGCCGGGGACATGCAGTCCGCTGTTTGACTGTTCGACCGTGCGTGCAGCCATCGGTTTCAGCCAGAAGAGCGCCAAAGCCGCAGCGATGAGGTCGCAGGCAATCATTGCCCAAAACACTTTGGTCCACGACCCCGTCCTGGCAAATAGCCAGGCAGCGCCTGGAGCAGCGAAGAGGGCTGCTACTCCCTTAGCGGTGTAGACGATGCCATAGTTTGTCGTGGCCCACTTTCTCCCGAACACGTCGCCAGTAATCGAGGGGAACAACGAGAAAATCTCACCCCAGGCAAAGAAGCACAAACCGGACAACAAGATAAACCAAACCGGATGGCTGATCAGTTGCAGCAGAGCAAGCACGGCCACTGCCTCACAAGTGAAGGCAATCGCCATGGTGTTCTCACGTCCGATGTGATCCGACACCCAACCCCAGAAAGGCCGAGTCAGTCCGTTCAGTATGCGATCCACCTCGAGCGCTAACACCAGCGCTGTCATACCGAAGGCCACCATGATCTTATCCACTTTGTACGAAGCCGCCATGGGCCCGAGTTGCGCCGTCACCACCAGGCCGCCGAAAGCCACCAGCGTCATCATTCCGTAAATCAGCCAGAATGAACTGGTGCGCATCATCTGTCCGGGCGTCATGTCGACGCTAGAACTGTTGACGTGCAACTTGATCTCCGCTTCTTTCTTTTCCCAGCCGTCTGGAACCCAGCCAGCCGGGGGCCTGGCCAGGAAAAGCGCGCTCGCCAGGACCACGACTCCCTGGATAATTCCCCAGACGATGAATGTATGCTGATAACCGGAGGCCTTAATCATTGCGGCGATTGGAGCGACGGTCACGGCTGTTCCGATTCCGTAAGCTCCAGCACAGAGCCCGACACATAGTCCTCGGTGGTCCGGGAACCACTTCAAGGCGTTGCCGATAACGCCGCCATAGACGATGCCGGCGCCGATGCCGCCCAGCCCGTACCAGAAGTAGAGGCTGCGCACGGCTTCGGCTTGGCCGGCCCCGATCCAGCCCAGGCCAACCATGATCGAGCCCAGTCCAAGCATGAGCCGTGGACCAATGCGATCGACCAGGTAGCCCTCAAAGGGAACCAGCCAGGTTTCAAGAGCTATGAACAGGGCGAAGGTCCACTGGATGGCTGTTAGCGTGACATGCATGTGGGCCTGCAGGGGCTTGGCAAAAAGGGTCCAGGCATACTGCAGATTGGCAATGGCCATCATCGCGATGATGCCAGCCACCAACTGAACCCAGCGGTTGGGAATGCGGGATGGGTGAATAAGGGGGCCTGCTGTGGTTTCAGCCATAGATACACCTCCTGGTGTCTCGTCAGACTTCAAGGTCTCGACTTTAAATCGCCGGTCCCCTATGCCTTCGATCCGTTACGCAGAAATGTGTGATCCGACCTAACTTTGCCCCCATCGTTTCTAAGCTGGCGGGGCGTCGGCCTCCACTTCTGTCCGGAAAGGAATCACGCCGGGGACCAGCCACTTTTCCCACATCTCATCGATCTTGCTTTGGAAGTAATCGATGTCGTCATTCGTAAAGTGTGCGAATCTTCCTTGCTTCAGCAGGTAATCCCGAACGGGCTGCCGCTGGATCTTCTTGGCGGCAATCTGCTGCGTCCTGCCGGTAAGTTTTAGCACGCCATCTTCCACTTCATAGAGCGGCCAAATCCCCGTATTTACCGCCAATTCGCCCAACTCATGGGAGATGTAAGGGTCGTAATCCCAACCCTTTGGACAGGGATCGAGCGAGTGAATGAACGTAGGACCGCCGATGGCCAAAGCTTTGCGCATGGAATTCATGGCTGCCAGGCCGTACGACATGCAAACAGCTGCAACATAGCGGCACGTGGGATGACCCGCTGCCATCATGCCCGCCATATTCTTTTTCCAACGGCGATGCATGATCCTTTTCACCTTGCCAGGTGTGCTGAACGTGGTGTTGGCTCCCCATGGAGTGCTTCCTGAAAGCTGTATGTCGGTATTCGCGTATGACTCATTGTCATACATCAAAATGAGGCAGTTGTAATCGGGATGAGTCAGCGTGGCGGAAATCCCGCCCACGCCCATGTCGGCCCCGCCGCCGTCGCCGCAGAATGCGATGACGTTGATGGGCTCCTGCTTCATTTTTCCCTTGCGCATGAGCACCTTCAGAGCCGCCGAGGTTCCCAGAGCGGCCGAACCGCTGCTGCCCAACTGAGTATGCATCCAGGGAAGCACCCACGAGGTGCTGTAGTACGTGGTGTTTGCCACATACATGCATCCCGTGCTGCCGAGCACGATGGTGCGCGGGCCAGCGGCCTTGGCCATCATCTTCATGACGAGGGCTGATTCACAACCCTGGCAGGTGCGGTGCCCGGAGGTGAAGTACTCGTCCAGCGGGATCTTCTTCACGGATTTGAAGGGATCTAGTTTCTGGGTCGGATCGATCTGTACGTAGGTAGCCATAATTCTTTATCCTCTCTGAGGTCTAAGACCCGTCAGCAAAAAGCGGATTACTCTCGCAATCCAATCCATTGAGTTAAGGGAGCTGCTTTGCCATCAGCGGCTGCGTAGACTGCATCGGCCATCTTTTGCACATCGGGCACGGTTACTTCGCGTCCGCCAAGCCCGCAAATGAAGCCCACCACCGGCGGCTTCTTGCCCGGTCCCGGATACAGTGCATGCCGAACCTCGCCAGCCAGTACGCCGCCGAGATAGGGGGAGCCAAAAGAATAGTCGCGATCGATGACTCCGACCGCAGCAAAGCGTTGCAGAGACTTTGACAATTCCTCCGCGGCGAACGGACGGAACCAACGCATGCGTACAAATCCAACCCGCTTGCCCTGCTTGCGCATCTCGCGGATCGCCACCTTCACCGAGATCGACAGAGTCCCCATGCCCATGAGAACGACATCGGCATCGTCGGTCATGTACTCCTCGAAGAACGGATTGCCGTAGGAGCGGCCAAAGATGCGTTCGAAATCAGCGTAGGCTTCTTTGATTACGCCATAGGACCGCTCCATGGCGGCGTAGTTCTGGCGACGAATTTCCATGACCCAGTCTTCGTTGCCTTGGGGCGCCACAGTAATGGGGTTGTCGGGATGGAGCAGCAGGTCCCCGCGGTTATAAGGTGGCAGGAATTCATTTACCTTCTCCTGCGACGGAATCTTGACCAGCGCCTGCGAGTGGGTCAGGAATGCACCGTCGCAACTGATGGCGAGAGGCAAAAAGACACGCCGGTCTTCGGCTACTCGATAGGCAATGAGGGCCGTATCCAGCGCCTCCTGTGCATTGTCGACCCAAACCAGCTGCCAGCCCAGATCGCGAACGGCCAGCGCGTCGTTATGCTCGACGCCGAATGCGCCGGGGTCATCCAATGCGCGGTTTCCGACCATGGCGATCATGGGAATGCGCAGCGCCGGAGTTACAGTCAGCGCTTCCATGGCATACATCCAGCCGACGCCGCTGGACCCGCAGAACACGCGAGCGCCGCAAGCAGAAGCATGCTTGACGATTTCAAACTGCGAGTGCTCGCCCTCAGCGACGATATACTCGCAATCCATTTCGCCGTTCGCCACCAGCTTACAGACGTACTGCATGACGGTGTCGTAGGGACGGATTGGGTAAGCCGTGATGACGTCGACGTCGGCCAGCTTGCAGGCAACTGCAATGGCCTCGCTGCCGGTGATTAGCGCGGTTTCTTCAATTTTGTTTTTCTGTTCTTCGATTACAGTAGCGACTGCCATAACGGACTCTCCTCGTAAAGGACGCCATGAATGATGGTTTATTTTCCCTGAGCGATCTCGAGCATTTCCGGAATCTGCTCCTCATACTGCCCGCGATAACGGAACCCGTGGGAGCGTTCCGGCGGATGTTTGATCTTTTCTTCGAGCCATACTTTGTAGCCGTCTTTGTCTTTGCGCCAGTCTTCCCATTGGCTGCCGTTATCTTTGAATTCGGCCTCATTCACCATGGTGACGCATTCCTTTACGGGGCAGACGGCTTCACAGACGCCGCATCCGCAGCAGGCCTTCATGTTGGCGTCGTACAGACCTTCGGGCGTTACGTCGAAACATGAATCGGGGCATTGCAGCCAGCACAGGGTGCATTTAATGCAGGTATCGAAATTCACCACCGGCCGCATGGTGCGCGTGCTGAATTTCAGAAACGTCGGATTGCGGTCGGGCTGGAATCCGCCGTGCGCGTGGGACGCGGGATCGTCCATCTTGTGTCCGGCAGGAATGCTGGGGATAGCAATGCCTTCGCCCATCTCATGCCACTTGGGGAGGTCAAATTTATAAGGCACTTCAGGATTGCCTTGGTCCGGAGTCACCGTGATGCTGGTCGTGCGATCGTACGCCTTAGCGGCCGAAGTGGCCTTCAGTTCATCGTGCCACTCGTCAACGATGGCTCTCTGGACTGATTTAAGGCTGAACAACTCGGGAAGAATTTTGGCAACTGCGCCCAGAATGCGGACATCGGTGTGATCGTCTTTGTAAACCCACAAGCCGGAGAAGCTGACCGTACCTTTGAGGATCGACAGTTGGTATGGAGTCTCCTTGCGGTGCGCCATGGCGATAATCGCCTCCGGCCCCTCACGCGAGGTGACGATCAGCGTGCCGCCCGGCTTCAGCAGGCGATTCACGGGCTGAAGACCGTACCAGGCCCACGACTCGACGCCTTTGCATAGCGTGTCATCGACGCAAATGGTGACGTCGACTTCTTTGGGCTCATACTTCGCCATGCCTTCCTGCAGGGTCTGTTCGTCGGTAGCCACGATCGCGAAGCCCTTCGCAGGAATTCCGTTGCGCTCGGGACTGTCGCCGTAACGGCCAAAAGAAATGCCCACCTTGCCTTCGTGATGGGCGGCGAGCACGATCGCGCGGCTGAGCCTGCCAGCCATGGTTTTTTGGAAGATGCCTCTGTAGATAATCTCGATTGCGAATAACCGGCCCATGACAAAATCCTCCGTTGATTAGAACTTGCTCGTTAAAGTTTGTTGAGTACGATCTCTTCGACATCCTCAATGTGCCGGCGCATGGCATCTTTGGCAGCTTCGCCATCGCGACGCTTGATGGCAGCCAATATGCGCCGATGGCCGGCGAGCGATTTCGGCGCGCGGCCCTCCACCTGCAGCGAGCGCTCGCGCGTATCCCGCAACAGATCCATAAGAATGTCGAGCACCTTCAGCACGACACTGTTATCGGAGGCCAGAGCTACGCTGTAGTGGAATTCGGTGTCTTCGGCGACTGCGGCGTCTCCTTGCCTCTGCTTTTCCTCTTGCCGCCGCAGGATCTCCTCCATGTCGGAGATGTCGTCAGCGGATGCGTGCGTGGCGGCGCGCGCAGCCAGCGGCGGTTCGAGCATCCTGCGAAAATCCAAAAGCTCGCTGACCAGTTCTTGACGGCGCTTCAGAGCGTCGGCAAAAGGATTCACCAACGATTCAGCGGAAATTTCGCGAACAATGGTTCCCGCACCTTGACGCGGCTCAACCAAGCCCATTAGTTCCAGGCCTCGAATCGCATCGCGAATGGAACTGCGGCTCACGCGAAGCATCTCCGCCAGTTCACGCTCTGACGGCAGCTTGTCACCGGGTTGCAGTTTCTTGAGAATCAGGCGTTCGATTTGCTTGGCGACTTCTTCGTAGACTTTGTTCCTGCGGACAACTTCGAAGTCGGATTTGATCGCTGCGGGCAAGGTGAATGTTCCAAGTGGTCCGATAAGTGGACCAGCCAACGGACGCAGTATACGCCCGTTGTCAAGCCCCCAAGTAAATATTTTTATCAGTGGGATGAAAAAGGACGATGCAGCCGATTTCAGCGGGGTTGCCGAGCCGTGCTTTTGGTCAGTAATTTCGCGCAGTTGTACACGGTGCGAGTGCAGGTCATGGGAAGCCCGACGCGGTCACCGAGCTCCACAACCGAACCTACCAGCGCTTCCAGTTCCATCGGCCGACCGGCTTCAAGATCTTGCAGCATTGAGGTCTTGTGCTCGCCCACTTTTTCCGCGCCGGCAATGCGCTGATCGATTGTGATGGGCAGCTCCATACCTAATTTGCGGGAGACCTCTTCCACTTCCTGCATGATGCTCCGAATCACGGAAGAAACTCCCGGGTCGCGTGCCATCTGAGCCAGCGTGGCGCGCGTGAGTGCACTGACTGGGTTGAAGGACGCATTACCCAGTAGCTTCACAAAAATCTCGTGCCGGATGCGAGTGGTGACTGGGCACCGGAAGCCAGAGGCGGCGAGGGCCTCTGCAATTGCCCGGATGCGATCGGAGCGGGATCCGTCCGGTTCGCCCAGCGTAACGCGGTTGCCCTCGATGTGCTGGATCACCCCCGGTTCCGTAATCTCGGTCGCGAAGTACACGATTGACCCAATCACGGCGCGAGCTTCGACCGCTGCCGCAATCACGCCCCCGGGATCGACGCTCTCCAGATGAATTCCCTCCCATTCGCCGCCGAAACCCTGGAAATACCACCACGGAATGCCATTCTGGGTGCTGACGACTGTGGTATTGGGGCCGAGAATCGGCTTCAACTGCGGCACGAGTTGCGGCAGGGCGTGAGCCTTCACGCCGAGAAAAACAACATCGACAGGCCCCACTTCTTCGAGCGAGCCCACGATGCCGGGGCGCGCCACGAAATCTCCCTCGCTGCTTTTCACCTGCACGCCATGCTCCTGCATGGCGCGAAGATGCGGGCCCCGTGCAAACAGCGTCACGTCGAACCCTGCCTGCGTCATGCGCGCGCCCAGGTAGGCGCCGATTGCGCCCGCTCCCGCGATCAGAAATTTCATTCTTGTTCACCCGGCTGCTCACCCACGCCGCTACCCACGTTGCTCATCCACGAGCGCGGCGGCGACGGCGCGACGGCGAATTTTTCCTGTGGCCGTGGTCGGAATGGTCTTCACCAGATATATCTTCTTCGGACATTTGTATTCCGCGAGCAATTCGCGGCAGTGTTTAATGAGCACCGATTCAGTCGCGCCGTGAGGTTCGTGCAAAACCACCGCCGCAGCGACTTCCTCTCCCAGCGTAGGATGGGCGCAGCCAAAGGTCACGGCAGCGGCTACTGCGGGGTGCCGAAGCAGAATTTCATCGACTTCGTGGGGCGCGATGTTCTCGCCGCCTCGAATGATGATGTCTTTAATGCGCCCCGTCAAATGCAAATAACAATCTTCGTCCAGCATTCCTTCATCGCCGGTGCGAAACCATCCGTTCACAAAAGCACGGGCGTTGGCATCAGGATTATTTTCGTATCCGCGAAACACATTCGCGCCCTGAATCACAACTTCGCCCCGTTGCTTGGTTCCAAGGTGATTGCCCTCTTTGTCCATGATGCTGATGCGAAGGCCCGCACCCACGCCCACCGAACCGGCCTTCCGGTGCCGCGGGGGCAGAGGATTCGACGTCATCTGGTGAGAAGCTTCGGTCATTCCGTAGGCCTCGACGAAAGGAACTCCGAACACCCCTTCGATCTTGTCGATTAGCTCCGACGAAAGTGGCGCGCTACAGGAACGGATAAAGCGCAGAGAGTCAGCCTCCGCCGGCTTGTGGTGCGTTCGGGCCATCAGAAGCTGGTGCATCGCGGGCACTCCTGAATACCAAGTAACCCGATGCTCGCGCACCGTGCGCCAGAACGAGAGCGCGTTGAATTTGGTGGGCACTACAACGGCGCCGCCCGAAAGCAACGTAGCCATGGTGGAACCAATCAGCCCATGAATATGGAACAGGGGCATGATGCACAGTGAAACATCTTCCTCGGAAAGAGCATAGGTGTTCGCAATATTTGCCGAGGAAACCGCCAGGTTGAAATGCCGCAAGGGGACGCGCTTGGGTTTTCCAGTGCTACCGCTGGTGTGCAGGATCAACGCGATGTCGTCGGCGGTGGGGTTGGTTGCGGTGGCGCCGGCGGGCGCACCGGTAAGGTGCACGTTGCCTCTCTCATTCATCTCCACTGAAAATACTGGGATCTTGCGGTCCGCGGCTGCCGTGCGAACGAACTCCGCGCCTACCGGCGGACAAAGCAAAACTCGGGCATTGGTGTCGCCCAGAAAAAAATGAAACTCCTCATAGGGATACGCCGGATTCAAAGGGGCTGCCTTGCCCGCGATCGATGCCGCCAGAAAGCTCACGATTGCCGGCAAACCATTGGGTAATGCAATCGCCACGGCATCGCCACGCCGAATGCCGGCGGAAGCCAGAGCGTTCGCCATCTCGAGAACCTGCCGCCGGAGCGAATCATAGGTGACATGCAGGCTGAGCTCGGGAACGATAACTGCGGTGTGACTGTCCGCGAAATGCAAAAGGTCAAGTAGCGTGTCTACCGACTTCAGAGTCATTCTTCGTCGCCTCTACCTCCGGGCTCGTTTACTCGATCGATAACTGGATCGAGGACTACATCGAGTAGCCCTCTGCGCTCAGAGCTTTCTTGAACTCCTTGAGGAAAAACTGCACATTATCTTCGGTAGCTAACGGCCCCATCACGCCGATGCGAAAAACTTTGCCGGCGAGCGGTCCAAATCCGCCGGCGATTTCGATCCCCGGACCATCCAACAAAAGTTTCCGGACCTTGGCTTCGTCAACTCCTGCGGGCACGCACACGGTGTTCAGCGTCGCGATTCGGTGCTCCGCCGGAACGTGCATGCGCAGGCCCATCGCTTCAATTCCCTTGACGAAAGCCCGGTTGCTGCGGCGATGACGCTCCCACCGGTTCTCAATCCCTTCTTCCGCGATGACCAGGAGCGCTTCGCGTAAGGCATAAAACATCGAGATCGGCGCCGTGTGATGGTAACGGTGCGACACGGTGGAATAGTCGTGAATCAACTTGAGATCCAGATACCAGCTACGCGGAAGCGTCGTGCGGGCACGCAGCCATTCCATGGCTCGCGCCGACATGGCCATCGGAGACAAACCCGGCGGACAGCTCAGGCCTTTCTGCGTGCAACTGTAGGCGACATCGATGCCCGTGCGGTCGAACTCTACCGGCAGTCCTCCGAGCGAGGTGACGCAATCAGCAATTACCAAAGCACCAGCGTCGTGCGCAGCAGCGCAGATCGCTTTACCCGATTGCAGCGCTCCCGTCGAGGTCTCGGCATGGACGAAACCTACAACCTTGGGTTTCTCGCGGCCGATGAACTCTCTGGCCTCATCGTCAGTGTAGGTTTCCCCCCACTGCTTCTCAAAGCGCACGACGTCCGCACTGTTGCGCTTGGCCATCTCCGTGAGCCGGTCGGAGAAATATCCATTTGCCAAAACCGCGAACTTTGCGCCAGGCTCCACAAAGTTGGTGACGGCAGCTTCCATGCCCGCGCTTCCAGTGCCGGAAATCACGAGCGTGGCGCCCTCGGTAGTTCCGTAAGCTGTCTTGAGCAACTGCTGAACGTCTCCCATGACCTGGATGAAGTAAGCGTCGAGGTGTCCGACAATAGGTTTCGACAAAGCTTCGTAAACGCGCGGGTGAACCATGCTGGGTCCGGGGCCGAACAAGTAACGGCGAGGCGGTTGCAGGGCAGGGAACTGAATTGCAGCGGGCTGTTCGATGGCGCTCATAAATCCTCGTTTCTAATTAAACCTCTACTTTGCAGGATATTGATATTACGGTACGGAGCGGACAATCTCCAGAATGCAGGCCGAAATGTGATGTTTCACGATGCGATGCAGTCTGACAGTGAGCACCGTTGATGCAATCGCCGTCAAATCAATTCTATTCATCCGTTCGATCAGTTTTTTCTTTTCCTGGGTTATGCAACTCTGAATTCCTCCGGCCCGACTTCATTTCCTAAATCGGCGAGTGGTGTCCCTGAACAATCATCTCCTCCGCGATCCGGCGTGCTTCGGGCAGGGTGGCAACCGCTTTTCGGTCAATCTCTGCCGGCAAATCCTTTTGGATCTTTGCCAATTCCTCGTCGAACAATCGAGTAGCCAGGGCGGGAGAGTGTCCGATTGTTTTGCCATCATCTCCCGCGACCTCGACCTTGTGCCGCACGCGCTGAGCGATCATCAGGCGATAGATGCGGTCAGTCGCCAGGTCCTCCATGTAGCCATCGAGCAGGCTGGCTCCTCTTCCGTTGAGCACGCCGTTGCGATAACGAATCACGGTGCGCACCGCCGCCCGCGTTCCGCCAAGGGTTATTCCGCCGACGCCTTTCGGGATGGGCCGCAGGTCGGGGTGCGAATTGGCAAGCTTGGGCCGTTTAGCGATTTGATTGGGATAGGGGAACTGCGCGACCGCGATCTCGTTCTGATCGGGATGCCCGGTCCAGGCTCCATCCATCAGGCAGTCGGCTTCGTTTTTCTTGTCTTGCTTTAGAACCTTCAGAGCGCGCTCGTTCAACTCGGTGTCGGTGCGGCTGGGAAAAAGCGCCGTCATTCCGCCGATCGCCAAAGCTCCATGCTTGTGGCAAACCTCCGGCATCAGCGTGCGAAAGTTCTGGAAGAACGCTACGTCGTGCGGGATGGTATTGCGATCCGGCAAAATCCAGTTGGGATCCTCGATCATGAAATCGATCAGCGAGGCCATGTAATCCCAGCGACCCAGGTTCAATCCCAGGCAGTGCTCGCGAAGATTGAAGAGGAACTCCTCCATCTGATAGGCCAGTGGGTGGGCCTCAACCAGCGCCATGCACTTGATGTAGTCCTTGGCCACGCCCTTCTGTTTGGCGAACACCTCGAACAAGTCGCGCCACCAGAAGGCTTCCTCGGCAGACTCGCTCTTGGGGATATACACCGAGAAGTTGTGCGGGAGCCACGCGGGGTCGATCTGGTACCAGATCAAGGCCAAATCGAACAGGGAAGCGGACATGATCTCGTTCTTAAACACTCCTCCCTGGCTCACGTGCAAACCCCGTGGACGCACCCAGGTTACGGTTTTCGAGTGCTGCACCGTGACTTTCTTCTTCCGCTTCTTGTCGTCGTAGCCGAGTTCGTACTTGTAGGCGGCGATGGTGTTTTTAACCGCCAGCATTATGTTTTCCCAGATGTTCGCTGTGGAATCCTCAAGATCGATCATGACGGCAGGTGATCCGGAGTTCAGCAGCTTGACTGTCAACTCGGCGTCGTCGGCCGGGCCGGTCATCTGGTTGCGCTGATCGGCGCACCAGTCGGGCACTTCGATCTTCCAATCTGAGATGGTTGCTTCTGAAGCTGGAAGGTAGTTCGGCGGATGCCCGCGATGCGACGACTGCAAGGCCTCGGCGCGTTTTGCGACTAACTTCTGCTGCCAGGGAGTGAACTGCCTGTGCAGGGGCAATAAGAAGTCGAAAAATCCCTTTGGGAGATCCTTAAGCGGGTTCAACCGCGCGGGTGCGTAATTCATGTATTGCGACGTGGTGTTTTCAGTATGCGATGCCATGGGATCGAAATGTATTAACCTAGCTGGGGCTGAGGATTGGCACCACCGCCAGGCGCCGTATTCTTGCTCCAGGCATTATCTTATCGTAAACAAAATAGTGGCGGCCGTTTGGCAAGAATGTATTAAATCAGCGTGCCCGGACGGAGCCGTCTGTTTAGCGGATGTGGTCAAGCGCTTCGTTCACCGCGCCCTCCTCGGGCTGGCATTCATGCTTCTCGAAATCGGATTGCAGCTGGGCTTTCGCCTTCTCGGCATCCACGATGAACTCTTGTCGGGTTCGGAAGGCTAACTTGCAAACGTCACAGTAGGCGGTGTTCGGAGTGCTCCCGATGAACCGGACGATTCGGAGCTTGCGGTCGGGCATGGCGACATCATGGCAGCGTGTTCGTGCGGAGTCAACTCTGGTGGATGCGATCTGAAATAGTTACTGCTGACTAACCCTCGCCGCGCGTCCAAGATGTCGTGCGAGTTATCGTGGCGCTGCGTCCAGCGAAGAAATTTCTTGACAACATTCATTTTTTCGTGGTAAACCCGCCCGGTCAACTGGTCCGCTTTGCAGACCGGAAAGAACTCATTCGCATCACTCTGGAGAACTTTTGGTTCGGCGCCCGAACGGACAATGGAGTGCGCGGCCTTCCTGTCCGCATGCCTTGAGGGCAGCCTTGCGTTGCAAATCGTCCCGGGAGAGGAAGCACATGCGCTCACTAACAAAATGTTTTGCGCTTCTGGTTGTTTTCATGGCGACGGGTTTGCTTGCCCGCGCGCAAGGCACGGAGCCCTCGAGCAAGACGGGCGGAGCAGCCTCGGAGACCGCCACTAAAGCAGAAGTCAACCAGTTGCGCGGCGAAGTGGCGGCGCAGCGCCAGACGATCGAGGAACTGAAGGCTCTCGTTGAGAAACTGGCCGCCGGACAGGCCCGCGCGTCCGACAGTAGCGCAGTCCAGGTTCGCCCCGTGGCCGCAGCACCGGCGGAAGCCCACGCACAGCCGCCTGAGGCTCCCGGCCCCAGCGCTGTTCACCTCATGAACGCGGTTCTCGTGCAACCTGGTCCTGCACCGGAGATGGCCGTGGTCGATCAGGCACCGGCCGGTTCCGTTACGAAGAAAGATGCCCCTCTCACCTCGGGATGGAACGGCGAACACTTTTTCATCAAGAGCGCGGACGGACAGTTCAGCATAAGCCCCTACGGCTATGTCGATACCGACTATCGCGCGTACAAGGGTGATGGCGCGCCCTCAGACACATTCATCTTGCGCCGCGCTCGCTTCGGTTTTCAAGGCAACTTCGGTTCCCATTTCAATTTTGCGCTGCTCACCGACGCTGCGAGCACTTCAGGATCAATCGTGCGTGACGTTTACCTCAACGTAAGGATTCGGCCCGAGTTCCAATTTCAGGCCGGCCAGTTCAAGACGCCATTTGCGCAAGAGTCCGGAACCGGCGCCACCAATCTGGACTTCGTGGAACGTGGATTTCAGGCGATTTTATACCCTTCAGCCGCGTCGGCGTTCCGCAGCCCCGGCATCGCCTTCCATGGAGATATCGACGGCGGCGTATTGCAGTACTGGCTGGGAGCATTTAACGGCAAAGGATACGCTCAGGCAGCCGTAACGAATCAGCCGGAAGTCATCGGACGGCTGCGCTTCTACCCGTTCCGGAAATCGAAAGATGGCTGGCTGAAGGAACTTGCCATTGGCGGATCTGCTGATCGAGGCCGATCCCGCGGTCTTTCCGGGGATCGAAGCTTCAGCGGAAATCTGCCGGGCGGAGTTTACGACTTCTTCCCGCAGTTCGCCATCAACGGACCGACCCAGCGCTATAACGGTGAGTTTACTTACATCAAGTCGGCGTTCGCTCTGCGCGGCGAATTCGATCAACTCAACATGTCACGCAACAACGTCGGCTCCGAGCAAGTCGGCGGCCTTGGCTTCCTGAGTCTCCCATCCATTATCGCCAAGGCTTGGGACCTCAGTGCGACCTACTTGCTCACGGGCGAAAAGCAGCCGGAAAACGGCACCCCGCGGGTAAAGAATCCGACGTTCGGACCCGATACCCCTGGCGGCAAGGGCCGTGGGTTCGGAGCGTGGGGAGTCGGTTTTCGATACATGGGCATCCAGGCCAAAGAACCGGGCGCGAACTTCTTGAACTACTACACGCCGGGTTTTGTGCCCACGTTTAATTACCACACCGACGAGTTCACCTTTGGAGTTACCTGGTACCCCAATTACTGGGTCAAGTACCAAGTCAATCTGGGTATTGATCAGTTGAAGGAACCCAGCACGATCGGCGCGGAGCCCCAGAACTATTACGTGGTCTTGCAGCAGTTGCAGTTCAGGTTCTAGTCTGCTCCGCATCGATGGCGAATGGGATAGTTGACAAGTTCGGTAAATGCCGGGGCCGGCGGCAAGCCGGTCCTGAAGGGAAATTGGAGGAGGGAATTCGAATGAGACCGAGGATTCTTCTTACTATTCTTTTCACCGCGCTGTTTGTAATCTTCAGCGGCTGCGGCACCACGCCGAATTGCCCTACGTGCGGGACGACGATCAACGGCGTTTACTCTATCGTCAACGTCATTCCCGTGCCCGAGCACAATGCCACCGGCGAGCCGGGTGGCCCGTTCAACTCTTTTGACATTAGCTGGATATCGACTCCTCCGGCCGGGGGGTTATCGGGCGTAGACAATCTCGATTACATTTCCGACCGTATTGGCGTCGCCGTACAAGTCATCGATACGGCCCAGGATCTTGCGGTGAATTCGATTCAAGGCTCTAATGCTGTTGCCGGCGCGGGTAACGGAGCCAGTCCATGTCCCCAAACCGTCTCCGGCGGAAACACCGTCGATATCATTCCACCCATTGTTGACGTATTCGGCAATTTCACCCGTTACGGATGCAGAACTGATATGACCGGACTGGGTGGCCCCACAGCCCCCACTTTCCACCTGATCACGGGCTTTGGTGCAAACCACAACTTTGGTGGATTCCCGGGCGCACAGTGCTGTGCTTCCCGCGCCAATGGGGTGAATCCAATGTCGGGTCCGGACGGCCTTGAGGTAAGTGCGGACGGCAATACTTTGTTCGTCGGCAATGGCGACTCTTCCGTCGCCGTATTCGATCTGACCACGATGAACCTGGGTGCAGGTCCGATACCCACGCCACCCACTATTCTTGCCACTATACCCACTGGGGTCGGGGCCGACTACGACGGGCCCCAAGGAATTTCTGGATGTATTGCTTCCTGGAACGGCGAAGCTGGCTCGGCCACCGATTGTGGAGATGACCGCGCCGATGAAATGTCGTTTGACAACGTACACGGAGTCCTTGCTGTCATCAACGGAGATCCGGGATTGCCCTTCATCACGTTCATCGACATGTCGGGCGTCGTGGCCAGAAACCCGGCGGACACGCTCCAGAGGCAACATTGCTTACCGATCGATCAGACTCTGGCTTATGGGCCCTATCCGCCGGGCTTCAGCCCTGCAACTTATCCTCTTCAGGGCTCAGGCACCGGTGTGCCGCCATCACTCCAGCTGGACCCGGGCAATGGGGGCTCATTCAACCCCCCAAGCTGCATCCTCGGGCAGATCTATTACGATGGAGCTGGAGGCTCGGCCTCAGGTGGAGTTGGGCTCAACAGCCCACCGACTACCGTTGACACCGTTGCAGGTACGTTCCCCTGCCCGGATCCGTCCAACCCGCATGTCTTTAGCGGCGTTTCTGGATCGGCAGCAGCTGATGGTCCGTTGGGCCTGCTGGGAGTCGGAACTACTCCTAGCGGTGTTTCCTACAACATCCCCTGTCATCACGGCCCCATCCTAGATCAAAACTTGGGGACGTTCTGCAGCCAAACCGCCCCGACCGGCGCTTGTGCCGGCGCCATCGCCCCGGCCGGTTTGGGCGGAATGATATGGGACCCCAACTCCGGCCTTCTGCTGCTGGCAAATGAAAATTCAGTGGGCAACATCAACATAGGGAGCATCGATGTGATCGACCCCCAGCTGACCGACACCACTTGCGGGGGTGTTTCCTGCGGACCTGTAGTCGTCAACAGCATCGTGATGCCGTATTGCATGCCGACCGGTGTCAGCAAGGGCCCGGGGAACCAGTTCCTCGTAGCCTGTGCAGACCACGATGGCAAAGCATTTCCGCCCAACGAGTACATAATTGCTTTCACGGCGCCCGGCACTGACATCAACTGCGTTACTGCTCCGCTGACCAACTGTGTGGAGATCAATAACGTGGGCGGCGTGGATGAAACCTGGTACAACCCAACCGACAACAAATACTATCTGGCGGCGCGCGACATGCTTCCCAGTGCGGTGATGGGCGTGATTGATGCCGGCACGAACCAGTGGCTATACAACATGCCGACCGGATCGAATGCGCACAGCATTTCGGTAGACCCCAAGACCAACCATGCTTTTGTGCCGCTTCAGGCTGGCGCGGTCTGCTCGACTCTGGCTTCCTACGGATGCGTGGGGGTCGCTGCCCAACAATAAGAAGGCGCGGGTGGTATAGTCGCTTTAGGTGGAAGCCTTTGGAGAAGTTTATGCAGATTTGTCTTAGAGCGCCCCTGCTGAAGCTGGTACTTGGGCTGTCGGTTCTCGCTGTGGCAGGCATGCTGACAGCCGCAAGCGAGGAAGCCACACCCAAAGCGACTGATGTCCCAGCAACCGTGATCGCCCATTTGCCGTTGCCGCAGGCAACCGGAAGCCAAATGTTGCTACAGCGAGAGAACGGCAAACATTACCTCTACGTGCAGCAGGCCGCGAAGCAGGGGTTTATGGTGGTGGACGTTTCCAATCCCGAAAAGCCCAGCCTGTTGAAGCGAACCGTAGAGTCGAACCAGGCCACTTCGGGCAATCTGGAAATTGTCGGCCACGATGTAGCCATTGCGGAAGCACCGGAGAGGACGCCGACGACCCTGACCAGTAGCAACCATCCCACGGAAGTTGTTCGCGTGCTGGACCTAAGCGATCCACAGAATCCCAAGACGCTGGAGACATTCAACAAAGTCACCAGCCTTCTTCCGGACGGCGGCCACAGCCTGATCTACCTCACCAACGACGAAGGCTTGTGGATTCTGCGCTACAAACATCCGATGCTTCTGGAGCCGGCCAAGAAAAAGCCGCCCTGCGATTCAAATGCAGAAATCATGGCCATGCCCCCCGACTGCGACTGAGGAGTTCCCGCGCCGAAGGCCAGCCTCTAAGGCGCTGGGCGCACCGTGCAGTCCTTGTCGATGGTTCTGATTGAGGCGACAGTCAACGTCACCGAGGCCGCCGAACCCATCTTATCCATCGCGTCGGAACTCGTGCTCATGGTCGGGGACTCGTTGCCGATTGCTTCCACTCGCTGTCCCAGATAGTGCCGCAGCCTTATCTTGCCGGTCGCCTCAAGTTGATAAGTCACAGCCGGATTCTGCTTCATCAGGATGTAATCGCCGCCGAATCGGCTTACGCAGCCTTGCAGAGTAACCTGTCCTTTGGAATCCTTCGAGGTCTGCTGGTTCGAGTTGCCAGAAGCGCTATCCTGCGCCAGGAGAAAGCTGCTGGAAAGCAGCAGAGCGAACAATAGTGTTTTCATGGAGATTCCTCCTCCTAATTAAGATCGGATGATGCCGCGATTGCGTCGGTTGCAATCAATCTGCGGTCCGAACCTACTTGACGTGAGTTTCCTGATAGTGCTCCTCCTTCCACTGCCCAGCGCGCTTCACCCAAAGTTCGCTGATGTACACGCGCGAGAAGCGTATCGCGGACTTGGGCGGGAACTGCATGGTGCTTTCGTAGACCACGAAAGCGGCATCCGGCCCTAGAGGAGTTACCTTCAGCCCCCAAAGCGTGTAGTTGAAGACATTCGTATCCGCAAGTTCGTTGATGGCTTGAATCTTCGTCCGCTCGCCGCGGCCGTCGATTTCGACACCTTCGTAGTCATCGGCGAGGAGCTCGGCGTACGTTTTCTTATCTTTCTTTTTTAGCGCCTCCCATTCCTGCTTGATCTTCGCATCGAACATATCATTCAATGCTGAATCCGCGGAGACGCTGCTGGATGGCGGTTTCTGGCCAGTCTTAGCCGGCGTTGTGGGCTGTTGCGCCAGACCGAAAGACGTCAACCCTGCTACGCACGCGAACAAGAAAAGACCTCTCACAAATCCTCCCTAACCGCCGCTGGACTTACGCCAAACCCAACGTATCCTCCGGCCGACGCAGAACTGCAGTCAACGCACGAGTGTAACTTACCACCGTTTTTGGGTGAACCTAGTCCGCCGGCATCTGCTAGCTATTGTCAGAGTGGGAACGGCCAACACTTGAACGATCCGGGCGAACGAAATCGCTCCAGGTGCTCTTGCTCGCTACCACGGTGCCGCGCCATCGACAAACGCCTTTTGTTAAGATGTGGGGTCTCAACTCCCTCTTATGTCGCATGATGAAGTCGAATCATTAGCGCGAGAGCTGCAGTCCGCATATGAAACGGGCCAGATGGTCGCGAACCCGCCTTCCGAGCGCCCGGGTTTTGACCTCAACCAGGCTTATGACATAGAAGCAATGCTAAAGCGGTCGCGTGAAGCTGGTGGTCAAAAAGCTGTCGGTCGCAAGGTTGGTTATGCCAACAAGGCCATGTGGCGCGTGTTTAAACTTGAAACCCTCGTATGGGCCCACATGTACGAGGACACGGTGCATTACAGTGACGGCAACTCCGGCGCCGTTTCAATCGCGCATCCGCGTTCGCTGAAGGTCGAACCCGAAATTGTTTTCGGCTTGAAACAATCCCTGAAGCGCGAGACTTCTGATGCCCACGCTGCGCTCGAAGCGAGCGACTGGCTGGCGTTGGGATTCGAAATTATCGATTGCCCTTTTCCGGACTGGAAGTTTCAGCCCAGCGATTTCGTCGCGTCTTATGGACTTCACGCCGCGCTCGTTGTCGGCGAAAGACTGCAAGTGCGCCCCGATCTCATCGGCAAATTGGTGGACGAGTTGCCACGGTTTAAAGCGCGAGTGTCGAAGAGTGGGGAGTTTGTGGAAGAAGGGTCCGGCAGGAACTCTTTGAAGAGCCCCGCTTTGTGCCTGGCCGAACTCGGCGCAGCCGTGGCGAAGCGTTTTCCAGCCCAGCCCCTTGGCGCTGGTGAAATCGTAAGTTCGGGTACGCTTACCGCTGGACATCTGACCGCCAGCGGCGATCTCTGGACCTTCGAGGTAGAAGGACTCTCGCTGCCATCCCTCACTCTGCGCTTGGCGTGATCGGGGGACCAAAGGTTGTAATCCTTTCGTAAGGGTTTCCCCTGAGTAACGCTGCTAAAATCACCTCAAAGCGCATTGCACACAAGTATTTAAGGTATTCATGTCCCCCTCCCTCAGAGCCGCTGCCGTCTTGCTGCTGGGGGCAGCGGTATGTTTACCTGCTCCGCTCTCCAGCCAGGTTGCGGCCGTGCCCTCGATTCGGCGAGCGCGAGTGCTCGATTCGCGAAACCAGGTTGAAATCGAGATCGAGACTAGCGACCGTGTGGTTCCACAGATCAACGCATTAACTGGTCCCGATCGGCTGGTGGTGGATTTTGTCAACGCGGTTCCCGGGCCTCAGCTACGCAATCAGCCGGTAAACCGCGGGGAAGTGAAAAGTCTGCGCGTGGGTTTGTTCTCTGCAGACCCGCCGGTCACCCGGGTCGTCCTCGATTTGAATGGTCCGCAGCGCTACCAGGTCTTTCCGACGGCAAGAAGTGTGATCCTAAAAGTCGGAGGAAGTGCGGGCGCGGAAGCGGCCAGATTCGGTGCTACCTCGGAGGCGGCACTGGTGAAGGCGAATTACGCTGTACAGCCCGTGCCGGCTTATGTCCCAGCGCCGCCTCCAGTGAAGCCGCTGCTGGAAGTTTCGTTTCAGAGTGGGTTGTTGTCGATCAGTTCCAACAAAGCCAGCCTCTCCGAAATTCTTTCAGCGGTGCATGAACGCACCGGGGCGGAGATCGCCATTCCGGCAGGCGCGGAGGAGGAAAAGGTCATGGCCGAACTCGGGCCGGCTCCGGCGCCGGAAGTTCTGGCTCACCTGCTGAATGGTACGCAATTCAATTTCATGATCCTGAGTTCGCCAACGAATCCCGGCGGCCTGGACCGTGTTATTCTCACCGCGCGGCCGGATGGACCGATGCCGACTCCGCTGCCTCAGGCCCAGTCCTTGACCAATGACACTGATGGAGCGGAGGTCCAATCCGAACCTGCACCACCGATCCGCACGATGCCGCCGACTTCGAACCCTGCGAACGACGGCCCGCCAAATAACGACCCTCCCAACTAGATGATGAGTTTTTCTGGGTTGCTTACTGATTGTTCGGCGTGATGGGTTTGATGGGATCGTTCCGCCTCGCCTGATTTGCGCATAAATCGAGGCGGCTCACGTTATGGCGGCGTGATCAGCCGGATCGGCACGGGCGAAGTTCCAAGCACAGGAGAGTTTGTAGCGTTGTTGCTGCATCCCGAGACATTCAGTACGGTTACATTGGGGTGTCCATTGCCGTCGAGGTCTTTGACGAAGACCTGCAAAAATCCGACGATGGTAACGTTCGGCTGATTGCCCGCGGTCAATGGGGTGCCATCGTAGATTGGTAGGGTAACAATGGAGCTACTGGCGGTGATAATGGCGTTGCTTGGGACTAAGCCATCCTTGACTAGCGGATTGTCGGAACCCGCCTGGATCTGAAAAGGGAAACTCCCCGTATCAATCTGGTCCTGCCCTTGGCCTAACCCCTGCGCCGCAGCATGGGTTAGACATTGCACCGCAGTGCCTGTATCGCCGTTAGCGCTACTGGGATTTATCGGGTTTTCCGTCAGGTCGACTTGCCCCCCAACCGAGGTTCCACATGCGTAAGGCGTGCTCTGATCACATCCTCCGATTGCCTCCTGGAACGTATCATCATTCGCGCAGGAGGGCACCGCAAGGGGTGTGCCTTGAACCAGAGCGGGAAGGTAATGGATGGTGCCTCCAGTGCTCGCCGGCGCGTTCGGGTAGTTGATGTAATTTCCGCCCTCGCAATTGGTTCGGCCGCGGTGACAATTGGCGGACAAAACGAAAGACTCGCCGATCACTCCCGGAGGATTAACCCCAGCGTTCTTGATGGCCCCGGTCGCTAGATCCACAAACTGGTTGCCGGTTACCGGATCAACGTTCGGAATGATCAAAGGCTTCACACAGCGCGGCTGCACCGGAATCATGCTTCCAGCTACGCTCGCCGAATTCGAGGAATTGAATACCTCGGCGGTGGCGTTGGCGACCGCGGTGGTATTGGAGAAGTTGCCGTTAGGGAACAACGTAAAAACGCGGGCGAAGAAGATTGGCAGTTTGCCGCTGGTAACCGTCACTGTGACCACTGGGTTCACGCCAAAGCCTGATCCCGCACCTGTGCAATTGGTGCTGGTGGCGCCCGCGCTTCCCCCGCCGTATTTCACAATAACGTCAGCGCTGGTGGCCGCGACACCGCTGATCAGATTTTGTTGAGCCACGTTGATCGCGGCCAGAGTGGCGGGGCTGCTGGTTCCGCCGCAGATCGTCTGCCACGAATTACTTACATTCCCCGGGTCTCCAGTGATGCCTGAGATGGAAATCATTCTTGCAGCCGTCAGGGCCGCCGCATCGGCGGCGCGCTGGGCTTCGGCTTTGGCCTGGTAGAGGGTGCCAATGTCGATCGAAAGCGCCGCCAAGGCGATGATCGTCACCAACGCCACCGTTACTAGCGCCATCGTGAATCCACGCTCGCTGGAGCGTGGCTTCGTGTGAGTTCGTTGGCGCTTGATTAATGGCGGCAGCATCCGTGGTCCCTCAATTCTCGTTAAATGCGGCAGCACTAGTAGTAATGCCCGTCGGACCGATGAACGTGATGCCCAGCAGACCGGTCACGCTGCTGTATTGCCACTTGTACGGGTACAAAATGGTGACACAGGTGCCGACGAGATTCACTGTGTTGCCGTTTATCGCCTGTGTCTTGACGCAGCCCCGGTTGATGGTGAGCGTGAGCGTACCGCTGGGTCCGCCTCCGGGACATCCCGTGACAGTTGAGACCCACGTAAGAGTGCCACTGTTTTGCGTTGGAAGAGTGCCGCTCAGGCCGCAATCGTTGAGCTTTTCAGATATCAAGTAGTTGTCCACCACGTAGAACGCATCGAGCACAGACGCGGGCTGCGCGCCCGACGGACTGCCCAGATCACTGGCGGGATCGGCGGCGGCCACGCGCGCGGCCTCGCGCGCCGCGTTGGTCAGCTTCTGCTTTAATGAAATCGCTCCACTGAAATCAAAAATTCCCACGACGAAGAGCACAAGCAAAGGCAGAGAGAGAGCAAACTCGACGATCTGGGAAGCATGATCGTCGGCCCACAGCCGCCGGAATGTGCGCACCCTCCAAACTGAATGATGAAGACAATTGCTCATTGAGTTTCCGCCCGCATCTGGGCCTGCGCTCGCAGGTTGATGGTCTGATTGTTTAAAGAAGAGAATGGCAGCCAAAATTTGTACGGATACTGGAAGCTGACCGAGACGCCACACTCGCCAGCGCCCCCGTTGGCGGGAGCCGACAACTCAATATTATCCTCGACTGGATTGCCGTGCTGGCGGGACACGCCCTGGACGCAAATCTTGCTCTGGCTGCTGTCACAGCTGACGACGTGCACGCCGCTGCAACTCGTACCTGCGCTCGAAGAACAGGCGCACAGACCCGGGAGAGTGGTGGGTTGCTGCAGAAGAGTGGGATCAAGATGGGCAGCCTGCATTGCACTTTGAACCGCGCTCCAGGCGTTCGCCGAAGGATCATTCGAGCCCGCGCACGTTGTGCAGGCCGGAGCCACGGCCGCGCGCGCGCCTTCCCGGGCCGCGCGTGTAATCGTGCCATAAATGCGGAAGCCCTGCCCAAACCAAAGGATAGCCAGAAAGATCATGAAGAACAGGGGCAGGATCATGGCCGTTTCCGCGATCTCGGAAGCGTCTGTGTTTCGCGCCAAACCGCACCATGTTGCCCATCTCAACTTCATTGCTATCTTGCTCCCCATATCTTTTCGACGCCGAAAAGGAAAGTCGTTAAAGCTAACGCTACGCCGTAGGGCACCTTCAGCGATTGCGGATTATCCAGCGAAACCTCGGCTCCCGGCATCCGAAGCGTCAACATCGACGCCAAAAGCCGCGCAATGTTGCGCAGCGTTTCCTTGAATCGTCCTTTGTAAATCACCAATCCCAAAGCCATAATCCCGGCCACGAATACCGAGCCCATCAGCAGATCTACAAGCGCTTGCCAACCCACAAATGCACCCAAGGCTCCAGCTAATTTCCAATCACCCGCGCCGAGGCTGCGAAGAAAAACAAACGGCAAAAGCACCAACAGGCCCAAGCCTGCGCCCAGCAGGGAAGCGTTTAGCCCGGCCCTGCCGTTCGCGATCACGTTCACAGAAACTCCGACCACGAATCCCGGCACGGTCAGCCAGTTCGGAATGCGGCGACTGCGCCAGTCCGTCCACCCGGCAATCAGCGCCAGCACGACCGCCGGCCCGAGCACTACGGCCTTCAAACGGACTCCGATTTACATCGATCGTCTGGTCTTCTCACCATAATCTGCCGGAACGATTCCGCGTTCGGAAAAAGCTGTTGCGAAGACGCGTCAAAAACCGAGCGGGGCGCGCTTCTGCCGCGGATTTTCACATAGCCCCATACCGAAGTCAATTGACAGGTCGGGTCCGCAGTTTCCTCCCCGACACACCAAAAGCAAAGGCCCGGAACCTGTCCGGGCCTGCAGGAATTTCTCTCATCCTACCGGTTGAACGCTCCCGCTGCATTGTGCTCGGCCACGATGCGCTTGGCACTGTCGGCGAGCGCCTTTGCCTGCGGAAGTAGATCCAGACCTTTCAGCACCTCCGGATCCGATTCCGTTCGCACCTTCAATCCTTCATCCTCACCAAAGGCATCCACAAAGATCTCGGCCTTGATGTTGGACTTGATCCAGTCGCTGTTATCGACCAGGTCCGCCTGGGTGTAGGAAATATTGGCCTCGTCGAGCGACTTACGAAAATCCTGCATGATTGCGTCGTCGACTTGGAAGCCCTTCGTGGGATGATGATCTACCACGTAGCGCTTGGCGAAATTGAAGAACGCATAGTGCTGCAGCAGCGTGTCCTGAAAGTGATTGCTCTTGATCGGAGGGATCACGACATCGGGCGTGATGCCGCCGCCGCCATAAACCGTGCGCCCGCTATCGGTAAGCTTCACTTCGCGATTGGCGTTACTGCCCGACTCCGCATCGCGGTTGTAGTAGTAATCGTAAAGCGAAATGTTGCTGTAGTCGCGCTGGATCAGGCGTCCGCTTGGCGTGTAATAGTGCGCCGTCGTGAGAGCCAGTCCGGTGTTCTCCGACAGCGGATACACGGTCTGTACCAGGCCTTTGCCAAACGTGACTTCGCCCACAATCAATCCGCGATCGTGATCTTGAATCGCTCCGGAGACGATCTCTGCTGCGGACGCGGTCAGGCGGTTCACCAGAACTACCAGAGGATAATCCTTGCCTCCGTTGCCATGCTGCGCCACGTAGCGTTTCTCCGCCGACGCGCGGCCGTGATGAGAAACGATGAGCTGGTTTTTCTTCAGGAACTTATCGGCCACACCCACGCCTTCACTCAGCAGGCCGCCTGGATTACCGCGCAGATCGAGAATCAGACCCTTGAGATCGCCAAACTCGTCCAGAGCCCTGGAAACTTCTTCTTCTGTGGTCTCGTTGAATCCGTTCACGTGCATGTAGCCGATTCCCGGCCGGATCAGAAAGTGCACGTCCACGCTGTAACGAGGAATCTCATCGCGTACCAGGGTGAACTCCATGGGCTTCTCTACACCTTCGCGCGAGATGCTGATGTGCACCGTTGTTCCTTTTGGCCCCTTAAGCAAGTCGGCGACATCGGTGGTGCCCATATTTTCCGTAGACTTGCCGTCAACCGCGATGATCACGTCGCCGGGATGAATGCCTGCCTTATAAGCCGGCGTGCCGTTGAAGGGGAAAATCACAATGACCTGATTATTGCGCGGCCCCACCGTCATGCCCACGCCGTAGTACTTGCCGCGCTGGTCCTCGCGCATCAGAGCGTAAGACTTGGGATCGAAGAAATTCGAGTGCGGGTCGAGCGCGTGCAGCATTCCCGGGATGGCTCCATTGTAGATAGCCTTGTCCGGGTTGACGGGCTCGGCGTAGTTGTCCTCGACGATGGCATAGACATCCGCAAACTGCTTCAAGCTGTCTTTGACATCGGAGTCGCTGTCGAGTGACGACTGCTGTCCCGTGCGCTGGGCGAAAACAATTCCCAGAAACCCGCAGGCAAGAAGAAAGAAGACTACGAGGAAGAGAGAGCGGCGTGAACTACGAGCCATCTTGAATTTTTCCTTCGATTGAGGGTTGTTGGACCACCCCAGCTACCGTACTGAATACACGCAGTATATCACTACGTTAGACGGTCCCGGACCGGGATAGTTACCAATGGTAACCATCCTGAAATAGTCCTTACTGTGAGATGCGCATTGATACGATTAAGGTTCCTGGCGCGGCTACCTAGTCGTCTACCGCTGCCTGGCGAAGCCCGGCTATTGCGTTAAGAGCCGCCGGTTGGCCGGACGAAGGCAGGTTTCGCGGAGGCGGGCGAGCTCCGCGTTGCCGCCATCGCCGCGCCGCATTATGATGAGGCCATGAGCTTTTCCGACACCATCTTCCTGTTCTTCCTGGCCCTCATTCTTTTTGGGCCGAAGAAGTTGCCGGGAATGGCTCGCCAAGCCGGCCGTCTGCTCGCCGAACTGCGGCGTGCCTCAAACGAATTCAAGTCACAGATCGAAACCGAGATCGCCCATTTGGAAGTCGAGAAGCCGACGATCCTTCCACCGAGTCCCCCGCCGCAGGGAACTGTCGCCAGCGCGACTTCAAGCACCGCAGGCAGCGATCCCGTCCCGCTCCAAATCGAGTCGCCTATCAGTCCGGACGTTCCCGCGGACCATTCCATTGAAGACCATTCCGCCGAAGGTCAGGCCGCGCCGGCCAGTTCGAGTTCTGATATTGCATCGAGTTCAACCCCAGCGGGTGAGAGCATTGCTGATCCCACCGCGCCGCAGGAGTCGCATGTTTGATACTGCCGCCGAGGCCTCCGGCGAAGAACCCAGACGCGACGCCATGCCCACTATGGGCTTTCTCGATCATCTGGAGGAACTGCGCCGCCGCCTGGTTTACTCCATCGCCGCCGTGGCTGTGGGATTTTTCGCCTGCTGGGGCTATCGCGAGAGAATCTACGCGATCATGCAGAAGCCGATCATGGACGCGCTTAAGTCCAACGGCCTGTCGGAAAAACTGGTCTATCTAAATCCCATTGATCCCTTCAACCTTTACTTGAAGATAGCCGCGCTGGCGGGTCTGTTCCTTACCTCGCCCTTTGTGCTTTATCAAGTTTGGATGTTTATCTCGCCGGGCCTTTACCGCAACGAAAAGCGCTACGTGGTTCCCTTCATGGCATCTACGATCGCTTTGTTTGCGGCGGGAGGGTACTTCGGCTACCGCATTGTTTACCCACGAGCTTTGGATTTCCTGATCGGCTTTGGAAGCCAGTTCCAGCCCATGATCACCATCTCTGAGTACACGTCGTTGTTTCTCAGCATTATCCTGGGGATGGGGCTGATCTTCGAGATGCCGATTCTCATTTTTTTCCTGGCGCTGATGGGCATTGTCAGCGCCGGCTTCATGTGGAAAAACTTCCGCTACGCTATTTTGCTTATTTTCATCGTTGCAGGCATCGTCACGCCGAGTCCTGATCCCGGGAGCATGTGCGTCTTCGCCGCGCCTATGGTGGCGTTGTACGGCATCAGCATCGGCATTGCCTGGCTGGTCCACCCCAAGCAGCGGCAGGCCCGGAGAGACAAACAGGCAACATAGGATTCAAACGAGGCCCTGTGCGAAAGTGATTCCGAAGTTCGCAATGTTCGAAAGCAGAAGAAGTGAAGATTAAGCAATGAGGGCGATCTTGATAAAGACAAAGCTAGCCGGGATAAAGGTTCTTCCGATCCTCTTGCTTTTGGTCGCCCTCGCCTTATTGGCTTGCGAGCAAGATAAGGACGCCAGTCACGTGGGTGCGCAGACCGCGGCTCCAACCGCCTCCGACTCAGCTGCCACAAAACTTTCACTGCCACCCGACACCGGTCCGCCGCCCGCGTTCGATTCTGCTCGCGCCTTCCAATACGTGAAAGAAATCGTAGCCTTCGGGCCGCGGCCGCTAGGCAGCGCAAATCATCAGAAGGTCGAAGACTATCTCCTCGCCCATCTCAAAGGCGACGACGTGGAAAACGACACGTTCACCGCCGACACGCCCGAGGGCAAGTTTCCCGTTCACAACATCATCGCGAAGTTTCCCGGGACGAAAGAGGGCATCGTCGTGATCGCCAGTCACTACGACACAAATTATCCCTTGCGCAAAACCTCCTACGTCGGCGCCAACGATGGCGGCTCTTCGAGCGCGCTTCTGCTGGAATTTGCCAATCAGTTGCGCGGAAAGAAGCTTGACGGGTACAGCGTTTGGCTGGTCTGGGACGACGCAGAAGAAGCGGTCAAATCCTGGAGCGACGCTGACAGCCTGTACGGCATCCGTCACCTGGCAGAAAAATGGGAAGCCGATGGAACCTTGAAGAAAATCAAAGCATTCCTGTTGGCAGACATGATTGGGGACGCCGATCTGAACATCGATCGCGATACGAATTCGACCCCCTGGCTCGAAGACGTCGTGTATGAGGCAGCCAGCCGCCTCGGCTACCAATCACATTTCTTCGTTCGCAATGTCGGGGGCATGGAAGACGACCATATTCCCTTCGTGAAGCGAGGCGTGCCCTCCGCCGATCTCATTGACTTCGATTACGGCTACAACAACGTGTTCTGGCACACCCCGCAGGACACGGTTGACAAGCTCAGTCCCAAGAGCCTGGAAATTGTCGGTATCACCATGCTGGGGACAATCCGCATTCTCGACAAGATGGATCCGCTGCCGCCGAAGTGAAGCCGCGGCCTCGCAATGAGCTTTTGCTCTTTTCCAGCATTTCGTTTCTAATGCACCCGATATGAAAATGAAAGCCTTCTGGCTCTGCTTCCTCCTGAGCGCCATTTGTCTTGCTGCAGCTCCCCCGGCCGAAACCGACGATGAGGCCCGCATTATTCAAGTCGCCCTCGAACCTTCTCCGCTCGAAAGCAACCTGCAGCACCTGACCGACGAAATCGGCGGCCGCGTGCCGGGCACGCCCGCTATGCAACACGCGGTCGAATGGGGAGTAAGAGCGCTTACCGTGGCTGGGGCCGAAAGCGTTCACACCGAAGGTTTCACCGTCCCGAACTCTTGGTCTGAGGGCGCGACCGAAATGACGGTGACCGCATTCTATGAAGTCGGCGATGCCAAGGTCGGCGGACTGCTGCCCACGATTTTCCGCGCGCACGCGGTGTCGGTGGCGTGGGCGCCGGCACTGGCTCCAGCGAAGCACGTGCCGGTGGTCGATGTAGGCGACGGCAGCCCGGCGGACTTCGCGAAAGCCGGAAACATTTCCGGCAAGCTCCTGTTGGTGCATTCGGTTGTGCTTAAGACCTGGGATGATCTTTTCGCCGAATATTCGAAGGCTCCGCCGGTGATCGACGCTGCGGTTAAGGGAAAAGCCAAGGCCATCGCGTTCATGGCGACGAGGGAGCACGACATCCTCTACCGGCACACGAATTCAGCCGAGGGAGAAATCGACCGAATCCCCCAGGTGTTGGTGGCGCGCGAAGATGGCGAACGGATGAGCCGGCTACTGGCTTCGGGGCATCCAGTGTGGGTCGATCTCAGCATCCCGAACAACATTGGCGGGCCGATCAAATCGGCGAACGTGATCGGGGAGATCAAAGGTAGTGAAAAGCCCGACGAATTTGTCATTCTCGGAGCGCATCTGGATTCCTGGGAACTCGGCACTGGAGCGCTCGACAACGGCTGCAACGCCGCCCTGGTCATCGATGCGCTGCGGGCGATCAAAGCGTCTGGATTGAAACCGCGTCGGTCCATCCGCTTCATTCTTTTCTCCGGCGAAGAGGAGGGCTTGCTGGGCTCGCGGGCTTACGCTCGAGCGCATCGCTTCGAACTCGACAAAGCTGCCGGAGTCATCATCTACGATTCAGGAACCGGCAAAACCACGGGGTTTTCCGACGGCGGCCGCAAGGACATGCTGGACACCGCCAAGCGCCTCATTGCGCCGCTGCAACAATTCGGGCTGACTGATATGAAGACCGACATGGAATCGGGCACCGATCACTTTGACTTCATGCTGGAAGGTGTTCCGACGTTCGTCGCCGATCAGGAGGCGGCGAATTATATGGAAAACTACCACGCCGTCTCTGACACCTACGACAAAGTAGACTTCGTGCAACTCAAGAAAAATGTGGCCGAGGCCGCCGAGTTCAGCTTCGCGCTGGCCAATCTTCCGGAAAAGATCGGCCCTCGCTTTACTCGTGCCCAGATCGCGGAGAGCCTGCGCGAAACCCATGGCGACGAAATGCTTAAGTCCTCCGGCATGTGGGACGCCTGGCAGAGTGGGCGCCTCGGCCGGGAGAAGTAATCAACAATTCTAATTCCCTCAGCCATGTCGTTGCTCTATTTCTGGATTCTCTTCAACCTGTTCGCGCTGGGCATGCTGGCCCTGGACCTGTTCGTCTTCCACCGCGGCGGCCGGGTTTTGCGTTCGCGCGAGTCGCTTGCCTGGAGCGCCATGTGGATCGCGCTCGCCGCGGCCTTTGCCGGACTGGTTTTCTTTTGGCAGGGCCGCCAGGTCGCTTTGGAGTTCGTCACTGGCTATGTGCTCGAACTCTCGCTCAGTGTGGACAATCTGTTCCTCTTTCTCGTGATCTTCCGTTATTTCTCCGTACCTGAGGAGCATCAGCATTCCGTATTGTTTTGGGGAGTTCTGGGGGCGATCCTCATGCGCGGCTTCTTCATTCTAGCCGGCGTCAGCCTGATCCAACGCTTCCACTGGATTCTTTACGTGCTTGGAGCGCTGCTGATTTACAGCGGCGTCCGGGTGGGGTTTTCCGGAGAGCATCGAATCGACCCAGCAACCAACCCGGTGGTGAAAGCTTTGCGCCGCAGCATGCCCGTGACGGATGACTACCAGGGCGGCCGCTTCTTTGTGCGGGGATGGAAAGGGAATCCCGGGCTTTATGCCACTCCGCTCTTAATTGTTCTGGCTGTAATCGAAACCACAGACGTGCTATTCGCCGTTGATTCCATTCCGGCCGTCCTTGCAGTCACGCTTAACGCTTTCATCGCCTACACTTCCAATGTGTTCGCCATCCTCGGCCTGCGTTCCATGTATTTCGCCGTCTCGGGTTTTATGAAAGCTTTTCGCTTCCTTCATGCCGGATTGGGGCTGGTGCTGATTCTGGTAGGTCTGAAGATGGTCACCTCAGATCGTTTTCCGATCCCGACGCTGGTGACGCTGGCCGTCGTGGCTGGAGTGCTGGCAGGTTCCGTTATTGCGTCGGTAATGTTTCCAGAAAATACTTCCCGCGCCTAGCCAAGCAAAGCTGCACTGCCCATAGGCTATTATGGAAATCCATGGCGCAGGTCACCATCCATGTCCCTCCTCGGCCCTACCAGGCCCGCATCGAAAACGGGTTGTTGGCGCGGGCGGGAACCTTGCTGGCGGAGTTACTGCCGCAGGCCAGCAAAGTTTTTGTGGTTACGGTTCCGCCGGTGCGCCGGCGTTGGGGCGTAAAGCTAGTGCGCTCTCTCACCTCGGCGGGCTTCAAGCCCCAGGTAATCCAAATGCCCGACGGTGAGCCTGCCAAGAAACTACGCACGATCGAGACGCTGGCCGAAAGATTGTCCCGGCTGGGGGCGGACCGCAAGGCTGTCTTGATCGCGCTGGGCGGCGGCGTGGTCGGCGATGTCACCGGACTGCTGGCGTCGCTTTATATGCGCGGCGTGGAACTGGTTCAAATTCCCACCACAGTTCTTGCCCAAGTGGATGCATCGGTGGGCGGCAAAACCGCGGTGAACCTCGGGGCTGGGAAGAACCTACTCGGAACCTTCCATCATCCCCGCGCTGTGCTTATCGACCCGGAAGTCCTCCGCACGCTGCCGAATCGGGAGTTTCGCGCCGGATTGTACGAGGCGCTCAAATGCGGCATCATCGGCGATCTCGATCTTTTTTTGCGCTTCGAACAGAAACGGGCTCAAATCCTGAAGCGTGATTCGGTGGAGCTCGAAGGTCTCATCGCTCAGTCCGTAAAGCTGAAGGCCGAAGTCGTTTCCGCCGACGAGCGTGAAGGTGGCCTGCGCCGCGTACTCAATCTCGGCCACACCATCGGACACGCGCTCGAGGCGGAAACCGGCTACCGCAGCCTGCTTCACGGCGAGGCAGTTGCCTGGGGCATGATTGCCGCAACCAACATCGCCCTCGCCGTAGGCCGCACCGACAGCGTAACCGCCGGCCGCATCGCCGACGCCGTGCTCAGCCTGGGCCGCCTGCCGGAGCTCAAAGTGAGCGCGCGGAAGATTCTCGCACGCCTGCAGGCCGACAAGAAAACTCAAGGTGGTGTAGTGCATTTCGTGCTGCCGCGGGAAATCGGGAAAGTCGAAATCGCCGCCGACGTGCCGGACAGCGTGGTGATCGCCGCGGTCGAAGAATTGCGCCGCCTGTCCCACGGCGGATGGGGAAAATAAAACGCCGTGGCTGAGATCCAGAGAGCGACCGTGGTGGGTGCAGCTCCCGAGGGCGCCAGTGACGCTGTTTCGGCGGCACGCGCCGTACGCGAGATGTTCACCTCGATCGCTCCACGCTACGACCTGCTCAATCACCTGTTGTCGTTCAACGTGGATCGCCTGTGGTGGCGCCGAACCGCGCGCACATTCGATCACGTTCTCTCCCAGCCTGATTCCCGGGTTCTCGATCTGTGCTGTGGAACAGGGGATATGACCTTCGCCCTGCGCAAGCAGGCAGGGAACGTCGGTCCGCAGGTTTTGGGTGCCGACTTTTCTCACGCCATGCTGCAGCGCGCCCAGTCGAAATCACGAGACAAGGCGGCACGAAACGGCCAGCCCGGCTCCCCGCACTGGATTGAAGCCGATGCTCTCCATCTCCCTTTTCCCGATCAGCACTTCAGCCTCGTGACCTCAGCCTTCGGCTTCCGCAACCTGGCTGACTACGATGACGGCCTGCGCGAGATCGCGCGCATCTTGCGCCCCGGGGGCGAGTGCGGCATCCTCGACTTCAGCAAGCCCGAAGGCGTTATCGGCAATTTGTACCGAGTCTATTTCAAGCAAATTCTGCCGCGCGTCGGCGCCACGCTTTCCGGCGTCCGCGGACCCTACGCCTATCTCCCCAATTCGGTCGAGCGCTTCCCCAGGCCAGACGAGATGCTCGCCCGTATGCGCCTCGCCGGCTTCCGCGAAGCGAGCTGGACCCCGTACACTTTCGGCATTGCAGGTTTGTATCGCGGAAAGAAGTGAGGGTTGTCGTCGCAGGAAGGCTATTTAGTGTTTGCGCTCTTAGTCGGTGCGGGGGTGGACTTGAAGCTGTCGGCGAACGCATCGGCAATCGTGTAACGAATCACGTTCTCATACTCCCCACCCAGGAAGCTCCGCAGCCGGTCCGTATTCATAATGTACTCGCCGGTGATGTAGGGTGCTGCTTCTGGCGGAATCGCCGAGATCTGGCGCTTCCATAGAAATTGCAGCACCAGACGCATGGCCCACTCCCCGGGAACGCGCACCAGCTTCGCCCTCGCCATTTCTATGCAGCGTCCGAGGGTAAGCGGCTCTCCGCGCCCCGCCACATTCAGAATGGTGAGCCGCTGCGCCTCCGGATCGCGGTGTAGAATGTGCGCGATCAGCCGCGCCATATCGTCCACGTGCACGAACTGAATCTTGTGGTCGAGATACTGTTGCCCGCGGGGCAGCATGCACGGTAGCCGTTTCCCCTCACTCCGCATTTTTTCGCCTCGTGCCCCTTTTCCGTTGGGCGTACCTCGAAACGCTCCCAGCAAGTAATTTTCCACACTCGCGCCCGCAAAAATATGGGGACGCAGAATGTATACACTGCATCCGCGCAAGGCCGGTGCGCGTTGCTGCACCACCTCGTCGGATTGTTTCTTGTGAATCGCGTAAGGCAGGGTGTGGGCCGCCATGACCGAATCCTCCGTCGCCGGCCTGGGCAAAGTGGATCCATAGGCGGAAACGCTGCTGGGAAAAATAAACTGCTTGATTCCAAAATCTCCGGTGCGATTCGCCTCGGTAACGGCCTCCATCACCCGGGCTGTGCCGGCCACGTTGATCTGCCACATGCGCTCGCTGTCGAGCACCCCAGTGCGCACTGGGTCGATCACAAACGCAAGATGAACCACCGAAACCGGCTGGGTGTCGCGCAGCAGTTCGAAAAGCGCACGCGTGGAAGACTCCTCGCCAACGTCCAGACGCTCGAACTGCAGCGAAAGGTCGGTTTGGGGTGGACTCAGGTCCACCCCAATCACCGAGAAATCCCCGAGCAGCGGGAGCAGTCGGGAGCCCAGATTCCCCGCAATGCCGGTGACCACGACGACAGGTTTCGCGCTCGCCATCAGTTCGGCTTCGGTGCGGGGGCCGCGCTGGGAGGAGTCTGCGAGGCTGGCTGACTCATCTGAGGACGCGGCATATGTGGCGGAAGTTGCCCTGGAGGACGCCCGCCCATTGGTCCTTCGGGACCTGCCGGTCCGAAATATGCTTCGTTCTGCACAGTCTGGAACGAGTTCATGTACTTTTCCATCATTTCCTTCAAGCGCTCAGTCTTCAGCCGGTTATGGATTTCGCTTTCGATCTGAGGGTCCAGTGGGAGAATTTCTTTGCTCACGACCTTGTAGATGTAATGGCCGCCATTGTCGCTGATGACCGCTGATACTTCGCCTACCTTCAGGTCAAACACTGAGGCGTGAGCCGGAGGCAATCCCGTGCGCCGTACCTTGGGCAGGTTTACCGTCGGATTGGCAACTTTTGTGCCAGCAGCTTCGAACGCTTCCTTCTGCAGTTTTGCGAAATCTCCGCCGGCTGCCGCTTCTGCCCGCAGGCTGTCCGCCAGTTTGTTCATCTCCTGCTCGCCTTGCTCCCGCTTGGCCTGGTCCGCTGCGTCTTTCGCCTTTTGCTGCTCTTCGGTCAGCTTCTCTGGCTCTTTCCCCGGTTCCTTGTTCTCCACCTCCGCCTGCTTGAAGCGCGGAACGAATAATCGGTCGAGGGAAAACTGCTCGTACGCCTCAGGATTATTCTTATAATACTCGGTGATCTTTTCCGGAGGCACTTTGTCGGCCTCTTCCTGCACGGTGCGTTGCAGTTCGGTCGCCAGCACCTGCATTTTGTCTAACTTCAACCTCTCCAGAACTCTTGGACTCTTTTCTAGTCCCTTCGCTTTCGCGGCTTCCGACATCGCCATAATCCGTGGAAGCGCCCCTGCCAGTTGTCGCTTCAGTTGAGGAGTGATGGTAGGCGCCGGGGAAACAGCGGCGGCAATCTTCTCGAATTGCGCCCGGGTGATCTCTGTCTTGCAGTCCGCCGGTTTCTTTGCAGCGCTTGTCTTGCTGGTGCCGGTCTTGGACACCGCAGCCGCCCTCGGCGTTGCCGCGCACACGCCCTTAATGGTGAGCACGACCGCGCTCTCGGCCACCTCCGCCTCAGGCGCGGGAGCTTTTGCAGCCCCGGGAGTCTGCGCCGGCGGAGTCCCCGGCTGCGCCTGTCCCCAGGCCAGCGCTCCCAGAAATACACACAGCAACCAACTCTTATGCATAAAAAATTCCTCCAGGATTGGTAGATCAGGAAGTTGCACAGCTCGAACCTAGCATCGTAGCACAGAGCCAGTTTCCTCAAAACCCGCACCGCTGTGATTCCCTTGGCGCAATTCCGTTGAAGCGGCGATAATCCCATCATGTCCGGGACGCCGGCCCTTTATTCGCCCAATGCCATGCGCGCGGAGAAACGCGCGGTGGCTGGAAACTCGGTTGTGGCCGCCATCCTCATCACCGGAGGAAAAATAGTTGTCGGCATCACCACGGGCAGCCTCGGAATCCTCTCCGAAGCCGCACACTCCGCGCTCGATTTGATCGCAGCGCTGCTCACCTATCTCTCGGTCGGAGTCTCCGACAAGCCCGCCGACGCCGACCACCAATATGGCCATGGCAAAGTCGAAAATTTTTCCGCCTTCGTCGAAACCGGCCTGCTTCTTCTGACTTGCGCCTGGGTTATCTACGAGGCGATCATGCGCCTGTTCTACCGGCACGTTGACGTCGAACCGTCGATCTGGGCCTTCGCTGTGATGCTGGTGTCTATGGCTGTGGACTGGTGGCGTTCCCGCGCTCTCGGCCGCATCGCCACCAAATACGAGAGCCAGGCTCTCGAGGCCGACGCCCTCCATTTCGCCACCGACATCTGGTCGTCGGGCGTCGTCGTGCTCAGCCTGGTGCTCATCTTGCTAGGACGCGTTTATGATCTGAATTGGCTTCGCATCGCTGATCCCATAGCCGCTCTATTCGTCGCCGGGGTCATCGTTTCTGTGAGCTGGCGCCTGGCCCGCCGCACCGTCGACGCTTTGCTCGACGCTGCTCCTGCAGGAGTCCGGGCCCAGATTACCGATGCTGTCTCCCGCGTGGATGGTGTGCTCGAGGTCGGGCGGGTGCGAATTCGCCGCGCGGGCAATCGTTATTTCGCCGATCTGGCCGTCGGTCTCGCCCGCACCGTGACTTTCCAGCGTTCCGAACAGCTGGTGGAAGCAGTGACCGCGGCGGTTCATAACATCCTTCCCGACGCCGACGTAACCGTGCAACCGCTCCCGAGGGCCCAGCGCTCAGAAAATATCTTCGACCGCATTCGCGCCGTTGCTACCCGCCATAACCTCAACGTCCACGACATCAGCGTGCAGGACCTCGCAGGACAACTCCACGTCGAACAACACGTCGAACTCGACGAACGCATGACCCTCAAGAGAGCCCACGATCAAGTGACCGAACTGGAAGCCGACATGCGCCACGATGTGCCCGAGATTGCCGACATCCTCACCCACATCGAGAGCGAGCCCGCCACCATTGAAACTGGCGACGAGTTAGTCCGCGACGCAGAACTCGAGCGGCGGCTGAAGTCGCTTGCCAGCAAGTTTCCCGAAATCGTCGACATGCACGACGTCCAAATCAAGAAAGTCCGCGGACGCCTTTACGTTTCCTGCCATTGCACGTTTTCCGACGATCTTTCGCTGGCCAGCGTCCATGACATCCAGACCGATCTCGAAATCCGCTTCAAGCAGGCTGCGCCCGAACTTTTCCGGGTGTTAATTCATCCTGAACCAAGCACGGACAACCGCAGGTAGAATTTATGGTGGGAATTTATGACCGAAGCCAAAGCCACATGGACTGAAAAACAACGCTTCAACGGCGTCGCTACCCGCGGTCACACCGTCCTTATGGATGGTGACAAGGCCACGGCATCCAGTCCCATGGAGCTCGTGCTGATCGCCCTCTGCGGCTGCACCGGCTACGACGTTGTCTCCATTCTGCAAAAGAAGCGCGAGCCCTTTACTAGCATCGAGGTTCGCGCCCAGGCCGAGCGCGCCGCCGAACCACCCTCGGTCTATACTGAAATCAAGCTGACCTACCGCGTGGGCGGTAAAGTGTCGCGCAAGGCGGTAGACGACGCAGTTCGCCTCTCGAAAGAAAAATATTGTTCGGTCTCGGCCATGCTCGAGAAGACCGCGAAGATTACGGCCGAGATCGAATATTTGGACGCGTAGGACGGATCAAACTGATGTCCTGGAAAATCTTCCTCTTCACCCAACCCGGCTGCCTCAATTGCGAAGTGATGAGAATTTTCCTGGAAGCGAAAGAACTGCTCTTCGAAGAGCGTGACATGAGCGATCCTGCCGCTCGCCTCGAACTGCTCGAAACCTACCATAGCCGCACTGCTCCAACCTTGGTGATCCTCAGCTCAGCCGGCACGGAAGTGATCGAAGGCTTCGACCCTGATCGTCTTGACCGCTTCCTCTCCGCTGCTTGATCATCGGAATATTTCCATCGGAAGCGATTCGCGAGGCTCACCATCTCGAACCCAAATCCGCAAAGCGCGCGTTCGCATCCTCTGCTCGGTTATTTGTTCATTGCCTCGGCGGCGTTTCTCTGGGGAGTCTCCGCCGCCCTGGGCCGTGCCGTTTTCACAGGGAAGCTGCTCATGGGTGGCAAGGTGCCCCATCCCATCGACCCGCTGATTCTCTCGCAGACTCGCACAACATTTTCTCTGCTGGTGTTGCTGCCGTTCCTCGTTATTTCCCAGGGATGGCAGCGCATCAAGCTACCGGCGCGCGATCTCGCCTACTGCACGCTTCTGGGCACCCTCGGTGTCGCGGTCTCGAATTACTTCTACTACGTTGCCATCCAAAGGACTAACGTCGCCACGGCCATCATCGTGCAATACACCGCTCCAGTATGGGTTCTGTTCTACGTTGTGGCCCGCGGCCAGCAAAAGCTCTCGCTGCAAAAAGTGGTTGCTGTGGGGCTTGCGGTTGCCGGCATCGCCCTCGTTATCGGTATCGTCGGAGCCAATCGAGGTGAAGGACGAGCCCTTCGCCTAGACTCCTACGGCCTCATTGCCGCGCTACTGGCGTCATTCTCCTTCGCCTTCTACAACGTCGGCGGACACCGCATTCTCGCCCGCTACGACCGCTGGCGTGTGCTCGTCTGGACGCTTACTGCGGCCGCGGCCTTCTGGCTCGTCGTCAACCCTCCCTGGAAGATCCTCGCCGCCCACTACGCGCCCGCGCAATGGCTGTTCCTGTTCATTTTCTCGATGATCTCGGTGCTCGGAGCATTCTCCCTCTACTTCCTCGGTCTGCAATATCTCGAACCTACTCGCGCCATCATCGCCAGTTGCCTCGAGCCAGTATTCTCCATTCTTCTCGCCGCTCTGCTCTTGGGCGAAGTGTTGCGTCCCGTCCAGACCGTGGGAATCGTATTTGTGCTGGCAGCGATCGTAATCGTCCAGCGCCCGGGCCGCAGCGTCTCCGAGGAATCCGTCGTGGTAGAACCCATGGAGTAAAATCTCAGCGACGGGAATCTTCTCCTAGTGGTTATGGCGGCTGTGGGCATCCCGCGTCTTCGATGGCAGCATCTCAGACTAGATACTAGTGGCGATAGTTGCCGGTTTAACTCAATCGCTGGACTTCAACCTGAGGCTTGAAATCGACGTGAAACTGATTCGCCTGAGATTCATCGCGTTAACTGCCTTGGCGCTGACGCTGGTTCCGGGTCTGCTGCCAGCGCAAACTACCGAAACGACACCGCCTCAGCCTGCGCAGCATGACCAGAAGCCTTCCCCTAATCCGCAGAATCAGAACGCGGGGCAAAGCGGGTCACAGAGCAAGCCCACCACACCGCCAACAGAACTGCCGAACGCGCCCTCCAGTAGCAAGACAGAGCCTTCTCTCGAAGACCTGGGGTTTTCCGCGTCTCAAGCACAAGGCGATGCCCAGCGGCAAGCTTTGCTCGACAAGCGCACCCACATGTTGAAGATCCATCAACGCATGGGCCTAATCACCGCCGTCCCACTGCTAGCCACCGTGATCTCCTCCGCTGGCGCCGGAGGCAAGAGCACGAGCACGACATCTCGCGATCTGCATGCCGCCCTGGGCGGGGCGACAGCGACTTTGTATTTCACCACGGCTTACTTCGCTATTCGCGCGCCCAGGGTTTCAGGAACCGAGACGCGAGGGCCGATCCGCGTGCATAAAGCCCTGGCATGGATTCACGGTCCGGGAATGATTCTGACGCCCATCCTGGGTGAAATGGCTTTCGAGCAAAAAAGTAAAGGAGAAAAAGTTCACGGCATCGCATCGGCGCACGGCCCTGTGGCCATCGTTACGGCTGGAGCCTTCGGTGCCGCGCTCCTCTCCGTTTCAGTTAAGTTCTGAGCGCCAATGACAATGACAGTGAAGCCGCACATGAAAATCAAACTCCTCGCCGCGTGCCTGCTTTTGGTTCTTCCGACGCTTCTCGCGGCGGCGGACAGCCAATGGGTCTTACAACAAGGCACCCTCACCTACCATGTGTCTCATCCTCTTCACCAATCTGAAGGCGTCAGCCATGAGGTGCGTGGCAAAGGAATTTGCCATCACGGGCAATGCGACTTTCTGATCGCCGTACCAGTGAAGTCCTTCGATTCGGGCGACAGCAACCGCGATCTCCATATGATCCAGGTAACCCGCGGCGCACAGTTTCCCATGGTCATCGTTCGCACGCGCCTGCCCGAATCCGCGTCGACCCTGACTACAATTCAGGCCGATCTCGAAGTCCAGTTCGCCGGCCAGACCGCACACTACAAGCAAGTCCCTTTCCAATTGGCCAGGCAAGGCAACGAGATCCGGATCACGGGAACGATTCCCGCGACCCTCGTCGATTTCAAGATTGATCCGCCATCCCTCCTGACCTTGCCCGTGAAGAACGAAATCCCAGTGCGCGTGGAACTGATTTGGCATCCGCAATGAGGCCCGGGGCATATCGGTTTCCTACTCCAGCTTCTTTCCCCGCGTCTCCGGCAGTTGCGTCGTCATCAAGGCCGCCAGCAGATATCCGGCCGCGCACAAATAAAATGCCCAACCTAAGCCCTTAACCTGACCAACTCGGCCAATTACTAGAGGCGCTACCGAACTCATTGCCCGCGCCCCGTTGTAGGTGAATCCCAGCGCGCGGGCCCGCACGCCGGTCGGAAAAATCTCGCTGCCGATGATTCCAGAGCCGGAGAAAAGTCCGGTCCCGAAGAACGCTACCAAGGTCCCCAGCATCATAAGCGCCACAGGTGATCGAGCCGCAGCATAAAGTGGAATCAGAAGAGCTGCCGCTAAGCTATAGCCTATAAAAGCATTGCGCCGGCCCACATAATCGGCAACCCAACCGAAACTTAGGTAGCCAGGAAACATTCCAAACAAATTCAGTACTACAAGCAGTGTCGTTGTCCCCATCACGCCAAATCCGCGTCCACCCTGCGAGACAGGTAATGACAAATAAGGCGGGATCCACTGGAACAGTCCCCACCAGGCAAACAAACAACAGAAGTTAAACAGCAACAGCGCAAACGTAGGTTTCAGATAAGGCGGGCGAAAGAGCACGGAGAACTTTGCCGCGGCGTAACCGGTTGAGTCGCCCTCGCCGCCCTGCGACCCGCGTTGCGCCCACATTGCCGACTCCGGTACTCCGCGCCGAATCCACAACGTCAGCAAGGCCGGCAGAATCCCGACAAAGAACACGGCGCGCCATCCAAAATACCGTGCGACTGGCCCCGCCACCAACGCCGCTGCGGCAAAGCCCAAAGCCCACGAACTCTGCACCACGGAAATTGCCTTGGCCCGAAACTCCGCCGGCCAAGTCTCTGCCACCAGCGTCGCGCCAGTATTCCATTCGCCGCCCATGCCCAGACCCAGAACAAACCGCGCCGCCGCCAGCATGGCTATGCTGCTTGCCAGCCCGGATGCAAAGGAGCACACCGAATAGGTCAGGATGCTCGCCATCAGCGCCCGCTTGCGCCCAATGCGATCGGCAAGGAAACCGAAGAGCACCCCGCCTAACCCGGAAGCTAACAGCGTAAGCGTACCCAGCAATCCTGCCGTGGTCTTGTTCATGCCCAGGTCGCGCATCAGCAGCGCGAGCACCAGCGCGTAGAGCATGGCGTCGAACGCATCGAGGGCCCATCCCATCGAAGCGGCCAGCAACGTCCGCCGTTGCACCGGTGTGGCTTGCCGAATCAGTTGAACTGGACTAATGGCCATGCACGGCGGATTGTACGGCGTGACAAGTAAATGTCAATTTTGAAGTCCAGCGCAACGCGGATTCGTGCCGTCCATGGATGTTTGCTCTCCGGATACCTAGACCCGGTTTTGACAATGTTTTTACTTCTCCACTCGTGATTCTAGGTTAGCCTTTGGATATCAAGACTTGGGAACCACATTCTGAAACCGGATGTGCCTATGAAATTTCAACGAGTTGGTGTGCTTGTCGTTTTCCTTCTGACGTTTCTCACCCCTTGCTTCGCCCACCACATGGCGGTTGTCGTCAACAAGGACAACAACGTGGAAAACGTCACAGCTGTGCACTTATCCAGAATTCTCCGCTCAGAAGTAAAGAAGTGGCCGGATGGCAAGACCGTCGTCCTGGTTCTGCACAAGGATTCCGCTGGCGAAACCGAAACCATTGAGCGCTTAATCAAGGTGAATGCCGACGAACTGAGGGCGATGATCGCCGCTCACAAAGATTCCATCATGATGGCCGATTCCGACGAGGACGTCCTCAAGATTGTGCAGTCCACGCCCGGTGCAGTGGGATTGGTGGATGTCCGCTCCGTCGACAACACCATCAACGTGGTGCGAGTGGACGGCAAATTGCCCATGGAATCAGGTTATCTGCCGCATTAGCTCGAATGTTTATGCCCCCAGATTGCTCCGCGACAACGGCAACTCGCGGATGCGCTTTCCGGTTGCGGCAAAGATAGCGTTACAGAGTGCAGGTGCGAATGGTGGGACGCCCGGTTCCCCTACGCCCGCCGGCGGTGCGCTGCTCTCAACGATGTAAACTTTGGTCTCGTAGGGCGCCTCGTTCATTCGCGCTACAGGATAGCTATCGAAGTTAGACTGATCGACGACGCCATTGGTCGCCGTGATCTCCCCGAAGCGCGCCAGACTCGTGCCGAAGACCGCGGCGCCCTCGAACTGGGCCCGCGTAGCCTCAGGATTTACGACCAGCCCGGCATCGACGGCAGTGTCAACCCGCGGGATATGCAGTTCTCCTTGATCGTTTACCTCCACCTGAACAACTGTAGCCACATAGGTTAGGAAACTGCGGTGAACGGCAATGCCCATGCCCCGACCCTTGCCGCGCTTCTCTTTTCCCCAACCGGACTTTTCTGCAGCCAGTTCGATCACGCGGCGGTAGCGCGCCGTGTCGATCGGATAGGCTTCGAGCGATCCCCCATAGTTTGGATAATCGGGCGCGGACTTCTTAACGTCGACGATGCGAGGCGGTCCGATCAAGCCCAGCAGATAATCGAGCGAGTCCCGGCCGGCAGCATGGGCGCACTCGTTGGCGAACGACTGCGCAGCGAATGCATGGTAGATATTCGCCACCGAGCGCAGCCAGCCGATCCGCACGTGCGCCGCAGCGCCGCTGTTCTCAGCACGGATGTTCGGAATATTGAAAGGCAGGTCGGTCCAGCCCTGCTGCAGTTCGCCTGCGCTCGCGGCGGTCGCATTTACATTGAAAGTGGTACCGATGCTGGGGAAAACCGAACGCTGCAGCCATGCCGTCGGAAGACCGTCGGCGCCCAATGCCGCTTTCATGTACATGGCAGAGACGGTGTGATAGTAATCGAAACCGAGGTCGTCCTCGCGGCTCCATACGACTTTTACTGGCCGTCCCACAGCTTTCGACAGAATCGCCGCTTCGGCGGCGTAGTCCGGTTTCGACTTGCGGCCGAACCCTCCGCCCAGTAACGGGACATAGCAAGTAACGGCCTCTTTAGGTATGCCAAGTTTCTCGGAGATGACTTCCTGCACGGCTTGCGGATTCTGGGTGGAAGCCCAGACCGTAACCTTACCGTCTCGATAATCAGCGAGCGCGACGGGCGGCTCCATCGAAGCATGCGCCAGGTGCGGAACGTAATATTCGGCTTCGATCACTTTGCCCGCCTGCGCGAATGCAGCGTCTACATCTCCCTGATTCCGCGCGGCCTTGGCCGGTTTGCGCGCAGTCTCCTGCAGCTCTTTCTTGTACTGCTCGGAGTTGTAAACGGCGTGAGGGCCGTTCTCCCAGACCGGGTTCAGTTTCTTTCGTCCCTTCATCGCAGACCAGGTGTTGTCGGCGATAACGGCGATTCCTCCCAGGGGCTGGAAGTGATGTGGCGGCGTGAAGGTCTCAATCGTTATCGTCTTGGATACGCCTTTCACCTGCAGCGGAGCTTTCTCATCAAACGACTTGACTTTGCCACCAAGGACCGGCGGGCGTTCGATGGAGGCATAGACCATGCCTTCGAGGCGCGCGTCCATCCCAAATTGCGCCTTGCCGGTGCAGAGATCTGCGAGGTCGTAGCTGGCGTGTCCCTTACCCACGTACCGCCAGGCAGACTGCGGCTTGAATGTAAGTTCTTCTTTCTTCGGGACAGGCAGCTTGGCGGCGGCCGCGGCGAGATCTCCGTAGTTAGCCCTCTTGCCGCTGGCTTTGTGAACCACGACATGCAAATCAGTCGTACACTCTGCCTCGGGCACGCCCCACTGCTGCCCGGCGGCGCGTATCAGCATCAGGCGGGCGGTTGCCCCGGCCTGCCGCATGGGTTCATAGAATTCGCGAATCGAGTGCGACCCGTCAGTATCCTGCGAACCGTAGCGCGGATCTCCGATCGCCTGTTGCACCTTCACGCGGCTCCAGTCGGCGTCAAGTTCATCGGCCAGCACGAGCGGAAGGGAAGTACGGCTGGTCGTGCCCATCTCGGAGCGGTGCGCAATGATGTAAACGGTTCCGTCCGTGTCCACACCCAGGTAGACGTTAGGATGGAGAACCGACTCATCGGCTCGAGAGCCGGTGAGCGCCTCGGTAGCCCAGAGATTCACTGAGTCGAAACGCACTGAGAGAATCAGGGCTCCAGCTGAGAGCAGGCCCTGCAGAAAACTGCGGCGGCTGACGTCGCTGAGCGGGCTCATGCGCGTTCTCCGCTCGCAGCCTTGATGGCCGCACGAATACGTTGATAGGTTCCACAGCGGCAGATGTTGCCCGCCATAATGTTGTCGATGTCGTCGTCGCTAGGCTTTGGCTTCTGGCTGAGCAATGCTACGGCCTGCATGATCTGTCCCGACTGGCAGTAGCCGCACTGCGGGACATTGACTTCCATCCACGCCTTCTGCACCGGATGCAGGCCGTTCACGCTGAGGTATTCAATCGTACGAATGTCGCTGCCGGCGGCTCGCTGCATTGTCGTGACACAGGAACGGATAGCCTTGCCGTTTTGATGAACAGTGCAGGCGCCGCACAACGCCATGCCGCAGCCGAACTTGGTTCCGGTTAAGCCGAGTATGTCGCGCAGGTACCAGAGCAACGGCATATCAGGTTCGCCGTCGAAAGAGTGGGGGACACCGTTGACCTTGAGCTCGACCATGGTTGACCTCCGGACGAGTGCGAGTATTTGACGATGGCAGCATTCTAAATCAGAGAACGAAGCGTGGCTTCGGCCGCTTATAAAAAGCGCCTGAAAATCTATCTGAGTCCCGAGAGGTGGAAGTATCTTCGCGCCTTCTTTACATCCAGTGCGATTTGCTCGCGCAATGCGTCCACCGACGGGAACTTGATTTCGTCGCGCACGCGGTTGAGGAAGCAGATTTCGACTTCGCTCTCTGGTGTCAGCTCAGTGGGATGAAAGTTCAGCAGATGCGTTTCAACGGCAAATGAATCGACCCCGAACGTTGGACGATTGCCCACGTTGGTGACGGAATCAAACTGCTCGGCTCCTACCCTCGTACACGTAATGTAAACGCCGTCTTTCGGCACAAGCTCTTCATAGCGCGCCAGATTGATGGTCGGCACAGTGTACTTCGATCCCAGCCCACGCCCGCGTCCCGGCGCGCCTAAAATACAGAACGGACGCGCGAGCAGATGACGCGCCCGGCTCACCCGCCCCTCCCCGATTAATTTCCGGATATGACTGCTCGAAACCGGCTCGCCGCGCAGAGTCTGCTCCGGGTAGACCTCCACTTCAAAGCCCAACTCCTGCCCAAGCTGCGCCAGCACGTTTACGTCTCCCGCAGCTTTGTGCCCGAAGCGAAAGTTGAAGCCCTCATGCACTTCGATTGCATGCAGTTTCTTCTTGAGGATGCGCTCAGCGAACTGCCGCGGCGTCATCAGCGAAAGATCGCGTCCAAAAGGCAAAACCAGCACGGCGTCAATGCCTGTGGTTTCGAGCAAGCGCAGTTTCTCCGGAAGAGGAGTAAGCAGCTTCAGTCCGGAATCCGGCCGCAAAATGCGCGCCGGATGAGGCTCGAACGTCACCGCAACCGCCTTACCTTTGCGCTGCTGCGCCCGCCGCACGATCTCGCCCAGCACATGAGCATGCGCCCGGTGTACGCCATCAAAATTACCCACGCTCACCAGCGACGGCCCAAATCCCGCCGGAACGTCCTCGAGTTTGTGAAAAACGTTCACAATCAATAGTCAACCACTAAAGAACAAATGCTAACCGCGGAGATCGCCGGGCACGCCGAGAAAATCAGATCTCAATCTCCGGAATTTCTTGGCGCACTCTGCGTTCTCGGCGGTGAAAGGTTCTTCTTGTGCGCATCCGTGTTGATCCGCGCGAATCCGTGGCGAAGGCCTTCTAAATTTCAAACTCCAGCTTCATCCCGTCATAAGCCAGCCGTACATGCGGAGGCAGGCTTGCATTCGTCGCCTCATGCGGAAGATCGTGGCAAATGTGGGTAAAGAATCCTCGCTTGGCCTTTACCCGGTCCACGATGCGCAGCGAATTCTCCACCGTCGAGTGCGTGGGGTGAGGCTTATGCCGGAGCGCATCCAGGAAAACAATGTCCAGCCCTTGCAACTGATGGAACGATGCCTCCGGAATCTCGCTGTGGTCGGTGAGATAAGCTGCGTTGCCGAAGCGGAAGCCGTAAATTTCCGCCTCCCCGTGAATCAAGCGCACCGGTTCGAAGCGCGCCCCAAATATCTCAACGGGACCATCAATCGGCCGCAACTCGAGTTGCGGCAGGCTCCCGTATTTGTAATCGGCATCAAAGATGTAGGTGAACATGCGGCGCAGAAATGCTGCCGCGTCCGGGCGCGCATAGAGAGGCAGCTTCGCGGGTTTGTGACGGAAACTCAGCGGCCGCAGGTCGTCGATGCCCAGAATATGGTCGGCGTGGGTGTGCGTGTAAAAAACCGCATCCACCCGCGTGATTCCCTCCCGAATGGCTTGGGTGTAGAAATCGGGCGAGGTGTCGATCAGCACAACCTTGCCTGCAAACTCAAGCATGATTGAAGGGCGCGTGCGGCGGTCGTGGGGATCACTGGAGTGGCAAACCGCGCAATTGCAACCCAGCGTAGGCACGCCCATGGATGTGCCACTGCCCAGCACAGTAAGCGTTGCCTTCATTGGTTAACCTGCGAGCCTTGATCTTTACGCGGAAGCTTCATCGTCCACTGGTTCCCGTGGCCGATCCCGGCTGCGGAGGGCGTGACAGTGCGTTGGTCACTTCCACGTAGGCCATGCGCACTTCATAGAGGCTGTTCTGCAGAAAGTTTTCTTCTGTCGCGGTCAGGTTTCCTTTGGTTTTTTCCGCAATCAGAGAGAGAGTATCGATCGTCTGTCGCGCGCCAAGAATGTCGATCCGCGGCTGCTCTCCTTGCTGGTGCATAAGCCCCAGCTGCAGCATCGCTGTCATGTACAGCGACGCCAGGAAACGCTCGAAGGTCATCTCAAACTCTTTCGCCGAACGTCCGCTCAGCTCGACTCTCGAATCCAGTTCCTGCGCCGATTCCCGGTAGGCGTCTGCCTGCGCCTGTTGTTCGGCAGCCGTGGGGGGCGGCGGTGCTGCGCTTTGCCCCAACATCCCATCTCCCTCCGCCGGAAAACCCGCCACGGCGTTGCTGGCAGGCGGGACGGCTTCCTTGACAGCGGTCGGAGTCACAGCAGCGGGCGTCGCAGTCTTGGGCGCCTCTGGTTCCTCGGGAACATCTTTGCGCAACTCTCCGTCCTCTGTGAACAAGCGACGGTCGGTTACGGTGAAACCTGATTCCTGTTTCTTCTCAGCCATATGTCTGTTCCTATTTATGCATCACGGAATCGTGCAGCGAATCCTGCGCCTGCCCCACCGCCACGCTCTCCAGCGGCAATTGGACCACAGTAGCCTTGGCGGTTCCAATCGTCACTTCGCGTCCCGGCACTCCCACTTCACGGCGAATATATCCCAGCGCAACCGTCCGCTCGCCAGAGGGTAAAACCACACTGGCGACGCTGGTAACTTCGCCCACTTCTTTTTCATCGAAGGTGATCTTAGCAGCCACCGCGATTGTCGCCGTGCCTTCCAGCAGAAAGCCGGTAAACTTGCGATGGACGTTGCCGCGAGATCGAATGCGCTCCACAATCTCCTGACCCACATAGCAGCCCTTGTTGAAGTTGAGCGCACGCATCTGCTCGGTTTCCTGCGGCAAGTCGCGCTCGCGAATGTCGACGCCGTAAAGCGGCACACGGCTCACAATGCGCTGCATTTCCAGCGCCTCGCTGCCCGCTAGGGTCGCTCCAGCAGCAAGCAGAGCCTGCCAGGTTTTATAAACATCCTGAGGAGCGAGCCAGATTTCGTAAGATTCGTGCTCGGCATCCTCGCCGCGCAGCACGGTGCACTCGACGCAGCCGCATTCGCAATTGCACTGCGGAGTGATCACCTGCAAGGGCTCCAGGTTTGGAACCTCGATGCCCGCGATGTTCAGGATGGCGCGCGCCCTTGGTCCCGCCACGCCCAGAGCAGTCTGCTCCGCCGTGATGTCCGCCACTTCCACGTCGTCCATGATGATGTAATGCTCGAACGTGGCTACGATCTTCTCGACCTGGCTGCGGTCGGTTTCCACCACCAGCTTCTCACCCAGGTTGTAAACGATCATATCGCCGAGAATGCGGCCCTGGGGGTTGAGCAGGAAGGCGTATCCGCCGTGTCCCGGGGCGAGATCGCGAATGTTGTTCGTGACCATGCCGTTCAGCCAGCGCACGCGATCTCCTCCGGTGAGCGAAAGCCGGGCTCGGAAACCCAGGTCATAAACTCCGCAACCGCCGAGCAGAGCGGCCAACTCCACTTGAGGATCGGCAAACTGCGCTGCCGTCACTGCCCCGCGGTATTCTGTCAGCGCGAGCGGGCGCACTCGATTCCCTGGCTGAGCCTGCAGCGCGTCTTGGAGCGGAGTAGTCAACATCGAAATATTGATTATAGCGAAGGACCTCGCGATTCATTTGGCGGTGCGCTGACAAACTACTCATTCCGCTCGGCTTGTGTTAGCTTTTCTGCCGTGGACTCGCAAACGCCTTCCAGAAAGCGCATCGCCGTCATCCCCGGAGACGGCATTGGACAGGAAGTCATCCTGCAAGCCCTCAAGGTCATCCGGGCGTCGAGGGCTGAAGTTGATCTCACCGAATTTGACTGGGGTGCGGACCGTTACCTCCGCGACGGCATGACTGTCCCTCCCGACGGTTTCGCGATGCTGGAACGCGACTTCGATGCGATTCTGGCTGGAGCCTTCGGCGATCCCCGCGTCCCCACAAACATTCATGCCCGGGAGATCCTCCTTGGCATGCGCTTCAAGATGGACCTCTACGCCAACGTGCGGCCCGTGCGTCTGCTCGACGCGGCCTTGTGTCCACTCAAGGGCATCGAGCCCAAGGATGTGGATTGCGTGGTCATCCGCGAGAACACTGAGGGCGTCTATACCGATGCAGGCGGAGTCTTCAAGCAGGGCACACCGGATGAGATCGCGATTCAGGAAGACATCAACACGCGCAAGGGCGTAGAGCGCATCATCCGCTGCGCCTTCGAGTATTGCGAAGGCCACACCAAGTTCGACGGTTCGCCGCGCAAACGTGTTCTCATGTGCGACAAGTCGAATGCCATGACTCACGCGGGCGGCTTATGGCAGCGGGTCTTCAAGGAAGTTAGCGGCGAGCATCCCCAGATTGTGGCGCAGCACATGTACGTGGATGCGCTTTGCCTGCAGATGGTCCGCGACCCCCGTGGGTTCGATGTCATCGTGACTAATAATATGTTCGGCGACATCATTACCGACCTGGCCGCCGGACTGCAGGGTGGGCTGGGCATGGCGGCCAGTGGAAACATTCATCCCGGGAAGACGTCGATGTTCGAGCCGGTCCACGGCTCAGCGCCACCGATTGCGGGGAAGAATGTAGCAAATCCGTTCGGCGCGATTCTGACCACGGCCATGATGCTGGCACATTTGGGGTTGACGAAAGAAGCCGGGAAGATGGAAGCCGCAGTGCTCGAGGCCGTGCGCCAGAAGAAGACCACTCAGGATATCGGCGGAACCCTCGGCACGAGAGAAGTTGGCGACTGGATAGCGAACGCGTTGGTCGCGGGCAAGGTTTAGGCCCGTCTGCCCACCAGCAGTGCCAACTCTCTCCACTTCCAGTGACAATCCACATCCACAAAGCCGATCTCACGCAGCCACTGTAGCTGCGTTTCTAAATCCAGCAGCTTGTTCGAAGGGTCTTCAGTTTTGACGGTGTACCCAATCGAGTGCAGGAATTCTTCGTGCAGTCGTTGCGTGGGCGACGCCACGTGTTCCAGATTGCAGAAGACGCCGCTCGGGTCGAGCAGGCCGTAAATTTCAGCATAAAGCGCGCGTTTGCGCTCGTGCACGACGTGATGGATAGCAAAGCTGGATACGACAGCATCAAACTTGCCCAGCGCGGGCAGCGGCTGGTCGAGATTGTGCGCGACCACTTTGACGGAGGAATCTCCGTTGAAGCGCTTAGCAACAGTTTCCAGCATGGCAGGCGAGAAGTCGATCGCCACAGAATCCACGCCACTAGAATCAAGCCGCAATCTGACCAGATCGAGCAGCCGGCCGTTGCCCGTGCCCAGATCGAGGATGCGGCGTGCCGTCTTCGGAATAAACTCCAGAAGCGCGGATTCGCCTTCCGTGCGGTGAGGGATGGAATCGGCGCGCTCCAGATAGTCACGAACGTGGCCAGTAGAAGTCCAGAGGTTGACGGGGGTATTCGTTGTTATGTTTGGAGTCATCTTTGTCCTTGAAGGCAGTATAGGCAAACAAGGTAGACTCTCTCCTAATGGATACCGTTAAGCTGCTGCGCACGAGGTTTGTTGGGCCGCTTTTCGCGGTTGTTCTGCTTCTTGGGTTGAGCGGCGCGGTTTGCGCGCAGGATCAGACTGGGCACGCTTCCGCCCCGGCATCGCAAGCGCAGAGTCAACAGCCAAGTCAGGATCAAAGTCAAAAACCCGCGGACAAGGATGTCCACCCGACACCGGCAACTCCCACATCACCTACCGCGCAAGAGGCTGCTCCGGAAGACAAAGAAGTCAAGATCACGCCGGAGGAAGCGGAGGAACTATTCCACTCCGTCGACGAGATTCTTGCCTTCGACAGCAAGCAGACGGGACTGCCGATCAAGAAGGAGGTCAAGCGTCGGCTCACCAGCCGCGACGAGGTCGTTGCCTACCTCACCAAACACATGAAGGACGAAGACGTGAAGCGGCTCCAGCGCTCAGAACTGGTGCTGAAGAAGTTCGGGCTGCTTCCCCGCGATTTTGATATGGAGAAGCTGCTGGTCGATCTGCTCCGCGAGGAAGTGGCCGGCTACTACGATCCCAAAACCAAAACCGTGAACCTTCTGGATTGGGTTCCGCTGGAGGAGCAGGAACCGGTTCTGGCCCATGAACTCACCCACGCACTACAAGATCAGTCGATCGGCCTCGATAAATGGATGAAGAAAGGTGACAAGGATCTGGGTGAGATCAAGAAAGATCCCACGCCCGAAGATATCGAGAACGACGAGATTGACGACGCGCGCGAGGCGGTGATCGAAGGCCAGGCCCAAGCCATGATGTTTCAATATGCCCTGTCCCCAACCGGACGCTCCATTGCCGATTCTCCGGATCTGGTGGAAAGCATGGAATCGGAAACCTTGACCGGGACACCGAGCACCAAGGTCTTCAACGACGCTCCCATTTTCATGAAAGAGTCGCTGACCTTCCCATACAGCTATGGCATGGAGTTTGTGGTGAAGCTGATGGCGAGCGGCGGCAAAGAAAAGGCTTTCGCCGGCGTCCTGGCGAATCCTCCGCACACCACGCGGCAGATTATGCAGCCGGAAACTTATCTTTCGGGGGAAAAGATAGAGCCCATGCCCCTGCCGGAATTCAAGCGAGACTTCAAGGATTACATTAAGTTTGATATCGGCGCCATGGGCGAGTTCGACGTCGCCGTGCTGATCGAGCAATATGCGGGAAAGGAATTGTCCAAGCTGATGTGTCCGGATTGGCGCGGCGGTTACTACTACGCGGCGCATCCAAAAACTGACCCGACCGCGCCACTCGGCCTGCTCTACGTGTCGCGCTGGTCGAGTGCCGAACGAGCCGCGGAGTTTGCCGGAATTTATGCCCGGTCGCTCGGGCAACGGTACAAGAAGACGGATGAGGTAAGCGATCGGTCATCCCCAACATCAAATCCGTCGCACTCGAAGAATAAAGCCGAGGCTCTAAAAGGGCGTCACGTCTGGGCTACCGAAGAAGGCGCTGTAGTAATCAATGAGCAGGGTGACACTGTTCTCGTGAGCGAGAGCCTGGATCCAGCCACGACAACGACGCTGGAGAAGGAAGTCTTCCCGAAGTAAGTCCCACAGTCCCCGATCTCAATTTTTCTTCTTCGACCGCTTCTTAGTCTGACTTTCTAGCGGCGCATCACCCAGAAAGTGCTGCACTTGAGCGCCGACGGTGACTTGCCCGCCGGCGCGTTCCACCGTCAACATGCGTTTAGTGCCGGGCGAGCCCGCGAGCATGGCCCAGACCTGCCCCAAAGTCGACCCGCGAACGGGGATGCCATCGACTGCGATAAGGTGGTCGCCCGCCTGAACTCCATCGTTGCCTTCCGGCACGGAAGGTTTGCCCTCGTAGTCGGCAACGCCGAGGATGGTGAATTGTCCATCATTCTCCGGCCGCAAGATCAAGCCAACAACATCGAAATCCGGAACGTCGAACAATCGCCCAATGTCGAAATAGACCGTCGAGTGCGCATAGTCGATCCCTACGCGGTAATTGAGTAGCGCCTCGGAACCGAGCAGGCCGTTACTCGGGCCCCCGGGGCGACCTGCAAAAGGCACCGGCTGACCGCTGAGAAATTCGGCCACAACGACATTGGTCAGAAACAGCGGACCGTATTGCAGCCGATCCACGCGCATCAGCTTCCGCTTCAATTCATCAGCCGATCCCGAAACATTGGCCGGACCGATCGCGCCTGTCATGCGGGGCCAATCGGGGTGAGCCGTGGCCAGCTTGTCGACCAATTCTTCCGTAAGAAGACTGATCGACTGTCCCAGGTCCAGGGCGAGACTGTATTTCTTGTTTTCAATTTTGCCGGGCACCTCGATGAGGCCGTTCGCGGGGTTCACGATTACTTTAGCCGTTACTCCTTTGAATTTCAGGGTGCCGGGTTGGCCAATGGTAAGCTCGCGGCCGGGGAAATCGATGAGCACGTCGTAGTGGCTCAGAACCGTGGAGGGGATGTTAATTTCGGCGGACATGCCAGGAGCCAGCGGAGCGTTGTCGATCGAAGAAACCCAAGCTTCCTTGATCCCGGCTCCTGGAATTCTTCCGCCAAGAGGGATGCTCATGCCGCCTATGCTCATCTCCACCGGCGGAGTGGTGGAGCAGAGCTGGCCGTCGCAAGAAATGGTTGTTCTTCCCGTAAGCAAGGCCAGACGATGCGACAGATGAAGATCGGGATTGCCGTTATCGAGCCAGGCGTGAACGTGCTGCGTGGTTCCATTGGAGAGCGCCACGTTGACCTCGACGATGATGCGATCGTGGTCAAGGGTGAAGGGAACGGTAACGGGCTTGGGCTTCAGCGGGGATGAGAGTTTGGGTGGGCTTTGCGCGAGGGCGGCCGTATAGAGAACGAGGACGGAAAAAGCCGCAGTAAATCGCATAGCTGGATTGTAACGGGTCGGAGAGCTTGCACCACAGGGGACACGAGCCCGCCCAGCAGGTCTTGTATAATCACGAGTTTGACTTCCACGCGCGAAGATTCCCGTAGGGCGCGGACTCTGGAGGGTTGGTGGCACAAGCGGAGATAGGGATTATCGGCGGCAGCGGTCTCTATGCCATGCCGGGGTTGATAAAGGCGAAAGAAGTGCGGCTGAAGACACCGTTCGGCGCGCCCTCTGACGCCTACGTGTGCGGCACCCTCGAAGGACGAAGAGTCGCGTTCCTGGCGCGGCATGGGCGCGGACACCGCATTCTGCCGAGCGAGCTGAATTTCCGCGCCAATATTCACGGCTTCAAACAACTTGGAGTCGAGAGGATTGTTTCGGTTTCAGCCGTGGGATCGTTGAAGGAAGAGCACAAGCCACTGGATTTCGTGATTCCTGACCAGTTTTTCGATCGCACGCGGCATCGCGTGGATACGTTTTTCGGTGGCGGGATAGTGGCCCACGTTGCTTTTGCCGATCCTATATGCGGAGAACTGGCGGGCGTGGTTGAGCGTGCTTGCAAAAAGATCGGCGTAACCGGCAAGCGCGGCGGAACGTATTTGTGCATGGAAGGGCCGCAGTTTTCAACCAAGGCGGAGTCGAACGTGTATCGCAGCCTGGGGATGGATGTGATCGGCATGACCAATCTTCAAGAGGCGAAGCTGGCGCGGGAAGCGGAACTTTGCTACGTCACGGTAGCCATGGTGACGGATTATGACTGCTGGCATCCCCATCACGATTCGGTCACGGTAGATCAGATTGTTGCGGTGCTGCTGAAGAATGCCGAGAACGCGACGAAGGTAATTCGTGAAACCGTTCGTGAGATGACGCCAGAGCGGTCGTGCAAGTGTGGGTCAGCCCTGGCGCATGCGATCCTGACCGATCCTAAGAAGATTCCTGCGGCGACCAGGAAGAAGTTGAAGCTGATTATCGGAAAGTATGTGAAAACGCGATGAGCATTGTCGTTGTAGGTTCGGTTGCATTTGATGACATCGCGTCGCCTTCGGGCAGCGTGAAGGGCATTCTGGGCGGAGCGGCAACTTACTTCGCGCTGGCCGCCAGTTATTTCACTCAGGTACGAATGGTCGCAGTGGTGGGCGACGACTTTGCGCCGAAGCATGAAAACGTCCTGAAGAAGCGCGGCGTCGATACGCGCGGAATCGAGCGCGCCGCGGGCAAGACCTTCCGCTGGGGAGGAACCTATGCCGAGAACCTCAACGAGGCCAAGACCACCTTCACCGATTTGAATGTCTTTGAAAAGTTTCAGCCTCGCATTCCGAAGGAGTACGAAGACACGGAGTTTCTTTTTCTGGCGAATATCCAGCCGACCTTGCAGGCCAATGTGCGCCGAAACATGAACGGCGTCCGACTAACCGGATGCGACACCATGAATTACTGGATCAAAGGCGCACGCAAGGAGCTGGCCGAAACCTTGAAGCTGGTGAATGTGCTACTTATCAACGACACCGAAACCAAGATGTTGGCAAATGAGACGAACCTGCCCCGCGCGGCGCAGAAAGTGCTAGCCATGGGGCCCCAGGCGCTGGTGATCAAGCACGGGGAATACGGGGCGACCATTTTCTTTCGCGAAGGTGCGTTCGGCATTGGACGTCATCCGTTTCGAGCGCCGACCTTGCCGCTTGATGAAGTCAAAGACCCGACAGGAGCGGGCGATTCGTTTGCCGGCGGATTTATGGGATACGTGGCGTCGCAAGAGGAATTGAATCGCGAAGTGCTGAAGCGCGCGCTGTTCTACGGCGGCGTGATGGGATCATTCGCCGTTGAAAGTTTTGGCACCGAGCGTCTGCAGTCGCTTACCCGCGAAGAGATCGACGAGCGCTTTCAGATTTTTCGTGAACTCACTCACCTCGAATGAAGCCGCAACCTCCGCCGCCGAAAGCACATTCCGAAATTGAGATCGTGCGGCTGGCGTGGCTCGCGATCTTCGTCTCGGTATTTTCCTTCCTCTTTTACTACCGACATGGAGACGTGCTGCTTTACGGCGACGCCGTGGCGCACATCAACATCGCGCGCCGCGTCTTCGATTCGAAAACTCCCGGCCTGCTGCAGCTGGGAACAGTGTGGCTGCCACTGCCGCACCTGCTGATCATGCCATTCATCATTTCCATGAGGATGTGGCAAAACGGCTCAGGCGGCTCGATTCCGTCGATGGCCGGCTATGTGTTTGGCGTGCTCGGAATATTTCGCCTAATGCGCGGAGTCTTGATGCGCTCAGTCTCGAGCCGCAATGGGCAAGTGGACATGGCGGCAACGATCGGGGCGTGGGTCGCTGCGTTCGTTTACGGCGCGAATCCGAACCTGATCTACATGCAATCGACCGCGATGGGAGAGTCCCTGTATCTGGCATTTTTCATTTGGAGTGTGGTCTATTTCGCGGAGTTCGCCCAGGGCAGCGCAAAGGCGCTTACAAAGTGCGGACTGTGTTTGGCAGCGGCGTGTCTGACCCGCTACGACGGATGGTTTCTGGCTGCGGTTTTGGTAGTGGGTGCTGTGTTCGTCGTTTTCCGACCCCGCAAACCACCTGTGGACCAGGCGCCTCCATCCTCGATTCCTACATCGCGCCCGCCTCTTGTGAAATTTGTTTTGCTGGCAGCATCCGCTCCACTGCTCTGGATCGCCTACAACGCCCTCGTCTACCGCAATCCTCTGGAATTCGCAAACGGTCCCTATTCGGCAAAAGCGATCGAACAAAAAACGGCGACGGTAAATCCGGCGAAAGGGAACCTCGTGGCCGCCGGCTCATATTTTATAAAAGCCGCGGAGCTCGATGTGGCCGAAGCGAACTGGCAAGGCCGCCTGTGGCTGGCGCTGGCGTTGCTAGGAAGTCTCGCCGCGGTACTCGGCGGCGGACCGGGACGCATCGCCTTGCTGCTATGGGCGCCCCTGCCGTTCTACGCTTTATCCATCGCGTATGGCAGCGTGCCGATTTTTGTGACGCCATGGTGGCCATTTTCCGAATACAACCTGCGTTATGGACTGCAGCTTCTGCCAGCGTTTGCCGTATTCGCACCGCTGGGGATTGCTTACCTCGTCCAATCGGCGGCGAAGCTTCCGCACTTCAAAGCATCCTGGAACCGTTGGACAAATGCTGCAACATTCCTGGCCATTCTGCTGTTGGTGACTCCGAGTTACGCTATGATCTGGCGCGCCGATCCCATTTGCTATCGTGAAGCCGCCACCAACATGCGCGGCCGCGTCGCGCTCGATCGCCAACTGGCGGGCTGGATCAAGTCACTGCCTCCAGACTCCACTCTGCTGATGTATCTCGGCGAGCACGCCGGGGCGCTCGAGCAAGCCGGAGTTCCGTTGCGCCGAGTCATCAACGAAGGCAATCATCGCGTCTGGAAGCCGCCGGTTGATCCGGAAGGATTATGGGAGCGCGCGCTTGCAGATCCGCCCCGGTACGCCGACTACATCGTGGCATTCGATGGCGACCCGGTATGGGCAGCGGCCCGGAACCACCACTTGACGGCGCTGGTCGAAATCCACACTACGGGGCAGCCGCGCGCGGCGATATTTCAGGGACGAGTGCAGACACCCAGAGAAGAGCAGCCGCGGTAACCTAGCAGGTTAACGCTGGAACTCGCCGGGGAGAGACCATTGCAGTGATAAAATCCGCCCATCTGAACCGAGTGATAATTCCGTTTGTGAAAGCCTGCGCGTTCGGGAACGATTTCCTTTTGATCGATTCCAGGAACATCGAGGACGCTCTCGCTCCCGCTGACCCGGCAGCCCTTACGCGGCGCATGTGCGATCGTCACGAGGGTGTAGGCGCGGACGGTGTGGAGTGGATGTATCCGCACACCACAGCGGACTTGGAGGTTCGCCTGATCAACGCCGACGGCTCCGTGGCGGAAATTTCCGGCAACGGCACCAGATGTGTGGCAGCGTATGTTTGCGCCGAGCAAGGCAAAGAGCGGATATCGATCCAGACCGGAGCTGGACTGAAAACTTGCACGCTGATCGGACGCAGTGAGCTCGATTATGAATTCGAGGTCGACATGGGCAAATCAGTCGTGGGAGTGGAGTTGGCGTTGAAGCTCAGCGCAGGTGAGGTGCGCGGGATTCCGGTTTCGATGGGGAATCCACACTACGTCATGCTCGTACCGGAGTTTTCCCCGAATTGGCAGCACGAAGCTGCTGAGATTCAGCGCAGCGGTGAGTTCCAGCATGGCGTCAACGTTGTACTAGTTGCAGTCGATGGAAAGCATGATGTAAGAGCACGCTTTTTCGAGCGTGGAGCGGGAGAGACGCAATCTTCCGGAACCGGTTCGTGCTCGGCAGCAGTGGCGGCGATACTGACCGGGCAGGCCGAATCCCCGGTTCGGGTGCACACTCCGGGTGGAATACAAACGGTGCGCAGGGAAGGCGATCTGATATTCCTGCGTGGAACCGCTCGGTTGGTGTGCCGGGGAGATTTTTATTTGAGTTAGGCTGCGGAGTTTAATGAACGCAGCTTAGTGATTTGCAAACCCATCTGTACTGGTCGCGCTTTCTTTTCAAACAGGTTTCTGGACGCATGTCTTCTTCAACCACTCATCGGATCAAGCCGCCCGCCCTTCGGCCGGGCGCTACGGTCGGCATTGTGGCGCCAGCCAGCAACATCAAACGCGCCGATCTGGAGGCGGGATGCGAAGGCCTGCGGCGCGCCGGTTACCGCCCGGTTTGTTCCGATGCCATTCTCGATAAAGACCTTTATTTCGCAGGATCGGTCGAACGCCGCGCTCGCGAACTGGAAGACATGTTTGTGCGCGAGGATGCGGAAGCGATTATCTGCGCCCGCGGCGGCTACGGCGCGAACTATCTGCTTGAAGCGCTCGATTTGGAAAAGATCAAGAAGCACCCAAAGATTTTCGTCGGCTATAGCGACGTAACCACGCTGCTCACGTATTTCTCCGACAAAGCAAGTCTGGTTACTTTCCACGGGCCCATGGTGGCAAAAGATTGGCTGCACCCAGATGGCGTTGATTTGGCTTCCTGGCAGGCGGCGCTCGCAGGAACGGCGCCTTGGGAACCCCATCTGGATGCGGACTCTGGAGCGAGAGGATTAGTCGACGGTGCGGCTGAGGGAATTCTTTACGGCGGTTGTCTCTCGATTCTGGTAGCTTCGCTCGGGACACCTTACGAGATCAAGACAACCGGGACGATCCTGTTTCTTGAAGATCTGGCGGCGAAGCCGTTCCAAATCGATCGCATGCTCGTGCAGTTGAAGCTGGCCGGCAAGCTGGATGGAGTGCGGGGAATTGTGTTCGGCGAAATGCGGGATTGCATGCAGAATGCGAATCAGGGCTACGCGCTGGAAGAAGTGGTTCTGCGGGTCGTCGGCAAATTGGGAGTGCCAGTGGCTTATGGGGTGCGGTCAGGGCATGTGACGTCCAAAAACATCACGCTGCCGATCGGCGTGCGGGCTGGTTTGACCGTGCAAGGTGGAGAAGGTGGTGGGCAAGTAAGTTTGAAGATCCTGGAATCGGCGGTAACTGCGGCCGGAAAGAGCCAGCCGCGATCATGAACGAAAACAAACACATCCATCTGATTGGCATTTGCGGCACTGCGATGGCGTCGCTCGCAGGCATGCTGAAGCAGCGCGGCTTTCGCGTCACTGGGTCGGACGCGGCCGCCTATCCTCCAATGTCGGATTTTCTAGCCGAGCTGGGGATTCCGGTGGCTCAGCCTTTTGATCCGCGGAATCTGGAGCCTCGCCCCGATCTGGTGGTCGTGGGCAACGCCATGTCGCGGGGAAATCTCGAACTCGAGCAAGTACTCGACCAGCGCATTCCGTTTTGCTCGCTGCCGCAGTTGCTTCACGATGAGTTCCTGCGCGGCAAAGAAGTGCTGGTGGTTGCGGGGACGCACGGAAAAACCACGACCACCTCGATGCTGGCGTGGATTTTCCACACCGCAGGCATGCAGCCTTCGTTTCTGATCGGGGGCATTGCGGAAAACTTCGGATCGAGCTTCCATCTGGGTCAGGGAAAACATTTCATTCTTGAAGGCGACGAATATGACACCGCATTTTTCGACAAGGGACCGAAATTCCTGCATTACTTTCCCGATGCCATCATTCTCACCTCGGTGGAATTTGATCATGCCGATATCTACAAGGATCTTGACGCCGTAGAGACGGCCTTCAGGCGGTTGGTCAATTTGATTCCACGGCGCGGACGGATTATCGCTTTCGACGGAGTCGCTGGAGATGCGGTAGAGAGCGCCAGTCTTGAACGCTGCCTGAGCAAATCTTTTTGCCCGGTGGAGCGCTATGGCGCCGGGCCGCGCGCGAACTGGCGAGTGACGGGCCTGAAATTTGAAGCCGGGCGCACTTCCTGGTCGGTCGAGCGCGATGGAAAGCCCTGGGCTGATCTCGAGTTCCCTTTGGCCGGCGAATACAACGTGTGGAACGCGACTGCGGCGGCAGCGCTCGCTTCCGCCTACGGCGTTTCGAAAGAGGAGATCGCGACCGCGCTGAAAACGTTCAAGAGCGTCAAGCGCCGCCTGGAAGTGAAGGCGCAGGTCAACGGCATCACCATCATCGACGACTTTGCGCATCATCCCACGGCGATTGCCGGAACGCTGAAGGCGTTGCGGGCGCGTTATGCGGGTTCGCGATTGTGGGCGATTCTTGAGCCGCGCTCGAATACGCTGCGCCGCCGCGTGCTGCAGGCTGACCTGGCTCGGAGTTTGGCGCTGGCCGACGAAGTTGTTGTCGCCGGCGTGTTCCGCTCAGAAGCGCTCCCGGGGAATGAACGGTTGGATCTGCCGGAACTGGCCGCGGATATTCAGAAACGTGGCAGTCGTGCGCGGTTGCTTGCCGGTGCGGACGAGATCGTTCAGACGTTAGCTCCGGAGATGCGCCCCGGCGATGTGGTGGCGATTCTTTCTAACGGCGGATTCGGTGGAATCTACGAAAAACTGCCGGCGCGGCTGCGAGCCCTGGCCGGACAATCTGACAACGTCAAGTCGGCGAACGTCGCGGGGAAGCAATGAAGCTTTCCGTCGCGACCAGGAGCCCAGCGCGGCAAGCGCTTCGCCTCGTCCTGCTGTTGTTGATTGCGCTCGCGCCCTCTTACGCTGCAACCAACTACACCATTTCTCTCACAAATCCTGAGCAGCATCTCGTCGAAGTGCAGATCATACTCCCGGAAGGGCCGGCGCTGCGGGAATTGCAGCTTCCAGTCTGGAACGCGCTATATCAAGTGCGTGACTTCTCGCAATACGTAAACTGGGTGCGCGCGAAAGACCGCGCCGGCCGAGCGCTCGCGGTGCGCGCATTGAACCCGAGCCGTTGGCAGATCGGCGGTGCCGAGCACGGCGCCGTGGTGGAGTATCAGATCTTTGTCGATTCGCCGGGGCCCTTCGGTGCGCAGTTCAACTCGCATCATGCCTTCTTGAATCTGGCGCAGCTCCTCATGTATGCCGTGGATGCGCGGAATGGTCCGATTGTCGTCCGTTTCAGCGATGTCCCAGAGGGATGGCGCGTCGCGACGCCGTTAATGTCAATGCCCGAAGACAGATTCAGCGCAGAAAATTATGACAGGCTAGTAGATTCTCCGGTCGAGATTGGAGACTTTAGAGAATCTGATTTCGACGAAGGTGGCGCGCATTATCGCGTAATCGTTGACGCCGAGGCCGCCGACTACGATATGGGGAAGCTTGACGGCATGCTCCAAAAGATTGTGGCTGCCGCCACCAGTTGGATGGACGATCGTCCCTTCGACAACTACATGTTTCTTTATCATTTTCCGCGCGGACCGGCTGGCGGTGGCATGGAACATTCTTACTCCACCGCCATCGCCGTGCATGCTGATGTACCGCTGCAGGCTCCCGAGGTTCTCGACTCGGTGACGGCGCACGAGTTTTTTCATCTGTGGAACGTGAAGCGCATCCGTCCGCGCACCCTCGAGCCGGTCGACTACACCCGCGAGAATTACACGCGTGCTCTGTGGTTCAGCGAAGGATGCACGAGTACCGCGGCCGACATTATCCAGTTGCGCGCCGGTCTGCTCGACGAGCGCCACTTCGAACGTCAGCTGGCAGCAGGAATCACCGAACTCGAGCGCCGTCCCGCGCACCTGACCCAGTCGGCGGAAGAGTCGAGTCTCGATGCGTGGCTGGAGGGTGACGCATACTACCGCCGTCCCGAGCGCAGCATTTCTTATTACAACAAAGGAGAGTTGCTCGGCGTCGCGCTCGATTTGGCGGTGCGCGAATCCAGCCACGGGCATGCGTCCCTGCGCGAAGTTTTTCAGTGGATGAATCAACATTATGCGAAGAAGGATCTTTTCTTTCCTGACTCAGACGGTGTCCGTGAGGCTGCCGAGGCTGTGACCTATGCCGATCTCGGTTGGTTTTTCACCAAGTATGTGGCCGGCACGGATGAAATCCCATGGGATGATTTGTTTCGCGGCGTGGGATTGCGATTGATCGAGGGAAAGAACACGATAGCGGATGCAGGGTTTGTCGCTTCGCGAAATTTTGATGGTCCCGTCATCGCTTCGGTCACTGCGGGCAGTGAGGCGGAGCGCGCCGGTCTGCAAACCGGCGACACAATTCTCGAAATCAACGGCAGGACCGGAGGAGAGTTCTCAAAGGAAATCGCTCAGCTTTCTGCGGGCGGCACGATAACGGTGAAGGTGAAGGGCCGGCGCGGTGGCGATCGTGAGTTGACGTGGAAGGTGGGAAGCCGTGACGAAATTTCATACGAACTCAGAGACGTAGATAATTTTACGGCGGAACAGCAGGCCCGGCGGGCGGCGTGGCTGAAGGGCGAAGCGCAGATTCCGCACGAGACCAACTCACACTAGAGGCAATCGCGCTTCAAGGGCGAACCCAATATGATCCGCACCCTCGCGATGCTGACTTTCTGGGCAGTGGCCGCGCCTGTGGCGGCGCTGATCGGGTTCCCCTGGACCTTCATTTCGGGCGATGTGAGCCTGCTCTATCGCATGTTCATGTTCGGCGCGTGGAACGGGGTGCGGCTGACTGGAGTGAAGGTGCAGACCGTCGGGCTCGACAAGCTGGACCCGGCGCGCACTTATATCTTCATGTCGAATCACGTGTCGAACCTGGACCCGCCGATCACGATTCCTCTGATTCCTCGGCGCACGTCAGTGCTGGTGAAGAAGGAATTATTCAGCGTTCCGATCCTGGGCCAGGCGATGCGCATCGGGTCGCTAATCCCAGTCGATCGCGGCAATCGCGACGCTGGTATTGAATCCGTCCGAATGGCGAAGCAGGTCTTGCAGCAAGGGATCAACATGAGCATCTACGTGGAAGGGCATCGCTCGTTCGATGGCAAACTGCTGCCTTTCAAGAAGGGACCGTTTTATCTGGCGATGGAGTGCGGAGTGCCGGTGGTTCCGGTGACGATCACGGGCACGCACTACCTGATGCCGAAGGGACGCTTCGCGATCAAGCCGGGACTGGCGACGGTGATCTTTCATCCTCCAATCGAACCCGGCGGTTTCGTCAGCCGCGAGTGTTTGATGGAGAAGGTGCGGACGGTGATTGAGAGTGGACTGCCGGAAGAGCTCCGGCAACCTTCGGCAACCAGCGCACGGCTTTGAAATCGCTGCGAGAGTTAGTCTGCGTTTCACTTTCTTGCAGTCCTCGCACGAACCGCGCGGGCGATCTCGGGCAATCTCGGCAGGATCGCGGAATACTTCAACCACAGTTTGTGATCTACAGCCGGGGCGCCGCTCACCAGCGCTCCCGCAGGAATGTCGTGAGCCACGCCGCTTTGCGGCGTGACGATGGCGGCTTCCCCGACCTTACAGTGGCCGACCACTCCGACCTGGCCAGTTAAAATTACTCGCTTGCCGATTTCTGTGGAACCGCCGAGGCCCGCTTGTGAGCAGAGCAGAGCGTCTTCGCCGACCTGCGAGCCGTGACCGACCTGTACGAGATTGTCGATCTTGACTCCGCGGGCGATGCGGGTTTCCCCGACGCTGGCGCGGTCGATGCAGGAGTTGGCCTGAACTTCCACGTAGTCTTCGATGACGACCGGGGCAGGCTGAGGAATCTTGTGCCAGTGTCCGTCATGAGTTTTGGCGAAGCCGAAACCGTCGGAGCCGATCACGACTCCATTCTGCAAGAGCACGTTGTTGCCGATGCGGCAGTTCTCGCGCACCACGGCGTGAGCGTGGGCAAAGAAATTGTCGCCGATCTTTGTGCCGCGATAGATGACGACGTGCGCCAGCAGCACGGCGTGGTCGCCGATCTCGACGTGCTCGTCGATGACGACATACGGGCCGAGGTGCACGCCGCGTCCTATCTTCGCCGTGGAGTGGACGACTGCGGTCGGGTGCACGCCCGGGGCATACTTCAGCGGCTTGTGAAAGAGTTCCAGGGCGCGCGCGAAACTGAGATAGGGATCTTCGACGCGCAGCGTGGTTGCCGGGATGACGGGGAAGTTCTCGGCGACAATTACGGCTGCGGCCTTGGTGAGCCGGGCTGCAGCGGCGTACTTGGGGTTGGCCACGAAGGTGAGTTCCGAGGGGCCGGCTTGCTCGATGCCGTTGAGGCCGGTGATCTCCAGGTCCGCGGAGCTATTGTCGAGGCACGCGTTGAGGGCGGATGCAATCTGTGAGAGTTTCATGTTGGGTGGATGGATGCGAGTAAATCGTACACCAGCCGATGGGACGTTGAGTGAGGTTGGCGGAGCCTGTGAATTTCTGCTCGAAATAATTCTGAGTATCGTTCGCCCGGAGTGTTTCGGATCGGCCTGATTTGTATTCTTGGAAGGGTACCCCCCCTCCCCCTCCCTCTCGGAAAATCTTGCTGGGCGCGGGTTCTGCAAAGATGGCGGGCAAAATCTTGATGTCAAAGAACTTAGATATCAAAATCTTGAGAACAAAGCGCTTAGAGGAACAGGTTTCGCACCCGGCGGACCGTCACTGCCTCGACCATGATCGCGCGGTTCAGAGGGTGGGCGCAAGGTCAGACGTCACAATGGGGATGTGGAAAATGTGAATCGGGTGCTCTAGAACGGCTAGACCTTTGTCGACTTGGGTGCTTCGATAGCTGGGTGTGGGTTTCGGGCTCGAATGCTTCGAGGGATGTGGCCGTGGCATCCCCCTTCTAGCAGACGACGTGAGAAATGGGGCACCCGCAGTTGGTGCGGTGCCTATAAGTGCAGAGGTCCTTCGTTGGGAGGCCTGCGCTTGGCGCGCAGGCCTCCGCTTCCTCAGGATGACACAAATCGCGGATGCGCGGTCGGTCTCGCGCGAGCGTGGGCCAGCTGCCGAACGTCCTCGAAGCGACTACTGCACGACGAGTGTGAACCCTGTGGTCGATGTGGTCGAACCGCTGGTAGCGCTGACCACTATGGTGGAAGTTCCCGTTGGGGTGCCGGAATTCGGAGGCGGACCATGGTTGCTGTTGCTTCCTCCTCCTCCGCAAGCGGGAAGCAATATGATCGACGCCAACATCAGCAGAAGGAATCCAGACGAGCGTCGCCGGCCTGAGGTGCCCAGCAGCACTACCGAAAAGAACATGAAGCCGACGAGAGCCAGCCAATTCTGAGAGGGGCGCCGATTAGATCTCAGCGCGGCCGTGGTCGGGGCCGTGGTTGACACGGTAATCGTAGGAGACGTTGTTGTTGGTGCGCCCGTGGCCATAATCGATGATTGGCTGAACAGGCAGGTCGCGCCGGAGGGCAATCCCGAGCACGAGAGAGTGATGGTTCCGCTGAATCCGGTGGAGGTATTCACGGACACCGACGTGGACCCCGACTGCCCAGGCGCGGGGACGATCACTTCAGATTGATTTAACTGGACTGCAGCGAAGAATCCGGGCGTGATCGTGAAGGATTGAGACTGGGTCGTGCTGCTGGGGTTAAAGCTGTTGTCGCCGCTATAACTGGCGGAAATGGTATGAGCGCCGGTGTCGAAGGTGAAGACTCCGTTGGGCGTGGCGGTGTTCGCGCCGTTGTTGATTTGATTTCCGTCGTTCAGTGGGAACACATTCCCACCCGGGATCTGTCCGAAGGTGTCGGCAAAAGTGACGGAGCCGGTCGGAGTGCCATAGCCTGATTTGCCGGCCACATCGGCGCGCAGGTAGACGAAGCTTCCGAAGGGACCGCCGGTAAATGGAATCGCATTGCCCTGGGAAGTGGCGGTGAGCACGGAGAGAGCGGTAGTGCTTGGTTCTGGGGTGACGATAACCGTTACCGAGTTCGAATCGCTGGGAGCGTAAGTCGCGTCGCCGGCATAGTGAGCGGTGACGCCATACGGGCCACCTCCGGCGCCACTGAGGTCGTTGATTGAGGAGACCACAGCGCCTGCACCACTCAGCGTGAAGAAGCCTAGACCGTTCCAGCCGACGTCGGTATTTGCCAGCAATGACACATCGCCGCTCGGTGTGCCTGTACCGCTGCTGGGCGTGACGCCGATGTTCACGCTTACGGATTGACCGTGGACGACACTGATGCTGTTGGTGTTGTTCAGCAGCAACGACGTACTTGTTGGGCTGAAGGTGATGCTGCTCCACTGATTTACCAGGTTCGTCACGTTTACGGAGCCGAGGCCAGTGGTTTGATCGTAGCCCGGGGTCGCCTGGTACTGGCTACCCGGTTCACCGGGTACGACGTTGTCGCCTACGGTTGCGTCATTGAAGACACATGTGCTGGCAGGAAGAGTGCTGGTATCGGACGCATTACATTGCGAGAGGCTGTTGTTCTGTGCAACTGCCAGGCGATAGAGAATATAGTTCGCCAGGCCCTGGCGAAGACCTTGGGCCGGGTTGAGGTTCGCCATCTGTTGGTCCACGAGCGCCATGACTCCTGCGAAGGAGGGCGCAGATGCCGAGGTGCCGCCGACAAAGTATATGTAAAACTCTCCCTGGCTATTGGGCTCGCAGGAGCCTTCCAGGCACAAGAGGTACGGATCGTGGGACGCTGCCGAGAGGGAGACATCGGGCAGATCACGGACGGAGTCGTCCGGGATGCCGGTAACTTCCGATTGCCAAGAGGGCTTGGGGACACCTCGTGTCGTGCCGCCCTGTCCACCGGTTACGTTTCCGGCGCTGGCTCCGCCGCCGCTTGCCCAGAGACCCAGAGTGGGGCCGCTCTCGTTCCAGACATTTTCGGGGATATAGGAGATAGCTGACTCTTCCACTGGTGGTTCGGTGCCCCAGTATTTACTAGCGTCTCCGTCCTCGTTGAACATGGTACCGCCCACGGCGACGTTGAACGGCGTGGATGCGAGGTAATTGACTGAGATGGGATGGGTTGCAGGCGGAGAAGAAGGATCGTCGCAGCCCTCGGCTCCGTTATCTCCAGTGGAAACAAAATAGGTGATCCCCTGCGCCGCGGCTTGTTCGGCGACGTCGTAGCTGAAGGAGAGCTGTGCGTCTGTGGCGTAGAGTTCGCAACTGCTGAAACTTTCCGTCATGATATCTGCGAGATTGTTTTCGACAATGTAGACTTCCGAGAGGTCGATGCCGTCCGTCGTATTGGTTGAGGCGGAGACTACGAGCCCCACGGCTGCGTTGTAGGCGATCGCACCCGACCAGGTTGAATCGAGCGTGGCTTCGGCTTCTTCGCCTCCGCCCAAATCGCCGGGGTCGGGTCCATTGAGAACGATGTTGAAATTCCCACAGCATAGTCCGAATGCATAGTTACGAAAATCACTAATGTCTTGGCCTCCGTCGTAAGGATCGCTGCGCCCGACCACGCCAATTGTTACGCTCGAACCGCTGACGTCGATGTTGTAGACGGGATTTATGTCATAGATCACTGCATAGTCCTGCGGCCCGAGGGCGTTGATGGCGGATTGTCCGTTCTGCGCCGGGAATGTAACCTGCGGTTTCTTTCCTGGTACGAGCCGCGCGGGAGCAGGCTCTTTCACAAGGTGAAGCTGCGGTTTCTTCAAGAAATTGTGCAGCGTAAGGACTCCCGCCACTGCCGGTGTTAGCGCCGTTGGAATGGACGGATCGATCGAGTTGGCCCAGTGTTGCTCTCCGTTGACGATGTACTTGTGAATCGTGGTGTGAAACGCTTGCTGCACCTGGCTGGCAGAGCCGGAGAATTCCAGTACGGTGCGGCCTTTTGTTGTGCCCACCTGGAAGCCGTGAGACTGCAGCCAGGTAATGATGATCTGAATATCTACGTCGGTGGGCCCGAATTGTCTGCCGAACTCGGCTGGCGTTAGCCATTTGTGATAGCGGGGCGAGGCTTTGTCCTGCTGATCGTCGAGGAGTTTTCTAAGCGCGGATTCCTGCTGCGGGCTGCGTTTCAACACGAGGAGCATACGCAGCATGGGGAGTGTGGCTGGGGCTGTGCCCAGATCGAACTGCGGGCGCGCCAAGGGATGGGTGTTGCCATGCAGCACGCTCAATTGTGATTCGTCGACCGGTTGCGTGATCAGCGGCGGTGGGGCTGTTGGCTCAGTCTGCTGGGCATTGGACTGCGGCACGAGAGACGGCATGCAGAAGAGGCTGAATGCGATGACGGTGACGGCCAATCGTCGCTTCAGAGTGGAAGCAGAGAGATCCCTCATGAGACACCTTTACCTTTACCTTGGGATGTGGCTAACGATAGGCGAAGACCGATGGGACAGGAGGAAGGAGGTAGCCCCTACCGATCTCGCTTGCGCAGGAAGTTGGCTGCGCCCGGACCAAAGCTTTTATATCAAGTCCGGGGAAATTGCAACAACCGAATCTCGCTCTTCATTATTATTCTTCGAACAACGTGACCTGGCGCTGGTCGTCGGTGGGGCCGCGTCTTGGGCGGCGCGTGGCGCCGATTACGGCTAGAACCGTTAGCGATTCGAGGGCGCTGCGGGGGACGAAGATGCGTTGGGTGTTCGAGCGCTGGTCGGGAGGATTGACCAGGTAGCCTTCCGGGAGGTTTTGGGTCAGGTCGGAGGGCATGAGGCCTTCGAGGATTTCGTTGTCCTTGAAGCGGAGGCGGACCCACAGGCCTTCGGAGCGGGGGCGGGTGGTGAAGGTCTTGCGCGTTAGCGATTCGGAGTCTCCGAATTCGCGGACGAAGTAGACGCCCTTGATTTCGCGCAGGTCGATGGCGACTACTGTGCCGGACGTGTTGAGCAGCTCGAGTTTGCCTTCGGTGATGAATTGTGCGTGGGAGACGTAGCCGGAGACGGAGTCGCGGTCCATTTTGCGGACGATTACTTTCTTGTGGGTCGAGGGCATGGTCGGGATTCGGCAAAAATCGGCTGCCTGCTATCGGCTTCCGCAAGCGGTGCTCCCAAGATTCTAAGCTGCGGGGTGTCGTCCCTTCGAGACTCGTTCCTTGTCCCCGCCTGACCCCGGACTTACGTCCAGGGCTAATGAATTCCGTCCCTAACGGGACTGGAGTCTGATGACAGTTGCCCGTGTGCCTTTCTCTAGAATCAGTTCTCACTCATACGACAGCCGCCTCATTCTCGCACTAAACGGGAAGAAATCGCCGGAATCCACGTTGGCAGTAGCCAAAATATTAACCTTGTGTTATTCCTTTAAGTTGCCTGGTCTCAACTAAACTCTGTTTAAGTGCTTTATATTTAATGGCTTGAGTATCGACTGGTCGCGAAGGAATGAGTGTGGGCCCCGGCAGTCTGTGGAAATCCTGTTGAAAAGCGGTGGATTTCATCCCGCTTGGCCGCATCTGCGATGTGCAGGAAACTGCGGTGGGGTGGAGCGCTTGAAGTCGGTTGTCTGAAGACGAATGGCTGATTACATTTACACGATGGAAATCCGGTTGACGCCGGATCAGATGAAAGGCGTCAATCTGGTGCAAGAGATAGCCCGGGCCGCGGGAATTACTCTCTACCTTACCGGCGGGGCGATACGGGACATTATCAGCGGGTTCACGATCCGCGACCTGGACTTCACGGTTCAGGGCAATCCCCTCAAACTGCAAAAAGACTTCGAGCGGGCAGGCGCGCAGGTGGCCGGCCACGATGAAGAAGTGCGCACGCTGTTTCTGGTGCTGCCGGGGAATGTGCGCGCCGAGATTGGCATGGCGCACACCGAGCACTACGAAAAGGTGGGCAAGGCTCCGGTGATTACGCCGGCCAGCATTCAGGACGATCTGCGGCGGCGCGACTTCACGGTGAACGCGATGGCGCTGTCGCTGAATGAGGGGTCGCGTGGGCTGCTGCTTGATCCGTTCAACGGCGTGGCGGATATTGAGGCGAAGCTGCTGCGGATTCTGCATAACTATTCGTTCGTGGAGGATCCTTCGCGGCTGATTCGCGCTACCCGATTTGCGGCGCGCTTTCACTGGCCGCTGGAGGAGCGCACGCAGCTGCGCTACAACGCGGCGAAAGAAAGCAACTACATCGAGCACATCTCGCGCAGCGCGGTAGGACATGAGATTGCGCAGCTGGCGCATGAAGATGATCCGCTGAATGTGGTGAAGGCGCTCGAGAAAGAAGACTGGCTGAAGGTGCTGCATCCGCATTGGTCGTCGGCCAAAGTGGACACGAACGGGCTGGGGCAGTTGATGAAGACGAGGCAGCAGATGGTGGATCTGGGCTATACGGTCGATCCATCGGCGGCGGTGATGCACTTTCTGACTGCGCGACTTTCCGACAAAGACATCTCTGATTTGCGGCGACAAATTCCGCGCAAGGATTTGGTCGAAGCCTGGCGCGATATTGAGGACCATGCCAAAGAGTTGGCGAAACGGTTGACCGGGAAAGAAGCGGCAACGCCTTCGCGCACCTGGAATCTGCTGTCGTCGGCGCGGCCGGAGATGATTCTGTTTCTGGCGGTGACGGCACGGCATCAGACTGTGGCGCAGAAGATAAAAAATTTCCTGACCAAGTGGCGGCAGGTGCAGCAACGCATTCCGCTGCCGGAGATGACGGAGCTGCTGATCACGCCGCAGCTGCCGGAGTATCCGAAGATTGCGCGCGATGTGTTCATGCTGCTGCTTGACGGGAAACTGCGGTCGCGTACGGAGACGTTGAAGTTCCTGAAGCCGTTTGCGCCGCCTCCTCCGCCTCCGCCTCCGCCACCCCGGCGCGGGCGTGGGCCTAAAGCAGCGGCGGCTCCGCCGGCTGCAGTTGCGGTGGGCAAAAAGGGCGAAGTGGTGAAGGGCAAGGGGAAGGGCGCGGCTGCGGCGGCTGTAGTTGTGGCTCCAGTGGCTACAGCGCCTGCGAAGGGCAAGTCCAAGGGGGCGCAAGCGCCCGCGCCAATCAAAGCTCAGAGTGAGCATGCTCAGGGTAAACCTGCTCAAGGTAAACCTGCGAAGATCGCTGCCAAACCTGCCGCGAAACATCCCGCACCATCGAAGAAACCGGCTCACAAGCCAAAGCCGAAGCCGAAGCCGAAGAGCAAGAAGCGGTAAGAGTTTTCCAGGTCGTTGCCGTCCCGGGCAGTGTCCTGATTCGTCTTCCGACAGGTACCAATTTCTCGCTCGTGCGGCCTCCGGCAGGCATATAATGGGGTATGCCTCGACCGCTTCTCAGTGCGGCGTTCGTGCTGCTGCTGGCGGGTGTACCGGTTTCGGCGCAGCACGGTGGTGGAGGGCATGCGTCCGGTGGCGGGCATGCCGGGTTTGCTTCGCACGGTGGTGGGTTCAGTGGCCACTCGAGCGCTCCCGCGTTCGGTGGCGCGCGCGCGGGTTCTGGTTTCGCGGCGCGTTCCTTTGCCCCTCGCTCCGCTTCGCGTCCGGCATTCTCTTCTCGGAGTTACAACCGGAGTTTCAATCGGGGCTTCAATCGTTCTCGTGGTGCGCGATTCGGAGCGTACGGCGTCGGAAGCAACTGCTACTACTACGGCTACGGATGTATGGGCGCTTACGGGTATCCGTGGGGATACGCGGGCGAGATCGATCCGTACTGGTGGTGGGATTCGGATTCAGGCTCGTCGTACGACCCGGATCAGCAATACCAGACTGGCCTGGCGAACGAGATGAACCAGCAGAGTCTCGACGAGCAGAGGATGCGCAAGCAGGGCGATCAGGATGCATATGCGCAGTGGGCGCCTTCGCCGCCGCGCCAACACATCGAGCACGAAGAACTCAACGAAGCAGCGCCGGCCACGGTGCTGGTTTTCCGCGATGAGCACAAGCAAGAAGTGAAGAATTACGCGATCGTGGGGCAGATGCTGTGGGTTTTCGATCTGCAGCATACACAGAAAATTCCGCTCTCTGATATAGACCTTCCGGCTACCACCAAGGCCAACGATGCGCGCGGTGTGGATTTCCAGCTTCCCGGCGCGCACGAAGGGCAGTAGTCGCCTGCAAGCGCCGTTCTGTGGATAACTTACCGGTACTTTCGCGCAGCTTTCCCGTTAGAATGATTGTTGATTGATGATCGATGATTTCTGATTGAAAGGCGTCAACTCTGAGGCTTTTAATCAACCATCAGCAATCAACAGTCAACAATTTCCTATGTCTCAATTCGTCCACCTGCACCTGCATACCGACTACTCCCTGCTTGATGGCGCCTGCGACGTCGAAAAGCTTTGCCAACGTGTGAAAGAGCTGGGCATGCCGGCCGTGGCGATGACCGACCACGGAAACATCTTTGGCGCTGTGCACTTTGTGAACGCGGCGAATCACGCTGGCGTGAAGCCGATCGTGGGTTGCGAACTTTATATCTGTAAGAAAGAGGATCACGACATCGAACGCACGCCGCCCGAGGGCGATACCTACAACCACTTGCTGGTGCTGGCGGAGAATGAAGAGGGCTATCGCAATCTGGTGAAGATCACGTCGGAAGCTTCGTTGCACGGCTTTTATTACAAGCCGCGGGTGAGCAAGAAATTTCTGGCGGAGCATTCCCGCGGATTGATTGGACTTTCGGGATGCCTCAAAGGTGAAGTCGCAGAGCGGTTGATGGGAGGGAAATACGATGCCGCGCGTGCGGCCGCGGGAACGTTTGTCGACATCTTCGGCAAGGAAAATTTCTATCTCGAGATTCAGGACCAGGGACTGGCGATGGAACACAAGATCCATCCCGGCCTGTTCCAGTTGGAGAAAGAGCTGGGGCTGCCTCTCGTGGCGACCAACGACAGCCACTATCTCTGCGAAGACGACGCGCACGCCCAGGACGTGATGCTTTGCATCCAGACGGGCAAGTCGATTCACGATACGGGGCGGATGAAGTTTGAGGGCACGCAGTTTTTTGTTAAGAGCCACGACGAGATGTACCGCGTGTTCAAGGATTCACCTGAAGTTCTGACGCGAACGCTCGATATCGCCGAGCGCTGCAGCTTGCGGCTCGAAAAAGTCGCGACGCCGTTTCCGCAGTTCGAGGTTCCTCCGGGGTATACGATTGACAGCTATTTCGAGCATGTTTCCCGCGAAGGCTTCGCGCGGCGCATGGATGCGCTGCGGCCGCTGCATGAGTTGGGCAAGCTGAAGCACCCGATCTCAGATTACGAGCAGCGGCTGGAGCGGGAGCTGGCGATCATCCAGCAAATGAAGTTTGCCGGGTATTTTCTGATCGTTTGGGACTTCATTCGGTACGCGAAGGAACGTGACATTCCGGTGGGGCCGGGACGCGGTTCGGCTGCAGGATCGTTGGTTTCCTACGCGCTGGGCATCACCGATCTCGATCCGCTGCAACACGAGTTGCTGTTTGAGCGCTTTCTGAATCCGGAGCGGGTTTCGATGCCGGATATCGACATCGATTTCTGCATGAACCGGCGCGGCGAAGTCATCAACTACGTCACGCAGAAATACGGTCGCGACAATGTGGCGCAGATCATCACTTTCGGCACGATGGCGGCCAAGGCGGCGATCAAAGACGTGGGCCGCGCTATGGACATTCCTTACAGCGATGTTGACCGCATCGCGAAGATGATTCCCACGCAGCTCAACATCACGCTCGACCAGGCCATCGAAGACTCGCCGCAACTGCGCGAGGCGATGGAGAAGGACGGGCAGATTCGTGAGCTGATTCAGACTGCGAAGAAGCTGGAAGGAATGGTGCGCAACTCCGGAGTGCATGCTGCCGGCGTGGTGATTTCGCCGCGGCCCCTAACCGAACTCGTCCCCCTGCACCGCACCAAGAACGACGAAATTGTGACTGCCTTTGACATGGTTGCCATCGAGAAGATGGGCCTCCTGAAGATGGACTTTCTCGGGCTGACCACGCTTACCATCCTCACCGACACGCTGAAGCTTATTGTACAGTCGCGCGGAACCCCGATTACGCTGGAAAGCATTCCTCTCGAAGACACCGAAACCTACCAGAAAGTCTTTCACAAGGCCCTGACTTCCGGCGTCTTCCAGTTTGAATCGCACGGCATGCGCGACGTGCTGCGGCGCTATCAGCCGAACTCGATCGAACATCTTACCGCCTTGAATGCGCTCTATCGTCCAGGACCCATGGCAATGATCGACGACTTCATCGAGCGCAAACAGGGACGGCGCAAGATTGAGTATGAACTGCCGGAGCTGAAAGAGATTTTGGAAGAGACGCTGGGCGTCTTCGTTTATCAAGAGCAGGTCATGCAAGCGGCGAACAAGCTTGCTGGCTACTCTCTGGGCGAAGCCGACCTGCTACGGCGGGCGATGGGCAAAAAGAAACAGGAAGAAATGGCAGCGCAGCGCGAGCGTTTCATTCAGGGTGCGGCGCAGCGCAAGTTTCCTCCGAGGAAGATCGAGAAGATTTTTGATCTCATGGCGCAGTTTGCGGGATACGGCTTCAACAAGTCGCATTCGGCGGCCTACGCGCTGCTGGCCTATCACACGGCGTATTTGAAGACGCATTATCCCATCGAGTTCATGGCGGCTTTGCTGACCTCCGTTACTGGGAGCACGGATGACGTGGTGAAGTACATCAATGAATGCCGTGAGATGGGCATTGCCGTCGAAGCGCCGGATATCAACGTGTCGGATGCAAACTTCACGCCGCACGGCGAAGCTATTCGTTTCGGACTGGCGGCGGTGAAGAATGTCGGCGGCAATGCGATTGAGTCGATCGTGGCAGCACGGAAGAAGCTGGGGCGCTTCAAATCGATTTACGAATTCTGCGAAAACGTCGATCTGCGGCTGCTCAACAAGCGCGTGCTGGAGTCGCTGATCAAGAGCGGAGCGATGGATTCGCTTGGCCGCCGCGCCCAGGTAATGGCCGTGCTCGATCGCGCCATGGAGCGGGCGCAGAAGGCGCAGCGCGACGCGGAATCGGGGCAGCACGGGCTGTTTGGCGTGTTTCAGCAGGAGTCTGAGGTCAACAACGATCGGCTGCCGGATATTCCGGACTGGGATGAGCAGGCTCGGCTGGCGGCGGAAAAAGAAATTCTCGGCTTCTTCATCAGCGGGCATCCCCTCGAGAAATATAAAGACAAGCTGGCGGATCTGCAGGCGCTGCGCATCGATGAGATTGCCGTGATGACGAGGTCCACCGGCAAGGACGAGACCATCGCAACGGCGGGGATCATCGGTAACGTGCGCGTGCAGAAATCGAAGCGCGGGGAGTTCTATGCGCAGGCCACGCTTGAGGATATGTCAGGCTCAATCGATATGATCGTTTTTCCCGAGGCCTACAGGCGACTTGGGGACAAAGTGAAGCTTGAAGTTCCTGTGCTGGTCAGGGCGGGAGTGAGAATTGAAGAAGGAACGAACGCTAAGATTACAGCGGCCGAGATCATGCCGCTGGAAGACGCTAAAGTTCCGCTGCCGCGCGCGATTCGTATTCGGGTACCGCTCGAAACCGCCGGTGAGACCACTGTGGACGATCTTCACGCTCTGTTCAAACAGCGCAAGGGCGAGGCGCAGGTGTTGTTTGACGTGGAACGTGCCGGGGATTTTATGGTGGTGATGGAAGTAGAAGGTTATAATGTGCAGCCAGATCGCAGCTTCATCGCCCGCGTCGAGCAGTTGTGCGGGCGGGGCAGCGTCCGCGTGATCAATTGAGTCAGCCAAACGTGCTCATCGGCTAAACCATGGAAGCTAGCGACAAGGCGCAGCAGGAATTGGAGCAGATTGAGCGGCAGGTGGCGCTGATCGAGGCTACTACCGGGCAGAGTGAGGAGACTCGCCGCCAGCTGGCCAAGCTTCAAGAGCGCGTCCATATTCTCCGAGAGGAAATGAAAAGCCTGCAGACCGCCTGGCAGAAAACGGAACTGGCGCGGCACCCGCAGCGTCCCCAGGCGCTCGACTATATCGAGCGCGTGTTTACGGACTGGAGCGAGATTCATGGGGACCGTGGGTTCGGCGATGATCCCGCGATTGTTTGCGGGATGGCGCGCTTTCATGGCGAGGAAGTTTTGGTGGTCGGCACGCAAAAAGGCCGGGACATGAAGCAGCGCGTATACCGCAATTTCGGGACGCCTCATCCCGAGGGCTATCGCAAGGCGCTGCGCGTGATGCAGGTCGCGGAGAAATTTCGCAGGCCGATTTTCACGCTGGTGGATACCGACGGCGCTTACCCTGGAATTCACGCGGAGGAGCGCGGACAAGCCGAAGCGATTGCCTACAACTTGCGCGAAATGGCGCGGCTTGAAGTGCCTATCATTGCCACGGTGATTGGGGTTGGCGGGAGCGGCGGAGCATTGGCGATCGCCGTGGCCGACCGCGTGCTGATGATGGAGAATTCGATTTATTCGGTGATTTCGCCCGAAGGTTGTGCCGCTATTATGTGGCGAGATTCCACCAAGAAGGAATTGGCGGCAGAAGCGATGCGCATCACGGCAACGGATCTGAGCGAACTGGGGTGCATCGACGACATTGTGCCGGAGCCGGAAGGTGGGGCTCATCGGGATTATGAAGCGGCGGCGAATTTACTCGACGTCAGCCTGCAGAAGCATTTTTCGGAGTTGAAGAAAGTCCCGTCGGCAGATTTAATCGTGTCACGATACGACAAGTTCCGCACCATTGCGCAGTTCTTCAAGACCGAATAGTGAAGTCGCGGTCATTATCGGTAGTGCTGCAGTTTGGTTTACGCGTTGGGCCGGTTAATCGGGAGATCCCTTCGACGTCGCTCAGGGCAGGCTCTTCGCTACGCCTGAAAAGCGGCTCCGCTCAGGATGACAGTCGTCGTGTAATTATCAAACCGCACCACCACCGTCATTTTGTTTCTTCTGTCTCGTTCCCAAATAGGTTCCTCACGGCTTCGGGCGGGCGAATTGGTGTGCCGAGGGAGCGCTGCCGCCGTATAATAATCTGTTTCCCCCAAGTTGAAATTTGGGCGGATCATTTTGGGCGGATCATTACTAGACAGATCATTCCGCTCTAAATCGAAGGAAGGTGTAGGGATGGCCACTACGGATGTTGCGCCCCAGGGTACCGGCGGGCAATTGGGGCGTAAACGCATAGTCAATGACATGAGCATTCAGGTCGCTACGGTGAATGGCTCAGGCTCACAAAGTTCAAACACAGTTTTGTTGCGGGCGATTTTTCAGATGGGCGTGCCGGTTTCGGGGAAGAATCTGTTTCCGTCAAACATCGCCGGTCTGCCGACGTGGTATACGATTCGCGCCAACAAAGATGGCTACATTGGCCGCAAGAAGGAAATCGATTTCCTGGTTGCCATGAATGCGGAGACCGCGCAGGACGACGTGATGTCGCTGGCGCCGGGCGCTTCGGTGTTGTACGACGAGCCGCTGGCGCTCGAGAAGCTGCGCGATGATCTGATTTTCTATTCGGTTCCCTACGACAAACTGGTCGCAACTGTTTGCCCAGAGGCGAAGCTGCGCAAGCTGGTCAAGAACATGGTTTACGTGGGCGTGGTGGCGCAGTTACTGACCATCGAAATGGTCGAGGTGGAGAAAGCGATCCGCAAGCAGTTTGCTGCGAAGGTGAAAGCGGCCAACCTGAATCTGGCAGCGGCGCAGGCTGGGTTCGACTATGCGAAAGCAAGCCTGCAAAAGCGCGGGGTTTTCTACATCGAGCGCATGGATAAGACCGCGGGCAAGATCATCATTGACGGCAACTCGGCCGCGGCGCTTGGCTGCATGTTTGCCGGTTGCACCGTTGTGACGTGGTATCCGATTACGCCATCGTCTTCTCTGGTGGAGACGATGATCGAATATATGAAGGAGTACCGCATCGGTCCCGACGGTAAAGCCACTTTTGCGATTGTTCAGGCAGAGGATGAACTGGCCGCGATTGGCATGGTGATCGGCGCCGGATGGGCGGGGGCGCGCAGCATGACTGCGACCGCAGGCCCGGGCATTTCGTTGATGTCAGAGTTTTCCGGCCTGGCTTATTACGCGGAGGTTCCGGGCGTGATCTGGGACATTCAGCGAGTGGGACCTTCGACTGGCCTTCCCACGCGAACTTCGCAGGGTGACATTCTTTCCACTGCCTTTCTTTCGCACGGCGACACTAAAAACATCATGCTTATTCCGTGCTCGGTAGCGGAATGTTTCAGCATGGCCTCGGAGGCCTTTAATTTGGCCGAGCAGTTCCAGACGCTGGTTTTCGTCATGTCCGATCTGGATCTTGGGATGAACAACTGGATGTCCGATCCTTTCGAGTATCCGACTACGCCGATCAATCGGGGCAAGGTTCTCAGCAAGGCAGATCTCGATAAGCTCGGCGGTTTTGCGCGCTATAAAGATTTGGATGGCGACGGCGTAGGATACCGAACCCTGCCGGGAACGGATCATCCTGCCGCTGCCTACTTCACGCGAGGCAGCGGGCATAACGATAAATCGAACTACAGCGAGCGTCCTGACGATTACGAAGACAACATGGAGCGGCTCAATCGTAAGTTCGAGAGCGCACGCTCGTTCGTGCCGCGGCCGGAGATTCTCAAGGGCGAGAACGCAAAGATAGGGATCATTGCCTATGGAACTTCGCATTGGGGGGTCATTGAAAGCCGCGATCAACTGCGCAACGAGTACGCGATTGAGACCGACTACTTGCGGCTGCGGGCTTATCCTTTTACCCGCGAAGTGCATGAATTCATCGAGCAGCACGATCGTATCTACGTGGTCGAGCAGAACCGCGATGCGCAAATGCTGAGCCTGCTCAAGCTTGACCTGAAACCGGAACTGATTACTCGGCTGCGCAGCATCAGCCATCTCGACGGGCTGCCGCTCGACGCGCGATCCGTGACAGACGAATTGAGCACTATGGAGGGCAAGTAATGGCGACCACGCCTGCCGCAGAGCCAAAGACAAATCGCATCGGCCTCACCGTAATTGATTACAAGGGCGGCAAGACCACGCTCTGCGCCGGATGCGGGCACAATGCGATTTCCGAGCGCATCATCGAGGCCATGTATGACATGGGAGTGCAGCCGGAGCGCGTTGCGAAGCTGAGCGGAATCGGCTGCTCGTCGAAGAGTCCCGCATATTTCATGAACCGTTCGCACAGCTTCAACTCCGTGCACGGACGCATGCCTTCAGTAGCCACCGGAGCGATGCTGGCCAACCGCAATCTGATCGCACTGGGCGTGAGCGGAGATGGCGACACGGCGTCGATCGGCATCGGACAATTCGTTCACCTCATGCGCCGCAATCTTCCCCTCATCTACATCATCGAAGACAACGGTGTTTATGGCCTGACGAAGGGGCAATTCTCGGCCACCGCCGATCTGGGGTCGAAGCTGAAATCGGGCGTGATCAACGATCTTCCCCCGATCGACACCTGCGGGCTGGCCATTGAGCTGGGCGCGACGTTTGTCGGCCGGTCGTTCTCTGGCGACAAGAGGCAATTGAGCGCCATGCTGAAAGCGGCGATCGCGCACCACGGAACAGTGATGCTCGATGTGGTTTCGCCGTGCGTCACCTTCAACGATCACGAGGGTTCGACGAAATCTTACAAATACGTGAAGGATCACGATGAAGTTTTGCAGGAGATCAGCTTCGTGCCGCACTTCGAAGAAATTGACGTCGAGTATGATCCGGGAACGACGGTCAATGTCACCATGCACGATGGCTCCCATCTGCGGCTGCGCAAGGTGGAAGAAGACTACGACCCGACCGACCGGATCGCGGCCATGACCCGGCTCTCAGAAGCGCACGATCAGGGCGAAGTGCTGACCGGACTGTTTTACGTGAACACCAAGTCGCCCAGCTTCCTTGATATGCTGAACATGGTGGATGAGCCGCTGGCCACGCTGCCGGAATCGCTGACCCGGCCGGGCAGGGAAGCGCTGGCGGCGGCGATGGAAGAACTCAGGTAAGGCGGCTTTCGGCCCCGGGCTTCCGGCTTCGGCAAATCCTACTTCGGCGCGGTCGAGCTAGCCGGCTGAAGCCCCAGGCCGGAACCGTAATACTCCGCCAGAGCGTGTCGTTCTTCTTCGGTGAGCAACCCGGCGATGGTACGCATGGGCATGTTGATATCGTTGGCGCGGCTTCCGTTCGCGAACGCTTCCAACTGGTTCAACACATATTCGGCGTTCTGATTCGCCAGCGAGGGAACTCCGGGACGATAGGCAACCGGACCGTGACAAGCCTGGCACGGCGGAATGCCGCGCTCTCCATCTCCAAAAGAAATCAGCCGTGAGGCGATGGCCGTGTGCGGGAGGTCAGGTCGCGACTGCGGAAAGATTCGTTTGTCTTCGGGATCATAGAAGGCTGGCAGTCTTGCATAGTAAGCGACCAAGTCCGCCACATCCCGAGGCGAAAGGGATTCTGCGATGGCATTCATCGGGAGTCCCTGGCGCTTTTGAGTTCGGAAATCTTCCAGCTGTTTCCAGACGGCCAGTTTGTCGATGCCTACCAGGTTGGGGGTTGAAGCGACGGCGCTGAATCCTTCAGCGCCATGGCAGTGATCACAGTGTCGGGCGAGCAGCAATCCCCGGAAGGCATCTCCGCGCGAGGCGGCCGCGATCGTTGCGGGCGTCCATGCGACATAGGACGGAATTCGATTCGGCGGATTATCACTTGCCAAAAGAAGCAGCGAACCCGCCACAACGACTGCGACCGTGAGCTTCATCGACCATCGTCTAACGCGCCGCACAGGTTCCCCTTTCTTCCGGCTGTAACGCGGGGAATTGTTCGCGCGGAACAACTTTCAATTCGGACTGCATGGCGTAGTGTCCCGCCCCGCAGAATTCGTGGCAAGGCATTTTGTACTCTCCCGGATGCGGGAACTGAAGTTGCGCCTCGCTGATCGTTCCCGGCAGGACTTCGACGGTATAACTACTGCCACTGATCGCAAGTGAATGGACCACGTCGGCACTGGTGATGCGAAGATGAACCGGAACCCCTGCCGGAACCAGAATGCAGTGGGGAACAAACAGGTATTGCTGCGCGATCATGCGCACCGTGACCGAGCCATCCGGGTCCTGCTCGGTTCCGAGATTGTTTTCGACAAACTCTCCTGCCAGGTGAAGCGACAGAGGATCGACGTGGCGCTTGCCCTGCAGCCAACGCACCAGAGGAACATCGATCTGATAGTAGCGGGTGGCCGGGATCAGGCTCAGAGCCAGCACGGTCAGCAAGAACGTTCGTAGCTTTCGCCAGTTCACAGGTCGCTCGATTCGGGGCAAATTATACCCTCCTGTTACTGATGCGCTGAGCCACTAGCGGGAGTTTTCGAGTTCCTTCAGCACCGCGCTGCAGCGCTCGCAGACTGTGGGGTAAGCCTTGTCCTCGCCGACGTGGATCGAATAATTCCAGCAGCGTTCGCACTTGGCGCCGTCCGCCTTCTTCACCTCGACATGGACCTGCCCGGTGCCGTTGCCCGGCCCCTGGACAAGAGCGACGGCGGAAACGATGAAGAGGTAGCGGAGCTCGCCGGCATGACGAGCCAGCACGGAATAAACCGGGGCAGGCGCAGCCAAGGTGATTTGAGCCTCGAGGCCGGTGCCAATCAGTTTGTTGTTGCGGGCTTCTTCGAGCGCCTTAAGAACCTCGTCGCGCACTGCACGCAGCGCCGCCCATTCCTCATCAGACTTTGAGTCGGACTCGGAAGCGATCTCGTGAGGCGACGGGAATGACGCCAAGTGCACGCTCTCTTCACGTTGCGCCGTCTTCGGCAAGTACGGCCAAACCTCTTCGCAGGTGAAGCTCATGATGGGAGCGAGCAGCCGCACCAGCGCCTCGCCGATCCGCCAGATCGCGGTTTGGGCGCTGCGCCGAGCCTGCGACTTGAGCGCGGAAATGTAGAGACGATCTTTCAGCACGTCGAGATAAAAGGCGCTCAAGTCAACAATGCAAAAATCGTTGACGCGATGGTAGATCTTGTGGAACGCGAACTCGTCATACCAATCCTTCAGTGCGACCGCCAGCCCGGCTGTACGGCGCAACATGTACTGGTCAAGAGCTTCCATTTTGTCGAAGGGAACTGCGTCAGTCTCGGGGTTGAAGTCTCCGAGATTCCCAAGGATGTAGCGGAAGGTGTTGCGAATCTTGCGGTAGTTTTCCGCGACCCGCTGCATCAACAACTCGGAGCCGACCACGTCTTCGCGGAAGTCGACTGATGCTACCCACAGGCGAACCACTTCCGCTCCCATGCGATCGGCGATATCGACCGGGTCGACATCATTGCCGCGAGACTTCGACATGGCCTGCCCTTTTTCGTCGAGGGTCCATCCGGGCGTGACCACGCCTTTGTAAGGCGGCGTTCCGTGCGTGCCCATGGCGCAGAGCAGGGACGACTGGAACCAGCCGCGGTATTGGTCGCCGCCTTCGAGATAAAGATCGGACGGCCACGGATACGATGGCTCGTCGGCGATTAACGCGAGATAGCTCGCGCCAGACTCCAGCCACACGTCGAAAATGTCAGTTTCTTTTTCAAACTTGCTGCTTCCGCAGTGTGGGCATTTCGTACCCGTGGGAAGAATTGAGTCTGATTCGGAGGTGAACCAGGCGTCAGCGCCGGAGCGGGCGAAAAGCTCGACTACTTTGCGATTGACCGCGTGGTCGTTCAGCGGCTTGCCACAGTTCTCGCAAAGAAAAACCGCGATGGGAACACCCCACACGCGCTGCCGAGAGATACACCAATCGGGGCGCGTGGCGATCATGTTCGAGAGCCGCTCCTCGCCCCAGGCTGGATCCCACTTCACGTGCTTGATTTCTTCGAGCGTCTGTGTGCGGAGAGTGTCTCCCGGGTGGAAAAGGAAAAGCATCGGCGTTTCCATCGAGATGAACCACTGCTCGGTGGCGCGAAAGATCACGGGATTATGGCAGCGCCAGCAGTGCGGATAGGAGTGCTCTGTTTTTTCCGCATGCAGCAGAGCGCCACGGCTTCTGACCAGGTCGATGATGGGCTGATTCGCTTCCCAGACGCGTTTGCCGGTGTATTCCGGCAAACCGTTGCGCAGGATCCCTTTTTCGTCGACGTTGCTCGTGGCGTCGAGACCATACTTCACGCCGGTGATGAAATCCTCCGCGCCATGGGAGGGAGCGGTGTGCACCACGCCGGTTCCCGTATCCATGGTGACGTATTCGGCCAGCACGCCGAGGATCTTGTGGTCGAGAAACGGGTGCTGGAAGTTCAGGTGTTCGAGCTTGCGTCCAGGGAAGTGGGCCAACTCGCGCGGATTCGCGAAATCGCATTTTTCCGCGACGTCTTTCGCGAGTTTCGACGCAACGATGTAAACTTCACCGCCGGACTCGAGCGCGACATATTCTTCATCGGGATGAAACGCGACCGCCATGGACGCAGGCAAAGTCCAAGGGGTGGTGGTCCAGATGATGGTTGAAACTTTCTTTCCCGTGAGTGCTGCATCAATCTGAGCCGGATCATCGAGCAACGCGTATTTGACCCACACCGTGGGGCTGGTGTGGTTTTCGTACTCTACTTCGGCTTCGGCGAGTGCAGTCTCATCATGCATGCACCAATAGACGGCGCGCAGGCCTTTGTAGACGAATCCGTTTTCGTAAAAGGAAAAAAATGTCGACAGGACCACCGACTCATACTGCGGGTTCATGGTGGCGTAAGGCCGGTCGAAGCGGCCGAAGACGCCGATCCGTTTGAACTGCTGGCGCTGCAGGTCGAGAAACTTCTGCGCGTACTTGCGGCATGCCGCGCGCACGTCGATGGGACGCATCTGCAGCTTCTTGCCGCCGAGTTCCTTGTCTACCTTGATCTCGATGGGCAAGCCGTGGCAATCCCAACCGGGCACGTAGGGCGCATCGAATCCCGCCATGGTCTTCGACTTGACGATGAAGTCTTTCAGGCACTTGTTCAGCGCGGTGCCCAGGTGGATCGGACCGCTGGTGTAAGGCGGGCCATCGTGCAGAATGTAAGTGCCTTTATCCGACCCTTTGCGAGCCTCGCGAATGCGCTCGTAGATGCGCATCTGCTCCCAGCGAGCCAGCATTTTAGGCTCGTTCTGGGGCAGGTTGGCCTTCATGGGGAAGGCGGTTTTGGGCAGGTTGATGGTAGCTTTCAGGTCGAACGGCACTCGGTTGGACTCTCCCAAATGATTGAATCTTCATTATATAGGGAGCGGGGCCAGGAGCGTCTATGCGCGCCGGAATCGGGTAGTGGTACAGTTTGGCCTACGCGCTGGGCCGGTTAAGCGGGAGATCCTTCGCTACGCCTGAAAAACGGCTACGGTCGGGATGACAGTCGTCGGGTAATAGTCAAACCGCACCACTACCCGGAATACCAGCCATGGGCGGGCGAAGAACGGGGGGGAATCGGTTTGTTCAACGGCACGCGCGTCAGATAGTACATTCCCGGTCGGAACTTGAAATACACTTCGTAAACAGTGACAGAAGGGGTACAATTTGGGGTACAAGCCCAAGGTTCGGGAGCTTGACGCCGCCTGTGGGTGGGGCCCGACCCGATTATGGAAACTAAGGAAGAAATATAGAGGCAACTCGTTGGAAAGACGGCTCATCTGTGTAGGGGAGACGTCTCTACCAGGATAGTTCGTTCACCACCCACAAGGAAAGCCGAACCCGGGAATAATGGCATCCACTGAAGTCAATCCGAACGTCGCTCCGAAAGCTGCTGACGAGCCGGAGCTTCACCTCCTGCTGGCGCCAGACACTTTTGAGCCCTTGTGGAAGTCGCTTTTCCGCGGGCTGGACGAATTCTTCTTTCCCAAGAAACTTCCCCCGCTGAAGCTGGAATCGAAGCCCGTCCCGGTGAAGGATATTTGGGGCTTCTACAACTATAAAAAGAATGGCGCACTGGGTTCGACCGTTGCCCACGTCATCGTGATCGCATTGATTATCGGCGGTACGATTCTGGGACGCCGTATTGTGACCAAGGTCGAGGCCAAGCAGCCGGTGACCGAACTGGTCGATCCCGGTGATTACACACTCAAGCCTGCGAAGACTCAGGCCGGTGGTGGCGGTGGCGGCGGCGACCGCGATGTGCTGAAGGCCTCGCGGGGTCATTTGCCGAAGTTCTCGATGAAGCCACAGCTCACGCCGCCAGAGGCGGTGATTCGGAATCCAAATCCGAAGTTGCCGGAACTGCCCACCGTGATGGTGCCGCCCGATATCAAGGTGGCCATGAATAACATCCCGAACCTTGGTGACCCAAAATCGACCGCCGTCATTCCATCCAACGGTACTGGAGGAGGCAGCGGCATTGGCGAAGGCTACGGAGGTGGCGTTGGCCCCGGAACTGGGCGTGGCGTGGGGCCGGGCGAAGGTATGGGTATGGGGGGCGGTGTTTACCGTGCCGGCAGGGGAGTGACTCCTCCGCGGCCTATTTTCTCGCCCGATCCCGAGTTTTCAGAGGAAGCTCGCAAAGCCAAATATCAGGGTGTTTGCACTCTGATGATTGTGGTTGATACTGACGGCCGCCCCACGAATCTTCGCGTGGTGAATTCTTTGGGCATGGGATTGGATGAAAAGGCTCTTGAGACGGTCAAGACCTGGCGCTTCGAGCCTGGGATGAAAGATGGCCACCCCGTGAAGGTCGAGATGGCGGTGGAAGTCGATTTCCACTTGTACTGAGGCACTCTGCTCTCGGTTCCCAAGGAAAAAAGAAACCTACTCCTTCCGCAATACTGCAAAGTGCAGCAGCACGCGCTGCCTGAAACCCAGCCTCTCGTATAGGGCAATCGCCCGAGCATTGTCGCCCCGAACATGTAGAAGCGGCGTTTCCCCGCGGCTGCAGATGCGCCGCATCACCTCGGCCATCAGGATGCGGGCATAACCGTGGCCCGTGTGTTCAGGGTGGGTGCAGACCGCGCTCACTTCGGTATAGCCGGGAATCTTCAGGCGCTCACCGGCCATAGCAACAAGATTTCCGTCGCAGCGAATCCCCAGGTAGGTGCCAAGCTCGTGCGTGCGTTTGCCGAAGGGACCGGGCTTGGTGAGGGCCGTGAGCGCCATCATCTCGGGCGAGTCCGCATCGCCAAGTTCAACGACTTCCGGATCTTGTTTATGTGGGGACAGCGGCCCTCCGCTGTTCGCCGGGCGCAGCCCGGCCGCGTAAACCATTTCCGGCATCGGAGCGCCGGCGACAAAACTCCAGCCGGCCTGCGGCTGGTAAGGCCGCTCCAGAAAGAGTCCGGTTGTCTCACCCACGCCCACCAGTCCCGCCAGCAATTCGTAGCCCTCCGGCGTGGGCTCACGAAACGCGGCCAGCGGCGAGACCTCCGGCGTGAACCTGTGCGCCTGGTTGAGGGACTCGGCGAACTCAGCCTGACGCGTGGTCAATGCCTTCCAGATGATGTTATCGAGGGGATGCATTCGCCGTAGGCCTGACATTCTGATTGGAGCGACCGGAGACTCTCGCCAGGACACAGTAATTCTGAAACGGGGATTCGCGCTATCCGAACCTTGCGGCGAAGTCGGAAAGTTCGCTTTTGTCTATTCCTTCAAATCCACGTGCTGCACATCTTCAATAGCGTGCCCGAGGAAGCGCTCGCCTAAGCGTCGGAATTTCTCCACAGAATCGGTGGCGAAGAACTTCAGGCGCGGAAGCTTCCGGCGTTCTTCGTGGACAGCCCGGGTGAGAGGGAGGAGCCTCTCGAGACAGTCGGCGACGGCCCGAGCCGTAGATTCGGCGGAGTCGACGATGCTCACGTGCGCAGGCGCCACGCGATGCAGAAGCGGCTTCAGCAGCGGGTAGTGAGTACAGCCAAGGACAAGAGCGTCCGCGTCGTGAAAGCCATCCGCAAAGCCCTCATTCAGATAAATGCGCGCGACCTGCTCGGTGACGGGATGCTCGACCCATCCCTCCTCGACCAGCGGAACCAGCAGCGGACAAGCTTTTTCCCGCGTTTCGAGCCCCCGCGCCTCAAGAGCCTTCCGGTACGCGTGGCTACTTACGGTGGCCTCGGTGCCCATGACCACCACTTTCCTGTTCTTGCTGACTGAAGCGGCGGCCTCGGCCCCAGGCTCCACCACCCCTACGACCGGCACATGCGCTGCCGCCGTAATCTGGTCGAGGGCAAGGGCAGTCGCAGTGTTGCACGCGATCACCAGTAACTGGGCTCCGTGAGCCTCTAGGTAGTGCGCAGCTTCCACGGCGTAACGGGCCACGGTTTCAACCGACTTGGAGCCGTAAGGGAGACGAGCGGTATCACCGAAGTACAGGTAATCTGCGTCGGGAATAAGTTCAAGTAAAGCTTTAAGAACCGTAAGCCCGCCGACGCCGGAATCGAATACGCCGATGGTGGGACGACGCTGGGTCATGGTCGATGGAAACGCACCACGATCATACCAGCGCGGAAGAACGGTAACTGGGATTCAGGGATGACCGGAGATGTTCCTCGGAAGGAGCTAGGAGCGCCTCGTTACCTTCGAACTGGGAACCACCGCTTCGGCGAACTCGGAGCTTTTCCCACAGCACAGCCCCGGCGGAATTGGGGCACCATGCGGGCAGGTGCGGGGATGCCCGAGGAAAGTACAAATCTTGTCGGTCGCTTCGAGCGAAAGGATGTGCTCGAACTTGCAGGCCTGCTGCTCGATTTCCGATTCGCTGTCCATTGCCAGGCTGTCGGTAAAGAGGCGTTCGGCTAAACGGTGGCGGCGAATGATGCTGCCCGCGCGCTCACGACCGCGTGGCGTAAGCTCGACGATCAACGTACCATCGCCGATTGAAGCGGCCACGGGCTTGAGCGCATCGTGGCAGGGATTCACGAACGGCTTGTGATCATGGGAATGAGGCGGATGCGGGGCGGAAACCACGAGTTCCATCTGAATCATTTTCTCAATCGCGAGGCTCACCGGCAGCGCGCCGTGAACTTCCATGCGTTCGACTTCTGCGATCTCGCCGTGCTCGGCCAGCACCCACAATTCTTCGAGCACCTCATCGAACTGCTCTTCGTCGGCCATCGCAAAAACCTCCTGCGACTCGATCTTGCCATGATGAAACTCGATGCGCCGGTCGGCCAGGCGCGCCACCACGGGATCGTGCGTGACCATCACGATGGTCCGCCCCTGCTGGTGAAACTCGCGCAGCAGCCGCAGCACAATCTCTTCATTGATGGCGTCGAGGTTGCCCGTAGGCTCATCCGCCAAAATAATCTTCGGATCATTGATCAGGGCCCGCGCGATGCACACGCGCTGCTGTTCGCCGCCGGAGAGCTGTGAGGGCAAGTGATGCGCCCGGTCGCCCAGCCCGACTCGTGTCAAGGCTTCAATCGCCTCTTTTTCATCCGTCATGCTGTGAAAATACTGCGCCAGCATGACGTTCTCGACCGCGGTTAGAAACGGAATGAGATGAAACTGCTGGAAAATGAATCCAATCTTCTCGGCGCGCACCCGATTCAAGTCCGCCGAGGAGATGCCGGCCACGTTCTGACCGTCGAGCCAGATTTCACCAGACGTCGGGCGATCGAGGCAGCCGATCAGATTCACGAGCGTGGATTTCCCTGACCCCGACGGGCCCATGATGGAGAGCCATTCACCCTGCGCCACGTGCAGAGAGATGTCATCGAGCGCATGAATTGCGCCGTTCTGATCTCCCTTGCCATTCGCGCGCTCGTTCCCCGCGGCCTTGGCGGGATAGAGCTTGGTCACGTTCTTGATCTGAATCATTTCACTCTCCCCGCAGGATGACCGCCGGCTGCACCCGGCGCAGCAGCCAGATCGGGAGAACCGCCGAAAGCAACGTCACCACTATGCTACCAGCCAGAACAAAGGGCAGCACACTGAAACGTGGCACCACGGGTGCGTGGAAGTTAACCCGCCCGATCCAGGCCGCGATGCCGACGCCCAGAACAAATCCGATCAGAGCGCCGCTCGCGCCCAGCGCGGCTGCCTCCGCAGCGAAAAAGCCATTCAACAAACGGTCGGAAGCACCAAGAGCCTTCATGATTGCGAAATCGCGTCGGCGATCAAAAACCCATCCCATCAAAGTAGAGAGGACACACAACGCAGCGGTCAGAATAATGAGCGCAGCCGCTGCCAGCAGCGTCGCCCGGGTCTTGCCCAGGACGCGCGCTTCGCCCTCCATAATTTGCCGAACCGGGCGCACATCGGCGGCCGGATTCGCCTGGCCAAGCTGGCGCATGATGCCGGAGATTTCTTCCGGCGAGCCGCTGGCAGCGACCTCTATCGTGGAAGGCTGCACGCCCGTCCAGGAAACGAAGTCTGCCAGGGAAACGTAAACCCGGCTGTCTTCGGCAGCACCGGTCCGCACCGTCCCGGCAGTTGTGAGGTGAATGGTGTGTCCCTGAAAGCTAAGATCGAAGGGCTGGTTCTTCGGCGACACGACGGAAAGCGCGCGCGCGCCGACCAGCGCCTGTTGCGGTGCAGAAGGCCAGTTGCTCACCGACCACCAACGATCGAGTTGCCGGACCCGATCGAAGTCTGTGCCCGCAACCACGATTGGCTGACCGTCACTCGTTCGCGCCACGACCAACGCGAAAGGCGCGACCACACCGCGGCCGGCGAGAACGGATTCCACATGCGAGAGAGAATCCGCGGGAAGGGAAGCGCCGTCCTTCGCGACGAGGACGATGTTTGCGCCGTAGTTGCGGAATTCGCGGCGCAGCTTGGCCTGCACATCCACGTAAAGATTCAGCATCGCCGTGGTGACGCCAGCGGCCACGACCATGGCAAACAGTGCCGAGAGCGCGCGTCCGCGGCGCAGCACCGCAGCCCGCACCAGCATCCGAACAAACATGGAGGTGTGCGGTGCCTGCGCACGACTGGCGGTCACGTGCTGCGCCGAATGCGAGCTCACAGTTCACCTCGCAGCGCGAACACAGGGTCCAACGTTACTGCTTTCCGAATAGCGGCGGCGCTTCCCGCAAACGTAACCACTACTGCAATCGACAGAATCACCGGCAGAAGCACCGGCGGAATCGTAATCTGCGAATCGAAGATGGACCGGCCGATTTGATGGGCGAGCAATCCGCCGGCAGCAAAACCCACCAAGCCGCCGAACAAAGCCAGCATCGTCGCCTCAGCAAAGAAGACGGAGGCGATCGCCAGCTTTCCAGCGCCCAGAGCCTTCATCAGACCCACTTCCGCACGACGCTCAAAAATAGCCGTCGCCATGGCGGCCGAAACCGCCAGGGCTGAAGCAAACAGGGCAGCCAGCGTGATCAGAAAGATCAGCCCCTCGATGCGCGTCAGCACCGCGCCCTCGTTCTGCGCAACCTGGCGGATCTGTTCGGCATGGGAGTGCGGAATCGCTTCCTGCAGCTGAAAGGCAATCGACTGCGGATACGGCGAGCAGTACCAGCGGTCATAAATCGGACCAGACATGCTCTTGGGGTCGCGGCGCGCCAGAGCGTCCTCAGGCTTGGTCAGCGCGCTGACGTAGACACGGCGAACCGCACCGGGCTTCCCTAGGAACCGCTGTGCCAATTCGAGAGGCGCGACGATCTCATCGTCTTCGGGGCCACCTGTCGAAAGAATGCCGCTCACGCGGATTGTTTCGCCCGGAGCATGCGCAACCGGATAGGGCTCCCTTAGCCAGACCTCATCACCCGTCTTGAGCCACCGCCGCTTTGCGAGCCTTTCTCCAACTAGGACGTCGCTAGAATCGTCATTCGGCCAAGCCCCCGAGACTCTCCACCAGGGATTAGTCGTACGAACACCGGTCGTGAACGCCACGTTGCCGTAGGAAAGCTGCTTCGCAAAATAGGTTCCAACCAGCGTTTCATTCTCCATGAAGTCCGTGTGTGCGCGCATGACTGTGACATTCACCGGCAACATCGGCGCAAACCCGGTGATGTTGTTTTGCCAGAAAGTACCCTTGATCTTCGGCAGGTCGGCTTCGTTCAGAAACGCGCCATCGCTCGGAGGCTTCAGATTAACGCCGCCAATTTCCACATCCAACGTATCTTCTTCGGGAGTGACTAACAGGTTGGCGCCGATGGTCCGCAGCTCGCGATTCATTTTGTCGCCGATGTCGGTGGCGACCGCAATCATCGCTGTAGCCACAGTCACGCCGAGTGTGATGGCGGCGCCGGCCAGCAATTTGCGCCGCTTCTGGCGGCGGAAGGATTCGTAGACGAGCCGGGCGAACATGCTCTACTGCTTCTCGAACATGTGGCCACCGGCCGCGATGTCCGCCTCTTGAATAATCACGGAGTCAGCAGTCTCGGTCGCCTTGAGCGGCACCGGGTTGCATCCGCCCTTCGCGCCCACTGACTGCGGATTCATCGGCGCGGCGCAGTTCTTGCAAACCACCATGTTGCCCGATTTGTAGAAACCAACCGCCCCGCAGATTTCGCAAGCATCGAAAACCGTAGCGATCTTGCCGTCCGGCTTCTGATAGAGCCAGAATCGAATCTCCGTGCCATTCTCCTGCGCCTGATACCGGTGTAAATCTCCATCCGAAACCTGCGCCAGAGGGATCTTCACCTGACCATTCGTGAAACTAACCTCGGTTGCGGGTGACAGCGCGCTCACGCTCTTGGCATAGATAAATTCAGCCGTAACCAGCGCGATGAAGACAAACGAGAAGCCATACACCGAAGCCATCCACAAGCGTTCCTTGCGAGCCGTCCAGGCGGACTTGCGCCGCTCCGCCGCTGAAGCGGGCTCGGGAGCGGGCTGACGGCGTTTCGCATCGAATAACACCATCAGCGCAGCCAGAGCGAAAATCGTGACAAAAAAGAAAAGGTCGTTGCGCACGATGGGTCCGATGATCGCCATCTCGCGCTTCGATGAGGCAATCACACCGCTCTCCGACAACTCATGCAGGCCAGCCACTACCAGCTGCAACGCCACCAGGAACAGGATCGCCGTCGTCACCCGGAAGAATTTCTGCAGGTTAATCCGCACGCTGCCTTTTACGAACATCACGCCGAAAGCAACCGCCGCCAGCACGCCCAGCAGCGTGCCCAGAAAGCTCATGAGTTCGGTTGAGTTCAGCGAAACGGCAGAAAGAATCAGCACGGTCTCCGCGCCTTCGCGCAGCACCATGAGAAACACAAAGAAGAACAGGCCGACCCAGGCGTCGTTACCCGCGAGCAGGCCAACCTTGCCCTCAATCTGTCCTTTCAGTTTGCGCCCAGTCTTCATCATGAAAATGATCATGGTGACGACGAAGAAGGCGGCGGCCAGCATGATCCAACCTTCGAACACGTCTTCGTTCCAGTTCAGCCGGGAAATCACGACCGCCACGCCGATGCTGCCGAGGAAAGCGGCGCCCAGCGCGGCGTAAACGGTCTTGCGCAGATCATTCCGGCCAATCTTGGCGAGATAAGCCAGCGTGATGCCGACGATCAGGGCAGCCTCAACCCCTTCGCGCAGCGTGACGATGAAAGCCTGAAGCATTGATAGGACCTGGTTTCCTGAAAATGATCTTGAAAATGAATTTCAATTTCAATTTCAAGGATATGCCGCCAGCGGCAGGGGCGTCAATCCGTAGCGTCACAAGCGCGCGTGATCTGCATCACACGGGGAAATAGGGGATTAAACGGGTCTAACGGCGCGGTTAGCTGGTGAAAGCGATGTCACGCCAACGTTCACAGTCTCTTCAAAAACGCCTCCGCCTCCTCCAACCGTGGAAACAACTTCTCCTCAGCCTGAAACTCCGCCGAGTGCACGCACCGCCGGCTCCCGCGCAACCTGACTGGGTGTTTCAAATGCAGCATCTCGTGGTAGACGATGTACTCGACCGCGTAGCGGGGCACAGCTGCGTGGTCAAAGATGCGGCTGATGACAATCGCGTTGTGCGCCGGATCGTAATGCCCCAGGATGCGTCGGGTCTTCGTCGGGCTCCAACTCATACGTGGCCGGCCCAGCAGTCCGTGAAAGAAGCGCCGGTTCAGATCCTCAAACACAGCATCTAGATCGTAGATGTGACCTTGGGGAGAATGCAGCCGCTTGCGTCCGCGCATCTGCCGCACCAGATGTGCTTTACGCACAACCTCGTGGCTGGCCACATATTTTCGATAACGAGCCGCGTGGCCTCGGTCGATGGGCTTGCGGTACATCTTGGCCAGCAGAATGTGGGCAATAGCTCGTACCACCGCATCAGGCGCCCCTTCCAGCAGATCGGAGAGCCTCACCAGAAGTCTGCCTTCGCGCAAGCGAATCGTATTGTTGACATTCGCGAAAGCGAAAAACTCAATCTTCAGCTCAGGCGCCAACGCGCCGGGCCGCAACTGACGGTGTTCCTGATGAAAGATTTCGAGCAGTCCCTCACGCACAGTGAGCACAGATTAGCACGATATGATTGGCATGGGGAGGAGTGGCGCGTGGACGTTTACTCAGACTTGTCCGCAGCCGACTTCGAGGCAAACTTTTTCTTGTGTTTTGCCGCGTCTTCCTGATCCGCCAGCAGCTTAAGATGGTCTTCCGCCGAACCATCAAGCGTATCGAGAGCCTCGGTTAAAACGAATTCGTATTGCTTGGCTTCCTCCGCAGAAACCCCGGCCGCATCCCTCAGCGCTAGCAGTTTGGCCTGGAACTCAGTGTCGGCGTCGATGATCCCCTTCAACGGCTTCCGAATGTCATTCTTGCGATCGACATAAGTCTCGATGTTGTCGTTCAGTTCGTCATAAATCAGCATGAAGTCATCCAGCTTGTCATGCGTTTGCTGCGGCCGGTCCTTCGTCTTGGGATCGCCGCGCATTTGCTCGAGAGCAACCAGGCGCGCGCGGGCAAACTTTACATAAAGAGAAAGCCGTTGCTGAGGCTCCCAACTCGCATCGCGGATCTGGTCAATCTCCGCCTGGGTGAAAGGATCCCGGTGTCGCTGGGCCACGGCCAGCGATGCAATCATCAAGAACAACCCCAAACCAACGCAAACTCGAAATCGGCAGATGCTCATTTCTTGTCAACTTTCGGAAACATAGCAACCAGCAGATCGTCACGAATCTTTTGCAGTCGGTCAATCGTGTTCTGTATCTGCGCCTGGTCCTCGTGAGAGACGGCATGACTCATATCGGTGAGCTTGCGCACCATCTTGCGGACCGCGATCTCACTCTGCTTTTCGCGTTTGTGCGACTGAATCGCATAGTCGCGAGCCAACTCAGAATAAGCGACTACGTCGGCCAGGGCCGCCCGCGCCTTCTCGCTGTCGCCAGCAATATACAACCTGTCTGCATCACCCAGTTGCCGCTCAGATATGCGAATGCACAGTGCGGGACGATCGGCGACAGGCGCATTGGCCACGCGCTCCTTCAGTTCTTCGACCGAAGGTTCCTGGCGGCCGCTCATCAAGGAAGGCGCCGCTAATGCAAGCAGCGCGAAGCCTGCGGCTACAGCCAAGAATCGTGAATGTCTCGTCCCCAACAAAATTGGCTTTCCACAGGCTACCGTTTCGGCTCGATAGCAATCAGCCGGTGTTTCGCTTGCCACTCCTGATCAGGATACTTCCCACCAGCGTTGTTAAGGAAGAGGTGGTAGTTGGCGGCAGCTTTCTTGAAGTCCCGCAGGTGATCATAAGCCGAGGCCCGCAGGAAATAGGTCATCGGAGTCTCCGGCAGCAGTTTGGCTCGGGCATCCAGCGCACGAATTATGACGGGATAATCCTTGTTGTCGTTGGCGGCAAACGCAAGATCGTAGTATGCGCCTCCGAAGTTGGGCTTCAGCGTTACCGCTGTGATGAACTCCCGCTGGGCTTCCGGCGATTTCTTCTGCCATAACAGGGCCTTGCCCAGCCCATCATGCAAATCCGCTTCGTTGGGATGCGCAACCAGCAGCGCGCGGAAGGCGGCCTCGGCGAGATCATTTTTCCCAGCGGCGACATACACGTCCGCAAGATCGCGCTGCGCCGCATGGTCACCCGGTGCCAGCTTCAGTCCGGCCTGTAGTTCCGCGACGGCGGCATCAGCCTTGCCTTCGGCCGCAAGCACGCGCCCTAACTGGATGTGCACCGCAGCCGAATCTCCATTGGCCGTCGACAGCTTTCGGAGATATTCTTCCGCTTCAGGAAAACGGCTCCCGCGCATGTAGATGTTGGCCAAACCCATGACCGCATCCGTCGACCGCGGGTCGAGTGCCAGTGCCTGCTTGTATTCCTGCTCAGCGGCGCCGTACTTGTTTTCCTGTTCAAGAAGTTGCCCCGCGGAAAGATGCGGTTCAGCCTCTTTCGGCTGCAGCGCTGCCGCGCGCTGGTAGGCCGCAAGCGCCTCCTCAGGCTTCGACTTTTCAATCGTCTCGCCCAGCGAAAGCCAGGCCCGGTATTGACCCTTGGCCATGTGCGCGGTTGGTTTTAATTGAGTCGCCGCCCGCAGAAATTGCTCCGCCTCAGGTTGCCCGGTCTTGGCCAGTTGCAGCCCAAGATTCAGGTTCGATTCGAAAACGTCGGGCCTAGCCGCTACCGATTTGCGATAAGCCGCAATCGAGTCATCCAACCTGCCCAGCTCATTTTCCACGAAGCCAAGATCAAACCATCCCACATAGCTTGCAGGTTCGTGCCCGAGCAATTTCCGAAGCAGAGGCTCCGCGGCAGCGTAATCCCGTTTTTCAATCGCGCTTTCCGCCGCGATAAGTTCGGCAGGTTGAGCCGGAGAATCATCATCCTCCACCTGAATGTGATGCACCGACCGGTGACCCTGGGGTTTCGATGAAGATGAAGACTGCGATGAAGGCTCGGATGAGGCTTGTCCTGAGGGCGCGCTGGCGTCCTGTGCGACTGAGCACACGGCCGCGGTCAACATCAGCAGACAGCCCGCCAAAACTCTACTTGCTCCCATTGGACCGCGCCGCTCCATGGCCATTGCTCGCGCTATTCCCATCCAGCAGCCGGGCCAAATATTTGCCGGTATACGAGCCGGGCACATTCGCAATTGCCTCGGGCGGACCCACTCCCACAATTTTCCCGCCGCGCGCACCACCCTCCGGCCCTAGGTCGATCACCCAGTCCGCTGTCTTGATCACTTCCAGATTGTGTTCGATCACCAGGATCGATCCCCCTGCATCAATAAGACGGCGGAAGGCCGCCAATAGTTTGCTGACATCGTCGAAATGCAGCCCGGTTGTGGGCTCATCAAAAATATAAAGCACACGCCGCCGACGCCGGCTGTCTTCCGGCCGCGCCGCCGCTGGCCGTCCAATCTCGCGACCCGCGGGCTGCAAATGCGCTGCCAGCTTCATGCGCTGTGCCTCTCCTCCCGACAAAGTTGTCGCCGATTGCCCCAGCCGCAAATATCCCAAACCAACTTCATCCAGCACCCGCAGCTTGTCTGTCAGCTTGGGCACTTCGGCAAAAAACTTGAGCGCCTCTTTCACCGTAAGGTTCAACACCTCGTGAATATTTTTCCCGCGGTACCGAACCTCGAGCACCTGCGCTTTATAGCGAGTCCCTTTGCACTCTTCGCAGATGAGTTCAACGTCGGCGAGAAACTGCATCTCCACCGTGACTGTGCCGTCGCCCTGGCAAGTCTCGCACCGCCCTCCGGGAATGTTGAAAGAAAAGTGTCCCGAGGCGAAGCCGCGCTTCTTGGCCTCAGGCAGCGAGGCAAAAAGTTCACGGATGGCGTCGAACGCCTTGATATAAGTCACCGGATTCGACCGCGGCGTGCGTCCAATCGGAGATTGATCCACCAGCACCACTTCGTCAATGAACTGATCGCCCTCCAGACTCTCCCATGTCGCTGCCCCGCGCGCCACCCCGATGCTTTGCTGCTTCTTGGCTTCTCCCAGCGCCTGATAAAGCACCTGATGCAGCAACGTTGATTTCCCTGAACCCGAGACTCCGGTAATTGCCACCAGCATTCCCAGCGGAATGCAAATGTCCACACCCTTCAGATTGTTTGCCCGCACACCCTTGATCCGAATCTGCTGCGTTCCCGGCTGGCGTCGTACCACCGGTATCTGAATGCGCAAATCTTCCGCCAGATAACGTCCCGTAAGCGATGCGGGATTGCGCACAATCTCTTCATACGTTCCCGCAGCCACCAGCTTGCCGCCGTTTTCCCCAGCTCCCGGACCGAGATCAAGAATCCGATCGGCCGTCCGCATAATGTCAGGATCGTGCTCTACTACCAGAATCGTATTCCCCAAATCCCGCAGGTCTTGCAGGATCTTGATCAGGCGGTGCGTGTCGCGGCTATGCAGCCCGATCGAAGGCTCGTCCAACACGTAGAGCGTACCCACCAGCCGCGATCCCAGCGAGGTAGCGAGCTGAATGCGTTGCGCCTCACCCCCAGAGAGCGTAGACGAGAGCCGGTCGAGCGTCAGATATTCCAGGCCCACGTCGTTGAGAAAGAGCAAGCGCTCGCGAATCTCCTGCAGCAGCCGCTCCGCAATGTCAGCTTCTTCCGGGCTCAACTGAACCCCGGCAAAGAATTTGGCCGCGTCTTCCACCGTCATCGCGCAAACGTCGCAAATGTTTTTACCGTTGATCTTCACCTGCCGCGCTTCCAGGCGAAGCCGCGTTCCCCGGCACTCGGGACAAGTGGAATATCCGCGATAACGGCTCAAAAATACCCGAATATGCAGCTTGTACTTCTTCCGCTCCAGATACTGAAAGAATCCCCGCACCCCCAGGAATTTTCCGTCCCCATCCAGAATGAGTTCTCGTTCCGCTTCGCCAAGTTCAGCCCAGGGCACGTCCAGCGGAATGCCTTCCTGTTTGGCAAACCGCTTCATGTCCGTAAACACCGGCCGGTACTTAGGCTTATTCCAGGGATCAATTGCACCTTCGCCCAGCGATTTCGTTTTGTCCGGAATGACGAGGTCGAGATCGAAGTCAATCGTGTTTCCAAATCCCTGGCACCGCGGACACGCGCCATAAGGATTGTTGAAAGAAAACAATCGCGGCTCTGGCTCTTCATAACGCAGATTGCAATTCTTGCATTCGAAGCGCTGCGCAAACCGCAACTGCCGCGCCGGCTGATCATCATGCGGCGGCAGATCGAAAATCACCTCTCCCGCTTCCCGGTACGCCGTCTCGACCGCATCCACGATTCGCGATCGCGACTCTGCCGAAATCGTAAGCCGGTCGACGAGCACCCAAACCGGCTGGTCGAACCGAATATCGAGCAGCGATTCCGGCGTTGAGAACTCAAACACCTGCCCCGCCTGATATAGCCGATTAAAGCCCGCCTTGCGCAACTCGAACAACCGAGTCTTAAGCTGCTCCGTAAGTCCCGAGTCCGCCGCCGCAGCTCTCTTAGTAGACTTGCGTCCGCGAGCAGCCTTCTTTGCCGCCTCCTGCGTCGCAGCCACGGCAGGCTGCAAGGAAAAAACCACCTGGACCCGGGTTCCCGGATCCAGCGCCAGCACCGCGTCGGCGATTTCATCCACGGTATCTTTCTTCACTTCGCGGCCGCAGTTCACGCAATAAGTGCGCCCGACGCGGGCAAACAGCAACCGCAGATAGTCATAAATCTCGGTCGCTGTCGCTACCGTTGACCGCGGATTCCGCGTCGTGTTCTTCTGTCGGATCGCGACGGCCGGGGCGATGCCATCAATCGAATCCACGTCCGGCTTCTCGATGCGCTCCAAAAACTGCCGCGCATAGGCTGAGAGCGACTCCACATACCGCCGCTGGCCCTCAGCATAAATGGTGTCAAAGGCAAGGGAAGACTTGCCCGAACCAGAGACCCCCGTGACCACGGTCAGGGTATTATGCGCAACTTCAAAATCGATGTTCTTGAGATTATGAACGCGTGCGCCGCGAACGATAATGCTTTCCGTGGGTAGTAAGTCAGACATCGGGTAAAAGGTCCGGCAGCAGATGCCATCCCGGCCGAGAGTGTTCCCAGCATCTTCAGAGAGCCCTGCCGAATCTTTCATTATAAATCAGAGACCTTCACAGGAAGCGCAGGCACAACCGTGGAGCGGCAGTAGAATGCAGGCCCCGCCGAGCCGTGAGTGGGAAAGTCGGGAAGTGGGGAAGGATAGCGCCCGAAGAGGCGAAGGAAAATATCGCGAAAGTCTAATCCGGATCCTGATCGCGCCGCTTTCCATACCGGACAGCCAAACCAAACCCGAACACCATAATTCCAACTGGAGGCAGCAATAGCACCAGAATCGCCCGATTGAGCGCCTGCTGGCCCTCCTTCGGCGTACTCCGGGCAGTCGCATTGCACATCGCGCAGCCCTGCCCGAAACTGGGCGCCGCGCAGAAACAAAGGGCCGCCAGCAGCGTAAGAGCTCGAGCTTTGCCACAAAGAAACGTCATCTCGATTCCTCGACTCTACTTCACGCCCAACCGCAGAATGCGGTCCGCGTCCGGAAAGAAAAAGAAGTACATGATCACAAACAAGCCTGCCACTCCGATCACCAGCATCCAGCGCATCAGCGCCGTCTCAAACTTCAAGTGCATGAAGTAGGCAATGATCAAGGCCGACTTGATCACCGACAGCACCAGCAACACTTCCAGCATGCGCACCGGCACGAATATCTGCCGGTAACCGAGCCACACTTCCACTCCGGTCAGAAACAGCAACGCGCCCCAAACCCAGAAATACTGCCCTTTACTGTCGTCGTGCTGAGCCACATCGTGCATTGGATTTTCCCTCTACTATTCTTGTCATCCTGAGCGCGTTCTTTGCGCGAAGGACCTATGCAACTTGCCCGCGCCGCCCCGCCGTTCCATTTTCTATCACGACCATAAAGCGCACTAAATCTTCGTCGACATCAAATACACCAGCGGGAAAATGAACATCCAGACCAGATCCACAAAGTGCCAATACAGCCCCGCCACTTCCACATCGTGGGCATCGTAATTCTTCGGTTTCAGAAACAGAATCACGCTGGCCACAATCAGCCCAATCAGCAGCGCATTGACTAAGTAATGAAAAACATTATCCGACGGAATCAGAAGAAATCCCGCCAGCCACAGCCCTCCCAGAATCGGCAAAAACCACTTGCGGAGCGCCACCACGCCAAGGTAGATCACCCCGATGGTCACGTGCAGCATGTGCATCGCGGTCAGGCCAAAGAACGTAGCGGCGAACTGCGGCACGCCAGTCGAGATCTTGGTGTACTCGGTATCCAGTTGCCCGGCGGGCTTTGGAAACGCAGGCAATGTCAGCCCTTCGTGGATCAAATGCGTCCATTCCTTCGCGTGCAGAATAATGAACGCGGTTCCGAAGGCCATCGTGGCCAGCAGCCACAGCCGCGTCCACGCGCGGTCGGCCCGCTGCGCCGCAAACACGCCCAGCACCATGGTCAGCGAACTCGAGAGCAGGCAGGCCGTCATCACCGTTGCATTGATGATGCTCTCCTTGCCAAACGGCGTGGGCCACGCGGTATAGATGCGGTTGTAGCTGAAGGCAAACAGCAGCGCTCCGAAGGTCAAAGAGTCCGAGGCCAGAAACAGCCACATCCCAACCTTTTTCGAATAAGCCCCGAACAGCGGCGCTTCATACTCCTCCGCCATCCCGTGTCCGGCAGGGGCGTTATGTTGCAGCGTGGCGTCAGCCATTTCCAGGAGTTCCCCTTTCAGTTGTCATCCTGAGCGCGTTTTTTGCGCGAAGGACCTATGCAACTTGCGTGAAGCCTCGAACCTCTCTGCGGATCATCTATCGCACAAACGCCAACAGAGCAAAAACGTAAATCCACAACACCGCCATGAAATGCCAGTACCACGCCGCGACGTCTACCACAATCCGCCGCCCCTCGACCGGCCGATGCAGCAGGGAAGTGATGCCCGCCCACAACAAAGCAATAATCCCTCCCGTCAGATGTACCGCGTGCGCCGCCGTGAACAGATAAACGAACGAACTGTCGGGATTCGTGCTAACAAAAAATCCCCGGCTTCTCAAGTCAGCCCATGCAATCCCTTGTCCCACCAGAAATGCCAAGCCGAGAATCACGGTCACGCCCAGCCAGGGAAAGTTCCGTTCCTCTCCCAGCGAAACTCCCGGGATCGACCCCACTGGAGCCAAAGCCGCGCGCCGCGCAATCCCTCGGCGTGCGCCCTCCATAGTCAAACTGCTGATGAGCAGGATTGCCGTATTGATAGCCAGCAGCAACCAGGGCAACTGCACTCCGCCCCAGTCACGGAAATAAGTGCGGCTGGAATCGTCAAACGTGGGCAATCCCCGCCGCACAATCAGAGCACTGGTCAGTGAAACAAACACCATGCAAATGGTTGCGATGGCACAGATCATTCCCAGCCGCGCCCGCCGCAAACGCACTCCATAATTAGGAGAGTCCCCGCGCCCGCCATCGCCTCCGCCGCCCAAAGGTGGCGACGGTGGCTCTTGATCGCGGCCAACATGATCAACCGGTCGGGTTGGCGTGTAAGTCGCCATAAAAACTCTGCCTCAGTGTGCCGCCGGAACACTCACCGGATCGGTTTGCATCACATAATCCTTCGCGGCACCCGGAACCCCATATTCATAAGGACCGTGGTAAACCACCGGCGTCACGCCGCCAAAGTTGTCATGCGGAGGAGGTGTCGCCGTAGTCCATTCCAAAGTCGTCGCCTCCCACGGATTGTCGCTCGCCTTCTTTCCCTTGAACATGCTCCAGAACAGATTGATCACGAAAATAAACTGCGCTGCAATCGTGATGATCGCCGCGTAGGTCATGAACCGGTGAATCGGCATCAGCTTCGCTAGATACGCCACTTCCGTATATTGCGAGTACCGCCGCGTCCCTCCGGCAATGCCCAGGTAATGCATCGGCATGAAAATCGCGTAGGTTCCAATCAGAGTGATGAAGAAGTGCACTCGTCCCCAGGTTTCATTCATCATCCGCCCAAACATTTTCGGGAACCAGTAATACGTTGCCGCAAACATTCCAAAGATCGCAGCCACGCCCATGATGAGGTGGAAGTGTCCGACCACAAAATAAGTATCGTGCAGTTGAATGTCGAGCACCGGCTGCGCCAGGAACGGTCCGCTCAATCCGCCGGAAACGAAAAGGGAAACGAATCCGATGGCATACAGCATGGGAGTCTGGAAGCGAATCCGCGCCTTGTGCATTGTCCCCAGCCAGTTAAACGTCTTGATCGCTGAGGGCACGCCGATGCACATGGTCAGCAGCGAGAAGGCAAAGGCCGAGTACGGACTCATGCCGCTCATGAACATGTGGTGGCCCCAAACCATGAATCCGAGGAAGCCGATCGAGAGCATGGCGTAAACCATGGCTTTGTAGCCGAAGATCGGCTTGCGCGAGAAAGTCGACAGGATCTGCGAGGTCACGCCCATGCCCGGCAGAATCGCGATGTAGACCTCAGGATGCCCGAAGAACCAGAACAGATGCTGCCACAGCAAAGGCGAGCCGCCCTTGTGCTGCATGATCTGTCCATTCACCACCACCAGCGGGACATAAAAACTCGTGCCCAGGTTGCGATCCATCAGCAACAAAATCCCCGCAGAAAGGAGCACACCGAACGCCAGCAGCCCAAGGATCGCGGTGATGAACCACGACCACACGGTCAACGGCATGCGCATCATGGTCATGCCCTTGGCCCGCATATCGAGCGTGGTCGTCAGGAAGTTCAAAGCGCCCATCAACGACGCCAAACAGAAAATCGCAATGCTGGTAATCCACAAATCGGCGCCCAAACCTTCACCCGGACCGGCACTCTGCACTGCACTCAACGGCGGATATCCCGTCCACCCATGCAGCGGAGCTCCTCCCGTAACAAAGAATGCCGCGATAATCACGACGAAGCCGACGAAGGTCGTCCAGAACGAAAGCATGTTCAGAACTGGAAACGCCATATCCGGCGCCCCAATCTGAATGGGCAGAAAGTAATTTCCAAATCCTCCCTGCGGCGCCGTAGTCAGCACGAAAAACACCATGATGGTTCCATGCATGGTGAGCAGGCTGAGATAGGTTTCCGGCTTGATCTCGCCCACCAGCGGCAGCACGGCGTTCGGCCACACCAGGTGGATCCTCATCAGCAGCGACAGGAACATCCCTACAAACACTGCCGTGAGCGCCAGAAAGAAGTACTGCATTCCGATCACTTTGTGATCGAGGCTGAAGATGTACTTCCGAATAAACCCCTGAGGAGCGTGCGCGTGCGGGTTCTCCATGGCAACCATTTATTGTTTCTCCGCCTCCCGTGCCGCCAGCCACTTATCGAAGTCTTCCTGGCTGACCACGTGTACCATGCCGTGCATTTTGTAATGACCCAGGCCGCAGAGTTCGGCGCACGCAATTTCATACTCGCCAATCGCGGTGGGCGTGAAGTGCATGTGAATGTTGAGTCCGGGCACCGCATCCTGCTTGAAGCGCAACGAAGGCACAAAGAAGCTGTGGATCACATCCACCGACCGCAAACTCAAATCGACCTGGCGGCCTATCGGAACATACATCGTGCCGGTCACCACATCATCCTTCGCCGCCGGATCCGAAGTGTCGAGGCCCACCGCAGCCTCGCCGCCGGCTGAGGGATCCATCAGCTTCACGTTCGTCGCGCCATATTTTCCATCCGGCCCGGGATAGCGGAAGTACCACGCAAACTGCATCCCGGTAACCTCCACCTGCACCGCGCCCGGCCCCGCTGGATCCCAGCGCTGCGCGGCCCATACGCTGCTGCCCATCAGATTTAATCCGATAAACAGAATGGTAGTCAGCACCGTCCAGATGATTTCCAGCTTTATATTGCCGTGCGAATAATCCACCGGAGGAGACGAAGGCTGTTCCCGGTATCGCCAAGCGAAATAGCCCAGCGAGAGCTGGGCCGCCAGGAAAACCATCCCCATCAATACAAACGTGAGGGCGAATTGTCCGTCGATAAACTTTGCCGATGCAGCAGCCCCCACCGGCAGCCACCAGGTCTTGGCGACAAAAAAGTAAGTGCTGACCAGAGTGATCAGCCAGATCACAACCAGTAACGCGAGGCCCATTCCCCAGTCCTCCACCACAGCAGACGACGCGAACGATTTGCCCTTGGCAGTTGCCGCGCCCCACAGCGTTAAGCAACAGTCGGCGGCGAGTTTACCACAGCCGCTTGAGGATATCGCAACCGAGTTATCAAGAAAGAAAACGTCACATCGAAACCAGATCAGCAAAAACAAATCGGTCCTGCACAATAATCTCGCCGACCGAAACCGGCACCGCCGCATTCAGCATCGGCCCGGCATAAACAAACGAATGAAACTCTCCGCGTTCGCCGCAAGGGTCCACTCCCTCCGGCAGCGTCGCAAGCAGGGCTTCGTCAAACTCGCGGCCGGCAAACGACCGATCAAGCTTTCCCGTGTCGATGCAAGTCAACTTCGCGCGCGTGCCCGACGCAATCATCTCCTCGGCCAGCGCTCGCGTCGGCATCCCCCATACCGGAAACACCGGCTCGATCCCAGTGTCTTTCAACTGCTTCACCCGGTAAGCCCGCACATCTTCCAGAAACAAATCCCCAAACGCCACTCCTTCAATGCCCTTGGCAACCGCCTTGACGCAGGTCTGAGCCATCAACAACTCGTACTGTTCATTCGAGCACGGCCAGGGCAGCGGCACAGCCCAAAGCGGAAGTCCCGCGGCGGCAGCCCGCTTCTCCACCAACTCCCGTCGCACCGCATGCATCGCCACGCGACTGGCCTCTTCGTTAAATGTAGTCAGGAGCCCCACAACCTCATACTCGCCAAGCTGCCGGAGCACATGCAGACTCCAGGCGCTGTCTTTCCCGCTGCTCCAAGATAAAAGAATCCGCTTCATTGCCGGATAATCACGTCCTCATCCCAATCGCAGCTTGTCATCTCCACAAAAGCTTGTCATCCCGAGCGAAGCGAGGGATCCTGGTTTCTGCCTGCGCCGCTACTTCTCACTCCACTCCGGCACCCGTCCCGGAGTCCAAGGCGCTCCCGCAGCCTCCATATCTTTCTCCAGCTTAGCCAGATCAACCTCAACCAGCGCTCGAAGCTTCGCCAGCTCCCCGGCAAACTCGCCCGCAGCAATGTTGTAATCGTCAATATGAGTTTGCGTCGGCTTGGTGAGAGCGAAACGCTCACCCTCGAGAATGATCTCCACACGATCATCGATCGACGAGGGCACCGGCTCATTAAGCTTCTGCAGCTCCCGATCCCCGCGCAGCGCGCGCAGGATCCCGCGATTCGTCTGCTCGATCGCATCCGCCGCGGCGCTCAACTGCTTCTCCGCCGCCGGAGTTTCCCGCAGCGCCGCACGAATCGACTTGAGCCGAGCGTCCACCTCGTCAGCCGTGTGCAACGCGCCCGAAACCGCCCGGTAAAGCCGCGCCACCTTGCGCAGAAACTCTTCCTGCGCCGCCCGGTCGGCCGCACTCAGCGCTGATGCCCCGTCAGTCGCGACCTTGAAGTTCTGCGCACCGCCCAGCTCGCTGACCGCTCCATCTACCTTCTCAAACATCCGCACAGAGTAATTCCCAGAGATCACCAACGGCCCCTCCGTTCCAGCAGGTGCAAAATCTTCACCCTCTTCAGTGTTCTCGCGCAAAGATGGTGCTGAATAGCGCAGGTCCCACGCCGCCCGCTGAAAGCCCGACTCGATACTGCCTTCCACCCGCCGAATCGCTGCGCCCGTTTCGTCATAAACTACAAAGTAAACCTCCGGCTTCGCCTCTTCCGCCTCAGCGCGCAACTCGGCATCGGTGGGATAAGGCAACGTCTGGTTCTTCTTGACCGCTGCTTTCTCGGCGTCCTGCCGCTTCTCTTTTTTCGTCTTCAGCTTTTCCTTCAAGTACGCCGTAAACACCGCGCCATAAGGAGGATTATCCGCCGTATAAAACGCGTCTCCCTGAAACCCCTTCTTCGGACCACCCAGCGGATGCCGCTCGATGTACAACAACGAATCTTTCACCGGAAACAGCGCCGCACTCTGCTCCAGCGATTCCGCCTTGATCCGCCGCAACGCCGAAATATCGTCCAGCACATAAAAGCCGCGTCCAAAAGTGGCAATCACCAGATCGCCTTCGCGCGCCTGTATCACCATGTCCCGCACCGCAATCGTTGGCAATCCTCCCTTAAGCTGCACCCAATGCGAACCGCCGTCGACGCTGAAGAACGCCCCAAACTCCGTCCCGGCAAAAAGTAGGTCGGCATTCACCGTATCTTCGGCAAACGCCAGCACCGGACCGTTTTCCGGCAGATTCCCCGCAATCGAAGCCCACGTCTTGCCCGCGTCGGTTGATCGCAACAGATAAGGTTTGAAGTCTTCATTCTTGTGATTGTCGAACGCCGCATAAACCGTATTCGCATCGTACCGCGAAGCTGCCAGCCGGCTCACATAAGTCTCATCCGGAACCCCGGCAAACTTCTCGTACTTAGTCCAACTCGACCCGCCGTCGGCCGTCACCTGAATCAGCCCGTCGTCTGTGCCCACATAGATCAGCCCTTCTTTTTTCGGCGACTCCGAGAGCGCCACAATGTTCCCGTAAAACGAGGTCGACTGATTCTTGGCGACCGCATCCGGCTCCCAAACTCTCCCCATCACCGGCAGCTTGTTCCGGTCGATCTGCCGCGTAAGGTCGCCGCTGATCTCCTTCCAGGTGTCGCCGCGGTCATCGCTGCGAAAAAGCTTATTGGCCGCAAAATAAATCCGCGTATGCGAGTGCGGACTGATAATCACCGGCGAATCCCAATTCCACCGCAGCGGAGGCTCACCCTTCGCCTCCTGCGGCTGCAACAACAGTTCCTGCCCCGTAGGCTTGTCGTAGCGCACCAGCACACCGTATTGCGATTCCGAATAAACCGTGTTCGCATCCTCCGGATCCACCTGCGAGTGGAACCCATCGCCCCCGGTAGTGACGTACCAATCCGAATTTACAATGCCATTGAGATTGCGCGTCCGCGCCGGCCCGCACCACGAAAAATTATCCTGCGTCCCGCCGCATACGTTGTAGAAGGGAAGCGCATTGTCCACCGCCACATCGTAGAACTGCACCGTAGGCAGGTTCGCTTTGAATTCCCAATTCTTGGCATCGTCCCAGGTTTCATACATCCCTCCGTCCGACCCAAAAATCCAGTGCTTGGTGTCGTCCGGATCAATCCAGACCGCATGATCATCCCCGTGATGATTCGTCTCCTCCACCTTATGCAAAGTCTTCCCGCCGTCGAGCGATTCGCGCATGGTCACATTCATCACGAAAATTCGATCCGCGTTCTTCGGATCAGCCACCACCCGCGCGTAATACATCGCGCCCAAATCGAATTCATTCTTCCGCTCCCAGGTCGCGCCCTTGTCATCCGACCGAAAGATTCCACCCTTGCCGTCCGCCGTCTCGATCGTCGCATACACCACATTCGGATCAGCCGGCGAAACCGCCAGCCCAATGCGTCCCAGGTCCACCGTAGGCAGCCCGGACTTCAATTTGTTCCACGTAGCCCCAGCGTCAGTCGACTTATAAATCGCACTCTCCGGCCCGCCATCGATCAACGTGTAAACATGCCGCCGCCGCTGGTAAGCCGCCGCATAAATAATGTCCGGATTCGCCGGATCAATCGCCACATCCACCACGCCCGTGTTCTCGCTGACGGTCAGCACAGCCTTCCAGTTCTTTCCTCCGTCAACCGTCTTGTAAAGCCCGCGATCTCCGCCGGGCCCCCACAGCGGCCCCTCCGCCGCTACATAAACCACTTTCGAATCCCGCGGATCAATCACCACCCGCCCAATATGCTCCGACTTCTTCAACCCCAGGTTCGTCCAATTCTTCCCGCCATCATCCGACCGATAGATTCCATCCCCGTAAGACACGCTGCGCTGGCTGTTACTCTCGCCCGTCCCCACCCACACCACCGCCGGATCATTCGGATCGAGCGTCACCCATCCAATCGAATAAGACCCCTCCGTATCGAACACGGGAGTCCAAGTCGTGCCATCGTTCACCGTCTTCCAAACCCCGCCCGAAGCCACGCCCACGTAATACTCAAACTTATTCCTGGGATTCACCGCAATCGACATCACCCGCCCCGAAGCCACAGCCGGCCCAATCAGTCGAAACTTCAGCCCGGAAAAAGTGTCCGCCGTCATCCCGCCTTTCTTCTCTTCGGCAGGCGCCTCTTTTTTCTCGTCCTTCTTCTGCTCCTTTTTCTGCGCTTTCTTGTCCGCGTCCTTATCCTGCGGAGCTGCAATCGAAGTAGAGAATGCGAAGCAAATGGTGGCGAGAACGATAGCGACGCGCAATTTCACGGTGGGCTCCAATCCAAAGATTTCCGAAACCGATATGTATACAGGATTCCGCTGCAAGTGAGAAGCAGGACGTCTATCTGTGCGCCGAAATTGTCATCCTGAGCAAAGCGAAGGACCTATGCAACTCGCCGGCGCCACCGTTGGCATGGCAGGGATTTCCATCACCAACTTCTCCGGATTTTTTGCCGACCCTGGTTCACCACTACGCAGCCCGCCACAGGTTAAAATCATTCCCATGCCAGCCCAGTCCCACGGCCACGACACCCGCTACGTCAAGATGCAAAAAAACAATTGCTTCGTCTGCGGCCAGAACAATCCCGAAGGCATGCGCCTCAAGTTCGTCCTCGACGAAGAACGCCAAACTTTCATCTGCCGCTTCCGCCTGGGCAAACGCTACACCGGCCCCCCCGGCCACTGCCACGGCGGAGTTATCGCCTGCATCCTCGACGACGCCATGGGCAAGGTAAACAAGCTGCACCATGTAATCGCCCTGACTCGCGAAATGACAATCGAATACCTAAAACCAGTCCCACTCCACAAACCCCTCCGCGTAGAAGGCCGCGAAATTAAAGTCGAAGGCCGTACCCACATCAACGCCGCCGAGATCCTGAACGAAAAGGACGAAGTCCTGGCCCGCAGCCGCGGCACCTTCATAGCCATCGACCCCGCAAAAATGTTCGCCAAACATGTAGAAAGATAACTCGTGTGGGTCGGACACTCCTGTCCGACTCCTTTGACTTCGAATTTGACTTAGCCTCAGCCAATCCAACTCATGCTGAGACAGCCGCCCCCGGCTGTCCGCCGGGCGCAGCCCGGGAGCTTCTTGCCGACGGCTCATAGCCGACAAACACTCGAGGGGTACCGCGAATCGCAAACCCACTGTAAAATAAACGGAGGTTCGCTGATAGCTCACAGCTGATAGCTGAAAGCTGCATCCAGAAAAGAGTCCACTATGTCCCAAAACAACGGTAGCTCCACCAGTCTCCGCCTAAAGACTGGCCTCGCCGAAATGCTAAAAGGCGGAGTAATTATGGACGTGACCAACGCCGAGCAGGCTTCCATCGCCGAAAAGGCCGGCGCCGTAGCCGTCATGGCGTTAGAGCGCGTGCCCGCGCAGATCCGCGCTGAGGGCGGCGTGGCCCGGATGGCCTCGCCCAAAAAGATTCGCGAGATCATGGCCGAGGTCTCGATCCCGGTCATGGCTAAGTGCCGCATTGGACATTTTGCGGAGGCGCAAATTTTGCAGGAACTTGGCGTCGACTACATCGACGAATCCGAAGTGCTCACCCCCGCCGACGAAGCTCACCACGTCGACAAGCACGCCTTCAAAGTCCCCTTCGTCTGCGGAGCGCGCAATCTTGGCGAAGCCCTGCGCCGCATTGCCGAAGGCGCAGCCATGATCCGCACCAAGGGTGAGGCCGGCACGGGCGACGTAGTCCACGCCGTCAAGCACATCCGCCAGATCGTGCAGGAAATGAAAATCCTCACCGTGCTCGGTGAAGAAGAACTCTACGCCAAAGCCAAAGAGCACGGCGCTCCCTACGAACTGATCAGGATGGTAGCGAAAGCAGGGAAGCTCCCCGTGCCCAATTTCTCCGCCGGAGGCATAGCCACCCCCGCCGACGCCAGCCTCGTAATGCAGCTAGGCGCCGAAGCCGTCTTCGTTGGCAGCGGCATCTTCATGAAAGATAGCACCACCTTCGCCGACCCGGTAGAGGCCGAAAAGCGAGCCCGCGCCATAGTCAAAGCCGCCACCCACTATCAAGACCCTAAAGTATTACTTGAAGTCAGCGAAGATCTGGCAGGAGCCATGAAGGGCCTAGCCGTCGCCGGCCTGGACGAAGCCCATATGCTGCAAACTAGGGGATGGTAGCCTTGTGGAAATCCCCGTGTGCCCAAGTTTAAGATAGTCGTCGTCGGACCTTACAAAGCATCCGGGGGAGAGCGTTGGCGAGGCAGTTGGCTCTTTGGGGAAATCGATCACATCCCCAGCAAAGCTCGGTTTTGCCGCTTATGTGCTTCTTGCTTACACCGGCAAAATCGCTACGTCGACATGCAGGTTTTTTATCGTTGCAGGCATCTTCTTTTTACTTCAAGTGTTTCACGACGACTATCTGCGAAAAGTGCTTAACAGGTGGGCAGATCACGAGGTCTGCAAATTCCCGCAGCCTTAGTTCCCCGCAGGGTGCCCCATCCCTCTCGCGTCTTGTGCGATAGGGTGGGGCTTTTGATTTGCCGGGCGGATCCGTAGTTATTCCTTCCTCATAAGCCCGCCTCAGCCCCTCCATATCGACGAAAACCGGGGGGGACAAACCGGGACGACAAACCGGGGACAGACGGGACGTTCCCCAATTTGCTGAACCCGTGGCCGGGTTCCACGGCGTTGTCAATCATTGACAATCCCTGCCACCAATGTTATTCCTTGTCCCATGCCGATCAACGTCAACCTCACCCCCGAACTCGAAGGCCTAATCCGCCAGAAGGTTTCCTCGGGCCGGTACAACTCCGCCAGTGAGGTGGTGCGTGAGGCCCTGCGGCTAATGGAAGCGGAGGATAAACTGCGCGCCGCGAAGCTGGCGCAGCTCCGGCATGATATTCAGGAAGGCTTGCATAGCGGCCCGGCGCGTCCCTGGAGTGTTTCTGAGTTGAAACGCGAGGGACGCAAACGGCTAACAGCGCGCGCCAGCTCCAACCGCAAGTAATGCCCAGCGTAGCTGTACGACCAAGAGCCCTCGCTGATCTCGCCGAGATCTGGGCCTTCGTCGCCGACGACAGCGTGAAACACGCCGATAGATTCGCCGCGCTGATTGACGGTCAGTTTCGTGTCCTGGCCCGCCAACCCCTCATGGGCCGGAGCCGGCCAGAGTTGGCCACCGACCTCCGCAGCCTTCTGGTTGGCAGCTACATCATTTTCTACTTGGCGGTTCCGAAGGGAGTCGAGATCGTCCGGGTTCTGCACGGCGCGCGGGATATCGAATCAGTCCTGCAGGAAGATGACTAAAATCTCTTTGTTTCCCGTTTTGGGAAAATCTTGTCAAGCCCCCTGCCGGGTCGATTTGTGGGTCAACTCGCTGATTCGATGAGGGAAATAAAGTCGGCCAATGTGGCGCTTTTACCCTATGCAACTTGATAAAATGGAATTATAGGGTGAAAACAGCGGCGCAGGCCTTCCGGTCTGCGCCTTTTGTTTTGCTAAAGGAGATATGGCGCAGCTCAGGGCTGCGCTTTTTTTATGCCCAAAGAACCACTTGCGCCGGGAGAGTCGGGTCGAGATCCGAATGAGAAGCATGAGGTCATTAAGGACCAGATCATCGAGAGGGAGGTCATTGAGAACGAGATCATTGAGATACATGCCGTGGGCGTGCCGGAGCGCAAGCGGCTGGGGGAGGCGGTGGAGGCTGCGTTTCTGGCTAAGGCCACGATGCTGGGTTTTCCTGTCTTGAAGCCTTGGGGAGACAGCCTTCCTTATGACTTTGGGGTGGATGGTGGGCGCCGGCTTTGGCGGGTGCAGGTGAAATGCGCGACCAGCCATCGGGGTACGCGATGCGATGCGCGGGCGGCCGGCAGTGGGGAACTCTATACGCTAGATGACATCGATTTTCTGGCGGCGTATGTGATTCGGAGGAATCTGTGGTATGTGGTTCCGGCGGATGCGTTTGTACCGCGGGCGACGGTGCACTTTAACTACGGGCCGCACAGTCTGGGGATGTTTGAGAAATATCGCGAGACATGGTGCTTGATGGCTTGTGCGATGAGGGCGCGGGGGAGAAACGACATCCCGAAGCGCTGCCGATGCGAGGAGATGCCGGTGCGGTGCGTGGTGTGTCCGAAGAAGTGAGGTAGAGGGCAGCCCTCGGGCAAACGCTGTATTGCGCCTTCCCAGGTCAGCGCCCACAATATTCACTAGGTATCCATCAACGTAATTCACATTCCAGAAGCGATCTTGCGCCGTTTCGTGATGAATAACTAATTAGGAGGTTCCTATGCGATATCTATTGCTGTTTTCGGTGCTGCTGCTCGGCACATCATGGGCCGCCGCACAAACTTCTCCCAGCCAGAGCACCAGCGGAAGCACAGGGCAGGAGACCGTTAAAGGTTGTTTGAGCAGCTCCGGCGGGAACTACATGCTGACCGAAAAAAACGGCAAGACTTTCCAGTTGACCGGAGACACCTCGAAGTTGAGCGAACATGTAGGCCACGAAATGAAGATAACCGGCACCGAAAGCTCGCCCTCAGCATCTTCAGACAGTGGCGCCATGAGCCAAGCCAACCCAACCATCGAGGTTAGTTCGTTTAAGCACATTTCCAAGACTTGCGAGGGAGGGAGTTCCTCCCACTAGTTCAGGGGGGCGCCGAGCATTTGATTTCTATTGCCTGTTGCTGCTTACTGCGACAACTGAGGCTGCCCCACCTTCCGCGATTTTCGGAACGGCCTACTCCTGAGCAAGGGCGGAAGGTGGGCACCACAGACCAATGAAGCTGCCGCTACTTCGCCGGCAAAAACTCAATCTTCGCATCGCGGCTGGCAGGCTTGAAGTCGAAATCGGCAGTGACGAAAACGCGGTCGCCAGACTCCGCCGCCAGTTCCACCCCAAAAGCGTCCACATAAGGAATCTGGCGTTTGATCTTGATCAGCGCCGCCCGGACCGCCCGTTCTGCATCCGCCGGAATCACCTCAAATGCAAACGCGCTCAGCCGGGAGAGCACCAGCTCCATGGCCGGCGCGCCCCGTTGCCTGCAAATCTGACCAGCGATCTCGCCCCAGTGCAGAGAGCAGATAACCGCTTCACATCTCCCGGCAATGTGATCTTTGATGATCTCAGCCACGCGGTCGGACCCGGCCTCGCCATCCAAATAGCGAAGGATGGCGCTGGAATCCAGCACATACCTCACCATCGATCTTTCTCACGACGCCGCTCGCGCAGCAGGGCTTTGGAAAGCGAGGGCCCGCCAGCGAGCATTCCGCGTGTCCTGTCCACTAGTTCTTCCGACACCGGTTCGAGGACGATGCGCGATCCCTCTTGGGTGACTGCGATGCGTGTCCCAGGCTTGATTCCGAGCAACTCCCGCATCTCCGAAGGGATGACGAATTGCCCTTTTGTGCTTACTGAGGTAATCTGTCGTATCATGCTTACATTGTAGCATAAGGTAAGACCGGTAGGAGCTTGTGGGCGGGCATGTGAACGCGGGAAAACCCTGTTTCCCCCGCTAAATTCGGCGGCGTGGCCCACTCAAGCCGGGTTTGGGCTTGAGTGGGGAATCCCCGCTATGCTTACTTGACAGCCGATCCTTCCGGGAAGAACCACAGCGCATCAGTACCGAACAGGTCCACGAACGACACATTACTACTGCTTTTATCCAGCATAGTGATGTTGTACGCAGTGGCCGTGTGTGCGGTACCTGGGGCGTAAGCAACCGCAGTCAAATCCGTCGCCCCGGCGTCCCACCAAGGGTTGGCCACGTAGTCCGGGAGCGTCGCGAGGGAACCGCCAACCTCAGGCCGTTCGACGATCCACTCCGCGGATTTGCCCGTCACTTCCGAACCGCCGAGGGATGCGGCCGTGAATGTCAGCGCAACGCTCCAACTCTGGGTCACATCGGCGAAGTTAAGAGTTCCATTCGTGGAAACGCCGCCGCTGAAATTCGTAGCCGACACGGTAACGATCAGGTAATCGCCCGGCACAAATGGATACAGGGTCTCAGTCGCTGCGTTCTTATAAATGACCAACTCTGCACTCGGCAGCCATTCAACCCAAGGGAAATATTCCGTGACGCTTTGCCCGATGTCGCAAAAGACATCGGCTGCGGAGCCCGATTGCAGTAGATCATCGTCGGAAAACCCGTCAATGCCAATCCATTGCGCGGAGTAATCCCAGCCACCCGAACAAGTGCCCGGGGCCTGCTTCACGCTAGGCACTGTCCAGCGCCCGGTAACCTTGTAGAACGGTTGTCCGCCACTCGCAGTCACCAGGGCGTACCCGCTCCAGTTGCTGGAGGACGCTGCGGTCGAATTCCTGCTACTCGATTTCACTTTTAATCCGATCACCTGCCGGTTGAAAGTGTTCGGCCTGCTCACCAGGTCTGGGACCGAACGCTGCAATGCCGGGTTCACCTCCTCTAACCAGCGGGCCTGAGCGTTCGTACCTTCGGTCACATCTGGCCGTGGCGGGTAGCCCCAGGATTCCAAATCCTCCTTGGACGCGTTCAGGGGCTCAAAGCCCGCCGGGGGTTGCGTGAAAGCATAGACGCCCGGCAGATTGGTGGGCACAACATGGGGTAGAGATGCGTGGCCAGCTTGTGAAATGGACGCCGCGGTCTGTGCTTGAGCGCAAGATGAAACGAACAGACCAAGGATCGCAATCATCGACAGCGATAGATTTTTCATATTTGAACTCTCCCTAGGCTTAGGTCTCGGCGAATTGAAATCAATTCAAGGTATGAACAGCAAGGCGGGGGCTCGAACGGGGAAACAGTATGTACACAACCAAAGGGTTTGTCAATACGGACGAGGTCGGGAACAGGCCGCAGCGTTTCCCTAACTATTCTTTTCCCTCATAAGCCCGCTTCAACCCTTCCACATCAATCTTGACCATCTTCATCATGGCCTTCAGCACCCGCTGCGACTTCTGCGGATCTTTGTCGCCCAGCAACTCGCCGAGAGCCTTCGGAATGATCTGCCACGAAATTCCAAACTTGTCGGTCAACCAGCCGCACTGCATGAGTGCTCCGCCGGCAGAAAGTTTCTCCCACAGTTCATCCACTTCTTGCTGCGTTTCACAATTCACAAAAAACGAAATCGCCGGCGTGAACTTGAAGTGCGGACCGCCGTTCAGCGCCGTGAACTTCTGCCCCTCGATCTGGAAGCTCGCCGTCATCACCGCTCCCTTCGGCCCTGGCCCGGCGTCTCCATACCGCCGAATCTCTCCAATCTTCGAATTCTTGAAAATGGAGGTATAAAAGTTAACCGCCTCTTCCGCATCGTTGTCGAACCACAAGAACGGCGTGATCTTCTGCATCTTCATTCTCCTAAAATATTTGCTGATTACACGCTCAAAGCCTCATGTCCCAACGCAGGCAAAACTTTCTCCAGCCGGTCGTAGCTCATTGCCATGCCGCGCTCCATCGGCGACTTAAGCACTGCATCGCGGGTCTCGCGGCTGTCATATTCAATCGTCTGCGTCAGCGTAGTCTTACCGTCCCGCTCGACCAGGACGATCGTGCCCACAGCTTCACCTGGATACCACGCCTCATCGAACACCTCCGTGGTAACAATCCGTTCCGCAGCCACGACCTCGCGATAAATGCCACCCATCCCCATCTCACGGCCGTCGGCATCGTTTTTCCAGACGTAGCGATACTTGCCACCCGCCCGCAAGTCGATCTCGCAGACCGGCATCGACCAGCCATCCGGTCCCAGCAACCACCTCTTCACCAGTTCGGGCTTGGTGTAGGCGTCGAACACCAGCTGCGGCGGAGCGTCGAACACGCGCCTCACGACAATCTCCCGGTCTCCATGGGCAGTAATGTTGAATGTCGCACTGTTTTTCATCGCTGTCTCCTTAGTCGGTAACGGCTCGGATAAATCTGTCACTCCGAACCGCGAGCCAAGCCCGGCGAGGCTGCCCTGAGCGCAGCCGAAGGGAACCTGCTTTCGCTTTGGTGGCCACTCGTTTGGCTCGCTTCCTTTGTCCCCCGGTCTGTAGTTCACGCAGCAGCGAATCCAGCCGCCCGAACTGCACTTCCCAGAACCGGCGGTAATTCTCCAGCCATTCAGTCGCGTCGCGGAGAGCCCGGGCTTCCAGGCGCCGCGGACGCCGTTGCGCATCCCGTCCGCGAGAAATCAGCCCCGCTCGTTCCAGAACTTTAAGGTGCTTGGAAATCGCCGGCTGGCTTATTGCGAATGGCTCCGCCAGGTCCGTAACTGAGGCTTCGCCCTTGGCGAGCCGGGCTAGGATAGCCCGGCGCGTGGGATCAGCCAGCGCCGTAAAGGTTGCGTCCAGCCGGGACGAGCGTGCATAACCGATAGGTTCCATAACCTAGGCGGAATATACAAAAGGCGGCGTTCCCTTGTCAAGCAGGATTTTCGCCGAACCCGGACCGATCCGATAAAATCCATATCAGCCATGACCATCGGTGTCCTAGCCCTGCAAGGCGATTTCGACGCCCACCGCCGCCGGCTTGAAGAGCTGGGCGCCACAGTTGTGCTCGTAAAAAAACCCGAGCAACTGGACGAGATCGACGGCCTCGTAATCCCCGGAGGAGAGAGTGGCACGTTCCTGAAATTGCTGGGGAACGAAGGCTTCGAAAAACTAAGAGAATTTGTTCATGCCAAGCCCACCTTCGGCACCTGCGCCGGCGCAATCCTGTTAGCCACCGAAGTGGAAAATCCCAAACAAGCCGGCCTGGGAGCCATCGACATCCGCATTCGCCGCAACGCCTACGGACGCCAGCTCGACAGCTCCATCCGCGAAGGCAAGCTGGGAAACTCGCCGCTCGAAATGGTCTTCATCCGCGCCCCCAAAATCGAGCGCGTAGGCAAAGCCGTCGAAGTAATAGCCACCGAGGGATCAGACCCAGTCGCCGTCCGGCAGGGAACGGCAATGGCCGCGACCTTCCATCCCGAGTTATCCGAAGATACGCGGGTCCATCAGGCCTTTCTAGATTTGATCCGCTCGTGTGGGTAGGGCTCGTGTGGGTCGGGCTAGTATGAATCGGACACTCCTGTCCGGCGCCTTTGACTTTGACCTTGATCCTGCGAACTAAGAATAATTCGGATTAAACTTTTTACTTGACAACTTTCTTTCGTAACTGTATGGTTACGCATTATGCGTCACCGTTCGGTTACATATTCCTCCACCGCAACATTTCAGGCTCTGGCCGACCCCACCCGCCGCGCCGTCCTCGACCTCTTGCGCCGCGGCAGCCAGCCCGCCGGAGAAATCGCTGGCGCCTTTCCCGTTTCCCGCCCCGCCATCTCCAAACACCTCCGCCTCCTCCGCCGCGCCCATCTCGTGCAGGAGCACCGCGAAGGCCGCCACCGTGTCTACCAGCTCAATCCTGAACCGCTCCGCGCCGTCGACTCCTGGCTCGATCAGTACCGCAGCTTCTGGAGCGCGAATCTGGCCAGCCTCAAACAATTCGTGGAAGCCGAACATGCCAAAGAAACCAGGCAGCACCGCGCCACAAAACCGAACCTCAAACCGACGATCAAATCTTCCAAAGGAGATCTCTAACCATGAAATCAATCCGCATCGCCATTCCACTCGCATTGCTGCTAACCGCGCCCGCAGCGCTGACGCAAACAACTGCCCAGAAATTTTTCGATCAGCTGAAGTCCCTCACCGGAAACTGGGAAGGGACGAACACAAAGGGCATGCCGATAGAGGTCTCGTTCCGCGACACCGCAGGTGGTTCTGCCTTGATGAGCGAAATCCACGGCCACGGGCCCGCCATGGTCTCCATGTTCAATCTCGACGGTCCCGACCGCCTGATCGTCACGCACTATTGCGGCGCCGGCAACCAGCCCCGAATGCAGGCCAGTTCCTCACCTGACGGCAAGACCATCACCTTCGACTTCTTCGACGGCACCAACATTGCCGGCCCCGAAGCGGGTCACATGCAACGCTTAGTGATCGCGATGCCCGATTCCAATCATCACGTCGAAGAGTGGACGTTTTCGGACCACGGCAAGCAGACGAAAGAAGTGTTCGACCTGCAACGGAAGTGACTTCAATTATCCCGTGTCCGGATTGCAGCACGACAGGAGCCGATCATGACGAAGACCGTAATCTCCTCCGACGGAGACGCCGTCGTCAGTGAAGTCGAAATCGCCACTCCGCCAGAGAGCGTGTTTCAGGCCGGTCTGGTCGAAGCGCTTAAAAACTTTGTTCAAAAATAATTCAGGAGCAAACTCATGGCAACCGCCGCAATTACTCCCGACCAAAACACGATCGTAGCCGAGATTTTCATCGCCGCGCCCCCGGCCCGCGTCTTTCAGGCCATCACCGATCCCAACCAAACGCCGCTCTGGTGGGGCGGACGCGGGCTTTATCGGATTACCGAGTGGAAGGCCGATCTGCGCGTCGGCGGCAAGTGGTCCAGTGATGGCATGGGCAAGGACGGCAAACCCTTCCGCGTCGAAGGCGAATATCTTGAGATCGATCCGCCACGCCTGCTGGTGCACACATGGATGTACAGTTGGGGCTCGCAGAAGACCGTGGTGCGCTGGGAACTGGAGCCGCAGAACGTGCACGGCCTGCACCCGAGCGGTCCGCGCAAAGCGGGCACAGGCACGCTGGTGAAAATCCGTCACGAAGGCTTCGCCGGTGATCCTGCCGGGGCAGCCAATCACTCCGACGGATGGAAGCGCGTTCTGGGATGGTTGAGCGGCTTTGTCGAGAGTGGAGAAACCGTCGACACTCGCTAGCCGGGTGCGCCGGGGCAGACGAGACAGACGCTGGAAAAGTCAGATAGCCCGCGTAGGTCGGACACTCCTGTCCGACGCTCTTGACGTTCGATTTTGAATTTCCCAAAATCCTGTCAAGCCCCCGAAACCGGCCTTTTTGGACTAACTCATTGATTCGCCGGGAGAAATAAATGTGGCTAATGTGGCGCTTTCACCCTATGCAACATGATATAATGAAGATGTAGAGTCAAAACAGCGGCGCAGACCTCCAAGTCTGCGCCGTTCGTGTTTCCAAGAGTTTTGTCATTCCGAGCGAAGTAAGTTTTGTCATTCCGAGCGAAGCGAGGAATCTTGGTTTCCTCGCCACAAATCCGACAAAAGGAGCGTCCACAGGCGCAGCCCCAGGCTGCGCCTTTCGTGTTTATGGAGAAGACCACCAACAATTCGGAGCAATCGCACCCCGCGCAACCGTCAATCACCCTCCAAGCCTCCGCCGAGCCCACCCGCAAGCGTCGCGGAGAAGCCGCCGAAGCCGCCTTCCTGGCCCGCGCCACCTACCTGGGCTTCAGCGTCTGCATCCCCTGGGGAGACAGCGACCGCTACGACTCGGTAGTCGAACTAGACCGCGGATTCCTCCGCGTCCAGGTCAAATCCGCCACCGGCTACGCCGAGAACCGCTACCGCGTCAAAACCACCGGAGCCAGCGGCAAAGTCTATACCAGCAAAGAAATCGACTTCTTCGTCGCCTACGTAGTCCCCGAAAACCTCTGGTACATAATCCCCGTCCAGGCCATCGGCCACCGCAAAGGCATCCGCTTCTATCCCACCACCCGCCGCCAGTCGAGAGCCATGTTCGAAAAATACCGCGAAGCCTGGTGCCTGCTGGATTCCCGCCTGAATGTCCGCGTCCGCAAAGGCGCCCCCCGCCGCTGCCGCAGCAAAAATCTGGAACTCCGCTGCGCCCTATGCCCCCAACGCGGCTAGTCGGACGTATGTGGCGCGGGCGCCCCGCCCGCGAATGCATCCAGCGCCACTGCTCTAGGGGCCGCGGGCTCGGGAAGGGCACGACTTCAGTCGTGCCTAGGAAGGCCATTTGCGCAACTGTGATCTATAAGTTACAATAAGACGTGGTCGAACTCCGCCGTTACCTGACCAGAACCGGTAGAGATGTGTTCGGCGAGTGGCTGGCTGGGCTAAACGACAACCGAACCAGGGCAAAGATCATCGCGCGGATCGATCGGCTCCAGGCAGGGAACTTCGGAGACTGCAGGTCTCTGCGCGGACGACTATTTGAGCTGCGCATCGACTGGGGACCGGGCTATCGCGTGTATTACGCAATGATCGGCCGGAACTGCGTCTTGTTGCTTTGTGGCGGGGATAAGCGTAAGCAGTCCTCCGACATTAAGCGCGCAGCGGAATACCTCAGAGACTATTTGGAAAGGACACGCACACCATGAAACGCAAGGCGAGCATTTCTCACGACGAGGCCACAATTCGCGAACTGCGCGACAATCCCGAATTCGCCGCCGAGTACCTCAGAGCTGCACTGGAGGATGCCGACGAGCCCAGCGTGCTCCTGATCGCCCTGCGCCGCATCGCCGAAGCCAGAGGAGGCTTGGCCAAGGTAGCCAAGGCCGCCGGCATTGAGCGCGAGAGCCTGTATCGCGCCTTGTCTGTGCGGGGGAATCCTCGACTCTCTACCCTAGTTGCCGTCACCAAGGCCGTGGGCTTGAAGCTCACGGTCGAGGCCGTACCGTGAGTTTGTCGGCCTGCCGACAGGGCGGCTTCTCAGTGAGGAACGCCGCAGATCGTCCAAATGCAAAGGGCGGCTTCGTAGCCGCCCTTCAATCTCATCCTAAGCAGAGCGCCTAGGTTCGCACCTACAACTTGAGTTTCTCGCCCACCGCTCTCAATGTCAAGGAAATGCGGCACCTCAACCAAAACTTTAGGGAGGCCCCGGTGAGACTCGAACTCACGACCTCTAAGGTGCGAACCTAGCGCTCTATCCAGGCTGAGCTACGGGGCCGTTCTCCTGCCACGCCCACCCCAGAACCTGTTTTCGCACCAACGTGTTTTCGATCCACGACAGCTTCCCGTATCAATCTTCTCTCATCGTGAAGCTTGTCGAACGCGGCCGGCAAACATTTTTCGCCGTTGTTCCCAGTTTAGGATTCCCGCTCTGGGACGCACGTTGAAGGGTTTATACTCGCAGAATATGTCCGCTGATTCTCACAAGACCTTCTACCTCGAAACCTTCGGCTGCCAGATGAACGTGCATGACTCCGAGAAGGTCATTGGCACGCTGGTGCATGAAGGCTACCGGCAGGTGGAGACGGTCGAGCAGGCTGACTTGATTCTGTACAACACCTGCTCCATCCGGGATAAGGCGGAGCAGAAGGTTTTCCATCGCCTGGCGGACTACAAGAAGCTGCTGGCCCAGGGCAAGAAGTTTGGCGTGCTGGGCTGCGTGGCCCAGCAGGAAGGCGAAAAGATTTTCGAGCGCGCCCCGCATGTGTCGCTGGTCTGCGGATCGGCCAGCTATCGCAAGTTGCCGCAAATGCTGGCGCAGTTGGATGCAGCAGCTACCACGGAACCCACCTCCTTTGACGAGGCGTCATCCCGAAGCCCCGCGCTTTCACCAGCGGGGCGAGGGATCTCCCGTGCCGCAACCCTGTCCACACTAGTCCGCATCACCGGCCTGGACGATCGTGAAACCGACGAGTGCTTTGAGACCGAATTCACGGCGCGCACCAATCCGCATCGCGGATACATCACCATCATCGAAGGCTGCGACAAATTCTGCGCCTACTGCGTGGTGCCGTTTACGCGCGGCAAAGAGCGCAGCCGCACTTCGGAGTCAGTGCTCGCCGAGGCGCGGCAGATGGCCGATCTGGGGTATACGGAGATCCAGTTGCTCGGTCAGAACGTGAATTCGTACAAGGACCCGGCAGGGAAGCCGGGTCGCGGATTTTCCAGAAAGAAGAAAAGCTTCGCCGAATTGCTCGCGGCAGTGGGCGAGGTTCCCGGCATTCGGAGGGTGCGGTTCACGACCTCGCATCCCCGCGATTTCGGACGCGACATCATCGAAGCCATCGACGCCGTTCCGACGCTCTGCGACCACGTGCATCTCCCGGTGCAGAGTGGATCAGACCGCATGCTGAACGCCATGCAGCGTCTCTACACCCGCGAGCAATATCTCGAGCGCGTTGCGTGGATGAAGGAGGCGAAGCGCGAGATCAGCATCACCAGCGACGTGATCGTCGGCTTCCCCGGTGAAACCGAAGAAGACTTTGAGGAAACTTTGTCGTTGCTGGAGGAAGTCGGATACGACTCGGTATTTACTTTCAAATACTCTCCGCGGCCGAACACGCCGTCGCTGGCGCTGGAGGATGCGATTCCAGATGAGGAGAAAGCGCGGCGTCTGGAAGTGCTGATGGCAAAGCAAAGAGAAATACAGATCACGCGCTACAAGAAATACATAGGAACGATAGCTGAGGTAATGGTTGAGGGAAGAAATGAATCCCGCGGGCAATGGATCGGCCGCACTTCGCAGAACAAGACGCTGAACTTCACGGCGCCGGAAGCCGCTGCTCCCAAGGTGGGAAGCTACGTCCCAGTGAGAGCCACAGCCAGCTTTCCCAACAGCCTGGTAGGCGAATTGGTGGTATAAAAAGCGAAGAGCCCGGCGGAAGCCGCCAAGGAGGACACGATGGAGGTTGAGATGACGATCCGTGGACTTTTAATGGATCCAGTGTCGAATATGCCGATTGTGATCCTTAAGGATGTGGCTGGGGAGAGTGTGTTGCCGATCTGGGTGGGGGTTTACGAGGCGAATGCGATTGCTTTGGAGATGGAGAAGGTGAACACGCCGCGTCCGATGACGCATGACTTGATCAAGAATGTGCTGACCGGGCTGGAGACGCAGGTGCATAAGGTTGTGGTCACCGAACTGAAGGAAGATACGTTTTACGCGGTGATCTGGCTGGAGCGCGGGGGCGAGGTGATCAGCGTGGACTCGCGTCCGTCGGATGCGCTGGCGCTGGCGCTGCGGGTGGATTGTCCGATATTTGTGGATGAGATCGTGCTGAAGAATTCGAAGCAGGCGGCGAACATGTCGGATCGCGTGACGGCCGAGGAGCTGCGGAAGTATCTGGAAGGGCTGAACGACGAGGATTTGGGGAAGTACAAGATGTAGCAGTTGCCAGCCGCATCGTCCGATCTGGGTGATGCCAGTTCCTCATGCTTGACATCACATTCTCCTTAGTGACATCATATTGTTACTATGCGCACCACACTAAACCTGGATGATGACGCGGTTAAGATACTGCGGGAATACTCCGAGACACGGTCGCTGGCCTTGGGCAAGGCAGCGTCGGAGTTGGTGCGGAAGGGTGCGGCGTCTCCCACTCCTACCCGGATGGTGAACGGGTTTGTTGTGTTTGACGTTCCGCCGGGCGGTCCGAAGATCAGTAGCGAGCGGGTGAAAGAGCTAGAGTCTGAATTGGAATGACCGCATATCTGCTCGACGTGAATGTTTTGATAGCGCTGGCGTGGCCTGAGCATCGGCAGCACTCGTTGGTCAGGGCGTGGTTCGGTAAGAACCGAGCCAAAGGATGGGCGACCTGTCCGCTGGTGCAGGCTGGGTTTGTGCGCATCTTGTCCAACCCGGCTTTTTCTTCGCACTCAGTTGCGATCCCGGAAGCGGTTGAAGCCTTGCGCGTCAGTCTGGGGGATGACGCGCATCAGTTCTGGCCGGATTCCATTTCTTTTCCCGATGCGGTGGGGCTGTTGAGGGGCAGAATCAGCGGGCATCAACAGGTCACAGACGCCTATTTGGTTGCCTTGGCGATTCGTCACCGAGGCAAGCTGGCTACTCTAGACAGAGGGATTGTGCAACTGTCGCCAGCGGGTAGTGTCGAACTGATCTCGTGATCGGCTTACGACTTTACATAATACCTGTTATCGGACATTGGATCGGACCCAAGGACAGCCGAGCGCGGCTGTTCCCATATTTCCCTACTGGCTATTGCTCGGAAAATACGATTTTGGGATGGAAGAGCGTGCCGGCTATGCGGGTTGCTATGGCGATCAGGTCGCTTTGGCCCTGGAAGACTTTTACCTGGCGGGCGCGGGAGACGTCGGGTAGGTTCACCGTGCGGCCGCTGCGGATGCGGGCCGCGGTGGGTTCGTCGGCCGTGACTGAGGGCAGCTGGGGCAGGAGTTGGCGGGGGTGAACGAAGAGGGCGGCTGTGCCTTCGTGGCCAGGAACAGCAGGTTCCTCTGCGGCTGGCGCCGTTTCGGAGTGACAAAGCTCCGGCGCCGTTTCGGAATGACAAGGCTTAATTCTTACTTCTCTTACTTCTTCCCTTTCTTGTTCTCCTTCTTTTTTGCCCTTCATCTGTGCTTCGATTTCTTCTAAGGTGTGGGCTTGGGCGATGTCGAATTCGGCTACGGCGGTGCGGCGGAGAAATTCGAGGTGGGCGCCTGAGCCCAGGAGTTGTCCCATTTCGTGGGCTACGGAACGCATGTAGGTGCCCGAGGCTACGCGGGCGCGGAAGCGGGCGCGGTCGCCTTCGACGGCGAGGATATCGAATTCCTTGATTTCAACCTGGACCGGCTTCAGGACTACCTCCTTTTGTTTTCTCGCGAGCTTGTAGGCTGGGACGCCGTGGATCTTCTTGGCTGAGAACGGGGGCGGGACTTGCTCGATTATGCCGAGGAATCGGGCGGATAGTTTCTGTAGATGCTCCAGCCTGGGAGTAATGGACTGTGCTTCGCCAATGGGGTCGCCATCGGCGTCATAGGTGTTGGTGGCGAACCCGAAGCGGATTATGCCTTCGTAAGTTTTCTCGGATGTGGTGTAGAACTGCGCCAGACGGGTCAAGCTGCCGGTGACGAGGGGCAGGACGCCGGTGGCTAATGGATCGAGAGTGCCGAGGTGGCCGACGGAGCGCTGCTGCAGAATGCGGCGCATGCGGTTGACCACGTCGTGGGAAGTGAAACCAGCGGGCTTGTCGATGATGATGACGCCATTCATGAGAGGATTAGGTAATTTGGTAGTTGAGTAATCGGCGATTTCCGAAGGCGAGGATTCTTCAGGGGCTAAAGCCCCGCGAGAATTGGGGATGGTTTACGCGGCGCTGAAGCGCCGCTCTTCCACGTCACTGCATGCCTCGGAGTTCTCCGGCCATATGATCGCTCAATTGCTAAGTTAACAGATTTCTTATGCTTCCCCTTCGCGACGACCAGCCTCGGTATAGCACTCCCTGGGTGAACAGCTTTTTGATTGGGCTGAACCTGGTGATTTTTTTCTTTGAAGCGACGCTGGATCCGCGGAGCCTGGAGCTGCTGATTCGGCAGTTTGGCGTGGTGCCGTCGCATCTGGCGGCGTTTCTTGCAGGTTCGTCCAGATACCCGCTGCCGGCGGTCGTGCTTCCCTTCTTCACGTCGATGTTTCTGCATGGGTCGTGGCTGCACGTTCTCGGCAACATGCTGTATCTCTACATCTTTGGGGATAATGTTGAGGATTACCTGGGACATTTCAACTATCTGGTGTTTTACCTGCTCACCGGATTGGTCGCGATGACTACGCAGGTGGCGGTGAACCTGCACTCGACGGCGCCGACGGTGGGAGCGAGCGGAGCGATCGCGGGCGTGCTGGGAGCTTATTTCGTTTTGTATCCGCGGGCGCGGGTGTTGACGTGGTTTTTTGAGTTGCTGATTCTGGTGGTGTGGGTGCCCGCCTGGATCATTCTGATCTACTGGTTTTTCTTGAATTTTCTGAGCGGGACGGCGACGATGCTGGCCCTCCATAGGCAGAACATGGGCGGAGTGGCGTTCTGGGCGCACATCGGCGGGTTTATTTCCGGGGCGCTGATGATCAAGCTGTTTCCGGAGAGATCGCGGAGGTATCCGTATGCTTTCCAGTGATTGCTGGTTCTCCAAATAGAAAGCCAACGCTGCTTGCGGAGTTTCCGTTACGCGTGTGCCGAGTCGGTGCCGGCGATTGCACGGGTCCTTCGGCCCGCAAAGTGCGCGGGTTTCAGGATGACAAGGCTTTTTTTGACGGCGTGATCGCTGTTGGTTACTTCTTCGGCCGCGATTCCGGAGGGACGAGTCCTGACAGGCGGTAGTAGACGACTAGCTGACCGTAGTGTTCGCCCGAGTGTTCGATGAAACTGTAGGCGAAGTCAGAGATGCGAACCTGCTGATTGACGAAGGGGTCGACGACGAGCTCGGACATTCCTTTATCGCCTTTGGCTTTGATCGCAGAAGCGCCGTCACCGAAAGCCTTTTTCACGAAGGCAACCACGTCGGCCTTGGTTTTGTATTGGGCGCGTTTGGGATCTTCTTCAGCCGGCGGCTTCTGGCCCAGAGCAGCATTGGTGAAAAAGTAATTGGCGTTGGCGGCGTGGAGGAGTTGCTCGGCGAAGCTGCGCTGGGCGGGCGTGGGCTTGAAGTCGTATTTATCCTCTGGGAAATCTTCGGCCATGGCGATGAGTTTGCGGCCGATTTCGTTCCAGGCTGATAACACGGCCTGCGATGGGCTGTCGGCCGGCTTTACGGCGGCTTTTTTCTGGGCGTCCTGGGCGTGGGCGGGGAAAGCGAAAATCGCGACTGCTAGTAGTGTTGCGGTGAGGAATGGGATTTTGTTCATGACTGGTTTCCTCCGGATTGTCTGATCAACGGCGCAATCTTAGTCGGAAATGTCTTGTAAGTAAAATGCGCCACCGGTTCGAGTGGGCGCCCGCTCCGGTCGTACAGTGACGATGCGCGGGAGATCCCTCTCTCCGCCTGAAGAACGGCTAGGCTCGGGATGACGCCGTTGTGAGTCGAAGGCTACGGCAAGAGCAACATCAACGGCAAAGTCAAAAGCGTCTGAGCTACGTCAAGAGCAACGTCAACGGCAAAGCCAAAAGCGTCGGACAGGAGTGTCCGACTCACACGGGTGGTGCCTCCGCAATCTCTCACGGGCGCTACATGCCGTTGGGGCGCTGGCGGATTAGCGAGAGGAATTCCGAGCGGGTTTCTTCTTCGTTGCGGAAGCAGCCCAGCATGGAGGAGGTGACGGCGGCGGAATGCTGCTTTTCTACGCCGCGCATCATCATGCACAGATGGCGGGCTTCGATGACTACGCCGACTCCTTGCGGCTCGATTACCTTTTGAATGGTTTCGGCGATCTGGGTGGTGAGGCGCTCCTGAATTTGCAGGCGGCGGGAGAACAGTTCGATGAGGCGCGGGACCTTGCTGAGTCCGATCACTTTGCCGTTGGGAATGTAGGCGACGTGCACTTTGCCGAAGAACGGGAGCAGGTGGTGCTCGCAGAGGCTGAACATTTCTATGTCTTTGACGATGACCATTTCGTCGTAATCGACGCTGAAGAGCGCGCCTTTGAGTAGCGCCTCGGGATCTTCGGTGTAGCCGCGAGTCAGGAACTGCAGCGACTTACGAACGCGCTGGGGAGTTTGCTGGAGGCCTTCGCGTTGCGGATCTTCGCCCAGGCGGACCAGCATTTCCTGCACAAGATCTTCGAAGCTGGCGCTGGTTAGAGTTGGCTGTTCGGTGGTTTTCATGGCGCGTTTATTCGATTCCTTTTGTTATGGCGAAATTACTTCAGGGCATCTGATTTACCGGCGTATTCGAAGGAATTCATCATGGTTTCTTCGAGCCGCACTCTTTCCAGATGCGCGTAGTGGAAGCCGCGCTGCACTATTTCGTAGATCTGGATACAGAGATTCTCGGTGGTGGGGACATCTTCGTTGAATTCTTTCATCGTATTCAGGTTCTCGTGGCCGTAGCGGGCGAGCACTTCCCTCTCGATGAAGCCATCGAGATCGGTGAGGTTGCAGACCATGCCGGTTGCCGCGTCGACCGGGCCGCTGACCGTGACCTCGACGACGTAGTTGTGGCCGTGGCCGTAGGGGTTGTTGCATTTGCCGTAGGTCGACTGGTTCTCTTCTTCCGACATGGCTTCGCTGTGCAGGCGGTGCGAGGCGGAGAAGAGATAGCGGCGGGAGAGATGGGCTTTCATGATTCGGCTTTTAGCTTCTAGCTCCTAGCTTCTCGCTATCCCCGTTTGCTCGTTTCACGGTTCGCCATAGAAGTCTACGAATAGGTCTGGGGTCTCGTAAAGCCGCACCCGGTGCAGTTTTGCGCGTTCTAACTTTTTGGCTAAGCGCTGCCAGATGGCGATGGCGATATTTTCGGTGGTGGGGATTTGATGCGCGAATTCGGGGACCTCTTTGTTCAGGAAACGGTGGTCCATGGCGTCGAGCACTTCGCGGTGCATGACTTCTTTGAGCTGTTTGAGGTCGACTACGAATCCGGAGCGGGGGTCGACTTCTCCTTTTACCGTGACTTCGAGCGTGTAGTTGTGGCCGTGGCCGTTGGGGTTGTTGCATTTGCCGAAGATGCGGCGGTTTTCGTCCGGAGAGAACGCCGGGTTGTGGTAGTAGTGCGACGCGGAAAATTCGGCTTTGCGCGTGAGGTAGACCATAAACAACAGTGGCCAGTGGTTAGTGGTCGGTGGCCAGTACACACCTTTCTTCGGAGTATTGGCGGCCTTTCCAGGCTACCGTGCCGGTTGCGTGCGCGCTCTTCGAGCGCAGGAGTAGATATGAGAATAGAGGGAGGCCGAAGAAGGCTAGGAGGTTGGCATCCCAGGAAAAATGTGCGCGGCGGATGCGCTTGAGGAAAAACATGTACAGAATTACGCCCAGCACTCCTGCGACTGCGGCGGATTTCCAGCTTCTGTGCAGAGCGGCAGAGACAGCGATGGCGCCACTGGCTGCGATCAGGACGAACTCGATGGTTCGCAATGCGGCTAGTCTTGTGGGCGCGGGGAATAAGAGCGCGAGATTCTTGGTCCAGCCTTCGCGGAGTTGGGCGAAGCTGCGATACATGCGGGTTTGGACGGCATCGGCGGCGAAGCGGAAGAATATTTTCCTGCCTGACTGTTTTACGGCGCGGGCCAGAGCTACGTCTTCGAGCAGGGTTGCGGCTACTGCGGCGTGTCCGCCGACGGCATCGTAGGCTTCGCGCGTGATCAGGATGTACTGGCCGTTGGCGGCTGCCGCGGGAGAATTGGGATCGCTTACCTGGGACGGGCGGAAGCTCGCGGCTAGCTCGGCGAAGACCACGGGCATAATGGCCTTTTCCCAGAAACTTTTTACAATTTGTTCAGGTGAATAAGAGAGCAGGGATGCATCATGGCGCTTCGCTTCTTCGAGGCTGCGAGCGAGCGAGCCGGGCAGGTGGATGGTGTCGGCGTCGGTGAAGAGCAGCCACTCGCCTGTGGCGGCGCGGGATCCGGCGGTGACGGCGTTGTTCTTGCCGGTCCAGCCTGCGGGGAGCGTGCCGGCTTCGATGACGCGCACCTGTCTGTTTGAGAATGAAAGAGCAATCTCGCGGGTGCGGTCGGTGGAGTGGTCGTCGACTACGATGATTTCAAGTGCTACGCCGCCCTGGACGACGAGAGACTGAAGACATGCGCCGAGGCTTGCTTCTTCATTACGCGCCGGGACGATCACCGATACTACGGGTCGAACGGAAGCTGGAAGGGTCGCAGGCATACGCCGAATCCTTTATTATAGCTGGGTGCGACGCATCTTTTGGTTTAGGCGATTTGCCGGCGCGCTTCCACCGGCCTTCCTCACTATTATTCTACTTGCAATCCTCCTTACCACTGCGGCGCTGTCGGGCTGCTGGAGCGGGTCGAGGCCGTCGCGGATCGGCATGGCGGCTCCGGATTTTACGGTGCGTGATTCTGAGCGCACCGTTACGCTGAGCCAGTTCAAAGGGCAAGTGGTGGTATTGAATTTTTGGGCCACCTGGTGCCCGCCATGCATCGAGGAGATGCCTTCGCTGGTGCAGATGCAGGAACGGATGAAATCGAAGGGGGTGACCGTACTGGCGGTGAGCGTTGACGTCGATGAGAGTAACTATCGTAGGTTTCTGCGGGACCACAATGTGAATCTGCTCACAGTGCGTGATGCTGACCAGAAGAGCAACGAATTGTATGGAACGTTCAAGTTCCCTGAAACCTACGTGATCGACCGCAAGGGCATTGTGCGGCGGAAGTTTATTGGCGCGGTGGATTGGACGGATCCGGAGGTTATCGATTTTCTGGGGAAGTTGTAGTTCATTACCACGGAGGCACGGAGACACGGAGAAATCTTTGACGATCAAGCCTCTAGACCGGGCGTCTACGATCTTGCCTGTCTTCTTTTCTAACTTCCTTTCCAACTTCCTGGCTCAATCATAGTTTTACATTCCGCAGGCGCAGGGCGTTGGTGATTACCGAGACGGAGCTGAAGCTCATGGCTGCGGCGGCGAAGATCGGGCTGAGCAGCAGGCCGAAGAATGGGTAGAGCACTCCGGCCGCGATGGGGACGCCGATGGCGTTGTAGATGAAAGCGAAGAACAGGTTTTGCCGGATGTTGCGCATGGTGGCCTGGCTTAGCTTGCGGGCGCGCAGGATTCCGGTGAGATCGCCTTTGACCAGCGTGATGCCGCCGCTTTCCATGGCGACGTCGGTGCCGGTGCCCATGGCGATTCCTACATCGGCTTGGGCTAACGCGGGGGCATCGTTGATGCCGTCGCCCGCCATGGCGACTACTCTTCCCTGCCCTTGCAGCTTGCGGATAATTTCTAGTTTTCCTTCGGGCAGGACTTCGGCTTCGAATTCATCGATGCCGAGTTGCTGAGCAATCGCAGATGCGGTGTCGCGATTGTCGCCGGTGAGCATGACGATGCGGATGCCCTGGTCTTTAAGGGAGTGAATTGCGTCGGGAGTGGAGGGCTTGATAGGGTCGGCGACGGAAATGCTTCCGGCGTATTTGCCATCAATCGCCACAAAAATCTGTGTGGCGCCCGGAGGGCCGATTTGGAAGGTCGCCGTCTTGCTTTGCTCGAGGGCTCCGACCTCAACCATCAGAGTGCGGTTGCCAACTGCCACCGGGGTGCCGTCCACAATACCTTGAATACCTTTTCCTGCTGAGTAAAGAAATTCCGCTGGCTCGGAAAGCTTTAACTGACGCTCCAGTGCGCCTCGCACGATTGCCGTTCCCAATGGATGTTCGCTGGCCCGTTCCAGGCTGGCGGCAATGCGCAGGATCTCTCGTGGATCAAGTCCTGGTGTCGCAATACTTCCCAGCACTTGCGGCTTGCCTTCTGTCAGCGTTCCGGTTTTGTCGACGACCAGCGTGTCTACCTTTTCGAGAACCTCCAGCGCTTCGGCGTTTTTGATGAGCACGCCGGCGCGGGCGCCGCGGCCTACGCCGACCATGATTGCCATGGGAGTGGCGAGGCCGAGGGCGCAGGGGCAGGCGATGATGAGCACGGCGACCGCGTTGACGAGTGCGTGCGCGAAGCGCGGCTGCGGACCGAAGAGCGACCACACGAGAAAAGTGATTAACGCCACCGCAACCACGATGGGGACAAACCATTTTGCTACGCGATCGGCGAGTTGCTGGATTGGTGCGCGGCTACGCTGCGCCTGGCCGACGAGCTGCACGATGCGCGCCAGCAAAGTCTCGCTGCCCACGCGCTCGGCGCGCATGACGAATGAGCCGGCGCCGTTGATGGTTGCTCCAATCACATTGCAGTCCGCCGACTTTTCGACCGGCATGGATTCGCCGGTGATCATGGATTCATCGACGGTGCTGCGGCCTTCGAGGAGAACACCATCCACGGGGATTTTTTCTCCGGGGCGCACCCGCAGACGGTCTCCGGGCCTGACCTGCGCGAGCGGGATATCCTTCTCACTGCCGTCAGCGTCGAGCAGGTGGGCAGTCTGGGGACTGAGATCCAGCAGCGCGCGAATTGCGGCGCTGGTGCGGCTGCGGGCGCGCAGCTCCAGGACTTGGCCGAGCAGGACCAGAGTTGTGATCGCGGCGGCGGCTTCGAAGTAAACGTCGGGAAATCCACCCGCACCGCGCAGAGACTCGGGAAAAATCTGCGGTGCGAGGGTGGCGATCACGCTGTACGCGTAGGCGACGCCGGTGCCCATGCCGATCAGCGTGAACATGTTCGGACTGCGGTTGAGGAGCGAGGTCCAAAAACGCTGGAAGAAGGGCCAACCCGCCCACAGCACAACCGGAGTGGCCAACGCCAACTCGACCCAGGAGAGCGATCCCGATTCGGAAGTGGCTTGCACGCCCAGACCAGTCATCGTTTGATATATGTCGATCAACATCAGGGGTACAGTCAGCGCAAGGCTGATCCAGAAGCGGCGGGTCATGTCGCGGAGTTCGGGATTTTCTTCAGCGGATGAGGTAACCGTGCGGGGCTCGAGGGCCATGCCACAGATCGGACATGCGCCGGGCGAGGTCCGGACGATTTCGGGATGCATGGGGCAGGTGTATTCTGTGCGCGTGGAGGCGAGCGGAACATCTGGTTCGAGAGCCATACCGCAGGACGGACAAGCTCCGGGCTTGGGCTCGCGGACCTCTGGACACATGGGGCAAACGTAGCGAGCGTCAGGCGCCACGGGCACAGATTGGAGTTGGATATGTTGGGCTGGTTTTGCGGCGCCGAGCATCACTAAACCGGACGAGCGCGCAGGCAGACTTCCGGCCAGGTATTTCGTCGGGTCCTTTTTGAATTTTTCCATGCATCCCGCGCAGCAAAAATAATGCCTTTTTCCGCTATGTTCGTAGACATGTTTAGCGGTTGCGGGATTCACATTCATTCCGCAGACGGGGTCACGTTCAAGCGCGGCGGGTTGATCTAATCGGTTCGTGGACATTCAGGTGTTTGGTCCCTCAGGGGCTAAAGCCGGCCTCCTACACTTTATGGGGCCCATTGGCTCCTCTCAGGGCAGGCCGCCGAAGTGCCGCTCTTCCACGTCACTGCACGCTGTACTTCTTCGATGGACAATGCTTTATATTGGATTCAGCCCGGCAGACAGCTCGGGCATCTGCTTTCATTGTTCAACTTTCATTGTTCAACGGCAGCAAGAGGATTATCCCATGACTTATCTGGACGTGGTTTTTCGCTACGGCGCGGCTCCGGGCGAGAACGAACTGCGTGCCATCGACGGCATGCGCGAGGTCTATGGAGTGCGGCGGGTGAACTTCAACGAAGCGGAGCGAACCGTACGAGTGGAGTTCGACGCTTCTCGCCTGAAGACAGAAGCTGTGGCCCGGCTCTTGCGCCAAGCCGGAGTAGATGTGCGGGAACCTCTGACGCTGGCGTGAGGCTTGCCAGCGAAAGCAAAAATGGGGGAGGGCTTCCGCTGGCGCGATCTAGTGAATGCAAGGGGCGCCCAAGAGAACCTCTGGCCGAAGTCGTCCTTGGAACGCCCCGTTGCGCGCCACTTCGTCTGGTCTTTTATAAGCACATAGCGTGCCGTCTCTAAGCCGCTCAAAATACAAGCGCGTTCCCTGCCCCGCTTTGTAGGAATTGCTCTGGGCCGGGAAAGATTTACTTCGGGCGCGAAAGCGACTCACCGGATGAAGACGGCTGCATTGTGGAAAAGGCCAAACGCGCCGATTGCCAAGGCATTCCGCGCACGTAGGTGGAAGACCCTACAAGAAGGTTTGCCGCGAGGTTCACGGCAGTTGCGGACTTCCGCTATAATTCTTAGACAAGTTTTCCTGCCGAAAAAATCTGCGCCCTTAGCTCAGCTGGATAGAGCGTCTGGCTACGAACCCATTCTGGGCGTCTAGCCCGTAGCAGCCCAAATCACAAGTGATTGAAAACCCTAGCAGGTAATGCACCGGGAACTGTGCTCATTACGCTGGGCTGATACCCAGAACCCGCATAGTTTGAGCATAGGCGGTCCTAGCAAACTGGGGAGCGGCTTCAGATGGAACCATGGAGAAGTCACACATCCTTGTCCGTATCGCTCTTCTCGTTGTATCCGTATCCGCTGCCTTCTCTGTGGCGGTAGGGCAGTATCGTCGGGGCTGGCATAATTGTTTGCTCCAATTCGATTCGCGAAGTCAGCAAATGCCGATGACAAACTTGAGCCCTAGTCAGTAGCAACACTGAATTCACCCAGCACCCCGTGCGCGGGCTTTACGGCTCTAGACCGCTGCACGGGCAGGCCGATGGTGAACTATAATCCTGCGCATGGCGTGCACCGGCAAGTTTAGCGACGAAACGATACGGCAGATACGGAAACAAGAAAGTGAATATGTCCCCGTCATCTTGGGCACCTGTGAAAAGTGTGGCTGCAAAGTTCGACCAGTGCACACAGGTGGCGAAGTTTGGCCCGATAGACACGACGGGCCACGCGGCTCTCAATCTCGTAAGGGCTCAGACACCAAGCGCAGCAGACGGTAATCTTCCATGGCTGGAGACATCGAACTAGCCGCCCTCATCGTGGCAGCGGGCATGGTAGTCAGCGCCCTGATTCTTGGAGTCTGCCTGATAGTTGCGGCGGGGCGCACGCGGAAACGTGAGTAGGCCCTGCCCCTGAATCGTTTTTTCCGCGCAGCCCCCACAAGATTCCACATTTCTGATAGAGTCTTTCTGAACTTTGGCCAAGTTTCACTCCAATCTAGGGCTTGGCGGGAAGGTCGGTCACACGCATTTGGCGAATTCCTCTCTTACCGGCGGATAGTACACCGGAATCTTCTCCTGAGGGATTCGTATGACCGTTCCCGAATCACCAGCACCAGACCCAAACACCAAAACCCAAACTGACAGACAGAAGCGGTTTTCCATCTGCACAGAGCAGGACGGTCGCGTCCATCTGGTGGAGAAATCTACGCGCCGAGTGGTCAAATTCTTCGGCGACTGTCCCAACTACCTCACACTGGGTTGCGATTGCCCCGCGCATACCGTAATCCGGGAGTGGCTGAAAAGCGAGGAAGCCGCATGAGCATGAAAGGCGTTACGACTTGCGCAGTCCCCGAATGCACTGGGCCGATTACTGGGTTCAACAACCTGTGCGACAAACACAAGCTACCGGGGCATCCGGTTAGCGTGAACCCAGAGGGTGGAACAGTGCATCCGCCTGCAGACACAACCGACGAAACGATGATTGTCACTCAATGGTACGCGGAGCACGAAGGCGAAGCGAGTGTGATTTTCCTGAACGACTGGGCGCTGGGCAAAGACTTTTCCGGGCGCGCTGGGTTCGAGGCGGAACTGGCGCGCCAAGGGTTCGTGAATGTGCGCAATGTGAATCTTGCTGACCGTGGGGACTTGCAGAGGCTCATGCGGGGCAAGAAACAGGCCATGTGGGGCGGTCCTTGGCGGGCGGAATATCCGTGGGAACCCGGCATGAAACTTCACCCCATCGAAGGCCAAACTGATTTCGATTTTGCCTATGAGTTTATCTTGGGGGAATCCGTGTGGGTTGTGCGCGACCTGAAAAACGGCGTCTACTGGCCCATCGAGCTACCCGAGCCCCTCACAAAACAAAACTGGGAAGAAGCCAGCGTCGGCGTGACCCGCGCCATGATGAAAGCCGGAATCGTGCGCGACGATTCCAAGATTAAGTTCGAAGGTCACCCGGCAGGCACGAAGCGGGTTCGGACGGGTGCAGCATGACCACCAAGCCACGCAAACCAACCACAGCGCACCCGGTGACCGGCAGAGTTGCCGGGAGCAAACCCAAGCCGGTGACGCTGGACCGCAAGCGGTACACGGCGCACAGGATGGCTCACTTGGTATCGGATGGAGCGGGCGGGCTGTTCACAGACCCTGCTTATCCGTCACCACGAATGCCAGATGGAAGTGTCATAAGCATCCCCCCAACGATGTTTGGCTCATTCGCACTGTATGACGAACAGAAGAAAGCATTCGTAGTTCGAGATGCATTGCCTGCAATATTCTATGCGGGCAGAGCACAGGGCATCATCCGAGCGCAGTGGGAGTACCATTTCGTTGGCACACGGGCGGAAGTCCTACAATACATTCGCAAAACAACCGTCAGGAAATTCAACCTAGAGCGCGTAAATGACGCGCTGGACGGGCAGGACGTGGCATGACCGGCGGGCGCAAACCGAAGCCAGTGACGCTGGAGCGTGTGACGTATCCATGCCCGAGCGTCATGCGCCGGTGTCTATGGCATGGCCACGGGCGAACAACAAACGCAAAGCACACGCGGTTCACGGTGCGCCGTGATTACAAGCCTGACCCGAAACGGCCCGGCTGGACTTATGCGAGACCCTTCTATGCGGTTTGGGACAGGCAGCACGATGACTGGCTCTACCCGAACCCGAAGCTGCCAGCAAACTCCCGAAGACAGTACTGGACACGCGATGAGGCGAAGGAGTATCTCAAACGCACCACGACAACGAATCGAGCGTACCGGCTGGAGATGCTGAATCGGGCACTGGACGGGCAAGCGGCATGACCGGCAAACCCAAACTGGCGGACGTGAAGTACGAAGTTAAGCGCATGATAGCGATTCCTGGCGCAGTCGGTCCCCCATACAAACGCTGGGAAAAGCGGCGGACCAACCGCTACACGGTGCGCTCATCCGGCAATGGGGCTTTCGCCGTTTGGGATAAACAAGAGAACTGTTGGGCGCTGGGCGAGTTCCGCACACGCGCAGCCACGTGGAAGTATCTACGGACCACTACGGAACGGAAGTACAAACTCTGGCGGCTGAATCGGGCGCTGGATGAGGTGGAGCACGCGCTGGACCGAGGCGCGGCATAAGTTTACCAGTCGGTTAACGTCTTCCCGAGTTATAGCTTTACGCTGATTTACTTAGGTCTATCTACCTTAGATTTCCCTAAAGTTAACTAATATCAAAAGGCAGCAATGCGGGATTGTGACGGTCCAAATCCGACGTGTTAGCCATTGATTTCAACAGGTTAGCGGACATTTCCGCTTGCAATTCGACCGCCAACTATATTTTGCGCCAACCTACTCAAAGCTACTCAAACGACTACAATAGCTCTCAGCAACTAACGGAGGTGGGCTGGGTTAGCGCTGAACACGGGATTCCGGGCGCGAGTCGAAGTGGCGGAACGTTGCTCCTGCCGCACACCGTTGCGCTGTTAGGTGGCCGCTCATCCATCGCCGTTGTAGTGTGACCCGTGCTGCGCGTCCTAGCCACGGAGAGCCATAATTCTGCCTTGCCCCGTCCCAGACTACCCCTTGACCGTCCTAGAGTCTCTAACTGCTGACTTACTCCCAGAGAGGCTCTGGTCTGCAACCAAACGGGCTAACGCAAACCTACTCCAGTCTATAAGTTGCAGGTAACTATGCGCGGGTTATGCGTATCTTGTCGGATGGCTTAGGACAGCTTGGAAAGTGAAACGGGGCACGGCATCTAAGCTGTACCCCGTCATAGCAGGAGCGCGAGTTATGAGCCGGTTTGTACTGACTCCATCCGCCCGGCTCAACCCAGCGCGCAACTCCGGGCGTTGCGTCGCCCAATGGTGGTGGATAATCTGGGTTGCTCATTCCATGCCTCCGCACTTGCAGTCGGAGAACAACTGTTGGCAACGCCAGCAGCGCGGCTGGAGCGTCTCTGCCGGTGAATCCGCCTTGTCGTCGTCCTGCTGGTCGTCAAACCAGAAGTCATCCGACACGAACGGCTCCACCGTTGATTCGTATGGGTTGCGAAAATTCATAATGCTGCCTCCAGAACAGTGTGGTTCGCACACGCGGCCATGGACCGCTTTATGCGGGCCAGCGCGTCTCGTGTGCCGTCTGTGGCAATGTCATGATGGTCTGCCCAGTCATCCACCAGTGAGCCAATCGACTCCGACCGGCGCTGGTCGCCAGCAGTAATCGCTGCCTTCCGCGCCATGCGCTCCGCGCCCAAATCGAGAACATGCTTCACAAAGTCCAGACCGGCTGCTGGTTTCGCAGGTGGTGAGAACCGGGCAACGTCTGCCGAAATATCTGGCGTAGGTGCGAGTAAGTCAACCATACTTGCGAACTCAATCCCCTGAACTTCTGTGAATGCTGCGCCAGACTTTCCGAAGTCGCGCAGTTCCGGCGCGGTGTCCAGCACGGGCACGTCTGCCGGTTTGGGATAAATGACCGGGGCAATCGCATCCAGCGATTCCTCAACAGTGCTGGCCCCGAAGATTTCCTGTAGGTGCCACGGAATTTGTTTTGGCATTCAGTTTTCTCCTAGAACTGCGCCGACCGGGAACGGTTTCACATCGCCGCTTGCCTTCACCGACGCGGAATCCGCTTGCTCCTTTGCGGCATGGTAAGCATTCAACGCGGTCTCAAACCGTCGATTAGCAGCTTCCCGGCGCTGTGGCCACGACCGTTTTTCCCGGTCCAGACTCGCGCACAATTCCTCCGCCAGATGCAGGTCAAATTCAGCGATAGCTAACGGGTCCGGTTCCGGCTCCGGCGCTGGTGGTGGTGCCAGTGCCTCAGTTCGGAGCGTTTTGCGAAATGGGTTCAGCAGATTCATTCGCAGCTTCCCCTTTCTGCGCCGGTTCCCACAGCGCAACCCAGCGGACCAAATCCTGCGCAAACACACTGTCTTCGATTGCTTTGTAAAAAATCGTCATCATGTCAGGCAAATTCAACAATTTGGCGCGGCGGTATGCCTCCTGAAGTTTTGCTTGGTTAATGGGGTCAGGCTGAGCCGCAGCCGCGTCAAACATCTGGATAACATCGTCCAGACTTCCGACGCTGATTTTGCCATCATCCATGCCAGAGTCCGCGTCCTGCTTGGCTGCTGCGACCTTGGCTTTTTCTGCTTTGCGCTGGCGGATGTGGGATAACCCTGCCTTGGCCGCTGCTTGCATTCCGCGCTGGTCCTCGTCATGGACAGCGCGCTGGTAGCTCTCTTCCAAACGGCGCGCCCACAGCGATTCTTCCTCATCCAACTCATCACCCGGCATGGCGTGCCTCAATCAGAGCGCGCAAGGCGCTGCTGCGAATCTTGAAATGCCCGTGCTGCCCGCCCCAGCGCTGCGCCGGAACGTGGCCGTTGGCAATCCATCGGACCATTGTGCCGTAGCTGCAACCCAGCACGGCACAGGCTTCCCTTGTGCTCAATAGCGGGTCACTGGTCAGGGACGCGCGCACGTCTGCGCTTTCTCGTTCCATCTTGGCCAAACGTCCGCGAGTTGGGACAACCGAAGTCTGCATATCTGGGTGTTATCTAACTAGTAACTATCAGAGTTGGCGGCGGAACACAAGGTTTTTCTACACTGACCGATAGGAGATGGCGGGGAGCGTGGCAACCGGCGCGGGGAGCGGCGCACAAGTATTCGTAGGAGATGACTCAGGGTGTCACTGGCTGTCTCTAGGTGTGTCTCAGATTCTAAGTTGCAGATAACTCAAGCCTGTCTCAACTGTCTCATTAAAAAGTACGCACACACATGGGAATATATATCTTAGTACCCCCTTATAGGTCCCTATCACTTAAAAGTGTTAGCACTTTTTTGGCCAGACACTGAGACACGCACAACTCCCTTTGTTTTGCGGTTGTTAACTTTTCCCCTTGTCTCAAGCACCCTGCGACGGAGCCAAATTGCTGACTCAGACCCCGGCCCCGGGGCCGCGAAGGGGTCTGCAACCGAGGTCAATGAGTAATGGGGATGTTACGACAACTGACCTGCTAAACTCGCCGAGTTGCCAACATCCGGGAGGCGCGTTGAGCGGGTTTTCGAGCGGAGATCGAGTGCGTGTGTCAGACGACTTCTTTTGGGCGAAAGGCGCGACAGGAACAATCTCAGCGCCCCCGGATGCGGTCGTAAGCCTGAGCGGCCCATGGGACGGCAGCCTCACGCGGCAGGAAAAGAGTGCGCTGGGGATGCACACCGTTTACTGGGTATGGTTTGACGAGCCACAGGTCGATGCTGACGGTGACGGGCCATACCGGGGCGGTCAAATCTGGGAGAGTGCTCTCAGTTTGTTAACAGACCTGCGAAACTAGTTGGCCGTTGATGAGTGTAATCGGGAT
>JBAPPL010000023.1:0-34602 GCA_049280095.1 Candidatus Sulfotelmatobacter sp. | reverse complement strand
CGAATCGCTCCTCGAGAGTGCGAATGGAAGCATGGCGACAGTGGCCACTCGGCAAAATGAAAGCTCTTCTTATGAAAAACAGGAACGAATCCACTTGACTCCGACCGGCCTTCTCATGGAAGGCGTTATCACTCATTGTCTTTGGGGGAGAGAGAAACATCGCCATCTCACACCACCCCGAGCCTTTCTGGCAGGCCAAACCGGCCTTTTCCACACCCACCATGTGACATCCAACCTTGCACCCCCTCCCTAAAATAGAAGTAGTATGATTCACCGCAAAACAACTCTCCCCGAATACCTCTCCACGCTGAACCCGACGGAACTAGCCATAGCCAAGTCCCATCTTCTCAATATTTTCCGTGCAAACCCTTGGCTATCAATATTTTGCGCAGACTCCCTCCAGATCCTCCACTCCAACTCCAACCAAATCAATAATTTACCAACTCGATCTAAAACAATTTCCAATCTGAATCCGAAAGGTCCAAACTCCATGCCGCTCAACAAGAATATCCGCGTCTGCACCCACATTAAGGTTAACGGAGTCCCCTGCGGCTCACCCGCCCTGCGCGGCGAAGTCTTCTGCTATTTCCATCAGCGCATGATCCGCGGCGTGCGCACTCCCGCCAAGTCGCGTCTTCACCCCATTGCCCTCATCGAAAACGAAGAAGGAATCCAGGCCTCGCTCATGGAGGTCATCAACGCCCTGGTTCGTAACACCATCGACTTCCGCCGCGCCCAACTAATCCTGCGCGCCCTCCACATCGCCGTAAGAAATTCTCCCCGCGTCCATTTCGATATCTACAAGAGCGATATGATCCACGAGGTTCCCGACTATCCCGCCCCAGTCGCTGCCCCAAAGCCACCTTCGTCTGCTATCACCCAGGCTGGCGCTCTCGCGCGAATCCCGCTTCCCAAGCCCATCAGCATCGCCCGGCCACGGCAACCTATTGTCGCCGCTGAACCCGAGCCCGCTCGCCCCAAACCACCCGCACGCGTCAAGCCTGCGCCGGCGGCTCGCAACGCCGCGCGCCGGCGCTCGGGATGAAAACGTCTCCGGGGGCTCACAATGGTTCAGCTATAATGTTCTGTAACGCTGGTTGGGTTCACGCCTCGTTCCCCTGCAAGTGCCAGAGGAAAGATTCAGCCCTCGTTACACACTTCACCAGTTTCCAGCCCAAGGAGTTCGCATGGCGATCGAGAAATCAGAATTTATCTGGCACAACGGCAAACTCATCCAATGGGATGACGCCACGATTCACGTAATGTCGCACGTGGTCCACTACGGCTCTTCTGTGTTCGAGGGGATCCGTTGCTACGCGCTGCCTTCGGGGCCGGCGATCTTCCGCGCCAACGAGCACATTCAGCGCCTGCTCGATTCCGCCAAGGTCTACCGCATCGATGTCGATTACACGCGTGAGCAACTGGTGAAGGCCATGCTCGAGACGGTTGGCCGCAACGGCGCGTGGCCGTGCTACGTGCGGCCCATCATTCTCCGCGGCTATGGCGAGGCAGGAGTGAATCCCTTCAACTCGCCCACCGAGGTTTACATCATCAACTATCCGTGGGGAAAGTATCTGGGCGGCGAAGCCGAGGGTTGCGACGTCTGCGTTTCCTCCTGGACGCGGATTGCGCCGAACACTCTGCCGGCGATGGCCAAGTCGGGCGCGAATTACATGAACTCGCAGCTCATCAAGATGGAAGCCATCGTCAACGGCTTTGCCGAGGGCATCGCTCTCGACATTAACGGCTACGTGAGCGAAGGCTCGGGCGAGAATGTATTCATCGTGCATCGCGAGAAGCTGATCACGGCACCGCTCGGCAACTCAGTGCTGCCGGGAATCACTCGCGATTCTGTGCTGCAGATCGCCCGCGACCTCGGCGTCACGATCGTCGAACAGATGATTCCGCGCGAGATGCTCTACATCGCTGACGAAGCTTTCTTCACCGGAACCGCGGCAGAGGTCACAGCGATCCGCTCGGTCGACAAGATCAAAGTCGGCAAGGGCGCGACTGGTCCGATCACCAAGGCAATTCAGAAAGAGTTCTATGCCGTCGTGCGCGGCGAGAAGACCGACCGCCATGGCTGGCTGACGCCGGTGCCGGTGCGCAGCAAGCAGCCGGTCGGAGTATAATTCGGTTCGCATCGACTTAACCGGAGGGGCGCATCCAGCGCCCCTTTCGGCTTGTCTGATCACGGAATACATAACACCTTCACAAGGAGGAACGAATGTCCGAGCAAGGTTTGACCCCGGAATTTGCCCAAGGCTACTGCGCGATGACGCTCGACGGCATCCTGCGCGAAGCGGAAATCACCAAGAAAGTGATCGCGGCCGTGCCCGATGCGGCTTCGAGCTACAAGCACGACCCCAACGGCCGTACCGCGAAGGAACTGGCGTGGCATCTGGCCAACACCGACGTTCAGTTTCTAAATGGAATTGCCGACCTGAAGTTCAACATGGCGAACCCCGAGCACAAGCCCCAAACCTCAGCCGAGGTGGTCGCCTGGTACGACCAGAACTTGAAGCGCGGCGTAGCACGCGTGGCCGCGATGACGCCGGAGCAGCTGATGACCCCCGTCAGCTTCGCTGGAGTGTTTAACCTTCCGGCGGTTCTGTACCTGGGCTTCCTCAACAACCACAGCATTCACCATCGCGGCGAACTCGCAACCTACCTGCGACCCATGGGATCGAAGGTGCCGTCGATCTATGGGGGCAGCTACGACGAGCCCTTACGGCCTCCCGTGTCAGACGAAACTGCCGCGTAAGATTCAGCAGTCGAGGTTGAAGAAGCCGCCCGCACGGGGCGGCTTCTTGTTTAGAGCGAGATGCATCCCGGCCGAGTTATTCGGCGCTTTGCGGGACGGCTGCCGCTGCTGCGTCGAATCCGATCTTCGAATGCGTTCCGTCGCAGAATGGCTTGTTAGTGGAAGCGCCGCAGCGGCAAAGAGCTATTTTCTCTCCCGCCTCAATCTGCTTGCCACTCGGGTCGAGAAGAGTGACCTTTCCGGCAACCAGGTACGGACCCTTGGGAAGAACTTGAATGGTTGGATCTGACATGCTTTTCTCCTTTGCAGTCCCAAGTTGGACTTGGTGTGAATTGAAATCTGTAAACACTTTTTGAAGTTGGTGATTGATTACTTGCTGCGCGCGTCCAGACTCCACGGGCCAGAGCCAGTCTGGGAGATGAAGAGCGCGCCGCCCATCATCGAGAGGTTCTTCAGGAACATGACGAATTGCATCTGGTGCATCATGGGGTCGGTGACTGCCCAGAAGTTGTGGAGCGCCGGAGTCACGACAGCCAGGAGCAACACGATCAGCCACACGCCGATTCTGGCGCGGTAGCCGAGCAGGATGGAGAGGGCTCCGGCAAGCGCGATTATGCCTGAGAGCGGAACCGCAATCGAGGCCAGGGGCACGCCTTGCGAGGCGGCGAAGGCGATGGTCTTGCCGGAAAAATTGATCGGGGCGGCAAGCAAGAAGATCAGGCTGAACAGGAAGCGACCCAGCAGAACGACAGGCGCGGCCATCGCGGGTAGAGCGACTGACTGCGAGTGAGTCGATTGCGAATGAGAGGTCAAGGTTGAGGTGCTGGCCATATTTGTTCTCCTTGAAAATGATGTTTCCGTGATCAGTTCGAATTGGATGAACAGTCCCGGGTTTGGTTACAATAAATAACTATTAGCTCTTTACATAGCAGGCACTTTATAGTAACTTAGTATTCATTATGACTCCGGTGCGACGATCTGCCCGAACTCCTTCTCCCTGTGCGATTGGGGGAATGCTGGAATTGCTGACTCGGCCCTGGACGCTGCATATTCTTTGGGCTCTGAGCCATAACGGTCCCATGCGGTTTGGCGTGTTACGGCGGCAAGTGGAGGGCATCTCCTCGCGGGTGCTGACGGAACGGCTGCGTACGCTGGAGGGCAGTGGGTTCGTCTTTCGGCATTATGAGCAGACCATCCCGCCAGCCGTCACCTACGGGATTACTGACCGCATGAAGGACATTGAGAAGGTGCTAGCTCAGATGGAGGGGTTGGCGCGGAAGTGGCAGGGTGAAGGAAAAGCCGCGGCCAGCGGGCGGGCGACGACCGCTGGGGCTGGCGCTGGGTAGAAGAGCGGACTCGATGGGATCGACGCGGTGCGGCACGGCTTTCGTCAGTCGTCGACAAACGGTCGCTTCAGTGAAACCTCATCTCACACGAGCCTGGCTAGTTTTCTCGGGCTGGGCCGAACGCAAGCTGCTGTCCGGTTGCCGGGGTCGGGTCGTTACCTAGGTCATCTTGGGGAAGGTGACGATTCGGGTGATGATAGGGAGAGCTTGGAGGCTGACGGCCTCCCAGGAAACCTCTCCAATGAATATTGACGATCTGCTGCGGATTGCTACGGAACGGCGGGCCTCCGATTTGCATTTGAAGGTGGGGAACTATCCGCACCTGCGCATTGACGGCGAACTGGCGCCCTTGACCGAACAACCGCGGGTGAGCGCGGAAGACATGCTGAACATGGCGTTCAGCATGATGTCGGCGCGGCAGAAACAGAAGTTCAAAGAGACCACGGAAATCGACATGGCCTACGGCGTGGCCGGGCTGGGACGATTCCGTGTGAACATTTTTCAGCAGCGCGGCAACGTGGGACTGGTGCTGCGCGTCATTCCCACCAAGATCCGCGCACTGGATGAGCTGTTTCTGCCCAAGGTGGTCGAGCAGATTTGCGAAATGCCGCGCGGGCTGGTTCTGGTGACCGGCGTGACCGGCTCGGGTAAGTCGACTACGCTGGCGGCCATGGTGGATCGCGTGAACTCGACGCGAGCCGAGCACATTATTACCATTGAGGACCCCATCGAATTTCTGCATCGCGACAAGAAAGGGTATGTCAACCAGCGCGAGATTGGAGTGGACACACCTTCGTTCAGCGCGGCGTTGCGGGCTTCTCTGCGTCAGGATCCGGACGTAATTCTGGTGGGCGAAATGCGCGACCTGGAAACGATCCAGACGGCGCTGCACGCGGCGGAAACCGGCCACATGGTGTTCTCCACGCTGCACACTCTGGATGCGGTGGAAACCATCAACCGCGTGATTTCGATTTTCCCGCCGCCGGAACAGAAGCAGATTCGGCTGCAGTTGGCAGCAGTGCTGCGCGCGATTGTGAGCCAAAGATTAGTGCGGCGCTGCGATACTGACGGGCGCGTGCCCGCGGTTGAGGTGATGATCAATACGGCGTTCATCCGGGAATGCGTTCTGGTGCCGGAAAAGACGCGGTCGGTGCGGGACGCGATTGCGGCCGGTACATCGCAATATGGCATGCAGACTTTCGATCAGTCATTGTGGGATTTGTTCCAGGCGGGGCTGGTCAATTACGAAACCGCTCTGGAGAACGCTTCCAACGCCGACGACTTCAAGCTGCGCATGCAGGGCATCGCTTCGACCGCCGACATTTCGCGGCAGTCGATGCAGTCTGCCGGATTCGGCGGACGGTAGCAGGGCGGGCTTCGGGCTTCGGCTTTCGGGCTGCGGGCTGAGGCTTTCATCCTGCTGATGCCGGCCTTTCCTTTATTAGTACCTCATCCAAACCTCGAAGCCCGAGAGCTGAAGCCCGAAGCCCGGATTTGCGTTATCGTTAGGGCATGGCATTTCCGCGTCCTAAGAAGAAGTTCTATTCCGAAGATGAGTTGTACGAATATGCCGTGGGAGCGCTGGCGCGGCGCATGCGCACGGTGGCGGAGTTGAAGCGGCTGCTGCGGATGCGGGTGGAAGACGCCGAATCCGAGTATGGAAGGACACTGGTGGAGTTGATCATCCGGCGATTGAAGGATCGCGGGTATTTGAACGATTCGCAGTACGCCGCCTATTTTTCTTCGCTGCGGCGCGACAATCAGAAGTTTGGCCGGCGGCGCGTGGTCGCCGATCTGAAGGCGAAGGGCATGCACAGCGACGTGATCGACAAGGCTGTGGACGCGGCTTTCGAAGGGGTGAGCGAGGAAACGCAGGCACGGGAGTATCTGCGGAAGAAGCGGCTGGTGAAGCCCAAGGATCAGAAACAGGCGGCGCGCGTTTTCCGGCAACTGGCTCGGGGAGGGTTCGGGACGAAGACCATCTTCTCCATTTTGAAGAAATGGGACGTGGATGAGGAAACCTTAACTGAGTTGGAGAGCGAAAGCGCGTAACCCTGCGAAACCGTGGGCCTCTTCTGTGAGATTCGGACCATCTAACTACATCGATGCACTTGGCAACAGCCTACCTGCTGTTGCATACTCCAAGACCGATGCCAACACCGTTTCCCAGGAGGAAACTATGAAGTTCTGTGTGAAAGCGATTCTCGCAGCAATGTTGCTCAGCGCGGTGCCGCTTCTGCTGGCTCAGGATGCGGCCACGGATGTGAAGAAAGGCGCTGAGACAACCGGCCACGATACAAAAGTGGCGGCCAAAGACACGGCGAAAGGCACTGAAAAGGCCGCCGATAAAACCGGTCACGCGACCAAAGTAGCAGCCAAAGACACTGCCAAGGGCACCGAGAAAGCTGCCGACAAGACTGGACACGCGACGAAAGTAGTGGCTAAAGACACAGGGAAGGGCACCGAGAAGGCTGCCGACAAGACCGGACACGGAACCAAAGTGGTCGCCAAGGATACGGCGAAGGGCACAGAAAAAGTGGCCAAGAAGACCGGGCACGTCGTGAAGAAGGGCACCATGGATACCGGGCACGAGATGAAGAAAATTGGCGGCGGCGACAAACCTGCTGACAAACCTGCCGACACCACAAAGCCGCAGTAACGACGGTGGAGTTCTTATCTCGAAGGGCCACGTGAGAGTTCTCCGTGGCCCTTTTTTGTTTGGCGACAGTTCCTTTCACATCTCGATGGCCCCAGCTTGGTCTCAGCCGTGCCGAGAGGCGGTTTTCATTTAGAATTGGTTTTCGCGCTCACTTAAATGCTGACTGGATCTGAAATTCGCCGCAAGTTTCTCGACTTCTTTGTGCAAAAGGGGCACAAGGAGGTGCATTCGTCGTCGCTGGTGCCGGCGAATGATCCTACGCTGCTGTTTACCAACGCGGGCATGAACCAGTTCAAAGATGTCTTTCTGGGGCTGGAGAAGCGCGACTACTCGCGCGCCACGACTTCGCAGAAATGCGTGCGGGCCGGCGGCAAGCATAACGATCTGGAGAATGTCGGGTTCACCAACCGGCATCACACGTTTTTCGAGATGCTGGGGAATTTTTCGTTTGGAGACTACTTCAAGAAAGATGCCATCGCCTATGCCTGGGAGTTGATTACTTCGAAGGAGTGGTTCGGGATCGACAAAGACAAGCTTTACGCGACCATCTTCAAAGGCGAGGCTGGCGTGGAGCGGGATATCGAAGCATACGACCTGTGGGTGGCGCAGGGCGTGCCCAAGGATCGCATCTTTGAGATGGGGTTGAAAGACAATTTCTGGCAGATGGGCGACACCGGGCCCTGTGGGCCTTGCAGCGAGATTCACTACGACATGGGGCCGACTGCGTCTGAGCACGGACATGCCGATTGCCACTTTCCGTGCGACTGCGGACGGTATGTGGAGCTTTGGAATCTGGTTTTCATGCAGTTTGACCGCGATGCGAACGGGAAGCTGAACCCGCTGCCCAAGCCCTCGATTGATACGGGGATGGGGTTGGAGCGGGTTGCGGCGGTGTTGCAGGATGTGATTTCGAATTATGAGACGGATTTGTTTACGCCGCTGATTGAGCGGGCCGCAGAGTTGACGGGAACGTCGCTCACGAAGGAGTTGCAGAAGGAAGCCACGGCGAAGTCGGCGGCATCTTTGCGGGTAATCGCGGATCACTCGCGAGCGGCGACTTTCTTGATTTCAGATGGAGTGTTGCCGTCGAATGAAGGCCGTGGCTACGTGCTGCGAAAAATTATCCGGCGGGCGATTACTCACGGGCGATTGCTGGGGCAGACGAAACCGTTTCTGTACGAGATGGTATTCGCGGTCTGCGCTCTCATGCGGGATGCGTATCCCGAACTGGCGGACAGCGCCGATCGCGTGTCCAAGACCGTGCAGGTCGAGGAGGCTCGCTTCGCGCGTACGCTTGATATCGGACTGGGAAAACTCGAGGAGCTTCTCAAAACTTCCGACGCTAAACTCGACGGTGCGGAAGCTTTTAAGCTTTATGACACTTTCGGCATGCCACTGGACTTCATGCAGGATGCGGCGCGCGACCAGGGCTTCGCGTTTGATCAAGCCGGCTTTGATCACGCCATGGCGGAACAGAGGACTCGGGCTCGCGCCTCATGGAAAGGCGCGGCCAAGCAAACTGCTAATCCTGCGTACCAGCAGCTTCCGAAATCCGTGTTCGAAGGCTATCGGCAGACTCGCTCTGACAACTGCGAAGTACTGGCTATCATTCACAACGGGCAAGGGGTGCGGGAACTCAAGGCCGGCGAATCCGGCGAGGTGATTCTTGATCACACGCCGTTTTATGCGGAGTCGGGCGGGCAGGTTGGTGACCGGGGATGGTTTTATTCGGACGATCACAATACTGTGGTTGCCGACGTGACGGGATGCTACTCGCCGATTCAGGGGGTGCGAGCGCATCAGGTTATCGCGAAACGGGCGCTACGGGTGGGCGATAAGGTTGATGCTGTCGTGAATGCTGACATTCGTGAATCGACCATGCGGAATCATACGGCTACGCATTTGCTTCATGCCGGGTTGCGCGAGGTTTTGGGGAAGCATGTGAAGCAGGCGGGGTCGCTGGTGGCACCGAATCATTTGCGGTTTGATTTTTCGCACTTCACTGCTGTCGGAGACGAAGAGTTGCAGGATATTGAGGACATCATCAACAAGGAAGTTTTGCGCAATCAGATTGTCGAGACTATTACGGATGTTCCGATCGACGAGGCGATCAACACTTATCACGCCATGGCTTTGTTTGGCGAGAAGTATGGCGAGAAGGTGCGCGTGGTGCGGATTAGCGATTTCTCTACCGAGCTGTGCGGCGGCACGCATACTGGGGCTACCGGCGAGATTGGGTTGATCAAGATTCTGAAAGAAGGCAGCGTTTCTTCGGGGGTGCGGAGGGTGGAGGCGGTTACGGGTTTGGGATCTTTGAAGCATTTCCGCAAGGATCACGAACTCGAAGGCGTAGTGTCGGCATTCGCCCCTCCCGCCTTTTCGTACAAAACGCTCAAGGATGGGTCACCCTCTGCGGATGAGATTTCCGGCCACGCCGAGATGGCTTCGCCGGCCGAGGCGTTGAAGGCTGAGCTTGATAAGAAGGATTCGGAGATCAAGCGGCTTACGCGCGAACTGGATTCGGCACGGATGAAGTCGGCGTCGGCATCGATCAGCACGGCTAACATTGGCGATCGCGTTAAAGATGTTAAGGGTGTGAAGGTGCTGGCGCATCGCGTCGACAATCTGGAGCGGGCGCAGCTGCGCACGCTGGTCGATCAACTGCGCGACAAGATTGGCTCCGGGGTGGTGGTGCTGGGTTCGGCGTCGAATGGGAGCGTGGCGCTGATCGTGGGCGTCACCAAAGATTTGACCGGGCGGGTGCAGGCGGGTAAGGTAATTGGTCCGGTGGCGCAGAAGGTGGGCGGCAAGGGTGGGGGACGTCCTGACCTGGCGGAGGCTGGCGGAAAAGATCCCGGCGCGCTGGATGCCGCGCTGGACGGGGCTTACGCGGTGGTGGAGTCGCTTCTCGGATGACCACAAACAATGCTTCCCTCGAAGAACGTCTGCATTTCATCAAGCACAAAGGTCATGCCGTCTACTCGATTGACTTGACGGATTGCACGGCGAAGGAGCTGCTGGTGCTGCTTGACCTGATTCGCGCCGACATCGCGCGGCACGCACCTGGGTCCGTGCTCACGTTCGTGGATGTCACCGGGGCGCAGGTTGACAAGCAGGTGGCCACGCGGATCAAGGAAGTTCTGGTGCTCGATCGTCCGTATGTGAAGCGGTCGGCGTGGGTGGGGACGGAGAGTTTGCCGCACGTATTTTACGAGCACTTCAAGAGCTTCTCGCAGCGCGAGCTGCCTTCGTTTAAGACGCGGGAGGAAGCGTTGGAGTGGCTGGTGAGCGGGGAATGACAAGGCGCCCATCGCGCCCCTTCTGGTTTTCTTGACATAGCTATCTCATATAGCTATCATTAAATCATGCAGGTCAGCGTAGCCGATGCCAAGAACAAACTGCCGGAATTGATTAAAGCCGTCGAAGACGGCGAGCCGGTGACCATCTGCCGCAGGGGCGTGCCGGTGGTGGACATCGTGCGCACGAAAAAAACGGCAAAAAAAAGGCCCAAGTTCGGGACTTTAAGAGGAAAGATTCAGATACTAGATCGGGACTGGTGGAAGCCGATGACCGACAAGGAAGTGGAAGATCTCTTTGGCGGGGGCGAGTGACTTTGCGAGTGCTGTTGGATACGGCGATTTTGATTTTTGCTGTCCAGTCGCCGGAACGTCTTAGTAGCCGGGCCGTCGCCGTCCTGGAAAACCCAGAGAACGTTCGAGAGCTGAGTTCAGTTTCGCTAACTGAAATCGCCATCAAGACGACTCTAGGTAAGCTTAAGTTTTCGGCTGAATTCGTACGCCAAGCGATCCAGGACATGGATATTCGCATCCTGCCGTTCACCGCGGCTCACGCATATCGCTTATTCGACTTACCTGCTCACCACCGCGATCCCTTTGACCGGCAAATCATCGCTCAGGCACTTTCGGAAGACATTCCTGTTGTCACTTCGGACGAGAAATTCAAGGCATACGAAGAAATCACTATCGTCTGGTAAATCGCCCGGGCTTTTTTGACAGCTCAGCTTCGCCACTTCAGCGTGACTGGGCCTGCCATGGGATGTTTCATCGCCGTGCCGGTGCGTTTCGCTTCGAGATGCGCGGCCTTCAGCTGGAAATACCATTTGGCGGGACGGTCGGCGTCGTCGATGAGCATGAGATGCGGATTGTGCTTCAGGCCTTCGGCTTGCAGTTCCATGGTGCGGCGGTCCTGCTCGACGAATTTGGCGAAGACGAACTTGAGGAGCTCGGGGCCAAAGGGCATCCAGCGGAAAATGTTCCAGGCGGCCACGACGTCGATGCGGCATTGATTGCGAGTGATGGGCGTTACCGTGGTGAGAGAAGAAAACCAGTACTTCCCTGCCCGGATAATTTCGCGGCGCAAGTTGGGAAGAACAAAATCAATCGTTGTCGTGATGGAATCGGCGGCGGCGTAGAGCCGTAGAAGCTTGTAGGGCGCGGAGTTCGAGCTGGGCGTGTGCGCACTCATGCGGAAGCCATTAGGGATGGGTTCGAAGTTTTTTTTCTTCTCGTGGATGCTGTGGCGGCTGCGCCACCACCAGGCCTGATGGACGAATGGCCCGTGGGCGGGATCCATGAGGCCGATGATGCCGTGATCGATGCTAACCGGCATGTCGGCGGTGAGGTAGGCGAGTTTGTACTTTTCTTCTCCCGGTACCCCGAATTTCTCGATCAGCGGAGCAGCGTCGGGAGCTTCTTCTCTGGCGCTGAAGCCCGCGCCCGGCGGGCCTGGATCCGGAATGTAGACCCAGATGAAACCATCCTGCTCTTCACAGGGATAGCTGCCGGCGTAGATGCGGTCGACTTTCAAATTCTGGTCGGCGGTGAGTGAGGGGATGAGCTCGCACTGGCCGTTGTGCGCATCGAACTGCCAGCCATGGTAGGAGCATTCGACATTCTCTCCATCGAACCTGCCGCAGCTTAGCGGCATGCCGCGGTGAGGACAGGCATCGCGCAACGCAAATGGCTTCTTCTCGCGGTCGCGTCCGATGACCAACGGAATCTCAAGCAGCATGGCTTTGTGAAGTTGATTGCGATGGACCTGATCGGCGGGCAGGGCGCGATACCAGAAACCCGTCAGCATGAGTGAATCGGGCGCGTGGCGTTGGGGAGAGTCGAGATCGGGCATGAGGTCGCGATTGCTGATGGTTGATTCTTGATGGTCGATTGAAAAACCTATGCTAGCATCCGCAGGACGTTTCAGCGCGTGCGGAATTGCGTGGAGGAAATTCCATGGAGTTCGTCGGCCATTTTCGCAGGCTCACGGCGGTGCAGCGGAATACGTTTGTGGCCTGCTTTCTGGGGTGGTCGCTGGACGCGTTTGATTTTTTCATCCTGACCTTCTGCGTGAGCGCGATCGCGGTCGAATTCCAAACGAAAGTTTCGGCGGTTACGGAAGCGATTTTCATCACCCTGGCTTTTCGCCCGGTGGGCGCATTTCTTTTTGGAATGATGGCGGACCGGTTCGGACGCCGGCCTACGCTGATGGTGGACATCATCGCGTATTCGGTGTTTGAGCTGGCGTCAGCGTTCGCGCCTTCTTTGAAGGTTTTTCTGATCACCCGGGCGTTGTTTGGAATTGCCATGGGCGGAGAATGGGGGGTGGGCGCGGCTCTGGCGTTCGAAACATTGCCGGCCGAAGGCCGCGGGTTTTTCTCCGGATTGCTGCAGGAAGGCTACGCGGTCGGCTATCTGGTCGCGGCTTTGGTTTTCGGAACGGTATTCCATTTTGTAGGATGGCGCGGAATGTTTGTGATTGGCGCGCTGCCGGCGTTTCTAGTGATCTACATCCGCACGAAAGTGAATGAGTCTCCGGCCTGGGAACAAGGACGCGTTTCGAGGAATGCGGAGACTCGATTGGGCAAGGACATCCTGACCTATCTGGGGACCTTTGCTTTCCTGATCGTGCTGATGTTTGCTTTCAATTCGTTCAGCCACGGGACTCAGGATTTGTATCCGACGTTCCTGACGAAGGACCACAAATTTGCGCCGTCGACGGTGGGGCTGATTGCCATCATCGCCAACATTGGCGCGCTGCTGGGCGGAATTTGTTTCGGCACGTGGTCAGAGAAAATCGGGCGCCGCAAGGCGATTGTGATCGCCGCGCTACTGACGATTCCGGTTATTCCCCTTTGGGCTTACGCGCATACCGTGCCCATGCTGGCGCTGGGCGGCTTTCTGATGCAATTCATGGTGCAGGGAGCGTGGGGCGTGATCCCCGCGCATCTGAACGAACTTTCGCCGCCGGCCGTGCGGGGAACGTTCCCGGGGTTCGCCTATCAGCTGGGGAACCTGCTCTCTTCGCGCAACGTGGTGATCCAGGCCAAGCTCGCCGAGCGGCACTTTGGCGGGATGTTCGCGCCGGTGCTGGCCTGGACGGTTCTGATCGGCGCGGGGCTGGTGGCGGTGGTCACGGGAAGCGGGCGGGAACGCAGAGGGATGGATTTGTCGAATACGAGCTAAGAGACCCGAAATATGCTTCGAGGTCATATTGAGAAATTGGAAGTGTGCAAGATTTGGCGCAGTCCTGCGCAGGGGCACGATGGTGGCATTGTCACGGGGAGATTCCTGTGGTACGGTAGGTGAAATTTCACGCCTTCGTAAACACTTTTTTGGGGCCCTCTAAATAGTGTGGTCTGCGCGAATGCGCGTGCGGGGTAGCGCCACTATGAAGGAAATCATGGACTCGATTCCCGTCCAGCCGTCGGGGGACGAAGAGAATTTTGCCAACCGGAAGCTGATTCGACCGGCGCTGCCGCGCCCGGATCACAACCACGGAAACCACAACTCGAATCATCCCCAGCTGATGGAACGCCGGGACCGGCCGGAGCGCCACGATCGGCCGGAGCGGGGCTTTGATCGCGGCGATCGGGGTGACCGCGGGATGGGCGCGGGAGGTGGACGCAAGACTGCGCCCCCGGAGCAGACCAACGCCGAGAACTTTTATTATCAGAAGCAGATGCAGTCGAGAACGCCGATGGTGATCGTGCTGCGCGACGGCGAGGAAATACACGGCATCATCGAGTGGTACGACAAGACCTGCATCAAGGTGATCCGCGAAGACGGACGGCCGAACCTGATGATTTACAAACCCGCCATTAAGTATATGTTCAAGGAAGAAGAGAACGGACGGTAGGGGTCAATAAGGTTCCGCGGCTGGCCTCCAACGCCGGTCACTTTCCAGCGGGCCTTGCTTCCAGTTGGTCCAGACGCTGATTCAGCAGATCCAAGTCGTCGTTCAATAGCGCCTGTCCGGAAAGATCGATGCCCAGAAACTGATTGAGCAATTCCGCGGGCGGTTGATTGAAACCGTTCTTTAGAAGCTGAATATAGCGTGGCACAAACCACTCCCGCCTGGTCGAGTAAAGCTGGTAATACTTAAGCGCGAGCAGCCCGCCATACATGTAGTTCACATCGTAGAGGGGATCCTCAACCATGAGGGACATCCGGGCCCAATCGCTGCGCAATTCCGGCGTGGAGGCGGGGAACTGCGAGAACTGGCCCTCAATCTTTACAGTCAGGCTGTCCAGGTCGTCGGCGTTCCGAATCGTGCCGGCAGAGACACCATCATAGATTGCCTGCTCCAGCAAGGCATCGCGTGCGCCAAGAAATGCGTCGATACCCTTGATATACATCCATTGTTCGCGATAGTAGCGTTGCAGTTCCGGCGTGGCGGCGTGGTCGGCCATAAAGTCAGCGAAGACTAATTCGTTGAACTCGGCGAATGACTCGAAAAGGAAGTGCGGGCCTTCCGCGTACGACGGCTCTACGCCGTTTGTGGTCATCAGCTGGCGATGGACCGCGTGCCCGCCTTCGTGCGCAATAACAGAGAGGTCTTTGAAAGTTCCATCATAGCGGCCGTAGAACAGCATGCTGGTGTTGCCGGCTCCTCCCGCGGAAAAGCCGCTGGTGTAGCGGTTGGGCGCCCCTCCCGGCACAATGTCGGCACGCCCGTTGGCGGGATCGAGCAAGGCATCGAATGCGGCTTGATATTCCTTGCCCACCCCGGCGAATGCTTCGTCAAATGCGCTGTGCGCATCTGCAAGCAAAGTGATGGGCGGGGAAAACCCAGGCGCTGGAGCCCACAGGTCCCACGCCTGCGCTGGCTGGTGATAGGCTCGCTCGAAGTCGTGCGACAGAATTTTCTCGTAGCGCTTCGCGACTTCTCCATGCTGCGCAACTAAGGCGAGAAGACTGCGCGTTTGCTGCGGATTGAAATACAGGCTCTCATACTTGTGCGCGGGCGCATCCGCGTAGTGGTGCGCTTTCGCTAGCGCGGTTTGGGCTTCGACGGTGTGAAGCAGGGCAAAAGCCAGGAGGTCGCGCTGGCTCGCGAATCCCGCATACCGTCGTTTGAATCCTTCTTCACGCACTCGCGGGTCCGCGTTGGTCGCGATCAGGTTCCGCTGCCGCACAACGTCGAGCGGGCCCGAGGATGTTTCGACCGTTCCGAACGGAATGCCGGCCACGATCTGTTCGTACAAATCGTCTTGCCAGTCGCCGATTTGAGGTTGAAACTGGTCGAGCAACGTCTGTTCGGCTTCCGGCAGCAGATGCGGCGCGGCGCGGCGAATGCCGGAGAGCGCGAAGCGATATTCCGCGAGCGCCGGTTCTTGGTTCAAGAACATGTGCAGGCGATCTTCGGGGAGGGAGAGAATTTCGGGATCGAGAAATGCGGTCCTGGCATTCACGTCGGAATCGAGCGCCTTTTCCCCATCGCAGGCGGCGTCCTTGCGATTCTGAGCGCAGCGCAGGTGCAGATAAGCTTCGTGTCTGGCGTAAAGCTTTCGAACGACGTCGTACTGCCGCAGAAGAGCAAGCAACTGGGACCCGGAATTAAGTTGCCCCTTGAACCGCGCCATCTGATCGAGCGCCGCATTCAATTCGGCGCGCGCAGCAACTTCTTCTGCAGGCGTTTTGAAATAGTAACGAGACAGGTCGGCAGACAAAGCTGCAGAAGTGGGCGGTTGTGTTTGCGCGCCACTTGCGCTTGCTGCCACGACCAGCAGCAAACAGGCCCAACGTCCGGGCTGTCTCATGATTCCACCTCAGCGATGTTCGTAATTCGTTATTCGGGACTAAGACATAGACGATTCTGCGGCCTGCCAGTTTACGGTGCTGATGCTCCCGTTGACAATCTCCCTTATCTCCCATAGCATCAATCACTTGAGGGATGATTCTCAGACCCCGCCCGGGAGCCGTTCGTGATCAAGCTCGATATTATCAACGAAGTCGTAGCCAGAACCGGCATCACCAAGACCAAGGCCGAACTGGCCGTGGAAACTGTTTTTGAGAGTATGAAAAAGTCGCTGGCCCACGGCAATCGCATTGAGCTGCGCGGATTTGGCGTGTTCAACGTGCGCCCGCGCAAGACCGGCATCGGACGCAATCCGCGCACCGGAGCTGAAGTGTCGATTCCTCCGGGCAAGGCGGTGCGCTTCAAGCCGGGGAAAGAATTGCAGTCGATTGACTGAAATCAGGTAGTGCCGAGTCGCGAGTACCGAAGAAGATCCGTTCGACCGGTTGCCTGTATCTCCTGCTTTTGTCCGACCTCCGATTTTCTTTCCAATTCCCAGTCCTCACCGGTTCCACGTCTTTTCTCGGTGCTGGGTGCTCGGTACTAGACTCGTTCTCGTAGTAGCATCTAAAGGAAGGCCTGGGCGGAATCGCGACGCCAACCACTGCATGTCGGAACCTACTCCTCCAATAGCTTCGTCCACCGTCGAATATCTCCGGCCGATACCGGCGTATGCTCCGCGTCCACTTCCGCAGCGGTACTGGCTGCATGTGTTGCTGCTGCTGGCAACCTGCTTCACCACCCTGGTGATGGGTGCGCGCATGCAATACAACTTTCAGCATGGGCAGCCGGCGCTTTCCATCGCCGACGATTCGGTGCCTTATTTCCCTGCGGGCTGGGTGCTGTCGCATCCTGCGCGCCTGCTCGGCGGCTTGCCCTTCATGGCGACACTGATGCTGTTCTTTATGGCCCACGAAATGGGCCACTACTTGTTCTGCCGCCGCTATGGGGTTTACGCCACGCTGCCCTTCTTCATCCCGATGCCGACGCTGATCGGGACCATGGGCGCGGTGATTGTGATTCGCTCGCGGATTCGCTCGCGCACGGCGCTGTTCGATATAGGAATTGCCGGGCCCATCGCAGGGTTCGTCGTGGCGCTGGCCGTGCTCATCGTGTCGCTCGGATGGTCGAGGCCGGCTCATTCCGGCTTCGGCCCGGCGCAATATGACCTGGGGTGTCCGTTGGTTTTTCTATGGTTGCATCGATTACTGGCGTCGATTCATCTGCTGCGCGGGCCGGCCGCGCTGCCTTTGAATCGCCTGCTGCTGCACCCGGTAGCGATCGCGGCGTGGGTAGGGATGTTCGCTACTTCTCTGAACTTGTTGCCCGGCGGACAGCTTGATGGCGGACACATTATCTTTTCGATTTCGCCGCGGGCGCACAAGCTGGTGTCGCGGCTCACTATCCTGGTCCTTCTGCCCATGGCCTACTACCTGTGGATGGGATGGTTTGTGTGGGCGATTCTGTTGCAACTTAGCAGCTTGCGGCATCCGCAGGTTGCGGAGTGGCCGCGAGTTTCCGGCGGACGAACCTGGCTCGCCGTTTTTGCATTGCTGATGCTTGTGCTCACGCTGACCCCGGCCCCATTTGCCCACGCTTCTCTGCCCGAGTTTATTCAGCAACTTCGGCAGCGTTAGGCACTCGCGGATCGATACCGGTTTCGAATCCTGCAGCAAGACTCGCCCATTCGCGTCTTCTTTTCGTATACTCCCATATTCAATCGTTTAATTCGTGGATTGGAGGTTCTCCTGCCTTGAAAAAACTAGCCGCTATCCTTGCCGGGATTCTTGCTTTTGCGCTTTCTGCTGCGGGCCAGACCATCGAAGTTGACGTCTCGCATCCCACGAACCATTTCGTACCCAAAGAAACTCTGGGAGCGGGCGTGGATCGCATTGCGGTCGATGCCATCGACAAAGATCTGCTGCAGCCGACGCTCGAGAAAACTCAGGCCTCGGGCTGGCAGCCCGTCACTTTTCGTCAGAACACGGAACTCGCAATCGAGGCCTGGCACTGGAATCCGCAAGGGACATGGAGCGACCCGGGCAGCAAAGGATATTTCACCGGCTCGTCGACTCCGACGGAAATGCTGCGCTACTCCTACGGATACGCGTTGCCGCGCCGCGGTTTTACGCGGAACGACGGCACCGACACTGTCGGCTTTTCCCGGCTGACCGACGGCGATCTGAATACTTTCTGGAAGAGCAATCCGTATCTCACGCAGCGCTTCACCGGCGAAAGCGATGCCTTGCATCCGCAGTGGGTGGTGCTGGACCTGGCGCAGGTGCAACAGGTAAACAGCCTTCGCATCGCGTGGGCAGAACCTTACGCCCGGCACTATGAAGTGCAGTACTGGACGGGCGAGGACCCCATCCATGCGCCGACACGCGGAGTCTGGCAGACGTTTGCCCAGGGCATGGTTACTGAGGGAAAAGGCGGGATCGAGACCATTCGCTTGAATCAAAGTCCCGTGGCCGTGAGATTCGTGCGGATATGGATGACTGAATCTTCGAACACCTGCAGAGCCGAGGGCACGAAATCAAACAATAACAATAACAATAATGATCCGCGCGATTGCGTGGGCTATGCCATTCGCGAACTTTATCTCGGCACCACAACTGAAGACGGCGAGTTCCACGACCTTCTGCGGCACACGGCGGATCAGGAACAGACGACGACTTATTGTTCATCGGTCGATCCGTGGCATCAACCGTCCGATCTGGGATCAACCAAGCAGGCGCAGATGGGTTTCGATCTGTTCTTCACCAGCGGAGTGACGCGCGGGCTGCCGGCGATGGTGCCGGTCGCGATGCTGTATGACACTCCCGACAACGCCGCGGCTGAGATTGCTTATTTGAAAGCGCGCGGGTATCCGATTTCTTACGTCGAGATGGGCGAGGAAGCCGACGGCCAGTACATGCTGCCGGAAGACTACGCAGCACTCTACTTACAATGGGCGACGGCAATTCATCGCGTCGACCCGGCACTGAAGCTGGGCGGGCCGTCGTTTCAGGGAGTGAATAAGGACATCGAAGTCTGGCCGGATGCGAATGGAAAAGTTTCGTGGACGGGACGGTTCCTGGATTATCTGAAGCAGCATGGTCGCATGAAGGATCTGGCGTTTTTTTCGTTCGAGCATTATCCCTATGATCCGTGCCGAATCCCGTGGGGTATGCTCTACGACGAACCGGAGTTGGTGGGTCACATCATGCAGGTGTGGCATGAAGACGGGGTTCCGGCGGATATGCCGATGTTTATCACGGAGGGAAATCTCTCGTCGGGAGCGAGCGAGACTTTTCAGGATATCTTCGCCGGGATCTGGCTCGCTGACTACATTGGATCGTTCCTCAACTCGGGAGGGAACGGAGTTTACTTCTTCCATTATCTGCCGCTGCAGATGGAACCGGGATGCAACGGCTCGCCGGGTACGTTTGGAATGTTCACCGTCGACGCCAATTATCAGATTCAGCAGCCCCTGGCGCAGTTTTTTGTGGCGCAGTTGATTAACCTTGAATGGGCGCAGCCCGCCGGCGGCGAACATCAAGTATTTGCCGCGAAGAGCGACGTGGAGGATGGCGCTGGTCACGAACTCGTGACGGCGTATGCCGTGAAGCGTCCCGATGGAAAATGGGCAGTGATGGCGGTAAATCGAGACCAGCAGAATGCGCACCGGGTACGGATTGCGTTTGAGGGAGCGATCGACAAATCTAGCGGATTCGCCGGGCCGGTGGAGGTTTCAACTTTCGGCAGCGCGCAGTATCAATGGCATCCAGCGCACACGCGTCTCATGGGCCACGCCGAAAATGCGGCGCAGCTTACGATTGTGGCCACGACCCGGGGATGGGCAGATCCCGACGGGCCGATCCTCCATACCAAGCTGACCGCGGAGAAGGGCACGCTGTACGATCTGCCGGCAGCATCGGTGGTGGTGATTCGGGGAGCGGTCAGCGGGAAGTAGTCGATTGAGCGTCGGCGGAGCGCTTCGTCTCTCACATCAGCCACAGAGCGTCAACATCCACGATTACCTGGGTGCGCGGAATTTTCTGTTGCGCGGCATAAGCCAGCATCGCGCGCAGCGTCCGGTTCAGCTTTTCGCGGCTGGGCGATTTCAGCACGAAGTGATAACGGTAGTCGCGCTTCAGGCGCATGATGGGCGCAGTGGCGGGACCCAGCACGCGCACGCCTTCATGCCGGTTTTGCTCAAACCATTTTCCCAGCGTGCCCGACCACTCGAGAGCCTCATCCAGCTTGTTGCTGCGGATTAGAACATTCGCCAGCGCGGAATATGGCGGATAATGCATCCAGCTGCGGAAGCGCAACTCTTTGTCGTAGAATCCGGCAAAGTCGTGGCGGGCGGCATACTGCACGGCGTAATGATCCTGAAAATAAGTTTGCAGAATCACTTTGCCGGGAGACTGGCCGCGCCCTGCGCGTCCCGCAACTTGCGTGAGCAACTGGAAGGTGCGTTCGGCGGCGCGGAAGTCAGGCAGGCCGAGCGCACTGTCGGCGCCGATCACGCCGACCAAGGTGACTCCGTGAATGTCGTGACCCTTGGCAATCATCTGAGTGCCGACGAGCAAATCGAGTTGGCCTTCGCTTAGTGCGTTTAGCGTACGCTCGAAATCTTCATGTCCGCGGACCGTGTCGCGATCGAGGCGGGCAATGCGCGCCTGCGGAAACATGCCGTGCAGCAGCTCTTCCAACTTCTCCGAGCCGGTTCCGAGAAAATACACATACTCGCTACCGCAATGCACGCACGTCTTGGGCACGGGCGCCGTGTAGCCGCAATAGTGGCAAACCATTTTGTGCTCGCGCTTGTGGTGGGTAAGGGCGATGGCGCAGTTCTGGCACTCCAGAGTTTTGCCGCAGGTGCGGCACAGCACCACCGGAGAATATCCGCGGCGATTCAGCAGCACCATGACTTGCTCTTTGCGGTCGAAGCGTTCTTTGATCTCTGCAGCCAGCTTTCGTGAGATCACTTGCTCATGGCCGGTCTCCTGAAATTCCTGCCGCATGTCGATGATCTCTACTTCCGGCAATGGGCGCTGCTCCACGCGATCGGGCAACTCGACCAGCGTGTACTTATTCTTTTTGGCGTTGAAATACGATTCCAGCGACGGCGTAGCTGAACCCAGCACGACGGCGGCATTCGCCATCTTGGCACGCATCACGGCAACATCGCGGGCGTGATAACGCGGCGTCTCCTCTTGCTTGTAGGAGGAGTCATGTTCTTCGTCGACGATGATCAGCGCGAGATCGGCAACCGGGGCAAAGACAGCCGAACGAGTGCCGACGACCATGCGCGCGTCGCCGCTCTTGATGCGATGCCACTGCTGCGCGCGCTCCTTGTCGGAGAGCGCGGAATGCAGAATGGCAACTTCATCGCCGAAGATCTGATGCAGATCGGCGGCGACCGCAGGCGTGAGGCCGATTTCAGGGACGAGGAGAATGGCGGAACGTCCAGCTTCGAGCACCGCGCGCATGCCTGCGAGGTAGACGGCGGTCTTGCCTGAGCCGGTAACGCCATGCAGAAGAATGCCGGAAAATTTGCGCTCGTCAACCGCCTGGCGCAGTCGATTCAGCGCAGCCTGCTGGGCTGAATTCAGATCGAAGGCAAAGGGCGACGGCCGCGGTTTAGTCCGGGAAACGGCGAAGTCGGCAGGCTCCTCGATGATTTCGATAAGTCCGCGCTTCACCAACGTGCTCAGCGTCGTCCTCGGGATCTCGAGCGCTTGCAGCGTTTCTGTGGGAACGCGGCCTCCCGACGCAGCCAGGGTTTCAACAAGCAGTCGCTGGTTCGCGTTGAGCTTTCCGTCCGCCGATTTGAGCAGCGCGATCTTGACGGTACGCGTGGCGTCGCGCACTGCGGAAACGTCTTCCCGCACCAGCCACTTCTTTCGCACCATCCCGCTCAGGACCATTTTGGAGACGTGCGTGGCGGAACGCAGAAGTTCTTCACGTACTTGGACTGGTTCGCCTGGAACAAGCTCCTGCGCAGCCAGGTAATCGAGAACGCGAAATTCGGCGGCCTGTTCTTCTGGAGTGCGGCGAGAACGCGCGGATGACCCCGACATGCCCGCCAAGTGCAGCGCCAATTGGCCTTCGTTGGTGATGCGATAAGCGGCGGCGCGTTTGAATTCCGCGTTGAGCGGCAGCATCGTGCGGAAAACTTCGCCGATGGGCGCGAGATAGTAGTCGGCGATCCAGCGGCCGAGGCGCAGTAGTTGCTCATCGAGCACCGGTGCGGCATCGAGCACGCTGAGGATGGATTTCGTTTTAACCGACGGCTTGCGGTCGTGCAGTTCGACCACGATGCCGGTCAAGCGCTGCTGACGGAAAGGCACGAGCACGCGTCCGCCGATGACCGGAGTTGCCTCGGCGGGCACACGGTAGGTGAAGGCCATGTCGAGCGGCACGGGCAGGGCGACGTCACAATACTCGGGCATTGATTTGAGGATAAACTACCGCGAATGTAACATCGCGGACTGTCATCCCGAGCAAGGCGAGCGATCCTGGTGTCTGCCCGCAGAGGCAGCACTCGTGCCGCAGGCAAAAACCAAGATCCCTCGCTCCGCTCGGGATGACAGCTGGACTTGGGGAAGACTAACTTACTCAGGAGCTTTTTTCGGAGGCTCGATCCCTAGATACTTCATCACCATCTGCAAGTCCTTCCACGCTTCGCCCTTCTGCCGTGGATCACGCAGCAGGTATGCGGGGTGATAAGTGACGGCGAGACGTGCGCCAGGCCACGAGGGATCGCTGCTGCGAACGCCTGCAGGTTTGAAGTCATAAAAGCGTCCGCGCAATTCGCCGAGAGATGAATTCATAGCCAGAAGGTTCTTCGCTGCAGTCGCTCCAAGAGCAACAACAACCTTGGGTTTGATCACCGCGATTTGCCGCATAAGAAACGGCGAGCAGGTTTCGCATTCGTCGGGCTCGGGCGTGCGGTTGCCCGGCGGACGGCACTTGACCACGTTTGCGATGTACACGTCTTCGCGCTGCAGGCCCATCGCTTTGATCATGTTGTTGAGCAACTGGCCGGCGCGCCCAACGAAAGGTTCGCCCTGCGCGTCTTCATCGGCGCCCGGGCCTTCGCCCACGAACATCAGCTCTGCACGCGGATTGCCGACACCAAAGACGATCTGCTTGCGCCCCTGCTTGTGCAATTTGCAGCGAGTGCAATCGCCGAGATCTTCACGAATCAGCTTGAGCGCTGCGACCGGATCGCCTACGCCATACTCCGGCTTCGGCGTCACGATCTCAAAAACATTATCTTCGGCGATTGCCGGGACAACGGCAGATTTTCTGGCGGGCATTTCCTCTCGCAGTTCCGACTGAGTTGAAGACAAGGATACCGAAACGACCTCGGCAGCAACCGAAGTCCTTTCGCGTCGATAAAAATCGTAAATACCCAGCTCGTGGCAATAACGGACACGTTCAGCAAGGGCGCGCCGCAATTCAGGGTCAAGAGTGCGTGCCACTAACTTACTTCTCCACGTCAAAATAGATCTTTGTCGTGGCCCGGTACGACAGTACCTTCCCTCCATCCAACTGCATGTCGAAGGAATCCACGTGCGCCCACTTGATTTTGCGCACGGTCTTCGCCGCTTCGGCTACGGCGTTCTTTGCCGCCTTGGCAAAGCTTTCTTTGGATGTTCCAATCACTTCGATCACTTTTTGGGTCATCGCACACTCCTGAGAGAAAAGTTGAAGTCCGACGGAATTGTACGCTAGCAGACTATCGAACGCAGCGAGGGGTACTCAGGCCTTCACCGGCGCCTTGCGCCGCTGCAGCAGGCGGACAACCTGATCAAGCACGCGCTGCGCAACTTCCCACTTGGTAGTTTCCGGAACTTCGACGACCTGGTCGTGGGTAATGATGGTCACTTCGTTGCGATCAGAGTCGAAACCGATACCTTCGCGGGAAACATCGTTGACCACGATGGCGTCGAGGTGCTTGGCTGCGAGCTTCTGGCGGGCGTTTTCAAGGACGTTCTCGGTTTCCGCGGCAAAACCAACCACAATCTGCGACTGCCTGCGCCGAGAAATTTCCTGGAGAATATCAGCGGTGGGTTCGAGGTCGAGCGTGATGGGACCTTTGCGTTTTATTTTCTGTGTGGATGCCGACTTCGCGCGGTAATCGGACACAGCCGCCGTCTTGATGACGATGGTAGCCTGCGGCAGAAGAGCGAGCACGGCATCGCACATCTGCTCAGCCGATTCCACACCCGTGAGTTCAGCCGCTCCCGGCGGCGTTAGTGCCGTTGGTCCGCTGACCAGCAATACACGAGCGCCGCGGCGTAGTGCAGCTTCGGCCATGGCATAGCCCATGCGTCCGCTGGAGCGGTTGGTGAGGTAGCGCGCAGGGTCAATCTTTTCCCGCGTCGGCCCGGCGGTGATCAACACAATTTCACCGGCAAGATCTTGCGACGCGCCAAGCGCTTCGAGAGTCGCCGCCACAATAACTTCATTCTCGGCGAGCCGCCCGGAGCCGGTCATGCCGCAGGCCAAATATCCTGAGCCGGGCTCGACGATCTTCACCCCGCGCCGGCGGAGGATCTCCAGATTCGCCTGCGTCGCCGGATGATTCAACATGTTAACGTTCATCGCCGGAGCCACAACGACCGGAGCCGTGGTAGCGAGATAAAGCGTGGTAAGAAAGTCGCTGGCGATGCCCTGCGCGAACTGCGCCAGAACATCGGCGGTTGCAGGCGCAACCAGCAAAGCGTCAATCGACTGCGCCACAGCAATGTGTTCGATTGCGGAATCGATATTCGGGGAATCAGTGTTGGCGTGCTCTTCGCCCGGCGCGAACATTCCGGTAATCACCTTCTCTCCAGAGAGCGCCGCGAACGTGAGCGGACGAACAAACTCCTGCGCCGCGCGCGTCATGATGACCTGTACGCGAATGCCGCGGTCCTGCAGCAGGCGCATAATCTCCGCCGCCTTGTAGGCTGCAATGCCGCCCGTCACTCCGAGAGCAACTTTCATAATGTCCCGGCCGTCAGCGCGCCTAGGAGTCTCCGAAAGCCTTGTCCAGGACCTCTGCGGCTTGCTCGGCCGCGCTGCGAAGTTCCGGAATTTCCCACTTCACTTTGCCCGCGCGGATTTCATCCTGCGCAATGCGGCAAGGTTTGCGGGAGTTGGTTGGAACCACCGGCGGCGCTCCGGATTGTAGTTGGCGGGCGCGCCGGGCGGCGACCAGAATGTAGCGATAGTTGCTGTCGAAGCCTTCGATCAATTTCATGAAATTCTCTCCCTTGTTGCTGGGACCCAAGATTTTGATTGCCGAAAGTTGCTGCGCTTCGTTCGTCTGCAACCTCAAAGCCTACGCCACTATTTTCCCACGAAACTCAAGGTTATGGGGGCTGGCAACCCTCTAATATGGTTACCGAGGACTAACCCTTCCCGGAATCGTCGGAGGGCTTAAACGAGGCCAAAATCCGCTTTACGCGGTCGCGCATATTAGCCAGCCGACAGCTGTCCGCAAGAGCCGCAGTTTTAACTTCCTCAGGCGATAGTGGCCGTCCCGCCCTCACCAGGCGTTCGCCACGCACAATAGCCCGCAAGGCCTTGATCGAGTCCTCGAGCTGATCGTTCACAAGAATGTAGTTGTAACGGTCGTAATTCTCAATCTCACGGCTGGCCGTCATCAGGCGGTGCTGCATCACAGGCTCGCTATCCTCGCTGCGCTTGCGCAATCGTTCTTCCAGCGTCTTCCGATCCGGCGGCAGAATGAAGATGCTCGTAGCGTTGGGAAGTTTTTGTTGAATCTGCGCCGCGCCCTGCACGTCGATATCGAGCAAAAGATCGCGGCCATTTTGTTCTGCATCGTGCAGGAAGCGGCGCGCGGTTCCGTAGTAGTTGCCGAAGACTTCGGCGTGCTCGAGGAACTCCCCGTCGCGAATCATCTTCTCGAATTCGGGGCGCGAGACAAAATAATACTGTCTTCCATTGGTCTCGCTGCCGCGCGGAGCGCGCGTTGTGTAGGAAATGGAAAACTCCAGATCGCTCACTTTTTTCAGTAGTTCGTTAACCAGCGTCGACTTGCCCGAACCCGATGGGGCCGAAATGATGTAGACGAGTGGCTTATGAGTGGGAGAACTCATTCTAGGTTCTGCACCTGCTCGCGTGATTTTTCGATCTCCGCCTTCATGACGAGTCCAGCTTCGGTGATCTTCAGCGCGTCGCCGGCCAGGCCCGACGTCTTCGAGAGCAAAGTGTTCGCCTCGCGGTTCATCTCCTGCAGCAGGAAGTCCAGTTTCTTTCCGACTTCTCCATCTCCATCGAGCAATCCCAGGAAATGCTGAACGTGATTTTCCAGGCGAACGATCTCTTCCTGAATGTCACTGCGATCAACCAGCAGCGCGGCTTCCTGCAGCACTCTTTCCTTGTCAGCGCTTGAGCTCAGAAGTTCCTGCAGGCGAGACTGCAACCGTTCTGCATAGCTCTGCAACACCGTGCGCCTGTGAAGTTGCACAGTCTTGACGGCTTCGCCCAGGTGGATCATTCGCTGGCGGAGTTCATGCTCAATGCCGCGACCTTCCTGCTCGCGCATCTGATTCAGGCGATCGAGCACCTCACCGGCTCGGGCGATCACCGCCGACTCGATTGCATCATCCTCGGGCTCCTTGGCAGAGTCGAGCGCCCCCGGAATGCGCAAGATAACGTTGAGATCGGGTTCAGCGGGTACGCCAAACTCACGGGCCGCTGAGCGAAAAGCCACGATGTAAGCGCTTACCAGCGGACGATTCAGAGCGAGAGTTTCACCGCCCCGGCGCTCCAAGCTGAGCGTGACCTCAACGTGCCCGCGAGCAATTTTTTCCTTGAGCAGGCGGCGCAGTTGCATTTCCAAAGAGTCCGACCCCGAGGGCAAACGAAAATGCAGATCGAGAAAACGGTGGTTCACCGATTTCAACGAGAGCGCGAAGGCGAGATGTCCGTTGCTTGGCGCAGAGGAAGAAACCCCAAGTGCAGGACTCGCGCTTCCCTCGGCCGGGCTTGTGAGTTCGCCTTTGACCTGAGCAAAACCCGTCATGGAACGGAGAGGCATGTGTGATTTCCCAAACTCCCGGTGCGAATATCAACTGCGCCGAACTGGCTCCAGTTTCGGCTCGAAGTCAGCAAACTGCAATTCGTACAGACGCCGGTAGGTGCCCAGCTTCGTCATCAAGTCTTCGTGAGCGCCAATGTCGGCGATGGCGCCGTTCTCGATCACCACGATGCGGTCGGCGCGGCGCACGGTCGACAGCCGGTGCGCAATCACAAACACGGTGCGGCCGCTCATCAGATTATGCAACGCCGATTGCACCAGAGCTTCCGATTCGCTGTCGAGCGCCGACGTAGCTTCGTCAAGAATGAGGATGGGAGCATTCTTCAGAATGGCGCGGGCAATCGCGATGCGCTGCCGTTCTCCGCCGGAAAGCCGAACGCCGCGCTCTCCGATCACCTCATCGTATCCCGCGGGCAAGGCGCGGATGAAATCATGGGCCAGAGCGGCCCGGGCCGCGGCTTCAACCTCTTTGAGCGCGACGTGCGGCTGGCCGTAGGCGATGTTGTTGCGGACCGTATCGTTAAACAAAACGGTTTCCTGCGTGACAATTCCGACCTGCTCGCGGAGGGAAGCTAGCGTGACGTCGCGCACATCGTGGCCGTCGATGAGCAGGCGACCTTCTGTGGCATCAAAAAAACGCGGGATCAGGTGAACCAGAGTGCTCTTACCCGAACCGCTCGAGCCGACGATGGCCGCGACTTCTCCACGGCGAACTTCGAGGCTGATGTCATGCAGCACGCGGGCGTCTTCGCCTTCGCTGCCATAGGTGAAGCTCACGTGTTCGAATTGGACAGTCTTCTCGAATGCAGGCAATCGAATGGCGCGCGGCTTTTCGCGGACATCGTCCTCAATGTCCATGAACTTGAAAATCTCGCTCGATGCGCCCATGGCCTGTTGGAAATTGTTGTTGAACTGGGCAAACTTGCGGACGGGATTGTAAAGGCTAAATACCGCGGTGATGAAAGTAACGAAAACTCCCAGAGTCATCTCGCCGTGCTTGATCTGCTCGCGGCCGAGCATCAGCAACAGAGCGATTCCAAACACGCCAAAAATATCCATCAGCGGCGAACTGATCGCGGTGGCGGCGACGGAACGCAGGTTGGCGCGGAACAGGCGGCGCGCTGCTCCGCGAAAACGTGCAATTTCCCACTTCTCGGTATTGAACGCCTTCACGATGCGATTGCCGGTAATCGCTTCGTGCAGGATATTTTGAATTTCCGCCAGCTTATCCTGTCCCTGCCGGGTGGTGCTGCGTACCCGGGAGCCGATCTTGCGCGAGGAATAGACGATTACCGGAACGAACAGCAACAGCACCCAGGCAAGGTTTCCGCCAAGGACCACCACGACTGCGGCCACCGCGAGAAAAGTGAAGAACTGCTGCAGAAACTCCGCCAGCACGGTTGACATGGCGTACTGCACGCGCTCTATGTCGTTGATGATGGTAGAGAGCAGGGTTCCTGTAGTGTGTTTGGAGAAGAATGCCGCCGAGCGCCGCAAGATGGCGTTGTAGAGATCGTCGCGCAGGTCGGTGATCATGCCGAAGCCCGCGTGGTTTATCAGATACGTTCCGGTGTAATCGAAAATTCCTTTAAGAACCGTGGACCCGACCAGAGCAACCGCGACCATTGTCCACGCATTCGTGAAATGTGAAGGCACCAACTGCTGCAAGTAAACCGGATGGTGGGTTATGGGAATTACAAACAGTTGTATGTCTTTCGATCCGGTGGAGGGATTCAGCACCCGGTCAAAGATGGGGCGGATCAGCAAATACTTGAACGCATCGAGCGCTCCCACGAATGCCATCAGCACGACGGACGACAATATCTGCCACCAGTAAGGAAGGGCGTAGCGGATGAGGCGCGTCAGTTGGCGCATACCGCTCCCAGCAGGCCGCAGTGGCTTACTGACGGTGGCATAGTCATGAGGTGCAAGCGCCTATTTTACTGCGCCTGTCTGGAATCCCCAAGTAGCCGTTCTAGTTCCTTGTGCGCAGCTGCTACCTCGGCATATCCCGATGCACCACCTTCACGCGGTATCCGGCTTTATGCAGGCGCTTGCCCACTTCCTCGGCGATCATCACGGAACGGTGCTGGCCGCCGGTGCAGCCAAAACCGATGGTGAGGTAGCTCTTGCCTTCGTGGATGTAGTGCGGCATCAGGTCAACCAGCAGATCGGAAATGCGCGGGATAAACTTCTTCGCCTGCGGAAACGACCGGATATATCTGGCCACGCGCGGGTCGCGGCCCGTCAGCGGCCGGAATTCCGGCACAAAGTGCGGGTTGGGTAGAAAACGGACGTCAAAAACCAGGTCTGCTTCCTCCGGCACTCCGTGGCGAAAGCCGAAGCTCACGCACGAAACCAGGATGCTTTTCTCCGCCGCCTGCTCGCGGAAACGTTCGGTGATGTGGGCGCGCAGTTCGTGCACGTTGAATTTCGACGTGTCGATGACGATGTCGGCTAACGCTCGGATGCTCGCCAGATGCCGCCGTTCGGCCTTGAGCGAGGCATTGACCGGTGTGTCGGTTCCGAGAGGATGCGGGCGGCGGGTTTCGCTGAAACGCCGCATCAGCACCGCATCGGAGGCTTCCAGGAAGGCGACCTTGGTCGGAATCATGCGCCGCACTGCTTTGAGAATTCCGGGAAGTTGCTCGAGTTGGGCACCTTCGCGGACGTCGACCACCAGCGCGGTGCGGCGGATCTCTGCCGATTGCAACGCCATCTCTGCAAACCGCGGGATCAGTTCGACGGGAAGATTGTCGACGCAGTAGTAGCCGAGGTCCTCGAAGGCCTTAAGCACGGAAGCCTTCCCTGACCCGCTCATCCCTGTGATGATGACCAGTTCCGGGGCATGCGGGGATTTATGCGGGGATTTATGCGTGGTTTTGCGCGCCGCTTTACGCGTGGCTTGGGACACTTTCTTCCCTGTGCGCGAAGGGGTTGATCGCTTGGCGGACCCCGATGATTTCCGAGGCGTCATGAATCCGATAGTAGCACTGAAGGCGAGGCTTGTCGGTAGCGTCACCGAGCAAAAAAGTAAGCGAGCCAAACGCGCGATTATTGGGTCGCAAAGAGCGCGACCCTCCGCGCGGCTCGCCCAGATTCCTCACTGCGCAAAGAACGCTTGTTCGGAATGACAATCAAAAGGTAAGCTAGGTCGCCATGAAGAAGTTTGAGGAACTCACGGAACGCGAAGTGTTGGCTCTGGCGATTGCGCTGGAAGAAGAAGATGAACGGGTGTACGCGGATTTTGCTGAAGGGTTGCGGCCGGATTATCCGGCGTCGGCGGCCATGTTTGAAGGCATGCGCGAGGAGGAATCGGGGCACCGCAGGCGGCTGATCGAGTTGTTCCGGCAGAAGTTTGGCGAACATATTCCCTTGATTCGACGGCAGGACGTGCGCGGATTTGTGGAGCGTCCTGCACTTTGGTTGATTCGTCCGCTGCGCATCGAGGCGGTGCGTAAAGAAGCCAGCACCATGGAAGTGGAGACGCGGCGATTCTATGAAAAAGCGGCGCAGCGCACGCAGGATGCCAGCGTCCGCCAACTGCTCGACGATCTCATCAATGAAGAGCGCGAGCACGAAGAGCGCGCACAGGAACTGGACAAGGAAAAACTTCCCACCAATGTGAAAGCCGACGAAGAGCGGGCTCAACGCCGTCTTTTTGTATTGCAAATCGTGCAGCCCGGCCTGGCTGGGCTGATGGATGGTTCTGTTTCCACGCTGGCGCCTGTCTTCGCGGCCGCATTTGCCACTACAAACAGTTGGGACGCTTTTCGGGTGGGCCTCGCTGCCTCGGCGGGAGCCGGCATCAGCATGGGATTCGCCGAGGCGCTCTCGGATGATGGCAGCCTTACCGGGCGTGGGCATCCCTGGGTGCGGGGTGTGATCTGCGGCGCGATGACCGCGCTGGGCGGCATTGGACACACGCTGCCATTCCTGCTGAGCGACTTCCACAAGGCGCTGTGGGCTGCGGGCGCGGTGGTGGTAGCCGAATTGGCAACAATCACTTGGATTCGGCACCGTTATATGGATAGTCCCTGGGTTTCGGCCGCGCTTCAGGTCGGGTTGGGTGGAGTGTTGGTGTTCATTACCGGCTGGCTCATCGGCAGCTCATAAGTTCGCCGACAAATAACGGATCAGTTACGTCGTCTTCACTCCAGCAAAGATGCCGATCATGATCAACGTGTCCGCACCTGCGTGAAACAGCGCTGAACCCCATAGCGTACCGGTCTTCTGCATGAGATAGCCCCAGATCAGCGCAAAAACGAAGGCGACTGCCACAAACTCGAGGACATCCGCAGAATACGTCACGCCAGCGTGGCCGACGGCGAATACAAACCCGGTAAGAATGTTCGCCAGAGGCGCACCCACAAATGGTTCAAATTTCTTGAGGAAAAGCCCTCTGAATATCAGCTCCTCAAAGACTCCATTGGCGATAACGAAACTGAGAATCCAGGGCAGCCAGCCAAGAATGCGCTGATTCGTGATGCCCATGCCGTGGGCCTCAACGACCGCAAAAACTGCCATCAGAGTAAAGCCGGCAAGCCCGATCGTGAGTGCTAACCATGGCCTTGTCCCTTTTCGGAGGTAGATGGAATCAAAATCAATCCGGAGCAGTTTGCCCACAACGATGGCTGTGAGCAGCACGAGGACCGCATCTGTGACCTTGATTACGGCTCTGCCGGATGGTTCTTTCGGATCAAAGCCCAGCCAGCGCCTGGGAAAATCATCCAATAGCCACATCAACAGGAGTGAGACGGAGGCGACGATATATGAGCAGAATGCCGGCCAATATGCTGTGAATCGCCGACTCTTTCGGGCCAAGACCGCCAGCGCAGAAAAGAACAAGGGAAAGCCGACGAAAGTGACGATCTGGAACCACTTGCTGGCGCTAATGAAAGCGAAGAACGTCGACTCGAAAAGGAGCAGGCTGCAAATCAAGAAAACAATAAGTGGGAATCCACGGCCGGCGGTCTTGGATTCGTGAACGGCTTCGGTGTCGCTCACAGGATGCTGTCCTCCGAATGAGTTACTCTAGTCTACGGTTGCGTATCCAGCGGGTGCTTGCTCTTTTCATAGAATTCGTTTTGCAGCTTCAGGCTTACGTCGTCGGCTTTGACGGCTCTGATCGTTTTGACGACTGCATCGATCCACCAATCCATCTGAAATTTTCCCAACTCTTTTGTCGCTGCGGAACCGTCACCGGAGTAGTGATTGGGGAAGCGCGCGTACCACCAGATACCGGTGTAGACGTCTTCGGGAAGGTTCTGGCGGTGCTGGTCGGCGCCGGATTCGGTGTTGGCGCGGTCGAGGTGGACCGTGTCGGGGCGGGCGATCAGCATCTTCGAGGTTTCGCTTTCGCCGGCGTGCATGTCGATCGTCGTCTTCTTTGGCGGGCCTCCTGATTCCGGGCTTCTTCGGTCGAACACGTAGACGACGTAGTCGTGAGGCTTATCGAGCTGCGATTGGGCGAAGAATGGCAGCAGGTGTTCGTTGCCGCCGTGGCCGTTGACGATGATTATTTTTTTGCAGCCGTTGCGGGCCATTTCGTCGGTGGTTTCCTGCAGCAGGGCGAGTTGCATTTCACGGCTGTAGGCGATGGTTCCGGGTTCGTGGCGGGCTTCGGCGATCTGTCCGAAATAATATTCGGGGAAGACGACGGCGTATTCCTGCTCGGCGGCGTGCAGCGCGGCGTAACGGACGTCGAGCAGATCGGTGCCTAGCGGGAGATGCGGTCCGTGTTTTTCCAGGATGCCGAAGGGCAAGAGGCATGTGCCTTGCGCGCGATGAATGCCTTCGCGGAAGTCGGCCGCGGTGAGTTCTTCCCAGTGGACGGAGAGCTTTGGTTGCGTTGCCGCTGATTGGGCTCGGACGAAACTCGAGGCTGCTAACACCGTGAACAGAGAGATCATTAGCAGAACGAAACGTGTGGCGGAGTAAGTGCAAATCTTCATGTTCAGATCAACTTCCCAAATGGAGAGTTCAGGAGCAAAAAAGTCTGCGTTAAAGGTGACTGACGGAGGCGGGCGAGGGCGCCCGCCCCACGCCATCAGATTATCGCTATTTCAGGTAGATTTCCTGTAGCAGTTCCGAGCTGATGATCTCCCGGATCTCGGACCGTTTTTCGCTGAGCTGCTGGGCAGCACCTTTTCCTCCTAGAATCTTGTCGCGAACCATTTCTGCTTTTGCGGCCAGGCCGTCCATTGCGGCGTGGTTTTTGTATTCGATGGCTACGCAGATGTCCCAATCCTCCGGATTGTTCTTTGTCTCTTTGAGGAAGACCTTGTAGTCCACGATCATTCCCTGCTTCTTCTCTTCCTCGTAAAACGGTTTGCCGGCCTGGCGCAAGCTGGCGAGATAGGCATCCATCTGTGTGGGTTTTACGCGAATCAGCGACACGCGCCAGACGGGGCCTTCCGTGTAGTGTTCCTGGGCGAACAACGCGGGGGCAAGCAACAACGTGAGAACGACGAGCCCATAGAGCTTGTTCATAGTTATCTCCTAATGTGGGTGAGTTGACGGCGGGAGGATCATACGCTTGGTTCGGGGGTTGGGAAAGCGGACGCTTCCTCGGCCACATCGAGGTCGACCTCGGCTGTGGATTTCTTGCTGAAATAAACATGGGCGCGGCCGTTTCCGATTCCCGAAATGCTGCGTGAATCAGGGTACCCCCCCTCCCCCCATACCTCTGAAAGTCTTGCAGGGCGCGGGGTTTGCAAAAAGTGTCTGCAAAATCTTGATGTCAAAGAGCTTAGAGGTCAAAATCTTGAGCGCACGGGACTTAGAGGGTCGCCGATGAGGCTGCCTTCGCTCCGTCCGCCTCGACCATGATCGCGCGAATGAAGTGGCGGGTGCAAGGTCAGATGTCACAGGGGGCCGTGGAAAACTTTTGCGTTGTGCGTTATACAGCCGGAGCCGGAAACCAGACTGGGTTGTGAGTGTTATCGCCTGTCTTCATCAACTATGATTCCAAGTATTGAAGCGCGAGGCGTATGAGACCAGTAACAATAGCGCTGGCCATTCTCGGGGTCGCGATACTACGCGGTGGCGCAGTGCAGGCAAACCCCGCGGTGAGATGGCCGAGCTTAAGGGATATTAAGTCCGGCTCGGGCGAACCGCTTGAAAAAGCAGGACTGTCAACAGCTGAGCTGAAACTAGTGCGTGCCGCCCTCAATAACCTAGCAAACGGAAAAGGTTGTCAGGGGGCGAACATCCAAAGCTGCGATGCTCCAGAGAGCGTGTTTCTCGCAAAGGTGAAGATCACCACGGATGGGCGCACCGCGGTCATATTGCGAGGCCCAAGTCTTGATTGCAGGACCGCGGGATGCCCGATTTGGGTCATCCAGACCTCGGGCAAGGTTCTAATTGAGGATTTCGGATGGGGCTATTTAATCTTGCCGTCTCATGAGCATCACTACTTTGATGTAGTGACGGCAACAGGTAATCACCGTGTGGGTCTCGTCATGTGGAGCTTCGACGGTGATCACTATCGGGTCATCCGTTGCGCCTCCACCGACGCAACCGATCAACAGGGACCGCCGCCACAAGTGTCGGAGCAAAGCTGCCCTGTTTCGATGCAGTGAACTGTCGTAACATCGCCATTTCACTCATCCTATAAAAGAGGATGTCAAGAAAAAATTCTTCTCCGTCCCCCTCGAGGGGACACGAGGCTGGTAGCTTGCATCCAGCC
>JBAPPL010000022.1:0-157046 GCA_049280095.1 Candidatus Sulfotelmatobacter sp. | reverse complement strand
TTGCCGGTGCGGAGAAGTTTGCGCGCACTATGTCAATCGCCACAACGCCATCAGGCAGTGTTCATGGGAACGGGGAGCAGGCGCGCAAGGGTGAGTTCACATAGTCCGGCCGATGACATGAAGCTTCCTATGTTATTGAACACATAGGAAGCTGTAGGTGTGAAACTTCGCCATCGCTCCGAGGTATGCAGTGAGGACTTCACTGTGACCGGACTCCAGTGCTGCAACGAGGAAATCCACGGCCTCTTTGGTTCGTGTGTTGACTTCTTCTAATTTCATGTTTTTTCCCTTTCTGCCGTTTCCGGCTTGTTTCTTTCTTCACTTGAGCGGCAGCGGGAAGAAACAAGGCGGGACGGTGAAAGGGACAGAACGAAGTCCGAAGGAGGGTGGCAGGGCGTGAGTGAAAGCGCGGTGAGTGCCAAACGGGGGTTGGAGTTAGTTTGGCGCGAAACCGGCGCAGTCCGAAACGCCCGTCCGAGCCGCGGCCAAGCGGCGTCCACCCGGAGGAGGCGAAGTGGAAAAAGATGGCGCAGCCTTCCGTTTCAAGATGACGGATAGGTGTTGGGGATTGGAAGTCAGCACACAGGTGGCACTCGCGGAAATTCGCAATGCAGTGTGCGGTGCATTTTCGACTGACCGACAGTCAGTCGGTGTCTCTAATAACTTCGCGACGCACGGGAGAAATCATCGGGGAATCTTCTATTGGTTAGGTTGCAGCGCCCCGTTATTCAGGTCGTGCTCATAGCGATAAATTCTGCCGAACCAGACAATTCGCTGGAGACGGAACTTAGATAAGACGGAGACTCTCCTCCAACCGATGTGCCTCCGCGATGCCCATGCGAACCATGCTGCCTAACAAGACATCGATATCTCGCCTAAGCGGCTGGTCCGACGTGAACAGTTTCGGATCGGAAGCGAGAATCGCCTCCATCAATGAACAGAGCCGGCGCCCGATCCCCTGATCAATCCAGAACTCCTTGTTGTCCGGATGGCCAGCCAGCCAGCCCTTGCCCGCCGCGACGATCACTGGCAGGTGAGCCGCCCGCGGCGCTACTTCAAGAAGGTTGAGCAGGGCGATGACCGCGAGAAAAAACTGGGCGCTTTCGGCCACTTCCTTCAACAGGGGAAGAAACGGGCCTAGGTGATCGACGCCCTTCGGTTTCAGATAGCACTTTGGCGGCTGGAAGCTCCAGTATTCGTTAAACAGTACCACCGCCACTGCCGGCCCGAAGTGGTACTCGGTCGACGTTGACCGCTCGCGAACATGGCGCTCCCAGGCCCTCGTGGTCATGATCCTCTTGAACAGAGCGGTTCGTACCTGTACGGCCTGAGGGTCCTGCAATGTGAAGTGATTGAAATAGACGCCGTCCACCTCTGGCAGGAACGCGCTCGTAACATCAAAGAAGGCTCCGTCCGGCAGACCAGCAATGGGTGCTAGCGCGACTTCTTCAACTTGGATCGATGTCAGACCGGGTAGACAATAAGCCAAGAGTTTAAAGAAGGCATTGTTCCATTCTGTCGGACCGCGGTCAGTATCTTCATCCTCCTCCAGTTCTGATCCATTCGCGACGAAGGTCCATCCGCCATACGCCTTTACGATGTCGCACAGCCATGGCCGCTTCGCGACATCAAAGAGGCTCGCCGCGCCTCCCAACCATAATGCCGCACCCTGATGATCAGTGCGTACATCCGGTTCAGCGGGCACCTTTTTCCGCGTGCCTGGCATCCGCACCGAACCGTGCCGAGGACTGGCCGGACTTGGTGGAAATTGCTGCCATTCTGGCTCTACCTGCATACCTGCCAACCACGCCAGCTCCGCGTCGATGGCATCTTTCACCTTTTGCCTGGAAAGCTCAACACGGGCGTTGTATCCAGCCTCCGGCTTCCGCCAGTCGCGGTGCGGCGTTGTACGTGCGGCGAAAGCGCAGCGCAGTACCGCGCGCGGCAGACGTTCATCGATCTCAGCGAGCAATCCGGCGGCAACTGTGAAACCGTGCGAGGCGGCGGGGTTGTCATCGCCGGCGCTTTCGAGTAGCGTGCGGACATCCTCCATAGCAAAGCGATTCCTCAACAACAGAGCCATTCCGGCAAAAGCGATCGCGATTGGATTGAATTGCAATCCGGCCCGCACCCTGTGGACGGCGTCATTCGCGCCTTTCAGGGCGCGCACAAACGTGTCTCGGATCCGATCCTCGTGCTTGGCGATGAGTTCAGCGCCGCCGTCGCGGGCGGCAATCATGGCGGCGGTGACCAGAGTCTCGTTGCGCATCGATCGCTGGTGGTCGCGCTCGTCGTAATCGTCGCCTGTGTCGCCTTTGTTAACGGTGGCGGGTTGTTTTCGAGCCCACTCAATTGCCGCAGCCGCGAACGCCGCTGACGACCGCTCCCGGTTGTTCAATGCGATCCTGATGCCTGCCTCCATGGCGTTGTCGGCTTGGCGCTCGCGCGCCGCCTCCTGCATAGGCTGAAGGTGCCGGCTTTCCGTATCGGGAGGAACATATTCGCAAGCTTCCGTCGCGCCGTCCTGAGTTTGTACGATTCCCGTGCGCCAGTTCTTCGGATCGATGAGGTTGAGGGCGTGAACCGCCATGAACTCGGGGTCCCCCAGGTCTGATTGGTCTTTGGGCGGGCCGAGCCGCGCGGCCGCGCGGCGCAGAAGCTCAGCCAGTTCATCGCGATCTTCGACGGATTCGCCCACCGCATAAAGCCCGAGAAGTTGGTCCAGCATCCAGCGTCGGGAGGGGCGCGCTTTCAGGCTCGCGAGACTGGCAGCACCAACAGGTTCCTTTTGCAGCGCCTTAAGTCCAAAAAGGTCTGGAATCTCGACTCCGTCGTTAACCGTTCTGTGCCGATCAAGGCAAAGGAGCTCAGGACACGCGAGAAACGGTATGGCCGCAACGCGCGAATTGGGCCAATGGGACAGCAGTAAATCGACAGCGACCATCAGGTATGCTGCCGGCGGATTCCCCGTGCCGATAACGCCCGCGAGCACCTTCTCGACGGGATCTCCGGCTTCAATCCTGCGATGACCCCAGGCTTCTAGGGCCATGAGCGCGCAGGCGGCGATCGTCGGTCCCGATCCCACATCCCGCGACCAATAATAAGATTCGACCCAAGGAAAGATTTTTTCGCTGCCGACGAGAGAAGGAATGGTTATTGCGTTTGCGCCGAAGTCCCGGCCTCCGGTTTGAAACGAAATCGCGTGATCGATGAGTTGCCGTATAAGCTTCACGCCGTGCTCCGGAGCGTGAATAAGTAGCTCCAGGAACGGCCCCTGCGACGGCGAAGCCGGAATAAAATCGCTGTCGTGATATCCGAAAGCCTGACGGAAAGGGCTGCTCGGGCTCTCATCGTCATCCTCATCTTTCGGAATAAGGAGTTCAATTGTGATCTCTGCCAGTTCCTTCGGCGCTGCCTGCGCAAGCGCGCCGCGAAACTTCAGGATTTCGCGCAGCGCGTGTTCGCTGTGCTCGCGCGTTCTCAACCATCGCAAATATTCCTGGGCGAGTTGCGGTGCTCGATTGCAGAATGAGAGAAAGCCTGTCCTGAGATCGCCCGCCAGCGCGCTGATTTGGTCACGTGTCAGTTCACCGTTGAAGGGCCTTCTTTGGTCTCGAATGCTCAAAACTTCAATCTCCGTGAGCCACCGATAAAGGCGCGGCACTAGTAGCGGCGTGAATGGATCTTGACCGAGCATCCCCATCGACCAGGCGTTATAGAGATCCACTACATCGGGGATCGCTGCCGCTGGCAAAGAATCTCCGAGAGCCAGAAGCCAGATTATGAGTCGGCTCCAGGACGGTCCGCTGGGAACGTTAAGGTTCGCCGGAATCAATTTGGGATCAAACCCGAGCGCCGAAAACCACTTAGCGCCGGTATCGGCGTCAACTGCCATAACCAGCCGAATGAGTTCCCGAAGAACCCCCGCGCCGTCATCAAGCAGGTAACCCGAAGCACGGGTTAGTAGCTCCTGGCCGATTTCAGAACGGACGAGTGCCAGCAGTGCTGACCGTCGCCAAGAACCGTGATTTTCTTCTTTACTCAGAACATCGATCAAAGATTTCCAGCGCGTGCTGTCAGCGGCGTGCTCGATCGTCATCCGCGCCGCAAGTTCAGTTCCCCTCGCCAGAGCAGCGGGTGCCGGCCGATCTAGGGGAAGCTTTTCGATAATGGCAGGGTTAACGATGAGGAGATTGGCGATTCCCCACTCCCGTAGGACATCGTGGCGGAACGTCACACGATCATTTCCGAGATCGCGCAAGGTCTGGCCAGCCACGAGCGCGTCGACTGCCGGCGTCGGAAGGCCGCTGACATCAAGTGGGCCTGCGCTGGTGAGCGCTTGCTCGGCGAGCGTCCTGAGCACCCGCGCACGGTCGCGATGGTTCTTGTCTTTCTGTCCATCCGCGGTTTCCCACCATTGCTCAGCCATCTCAGCTTCAGTGCGCACGACCGGAGCGTCCGAAGGAAGACTGGCGAGACGGGAAAGGCGGAAGAGGTTGCGGGCAACCTGACGGGCAGGATGGTTATCGGCCAATAGCGCCCTCAATTGCGGAGCGGCCTGCCGCAGTTCTTCGGTTTCAGCGTCCGAAAGTTCGTCGATGACGACAGGTTTGGCCCGTCCCAGTTGACCAATGACTTCCTCGGGCAACCAGCTTGGTTCCCCGACGCCGAAATCACGGCGGGCGGTCGCTATGACCGACATGCCGGGGATTTTGGCCGCCTCTCGGAAAAGGTCGATCGCAGTCAGGCGCTCTTCGTCATCAAAAAAATCCAAGTTGTCCAAGAACAACACGCCGCCGCCGTCAGCGGCGAGATCTGAAAGAAGATCGCGAGCCGTGCCATCGAAACCAAGCACACCTCTCATCGCGAGCCAGCCTCTCGGGACCGTGCGGCCTGGGCTCAGAACAATGACCTGCGACTCGCCGGAGATCTGCTCGGCGATGTGTTTCAGGACTCCTGATTTTCCGACGCCGGCATCGCCACGAATTTCCACATATCGCCCCGAGTCGAGGGCCTCCCGGACCGATCCGACCCGCTCATGCCGCGTCAGCATCGCCCCACTCACGCGGTCACCGATGTCGGCAACCGCATTCCGCGACGCTTCAGCTAGGGCCATGCGCGCGGAGAAAGTGTGCCGGACCCCGGCCAGGCGAAAATTCTTTTGCTGAAGATCCGAGATCACGCCATCGCGCGTGCGGTCGCCGCCGGCCGCGGCGATTTTTATGGCAAGTTCCGTCAGGACTGTCCATAGTTCGTCTGCGCGCGACGCGTCGTCAGGATGAAGCGCGCGAACAGCACGCTCTTTTGCCAGTTCCTCCGAGATCGACCCCGTCGCCGTGAAATCGAAAACAAGAATCTGAAGTCTGCGCAGCAGGCGCCAAACGGACTCGTCATCGTGCGCTGCGCCCTCTTCACGAAGGTGCGATCTGAAAGTGTTCACAAACGTACGCATGGCGTCATTGGCCGAGCCGGGGCGCTTGACCCGGCTCATGAAGGTCGCGGCATCACCCAACTCTCGCGCCCACGTAAGGACATCCTGATAAGCTCCGTCAATTTTGTGCGATGTTTTGGAAATCGCGACCGCCAGTTCATAGCGACTGGTCAGAAACTCCGGTTTGCGCGATGCCTGCACGATCTGACCGACGACGGAACGGAAGATCGGGTCGCCTGGCGCGAAACTGATGCCTTTCTTGACCTGAATCTCAAGGACGGCAGGCTTTCCCTGCGCGTCATGCGCATGGACAATGACATCATCCAGCGGGTGACCTTCGGGCGCCCTTTGAAATTCGACGCGATCGATAATCGTTCCCGGCAGCCCGCGTGGTTCTGCGTGCACGAGCACAGACAGCAGGAAGAAAGCACCGACTTGACCCTCGAAGAGGCTTCCTGCTGGTCCGCTCGCTGCCGGGCTTGTTCCCTCGATCGCGCTCTGTTCTGGCTGTTTCAGCCACAACGAAAGCTGGCTCCGACGGCCTTGCCATCCGCTCCCTTGTCGTGCGAAGCCTGCCCCGGACAACGTCTTCATCATGTGTTCATCGTCCGTCGTCGCAAAGAGACCGCCGGGCACGACTTTGAGCAAGGCGCCGACAAGCAGGTGAGAAAGCCCTTTTCGCCGGTGTTCCGGATCGACCGCAACATAGCCAAGTTCAGGAGTTTCCTTCGGAAAACCAAAGGCACTTTCCCGAGCGATGTCAACCGCACGATCGGGCCGATCGCGCTTTATCGATCCAACACCGACAATCACACCGCCGTTGCGCGCGACCGCGAGCATCCTCGCGTTCTGCAGCTTGTCCAGACTTATAGCCACGGCCCCGCCGTCCCTGACAATCTCGACGCAGTTGGCGAGCTCTGCGTCCGAAAGATCGCCGGGCACGCAGGCGCTTACGGTGTACTTCTGCGTTTTCCTTGGCGCTGTTTGCGGCTGCCTGGTGCTCATTGATGGCGTTGCAACCTCGGTGGTCCGACGACTTGCGGCGACGAACAGGGCATTTTTTCACATTCGCCACCAGAGGGGCGAACGACACGGTGGACAGCTTAGAGTTGACCTAAGAAGGCACACCTTTCGCTCACGAGCCTATTGGTTACACACGGAAACTGGTTCGCGAGCACGCTGTCCGACTGTCGGAATGTAAGTCGACCGGCCAAAAGTTTCTTCTCCTAGGGGGCTACACAGCACCTGCATTCAGCGCATCTCCGTTCATTCTCTGGTGGAACGCTCTCAATTTCTGCAACACTTTGCGCCCCGTAGCCGTTAGTGTGATGGCGCCATTGATCTCGACCAGCTTCAGGTCCGTCATCAATTCGAACGCGCTGCCGATCCGTGAAGAGTCATACGAGAGATATGATCTCGGATTCTGGCGCTTGACTAGGCGATATCCCTCCTCATCGCGAATGATGAAGAATCGGTAGTCCGGCAATTTCTGAATTGCTACCCTCGTTGCCTGTTTTAAAACGTAGTTTTCCACCGCCCACTGCAGGTAGTCCGCGACAGTGGCGTCAGTCAACTGACCCAGATCCTTCTTGATTGCATCAAGTGACATTCTTTCGACGCCCCCTAGTTTATGGAGCTGGCCTTCAGGCAGAGTGGTACCATTGCTTTTCCAGTAGCAGGCGCAAAGCAACAGAAGGACCACCGCCGAACCCACTCTGTCTTCGGTCGAGGCATTTAGGTTTATCAGGGTCTCTGCGAGGGCGATCGCCTTTTTGCCGAACTCCCGCGGTTTGAAGCTGAGCCGTTGAGAAAGTGCTTGGAGCGCAGCTCCAACTGTGAGCGTCGGACAGCCTTTTCCAAGCCATTCCTCGGCCACGTCGGAATTTGTCAGTGCGGTGTCGAAATGAGCCAGCAGCTGCTGCGCTGAAGTTGTCTTGAAAGCTGAATATCCCAGCAGCTGTACGACCTCGTGCCACAAGGCGTATGCGCTCAGTTTGACATACTGTCGTTCCTGATATCGTTTCCACACTTCGAAGCTGTGTTGCATCTCCGGCGGTACGGAGAACGTGCGATGATTCGGCAACTGGCCTGTCGCGAAGATCTGATGAAGATCGGAGGCCGAAGATAGCGTGCCCTCTGCTTGATCAGTGATTTCCATAAACAGAGCGAAACTCCGCGAGCGCCCCATGTCATACGAGGCGTTCACACGGTCATCACCTGTCTCCATGCGCAGCAAAAGCTCTAGGAGGAATTTATGCTCCGCCTCGGTGGGGCCGACGGGCCGCAGCCGGATTGCATCCGCGGCGGATCGGATTTCTGCCACTGAGACTTCGGCAGCATCGGAACAAAGTTCTTTGAGAGCGAGACGACCTCCCGGAACGCGATCGAAGCTTTCATCGAAGGCAAGCGCCAGTTTTTCCCCGAAGGCACTGAGCTTGGCGCCCCTCTTGTCTTCCCACATCCCGCACCCCAACGCACGAAATGAAGAACTGTAGTTAGCGGGGACAAAAGCCGTTGCAGCCTTCCCGCCCTCAATCGAGACCTTTGCCTTTCCTGGTAGGCCGTTTATTCGGATTGCTTTGGTCACTCCTATCAAAGCTTGGATCTTCTCGTCCTTATCCAGAGTGGCGGCGCGCAACACATTTTCAAGTCTGACTCTCCAGCGCCGCTGGTCGGATAGGCGCGCTTTTTCCTTATTCCGGCTCCAGAACTTCCAAAAAACCCAGCTGAAAAATGAGTAATAGCGAATGTGACGGGTGGCATTCGTGATTCCAGGCAGCAACTGGTTCTGCACGATGCTGGCTCCAACAGATTCAAGCCCCAAAGGATCGAGACCGCGGTGCTCGGTTTCATTGCTGCAGAATTCCGTCCAGTCTGGGAACTCAGGCATGTGTCACCTCGGTCATCGATTCCAGACCAAGCACAATTTGTTCGGAGATTCCATCATCGATGTTTACTGCGATGAGGATGCGATGACAGAAATCGCACTGTACGAATGCCGGCGGCGGAGCTGCTAGTTTCTGTGTAGTAGCACCGGACAAGATCATCTGGCACCTAGCGCTACCGCACTTGACCTCGTTGTCGATCGCAGACGCATGGCTGAGTGGCGGTCTCAAGCGTGTTCGAATCGACGAGTATACGGCCCAAAGCTCTGGGGCTAGACGTCGCAATTCCGTGATCTCTTCGGAAACTCGTGTTGGATCGCCGTCCACCGCGTCAATTGCTTTCAGCAGTTTCCAACGTAGAACTGACGAAGCGATGGTCAACTTTTCCGGGGCAAAGGAAGCAATGACGGCCTGTAATTCTGGCAGCCCGAAAGTACCGCCTGACGATTGGGAAACCGCAGCGAGGCGATCCCGTAACTCATCTTCAAGAGTGTCGCCCGGAATTCGACCGGTTACAAGGTGTAGCCCAGCGAGGATTCCTTGGGCAACTTCGTCGCTAGCGCGCAAGGGGCCATCGAAGGCGAGGCCAGCCGCAACGAAGGCGATCAACTCGTTGATCGTACCGTCTGATCCCAGGCTTTCATCAAGTCGAGGGCGACATTGTTCCGACGCCCACGCTCGAACCAGCCAGCCGTAAGATCCCCCAAGTGTCATTCCATCAATCGAGAAGGCTTCACGCAGGATTTGCCGAATCTCGTGTGCGATCTTGTAGCCGGTGTCGAGCCCGAGCCGACGCCGAATCTGCGCATGCAACAGAACATACGCGATCGCCGCAGTTGGCAGTTTTAGAAGGAAAGGCACCACCGCTTCCGAGACTTCCTGTCGCAACGCCTCATTGACAGTGTCGCGGAAAGCAGTATCGAGCTGATCCAACGTCTCCTCGGCTCGCTTCACCTTCTTTTTGCGATCATCGTCGCGCTGCTTATGCTCATCAGTGCTTTCGTCGCTTTCTTGATCTTCCGGTCGTCGTTCCTCGACTTCATCGGCTGGTGCCGCGACGTCATTCACCTCATCCGCTGCAACGAGTAATTTCTGCAACAAAGCCGCGAGACCCGTAAGTGCCTGGGCAGTACGTGCGTGGCTCGCGTGAAGGGTGCCGAGCGCATCATCCTTGACGACAAAGTCGCGCTTGGAAAGCTCGCGGTCGAGGCCAGTGTCGCCTTCGGTGCGTTCCTCAGGCGACGCATGGCCGGCCTGATCGTGCGCTAGTCCGCCTAGATCCGTAAGGAATCGTGTAATAGCGTCTGCGATTACTCCAGCGGCTTCGTCTTGCAGGAATACCGTTCGACAGACATCCCGAGCCGCAGACCGAACATTGCGCTGACTTGAATTGAATGCCAGCGTGGAGGGAATCGCTACCCAAGTTCGCACGCGCGACGGCTGTGTGCCACGCACCGTGACCTCGACCGTTGCAGATATCGCCCGATCGTGATCAAGCTTGTGGCCCCGAACACTAGCCGTGAGACGAATCCGCTTCCCGAACCGTTCTGCTTCTGGTGTGACGGTTATGCGCTTACAGGTCTGCTCTAGGTAAACGCGAAAGCGCCCGTTGTACGCGAGATTGTCGTGGGGTTCTATTAAAACCTTGAGCTCTTGCCCAGAAAGCTCGGCATCGATGATAGCGAACGTAGAATCATCGTCTGAGCTTGTAGGCGAACTGGCTGCTCGACGCAGGTTGCGGTAGTCAACTTTCGTTGTGCTGATGGATCTTAGAAGTCGAGCTGCAGAACCAAGTGCGAATCGACGTACGACAACGGCCTCGACATTCCCGGAATTCGAGGACATCGCGGAGGAGAGCCACGCCGAGCGCGTTAAGTTCGCACTGCCGCTGACAACCCATTCAGCACTGTCGGACTGCAACAAAAGCAATTTCGCGTGCAATCTCCGTTTTTCTTCGTCCGCTAAATGCCCCAACTCCTCAACGGTTATGCGGCTGCCGAGTTTCGTTAGCGCCTGCCCATTCATCGAGTCAGGCTGCGCGTCCTTGATCAGGCGAATTTTGGCCTTGTCGTAGGTTTCAGCCAGCTTCAGTATTGCCAGGCTCTTATCATCGAAGAACGGCGAAACTGCAGCGATCTGTTTTACTTCCGACGGTGGAATCAAACGCCCAATCTGCGCCAGCAATGTCTCTTCGATTGTGTGCAGAAACCAAGGTCCGGCTACGCTGTCCGTTTTCGTCGCTCCCAGATGTTCCAGACCGCTCGCGATCTTTTCGATTTCAATAACGACTTGCTCCGGCAGGCGGGGGTCTAAGGCTGGGAGGAGGCGAAGCATGGCGGCATACTGCGCGATGGCGGCTGCGTCTTCTTGATGTTCTTTCGACAGCGTGAGCTGGTCAATGATTTCAGCATTCGAACCGAAACCGGATGGGGTGAGGTTCGCACTGCCCACCAGAAGATCGACTTTCGAACCACCCATAAGCAGGTAAAGCTTGGGATGAAAGTTAGCAGACTTTTGCGGCAACCGAACTGGATGAAGGCGATATCTGGTGCCTGCATCGCGAACGAAATCGGAGAACGAGGCCTCATATTGTGCGAGGCCAAGAAGAACTGTGACGCGCCCGTCCCCAACCTGTTGAAGATAGGGCAAAATGTCGCGCTCGAAGAATGGAAGGCTTGCACAGTAGGTCATGAGTAAGGAGCGCGACGGAGTTGATGCCTCGATTTGCTTCGCGACGTTGATCACGACGTTCCTGAGCTGACGACCGCTGTCAGATATTGATTATGCCCCTATTGTGTGCTGTCCTGAGAATTCTTCGCTGACGCCGTCTCGTGGTCGCCTTCAGTCACCGGCGACGGACACGGCAGCTTTCTTCAGGGGAACAGCAGACCGTAATGCATCCTCCACGATCGCAAGGCTCGCCCGCACCTCGTCGCGCAGCGCTTCCGCTTCCGTTTGAATGTCATTCGCGCTACTGCGCACGTCCGTGACTTTGCGGTTCATTGTTTTTACCCGATCCACGGAAGTCCGAATACGCTGCACCTGCTGCAGAATTGCCGTGGAGTCCACCGCGACTGCGCTCTGATTGGTCTGAGTAAGTCGGTTCTGAATGATTAACCAACGGATTGCGATCGAAAGGTTTTCGTGAGTGCAAGCGACGAATGGGCCGGAATCGGCCGTGCCGTCTGCCCATTCGCCCACCTCGGCCGCCAATCCCGCCGTCGTCTTGCTCAGGTATACGGCCCCGGTAGCTTTTCGCTCTGCCATCGCTCTACTGAGCGTATCGGAGATCACTTTTCGTCCGACCGCGGATTGGCGATCTCTCGCTTCGACCACGATCAACAATGGCATTCCGACAACACCGTTTGCAGGCATCTTGATCAGGATGTCACCAGGACGGTTGTCCACGCCGACGTGGTGAACTTCTGCCCCAAGCAGTCCTGCCCACTGTTGCAGGTCCTCCAAGACCTCGTTTTCGTAATCAGGACCCTTCTTGGTCGTTTGTTCCAGCGCCTCTTCGGCGGCGTCCCGCCCTCGAACTTCCTTCGCCAGTTTGTCCAATTCGGTCGCGACCGGCTTGATCGCTTCGCCCACGACCTCCTTTACCGCTCGCGCCAGTGCTCCATCCTTGCCGGTTACGGTCTTTACGGCCTGTTCGAGCGTGTTCTGGACGGAATCGCTTCGTTTTGGATCAAGCAAATTGCGCAGAGCTCGCAATGCCTTCCCGAGGGTGGTCGTCTCCTTATCGGGGTCAATCTCTTGGGTGAGGAGCGTGCGGACCTCTTTAACCCTGTCGGTCGAGACCTTGGACGCCGTCTCGATCATTTCTTTGATCGGGGCGAGTACCTGCCCGTTGCCGGAGCCAATCTTGGCAATTAGCGCTTTCTGCGTCTCCTCAGGGATCTTGCCAACCGCGACCTCGACACGGTTCAGGATCTGGTCAATTTGTCGCCGGATGAATTCGGTGTCCTGAGTCATGCGAGCACGTTCCAGACAAAACACGCCGACTTCTATGGCTTGGATCAGTGTGGATGCAACCTCGTCCGCGTCAACGGTCCGCAGGAAGTCCGCCACATCGGTGCGTGAAATCTCTAGTTCAGTAATCCTGACGCTGCGATCCAGCACTAACACGTTCTTCGACATAGTCTGATTCCTCATTGCCGGGCTCTTTCCCTCAGCAGGGCAGCCTGTTGTCCGGTACAAGTCGACCCGTTACGAATGCGAGCTGAAATTCAAGGCGTTCTATTTCCTTTCGGAGCTCCAGAATGCGCTCGTCGGTCCGTTCGCATTGCGCCCCACAGCGGGCGCAAGAAAGGCGTTCCCACACGATCTCGCGTTTACTACTCGCGACCTGTTTCCCGACTGGTTCGCCGTTTTGCAGTTGCTGCTCAACCAGATTTCGGACTGCGCCGTGCAGCGTTAGTTCATCACTGCCACATGTCGGACACCGCTGAGGCGTTGGGGGAAACTGTTGCTGTTCGGCCTGTGCTCTCTTCCTCGCCATGCAAAGTGAATAGCAACTGACCTGCCATCCTGGCGAACCACAAAACCCTGCTCTTTTGAATCGGTGGCCTCTCCCGAGATACAAACTATTTTGTGCTATACATAAATCGGTTTATACTCAATGCATGCCACAAATCCTGGTCACTTGGATTGGAAATACGGATCTTCGCGCGCCAGGCGAGCCCGATGCGGTGGGGCTCGGTCCAATTGCGCAGGCGGGTACGCAGCGGGAGTATACGAAGCTCGTGCTGCTCACCGACTATCCCGAACAGCGAATCACGGACTACCGCAAATGGTTGAAAAAGAAGGTTTCCTGCCCCGTCGACGTTTTATTCACGTCGCTCACAAGCCCGACGAACTTTGGGGAGATTTACGAGTTTGCCAGAAAAGCGGCTGACGAGGCCAAGCGCGCTGCCCCGGAAGGCGCCAGCCTAGTTTTTCATCTGAGCCCGGGCACCCCGGCGATGGCGGCTGTATGGATTATCCTGGCGAAAACGCGGTTTGCTGCCGAACTGATCGAATCCTCGGCCAAGCACGGAGTTCGCACTGCCTCAGTGCCGTTCGACATTGCCGCGGATTTCATTCCGGATCTCTTGAGGGATTCAGATCGTAAGCTAACCGAACTCAGCGCCGCACCTCCGCCCGAGGCTCCCGAATTCCGCGACATCATTTATCGCAGCAAAATTATGCAGCGGGCTGTAGCGCGAGCTCAGCGCATAGCGCCACGCAACGTGTCTGTGCTGCTCGAAGGCGAATCTGGGACCGGAAAGGAGCTTTTTGCTCGCGCGATTCACAACGCCAGCCCTCGTAAACTAAAGCCGTTCGTCGCTGTTAACTGTGGCGCTATTCCAAGAGAGCTCTTTGAGTCAGAGTTTTTCGGGCACGAGAAAGGCGCGTTCACAGGTGCGGATAGGATGAGACTGGGGCATTTCGAGACCGCGAATGGCGGCACTCTATTTTTGGACGAGATCGGTGAGATTCCAATATCCGAGCAAGTGAAACTACTTAGGGTGCTACAAGAAAGCGAAGTATCAAGGCTCGGTAGCAAACAGCCGATTAGGCTGGATGTTCGGATGATAGCGGCTACGAATCGCAGCCTGCTTGACGAAATCTCGGTTGGGCAGTTCCGGGCTGACTTGTTCTATCGGATCGCTGTAGCTGTTCTGAAGCTACCTCCTTTGCGAGACCGTGAAGGGGACATCGGGCTTCTGATTGACAAGCTACTGGAACAAGTCAATTCCGAAAGCGAACGGGAACCTGGCTACAAACACAAGAATCTTTCTGTTACCGCAAGAAAGCTTCTGTTTCGGCACTCCTGGCCAGGAAATGTGCGGGAGTTGTTGAACACGCTTCGTCGCGCAGCAGTTTGGTGTGATGGAGAGGAAGTTGGCGCGGACGACGTACGAGAAGCGCTGCTGCCTGAAAGAGTAAATCCGGAGCGAAACGTGCTCGATCAACCTTTGGGAGACGGGTGTAACTTGCAGAAAATGCTTGAAATGGTCGCTCAGCATTATCTGCAGCGGGCGCTTGATGAAGCCGACGGGAACAAAACTGTCGCGGCTAGGCTTGTTGGGTTGCCGAGCTATCAGACCTTCTCAAACTGGATGAACCGATACAGAATTCGAAGTGGCAAGGCGCGTGCATAATTCAATGAGAGAATCGAGAGTCCGGATATGAGCCGCAATGAGGTGCAGACGTGTCGCGAGGTGATCGAGCCAGCGCTTCGAGCAGCCGGCTGGTCCTTCGACCGTCAGCTCGAACTCGGCCCTGGCAGGGTGAATGTTTCGGGTGGGTCGATGTATGACGAAAGCCAACGGATCATACTCGATTACTTGTTGCGCCTTGGATCTCTTCCGCTAGCGGTCCTCGAAGCCAAAGCAGAGAGCGAGGCTGCTGCCGACGGCATGCAGCAGGGGTCGCGGTACGCGAATCGCCTGGGCGTCCGCTTTTCTGTTGCGACAAACGGCCGCGAATACATTCTCACCGACAATGAAACAGGCGCATTTGAGGTGTTGCAGGCCGTGCCCACCCCGGCTGACATCCTTGGAAGACTCGGGCGTGGCGTCGCATGGGAAAAATGGCAAAAGGCATTTGAAGTACCTTGGCACGTAGACCAGGTTTCACAGAAGAAGGTGCGACCGTATCAGCAGATGGCCATTTACGAGACGATTTTTCGCTTCGCACAGGATCAGCGCCGCGTCCTCCTGTTAATGGCCACGGGTACTGGGAAAACTTTCACTGTCTTTCAACTCGTCTGGAAGTTGATCAACGGCAAGGTTCTTCGGAACAATCATGTTCTCTTTCTAACCGACCGCAACAACCTTCAAGACCAGGCGTACCGCGCTTTTTCTGCGTTTTCCGACGATGAACGTGTCGTCATCGACAAAGACGCAGTGCGCCAGGGGAAACACCTCGTCGGCAAGATCTTCTTTGCGAATTATCAGAACTTGGATGAAGAGCTTGAGGGCAAGAAGCTGTACGAGTACTACGACCGGGACTTCTTCGATCTAGTTATCGTTGACGAATGTCATCGGTCCGGATTTGGAGACTGGTTTCCCGTGTTCGAATACTTCGAGCAGGCATATCAGCTTGGATTGACGGCGACGCCTCGTGAACTCCAAGAGGCCCGTCGGCCGCTCACGCCCGAAGAGCTGCGAAGGGATACGTATTCCTATTTCGCCGGTAGTCCCGACGGCAAGCCGGCGTACACGTACTCGTTAAAGCAGGCCATTGAGGACGGATTTTTAGTGCCATATCTTCTCGAAGAGCGACTTACGAATATCGACGAAGATGGCTACACCGCGCCAGACGGCAAGCTGTACTCCAGGGCAAATTTCGAGCGCGATATTCGGTTGCCAGATCGCACGACCGCAATCGCGGAGGACCTATGGGCTCAATTCGGAGTTCAGGGATTGCGAGACGAGAAAGCGATCGTCTTCTGCGTCGATGATACGCACGCCGCATTCATGGCGCAGGAGCTGAAGCGAGTCTCTGGCGACAACGATTACGCTGCGCGCATAGTGCGCTCCGAACGCAATTCGCATCAGCTGGAACAGAACTTTGCCGAAATTGGACGCGCCCGTCCCCGTGTCGCAGTAACCGTTGATCTGCTGACAACAGGCTACGACGCGCCGGACGTAAAGGTCGTCGTGTTCGCGCGTCCCCTGAAAAGTGCCATCCTTTACAAGCAAATGAAGGGGCGCGGTACGCGGCTGTGTCAGGACATCGACAAGCGTTATTTCTTTATCTACGACTACGTGGGCGCGAGTGCTCTTGAAGACGCCGAGTTCGATGGCCACCCAGCGAATAAACAAACCGGCGTCAAGTCGAAGACGACCGCGCCGAAAAAATCTGAGCCGGCTCTGAAACCAGTCAGCACGGGCGTAAGCGTCTTTATTTCTTCGACGCAAAGCTTTGTGTGCTTGGCGGATGGGCAGAAGATTCCATTCGAAGAATATCGAGAAAAGTCCAAGGAAGTGATTCGCTCGATTTCACCCGAGGACATTCGTGCGCTTCTAAATCTCTGGATCGATCGCAAGACACGAAGCGATCTCCGAGCGGAACTGAAAGACCGGGATGTGCATATCGCTGCATTTCGAAAATATCTTGATCTCGACGGGGCTGACGATGTCGACATCCTGGCGAAAATCGGGTTCGACCTGGTGCAAGTCCCAATGCGATCGGATCGTGTTGTGCGCTTCTGGGATGCGGAGCGTCCTTGGCTTTCCAGCGTTGTTGGGAATGGCGATGTCCTCAAGTTCGATTTTTGGGAGACTGCGCTCGACCATTACGGCCTTTACGGTATCGACGATTTGGAGCAAGGCGGCACGTACAGCGCTCCGCAATTCGCGCAGCGCTTTGGCAGCTTCAGCCAGTTGCTCGCGCAGTATGGCGGAGGTCCGAAGCTACGCGAAGACCTAGAAAATGTGAAACGTCACTTGTACGTGCCGATGGTGATCTAGGCACGCACGCAGACCCGAAAGAAGGATATGGCAACCTCTACAGCTCACGACCAGGTAGTCGAACACCGCCGACAGGAAGTTCAGCAGGCGATTGATAACGCCTGCGATCAAATGCGCTCTGAAGGAGTGCAGCCGAACAACTACGTCGAGCAGATTGCCTGGCTGTTTTTTCTGAAGGCCTTCGACGAGACAGAGAGTCGGCGAGAAGAGGAAGCTGCATTTGATGGCACTGCATATAACCGTCTCCTCGACGGAGAGTACGGCTGGACGGAATGGACGAGGCTTATCAATCGTCCAGACGACATGTTGGAGTTCGTAAATGGCAAGCTCTGGCCGCACCTGTGCACTATTTCGGATGGTCCCGTCGCGACCCGGATCAATCGAATATTCAAGGCTATAAAGAATCACCAGAGCCGTGGTGCGAGCTTTGCCCGGGTAGTTACGCAGATCAACAAGCTGCACTTCAGTGACAAAACTGACGTTTACGTCCTATCAGAGATCTACGAGCGGCTACTGAGAGACGTGGCGCAGGTCGCCGGCTACGCAGGCGAGTTCTACACGCCGCGACACATTATCGAGGCGATGGTGAAGGTTGTTAAGCCTCAACTCGGTGATCGCGTGTACGACCCGTGTTTCGGCAGTGGCGGATTCCTCTGGATGTCAGCCGTCGAAATTCGAAAAAATGCCGGCGCAATGAGCGCGGAGCAGCTAGAGCAGTTCCACAAACGGACAATCTGCGGGCGAGAATTGGGCCCCTTACCGTACTTGAATGGCACGATGGGTCTCCTCTTGCACGATGTGCGGGAGGCAAGCCTCGAGCTTGCGAATACGCTGGAAGTGCATATAACCAATGTGGCCGAAAAGGACAAGTACAGTGTCATTCTGGCGAATCCGCCTTATGGCGGAAGGCTACCGCAGCAGGTCCAGACGAATTTCACTGTGCGTTCAGGATCGACCGAGATTCTCTTCTTGCAACATATCATGGCGAATCTCGCGAAGGGCGGTCGTGCTGCCGTCATTGTTCCCGAAGGGGTGCTATTCCGGGGTGGACCCGACGCGACGGTTCGTCAAAAGTTGCTGGACGGATTCAATGTTCACACGATTCTGTCCCTGCCCGCTGGATGCTTCCTACCGTACACGGGCGTTAAGGCAAATGTACTGTTCTTTAACCGGGAGCACGATGCACGCAAAACCGAACAAATCTGGTATTACGAGCTAACGAACGATGGTTTTGAGTTGAAGCAAACGCGACGACCAATCGTGGGTAGCCAAATTCCAGATTTTCGTCAAAAACAGCAAACTCGTGCTCAAAGCGACGTATCGTGGGTGGTCAACGTCGGAGATCTCACAGGGTTTGACCTTTCAGCACGAAACCCCAACAGGAAGAATGACTACGAGCATCGGCCCGCGCTAGATCTGCTTCAATCGTTAAAGAGCCAGCAAGAGACTCTGCAGGAACTGCTTGGACAACTCGAACAGCTGTTGGAGGATGGACGTGAATAGGCCCACGGTCCTGGGAAACTGGTCCACCATGGCTCTAGGTGACCTCTGCACTCTGGTCAATGGCAGGCCGTTTAAGCCTTCTGATTGGTCACGAAGTGGAATTCCAATAATCAGAATCCAGAACTTGAACGACCGTTCAAAGCCGTTCAACTATTACTCGGGGTCTTTTGATCCAAAACATCACGTGCAATCAGGCGACATCCTGCTTTCGTGGTCCGGTACGCCTGGTACTTCTTTCGGGTGTTTCATCTGGGATCGCCAACCTGGCGTCCTTAACCAACACATTTTCAAAGTGCAGGTCGATCGTGCTTGTTGCGAGCCGGAATACTTTGTCCTTGCTGTAAATAGCATTCTCGACGAAATGATCAGCAAGGCACATGGGGGCGTAGGTTTACGTCACATAACAAAAGCCAAACTCGAAAGCATTCTGCTCCCGATAGCCCCAATAGATGAACAGCAGGCAATTGTGCAACGAGCCAATGCGTGTTTCAGCCTCATGGGCGACATTGAAGCTAGCCGAGTCGCGATCGCCAAGGAAAACAAAGCGCTTGTTGGGGCCGTATTGAATGATTTTGATAACTCGTTTCAAGGTCATCGAGCGGCGGTTGAGGAGATCGTGTTAGCGTCGCAGAATGGCAGATCAGTTCGGCAATCTGAAACCTCCGGCAATGCTCGCGTGTTGACGTTGTCATCGGTTCGCAATGTGCTGCTCGACTGCGAGTCCGCAAAGACCGTAACCATAGAAGAAGCGACTGCTCTTAAGTACGCGATCAAACCCGGCGACGTGTTTGTTTCGAGGTCAAATACCGTCGATCTCGTTGGGCTTAGCTCGTATTCCGCAAATAGTTGCTCTGCGTGGACCATCTATCCGGATCTGCTCATAAAGCTAACAGCGGACACGAAGCAGGTCCTTCCGTCGTTTTTCGCGTATGCGCTGCGCATTCCGTCTGTTCGTGAACAAATCAAGTCATTTGCAAAGGGCACCAGCCAGAGCATGGTGAAGATCTCGGGCAGCTCGTTGCGAAAAGTGAAGATCCCGCTTCCCTCTTTGCGCGAACAGGAGCTACTTGTATCGCGTTTTGATTCTGCGCAACGCCTAAGTCTTGGAATCGCGGAAGCGCTTGATCTAAAAGGAATCCCGGCACTACGGCGGTCTGTCTTGAGACAGGCCGTTGCTGGAGAACTGTAGATCTGTGGCACACGCGATCAATAACGCCAATGAAGCGACGCAGCGGTTTTGGGAGCTGTCGAACCGGCTACGTAGTCGAGGGCTCGCGTCTGAGCAGGTCATTAGAAGTTACTTGCTCGCCTTGTCCACTTTCGTGTTGCTGCGAAATGCTGATCTCGAAGAAGGCGAACGTCAGGCGATTGCAGAATTCGATCTCTCCGAGTATTCACCCCAATTACCGCATGACGTAAGTTGGGGAGCGCTCAGCTGCATCGATCCGCTCGTTCTGCCTTCTTCACTTGAGCTCAAGGTGTGGCCCGCTCTTCTCGCCCTTCAGCCATCCGACTTAGGTTCGCCACTCCACCGAATTCCGGCAGCTGTGGACCTCAAGGCAGTTCCTGAGGAAGTCTTAGTCGCCGCACGTACTTCCGTTGCTGAGACGTGGACGAATACTGCGGGCCGCGACTTGCTCGCGAGTGAATTCGAGCAAGTACTCAGCAGCTGGGTTGAGCAGACGCGCTTTTCCGGCGAGTTTGCCACGCCGCCCGCGCTGGCAGACCTCATGGTTGAATTGGCCGCACCACGGGTAGGGGACCGCGTTTATGACCCGTGCTTCGGAACTGGCGGACTCCTCGTGCGGGCCGCGCGTCGCATTGTGCATGACGGCATGAGTCTATCGAGCCAAGACTGGAACCAACTTCAGTCGCAGTCCATTTTCGGAATCGACATTCAGCCTCATCTTGCCTTAATCGCGACGGCACGCCTGGTTCTTGCGGGGATGTCTTTCCCGAAGCTTGAGGTTGGCAATTCGCTTGAGCGGAACGGCATTGGTGATCACGGCAACGAAGGCTTTGATTGCATTCTCGCTAATCCGCCGTTCGGCAGTCGTGTGAGCGAGGCCGCCGCGGGCCGATTTCGGATTCGATCAACCTCAGCGGAGGTGCTTTTTCTCCAACACATTCTCAGAAGCCTGCGTCCTGGAGGCCGTGCTGTTGTGTTGGTTCCTGAGGGTATTTTGTTCCGAAGCGGCGCCGAGGCGAAACTTCGCCAGGTTCTGTTGACGGATTATCGAGTTGATGCAGTCTTGTCGTTACCTTCAGGTACAGGTGCGCTCTCCAGATCAGTCAAAACAGATCTTCTCCTTTTCAGTCGCCAATCGCCACGAAAGACCGTTTGTTTTGTCGACACGAACGTTGTTGCTTCGATGCTGACCGGCCCAGGTGCGTTAGAACTTCGGCGTGATCTGATGAACACGATTGCTTCGCAAGCAGTGGAGCAACCTCTCTCATATACGAATGAATTGCGGGCTGGCGGAGTAGATCCCAGCGAGACGGTATTTATGATCGGTGGTCCTACTCTGGAAGGGAGCGTTGCCACTGTCAAATTGGATTCGGTCGAGCGACTCGCAGAACGAAATTGGGAACTTGTCGCAAAAGATACTGGGCGCGCGGCGCTAGACGTTTTCCTGGAGCGAGCGCTCGAAGCAAGGGCGGACAGCCGCGTCTGCAAGCTTAGCGAGATCGCGGATATCTTCCGCGGGATTCAGTACAACAGATCTTCGTTCGTAGAATCTTCCGCTCCCTCAGACGTTATCGAAAGTATTCCATTCATCCGTGTACAAGATGTAACGCGCGCTTCGCGTTCTCGCAGCGATCACACACGACTGCCCGAACTCAGGAAGCCTGCTGCGTACTTAACGGAAGAAGCGGCACACGAAGTTGAACCACATCGTCGGCTGCGAGTCGGAGATGTACTGATCAGCGCCTCGGGCACGGTTGGCAATGTCGCAATAGTGAGTGAGGGAATTGCAGGAGCCGTACCGGCTCAAAGTGTATTCGTTATCAGGGTCACCGGGAACTTGCAAGCTCCTGTCCTGGTTAGGTTGCTTCAATCTCAAACCTACCAATCGTGGCTACAAGGACATTCGAACGGTCAAACTATTCGACATTTGTCGATTCGCGCATTACGCGAACTTCCCGTTCTTGTATTGGACGAAGTCGTACAGCGAGCGCTGGCACGAGAGCTCACTGAAGGTGCTTCCGATGATCGTATTCTGCAACTCCTGTCGCGAGCGACGGGCCAATCCTACTGGCTCACTCTTATTCAAAACGATTCGGTTCTCGGACTGCTTGAGCGCTGCTCGGAATCAAAGGATCCGAATGCATGGGGCCTGCTGGCAGACTTTCTGGGCCCGAGCCCGTCCTGGGAGGCAGATGCCGCCCGCGATGCTGAGCGCGACCCATTCGCCAACTGGCTGCTGACGTGGACGCAAGCAGCGCGTGCATTGAGGCAAGCACGAGAGATCCCCCATCCCATGTCTCGTTTCGCGGCTCTTCAAGGATGGAAAAGCGAGCTTATCGGTGCATCCCCGTCCAAGATCGATGCGACGGGGTCATACAAGTCCTTTCAAGGGCGAGCTGCAAGGCTCGGTGCGCTCGGGGCGATGGCGGCTCTGGCTCCTCTTCTTGGTGTAGCTGGAGTCGCAGCAGCGGGCGTCGCCTCACTACTGGCACATAGGATAGATAGGAGTCTTCCGCAAGGAACGAGTGCCGCCCAGAGGCGTGCTCAAAAACTCACTGCTCTGCTGCTAACGCTCGCGGATAGCGAAATCAAAAGCCTTCTTGAGCGCGTGCAGCTGGATATTACTGCCGAACCCTCTATTGTCCCGGTCGGCGAGGACTCCGAGATTGAACTCCGGTTGAAGAATATAGGCCCCCTAGCTGTTGGAGCAGTCAGCGTCCGCACCGCTCCTGTGCATTCGGAAGCAGAACTGCTTTTTCTCGATGTCGGCCAAGAACTCTCGTGGGCCATGCCGCTTCAGCCTTCGGAGGCGGGACAACTTTCAATAAATGTGGATTGGTCAGCTACCCGCCTCGACGACTCACGAGTGTCTGGGCGCTCTGAAGTGAGCGTCAGCGTCGTCAGTCGCAGCTCGGTGACGCCGGCACTGCGGCCACTTGAGACGAGTCCGTACGTCACCGGAAATCCCATCGGGGCCGAACGCCCAGAAATGTTTTTCGGGAGAGATGAAATTCTTGCGCGGATCAGGCGCAGTCTGAGGCAAGAAGGGCCCGGAACCGTTCTGATTCTAGAGGGCGTCCGCCGTTCCGGAAAAACATCAATCTTAAAGCAGCTTGTCGACGTTCAGCCGCCTCATGGCTGGATTCCAGTGTATTGGTCATCACAAAGCGGCGACGGGAAACAGCGTGTGGAGGGCATTCCGTCGGGAAGTCTCTTTTACACCATTGCTCGCGAATGCATCCTAGCGGCGCACGCGAAGGGTGTGACATTTCCAGTTCCAAAAGTTGGCGCAATTCCCCCACAGCTCCCACGGGTCGACTTGGCGCTTTCTTTGTACGAGCACCTGAAGCCAGCATTCAGTGAAGAAGGTAGCTTTGAATTACTCGATGTCATTGTCGAAGCATTGGTTTCCGCCGCAGCGCCGAAGAGATTCTTGCTCGTTCTCGACGAATTCGACAAAATTCAGGAAGGTATCACGGCAGGCGTTACGTCCCCGCAAGTCCCAGAGAACATGCGTTATCTGTTCCATACATACCCTGCCTTGTCGGGAATTATAAGTGGGTCGCCAGAGATTAGGCGGCTTCGTGATCGCTACTGGGGCGCTCTGTTCGGAATCGGCAACGTAATCCGTGTGACAGGTCTCGACCCCGAATCCGCAAAGCGCCTAGTGATAGAACCGGCCGAAAATATGTTAGTGTACGCGCCGTCTGCGATCGACCTTATTCTCACCCTTTGTGCTCGTCAGCCGTACTTAATCCAGCTTTTATGCGAGGAGATTTTTCAAAGGGCCGCACAGAATGGAAACCGCAGTATCACAGTATCCACAGTCGAATCAGCGGCCACAGGCGACGCCGTCATCAAGAGCGAACAGTTCCGTTTTCTTTGGCAATCAGTTGGGAGTGATCTACGCCGCTACATCGTCTGCCTAATTGATCGGTTGACTCGCGCTGATCATCGAGTCACCTTGGACTCGATAATTGAAAAGCTTGAGGAAGACGCCCTAATCGATGATGGGCAGCTAGTGGGGGCTGAAATGCAAGAATTGCTCGACTTTGAGATTGTTTCCCTCAAAGAAGATGAGGTGGGCAGTTCGTATCAGATTGCAGTTCCCCTCTTTTCATACTGGATCAGAAGTAATGTTGACGAACGCATCCACAGAGAGGCAATCCTAAATGATCGCAGCGCTAACTGATGATCCCTATCCGGTAGTGGGGACAAGCGACCCGATACTCTACGGGCGCTCGAAGGAGCTTACAACTCTGCTGCGGCGTCTCGAAAAGAAGACTCCTGACCACCTTAGTTTGGTAGGTCCGCGCTATATCGGAAAGACGACGCTCGCAAGGCAAATCGCGAAGCTTTTCGCTGATGCTCGTGTGCCCTTCGATGCGTGTGTGTACTGGAATACACGATGGATTAAAGATGACATCTCTTTTCGTCGTGAATTCGGCAGAACCGCCTTCGATGTGATTGATGCAATTAGTCCGACCGCAGCGAAGGCCCTTGTCGGATATAACGGTGAAAGCTTTGACCTGCTGCAACTGGCGTTTGAGCAGTTGCGGGACGAGAAACAACTGGTCCTGTTGGTCCTTGATGGATTCGATGACGTATTGCTGTCAACGGAGATAACGCCCAACAACTGGGACAATATGCGCCTTCTGGGCGAGATGTCGAGCATCCGCTTCCTTACCTGTACTCGTAAGCGCCTGGTCGATTTATGTGCACGCCCTGAGTCTCGCCAGTCTCAATTTTTCAACCTCTTCGCGCAGCCCGTATTCCTAGGACCCTTTGGTGAAGAGGATGTCAAAGAATTGCTGGTTCCATTCACTGAAAGAACAGTTACGTTCGAGCCGGGAACGGAGAAAGAACTCTACAATAGTTCAGGCGGCATTCCGATAATCGCGAGTTACATGTCCAAACTGCTATGGGAAAGCCACGTGGCCGGTACTGTGGTGACACGGGATCAGACACTTGACGCGGCCAAACGTATCGGTGAGGTTGGAAAAGATGTGCTAAAGGTACTGTGGAAGGACTGCGAAGAAGACGAGCGGGCAGATTTTGGTGACCTCGTGAGCGGTCGAATTGTGAACGCCCAAGATGTGCCTCGGGATCGTCGCGACAGTCTTAGCCAAAGAGGATTCATTTCAGTTGATGGCAATACCATTAAGCCCCGTTCTCGTGTTGTTGAGCAGTATGTGAAGGATCACGATACCAATGCAAGTGGGCTGCGGAAAATATTTTCTAGCCGCGAAGCTTTTGACTCCAACATACGAGCATTCCTTCAGCTCAGGTTGTCTACTCTCAAGAGTGCGGATCCCAAAATCTGCACCTTTATCCGTCTCGCGATTCAGGAGATCGATCAGCCAGACGTGGTGCTAAACCAGATCCGGGCTGGGGTTGAACGAGCTTTGGATATGTGGCTAGATCTCGAATTTCCAGGTAGGAAGATCCCTGCGGATTGGTCAAACGGCTGGAAAAATCGTGATCGAGATGGTAATGATCCTGAACACAATCCGCCCACAGGATCTGTGCCCACGAGGAAAGGTGGTCAGTGTTATCTGCTACGTTTGGTTGCCGATCCGCGAAAGGCGGGGAAAACTCGCATCCGCCAATCAACCCAACTGCTAATCGATGCGCTTCAGTCTGTAGGTGATTTCGGCCAGCACCGTGAGGGAGAAGTTCCACCGATCATGTTCGGTGCAAGTGTTGTGCTTGCCCTGATCCAGATGGCCGAACAGATCGGTGATGACCTTCGTGCCCCGGCACCTTAAGGCAAAACAGAGCAGGATACACATCTAGCTAATGGAGCCATGGGTCAATCGCAGCATTGAAACCAAAAGGGCAACTCGATGTAATGCTCGGCAATTCCCTCCGGGCAATTCCACCCGTCAAATACTTCATTTGGCTCGCAAGAGGCATACTCCTCGCACACAGCCTGGGCCGCAAGGCAGGGATTCATAAGGGTATTCGAAGAAAGACGTGTGATCGGCAGTAAAGCCGAGGCCATTCCGCAGGGCAGGCATGGGCGCGTCCAAGAGACTGGCAAATACCAGCCGATGACTCAGAGGATCAAAATCCTGAAGGGCTAAAGACGCGCAAGGTCTTTCTGGATTCGGGCGAGAATCGTGCCCAGAGGAATTTGGCCTCCATAGTAGAGTGAGGCGGTTTTTGAGTATTCCGTTTGGAATCGTTTGCGGATGTTTTCGTTGTCGATGGTGAAGGCTCCGCTCTTCGCGACGTCTTGATCCAAAGACTTGAAACGCTTCTTTTTGTGCTCCAAATATTCCGGAGTCCCAATGAATTGTTGCACGGCTTCTACGTCTAGAAGTCGATGGATGTCGTAGTAGTGTCTCAGGAAATTGGTTGGAAGTTTTCCTGTCCCGTTGAATTGTCCGTACTTTCTGACTACGGCCTGGACCTTTTCGACAAATGTGTATTCGGGGTTGTAACACGGAATTTCGAGGGCCCGGTTGTCCGTGTAATGAAGCTTCTTGGCTCCAGCGAACTGGACAATCCACGAAGAAATCGTAACCTCGCGGTTCGGAGCCGTCTGATCGAATCCGACTTCCAGGAGAATCCCATCCTTGAGACCAGCGATTGAACCGAAGTGGGTTTCGTAGGTTAGCCTGAGGCCGGCGTTTCTCAGCGTTTCGTCGTCATATGTCACGTCCCTCTCGACCGCTGTGATTCCATGGATCTTAATCTTGTCACGCAGCTTATCGAAAAACTGTCGTCTCGATTCGATGTGCGTGGGCTTCTCGTGATTTGGATTCGTATCGACCTGCAGTCCGTCGAAGGGTTCAATGCGAATGTCGATGTCTTCAGAGAATCGCTGAATGATCCCAAAGCCCTTGGAAAGCGAAGTGCCGCCCTTGAGCTCAAACGTTAAGCCAAGCTGTTTGAGCCCATAGACGGCGTGCATGATCCAGTAGTCCTTCTCCACGAGAGCCGGATCATTGATCTTCTCGCTGTCGGCAACGGTCGCGACAAGTGCCTTGAAATCGCTGCGCTCATGCAGAAAAGAGTCAGGCATGTTGCAACATCTCCTGAAACTTTTTCTGTGTGGAGTATTTGCCATAAAGAGAAACTGCCCGTGAGAGCTTTTTCGGGTTCATCTCTTTGGCTTTTTCGCGAACGCGAGAAAGAACGGCGTCCCGATCCTCCGCAAGGTCGCCTAGTTCATTAACAAGATCGACCAGCAGAAACTCGGGAGAGAGCTGCCTTGGAACGTTCATGCGGCGCTCGAACGTGACCATTCGATTGCCGAGCGGAAATGTCCCATGCCGTTTCTGATTGTAGACAACCCGTTTGTTGTAGAGCTGGGTTGTACCAAGTCCCAACTGGTTGTAGGCATTCGGGGAGGTCACGACAAAACGGTCCGTCTTCAAGAACGCTTTCACCAGCTCGTGCTCGTCCGCGGGAGCGTCTCCAAATTCAAATTTACGAGGGCTGTAGTACAAGCCGGTGCGGAGCTTCTGGAGGGTGCCGTCGACAGTAAGCTCTTTCAGATGTCGATCGACACTATGAGACCAGGGCAGAAGGTCTTCTCTGCGGTACACACGTCCAGGGCGGAGATGTCCCTTCAACTGCTCAAGCATCTTCGTCCGCATTTTCCCTGATCCTCCACGGTTACTTTACTCTTTATGATCTCCGATTGTCAACTATTTTACTAATATTTCATGCATTATAAAGCATAACTACCGATGCTTCTGTAACTTGAGAGGCACGACAATACGCAGACGAATGGACTGCTTTCGGCTATTCTAGGAGTCGGCATTTTCACAGCCCTAGCCCAATTCCTTGGGCGATGGATGAGGGTTGATTGATTTCCAGAGCGGATGTCTTCGAGACATCGGCTGCTAATTGGGGCCCAAGTTTTGCCAGGTCGTCGGTAAAGAGCGTGGCCTCGTGGCTGGCGCGGGAGATGGAAACGTAGCCGAAGCGGGAGTTGAGCAGGTCCGGGTGGACCCTAGTGTCAGCGTGAACGAGAACGCGTTCGGCGGTGAGCCCCTGAGAGCTGTGACTGGTGACGGCATAGCCGTGGTCGAAATGACGATGCTCGATGGCGTTGAACTCGATCTGGCGGCTGTTGTCGAGACGTGCAGAAAACCGACCGTCGGGATGGATGGCCTCGATGGTCGCGAGGTCGCGATTGGCGACGCCAAGCGATTTGTCTGGGGCTGTGAACTGAACGCGGTCACCTACGGAGAACTCCCGTTGGATCTCTTGGTAGACGCTGACGCCTGTAAGGCGGCGGGGATCGTAGGTCGCAAGCTCTCCGTTCGCTTTCTTGACCGTGAGTTCGTTTGCGGATGGGTTGATCGCGACAACCGATGCGTAGGCGGCAGCTTCGATTCCGATGGCTTTGCTGCCGCGTGTGTAGCGAACTACGTCGTCGATCCTATAGTGGCTGGCCCAGGATCGTTCGGCTCCGGTCATGTCTTGACGCTGAACCAACACACGGAAATTATGATCTTGAGGGGCAACGGCGCCCGTGGCCTTCAACTCCTGGCGAACCGCGAGATTCAGTTCCCGGCGGGAAGCATTGTCCGGTGAAACGATAAGAGTGTTCTGGGGCGATTCGATGTAGCTCTTGGCGATGGCCCGAACTCGCTCTTCTTGGCTGGGAATTTCCTTCACGCGACCTTGTTGTTGAAGTACGTCGAGCGCAGCGGAGACTTGGCCCATCGCCAGCAGCTCGACGGCAGATTTCAGAGCTGGGTCCTTCTGCCGAACGATGTCATCCAGCATCGCGGTGCGCATTCCGGCGTCCTGCAGCTGCTCGAAGGGGCGGCCTGCTTCCACACCTTGATGTTGGCGGATATCGCCGACCAGAAGCACCCGGTCATTAGGATCAAGTCGGGAAAGAAACTCGCGCATCTGGTTGGTGCTGGCAAGGCTCGATTCATCGACAAGGTAGAAATGCCTCTGCTCGGGTAGGTCGGGATTTGCAGCACGGGCGAGGAATCCTTGCAGGGTTCCCGATTCAATTCCTGCGTCGTTTAGTTGCCGCGCGGCGCGGGAGGTCGGGGCGAAGCCCGCAACCTGATAGCCCTGGCTTTCCGCAGCGTTGCAGATGACTGTGAGGGTGGTTGTCTTGCCCGAGCCGGCGAAGCCTTGGATTCCTTGAATGCGGTCCGGCGAACTGAGAACATCCTCGATCACGCTCTTCTGCGCGTGATTGAGATGCGAGTGCTGATCGGCAAGGGCGATGGCGTGGGGGCGTGGAAGAACCGGCTCGGTATGGTTTTGGCCCTCATGGACTCTGCGGATAATTTCATGTTCCGCTTCGATGGTCTTCGCGGTGGTGAACTGACGGCCCGGAACGCTCTGAGGGCGCTCGACGACTTGAAATTCCCCGGAAGCCAAGCGGGCCTCAAGATTGGCACGGACTTGGGAGTGAGTGATCTCCCCCATGCCGCGACGGATCCCGTCGCGGATCAGAGCCCGTTCATCCACAACGGCCTCGCGCTCGAAGTTCTTGTCGCGGGAAAAGGTGAGGGATTCTCGGACGCGGTCAACCGAGTTGACAGGTTTCTCTTGATGTTGTGACCGTTCCCGCGCTGCGCGTACAACAGCGTCGGCTTGGTGCCCAAAGTCTGCCGCCAGCTTCCGATGCGCGGCCATCACCTCTCCCGGCGAATTGATCTCCTTGCGGTCCCGCGTCGAGTGCGCAGCGATCTCGGCAGCTTCTTTCCCCGAGCGGCCCGTGCGCTCAAGGTACTCACGAATTTGTTGGCTCCGGGGACTGGAAGCGTCGAGGTATTCCTGCGTGTAGCCCTTGATCTCCGGAGCACCGCTCCGCCCTGTCGTAATTTCGTAACCAAATTGTCGGAGGCGGTAAGTCAACTCGGATTGATAGATCGCCGTGGCAAATTGCTGGGAGGCGAAGAGGCTCTGCGGCTGGATTGCGCGCGGCTGGCCATTGTCGCGCTCCGTGACATTGAAAACGACTGCGTGAGTATGCAGTTGTGGCGCGACATACCCATCGACCGGACGGGCTGTATCATGCTCAAACTTGGCGGCTATAAATTTGCCAGTGGTCTCGGGCGGATGATTGCCACCGATGCGGGCTTGCGTGTAGTGTTCGAGCTGGTCGAGGGCAACCCGGACGCTCTCCCGGTGGGCTTCGCGGACACGCTCATCGCCGCCGACGAGGGCGGTTAGCGAGACGGATTTGGGCGCGGAAAATGTTGCATCCCAACCGGCACGGTGTTCCATCGTCTTGATCGTCTTGCCATCGGCATCCTGATATTCATAGGACGCTCGTTGCCGCACAAGCTGCTCGCCGGTCTGGGGATGCTGGCCCTGGCTGAGTTTCGCAAAGTCCTCGGAAGAGACCATTCCCGTAAGTCCAAATTGCTCGACCAGTCGTCCTTGCCATTCGCCCGCGATGACGCCGCGTTGCGACCAATAGTTCTGTTCCTTCGCGGTGAACTCCGCTTGGTGGTAGGTCTGCGCCTGGCCTGCGGAGAGCGGTTTTGAAATCGTCAGCATGGCGGTTACTATCCCCGAAGATTGAGGCTTTGTTGGGCGTTGACGTTCCTCTCAGCGTCGCTCTGCTGTAGCACGATCTCCGTCTCAGTCCGCGGCGACTTTCGCGTTGCCGTGGGCACGGTTGCATCCGGCTTCAGTTCATTCGGACGCAACTGGGGCTTAGCCGCCCCTATGTTTCTTGGATCGTAGGGGAGCCTGTCTTCGGGCGTATCGCGGAGATCGAAGTCACTCGTGACAACCGGCATATCGAAGTACGGGAATGAGAACCGCGTCACATAGTTCTCGTATTTCATATAAGCGTGGAGGTCCGGGAGTCCGGAGATTTCGGACTCCATCACTAGCGGTTCAACCTGCCGGTCCAGCGCGAAGTTACGGCCAGCACGGGAGCCGTCGAAGTGGGTCTCGCGTAGCCGTTCGATCTCGACTTTTCCAATGAACTTGCTGACCCACTCGCTAGCGGCCGGCTCTTTCGTCTTCAGCCAAATGCTGGTTGCCGGTTGAGAGAGCATAACCTCAGCCAGGTGGCCGTATAGGTATTCCAGCTGGGCCTTCCCTTGGAAACCCAGAATCACAGGGTTGTTGCTCTTTCGATTTTCTGTAATGGCGGTATGGAGCTGGGGGAGCTTTTGCAGACTCGCCAACTCATCGATCACGAACCATGCCCGCTTCTGGCCCGCCTTCGGCTCGTTTAGGAGACGCAAGACAAGCAGGTCGATCCATAGACTTTGAAGCGGTCTAAGTGCCTCACGTTCTGCCGGGAGTGACGTAATGAAGATCCAGCCCTGCCGCGTCTCGGCCCACTCTGTGGCCGACCACTCTCCATTCCCGGCGCCCTTGTTCGGCAAGAGACGGAGGCTGTCGGCGACGAGTCCAAGCGAGCCAAGAACTCCAGCACGCTGTTGGTGCGCTCTCGGGTCGATTAGGTGAGCATGCTCTGTTCCTTTCAGCCTTCGGTCGATCTCCTGCGGGTCCGACATCCACTTCACCAACTCCTCTGGCGTGGGGCCATAGGCCATCAGGAAGGCGAAGATCTTCTGCGGAGACTCAATGAAAAACTCACCCTTCTTGTCCTGTGGCGGCTGGAACAAGGACACCGCCAGAGCCTTCGCCTCGGAGCGGCGGCGCAGCTCTTCCGCCGGTCCCCAATAAGGGCACCGCTTATCAAGCGGATTCAGGATCACGTCGCCATTCTTAGGGTCGTAAAAGCGCTTAACGAACTCCCGCGCTGGGTCGTAGACGATCGCGGAATCGCCACGATTTTTTATCTGCCGAAGAATTTGGAGCATGATCATAGTCTTGCCCGCTCCGGTATCTCCGATGATCTGCATGTGCTGGGCCTCCGCCCGCTGCGGTATGCGGATCATGGTCTTCATTTCGTTGGTCTTAATGCCTATGCCATCCCCTGCGACCCTGTCGCTGAACTCCCTCGGAGTCATCATCTCAGGGCCTTTCAGTCGTCTTCCGTATCTCAGCGCCTTGCGCCGTCGAACGTCCTTCGCGATGCAAAAGGGGAGCTGTATGACCAGTGATAGCAGACCGAAAAGCAGCGGGAGTTTGTAGAGATCGAGAAGGCCATCGCTACCGTAAACCGCAGTCCTGAGATAGGCACTCAAGGACGCGTCGATATAGCTCTGCTGCGGTCCCAGGTAAAGAAGCGTATAGCCGTGCTGCAAAGCAGCCTGCGACAGCGCGAGCTGGATGGCTTTGCCGCCGGGTTGCGGCGTCGTGCCGTCCGTTACGTCGGTGTTCGTTGCCAGACGCGGTTGAATTCCGCGAGCGCCCACCATGAGCATCCGATAGCTGTCTTGGCGGCCCGCTCCGATTGCTCCGGCGATGCTCGACCGGATATACGTCGGCGTATAAAAACGCTGCAGTGGGCTGTTGCCGAAGGCGAACCGACAGTAAAGAAAAAGTCCGGTAAGAACGAGTGCCATGAATACCGCCCCATACGTATAAATCGGGCGGTGCGGCGGCCAGATGATGGATTCCTTGCGTCCCCACTTAGTCATTGCCATCGCTATTTCCTTCCTGCGGAAGCGGCCAACTTTCCAGCGAGGGCATGCTTGGCCTCGCTGATTTCGTCGAGCAGTTTGTCGAACGCCTCCGGCGTGAGCCTTTGGCCTGCGGCCAGAGGCCGCAACACGTTTACTAGCAGTAAACGAACTCCAAGAATCTCCGCGAGGGATGGATCGCCGGCCGATCCTCCGCGCATCTCCCGGAGGATTACATCCCGCATCCATTCGCTCCGCGCCATGCCTTTTGCGGTCGCGAGCTGATCGAGGAGCTGAACCTCTTGTTGAGTCAACTTGAGGCATACCGTTGCATTCCGGAAAACAGTCTTCCTCTGTGTTCTTTGCGAGTCGTTATGTTGGGCAAGTAAGGGCATCTGGAGTGCCTGCAGTGCGGTATACCGACGTATACCCGGATTTCATAAGTGTTCCGTTATGTGCAGGTTTACCGTGGTATACCTGCACGACCCTTTCAGGGGTGGAGTGTCAAAATTCTTCCGGTGCGAAGCACCGTTTTGGCAGTACCACGAAATTGACGGCAGGATCACGCCTTCACTGCCCGCACAGAAGGCGTGGATTCCACCCCGGCTACAAGCTTCTTTGCAGGCTCCTCTGCCGCACCATTGTTCGGGCCTTTACGGACACGCAAAGTCGACGCAACCTGCTTGGCTTGCGGCGTCTTGAGAAAGTCCTGGAAGTCACGGTCTTTCGAGAAGACATAATTGAGCGCCTTATCGACAACATCGTCGGCGGATGCGTGGATAAAGGCGGCATACTGATCGACCTGCGTGGCGGTGACCTCATCGAGTCGGACAGAAGCACAGATGTGGCGGCTCTGGTTGATCTCAAGCAGTGGCATGTTGGTTCTCCTTTATAGGCAGTGGAATCAAGGAATCGTTATGTGCAGAATTGGTTAGCAAATCAGCGGCAATAGGCGTCGGAGTCCGTGCCGATGCTGTGGCATGTTGTACCTCGAAGACGGGCTCAATAAGGAAGCGTTTCGCGTCGCGGTCATAGCCGCGAAGCGCAAGCACCTCGCGGACAACGCGGCGGCCTGGCTGACGTTCAACATGGACGACAAAATCGACAGCTTCTGCGATCTCGGCTTCGGTATCGGCGAACGTGCTTTGCGCGTGACTGCGCATCACGAGATTGGCGAAACGGTGAAGGGCTTTCTCCGCCGAGTTGGCGTGGATCGTAGCCATTGAACCCGCATGGCCCGTGTTGAAGGAATCAAGCAGCGTTCGTGCCTCGATTCCGCGGACTTCCCCGAGAATGATTCGGTCCGGTCGCCAGCGGAGAGCGGACTTTAGAAGGTCGTCGAAAGTTATCTTGGCCTTGAACGTATCGGTCTGGCATTCCGTCGGCAGAATGTTCGGCTTCTGGATCTGAAGTTCGGAGGTGTCCTCGATGACAACGAGGCGATCCTGTTCGGGAATAAAGTCTGCCAGTACCCGCAATAGCGTGGTCTTGCCGGTACCGGTTCCGCCACTGATAAGGAGCGTCTTACCGCTGCGAATCTGCTCGGCTAAGAAGTCCGCAAGCGCCCGCGTCAGCGTGCCGCGAGCGATCAGATCATCAACTGTGTAATGGCGGCTGGTGAATTTCCTGATGATGAGCGCAGGTGTGCAGCGCACAACCGGCGGGATGACAGCCGCCAACCGACTCCCGTCCGGGAGTTGTGCGTGCAGGAGTGGATTGTCCTCGTCGAGCTTCTTACCCAGTTGATTAGCAATAACTTCGAGGCCGGTTTGTAGCTTGCCGGCGTCGAACGAAATGCTCTGCTCTTGGAACATGATGCCATCACGTTCGTACCACCACGAGGCGTCGGGATTGCCCATGATTTCGCTGACGTTTTCGTCGAGCAGTAGCGCCTCGATGGGCCGAAGGAACGGAAGGATCAGTTCGAAGCTCATAGCGGGAACCTCACGGGGATGGAAGCCCAGCGATTAGCCGGGCTTCCGAGAGTGAAGAGCAAGGGCTTATGCAGCCGTTTCCTCCTGGGGCACTTCATCGTGATCCTGATCTTCCGGGGTGGCCTTTTCGGCGCGGTCCAGCTTCAGGATCGAAGCGACCCGAATTTCCCAGACGCGCTTTTTCGTGTCCGTCTTCTTGCTGTCGTACTCCCGGCTGCGCAGTTCGCCTTCCACCTGAATATGTGCGCCCTTGGTGAGCGTCTTGGCGAACTCCGAGAGCTTGCCGAAGACGACGCAACGATGCCATTCGGTGTGCGAGATGTACTTGCCATCCTTCTTGTAGGAGGACTTGGTTGCCAGCGAAAGCGTGGTGACGCTGAAGTCGGCGCTGTTGGTGCGAGCTTCTGCGTTGCTGCCGAGGAAGCCGATGAGGGTTACTTTGTTCTGGTACATGAGAGTGTCTCCGTTTCTTGAATTCGCCCGTTGTTGCTCGGGTCACACTGGGCAGAGCTTAGCGAGTGGGCCCGGCTCCCAAGTGCCGAAGGTGTGCTTTCTGGGTGGGGCTCGAAACAAGTTTGCACGGCGTTCTTTGCCGTGGTTCTCAAACTTGTTTTGGGAGGAACCGAGACCCCGAAGGGGCGCGCAATGCGAAGCAGAAGACCGAGTGCCGCCGGGCGCCGGAAAGGCCCCGAAGCTGTGACCGAGTAAAAGACGGGATACATGACGGCGGACACCCCCCAGAGCAAAGTTTTCATCTGCACACTGGCTGCGGAAGTTCACGGCAATTGCAGTGCGATTCGAGCGGGAACGTCCACCGCAAGAAAGACGAAATTTGCCACCGTAGTTGCACGTCGAAAGGCTCTTGTTCGCTGACTCTACCGCACACGAGGACAGGTAGGAAAAGCTAGCCGGATTAGCAGCATGAAAGGACATGAATAAGCCTCTGGTCAGGTCGATAAATCCCTAGCTGAATGCCTGGTCCGCCCGGAAGCGCACGATGGTCAGACCGAGGGGATTAACGGCGAGCTCATTGTTCTTCACATTCTCGCGAAAGACATAGGTGACGCTGGCTGTCCATCGCTCCCGCTTGAGTTCGGAATGATCCGCAGGGTTGGTGTACACCTTTTCGAACTCGATACGCGCCGAATACGGCGCCTGTCGCAGGTCGTCAAGGATGACGTTCTTGATCTCCACATCGACGTACGGTAGCGAGCTGTCTTTTACGTAATTCTGAATGCTGTTGTCCTTGCGTTCCTGGTCGATCACGGCGCGTTGCACGTCGCTATTGAGGAAGTAGAGCGACTGCGTTTGATCACGTTCGATGGTGAAACGATTACGGCTAAAGTACAGTTCCGCCCAGCGGGTGAGGTAATACTTGTTCTCTGCTTCTTGGGGGCGATACTGGAAGTTCCGGTAGTCGATCGCTTCGGCGTGGCCGACGTCGTTAATGCGCACAATCATCGGGTGCATGTTGGCGAGGGCTTGCTGACTCTTCAAGATGAGTGCCGACAGCGCGATACAGACGCCGGCGAGCACAAGAATGGTCACCTTCAAATAGGTGTTCATGACCAGCGGATCGCCGTACTGTTCCAGATACCGCTCCGCAGCTCGGGTGATTTCGGGAGATGGCTTTGTGCAGCTGCTCATGAATGAATACCTCCTGCTTAGATCGCCCTGAGAATTGCCGCTGTGATCATCCCGCCCATTCCGCCGCCATGTCCGCCGGACGATCCGGAGAAGATGCTCATGGTCATGGCAGGAATCTTGAAGAGGATGTAGATGTTGACCAGTACCAGCAAGATCAGCAACGGAAGCTCCTGCACCATGTTGCCGGGATCGGAGAAGTTGACCAACTCCGTGTAATACTGCGCGAGCAGGTGTGCCAGGATGCTCAGGACGGCCGCGGCGAGCACCTTATAGAAGCAAAACCCAATGAATGCCCGGAGCCATCCCCAGAAGAGAAACTCCAGCTTGTCAAAGACAAGAAACGGGATGAATACGGGACCGAGGAGGCCAACGACTGCGCTGGCGATTGCTCCATATGCGACGATGGCGCTGACCGCGGCGGAGAAGGTGGCAATCAGGACTTGAATAATGACGTACACGATGGCGTAGTAGGGATTCATCAGGGCTTTCACCATGCCGGGACCGCTCGTGGCCTGAGCCTGATTCAGCGTGTTCTGGATACTCGTGATGCTGTCGTTGCCGATGACCGAGACAAGGTACTGTGCGCCGCCGTTGATAAAGCCGCGGAAGGATTGGCCAACACCTGGGATGCTGCTGTCGTAGAATCGCACGAGGGTATAGGCGAAGGTGATCAGCATGAAGAAGCTGAGGAACTTCCCCATGTGGAAACCCTGGCCTCCGTGGGTGGAGGCCAGCGATTCCTGCACCCCAAACCAGACGAGCATGATGGTAGCGAGAGCGATGCACATGCGAACCCCCAAAGCATCGATTGTGGGCGACGCTGTGGCGGTCAGTGCGTCACATCCCTGTGTGATCCAATTCAGCACTCCCATACATCACCTCTCGCGGGTAGATCGACAATCAATAGGTCAGGGCTTGTGCGCCACCGTTGTAGGCCGGCGCAACATGTGTTTGATACGTGCTCGCGTAGTTCGCAGTGTCCTGGAATCCCGCCTTTAGTGCGTCCTGCTGTTGTTTCTGGGCAACGATCTGTTGAAGCGCAAGATTGGCGTTGATCTGGTTGGCATCCTGCATAGTCCGCAACTGCAGAAGCAAAGCCTGGTTGATGCGTTGAAGCTCCGCCATGATGGTCTGCTGGCTTGGATCTTGGGTTTGTGTCGCAGCTTCCAGATTGGCGATGTCGGTCTGTCTTGCCGTCTGATTGGCCCGGATCGTTCCAAGCGTTTCGAGATTGTTCGTCAGTACAGAATCGTTGATATCGACCGTGGCGCCCTGTGCGGCAATCTGTTGCTGCCCGGAGGTGCTGAAACTGCCGTAGCCCGGAATCATGCTGTTGGTGCGAGGAACGCTCACTTGTTGGTAGGCGGCTGAGGCTCCATTTCCAGTGTTGGCGGAATTGACCCAGCCTCCCGAGTTGCCGTAGGTATTCGAGATCTGTTGCAGCAGTCGCAGGTCCGAAGTCGGCGAGAGAAATCGTGAATAAAGCATCCGCGGCGCAAGGATCATCTGGTGGTAGAGGTTGTACTGCTGCTTCACCTGGTTGTAGGTTTGGAGTGCCGTGCTCGCGATCTTGACAGTGTTTGAGAAAATCTGTTGGCCGTTCTCGATCTGTTGCACCTGGTTGCTGATGGACCGCTCTTCGTGCTCGATCTGGGTGATGGCGTGGGCCGATTGAGTGGGATCGTATACGATCCCCGACCCGAACTGCGCGTGCGCGATGGTGGCGGGCATGATGGACAACATTGCGGCGAGGGTGAGACTGGTGCGTTTCATTGGGAGACCTCCTTGTTGGGTAATCAGTGCTTCTTGTTTTTTTCGAGTTTGTTAGCGTCCTGCTCTCCCATCCGGCAGACCTCAGCCGAGGTATCCGAATGAAGACACTGCTGGAATGCTTTGCACACCGCCTCTGAATCGGCAGGGTCGCAGGCAATCTGCTTCTTGCAACCGAAGAGAATCAGAGTGGAGAGCAATGCAACGGCAACGATGATTCTGCGCATATCGCCTCCTCAATACGTCTGCGGAATAGTGTGGTTCGAGTACGCAGGAAGAAGCAAGTCCTGCGTGAAATACACTTTCACGCGGTGACCCTCTCGGATCGTGATGGTGGGCGGTATTTGTATGAAGCGATCAAGAATAGTGGCCGCAGACTGCGAAACACTGGCTGCAGCCCCGTTGGTGAATGCCTGGGAACCGCTCGTCGTGATGGTGCCGCCACCCTGCGTAATCTGGCTCGCTCCAGCAACCACACCCAAGGCTATGGAGGTACCAAAGATTTGGAGGTAGTGGTTATTAACCTTATCTTTCAGACCTTCCTCTCCGATCTGGTCGAGACCTTGGAACTGATCGAGATCGACGGAATAACCGTCCGGCATAATCAGGCGGTGAAAAACCACGGCCATCCGGCGCTGTTGGCCGAAGCCCGCCGCTCCAATCTTCTTCGCTTCTCCTAAAACAACCGTTCCCTCGGGAATGATCACGTGTTGATGATCGTGTGAATAAAGCGGATTTGAGACCAGGACTTTGACCGGTCCTACGGCATCGCCATCCAGGCGATTCATGAGAACCGTGTCGAGAACCGAACCCTCGTAAAGGAGATAGGGCTGGCCGGCGGCTGAATCGATATTGGCCTCCAGTGGACGTTTATAGCCTCCGGGCGTGTCCTCCTGTTTTCCTTCGGCTGGTGGGGAGACGAGACTGCTGTTTGTCTGTCGCTCGGCAGGGCCATATTGGGCTGGCATCGTCTGGCCTTGCTGTTGTTGCTGCGGCGGATCGGCAGATCGGGAGTACACAAGATTGGAAGCGAAACGGGAGTTGTCAGCCCGCTCGCGTTCTTTCGCAGCGATCAACTGTGCCTGCTGTTGCACCGGCGTGAGTTGCATCTGCATGTTGCCCTGCTGCGCTTGCGGGCAGGGCTGGCCCGGAATACAAGGCACGGCAACGCCGGTCGGGCCATAGGCCGCGCCTGCGGACCGCTGCGCGGGCGTCGCAGACGCAAGCGCCGGGTCTCCGAATGCAGCGGCGGCTACTGCTGCCTGCTGCTCTTTCTGACGTTCGGCCTGAAGTTGGTTCTTCAACTCCTGCACGTTGTTATCAGTGTTGTCCTGCAAGGTGGGTTGCGGTGGCTGCCCTTTGGCGGCGGCCTGCTGTGCAGGCGTCTTCTTTCCGGACGAGCTGAAGAGCGCCGCCACAATGACCAGCGATGCGGCCCCCAGATAAACGAAGGTCTTCAGGTTCTTCTGCAAGACGCCTTTGGGCAGTTCCAGGTTGCGGCGCAACTTTGGCTCGGCTTGCGGTTCTGTGTGGGGAGTGAAGACGTTCTCGGTCATGACGGTGATCCCTTGCGCGTGAATTCCATCCTCTTCTTGCCCAGTTCCACATATCCGCTGTCCATGATCTTCGGGATGATGTACGTCCCTTCCCGGAGGTCGTAGGTGACAAGGTTGGGTTTGCCGTCTTTCATCTCATAGACACTGAACTTCTCAGGCGCATTCGTCTTGATGTACGTGAACCTGTCGTCGTGATAGATCGACTGAATGTCGAAGGGGGCTTCGTTGGCCTTGTAGGCATAGTCGAACTTGAGCCTCGTCGGATAGGCGCTTTTGTACTCATCCACCGCCTGCTCGACGTGCGATTGCAGAGCCGCAAGCTGCTGCCGCGATTGTTCGAGTTGGGCGGCGGGCACGAACTGTGGAGGGCCGCTGGCGGCAACGATGGCAGAACGATCGGCGGGTTCGACGATCACTTTCAAATCAGGGGTGTTCGATGTGGCAGAGATGTCCTGGAGGGTGAAACTGTAGATGTTCCCCTTGTCCGTAATGAGATTCAGGTTGGAACTGATGCCTTGCTTCGCAGGATGCACGAAGCAAAAGTTGCCAACCACATCCACGATCCAGAACTCCTTGTCTCCCGTGGCGGCTTCCATGATCTTCTCGGTCGTCGGTAGTTCGATCAGGGTCGTGTATTTCACCTTGGCGCGGATGGCAACGATGTCCTGCGAGTGATACTGCACCGTGCGCGCAGATTCTTGGGCGAAAGCACCGATCGAAGCGAAAACCAAGGCGCAATTGACAACGAATTTCAGATGCCGCATAGAGCTCTCCTTAGCGGTTGTTGTTCGAAGTTGATACAGCCAGCGTGCGCGGCCTGAATGGATGATCTTCCGCGAGATGGCGAAGCCCCTCCGCAAAATCGAAGCGGTCGAAATATTCCTGTTTCATGAGGTTGTCGCGAGCATTGTTGGTTGCCATCCAGTGCGAGACCGAATCGACGTTCAAATGCACTTTCTTAGAGGTCTGCGCCTTGCGAATCAGCATTTGGCCCGGTGGAACAAGGCCGTCGATAAGGTCCAGTTCGGTGTCGTTCAGATGAAACGCCTCGCGGTATACTTCCCGATTCATGTCCGGATTGGCGAGGAAGATCTTTGTCGGGCAACTCTCGGCCACTATCGCCAGCATCCCCGATTCCTCAAGTTCTTTGATGGATTGCGTCGCCAAGATCATCGCGGCTAGGTGCTTGCGCCAGGTCTTCTGCGCCTGCACTACATAATTGCGAATGGTCTCGTTCTTGATGAAGAGCCACGCCTCGTCGAGCAGGAAGAACTTCGGGGTTCCGAGGTTCTTCGGGTCGGTAATTTCATTCGATGCCCTGTGCAAAACATAAAACAGAAGTGGTTCTAGAACCTCCGGCGCATCGTTCCAGCCGTGGAAATTGAATGTCTGAAAGCTTTTGAACGAAAGCGTGTCCTCGGCGTTGTCAAAGAGAAATCCATACTGTCCGCCGCGGGTCCAGCGGTGCAGGCGTTCTTTTAACTCGCCGATGATGTTGCTAAAGTTTGAGATTGTGCGCTGGTTGGGCTCAAGCACGTAAATCCGCTCGATCGCATCCCACAGTCGGCGTTCTCCTTTGAAGTCCAGACGGTAACGCTGTCCGTTGCCCTCAATGAGGACCCGGAAGAAGCTGAAGAGAAACTGCAGGTTCTCCTTGGTCTGAGGCAGCGAGAACGGGTTGATGGTGAAGTCTCGCGCTTCCTGACCCACATTGAGATACGAGCCCTTGAATATCGTCGTTAGCGACTGGAAGCTGCCGCCGATATCAAAGATGAAAGTCAGCGGCTTGTACTTCTGTGCGTTCTGCAGCAGAAAAACGCAAAGATAGCTCTTGCCACTGCCTGTCATGCCGAGAATCAGGGTATGGGCAACGTCGCGAGTATGCAGGTTGAGGAAGTAGGGCGTGCTGTTGTCGGTTTCGACGACTGCGAGGTACTCCGTGCCGAGATGCGCGTTCGTTTTCTCGCCGGGAAGGATCGTAAACAGAAAAGACAGATCGGCGTAGTTCGTGTTCAGGAGATACAACTTGCGAAGGTTCAGGGCATAGTTGCCGGGCACGGTGGCGAAGTATGCGTTGAGCTGGTTGTAGGATTCCGCAAACAGATTTCCATCCGCGTTGGTGAAGAGGCCAGTGAACTCGGCTCCGAGTTGCTCCAGTTGGGCTTTTGAGCGGCCGTACAGCACAATCGTGAGCGAGAAATCGCCCAGCGACTGGCCGTCACCCAGGGCGCGTAGGCAGTCGCCAAGATTCTCAATGTCGGCCTGTTTGGATTCGTCTACGAGCACATCACGCGGGTTCGTCTTCGTGGCATCGTTGCCCATCTGGGAGACAAACCCTGTTTTGGACATATTGAAGTGGCGTCGGCGCTTGTTCACCTCTTTGCGAGCCTTGTCCGCGTGGAGCGGTGTCCATTCTGTGACCACATAGAAGTTGGCCGGAATCTTCAGCAGTACATCGAGTGCCAGGGGCCGTGTTTCGGTGATCGCCTCTTTCATCGTCAGCACCCGGACGATGTGATCGCCGACGCGGAGATGATCGCGTTCGGCTTCGATGTCGGAGTTGACGACCTGATAGTCGAGAAACTGCGTGCACTGCGGCTTGCCGGCAACACGCCAGTCGTCGTAATTGAGCAAGCGGCGGAAGAATGTGAATTGTCCTTGTTGATTTAAGATCTCGATTTGCATGAAGTCCGCGAACTGTCGAACGAATGCCTGCACGCTTTGGTCGAGCCGTCGAAGATCGTGTTCAATATGCGTGCGCAACAGCGTCTTCATGCTGTCGTTGGTGAACTGCACTTTTAGTTCGCCAACGGCTCCCGCGGGATCGCGCAACATTCGAGCGATTGCCGCGCCCACGCCGGTCTTGGACCTGGCGCCTTCGAGCAGAATGCAGTAGAAGATTTCAATCTGATAAAGATGGTCGCGTTTTGCTTCAAAGAACTTACGCCGTTGTTCGATCGCTGCTTCCACAATCGGATCGTCATAGTGTGCGAAGGGTATATCGGGGCGGTTCGATTTGAAGAGGTATTGGTAAACGTGGAAGCCTGGTCCAAACGCTTTGAGTGCCGCTTCCAACCGCTTCACTGCGTACTCCTGTTCTGAGCGGTCCAGACTTTCATAGTCCACGCCGGGAACGCTCAGAACCATGCCTAGATCGCCACTTTTGGTAAGGAAGGCTGTCTCGTTCCAGAAGCCGTAGAGGTTGATGTGGTCGTTCAGCGCCGCGCTCTCTTTCCACGGCTTGATGACCTTGTCCAGACGGAGCATCACACTACCTCCACGCGGGGAACTTGCTGCTTTGCTGCGTCATAGCGCAGTTTGTAGCGTTCAGACTTTGCGAGAATGCGAAGGAACCCCTGATCGGTGTTCGTTACCCAATGGCCGAAGGAAAAGCCGCCAATGAAGACGGCGATACCGGCAAGGATGGAATTGAAGAGGTTGAAGGCGCCCACGGCGCCAACGCAGACGAAGTAGAAGAGCGTCCGCTCAACGCCTAAATAGGTGAGCGGCTTGTGCAGACTCTTGAACACTCGATTAGTGCGGTGCTGCTGCTGTGCTTTTTCTGACATAAGTCCCTCGTTCAAGCGCAGGTTGACGGTAGTTGGGAAGGGCGCTATACACCCCAGAGCCAACTCAGGACATTCACGGCGAGAACAGCAATGCCCGTTCCGGCGGCAACACCAGCGAGCGCCTTTTTCGCGCCGGGTTCACCATGAGCAAAGCCGTAGCCGCCGATGACGATTGCTACCAGACTTGCAACTTTTGCGATCGTCCCGGTGAAAAGACTCTGGATAGCGTTAAAGCCGGTATCGAACGGTGAACCCTGTGCCAGTGCTCTCATGGGCACGAAAACAAGTAGGGTGAGCAGAGCAGCGGTTATAAGCGCTGATTTCGACCGTCGAAGCGGCTTGATTAGGTGACCGAAACGGACTCTTACTAAACGTGACATGTCCACCTCCGCAGCGCCTTAATGCGGCTGCCTTTCGAGCAAAACTAACCTCACCCAATCAACAAGTCCAACGGCATTGCTGCGATCAGTTGTGCTGGGGAAGAGCGTCTACGAAGATTAGAGCGACCCTATGGAAGGAGTCGTTGTAGGAGTTGGGTGAGAGGATCTTGTAAACGATTCGTAATTAAGGGCGACGGCATTTTGCGATGGCTCTGCGTGTGGTTTTGACGGTCACAAGGCAAAGGCTTCACAGTTTTTTCCCTGAGAACAATCCGGGTGGTGACACCTGTATATTGCCAGCGGAGCACCTCTAGCTCACTTAAGTACGATCGAATCCGGCTTAAGTTCAAAAACAGCCCTTAAATGTCCTCGACTCCATGCCCCCAGGTTTGCGTCTGGGGGACCAAAATCGAATATGCCGGTGTGTTGTGCCTCGCTGTGCCCTTGCATTGTAAAGTGCGCGATTATGGCATTCTTGGCAGCAGGATCCCAACTGCACTCTGACCACCGATTACATAAGCGGTCTCCGGTTAACCACATGCAGGCTTTAATCAGTGAATATCCAGGAGGGGCCTCGCCTGTTCCTATCGAGTAGGCCTTCGAGGAATCAGCGCCCAAACCGCTGCCGAAATCACCACTATCGATTTCTACTGCCTTGAATCGGTCATCCGATGTCTGGCTATAGTCGATCGTCAGCGTTCCCAGGATGCCGCTTTTTCCAAGAAAATAAAGTAGGTTTAGATCCTCATATCCCCTTTTCGGTTCTATGCGTACAAGAAGCGTGCCGACTTCATTCATCTTGAGCGGAATTGATCGCAGACGAGTTGTCTCTTGAACCCAACTAGCGGTAACTCTTGAACCGATATCAACAATCCTGATTTGGTCGTCCGGTCCGACGTTCTTAATGCGCAATGACAGTTCCCGTGGGCCCGCAAAGCTGTCATGCTCGGCCGGGTTTCCATCGCCTTTGCATATCGCCCGGTCAGCCATGGGTCCGAACACGATAGTGCCTTGCCTAGCCGCATCTGAAATCCTTCCGATGTCAAGCATGTTGTTAAATTTGCGCTGCGACACTTGATCGATGGAGAGCTCAAGGGTCGGGGAAGCAGCGCGCAAACCAGTCCAATCGCATGCGTCACCGTCCACGCATCGAGTGCCCAGAACGGTAAGGTCCTTGTGATATCGCACCGCGGATGACACTTTCCCGATATAACTGTCAGTAGCGAACGTCTTATATGTAGCAAGTTGCGTATTAGTTCGATCTGACAAATCAATGCGGAGAGATACGGCGACCGCATTTAAACTCGTCATCTCGTAAAGGGCTGCCCTGCCCTCGTCGTAGTTGAGTACCGAATCTGCATGCAGTTTGAAGTTCTTGTTGTTTGTGTATTCGTCCCATCCGAACTCCCTAATTGCAAAGTCTGCCCTAATCGTGGTGGCTGTTTGATCGTTGTCTAGTATCTGCTTGCCGTAAGCCTTCTTTATCCGAATGGCACCGGGCGACAAACCTGCATAGGCCGATGCCCGCGTATTTGCTATGTTCTCCACTGTCGCGCGGTTGGAATCGTATCGCCTCCATTTGGCCTCGCGAAAGCTAAGGTCCGGATCGCTAGGAAGTTTGGAGCTGAGGATGATCGGCGCATGCACGTTGGAAATGGGCGGATCACCTTTCATCTGCGGAAACTTGACACGAACGAGACCGCACTGAAATTTAGCATGAGAAATTGGGGGTGAATCTCCGATAATACCGGGTCCTTCAAAAGCCCAATAAGAAACAGTCGGTGCAACAGACACCGCACTCCAAGCCCTAGGTTCTCCTAGAAAAGGATTGGTGGGCTCAACATCCTCGGCACTCTGGCTTGCTTTTGAACTGGACACTAAGTGCAAAACATTACTGATTAGGGTCAATGCGTCAAAAGGTGATTGGTCACTATCAGTCGCAAAATATACGCCTACGATGGAGCCAGATGCTCTCGGAGCGTCTGCCCGCATTCTAGACTTCAATGCGACGACGTCCGAAATCGACTTCGATTCGACGAACAGCTCCAGATCGTAGTGAATCCAAGCGTGACTCTCTGCGTCAGAAAGGGCCTGATAGAGCGCTACCAGGGCTGTAAGGCTAATGCATGGTAGTGAAGGTACGTCGGTCGCAACTGCAGAGTTGTCACATTGTTCAGAAGGTTGAGGTAGATCAGAATCTAATAGAGTTGGAGGATCCCAGTCGGAGGCCAATCGCGAATACTTAGCGGGCAGGGCTAGACTGAAAGCGAGATCGGATATAAGTGCTGCAGCTGGCTCTTCTGGAGCGTGTGCAGGGACTTTCATCGATGTATGAGCGAGCGCGTCATCAATGTTGCGCTCTAAAGAGCGTGAGGCATCGAGGTGGTCCTTTATTGATCGATACTGGTCAGCATTCATACCAATGACTAGCAAAGCCGCTTTCGTCGTTAAAGCGTCGAAAGCGCATCTAGAGAGAGCGCGCGGCGACAGACCGAGGGAATCAGAATGGCTTGTTCCATGCCGTCCATACGAAAAGTCCCATTTGTAACCATCATCAGCATTCCCTGAGACGCCGGCAATAAAGGCTGTGCGGGGGTCGTCGCTTGTGCAAAGAGCGAGGTAGGTGTCAGCGGGAGTGAACTGATCACGGATGCTTATTTTTGTCACTTCCGCGGAAGAGGCTAACGTAAAAAGAAGCAGCAGCGGAGCAAGATACCGTAGCATTCAGACACTCCTGACGTGTTTTACTTTTGATCCGGCATTGTGCACGCTTTATTCAATGCTTCTGGCCACGGTCCGGCAACCCGCGTTCTCAGCGCTACGGGGAGCTTCGTTTGCGCAGCGTCATGTTTTGCGAGAGCTTCTTGGGCTTGTGGACAGAACTTGTCTTTACCGAACGAAGAGATCATCCTAGAAATCGCATCTGCGGCAAGCGCGCGAGATTGGGTTTCCGGTGGGTCTGGATCAGTACCGGCTGATATCAGGAAGGCATCGGCTGGTTCGACCATACAGTTGCGGGCGGTCAAAATGACCGTAGAGCCAAAATCTGACTCGAACTCACGCGACTTCGCCGAAGCTGCGTCGGGATGGTACTCCACATATCCGCTTACGATGAAGTATTCAGCGTCACCGATCACTGCGTGGGCGAACACCCAGAGAGTTCTGCCGTGCAATTCGTCGCAGCGTTCGAGAAGCTTCGTAGGAGCAGCATCGAAATGGACTTGCTTCGGGTCGAATTTCAGCCCAAAGATTGGATCAGCCATATCTCGATAGACTGGGCCACTGCTGCTCTGTGCCTTGGTGACAGGCGTCAAGGAACAAGCGACGCAAATCAAAGCGATCTTGCCCAACAGACTCATGGTCTTCGTACCTCCAATTGATCTCTGAATCTGAAAATTTGAAATGACGGCGTCTCAGATAGCGGATAAGGCGAAACTCCTCGCTGTTTGAAATCAGAAACCCAAATCGAACCGTCAAAGATCTCAATATGCCCGTGCTTATGCTTATCGGTGCCCTCAAAAACAATTACATCGCCTTTTTGTGGCTGATATTGGTCATCCATCGCGATGTTCGTTGCACCGTGGCTCAGCAAAAAAGGACCGTAATCCTTCGCGTCCACCGGATGTCCTGCTGTATTCATGCCCGCCGCTTCGAAAGCGATCCTGCAGTTCTTTGCGCATATATGGTTCGACGCTTTTGTTGCGATGGAATCGATCTTTGCAACCAGTTTGTCTTTGTCTATCGGGGTCGTCTGAGCAAGGTCTGTCGCGAGGTGAATAGCCCGCCGTTCCTTCGGCAGCGCGTCTGATAGACGCGCCTCATACGCGAACGCTACAAGCGAATCGGGAGTGGAGTTCCAAACAGATAGCTGGTCTATAGGAACATCAGATTTGCGCGACCCAAAGTAGCTGTTGCCGATCAAGGAATAGATCACAAGTGTCTTGTCGCGAGTAAATGCGGGCCGGGCTTCACCATCGAGAATCCTCCAGGGGGACTGCGCCTGTTCTCGAACGGACAGATCTGATGGTGGCCCAGGGCTAACATATAGACCCGGGTTGATCGGGGCATAGTAATTTCCGACGAAGATTGGGACACCGCCGATAGGTGGCGGAATCGACGGGAAGCCAGTCGTCCCAGGCCCAATGCCGCTGTTCGAAGAGTTTGGAAGATCGAATGGATCGAGTTCTGGCGCAGTAACTATCGTGGGTGGGCAAACATAAACACCGTTGGGGCCCATTGGACACGTGTCTTGCGCCCAGCTGATCGAGGCCACAGCCAAAGATAGCAAAGTGAGCAACCGACCCACGATCGTCACGCTATCTCCTCTTTGGTTGGAACTTCGAGACCGAAAGCTTTGCACAGTTACATGATTTCGTCAATCAAAAGCCCGAGGATGCCGCCGCTCCGGGGATGAGGGATGTGGGTCTAGTTTCCGAACTGTTGAAACCCTTCAATGCTAGGATCATGCGTTGTTATCCTGTGAGCACTCGTGTCAACCAGGTGATTAACGACGATGCAGAATGTTCCGCCCAGGTGGATCTCGTCCAGACTCAGAATCCGCTGCTCTTCTAGACTTAGATGTTCGTCGAATCATCCCGCGAGTCGGCGTCCATCATCAAGCGTGTGGTGATTGCAGCGCTGTTTTAAACTCGTCTTAACTAGCTTGCTGAGCAACGCCCAACTGTCGTGGATTGCTCTCCGCCATTGCCGCACGGCATGCTGGGATATGTCCAAAATATCCGTTCCCTCGAATACTGCGCTTGCACTTTGGGCAAGGTCTAACCACGAGCGCCTGTTTCTGCGAAGGTGCCACTGGGCAGACTCGTGGCGTCGTCACTGTTTCGAGACCATACTCATCAATCAGCCACTTTGCGACGGCTGGCTCCATAAGGCCGAAATTCAATTCTGAACTGTGCCGAAGACAGAATGCCTCGAATGCTCGGTCGGTCACCGAAGTATCCATTACCTTGAGTTCGCCATCTGCAACCCATTTCCCCACTTCGACAGTAGTGACACGCAAGAGTTTCGCAACTCGTCCCCACGAGTACCCTTCAATCTTGCTACTCACTTTCGGAACGGTTTTCTCTTGCATTCCCGGCAGCGCCATGCTCCCGTGTCTGCTACTAAATTCTGCCAGGGAGATTGCCGAGACCCGCGGATCGCGGACTCTTAGAAGACCAGTACCAATCAAACGCTGCAGCCGGCGATGGCTTACATGCAAAGTTTGCTGGATCCTTCGCAATGACCAGCCGTCTGTAACTCTCGCGCTTATGGCCCGACCTTTAAGCCGGAATCGAACTGATTGTTCTGAGCGTTGGAGCTTTTCGGCGATCGCTTTAACCGGCTCGTAACCGGCGCGCGCAAAGAGTTCTTGTTCCTCTTCACTTGTCCAAGGTCGTCGATCCCCCTTTCGTTGGTCGGCCTGCTCCTTGTCCAGCCAACCCTGACTTCGGGCGAATCTCGACACCACGTACCCCGCGAGTCCCGGATAAAGCGCCCTTATGGTCTTGATTGCTTCGGTCTTTTTCCGGCCTCCGCTTCTATAGCCCTCACGAAGAATCTCAATCGCAGAGTCGCTCCAATCGACCGCTGTCGCACTCTTGCTGCGCTCCTTCTCGCGCAGGTGTCGCATGCGGTGCCAGACTTGGGCAGGTACTAGCTCCGGGGTTAGCTGCCGTACCCTTTTGACGGCCTCTTGAGTACCTCTCGGACCATATTTCATCCCGACGACGAGGATCTGGTCTATCTCGTGGAACCAACGGAAGGATTGGCGTTGCTTCTGTCTGTCGGGATTGATTCCATCTTCCATAGGCAAATCGACCGGTGCATCTGGCTTCTGCTTGCGAGAATCACAGTCCTCCCATACCTATAAAAGGAACCAAAACAGTACCGAACCTATCGAAAATATTTTCGCTACTTTCTGTTCTCGTTCGGGTTCTTCTTGACATCCCTTTCTGTCGGATGGCACGCTTGCGTTAGCCCTCTGGCCGGGTACCACGCAATTGCTGATGTGAGGCACTGGTATGCCAGCCCCCGAACCCGGTCCGGAGTGGGTCCTTTCAGGTGTCAGACCTCGTTCAGACTCGGCCACCGAAAGCGAACTCCTGAAAGCGGCGAGATCAGCGTGGCCGAAGGCATTGGCTCACGTTCGACAAGTTCAATCACAAAATCCATTCAATGACGACGGACTCTTGGTCGCTGAAGTGTGGGAAAGCGTTCTGCAATCTGTTTCCATGACCCTCGATCGGATGAATGGAAGGCGGGGTGAGATCGGGGATCTGGAGGCTTATCTTCTCGGGAGCTTTTACCATCGGCTTAACCGTGCTCTGAAGAAGGAACAACGCCGTGAGGAAACGATCCGTCTTGTGTCTTCGATCGAGGAGTTGGAAGTTCTTGGTGCGGCGAATCAGCCGGAGCAGCAAGACATTGAAGGCACCCTGCATGCTCAGGAGATTCTTGATCGAATGGACGCGTGGAGTCGCAAAGTTTGGGTTGCACGCGAGTACGGCTATACCTGGAAGCACATTGGCCGCGTTCTGGGAATTCCTGGAGATAGCGTCATGCTTCGCTTCCGACGGCGCATGAGAATTCTACGAGCACGTTTGTCTGGAGGTAGATGAAATGCCAATGTGTCGTGGGGCTCTCCTTCAGTTACACTTGGGCTGTTTTTCAGATTGAACTGATAGCGAGTGGACTCTCTCTGAGCACCGAAAGCCAATCCAACGCGGCGGACAAGCGCTTGCTTGATATTCTCCGGCAAGGCCTAGCGACAGAGTTCCCTAACCCCGAGAGGATCGGCTGTCCGGGGACCCCGCTACTCAAAGGCATTGCGCAAGGCAAGGTGTCTCTCACCGAAGCAGAGCCTTGGCTTGACCACCTCGGCGCATGCAGTCCGTGTTTCCAAGAATTCAAGGAGTTTCGCAGCCAATCGGCGATCCAGCGCCGACGTATGCTGACCTGGGTAGCCACTGCTGCTGTTCTGCTTGTCGCGGTTGGGGGCTGGTTGTGGATGCGAGGCCGCCACTCCGTGGAAACGACCGACACGGCCGTCTTAGATCTTCGTGAGCGGTCGGTGGCTCGCGGGGAGAGCCAGGCTGACGCTGGTCAGGCCCCTCTGGAAATTCCTCGAAGCACTAAACATTTACTCCTTGATCTTCCGATCGGGAGCAAAGAAGGGCCCTACGATGTCGGACTCCTCACTGACACGGGCGAGCAACTTTTCCGCGCGACAGGGATGGCGCGGTTGCACGGTCACGTCACGGATCTCCAGGTTGATGTTGACCTCAGTCGCGTACAGGCCGGGGCATATTTTCTTGGCGTTCGACAGCCTAATATTGAGTGGACCAGGTATCCCCTCCGCATCTTTTGATCCCTATGCGATGAGGATTATCAGACTCGCCGCCCGAATTTTGGACGGCAGAGCGAAGAGTTGTAAAACTACTTTTCGCAATGTTGATAATCTGTTGAAGAGATCAATCGATGCCTTTCCTACACGATGCTGCCTCGCCCGAGTTGAGGAAGGCAGTTCAGGACGTCGAAGACCGCGCCGATAAATGTTATGAACTCTTACGCCTTTTGAAGCGGCCCGCCAATGAGGCAAGATGGGCATTGCTGACCGCCATCGCTCTTGAATTGGAACTGCGGCAGCAGAAGTTTGGAGCTAACAGTCCACTTCACAAAATCGCGATGGTCACTCTGGATCGATGCACATGCGGGTTCAAATTCATCTCCGAACATGGCAAGGCCGTATCGCGACTCGTCGAAAAATACACTTGGCACGGTTCGCTTATCCAAGATGCGAGCCACGCGCTTCACGTGACTGAGCAGTACGCACATTTTCTGCATGTCTTCCCACTGTGGCACAAGAACCATGAATCGGCCGATGTCCAGGCGGACGGACGAATACGTTTCTACATGCCTAGAGACTCTCCGAGGCAGCGGCAGGTCATTGCCTTTCAGCAAAGCTATAGGCCCAAGGGAAGTGAAATTGTTTCACAATACACCGGGCCGACGAAGGCTGAGTCTCCTGAGGTTAAGCGGTTACTTGACGAATTGTGGCAGGAAGCGCGGCCAGGAGGAAAGGCGAAGAAGTTCTCGTACGAGCCTTCGCGGGAAGTTATTGAGGCGTTGCGCCCCAAGTATCAGGATCGCCTTGACGAAAACTTCAGACACCCCGATGCATTTCAGCTCAATGGTTACACTCTCGGCGAATTCAAGTCGTTCTATATCGCGCTACTCATCTTGTGCTCGATTCACGAATATATCTGTTATCCGTTCGATAAACCCGGCCAACCAATACCCGAATCTTCTCTCGTGATGGTGAAAAGGCGTTCCGTCTGGACAGCGAGGTTAAGTCAGATATCAGGATTACGTAAGGCGACCTGCGAAGATATCATTTCCGATCTGACTCTCGATCCGGTGGCTCAGCCAGGCGCTAGCATATGCATTTATCCATTTGTTCCGTTGGATGGTTTGGTTCTTGCCGTAGCGCCGCAGTTTCCTCTAGCGAGCGCCGTGGATGACAATATCCTAAGGTCCTTTTCTTACCGGTACCCGGCGCTCTTTTCGGCTCAGAACACTGAAAAGGAGTCGGTCATGAGACAGCGGATCAAGGACGCCGCCGTTCGGTTTTGGGTTGACCACTCTATCGAACTGCCTGACAAAACAACGGAAATCGATGTGCTCCTGGCTGATGAAGCATCTTCCACTGTGGTCTTCGCCGAATTGAAGTGGAGCCGAAAGCCCAATAGAACGCTGGAACAAGTTGACCGGGATAAGGACATAACGAAAGGGCTCACTCAACTTCAATTGATACGCGCATACGCTCGAAAGCATCCCGATTTCCTGCGCGAGCGTGGGAAACTTCCACGTAGTCTCATGTCCTATGCGAACGTCCACTACCTCCTCGTGGTGTGGGATCATTGGTTTTGGATTGATCCCGAAGACGGAATCGCTGTCGTCAATTTCGATGCGTTTCTTCCTGCCTTGAGGAGGGGAACAGAGCTTCAGTGTCTGCTTACCGAATTGCTAAAGTATGAATGGTTGCCAGTCGAAGGGCGCGACTTCCGTGTGATTTATGCACCAGCCATCGTGAATGGTGCCGTGCTTGAGTCACCTATCTTCAGTCCAGCCAACTGAGATAGGGGATTTCTATGAATTGCCCACCAATGTGGGTCTTTGTTCAACGTGAGGTTTGGTGTACCCCCAGTTTCTGCCAGGTCGCCGCATCACGGCATAGGCAGGAATTTTGAACTGAGAACATTTCGGGTGGTGACCAGGTGCTCCGCGCCGCCATCGATGGCTTTTGCCGAGAGGCGGCATTGGGTTAATTTATGCAGTACTTCGCCACTCCTTGGCTTCTTCTGGCCGATAGGAAACTGGCTGCGCCTTTCGAAGCCAGTTCGCTAATTCATGCGGATCGAAACGGATTGCGCCCGCCAGTCGAAAGGATGGGAGCCTCCCACCCGCTGCCATCTTGTATACATGCTGGGGCGTGACTTGGAACAATTTTGCAACGTCCCGTGCGCGTAAAACGCGGGTTTCTTTTTCCAATTGCGCTATCAGACTCATATTTGGGGACCTCAACGGGAGACGATTCAACTTCTGCCAATCTCGCTGGTTTAGAACAGTCAGTGACGTGTGTCAAACGGCTTCGAGGTTCAGAGTCGCAGCGCGCCGCGACGCCGCGAAATCCGCGCGGCTCAAATTAGCCTGCATTGCGACCCGGCTTCGTTACGCAACGTACCTAGCCAACGCTCCAGCATTGACCTTGGCCAGTGCGTCTTTCGATTGCACACCTTTCAAGTAAACCATGGTGGATTTGATGTCGCGATGACCCATCCAGCTTTGCAGTGTCCGGATGTCTACTCCGTGCCTCAAATGCTCTGTTGCGAACGTGTGGCGGAACTTGTGGAGGAAGAAATGCCGGCAGTACGGTCCTTGGGCGCATTTGTTTCCGTGTTTGGTGACGCACTGTCCGCAGTTCAGTTCGGCGCGCTCGGCCACGCGCTTGACGATCATGTCATTTTCACTGTCGGGATTGCCTCTTGAGTTGGGAAAAACCAGTTGTGAGGGTAATCCGTTCCTGCGCTCTCGGAGTCTTTGCAACTGCTCTACAAGTGCACTAGGGAGCGGCACGGCGCGCTCCTCCCAGTTTTTCGGTCCAAACCCCCAAAGTGGTTTAGCAGTCACGCGTACCACACTGTTGCGAAAATCCATATCACGCCACGCAACATGACGAGCCTCACGATCCCGGAAACCCGAAGCAAGCAGGAACTTGAGAAATATGGCCTCATCTTGATCTGCATGTTCGAGCATGGTCCCGATTTCTTCCTCTTCGTAAATGGGACGAATGGTCTCGACGTAATGTGGCCAGTCACTCGACTCAATCAGTTTGATTTTTCCATACCGTTTGAAGAGTTGGAGCACAACGACCAGTTTGTCGTAGACCGTGCGTTTGCCAAGACCGTGTTTGTAGCAATCGGTCACGAACCGCAAGATGTCTTCGCGTGTGACCTGGTCCACATAGGATTTGCGGCACCATTGTCTAAGGAGTTTGTCTAGCGTGTAACGGTAGGTGACGTAGGTTCGTTCCTTGCGGTGAGCTTTAATGAAATCGAGATACTCGTCGATGGCTTGACCGATCGTGACACGCTGCCCTTCCGGTTCTCCGCTCGCTTCAATGATTCCGGCCTTTTGTGCATTTACTTCGATCGACTTGTGCCGCGCGGCTTCGATCACATCCGCAAAATTACGGACCGCTTGGCGCTTTCGCTTTCCGTCCTGGTACCACTCCAGGTAGTACCCCCCTTCAGGATGGTGTTCATCAGAGCCAGAAATGAGGACGTGGTCGCGGACGATTTTTCCGTTTCGTTCGAGGACGGCAGAGAGTTTCCAAACCCCTCCAACTCGAACCTTCTTGAGAATATTGACACGTTCGGCGTACTGTTTGGACCGAGCCATAGTACCTCCCTTAATTGGGGAGGACACTACTGTGGGTTCGAGATTCGGTCAAACGGAGGAAAGAATGGACACCAGAGCGGACACCAAACGAGGTAAGTGATTGAAAACTAGGGATGGCGGTTAGAAGGCAGCGTTCTAACCAACTGAACTACGTCCCCACTTTGTTTTCACCGGGTTAGCGGTAAACCCTTGATTTTCCTATCTTTTCTTACTGTCCACACAGTCGCCTGTGTCAACCATTTCCACCCCATATAACCGAATTCCGGGGTTTTATCGACAGGAAACTGTAAGGAAGTACGCCCCATCCAGTTCCCGATGCGAGCCCTACGACCCGGAGCATCTGTCCATGCCCCGTGAACGAATTGTAGCAGAGGCAATTCGAGTTGGTACAGGCTCCGACCAAGCCGAGCTCTCGCAGCGGAAGCCGCACTTTATCGAGGGGAATTTGTGGCGCGGTTTGCGCGGTCTGCTAGGCTCGAAGAGTACCAATTCCATCTCGCCCGTGAGAAGCCACACTCGCTTCTCTTCGGCCAGATATTCGTCCGGGAGCATCGTCGTGCAGTATCTCAAGCGTTTGCACTCCTCTTCTTCTCATTGTTGTCGTCGTGTTCCACGCCGGCACGTCGTCGGCTTCAAACGTCTTCCCTTCCTCGACCAACTCATCCACGCTCTCTGACTCCGCCCCGTTCTCCCGACACAAGAAGAACAGCTCACACTAATAGTCCGCCACAGGGACTGATCCTTTTCGCCAAAGTTCTCGCCGTGAAAGGGCGCTGATTGGCTGTATCACGTTGTAATTACAAGGCAGCGGTCGCACTGCAACGCCCTGTAAGGAACCACTGAGAGCGCGATGGAACAGGTTTTGGTTGTACCGTTCTTGTACCGCGAGTTTTGAACTAAAGGATCTGAAAACCCGGGGGAGATTTAGCATTGAGTGAGGCAGATCACTTCCGCAATGCCGACTTGAACTAAGCCGCGTTGCGGCGGACGCATTCGCGTGTTGCGGGGCCAACGCCCGAGGTGATTTGAGCTAGTTTGTGGCGCAGAGGAGGAAGTCTCTGTGACCCATCTACGCCAGATCATGCTTGAGGAGTTACGACGCCGCAACTACGCCGAGTCCACCATCCACGCTTACGTTCACACGGTCGAGCATTTCAGTCGGCACTTCCATCGTTCGCCCGATCAGCTTGACCCCGAGCATATTCGCCAGTATCAGGCCGCGTTGTTCACGCGCTGGAAGCTGGCCCCGAACACAGTGACGCAGCGGTTAGCCGCCCTGCGTTTTTTCTATGTCCAGGTGTTGAAGCGCGGCTGGAGCGTAGCCGAGACCCCGTATCCGAAGAAGGTTCTGCACTTGCCGCAGGTGCTGAGCCAGGACGAAGTGGCGCGTTTGATCGACGCGGCAGAGTCTCCCTTTCATCGCATTCTGTTGATGACCCTCTATGCCACAGGCGCACGTCGCGCAGAAGTGGCGCACCTGAAGATCAGCGATATTGACAGCCAACGGATGGTCATTCATATCCGGGGCGGTAAGGGACGCAAGGACCGTGATGTCATGCTCAGCCCCAAGCTGCTCGATGCGCTGCGCGTCTACTGGCGCGGGCTGAAACGCAAGCCCACCGACTGGCTGTTTCCCGGCAACCGATGGCATACGGCAAACTATCCTGTTACCACCAAGGTCCTCTGGACCGCCTGTCAGCAAGCCGCCGAACGCGCCGGTCTTGAGCACAAGCGCATCCATCCCCACACTCTGCGCCACTGCTTTGCCACGCATCTGCTCGAAGCCGGTGCCGACCTGCGAACCATTCAGATGCTGCTGGGACATCGCGACCTGGAGGAAACCACGATCTATCTGCATCTCTCCCGGCGGCATCTCAGCGCCACCGGCAGTCCGCTGGATGCGCTCACGATTCGAGAACAAGGAGAGCCGACGCCGAGCGCATGAACCGGCCTCCTCTGGAGGTGGCCGATATCGTTCGCTGTGCAGGTCAGTCGTTTGTTGAGCGCAGTCGCCGCTGGATCACTTGGCAGCATCAGAAGATTTTGCTGGCCATTGCTCGTTGCCGCACCGCCGCGCTAGGTGGACATCGTGATCAGTGCTCGGACTGCGGACATTCTGCCATCTCTTACAACTCGTGCCGAAACCGGCATTGCCCACGGTGTCAGGGCAATGCCCGCCTGCGCTGGCTCCAGGCACGGGAACGAGAGTTGCTGCCCGCCCACTACGTGCATGTCGTCTTCACTCTACCGCGGGAACTCGCGCCGCTGGCATTGCAGAACAAGCGGTTGATCTATAACCTGCTGTTTCACACCAGCGCTTCAACTCTGCTGGAGATCGCCCGCGATCCTCGTCACCTCGGCGCACAGATCGGTTTCTTCAGCGTGCTCCATACCTGGGATCAGCGACTGCAGCATCATCCCCATGTCCACTGCGTGCTCGCCGCCGGCGGTCTCGCTCCGGATCATTCCTGTTGGATCTCCTCGCACCGCTCCTTCTTCCTTCCCGTCAAGGTGCTCAGCCGTGTATTCCGCGGTAAGTTCGCCGCCGGACTCCGGAACGCGTTCCAAGCAGGCACACTCCAGTTCCACGGACATCTTCTACCGCTTGCGGAACCGTGTGCCTTCGCCTCGTGGCTGCGGGTATTGTTCCGTCACGATTGGGTCGTCTACTCCAAGCGCCCTTTCGGAGGACCGGAACATGTGCTGCGATATCTCGGTGCCTACACCCATCGCGTCGCCATTTCCAACAGCAGGTTGGTTGCTCTTGCCAACACATTCCGCGAACTGTCGATGCGCCTAGATTGGTGGGCAGTGCAGGACTCGAACCTGCGACCTCCTGCTTGTAAGGCAGGCGCTCTAACCAGCTGAGCTAACCGCCCACTACGAAAACAAATGACTTAATGTAACTTTCGGCGTCGGTGCTTTCCCACAATTTGCATAAATAATACTATAGCCGGAAGTTGGCGAACCCAGGGAGCTGTGGACATGCTTAATGTCTTCTTGCTGCTGCGGCTTCTGCGCGTCAAGACCTGCTCTTTCCTCGTAGCCCATCGACAGTTTTCACGGCGGCAGTCTGCGGCGTTGTCGATTCGCTGTATCGTCATTCGACAGGCCTTATTGCATTTCCTCGAGCGCCCCAAGACGGTCGCGTCACCTCGGCCTGAGAACTGCCTGGCATGATGTAACATTGTCGGGCTCTGCCACGATGAGGGACACGATTATCCACGATGGGTCGCGCGCCGACGGGACGAACCGGGTAGTTTTCCTCCTGGCGCTCTCGGTTTTCATCAACTACATCGACCGCAGCAATCTTTCCATTGCGGCGCCACTCCTAAAAGACGAACTAGGCCTTTCGGCTTCGCAGCTCGGCACTCTGCTCTCCGTATTTTTCTGGACGTATGGCTGCATGCAGATTCCTGCTGGCTGGCTGGTGGATCGCTTCGAGGTGAAATGGGTATTCGCCGCTGGTTTCTTCGTGTGGTCCGCGGCGACTGCGGTAACGGGAATACTGCATGGATTTTCCGCCTGGATTGTAATTCGCGTGATTCTTGGGATCGGTGAATCAATCGCTTTTCCAGCGTACTCCAAGATTTTGGGTAGCAGCTACTTCACCGAGAGCCGGCGCGGCTTCGGCAATGCGGCCATTATGGCTGGACTTTCGTTGGGGCCGGCGGTCGGCATGCTGGTGGGCGGAAGCGTGGTTGGCCGCTTTGGCTGGCGGCCATTTTTCCTGGCGCTGGGTTTCGCAAGCCTGCTGTGGCTGGTTCCGTGGCTGGTGTGGATGCCCACGGGCACCACCCCAACGGCGTCCGCCTCGGAACCGAAGGTTCGAGTCCTCGACATTTTCCGCGAGCGCTCAGCTTGGGGCACATGCCTGGGACAGGTTTGCATCAACTACGGCTTGTATTTCCTGGTGGCGTGGTTGCCGTTTTATCTAGTGCGAGCCCGCAACCTTTCGATGAATCAGATGGCGCGAGTTGGGGGATTGATATTCTTATTGGCGGCGGTTTCGGCGATCTTGACCGGGAAGCTCTCAGACCGCTGGATTGCTTCGGGTGCCTCGGCGACGCGGGTGCGTAAGACATTACTCGGCGGCGGGATGACCGGGCTGGGAGTGTCGCTGGCCGCCGCAGCGGTCGCACCCGATCACGTTTTCGTCTGGGTGCTGGCCGTGGCCGGTGTCTGCCTTGGAGTAAACGGGGCACACTGCTGGGCGGTCACGCAAACGCTGGCCGGGCCACGGGTTTCAGGGCGCTGGACCGGAGTGCAGAATTTCGTGGGGAACTTTGGCGGCTCCTTTGCGCCTGCGATTACCGGATACCTGCTCAATCGTCTAGGCCGGTTCTATTGGCCTTTTCTGATCGCAGGAGTGTTCTCCTGGATTGGAGCGCTGGCTTGGGTGTTTGTCGTTGGCCCGATAGAACCGGTGGAGTGGGAGAAGAAAATCAGCAGACCGCTCGGCGGCAGCGCCTCTCCGGCACCGGGGACAGTCTCGCCGTAATACACTTCCATTCAGTGAACATCACTCGATGAATCGGGAAATCGAAATCAAGTTTCGAATCGCCGACTTGCCCGCACTGTCGCGCAGGTTGCAAACCGCTGGATTTCGTCAGCGGACGCCTCGGACACACGAGATGAATACACTGTATGACCTTCCCGGAGAACTGTTACGCGGGCGCAAGCAGCTGTTGCGCATCCGAAAGTATGGCTCGGAGTGGACGCTGGCACATAAATCCAAGGGAAAGATTGGGAGGCATAACGCCCGCGTTGAACTTGAGACCGGCGTGAGCGACGGGAAGAAAATGGATTTGATCCTGCGGGCCCTGGGATATTCACCGTCATTCCGCTACGAGAAGTTTCGCGCGGAGTGGACCGATGGTAAAGGGCAAGTGGTTGTGGATGAAACACCCATTGGAAATTTCTGCGAGGTTGAAGGCGAGCCGCGCTGGATTGACGCTACGGCGAAGAAGTTGGGCGTGAGGCGAGCGGATTACATCACCAAGAATTATGCGGGATTGTTTTTGGAGTGGAAGGCTCGGGCAAAGAGCTCTGCGCCGGACATGACATTCAAAGCCGTGACGGCCGCGAGAATTTCAGGCCGGCGTTCGGAGTAGCGATGCGCCGCGCTACGCTAGGCTGGGCGGCCGAGGCGGCCGTTCCCGCATGGCCCGTGACGACCGACCGCTAGGCCCCGTGGCACTTCTTGAATTTCTTGCCGGAGCCGCAGGGGCACGGATCATTGCGGCCCACTTTCTCCTGCCCACGCACGACTTGTTGCACTGGCTGCACGTCGCCGGCTCCAGCCATACGCGCCTGTTCGAGTTCGCGCCGTTTGCGGCGCATGAAGGCTTCTTCTAAGTCGTCGGCGGAAGTCGCCACTAAGCGCGGCGGACGATGTCCATTTCCGCCAGTTCCCTGCCGCGACGGTACTCCAGCTTCCGGCCCATGCCCAGCGGGTTCGCCTCCCTGCGGACCAGAGACGCCCGGCTCGGGCGGGCGCTCGATAATTTGCATCAGGTAGAGATAGCGGGCCGTGTCTTCCTGAAAGCGCTCTAACATGGCTTCGAACATTTCGAACGATTCTTTCTTGTACTCAACCAGCGGATCGTGCTGGCCGTAGCCGCGCAGGCCGATGCCCTCCTTGAGGTGATCCATGCTCAAGAGGTGATCCTTCCACTGCGAATCGAGAACGCTGAGCATGATCATGCGCTCGTGATGGCGCATGGCCTCGGGGCCAATCAGTTTTTCTTTCGCGTCGTAGCGCTCTTTCAGCTTCTCGAAAATCGCATCGCCCAGTTCCTGCCGGTTCAACGCTTCCGGCTTTACGCCTTCTGCAATGAAGTCGACGCCGAAGCGGGTGAAGACCGCGTCTTTCAAGCCTTTGATGTTCCAGTCGTCGGCGTGGTCCTTGGGCGGACAGTACTCTTCCATCAGGTCGCCCAGAATGGCTGAAACGTAGTCCTCGAGGATCAGATCCTTCTGATCCATGCCTTCAAGTAAACGGCGGCGCAGGCCGTAGACGGCTTCGCGCTGCTTGTTCATGACGTCGTCGTATTCGAGCAGATGTTTGCGCGATTCAAAGTGCTGCGCTTCAACCGCCTTCTGTGCAGTCTCGATGCGGCGGCTGATGAGCTTCGACTCGATCGGAATGCCTTCTTCCATGCCCAGTCGCTCCAGCAGCTTGGAGACCCACTCCTTGGCAAAGATGCGCATCAGGTCATCTTCAAGCGCGAGGTAGAAACGAGAAGAGCCGGGATCGCCCTGGCGGCCGGCGCGTCCGCGAAGCTGGTTGTCGATGCGGCGCGACTCGTGGCGTTCCGTGCCCAGAATATGCAAACCGCCGACAGCGGTAACTTCGTCGTGCTCTGTATCGGTCTGTGCTTTGTAGCGGTTTAGGGCCTCCGTCCACTTTTCAGTCGGGACAGTGTATTCGTTTCCGTTATAGTAGAAAACTGAAGTCGTTCCATCTTCCTGTGGGCCTTCAATCTTGCCTTGAGCCACGCGCAGTTGTTGCGCGATCCCCTTCTTCACCATCTCCTGCTTGGCCATGAATTCGGGATTGCCGCCGAGCAGAATATCCGTCCCGCGGCCCGCCATGTTGGTGGCGATGGTGACCATGCCTTTGCGTCCGGCCTGGGCCACGAATTCAGCTTCGCGCTCGTGAAACTTGGCGTTCAAAACGACGTGTTGCTTCAGGCCTTTCTTCTTCAGCAACTCGGAGAGGCGCTCCGATTTTTCCACCGACGTGGTACCCACCAGCACGGGCTGGCCTTTCTCTGCCAGCTTTTGAATTTCGTCGGCCACGGCAAAGTATTTCTCTTTTTCCGTCCGAAAAACGACGTCGGGATTCTCCAGCCGCAGCATCTTTTTATTCGTAGGAATCACTACCACGTCCAGCTTGTAGATGTTTTCGAACTCGGTGGCTTCCGTTTCGGCCGTTCCGGTCATGCCGGAGAGTTTTTTGAACATGCGAAAGTAATTCTGGAACGTGATGGTGGCAAGCGTCTGGTTTTCGCGTTCGATTTTGACGCCTTCTTTGGCCTCGATGGCCTGGTGCAGGCCGTCAGACCAGCGCCGGCCGGGCATCATGCGCCCGGTGAATTCGTCGACGATGATGACTTCGCCATCTTTAACCACATACTCCACATCGCGGCGATAGAGTGCGTGCGCTTTGATCGCGGTCTCGACGTGATGCTTGAGCGGCCAGTTCTCCGGGTCGGCGATGTTGCCGATGCCGAGCAGGCCTTCGACTTTCGTCCAGCCCTCGTCGGTGACTGTGATGTTGCGGTGCTTTTCGTCGATCGCATAGTCACCAGTGAGAATTTGCCGCGCGGGGTCGTCGCCGACTTCGTTCAATTCGCGGATCAAAGTATCGCGTCTCTCCGGCGAAATCTTGCCATTCTCCAGCAGCTTACGCACCTCCTGCGGCGACAGCTCCTCGCCCTTGTCAAGCTTCGGAATGATGCGATTCACGCGGTAATACTTGTCGGTCGATTCCTCGCTGGCGCCAGAAATAATCAGCGGCGTGCGGGCTTCGTCGATCAGGATGGAATCCACTTCATCGACGATGGCGAAATTGTGCCCGCGCTGCACGCAATCTTTCAGATCGAACTTCATGTTGTCGCGCAGGTAATCGAAGCCGAATTCGTTGTTGGTGCCGTAGGTAACGTCGGCGGCGTAGGCGGCGCGGCGCTCTTCATCGTCGAGGTCGTGGACGATCACGCCCACGGTGAGGCCAAGAAAACGATAGAGCTTTCCCATCCATTCGGAGTCGCGCTTGGCCAGATAGTCATTGACCGTAACCACGTGTACGCCGCGTCCGCTGAGAGCATTGAGATAAACCGGAAGTGTGGCGACCAGGGTCTTGCCTTCGCCGGTCTTCATTTCTGAGATCATGCCCTTGTGCTGCACCATGCCGCCGATCAGCTGCACATCGAAGTGGCGCATGTTCAGCACGCGGCGTCCGGCCTCACGAACTACGGCAAAGGCTTCGACGAGTATGTCGTCGAGAACTTCCTGCAGAGCTTCGTATTGCTCTTTCTCGAGTTGCTTCTGGCGATCGGGATCGTCTTCTACTTCAGCCTCAGAGTCCGTCGCAGCAGCGCCGGTGAAACGACTCAGCCGATCCTGAATGCGCTGCCGGAACTCGTCCGTTTTGGCGCGCAATTCGGCATCGCTGAGCTTTTGTATCTGCGGTTCGAGGGCATTGATGGCCGCGACCCTGGGCATCATGCTCTTGATGACCCGCTCATTCTTGGTCCCAAAGACCTTGCCAATAAAAGTGTTAATCAAACCGTGAGATCCTTCAGAGGGCGGGAACTGCCCAGCGTATCTCTTTTAGCCTAGCATATTTGGATGCCCCGGACGGCCCCGAGGAGCAAGTAACAAAAGAGATGCACCGCCGAGAACGCAGAGAACGCCGAGAGGACCAAAGAAGACATTCTTGTTATCCTCGGCGGTCTCGGCGAACCCGGCGGCAAGCATAATTTTCGTGTATATTCCACACGACTCATGCCCACTTTCTACGACCGGTTTGTCGAATGCGCGGAGCGCTGGCCGAACAACGTGGCGCTGGAAATCCAGCGCCACGATCACATCGAGAGCTGCACGTATGCTGAGCTTCACCGCATGGCGGAATCCGTGGGGCGATGGGTCGCGGAGAGCGGATTTGCCCGGGGATCGCGGCTGGCCATTGTGGCGGATAACCATCCCCGGTGGGTAGCGGCGTATTTGGGGATCATTGCGGCAGGGTGTACGGTCGTGCCGCTCGACACTGCTCTGCACGCCGACCAACTGGCCACACTTTTAAAAGATAGCGGTACCTCCGCCCTGTTCTGCGACGCGAAGCATGCGCAGGCGGCGCGTGAGGCGGTTGCGAGCCTCAACGTAGGGCTCGTGCTCATGGACCCGGATCGCATGGCGCAGCACTCTGCCTCCAAACGCTGGCTGGCAAATTTGCCAGCGATTCTCGATGCCGGGCCAGGAAAATTCCAGCCTGCGCCAGTGGCCGAGAACGACCTCGCTTCCCTGCTCTACACTTCAGGCACCACCGCCGACCCCAAGGGGGTGATGCTTACCCATGCCAATCTGCTCGGAGAAGTGGAGGCAGTGTTCAACTGGGTGGACCTGGGGCCGGGCGATGCCCTTCTGGGCGTCCTGCCGATGTTTCACGTGCTGGCGCAGATGGCGAACCTGATGATCCCGCTGGTCAAGGGCGCGCGTGTCGTCTATCTCGAAACCCTGAACACAACAGAATTATTAAGAGCGCTGCGCGAGCGCGAGATCACCGCGTTTGCCGTGGTGCCGCAATTTTTCTATTTAATTCACGACCGGATTTTTCAGGAAATCGAAAAAAGAGGTGTGCTCACAAAGAAAGTGTTCCAGACCCTGGCGGCGTTCAATCGCCGGCTGCGCAAGTTGGGGATCAACGCCGGTCCCACGCTGTTCAGCAAAGTCCATGAAACCCTGGGCAAGAAGATGCGTTATCTGGTGACGGGAGGGTCGCGCTTCGATCCGGCGATTGCGAAGGATTTTTACGATCTCGGCATTGACGTTTTACAAGCTTACGGCCTAACGGAAACCACCGCAGCCGTGTTCGCGAATTCGCCCACTAACAACGTGATCGGGTCGGTGGGCACAGCGTTGAAAGGCGTGGAGGCGAAGATTGTCGACGTGCAGCCGCAAGATGACGGACCCCCCACGGGTGAAATCACCTTGCGCGGCGCGGTCGTGATGAAGGCCTACTGGAACCGTCCGGACGCCACTGCAGCGGTGCTGCGCGACGGATGGTTCTACACCGGTGATCTCGGCTACTTCGACGCGGACGGCAACTTGTTTCTCACTGGCCGCAAGAAAGAAGTAATCGTGCTCAGCAACGGGAAGAATATTTATCCCGAAGAAGTTGAGGCGCATTACCTGAAATCGCCCTACATCAAAGAATTGGCCGTGATGGGACTCGAAGGCAAGCCCGGCGAAGGTGGAGACCGGTTGCATGCCGTGATCGTGCCCAACTTCGATGTGCTGCGGCAGAAAAAGATTGTCAACGCCAAGGAAGTCATTCGCTTCGATATCGAGAGCCTGTCGCAGCAGATCGCCTCCACCAAGCGCATTGGCAGCTATGAGATTTGGCAGGAAGATTTGCCTCGCACCACCACGCGCAAGATCAAGCGCTTCGAAGTGGAGAAGCGGGTCAAGGCAAATCAGGCGCGGCGGGTTGACGACGACGCTGAATTACCGACGGAGCGACCGTTGACGGCCGACGAGATGGCGTGGCTCGATGAGCCCAAGGTGCAGCGCGCACTGAACATCGTGCGCGAGGCGGCGCGCACGCCTCCGCCGACCATGCGGCCGACTCTTAATCTTGAACTCGACCTCGGGCTCGACTCCATGCAGCGGGTCGAACTGCTCAGCCAGATCGAAGGGCAACTGGGAGGCAACGTGGAAGAGTCGCAGCTCGCCTCGATTTATACAGTGCGCGAGCTGATCGACGCCGTGCTGCAAAGCGCGGCCAGCGGCGCTGGTGGCCCGGGAACACGGACTGCCTTTGCGGGATGGAAGGCAATTCTGGCTGAACAGCCGGATCCCTCGGACGTGATTTCGCTCGCCCGGCGGCAGCCGCTCGGCGATGCCTTCTGGTTCATGGTTTCCCGACTGATCCAGTTAATCGCGCTCGACCGTTTTGATCTGCATGTGCGGGGAATTGAGAAGTTGCCCCGGAGTGGCGCCTACATTCTCTCGTCGAATCATCAGAGCTATCTAGATCCGGTTATTCTGGCGAGCATATTGCCGCCGGAAGTTTTTCATAAGGTCTTCGCGGTGGGAACGAGCGAAATCTTCGGGAAAGGATTCATGCTTCGCCTGGCGCGTTCGCTGCGCGTGGTGGTCGTGGATCCGGACGCGAACCTGATTCCCGCCATGCGCGCCGGCGCCTTCGGTTTACGGCAGGGACGCCCGCTCATTCTTTATCCCGAAGGTGAGCGCTCGATTGATGGCACTCCGAAAATCTTCAAGAAAGGCGCCGCCATCTTGTCGATTCACCTGCAAGTGCCGATTGTGCCCATAGCGATTGAGGGATTCTACGAAGCCTGGCCGCGGAACAAGCCGTTCCAGCGTTTCACGCCGTTGGAAATCGTGTTTGGCAATCCGATTCTACCCCCGCCCGAGAGCGAGGCGTCGGAAGCAGCTTATGAGAATCTGACTGCGGAGTTGAGGGCGCGCGTGGTCGAGATGTGGACAGAGCTACGAGCGAAGAATCTCCGCAAGGAATAGGGAAACCGCTTACTTCGCGCGCGGATGCGTCTGATCGTAGACCTGCAGGACATGTTTCATCGACAGCTGTGTGTAGCGCTGCGTAGTAGCAAGACGTTCGTGGCCGAGCAATTCCTGAATGGCCCGCAGGTCCGCGCCTTCCTCCAGCATGTGCGTGCCGAAAGCATGGCGCAGCGTGTGCGGGTGCACGTCGGGCGAAAGTCCCTTAGCGACGGCAATCTTCTTGATGATGCGGCCGACGCTGCGCGTAGTGAGCCGGCCGCCCCGCCGGTTAATTAGCAACGCGGTCGAGTGCTCGCCGCTTTCCGCAAGAACTTTCTGGCGTTCGGGAAGATAGGCCGCCAGTGCGGTCTTTACTGAATCGCCAAATGGAACATAGCGTTCTTTTTTTCCTTTGCCACGGATGAGAATGGCCTCGGCGCTCAGCCGAATGTCGTCGAGGTTGATCCCGGTGAGTTCCGAATTGCGGATGCCGCATCCGTAGAGCAGTTCCAACATGAGCCGGTCGCGATCGGGGAAAGCTGCGACTTCGGGCATTGGGCCGTCGATCACAGAATTCATTTCTTCAATCGTAGGCACGCGCGGAAGTTTCTTGGGAAGCTTTGGCGTGGCGACCAGCTTTGCCGGATTCTGCTCCACAACCCCTTCTCGCGCCAGCCATCGATAAAGCGACCGCACCGCGGCCAAGGCACGCGCCACGGAAGTCTTGCTCAATCCCTTCTCATAAAGTTGCGACAGAAATCCACGGACGGCGATGTGGTCGATCTGTTTCCATCCACGCGAGCCGGCGTACGCGGCGAACAGCAACAGATCTCGGCTGTAAGCTTTGATGGTGTGCGGCGAGGCATTGCGCTCGCGTAGGTGGCGAATAAAATCAGCAGCGGCTTTATCGACCGTAGTTTTAGCCCGTTTGTCCGCGGTCGTGAAATCCAGCTTCGCGCTACGCCTCATCTCGCTTTCGCCCTCGGATGATGTTTCTGATACACGGTGCGTAAGCGGTCGAGCGCCAAGTGCGTGTAGACCTGAGTTGTCGAAATATCGGCATGGCCCAGAATGGTCTGCACCGTGCGCAAATCGGCACCGTTCTCCACCATGTGCGTGGCGCAGGAGTGACGCAGCATGTGCGGCGAAGCCGTTCGCCCGGAAGCAGCCGAAGCGGCACGCACCATCTGCCACACACGCTGGCGCGTCAGCTTGCGTCCTCCCCGCGCGATGAATAATAGAGGTGAATTTTTTCCTAACGAAGCAACGGTTGCCGATGTTCCGCTTCTCATCCCTGATGCCAGGGCCAGGCGCGACTCGGCCAGATATTGTGTTAGCGCTTCCTGCGCCGATCTTCCAAGCGGCACCACGCGTTCCTTGTCGCCTTTGCCGCGCACCAGCATGTAGCCGGCCTCAAGCTTCAAGTCTTCCAACTTAGCGCTGATGATTTCCGAGACCCGAAGCGCACCCGCGTAGAAAACTTCCAGCATGGCGCGATCGCGGGCCGCCAGTGCAGCGGAGTACTTCGTGCTGCCCACCTCCGCAGGTTTGTGCCGCGCGAGCGGAGCGGCCAGTGTCGCTTCCATTTCGTCGCGAGCCAACGCCTTCGGTAAAACCTTCCATTGCCGCGGCGACTCGATGTTCAGCGTGGGGTCATGCTCGAGCTTCTTATCGAGCAGCATGTAGCGATAAAGATGACGCAAAGCCGAGAGCTTCCGTCCCACGCTGCGGCCATCGACCTGATGGGAAAACAGCTGCTGCAGGAAGTCGCGTACGTCGACACGTCTGGCAGTCAGCAGCGGGCGCTTGCGCTTTTCCAGAAATTCCGAGAACTGACAGATGTCGGTGGTGTAGGCGCTTATGGAAAGCGGCGCCAATCCCTTCTCGATTCTCAAGTAGTCGAGAAAACTGGAGAGCACGCACGAGTTGGGTTCCGAAGCCATGATGGAGGGATGAGTTGAGTATGCGCATTATCGGACGCTGATAAAAGTGATCAGACAGATGCCGGGGCACGGCCCTGTCGTAGAGACTTTGCTACGACCGGCCGGCATCGCGCAACAACTCCACCGCGTAGAGCGCGCCCTCCGGCGTTTCTTCATGCTTGAAGTAAGCGAAGACGTCGCGGCCCAACGCCAGGTGCTCTCCGATCCGCGCGACCATAGCACTACGCTCGTCTGGCGTATAACTCGGCTTGCGGAATCTGTAATAAACGAAGGGCGCGGTGACCACGTCGGGCGTGGTTCTCTCTTCCGTCTCCGCCACGCACAAAGCCGCCCCGCTTGCCTTTAGCAGCTCCCAAGTCGAATCCGTGAACCATGATTCATGCCGGAATTCGAATGCCGCCGGCAAGGTACGCGGTAGAAGTGCGAAGAAATCTTGGAGCACAGCGGCATCGGCTTTCAGATTCGGCGGCAACTGGAAAAGGACAGGTCCAAGCTTGCCGGCGCTGGCTAAAGGCTCAATCGTAGCCAGGAAGCGCGGAACAAAATCTTCCGTCCCTTTCAAGCGCTTGATGTGCGTAATCACCTGATGCGCTTTAATGCCGAGACGAAAATGCGCCGGCGTTTCATTAATCCAATTCTGGATCGTGGTCTCTTTCACTAGTTGCCGGAAGGTAAAGTTTACTTCGACTGTATTAAGCTGCGTGGCGTAGTGACTGAGAAACTTCTTCTGCGCGAGCTTGGCGGGATAAAAGTCAGGCTTCCAGCTCGGATAGGCCCATCCAGAGGTTCCGACAAAAAGTTGAGGCATGGCAAGCTCTCAAAGTAGCGTCTCGCAGCACAACGCACAGCGGACGGGATTATACCTTGCGTCTCGGCTTACGTGCCGACGACGCTTTTAAGGTTTTTCGCGTGGGGCGCGGACGAATTTTCTCAGGTTCATCTTCAGCCTGGGCGGCCATCGAAATTGGCGTCGCTTCCTTTGGTGCCGAAGCCGCGACTCCCTTGAGATCGGGCAGCCGTTGCTTCAATTCGAGCACCGGGGCAAACAAGTCGCCCAACTTATCAAAGCGTGCGACTACTTGCTTCGCTTCGAATACAAGCATGTCCGCGTCTTTCTTCTTGAGCGATCGCTGAACTTCATCCCACGTCACCGGCGTCGAAGCAGTCGGATGCTCTCGCGCGCGCAATGAATACACGGCTACGGTGGTCTTGTGTTCGTCGTTCTGGCTCCAGTCAACGAGAACCTTCCCGGTTCGAACCTGCTTCTTCATGTCGGAAACCACCAGTTCGGGATGTTCATGTTCGAGCAACTGCGCCAGCGCGTGAGAGAACGTCTTGGTCAATTCATAATTCGTCGGAGTATTGAGCGGAACGTAAATCTGCAACCCTTTAGAACCAGAAGTTTTCGGAAAACTCTGCATACCAAAGTGATCGAAGATTTCCCGCAGCCACAACCCAACCTGGCAGCATTGCACAATGTTCGCCGGTGCTCCGGGGTCAAGATCGAAGACCATCATGGTGGGGCACGTAATATCTTTTGCAAGCGAAAGCGACGGATGCAGCTCAATGGCGGCGAGATTCGCCAGCCAGACCAGCGTAGCCAGATCGTCGGCAAGAATGTAGTGGATGGTGCGCCGGTTTCTATCGCTCCAGATGGGAGCCGTCTTCACCCAGTCGGGCCGGTGCTGCGGCGCATTCTTCTCATAGAAAAATTCCTCGTCCACGCCGTTGGGATAGCGCTTGCGGGTTAGCGGACGTCCGGCCAGATGCGGCACCATCGCCGGCGCAATGCGAACGTAGTAGTCGATCACCTGCTGCTTGGTGAATCCGGTCTCCGGATACAGAACCTTTTCCAGATTCGACAGCTTAAGTTGCTTCCCCTGGACCTCGATCGTCGAATCCATTAAGCGATGCTCCGGAACGCTATTGGGTGGTCTCTTATGAGAATCGGTTGGGCGTAGTGATTATCCGTCATCGATGTTCTGTCGGGCAATCTAGGAATATACTGAACCCGCCGGGAGGTTCATATGGCGCAGGCCGGGGCGAAACTGTTCTCTTCAAACGACGGAGGCGAGAGTGGGGCTCGTGTAAAACGTAATCGCCGGAGCTACATCTGGCGGCATGGCGTTTTCGGCTATGGCGGCTTTCTGTTCGTTTGGTTGACGCTGTTTGACTGGTACAAGAAAGGTTATATTCACCTCCCCCCGTTCCGCGTGATCCTGCCCGGACTGATATTCACGTTGATCGTATGCCTGGCCTGTGGTTATTGGATCGGGACCGGGATGAGTAAGCGTCACGCCGCTGACTAGAACAGCATCCGCGTTTGACAATCCGCCATTCCTCCACGTAATTTCAAACTTCTGCCCTTCACATCCGTCTAAGATGGTTGTCCAAAATGTCCATCCCCGCAGTTTCGCCCAGTCCTTTGGAGGTCCAATGAAACATCGCATACTCCGGCCCCGCGCTCTCGTGTTACTTCTCGTCCTTACGACGCTGGCTGCGGCCCAGGATGTCGCCTCTTTTGAAAAGCGCATCACGGTTAAGAAGCTTCCGAATGGGCTGACTATCGTGATCTGCGAGCGGCCTGAGGCTCCTGTGTTCTCTTTCTTCACCATGGTCGACGCAGGCTCGGCGCAGGATCCCATGGGCAAGACCGGCTTGGCCCACATGTTCGAGCACATGGCCTTCAAAGGCACGGACAAGATCGGCACCACCAACTATGCCGCCGAGAAGCCTGCGCTGGAGAAGGTCGAGATCGCCTACGCCGCCTACATCGCGGAGCGCGACAAACGTGTAGGCCGCGACGAGGCCAAGCTGAAACAGTTGGAAAAGGCCTGGAAAGACGACATCGCCGAGGCCGACAAGTATGTCGTACCCAATCAATTCGGCAAGATCGTCGAGCAAAGCGGCGGTCAGGATCTCAACGCCTTCACCGATTACGATGAGACCGCCTATCACTATTCGCTCCCCGCGAACCGGCTAGAACTGTGGGCGTATCTCGAATCAGAGCGCTTTCTTCACCCTGTGTTGCGGGAGTTTTACAAAGAGCGCAATGTGGTGATCGAAGAGCGCCGCATGCGCACCGATAGCAACCCGATCGGCCGGCTGCTGGAGCAGTTTAACGCCGAGGCATTCGAAGCTCATCCCTATCACCGGCCAACGGTGGGGTGGATGTCGGACTTGAATTCCTTCTCGGCCACCGATGCCAAAAAGTTTTTTGACAAGTACTACGTGACTTCGAACATGGTGGTCGCGGTGGCGGGTGACGTGAAAGCGGCACAGGTCATGCCGATGCTCGAAAAGTATTTCGGCCGCCTGCCGGCGAGTCAGAAACCCGATGAAACCACCACCACCGAGCCTCCGCAAAACTCCGAGCGCAAGGTCGTGCTCATGGAAAAATCGCAGCCCCTTTATCTTGAGGGCTACCACCGGCCCGACTATATGACGAAAGACGATGCGGTCTACGACGCCATCACCGACCTCATGTCGGAAGGCCGCACCTCCCGCCTTTACCGTGCCCTGGTGCGGGATAAAAAGATCGCATCGTTCTCCGCTGGATTCAGCGGTCTGCCCGGTACCAAATACCCGCACCTGTTCGCGTTCTATGCTTTCCCACTCCCCGGACACACGCCGCAGGAAGTGGGCGACGCGATTCACGTCGAAATCGAACGCCTGAAGAAGGAAGACATCACCGACGACGAGTTGAGAATGATCAAGACCCGCACCAAAGCGAATCTGATCCGCGGCCTGGGAGACAACGGGGGACTGGCGACCCAGCTGGCGATTTACCAGACTCGTTACGGCGATTGGCGCGAGTTGTTTCGCTCGGTAGACCGCATCGATAAAGTGACGAAGGCAGACATCCGGCGCGTGGCCAACGAAACCTTCAACGAAAATAACCGCACCGTGGGCGTGATCGAGACCATCACCGGACAAAGCGGCGAGCAGGGATCGGATAAGGGCGCGTCGAATCACGATTCATCCGATCATGATTCATCAGGTCAAGCACCCGCGAGCCAGGGAGGTGCGCAATGAAAAGGCTGCCGCTCGTTCTCTCAATGATTCTCATGGCCGCTGCAATTTTCATGCATCCCTCTAAGGCCGCGGCACAAGTGGCAAACTGGAAGCAGATCCCCATCCCGCCTCTGCCCGCGTTCCATCCCCAGCAGCCGAAAAGAATTGAGCTCTCGAACGGCATGGTCATCTTCCTCCAGGAAGATCACGAACTGCCGCTCATTGACGGCTCAGCCCGCATCCGCGGCGGTTCGCGCGATGAACCGGCTAACAAAGTTGGGCTGGTGGATATTTTCGGCGAAGTGTGGCGCACCGGCGGCACCAAGACGCAAACCGGCGATCAACTCGACGATTTTCTCGAAGTGCGCGCCGCTAAGGTCGAGACCGGCGGCGGTTCCGACTCAACCACCATCGGCTTGAGTTGCCTGAAAGGCGATTTCGACGACGTCTTCAAAGTCTTCGCCGACCTGTTGCAGAACCCCGAATTCCGTGCCGACAAGCTCGACCTGGCACAAAAGCAGGCGCAGGACAGCATCTCGCGGCGAAACGATGAAGTCGGAGAAATCGCGGCACGCGAATCCGCCAAGCTGGCGTATGGAGCGGACAATCCCTATGCCCGCGAGCCTGAGTACGCAACCGTGGCGGCAGTAACGCGGCAGGATTTGATCGATTGGCACCACACCTATGTGCACCCCAACAACGTGATCCTTGGGATAAGTGGCGACTTTGATGCGGCGGCAATGGAAGCCAAGCTCCGCGCCGCTTTCGAGTCCTGGACCAAAGGCCCCGAACTGCCGAAAGATGACATTCAATACCACCCGGCCAAGCCCGGCTACTACCTGATCCCGAAAGAAGATGTAAACCAGAGCAACATCCGCATGGTCACGCTCGGCATCACGCGCAATAACCCGGATTACTATGCCATCACTGTTTTCAATGAGGCCTTCGGCGGCGGATTCTCGTCGCGGCTGTTCAACGACATCCGCACCCGGCGCGGCCTGGCCTACCACGTGGGCGGAGGCATTGGGGCGAATTTCGGGCATCCCGGCATTCAGGACTTCTCCATGGGCACCAAGAGCCAGAGCACGATCGAATCGATCCGGGCGCTCGATGAAGACATCGACGATCTGGCGAAGAAGCCCATTACCGACGAGGAAATCAAGCATGCCAAAGACGCCATCCTGAACGCTTTCATCTTCCGCCTTGACTCGCCCGATAAAGTTCTCTCCGAGCGCCTGACCTACGAGTTCTACGGATACCCCTCCGACTGGCTCGACAAGTTTCCGGCCGAGATTCAGAAAGTGACGGCCGCCGACGTCAATCGCGTAGCGGCGAAGTATGTGCATCGCGACCAGCTCGCAGTGCTGGTCGTCGGCAATACCAAAGAGTTCGACAAACCTCTCTCGTCACTCGGAGCGGTGAAGGAAATCGACATCACCATTCCGCCTCCGCCGGGCGCGAAGGAAGAAGAGAACGCAAAACCAACAGCTTCCAATGAAGAAGGCAAAGCCCTCGCAGCAAAGGTGGTGGCCGCGATGGGCGGCGAGACGAAGCTGGGAGCCATCAAGTCAGTAAAGGCAGAATTGACGGTCACGCAGAAAACGCCGCAAGGCGAGTTCCCCATTCAAATGGAAACCGTCATCGTCTACCCGGACCACCTCCACGCCGAAATGCAGACTCCGAATGGAACCGTGAATATCGTGGTCACACCAGATGCCGCTTTCATGGCGATTCCCGGCCAGGGCCTGCGGGACTTCCCTGCTTCCCAAAAGGCGGAGTCACTGGAGCAGATCAAGCGCGATCCCATCTTCATCGCCTCGCACGCGAAAGATCCCAATGTGTTTTTCCGCGCCGGTGGAACCGAGAAGGTTGGCGACGTCGATGCGCGCATCGTGGATGTGAATGCCGCCGGCGTTGCCATCCGATGGTTCGTCGACCCCCAGACCGGCCACATCCTCAAGGAAACCTATCGAACGCTTGGCCAGGGTCAACCCGCGCAGGGTGAAACCGATATGGAAGACTGGAAGTCAGTAAACGGCCTGAACATTCCCTTCGTACGCCAAAACAAACAGAACGGTCAGGATTCGAGTAAATCGGAGTACACATCGTTGGAGATCAATCCCGCGGTCGATCCCAAGTTGTTCGAGAAGGCCGCCGAAAAAGCACCAGCCCAGCCGTAGCGCCGCTGGGTCTATTTTCCTTAAAGCAGCCTTCAGGGAGCTATCCCTTGGCGCTCCCTCAGGCGAAAGACAATGCTTGCGGTCAAGCGAAGATTGTTCTGGGCGCTTACGGCGCCGGCGGAGTCTGCATATGAGGTGCGCAGGTAATCTCCGGTGAGGCGGACTGCGAAAGGCCCCGCAACGGTGCGCTCGATCCCACTCCCGACTGCATAGGCTGGCCTTGCCACCCATCCCTGTAAGTATTCGCTGCCACTCACAGGGACCGCGCTATCAACCAGTCCCGCCCCGGCCAGCGCGTGCACGAACACCTGCGTTTTTCTTTGCTCAAACAAATGAAACACAGGGCCAGCAAGGAAAGTTAAAGTGTAGCCCGATTGTCCGGTGGTCAGGACGTTGGAGGTGCGAACGTAACCAGAGTCTACAGCAACTCCCCAATGCGGCAGAAAATTGGCGTGGCCGGTCACATCCAGGCCGCTTAGACCTACTCTGCCCGCAGAAGGAATTGTCGATGATAGATAACTATAGCCGCAACTCACATCGTAAGTCGGACCATACGCCGTGGCAGGCGGTCCCGCTTGCATTTGATTTTGCGCCAGCGCAGGCACAACCAGCAAGAACGCAAGAGATAGGATCTTCACCATATTCTCAATTCCGTTGCGTTTGCTTTCCGACTTTCTGCTGGGAACCTCGTGAAAAAGCATAGCCACGCTTCGTGCTCCCAACGGACGACATGGCCCCGCAGATGCCGAACCACGCGAGTCTCCAAAATACCCGTGTTGCACCCGGCGGTAAACGTAACCACAGCTTCAGACCTTAGGTAATGAGTAGTGGCATACCACAGAAACGGGATTAGATTCGGCCTTTCTCCAACAACACATTCGTAAGGGTGAGGCATTTTATCGCCTAAATGCCTCATCTCATCCCCTGTTGACAATTCCGAGCTGTCGCGTTACTGTAGGCGAACAAAAGGCGAATATGCCAACTCTGCCCTTGTTCGCGCTTCCCGAGAAGTCTCCGCTGGTGGGCATTGCCCGGCTTGCGTCCGAGGGCGAATCTCTGCGCGAAGGCCACAACGTTGAATACTTCACTCTGCCGGCGAAATCCCTACTGAACCGCTGCGTCAGCGGCCGGCGGATGCCTTTCACCTGGACCATCAATCCTTACCGTGGCTGCGAATTTGCCTGCAAATACTGCTATGCCCGCTACACCCACGAATTCATGGAAATGCGCGACGGCGCAGAGTTCGAGCAGAAGATTTACGTCAAGCAGCACACCGCAGACCTGTTGCGGCGCGAACTGCGCCGGGTCAAGTCTGCCGAAGCCATCGCTCTCGGCACCGCGACCGATCCTTACCAGCCGGCCGAACGCCGCTACGAAGTCACGCGCAGCATTCTCGAAGAGTTTGCGCGCCATCGCGGGTTCGAGTTGGGGATCGTAACCAAATCCAATCTCATCGTCCGCGATATGGATCTGTTCCGTGCAATCGCGCAGAACAACGCGCTCTCAATTCACATCACCGTGACCACGTTGAACGTCGAGCTGGCGCGGATTCTCGAGCCGCGCGCTCCGCGCCCGGATTTGCGAATAGAAGCCGTGCGCGAGCTTAGCCAAGCGGGACTGACCGTGGGCGTGAGTTGCTCGCCCGTTCTGCCCGGCATCACCGATTCGCCCGCAGATCTGGAGGCCGTGGTGCGCGCGGCTGCCGCTGCCGGAGCCCGCCACATCTTCGCCGGACCACTATTCCTGAAGCCCTGTTCGGCAGCAATTTTTCTTCCTTTTCTCGAGCAGCACTTCCCGCAACTGGTCGAGAATTATCGCCAGCGCTATCAGGACCGATCGTTTCTGCCGCCGTCTTACGGCAAGCGGATCACAGAATTGATCTCTCGGTTTCGCGAGAAATATGGCATCCGCCGCGCCGACCCACGCGGAGCGATGTATGCGAACAAGTGGCCCGCGCAGGCATTTGACGAACAACTGGCGCTGTTCTGAGGACAGTGGTCAGTGGCCAGTGTTCACTGGCCAGCCAATCGAAGTTCATCGAAGTCCGGCAACTCGCCGCGGATCACTGACCACCGGCCACTGCTTTCCTTCCTCTATAATCACTGCGACTCCCATGGCAACTGCACCTCCACCGGCCGGACCAGCACCCGCGCAACGCCTTCCTCTCGGAGTGCGGTTGCGCCGGTTCTGGCAGCGAGTCACCGAAGGCATGGAGTTGAGCCAACTCTGGTCGCAGTTCGAGACCGATGCCCGCACCAGCTACCGTCTCTATTCTCGCGACGTAGCCGCCAAGACTCCTGAAGGACTCACGCGGCGCGGCCACCGTCTGCACGTGGTTAAGGAATTCTTCTGGGCGGTTCTCGAGAAACTTTCGCCCGCCCGCCGCGTCTTGCTGCTGGCGGCGCTCATCATGCTGGTGGTTCCCAGCAGCGGTTTCAGCTATCGCGGAGCCGGAAACGAAGTTCACGTCGTCGAACTCGATTTCCATTTCTGGGGCGGCCTTCTCTTGTTCGTGCTGCTGATTCTAGAGATTGCCGACCGGGTCGTGATGAAGCGCGATTTGCAGATCGCGCGTGAAATTCAAACCTGGCTTCTGCCCGGCGCTCCGCCGCAGATTCCGGGTATCTCGATCGCCTATATCACGCGCCCCGCCAACACCGTCGCCGGCGATTACTACGACGTGTTCCCGCGCCCCGGAAAAACCAACGAAGAAAGCCGCATCGTATTCGCTGTAGCCGACGTCGCCGGCAAGAGCATTCCCGCGGCCATGCTGATGGCCACTTTTCAGGCCAGCCTTAAGACGCTTTCCACCGCGCAGGTCGCGCTGCCGGAGCTGGTGGCCAACATGAACAAGTACGCCTGCTCCAACAGCCAGGGAGGGTTGCGCTTCACCACCGCTTTTCTCGCCGAGTACGATGCGGCCCACCGGGTGTTCAACTACATCAATGCCGGCCACAACAACCCCATCTTGCGCCGCGCCAACGGAGCCATCGAGCGCCTCGACGTAGGCGGATTACCACTCGGCATCCTGCCGGAGGCCAAGTACGAGTCGGCAACCGTTACGCTGGCTCCCGGCGATTGGCTCATCGTCTTTACCGACGGCGTGGTGGAAGCAGAAAACGCCCACCAGGAGGAATACGGCGAAACCCGCCTGCTCGCGGCCATCGCCGCCGGCGCCGCGACAACTCCCAGCGAGATGCTCAAACGCCTGATGGCAGAAGTGGATCTATTCGTCGGCTCAACGCCGCAGCACGATGACGTCACCTGCCTGCTGGTAAAAGCGGAGTAGAGAAACCATTCACCGCCGAGCACGCAGTGAACGCCCAGAAGCACCGCGGTAAAAGCCTTCATCAAAAATATTTCTCGGCGCACTCGGCGTTCTCTGCGGTTAATGCTCTTTCATTGCGTCCGCGTACATCCGGTGGAAGGCATGCACGCCTTTCTCCTGCGTCACACTGAACCGGCCTCTAGAATAGCTGCGTGAGCCCAAATTCTTCTGCACTCGTTCGCAGATAGCAACGTCTTCAACCTGGATCTGGTCGCTGAATTCCACTGACGCCCTGGCTGCCGGGCTGCTATGCTCCTTCTCCGGCAGGTACCATTCAAAAATCGCCAGCGAGCGCTCGGGCCCGAGCGGCAGCACGATGTTGAGCGAAACATTATCGGGATAGCAATTCAGCATCCAGTTGGGAAAAATCCAGAAGTAGTCGGTGGTCAGATTCTCCTGCGCGTCTGCGTAACGCCGCGGAGCCGTGTCCCCCGGCTGCGCGCCCCGTATGGGACTGAACTGCCGCACATACCCCGCATGAGGCTCGACCACGTAGGCGTTGTAGTCGAGTTCGCGATTCAGCCCCGGATGCACGCTGGGCAGGTGGTAGCCTTCGAGATAGTTATCCACATAAGTCTTCCAGTTGCACTTCATGTCGTAGGTGCGGCGCTCAAACAATTTCATCCCGGCAAAATCAAACTTCTCAGCCTGCTTCGGCAATTCGCCCAAACTTTCGAGCAAAGGCCGCGAATTGCGATCAAGATTCACGAAGATAAAGTTGAGCCACTCCTCAACCCGCACCGGCACCAACGAAAAATTCTCTGGTCGAAATCCTTCGACGCCCTCAATTTCCGTGGCGCTGATCAGCGATCCATCCAGATCGTAAGTCCAGCCGTGATATCCGCAGCGGAAGACTTTGCGCGAGCCGCAGCCCTCAGCCGGAGGGCCGGCGCGGTGCCGGCACACGTTATAAAACCCGCGCAGCTTCCCGTCGGTACCGCACACGATGAGCAGCGGTTCCCCCACCAACTCCGTCGTGAAGTAGTCCCCCGGCTTTGCCACCTGGTCGCGATGCCCCACCACCTGCCAGCTTCGCGCAAAAATGCGCTCCTTCTCAGCCCCGAAGACTGCCGGGTCGGTGTAAAGGTGAGAAGGCAAAGTCCACGCCCGTGCGATGTCGGAATCAATTTGAAGGGACTCAAGAGGGTTAGGCATATTGAGAGCAGGATCATTGTAAGCTGGAACAGAATCAGCCACGGCATACGGAAACTAAACAAGCGGCCGCCAAAATTGTGCCCACCTCAAAAACGCAGCCACCGACCTCCTCTCCAACGCGCACCAACCTGCTTCCCCTCGCAGGCGTGCTGGTCGGCGTGCTGTTAACCTATGCCTCGACCTTCACCTTCGGCTGGGTATACGACGACCCGCCGCAGATTCCGCAAAACCCGAACCTGCAATGGAGCCGCCTGGGCTTCCTGTTCACGCATCAGTTGTGGGCGTCGATGTCGGGGTCGCAGGGCCGATTCTACCGCCCGTTCCTTTCGCTTTGGTTCCTCATCAACAAAACTTTGTTCGGCCTCAATCCCCACTGGTTCCACGTCACATCGGTCCTGGCACACGTCGTAGCCACGGCCCTGGCGTTCTTCATCGCAAACCGATTATTGAAAGACGCCGGCTCAGCCCTCCTGGCAGCCGCGATCTTTGGCCTGCATCCTCTGCAGGCGGAGTCAGCGTCGTGGATCTCGTCAGTGAACGACCCGCTCGCAGCCGCTCTCTGCTTCGCCAGCTTTCTGACCTACAAGAAAGCTGCCGCCACGCAGCGCAGCGCCGGCGGTTGGTGGGCTCTATCGGGACTTCTATTCCTTTCCGCGTTGCTCACCAAGGAAGTCAGCGTAGTCTTGCCGGGAATTATTCTGATCGACCTGTGGTCCACTTCTCTTTCATCCAATTCCCCCGGCAAGTCGCCCTCACCCTCGTCCCGGCGGTTTCTGCTGGCGATAATTTCGACCTACGGTCTCGCCGCTGCGCTTTGGCTGAGTCTCAGGTCCTACGCCCTTCGCGGCGCGCAGCCCGCATCCTCCTCCCTGCCGTGGAGCACCATCATCCTCAGCGCTCCAAAGATCCTGCTTTTCAATTTATACCGGACAATCCTCCCTCTGGGCCTGAGCCCGCACTACGACTTCCGCCTGATCGAATTCGCCAGCGGACAATTCCTTCTTACCCTGCTGGCTCTGCTCGCTCTGGCTGCGCTTGCCCTCACCGCTGCGCGCCGCGATCCCCGCCTCTGGACCGCCTTCGCATGGCTGATCCTGCCCGTGCTTCCAACCCTGAACCTGCGCTTGATGAATGAAGATGACTTCATTCACGATCGCTACACCTACATGAGCATGCTCGGAGTCGCGCTGCTCGCGGGATTCGCCTATTCCTGGGTCAGAGAAGAATGGTTGAGAAAAGAATGGGTCAGAAAAAAGTGGCCGCAGCCGCAGCTTGTCCTACTACTGGCAGCATCGATCGTTGTAACCCTCGCCTTCGCCAGCGCCATCCAGTCGCAGTACTGGGCCAACGATGTCATTCTGTTTTCGCGGGCGGTAAGCCGGGCTCCCGAAAACGAGTGGGCGCAGTTGAACTATGGATCTGCCCTTAGCGATCGCCGCCGCTACGGCGACGCAGCACCGCATTTTGTCCGCTCTTATGAATTGAAGCCCGGCTGGCGCGCCGCCGATTTCGCCGGCTTCGCCTATCAGCAGTCCGGAGATCTGTCCCAGGCCGAGCGCTGGTTCAGAACTGCTCTGCAACAAAATCCAGCTTTGGCGAACGCCTGGTTCGGACTCGCCCAGATCCGCCTAGCGCAGCACAACCCCGATCAAGCCATCGATTTTCTGAACCAAGCGCTAGCCATTCAGCCCGACGCCGAGGGATATCATTACGAGTTGGGAACAGCGCTCGAGCAAGCCTCGCGTCCATCCGAAGCGCTCGCCGCCTACCAGCGTGAGTTGCAACTGTATCCTTCTCAGGCCGATGCGGCACAGGCCATCCGCAGTCTGCAGGCAGCCGGAGTTCAGGCCAACTGAACGCCGGCCCTGCAAGAATCACTTCTAAAAGCGTTCAAAAAAACAGGGCTATATGCACGACCAGCCTCTGTACCGAACTGACACGAATTGTCAGCTTTCGCGACGCATTTTGGCACGAGGCGCAACACGGAAAGCAGTAGAATGAGACCATAGTTTGGCCTTCTACTGAAAATAATGGGATTGCACGTCCCCGGCCGGAACCAAGGTAACTAGCTGCTTTGGCCCGGCAAGTGCGAACATCAAGTCCGACTGCGTCATCACGATGACCAGCATGAATTCAATAAAAGTCCGAAACGAGGGAAAATAGAGATGCGGAAACAACAGAAAGGTTTCTCACTGATCGAGCTGCTGATCGTGGTGGCAATCATCCTGATCATCGCAGCGATCGCGATTCCTAACTTGATGCGCGCCCGTATGGCAGCCAACGATTCGTCCGCGGCCGCTTCCGAGCGTACTACTGTCACCGGCGAAATCGGCTACTTTGCCGCTTATCCGACCGTTGGCTACACGTCCTTGGCCGCTCTTGGTGGGGCATCGCCTTGCACTCCGTTGCCTGCCACTGGCTGCTTGATCGATAACAACCTGGCCACCAACGGCGCGGGCGGCGGCAAGAGCGGTTACACCTTCGCTGCTGCGGCGCTTACGGGAGCCGGCAGTCCGATTCCGAACGAGTTCTACACCACCGGAGCTCCGATCAGCGCGCAGACCGGTACGAAGTCCTATTGCGCGTTTGATGACGGCGTCGTTCGCACTGCAGCGGCTGGCACTATCGCAACCGTCGCAAGCTACGCCGCTTGCCAGGCCCTGTTGCCGATGGCGAACTAGTTAGCAGTCTGGCAAAGTACCTGGGGGAGGGTACGAGCCGGGAGGCAGCGAAGGCAACTTCGCTGCCTCTCTTTTTTTGCCTCTCTTTTTCTGTTTCTCCCACTTCGTCCATGCTGCCTTCCAATGTGCCAAGTTTTGTCATCAGAACTGCCGCTATGCGGCTTTGGAGGGGCTAGCCGATTACCGTAACCTGCGTTTGCCTTTGGGGGCGTATGAGAACAAAGGATCTTGACCGGGCCCCGCAGTGGCCACCGGAGTGCATCAGTCAAAGCGTTCTTGTGCTAGAACTGGTAACAACAGGAAGCAAATTCGTTTGGGGAAAAATACAAATGCAGAGAATTAGAGCTAATAAAAATCTTGCCAAGGGTTTCTCACTGATTGAGCTGCTGATTGTGGTGGCAATCATCCTGATCATTGCAGCTATCGCGATTCCTAACTTGATGCGCGCTCGTATGGCAGCCAACGATTCGTCCGCGGCCGCTTCCGAGCGTACCACTGTCACCGGCGAAATCGGCTACTTTGCCGCTTATCCGACCGTTGGCTACACGTCCTTGGCGGCTCTTGGTGGGGCTTCGCCTTGCACTCCGCTGCCCGCCACTGGCTGCTTGATCGATAACAACCTGGCTACTGACGGAGCCGGCGGCGGCAAGAGCGGGTATAAGTTCACTGCTGCGGCCCTCGCGGGAGCTGGCAGTCCGGTTCCGAACGAGTTCTGGACCACCGGAACCCCGATCAGCGCACAGACGGGCACCAAGGCGTATTGCGCGTTCGATGATGGCGTGGTTCGCACGGAGCCGGCGGGTACGATCACCGCTCCCGGCAGCTACGCCGCTTGCCAGGCCCTGTTGCCGATGGCGAATTAGTTTTAGCAGTCTGGCAAAGTACCTGGGGGAGGGTACAAGCCGGGAGGCAGCGAAGGCAACTTCGCTGCCTCTCTTTTTTTGCGCCACACCTCTGTGGCGTCATTCCGAAGTCGCGCGTTTTCTCCAGCGCGACGAGAGCCCGCCCTGAGCAAAGCCGAAGGGGACCTCCCCTCGGACACTGCCGGGAGTCAAACCGCACCACCAACTGCCGCCTTAGGAAGCGGCGCCAGCAGCGGCGGCCAAGGACCGCGCGGGCAGTTCCGATGGCCGAGCCCGCAGAAGCCGATGCCAGCAAAACACAGACGAGGATACTGTGGCGATGATCATCGCCCACGGTACTAGCGGGGAAATCCAGAAGAGTCGGGTGGCATAGCTGAGCAATGCTAGCCATATCAATGTGACAAATGTACCGAACAGGAACGCCGTCCGGCGTTCTCCGTTGCGGAACGGCAAGGAATAAGAACACAGAGCCTGTACCATCAGAGAGAACGGGAACGCTACTACGAGATCGACAAAGTAGTGTTCCCCCGTCCCCAGCGTAGCCAGCACCGTAAACCAGACGAAGGCCAGGGCGATCGCTCGAACCCAGCGCGGAAGCCCTCGTGAGTTCCACCAGATGAGCAGCACCCATGTCATGTGCAATGAAGGGATGGCGTTTCGCGCGCCCTTGAGCAAGACTGGCACGATCCTGAGCCGCCTCGCGTCCGTGGCAACAAGCGGATGCCAGGGGAACGCGGCGCCAAACAAGTGAACCGGCCCGCATGCCGGCAGCATGTTGTAGAACATCACTCCCAACGGTCCAGTCACTAAAAAGGCAATCATGACTGCCAAGGCATTTTGCTTTGTGTGCCGCAGATGAGCCGCGTAAACCAGCCCCAGAGGCAGCGGGAGTGCGATGTAGAAGATCAAGCTAACCCGCCACAGCAATGGCCACCTCGAGAGGGTTTGGCCCACGAGAAAACTGATCGGCACCCGCAGGCTGCTGTCGAACGAATATAAGAACAGGTCGAATGTCTTGGGGTGCAGCATCTCGGTGATGTCGAGCAGTGTGCTCGCCATCCATTCACTTCCCACGAATAGAACAACGGGGACGAATCCGTAGAGCAAGAGCTTGCGCTCTTCGCCCTCGGCCCAGATGGCATGAGTGCCCAGGGCCGCGAAGGCGGCAAGGCCGGCAAACGAGAAACCCGCGATCAACATTCGAGGGAAACCCATGACGCGGTAATCGAGGACGGCCAGCACAAGGCCGCCCGCTAGAACCCACAACAGATCAAGCCAGGAACGCCGAATCATTCCAAGAACAATCAGCGCGCTAAACAGCGCGAGGGAAAGATAGGCGTTCGTCATCGACGAGTCGTAAAAGTCCCTGCTCATCGAAAGTGAAAGGACCGCCGCGAGGAGAACCGCGGTCAAACCGAATGCGAGACTACGTTTGCTGTTGAAATTCATGATCAGGCGCGAGTGTGGGATTGCTCGCTTTGCGTGGCCGAGAGAAATCGCCGCTCTCGGAAAGTCTAGGCGAAACTGAAGAGCAAGAGAACGCCAAGTAACGCGGGGGAGTTACGAGTGTAATGCGCGAATGTCGCTCGCTGCCGGAGTTCTTCCTGGTCCCCGCAAGTTGACTCTTCCGGGTTTAAACCGGTCGCGACTCAGTCCGCGAGCCGGTTCTGTCGCAAAATGACACAATTTGTCAGGAGTATGGAGGATTACGTCCTCCATCGAAACTTTCTCCTGGCTGGGAATCAAGGCCTCTACCCGTATCAGTCTGAAAGCAAGGAAGTTCTCCCGATTGTGACCGAAGTCTGAAACCGTATCGGTTTGGTCCTCGGCATGCGACTAATCTTGTGTCCTCGGGGATTTTATGCCCTCGGGGTTGGCCCCGGCAAAGTCCCGGGGGACGAAGAGCAGCCAATGAAGAAACAAAAGGGTTTCTCATTAATCGAATTATTGATTGTGGTCGCCATCATTCTGATTATTGCGGCGATCGCAATCCCGAACCTCCTGCGCGCTCGCATGGCAGCCAACGATTCAGCGGCGGCCGCTTCGACTCGCACCATCAACACGGCAGAAGTCGCTTATTTCGACGCTTACCCAGGCATCGGGTTCCCGGCGGCCCTTGCCACTTTGGGCGGCGTTTCCCCTTGCACCGCAGGTCCCGCGACCGGCTGTCTCATTGACAATTATCTGGCCACCAACGGCGGCGGAGCCGGCAAGAGCGGTTACAACTTTAATGCCATCGGCTCGGTCGGCGCGGGCAGCGCGATCAACAATCAGTACTACGTCACGGCCGCGCCCATCAGCGCCCAGTACGGAACACGATCCTACTGCTCGGTCGAGGATGCCGTTTTGCGCCTCCAGCCGGCGGGCACCCTCACCCTGGTCCCCAGCTACGGGGCCTGCCAAGCTCTATTGCCCATGCAATAGCCTCTAGGCTTGTCATCCTGAGCGAGACGCCTTTTGTCTCGCGAAGGACCTGAGCGAGCCGCGCGAAGCGTCGCGTTCTTTGCGACGCGATAATCACGCGTTTGGCTCGCTTCCTCATTTCGGTGACGGACGTAACCGATCTCCCACTCCAAAAAAAGGAACTCATTGCTTATAATTTGTCACGAAGGCTGCCTTCAGCTTTCTCTCGGTTGGAGTGGCCATGCTGGCAATAGAAATTCTTGGACTGGAAAAAACTTACATGGTGGGGTTCTGGCGCAAGCGGCCCAAGTGCGCCCTCAGCCCCTTGCATCTGACGGTGGAAGATGGCGAGATTTTCGGCTTCCTCGGCCCCAACGGCGCGGGCAAAACCACAACTTTAAAACTGCTCATGGGCTTGGTGTTCCCAACCGGTGGATCGGCGCGCATCCTCGGCCGCGAATGGACCGATCCCTCAGTCAAGGCGCAGATCGGGTTTCTTCCCGAGCAACCCTACTTCTACGACTACCTGACGGCTCACGAACTGCTCGAATACTACGGACAGCTTTCCGGCGTTCCCGCCAAACAGCGCAAGCAGCGCGTCGAGCAGGTTCTGCAGCAAGTCGGATTGCGCGATGTGAAGGGCGTGCAATTGCGCAAGTTTTCCAAAGGCATGCTGCAGCGCGTGGGCATCGGTCAGGCCATTCTGCACGATCCCAAGCTCGTGTTCTTTGACGAACCCATGTCCGGCCTCGACCCCATGGGCCGCCGCGAAGTGCGCGACCTGATGGAGCAGCTCAAGCACGAAGGCAAAACCGTGTTCTTCTCCACCCATATTCTTTCCGACGCCGAAGCGCTCTGCGACCGCGTTGCCATTATTCATCGCGGAGAACTGCGCGGCGTGGGCGCCATCGAAGATCTGACCTCGAGCGTTCAGGGCAAGGTGGAAGTGATTTGGCAAGGCGCGCAGGTGCCAGCCTCGATCAAGGCTCTGGGCGCGGAAATCCACGTAACCCCAGACCGGGTCCGCGCCATCATTGACGAAAGCCAGCAGGACGCGGTGATCGACGCTCTGCGCCGCGAGCACCAGCGTCTGATTGCCATTATCCCGGTGCGCACTTCGCTCGAAGCTTACTTCGTCGAGAAGCTGCGGCATGCCGAGACCAGCGTGGGGAGTAAAGCATGAGAACCCGTATCGCCTACATTGCCTCCAACACTTTCCGCGAAGCCGTGCGCGACCGCGTACTCTACAACCTGATCGCCTTCGCCCTGCTGCTCTCGGGAGCAGCCATTCTCGTGGGCCAGATTTCGATTGAAATCGAGAAGCTGGTCGTCATCAATTTGGGGCTCACAGCAGTTTCTCTGTTCGGAGTCGTCATTGCAATCTTCATCGGCATCGGCTTGGTCTCAAAAGAAATCGAAAAACGAACTCTTTACACCGTGCTTTCCCGTCCCGTCCGCCGCTGGGAGTTCATCGTCGGCAAGTTCTTCGGGCTGGCCGGAACGCTGGTCGTCAACGCTTTCTTCATGGCCATCGGAGTGTTCGCCGCGTTGTTCTATGTTTCGCACAGATTCGTGCGGGCCGACGCATTGATTCTGGTCGCGCTGTACTTCATCATTCTAGAATTCTTAATCATCTGCTCACTGGCTTTGCTGTTCTCATCGTTTTCTTCGCCGCTGCTTTCCGCCGTGTTCGCCTTCTCGCTGTTCGTCATCGGAAGCTTCGCCGAAGACCTGCGCAACTTTGCGGGCATGGCTCACGGATTCACGCGGTGGCTGGCTACCGGCGCGGCTTACCTGGTACCCAACTTTTCCGCGTTCAACATCATCACTTCCGTAGCCCATGAACAGCCGGTGGCCGGACAACTCATCTTGCAGAACACGCTCTACGCGGTCTTCTACGCCATCATGGCCCTGAGCGGAGCGGTGCTGATTTTCGAGCATCGTGATTTGAAATAAGGTGATTTGAAATAAGATGGACCTGAGATGAATCAGCAGCGGAAAATTTCGATCATCGCGGCTGCCTGTCTAGTGTTGTCGCTGGCCGCCAGTTCGGTTGTGCTTCATCACGTCGACCAGCTTCGCCCGCAAGCCACGCTCGATGAAGTCCTTCTCCTCAGTTCGCCCAAAGTGATCAAGCGCGCCAGCCTCGGTTATGACGGCTTGATGGCCTGCATTTACTGGACTCGCGCCGTCCAGTACTTCGGCAACCGGCATCATTACTATGCTGCAAGCTACAACCTGCTGGCGCCGCTGCTCGAAATCACAACTCATCTCGATCCGCATCTCGTCGTTGCCTACGAATTTGGCAGCAGCTTTCTTGCGCCCAATCCGCCATTCGGCGCGGGCCAGCCTAAGAGCGCGATCGATTTAATGAATTACGGCATCCAGAACAATCCCGGTGACTGGAAGCTTTATTACGACCTGGGCTTCGTCTATTACACGGAACTGAAGGACTACAAGGACGCTGCGGAGGCCTTCGCGCGCGGATCGCGGGTTCCGAACGCTCATCCCTTCCTGAAAGTTCTGGCGGCGCAGATGGCATCGCATGCCGGCGATTATGAAACGGCACGAAGCCTGTGGATGGCAAGCTACCAGAACACCCAGGACAAATTGATCCGGCAGAATGCAATTGACCATCTGCGTGCGCTGCGCGTGGACGAAGACGTCGAGCATCTGCAAGCGGCGGTAACTCGTTTTGGAGAACGCACCGGACACCTGCCTGCCAACATGGAAGAACTGGCCGCCGCGGAGGGTTTCGCCCGAATTCCCGTCGATCCTGACGGTCACCCCTACAAGCTGACTCCCGAAGGCCGCATCGAAGTTCGCGTGCCGAAGGATTTTCAATTTGCCACCAAAGGTCTGCCTCCAGGATTTAAGGCGTGGCCGACGTTCGACGCTCCGCAGCCTTGATCTCATCATCATTCTTGCCGTTTTACCATCGCTTATGATGGCGGAGTATGCCGAGCGTCGATCCCTCCGCTCCATCCCGAACCAGTCTGTCGCGCTCGGCGTGGCAATGGTGGAATGACGTTGCCGTGCGCAAAGGGCGCCTCGCGGCTGCGCGGCAATTCGTGGCTGCGATCTGGGAGTTCGTTCTCGACTCCACTCCGGAACGCCGCCGCCAACGCTACGGAGATGCTGAATACGATTGGGATCATCACGTCAACACCACCAGCGTGGCAGTAGGTTTGCGCAACCGCCTGCTCGGAGTCTTCCACTCGCCTTATCAGCCGACGGAGCCGGAGCTGTTTCGGGAAATGCTTGAGTCTCTAAGGCAACAAAGTCATCGTGACTTTCACGACTTTGTCTTCGTCGATCTCGGATCGGGCAAGGGGCGCACGCTACTGATGGCTTCGGACTATCCCTTTCGCCACATTGTGGGCGTGGAACTTTTGCCTGCGTTGCATCAGGTTGCTCTGGAGAACCTGCGCAAGTACCGGAGCGAATCACAGAAGTGTTTCGCGCTCGAATCGATTTGCGCGGATGCGACTGAGTTCGCTTTTCCCGCTGAGCCAATGGTGCTTTATCTCTTCAATCCGTTTACGCAGTCTGGGCTGCGGCGCATGATGGCGAACCTGGAGCAGAGTCTGCGGGCAAATCCGCGGGAAGTGTATGTGCTTTACCACAATCCACTGCTGGAGCATGTGTTGAGTGGGAGTGGAGCGCTCAGCAAGATTGGGGGAACACATCAGTATTCGATTTATGGGACGGGATGATTTGGTTTGGCTGTGGATATCTGCCTCAAATGATTTTCTGGGCGGTCGCCTGAGGACTGGTGGCGAAGCGCTCGAATCGCTGAAAATCTGTTTGCTTCGCGGTACCCCCCTCCCCCTCGATCTCCTGGAATCATTGGGTTAGCGGAGAATTCTGAAAAGATCTATGGGGCACAATCACTTGCGGGCAAAATCTTGCTTTCAAAGAAGTTATGCTCCCCGTCACTCGGGCACCTATACCGCCTCCGCCTTGACCATGATGGGCTCGTTGTGAAACCCGCGCAAGGTTAGACGTCACAGTGGGCTGTGGATCTTCGGGAGTTCTTGCGCCTCCGCCTGCCAGTTGCGGCCCCTTTTCTCGCGTGTTTTGACATCTATACGCTAACGGCGTATAGTGCTAGGCATACTCAGATAGCGTACAGAAACGGGCATGGAATTCATCGAAGCGCCGGCTTTTACGCGCAACTTGTCAGATTATCTGAGCGATGACGGCTACCGAGAACTGCAGGCCAAATTGGGAGCCCATCCTGATCTTGGAGATTTGATGCCGGGCACAGGTGGGTTTCGAAAAGTGCGCTGGGCGGACGCGCGGCGCGGCAAGGCCGCAGAGGCGGGTTACGCATTATCTACTACCACTTCGCAGCCGATCGTCAGATATGGTTGATGACTCTCTACGATAAGGGCGAGGCTGCGGATTTGACGTCGAGGGAGAAGAAGGCACTCAAGGAGTCGATTAACAACGAATTGGGAGCACGCGCGGCCCGTCGGATAACTCAGCCTCGGAGGATGCGATAGTGAAAAAGAGGAACATTTTCAGCGAATTGATAGAGGGCGTGGCTGCGATGAAAGACCACCGCGAAGGCAAACTGACCTTGCGCAGCTACAAGGTCGACGTTGCGCCACTCCCCGAAGTGGATTCAAAACTCCTTCGCGATACTCGAAAGAAGCTGCGCTGCTCGCGGGCGGTGTTTGCGCGCAAGCTGCGGATTAACGAAAGAACGCTGGAAAAGTGGGAGCAAGGACGCGCGAAAATGAATCCTCAGGCGGCCGCGCTTGTGCTTCTTGTGCGAAAGTATCCGGATACGCTGGCGCGGCTGGATGAGGTTGCGGGTGGATAGGTTAGCCGGGCCATTCCCGGGTTAGGGTTGCTGCTTGGCTTTGTATTCTGCTTGAGAGACGGCGACGGCGCCGCTAGCGCTCGGAATATAAACGTCTTCCCGCACGCTGGTCTTCAGATCGTAGGTGTGGAACTTGTCTGGCGAGCCAATTTCCCCAACCAGCATTTCGAGTTTGAGCTGCTCTTTTTTCCACTTAGCGAGGTAGTGAGCGTCTCCGATCGTCCTTTGGAAAGGAGCCAAGGATTCGTAGCTGAAATCGAAGGCATGGATGGAATCGCCATCCTTGATGTCACCTCGTCCCCATCCATCTACACTGCCGTCCCTGTGCCGGTGCCAATGCGATTCGATTATCTGGATCTGCAGCGGATAATCTGCGGGATTCTTTCCGGCGAGCAAAACGACCGGGAGCAAGAAGAAGGCGGTTAGGGTCAGGGCTAATTTTCGCATTCCTTTACCTCACAATGCGATTCTGAGCGTCCGATATTACAAAAGCCGTCGCCATTTTGCAACGCGAATGTACTGCTGTACCGGAGTCCAGCCGGATGTAGCGAGAGCGCGAAACCAAGTACACTGGAGCCATGACCGCGACCACCCTAAACTCCCTGGCCCGCGCTTCGTCCGCTTATCTGCGCTCCGCTATGCACCAGCCTATTCGGTGGCACGAGTGGGGCGAGGAGGCGTTTGCTTTGGCGCAGCGCGAGAACAAGCCCATGCTGCTTGATATTGGCGCGGTGTGGTGCCATTGGTGCCATGTGATGGATCGGGAGTCTTACGACGATGCGGAAGTTGCTGCCATCGTCAACGAGCATTTCATCGCGGTGAAGGTAGATCGCGATGAGCGTCCGGACATTGACAGCCGGTACCAGGCTGCGGTCAGCGCGGTCAGCGGACAGGGCGGATGGCCGCTCACCGCATTTCTCACGCCCGATGGCAAGCCGTTTTACGGAGGAACTTATTTTCCGCCGACCGACGGTTATGGCCGTCCGAGCTTCAAGCGGGTTCTGATCAGCATCGCCAGTGCTTACCAGGAAAAGCATGGCGACGTGGTGGAGCAGGCGAAGATGGTGGAGAGTGCGATTGCGCAGGCGGAGTCGTTTGCCGGGCGGGGCGGGCGGGTTTCTGTGAGCATTGTTGCGGCGATTCAGAAATCTGCGTTCAGCATGTTTGATCCGCAGCATGGTGGATTTGGGCAGGCTCCGAAGTTTCCGCATCCTTCTGCGCTTGATTTATTGATCGAGCGGTATGCGCGGACAAGACCAGAATCAAAATCCCCACCCTTTCGCAAAGAACGCGAAAAGGATGGGGCACCCGAACTTTCAAATTTAATCACTACCACGCTTGAGCACATGGCTAACGGTGGCGTCTACGACCAGTTGGCTGGGGGATTTCATCGTTACTCGGTGGATGAGCGCTGGGTGGTGCCGCACTTCGAGAAGATGTGCTATGACAACTCCGAGTTGCTGAAGAATTATGTGCATGCCTATCAGGCGACAGGCTCAGAATTCTTTGCCAGTGTGGCGCGCGACATTATTCGATGGATGGATGAGTGGCTGAGCGATCGCGAGCGCGGCGGTTTTTATGCTTCGCAGGATGCCGACATTTCCATGGATGACGACGGCGACTACTTTACCTGGACGCTCGGCGAGGCTCGTGCCGTGCTCACGGAAGAAGAAGCGCAGGTGGCGGCGCTGCATTATGACATCAACGAGATCGGCGAGATGCACCACAATCCGGCGAAGAACGTGCTCTACGTGCGCGCGCCGATCGAAGAGATCGCCCGGCGAATGAACATCAGCGCCGAACGCGTGCGCGGGCTGCTCGATTCCGCGAAGAAGAAAATGTACGCGGCGCGGCTCGAGCGGCCTACGCCTTACGTCGATAAGACGGTTTATGTGGGATGGAACAGCATGTGCGTGTCGGCTTATCTGGAGGCGGCGAAGGTGCTCGATCTCGAGGCTGCCCGGCACTTCGCTTTGCGCTCGCTGGATCGTGTATTGGGAGAGGCTTGGAAGCCTTCGGCAGACGCGGGCGGGGGCGCCCGCTCCACACTGTTGCATGTGGTTGCTTATTCTGATCCTAAGGCGGAACATCGAGCGGTTTCTGGCCTGCTCGATGACTATGCGGCGACCACGCTGGCTTGCCTCGACGCGTATGAAGCAACGGCGGACCTCAGCTATTTCAAATTCGCGCGGGCCATCGGGGACGCGATGATTGCGCGGTTCTTCGATGCGGTTTCCGGAGGGTTCTTCGATGCCGAGCCGGTGGCCGAAGGCAAGAGCCTGGGCGTGCTCTCGACGCGGCGCAAGCCGGTGCAGGACTCGCCTACGCCGGCGGGAAATCCGATGGCGGCGATTGCGCTGCTACGCCTGCATCATTACACCGGAGACGCGGCGTATCGTGACAAAGCGGAGCAAACACTGGAAACATTTGCCGGCGTGGCCGAACAATTCGGAATTTTTGCTGCGACCTATGGGATCGCGGTCCTGCACCTGTTGGAGAATCCAGTGCAAGTCGTTGTGATCGCGGATCACGAACGGGAGGAAGCGGCGAAGAGTCTTGCTGCGGTTGCGGTCGCGGATTTCGCCTTCAACAAAAGCGTGCTGCGGCTGACAACGAACCAGGCGGTCGCCGGGAACCTTCCTCCGGCTCTGGCGGCCACCATTCCGAATTTACCGCAGTTGAGCTCAAGCGAGGCTTTTGCGGTCTTGTGTTCCGGCTTTGCCTGCCAACCGCCGGTTACGGATCCCGCAGAGTTGCAACGAGCGCTGGACTCTGCCCTTCGGAAGCAATCCTAGAGAGACAAAATTTAAGGAAGCAGGCAAAAAACAGGGCCGACGGTTTATGTATGAAGCCCGTCGGCCCGAAGATTGCGAGCCCCAAGTGCTTGGCCCAGTTACCTACAGGTTACTTTGGTGACCTTGCATCTAGTCCCGATACCCGATTAACTGCTATTTCATCATCGGTGGCATACCGGGGTTGCATTTAGCTGTTGATTGAGGTGGGCACAGAAAAATCGGGCCTCCGTCCGGGGCGGGAACCTGCGGAACGGCGGCTGCGACGTATGTGCCCACTAGTCCTAACATCAGGATCGAAATCCTGACTGCGTGCTTCATGGGTTTACTCCTTCCGCGCCCTAGCCTTCCGAAAAGCAGGCTCTCTGGCGCGGAGCAGAATTATAAGGCACGAGTCAACCCATTTCGCAAGAACTTCTTCGCATAGCCCACATCCTTCGCTTGCATGCCAGCCTACACGCCTCCGAAAAACCTGTGAATACGGGGAAATACGTAGTTAGACTAAGGTGTTTTCCCTACCTTGCGGCGAGCAGAATTGCGGTGGGTAGAGGCGCACGAGGATGGCTAATCATTTACGAAATACGGAATGACAACCTGAGAAACAGGAAGCGAGAGACCGATTAACGGCTGAAATCCAGCGCGGGGTTCGGATGCTTAGCGCTTGGATCCGACGCGCTCGACCAGTCCAGAGATGGTCAGGGCATTCATGGGCACGACTGTGGCACGAGTCGGGGCGCCGTCTTCTGGGGTTTCCGCGGGTGATACGCGTGTGCGCGATAGGGCGCGGTCCACCATCCCTTCGAACATCGGGATCAGAGAATCGGCGGGAAGCGGGTGCTGGATATCGGACAGGCTCTGCTCCCAACGCTGGGGCCGCAGCAAAGTGGAGGCGGCATCGCGGGCAGGACTCTTCGCGAGCGTGTAACCGAGCCAGATGAACAACGCTACGTTGTATGCCCCCATATTGATCAGGTTCACACCAAGATTACTGAGGTGATCCCCGGCCCAGGATGCAATCAGCGTCAGTTCCACGAAGGCGAAGGTGCCAAAACCCAGGGCGATTCCGAAGCTGTGCTGCCGCCGGCTTACACCCAGGTAGCGGGCAAAGAACAATAGAAAAAGCACCATCCCGACCTGAATAACGCGTACGCAACGCTGGGCGGTCGTGATGGCCTGCACCCACGGCGCTGTATCCGAAGAGTTTGTGGAAACCGATACTACCCCCGCCACTAAGAGCATCACCAGACCGGCCCATTTGAATAGCACTGTGCCCAGGTCGCGCAAGGTGTGGAAGGGCCGGAAGACGTCGAGGAAGGCTTCGTGGATCACCTTGAAACCCAAAGCCACGCTGATAGCGGTAGTGATCCATGAAACGTAGAAGGAGGCCGAACTGAAGTAGTGCCAACTCGTAAAGACTGCTGCGAACGCCACAATCTGGGCAACGACGTAGGCAAAGAAATATTTGAATTCGCGGTACTGGCCGCGACGAAGCATAGCTATGACGATGACCGTTTGGAGAACGGGATGGGCGAGCCAGAGAGCGTAGTAAAGAATCTTGATGTTCTCGCTCATTGGAATCCGTCAAATCTCGAAACAACTCTGGCGGCCAGGGCCAGCTTCGTGGCACCGCATGAAAAAACGACTCTGGCTAATAAGAGGAAGTTAAACCTTTTGCTCCAAGGGTTCAATGTACTCAGGTAATCTAAAGTAACGTTACCTTCGGGCCATATGGGTAGGCGGCATACGATCTAAGCATCCGGGACGGAGTGGATGTAGGCGCGCATCATGCGGACTTCATCATCTTTCTCGTTCAAATCGTGGAGCAGAATGTCGCGCAGCGAGACGATGCCGACCAGTTGTCCTTCATGGCAAACGGGGAGATGCCGGAAGCTGTGGCGCCGCATGAGCGCCATGCAGTTGTCGATTTCTTCATTCATGTTGATGGTGAGCGGGTCATCGGTCATGACCTCGGCGAGGCAGGTACTGCGTGGATCGCAGCCCTCGGCGACGACGCGCTTCATGAGATCGCGCTCGGAAAAGATTCCCACAAGTCTGCCGTTGTGCACGACGGGAACAGCGCCGATGTTGCGTTCCACCATGGCGCGCACGGCTTCCAGCACGGTTTGGCCCATCTCTGCCTGGTAAGTTTCCTGGTTCTTGATCAAGTCGCAGATGCGCATTTCGATCCTCCCAGTATCGGATTCCGAAGGTGCGATAGCTATACCGGGGCGTGAGTATACGTCGAAAGCGGAGTCCTGGGAAGGGCTAAAAGGTGGGGGGATAGGGGAATCTTGCCGCTAGGGTCATTATGGGAAAGCACGCCTGATTGGGGGGACTGAGCAGATGGTTGGAGTTAGTCTTTCCTACCCCTTTCGTGTATCGGGCGCAAGTGCGGGCCTGACCCCGCTGCCGAGAAAAACAAAGTAGGAGCAGTTCCACAAAGCCGTGGGAAAGCTCCCGCGCGCGCGCGCGGTGAGAATGATGTTGTATTCGCTGGTGGTGCCGAGGTCGATTTGTTGGAGCACATCTGCTCGCTGCAGATCTCGCGGTGAAGCGGGTTGCGGAGCTGTTGCTGATTGAGGATCTTTCTGGGGCTCGATCACTGCCAGTTGCGCGAAGAATTCGTGCAGGTCGTTAAGGCGGGCGTGTCCTGGGACGACAAACGAGACCTCGGCATCCTGCGAAGAGAAGTGCCACGCCAGCGAGGCGGCAAGATTCACACCTTGCTCGTAGGCCGGCCCGGAAATCAGCCCAGCCGCGGGGTTGTCGAAGACAATGCACAGCTTGCGTTCATCCTCGCGGCTGAATTCACGCACCTTCAGCGAGCCGGACTTGGCGGTCGCCTTCCAGTCGACATGGCGCGCCGAATCTTCCGGCATGTATTCGCGAATGCGGTACAGGTCGGAGCCGCGGCCGCGCACAAAGCTTTCCCACTCTCCCCGCACCAGCGGCAGGATTTCAAACAGTTCGTCGGGAGGCTCAACGGGAGGATAGACGAGAATCTCGCGCTCCAGCGCAACGTCTCTTGTCTTTGTGAGAAAGGCAAATGGAAACCGCGTGGCGACGCCGAAACTCGATTCCTGGTATCGCCCACGGCGATCGAAACACAACTCGAGGTCCGCAGTGAGATCAGCCCGCGGCGGCAGAAAGGGGAAATAAATCATTCCTTCGAAGATTCCCGGAGCCGGCGGAATCACCTCGACCCGCCTGACGCGCCAATCGCGAAGCTTCACCCACTGATTTTCTGGAGCACGGTTCGGCGGAAAAACGAATGTTGCCGGCTCCCACCGCCATTGTTTGCGAGGTTTCTTTTGCTTTTCCCTGCGCGCGGGCACTACGCGAATCGAAAATGAGGGCAGGAACCGGCGCGAGTTGCGCAGAGAGATGCGTCCCACAACCGGGCGGCCGGCGAAAACGTGCTCGGGCAGGCGAACCTGCAATTCCAGGCCGCGCAAGACCAGGGCGGAAACCACTCCTGAGACCAGAATTGCCGCCAGCATCGCCGCCACCACGATGTACAGGAGATTATTTCCCGTATTCAGCGCCGCGATGCCAATCACCAGCGTGACCAGCACGTAGATCACGCCCGCCTTGGTTACTTCGTAATGAAACGTCTGGCGCAAGCGCTCAATCGCCACCCGCCGCGCCAGGTAGGGCACTGTAACCAAACCCACGAAGGCTGCCATCAAGAGCGCAACGGATGCGAGAATCACCGACGCCCACAGATTGCCCGCCTCGCCTGAGGCGGTTGAAAGCAAGGCCGCGCCGAACGCCAGTCCCAGTCCCACCAAAGCCAGCAGAAACTTCAGCCATACCTCTGCGGTTGCCGATTGCAGCCACGCGATGGCGCGACCACTTGCAGGCTCGCCCGAATTCACGGAATTGATGGTTGCCGAGTTCACTTAATTGGAGCCTAGCATCGGCTGTGAGAACGAGCAATCACGAACGCCTTGCGGCGAAAGCCTTCGTAACCTGGCCCGTTGCGAGCATCCACGCCCCCGAGTCGTTCGGGGATTTGTCTCGATTCTCCGTGATTTGTGTTACGCTGCCGCGTCGCGATTTTGGACCAGCCCAGCAATCGCAACCCACTTTCGTTCACGATGAAGGAGATTTTATGAGTCTAAGGAAACGTGCCTTCGCGGAGTTCTTTGGAACTTTCTGGCTCGTCTTCGGCGGATGTGGCGCAGCCGTCATCGCCGCGGGTTTCCCTACGCTGGGCATTGGATTCGCCGGCGTTGCGCTGGCCTTCGGTCTCACTGTGCTTACCATGGTGTATGCTGTCGGACATATTTCCGGCGGGCATTTCAACCCCGCCGTCAGCTTGGGGCTGGTTGTTGGGAAGCGTTTTCCGGCCTCGGATTTCATTCCCTACGTCATCGCGCAGGTTCTGGGGGCGATCACGGCGGCCGACGTGCTGTTCATGATCGCGAGCGGAAAGTCGGGCTTCGACGTCCACGCCGGCTTCGCCTCGAACGGATACGGGGCGCATTCTCCCGGCGGATATTCGCTGCTCGCGGGCTTCCTCGCGGAAGTGGTGCTGACCGCGTTTTTCCTGATCGTCATTATGGGCGCCACGGACAGCCGCGCCCCCAAAGGCTTTGCCGGGCTCGCCATCGGCCTGTGCCTCACCCTGATTCACCTGGTATGTATTCCCATCACCAATACTTCGGTGAACCCCGCTCGCAGCACCGGACCCGCGATTTTTGCCGGCGGCTGGGCCTTGCGGCAGTTGTGGCTGTTCTGGGTCGCCCCGCTCATTGGCGGTGCGCTCGGCGGAGGAATCTACCGCGCTTTATTTAGTGAATAGGTTTGATGGCTGAGCGCGAGGAATCGATGCTGCACTGGTTCTAGTACTCGGCCAACTCTTTCATCGCTCGGAACAGGTCATTCGGCTGCGGCAGGATGGCGTCTTCGAGGATGGGCTGGTAGGCCACGAATGTGTCGGCCGCAGCCACGCGGCGGACCGGCGCATCCAGATGATCGAAGAGCTGATCGGCGATGCGCGCCGCGATTTCGGCGCCGTAGCCCCAACTCAAAGTATCTTCATAAGCGACGAGAGCGCGGTTGGTTTTTCCCACAGACGCCGCGATGGTCTCCCAATCAAACGGATTCAGGCTGCGGAGATCGATCAACTCCACTTTGAAGCCGTGCTCGCGTTCGAGCTTCTGCGCCGCCTGCAGGGCGCGCGGCACCACCGCGCCGTAAGTGATCACCGTCAGGTCCGTCCCCGGATTGACGATCTTCGCCTTGCCGAACGGAATCATGTAGTCGGGACCGGGGTACGGGGCTCGGCCGTAGGTCTCACGGTAGAGACGCTTGTGTTCGAGGAACAAGACTGGATCATCGCAGCGAATCGCGGTGCGCAGCAGGCCCGCCGCATCCAGCGCGTTCGAGGGAAAAATTACGCGCAGACCCGGGATGTGCGCGAACATGCTTTCCCCGCACTGCGAGTGATAAATTGCGCCGCCGGTGAGGTATCCGCCGATTGCGGTTCGAATTACGATGGGGCAGGAGAAGACATTGTTCGAGCGCCATCGAATTACTGACAGCTCGTCGCGAATCTGCATCATCGCCGGCCAAATGTAGTCGAAGAACTGAATCTCAACCACCGGCTTAAGCCCGCGCGTGGCCATGCCTGTGGCGCGGCCCACGATGGCGGCCTCGGCCAGCGGCGAATTGAAGACGCGGTCCGGGCCAAATTCGTTTTGCAGGCCGAACGTCAGTTTGAAGACTCCGCCTTTGCCTTTTACCAGCTTGCGCTTCAGGTATTCTTCGCGGCTGCAATCGGCTACATCTTCGCCGAAGACGACGATGCGCTCGTCGCGCTTCATTTCGTCGCGCAGGGTGACGTTGATCAAATCGGCCATGGTCTTGGCCGGCGGCTTCTTGCCGTCGGCGGAATCAGGACCGACCACGGGTTGGGTTTCAAACGACGCGGACGTGGGATCGAGATCGGGTGAATACACATACTGCAAAATGCTCTCGGGCGCGGGTGGCAGGGCTGCGAGTGCCAGATCGACCGCGACCTGCAGCTCTTCATCAACCTTTTTCTCTAGTTCGTTGATGCCCTTCTCGTCGAGGATTCCCTCGCGCAGCAGAAACATTTGCGTGCGTGAAACCGGATCGCGGGCGGCATCGCGTTCGCGCTCGGAGTCGGGGCGGTACAGGCGCTCGTCGTCAGAGAGCGAATGCGAGTACGGACGGATGACGTGAGCGTGCACGAACGCCGGCCCATGCCCTTCGCGGCAATACTTCACGGCGCGCTGGAATGCGGCTGAACTCGCCACCGGATCGGTGCCGTCGACTTCTTCGAAATGGAAATTCGGGAAGCCCGAGACCAGCCGCGAAATGCTGCCTCCAGCGGTCTGGATTTCAACCGGTACGGAGATCGCGTAGCCGTTATCCTGCACGCAGAAAATCACGGGCAGCTTGTTAAGCGCGGTGGCATTCATCGCCTCCCAGAACTCGCCCTCGCTGGTGGTTCCGTCGCCGAGAGAAACATAAGAGATCTCGTCACCCTTGAAAGTGACATCTTTGAACTGGCGATAGTCGAGTGAGGTCTTAGGGGGGATTTCGGCCGCCTTGGGGCGATGCGCAAAATAGCGTCCGCCCTCAGCGCAGCCTACGGCCTGGAGAATCTGCGATCCCGTCGGCGACGATTGGGTCACGATATTTAGCTGCTTGTATCCCCAGTGCGATGGCATCTGACGCCCGCCGGAACTGGGATCGTCGGCTGCGCCTACGGCCTGCAGAAACATATCCAGAGGCTTGGCGCCTAACGCCAGGCAAAGCGCGCGGTCGCGGTAATAAGGATAGAACCAGTCGTAGCCTGGCTTCAGCGCCATGCCGGCGGCCACGCCGATGGCCTCGTGCCCGGCTCCTGACATCTGGAAGAAGATTTTCTGTTGGCGCTTGAGCAGGATTTCCCGGTCGTCGATGCGCCGGGAAGTGTACATGATGCGGTAGGCTTCGATCAGTTGCTCGCGCGTAAGTCCCTCATAGGTCTGGGACTTCTTGACGCTTGCGATAGAGAGCTTGGGATCGGTTTTTGTTGTCGCCATCCGGTTCCCTGGTGAAGCGTTATGAATATCCGGCCTAAGAATAGGGTGCAGATTATTACTGAACGGTTACATTGTAAATCGGAATCGGGTATTGGAAAACATGCAAGTTCTTGCCCGGTCACACCTTCCCCGCCGGCCGGCAAAGAGGGACAGCGAACGGTTCCGCGGCACTTTCGCCAAAATAGCGCCGCTGGAAATACAGGGAAACATTCACCAATCCGATCAGAGCCGGGACTTCCACCAGAGGCCCGATCACCGCGGCAAACGCCGCTCCCGAGTTAATCCCGAATACCGCAATCGCGACCGCGATCGCCAATTCAAAATTATTGCTGGCAGCGGTAAATGACAACGTCGCGGTCTTCGAGTAGTCGGCCCCGAGCTTGCCGCCCATGTAGAATGAAACCAGGAACATCACCACGAAATAGATCAGAAGGGGAATCGCGATCCGAACCACATCCAGAGGCAGCCGGACGATATAGCTGCCCTTGAGTGAGAACATCACCACGATCGTGAACAAAAGGGCAATGAGCGTGATGGGGCTGATTCTCGGAATAAAGCTTTTCTCGTACCACGATTTTCCCCGCGCCCGCACCAACATGAATCGCGTAAGCATTCCAGCAAGAAATGGGATGCCTAAGTAAATGAAGACACTCTTGGCAATGTCACGAATGGAAACGTTTACCACCGAACCGTGCAGTCCAAACCACTGCGGCAGCTTGGTGACGAATATCCAGGCATACACCGAGTAGAACAATACCTGGAAGACAGAATTGAAGGCGACCAGCCCGGCGGCGTATTCCGTGTCGCCTTTCGCAAGTTCATTCCAGACGATCACCATTGCGATGCAGCGCGCCAGCCCAATCATAATCAGACCCGACATGTACTCGGGACGGTCCCGCAGGAACACGATGGCGAGCACGAACATCAGGATCGGCCCGATCACCCAGTTCTGCAGGAGTGAGAGGCCGAGGATCTTCTTGTTCCGGAAGACCTCTCCCAGTTCCTCGTACCGGACCTTCGCCAGCGGCGGGTACATCATCAGAATAAGACCGACTGCAATGGGAAGGGAGGTGGTACCGAGGTTGAAGCGGTTCAGGAAAGGCACGATGCCTGGCAGCGCCCAACCCGCTCCCACACCGGCCAGCATGGCGGTGAAGATCCAAAAAGTCAGGTATCGATCCAAGAAGCTGAGACGCATCGTCGTTTTCATCTACAGACCTCCCTGGCCTGCCCCACCATCAATCCGCGGTGGTCACTGGCCTCCGATCTTGTCGATTTCCTTCTTCAGCGAGAGGCCATTCAAGGTTGAGAGAGGCAGACTCAGGAACAGGCTGATTCTTCGATCGAGAAGAAAGAACGCGTCGCGGAATGCCTTCTCCACCTGTTCCTCTGATCCGCGCACTGCTGCCGGATCGGGCACACCCCAGTGAGCGGTCATGGGCTGGCCCGGCCATACCGGACAGACTTCGTTGGCCGCGTTGTCACAGACGGTAAAAACAAAGTCGAGCTTCGGAGCGCCAGGTTTGGCAAATTCATCCCAACTCTTGCTGCGAAAACCCTGGACCGGCAGGTGGGCTGCTTTCAGCTGGCGCAAGGTCTCAGGTCGAACCGACCCCGAGGGGTGGCTGCCGGCGCTGTAAGCGGCGAAGTTGTGCCGGCCTTTGTGGTTCATAATGGCTTCGGCCATGATCGAGCGCGCTGAGTTACCAGTGCATAAGAACAACACGTTATAAGATTTCTGCACGGTCACCTCGAGGCCGCCGAAGCCTGCCCCGAGCTTGCCGAAGGAACGGCGGCGCTACGCTTCGGCTTTGCGGCACGAATGAACGCGCTCAGGATCTTTCCATCCACTTGCGGGGCAATCGCATCGACATCGATTCCCTGCCCCGCCAGAAATTCGCGCGCGTCTTCGGTGCGGTAGACGCGGGTGGGCTCAATCTCGATCTGCTCGAATCCAGCGGCCACCAATTTGTTGCGATAGTCATCCTCTTCGAGCGCGCCCGCAATGCAGCCGACCCATGCCATCACGCTCTGGCGAATTTCGGGCAGCATCTCGCCGCGCGTTATCACATCTGAAACCGCAAAGCGGCCGCCCGGCTTGAGCACGCGAAACGCCTCCCGTAGCACGCGAGCTTTGTCGGCCGAGAGGTTGATCACGCAGTTGGAGATGATCACGTCCACGGTGTTGTCCGGCAGCGGTATGTTCTCGATCTCTCCCTTCAGGAACTCCACATTCGCCACTCCAGCCCGGCGCTTGTTTTCGTTGGCCAGCGCAAGCATTTCGTCCGTCATATCGAGGCCATAGGCCTTGCCCGTCGCGCCGACCCGCCTGGCCGAGAGCAGCACATCAATGCCGCCGCCGGAGCCAAGATCGAGCACAATCTCACCGGGATTCAGCTTGGCTAGCGCCGTGGGATTGCCGCAGCCGAGCGAGGCCAGCAATGCTTCCTCAGGAATCTGCGTGGCCTGCGCGGGGTCGTAAAGATTGGCGGTGATCGGATCGCAGCAGCCGGTGCTGGCAGTAGAGCCGCAGCAGGAACTGCCTCCGGATTTTACGCGCAGGGCAGCCTGGCCGTATTTCTGCTTGACGACTTCCTTGATGTCGGTTGTTCTGATTCCTGTAGCATCCGCGGTACTCATGGAGTGTTCTCCTATTTGCAGATTCGAACAATTTGTTCCGGTTTGAGGGCTTTGTTGCGAGTACAGCACTCGGCGTAGAGAAATTGCAGCAACTCCTGCAGAGCGCCAGTGTCGGCGGTGTAGCGAAGGAACGTCCCCTCACGTTGAACTTCTACCAGACCCTCGGTCTTCAGCTTCTCGAGATGGTGCGACAGCGTCGAATTCGGAATCTCCAACTCACCTTGAATGTCGCCGACCACCAGCCCTTCCGGGTGCGCTGAGAGTAAAAGCTGCATGATGCGCAGGCGCGGTTCGGTGCCCATCGCGGAGAACATGTCGGCGTATTTGGCGACGCGTTCGCTGGAAGGGGTGAGAGTCAACGTTGGCATGTTTCGACATTACTAGAAATACAGATTAATGTCAAGAGGTCCTCTGCTGCCAAATGCATGGGCGATTCTTAGTTGAATTCTGAGCGCGGCCGGCGGAATGCTGTCATCATTTATCCTGAAAGTGCATGATCCGCACTCATCGCGCCTTCGACCCTCACACTATTAAGCTCGTGATCTTCGATCTCGACGGCACTCTGATTGATTCGCGCCTCGATCTGGTGCACTCGGTGAACGCGGCGCTGCACCACATCGGGCGTCCGGAGTTGCCGGATGATGTGATTGCCAGCTATGTGGGAGACGGCGCGCCTATTCTGATTCAGCGCGCGCTCGGCGGGGAGGCGGTTGACGAGGCGATCGTGCGCCAGGGCCTGCAATTTTTCCTGTCTTACTATCGCGAGCACAAACTGGATCACACTACGGTCTACCACGGGGTGCATGAAGCGCTGGCCGCCATCCAGCGCACATCCAACAAGAACCCTCGCAAGATGGCGGTGCTTTCCAACAAGCCCGTTGGACCTTCGCGGGCTATCGTCGAAGCTTTAAAGCTTGGCCCGTTCGCACAAATCTACGGGGGGAACAGTTTCGCCAGCAAGAAGCCAGATCCTGAAGGTGCGCGCAAATTGCTCGAAGAAAACGGGGTGCGCGCGGAAGAGACCGTGATCATTGGCGACTCGCATGTCGACGTTGAAACCGGGGCCAACGCCGGCTTGTGGACGGTCGGCGTGACTTACGGTTTTGCTCCACACACGCTCGAGGAGTGCTCGCCGGATCTGCTTGTCGACAAGCCCCAGGAACTGACTGAGGTGTTCTCTTAAGAGCCAGTAAAAAAACTCTTCTTGCTCTCATGTAAACTCATGCGACGATGAGCGATCCGTTATCCAGTTTCACGGCTTCCGAGCTGCGCAAGCTGCGCAGCATGAAAGATCCGTACGGCATTCAGAAGTTTCTCGATGATGCTCCGTATCACCTTGCGGATACGGCCTGGTCGCCGCGGCGGGTGCTGGCCGAGCAGACGGCGCACTGCCTGGAAGGCGCCATCTTCGCCGCGGCGGCGCTGCGGGCCAACGGGTATCCTCCGCTGCTGCTTGATTTCGAGGCGGACCACGACACCGACCACGTGATCGCCATTTTTCGCCAGAATGGTGGTTGGGGCGCGGTCGCCAAATCGAACTACACCGGGTGCCGCTGGCGCGAGCCCATCCATCGCACGCTGCGCGAGCTGGCGATTACTTATTTCAACGGGTATTTCAACCTGCGGCGCGAGCGTACGCTGCGGCGTTATTCGGTTCCCGTCAACCTGAAGCGCTTCGATCGGCAGAACTGGATGACGACTGACAAGCCGGTGTGGTTCATCGTGTATCACCTGTTCGAGATCAAGCACTATCCGCTGATCACCGCAGCCATGGCCAAGGGGCTGCATCGTTTGGATGAGCGACTGTTCCAGGGCGAGTGTTTGGGCAAGGCGTACAAGACGACGTCGAGCGAATGACCCCATTTTTTGAATGACCCGTTTTCGTGCATCCCGAGGGAACTCGCTGCCTTCTAAGGACGTAACGTCATCATGAGAAGACTGGGTCTCCCTCCGCTTATTCTCTTCATCATTCTTTTCGCTGGATTGCCTGCGTTCGCGCAGGAACAATCCGCGCAGCCTGCTTCGGGCACTCGCCTGCCGATTCTCTCCCAGATCTGATGCCCGATGCCAACGGCAAGCTTTCGCAGGAGCAGATGCAAAAGTTGCTTCGCATCGTCGCCGACAAGGACCTTGAGAACGACAAGCGGCTGCGGGACTATACCTACATCGAACGCGACGCGGAGGACAAGCTCGATGGCAAGGGGCAGATAAAGTCGACCGAAATAAAAACTTATGAAGTGATGGAGCTCTACGGCGAGCAAGTGCAGCGACTTATCGAGAAGGACGATAAAGCGCTCGACAAGAAGGACGCGGCTAAGGAAGAAGAGAAAATTCAGAAGATCGTCGACAAGCGCAAGAACGAATCGGAAAGCGATCGCAGGAAGCGCGAGGAAAAAGAAGAGAAGGATCGGGAAGAAGACCGTAAGTTCGTGCTCGAAGTGGCCGACGCCTACAATTTCAGGCTGGTGGGCACGGAATCGCTGGGCGGGCGCGAGGTCTGGGTGATCGAGGGTGAGCCACGTCCGGAGTTTGTGCCTAAGCTGAAGGAGTCCAAATATCTATCCAAGTTCCGCGGGCGCGTATGGATCGATAAGAACGATCTGCAACTGGCCAAGATGGATGTAGAGTGCCTGGACACGATTTCCTGGGGATTGTTCCTGGCGCGCTTTCACAAGGGCTCGCGCTTCATGCTGGAACAGACGCGGGTGAACGACGAAGTGTGGCTGCCGCTGCATGTCACAGCGAAGATCGACGTACGTCTGGCGCTGCTCAAGAACTTCGATGTGAATCTGGAGCAGACCTACCGGGATTACAAGAAATTCCGCGCCACGGCGAAGATTGTGAGCGTAGGGGACGTAAAGCCGTAGCCGAAAGCCGGCCTGGACCCTCGACCGGATTCGTGTCATCTAACGAAGTTGCGTGGCTGCCTCGGCTGTGTATACTCTGCCTCTCTCAGGTGAAACATGTCCTCTCCAGTCATCCTCGGCCCGGTTGGTCCCAGTTCGGGCGGTGCCGGTCCCATGTTCTCCGGCGGACCGGTAAATCAAGAGCAGGCCTTTCCTGCGCTTACACCTTCGCAGATCGACCGAATCCGCCCGTTTGGCCGGATCCGGCAGACGACGGTGGGAGAAATTTTGTTCGAGCCCGGAGATGCGACCGCGCGTTTTTTCGTCGTGCTATCAGGAGCCTTGGAGATCGTGCAGCCCACCTTGCAGGGCGAGCGCCTGATTGTGACCCACCAGGCCGGAAGCTTTACCGGCGAGATGACGATGATCTCGGGCCGCGGAGCGCTGGCGCGTGGCCGGGTGACAATCGCCGGGGAGTTCCTTGAACTGAGCCCGGAGGCGTTGCGGACCGTGGTGGCACGGGACGAGGAGTTGAGTGGAATCTTTATGCGAGCGTTCATTCTGCGCCGGGTGCTGCTGATTTCTTCGGGCAGTGGAAACGTGATTCTGCTGGGATCACGGCACTCGGCGAAAACGCTGCATCTGCGGGAATTTCTCACCCGCAACGCACACCCGCATACTTATATCGATCTGGACACGGATACAGGAGCACAAGAATTACTGGATCGGTTTACCGTCACTCTTGACGAAATTCCGGTTGTGATCTGCAACGGAGAGACTGTGCTGCGCGGGCCGTCGATCCAGGAATTGGCGAGATGCCTGGGGCTCAACGCGCACATCACAGCTACGGAACTGCGGGATCTGGTGATTGTCGGGGCCGGCCCCGCGGGTCTGGCTGCGGCGGTTTATGGGGCGTCGGAAGGCCTGGACGTTTTAGTTATTGAGGCCGAGTCGCCCGGTGGACAGGCGGGGTCGAGCTCGAAAATCGAAAATTATCTGGGCTTTCCCACGGGGATTACGGGAAACGAACTGGCGGGCCGCGCCGCCGCGCAGGCGCAGAAGTTTGGCGCCAAGGTGCTGGTCGCCAGCAGTGTGACGAAATTGAATTGCGAGCGGCGTCCCTACGAGTTGAGCGTGGACTGCGGCCAAACTATTCGCGCGCGTACGGTCGTGATTGCCAGCGGCGCACAGTACAACAAGCCGGCAATCGAGAATCTAAAAAAGTTTGAAGGCCAGGGCGTTTATTACGGCGCCACTTACATCGAAGCGCAATTGTGTGGGAACGAGGAAGTGGCTGTAATCGGCGGAGGGAACTCGGCCGGACAGGCGGCGGTGTACCTATCGCAAACGGCAAGAAAAGTTCATATGGTCGTGCGGGCGGGGCAGTTGTCAGACACGATGTCGCGCTACCTGATCCAGCGGATCGAGGAGAATCCTGCGATCGAACTGCACTACCGCACAGAGATTGTGGGCCTCGATGGCGATACGCAACTGGAGCGCGTGACCTGGCAGGACAAGAACACCGGTGAGATCTCGACCCATGATCTGCGGCATTTGTTCATCATGGCGGGAGGTTCTCCGCGAACCGAGTGGCTGAAGGGGTGCCTGGCCATGGACAACAAAGGGTTCGTCCTTACCGGGCGGGATCTGGATCCGGTTCTACGTGACTTTCATTGGCCGCTTTCGCGTGTACCGCTAATGCTTGAGACCAGCCTGCCGGGAGTGTTTGCCGTGGGCGACGTGCGCGCCGGGAATGTGAAACGCGTGGCCGCGGCCGTGGGCGAGGGATCGATCGCGATTTCTTTGGTGCACCGGGCGCTGGCGGAGCTGTAGCGGTCGGATCAGTGCAAGAGCTTTACCACGGATCTACACGGATTTTCACGGATCTCCTGCGGGATCTTCCGCGAACTGCCATTTTGCCGGCGTTATAATAGAAAGATTCTCTACGGTCGAAATTGCCGTCTGTGTGGGTGGCGGCGGGGACGGCAGATTCCTCGCTTCGCTCGGAATGACAAACTGGGTTGGCTAAAAGGCTAGGAGCTAACAGCTAGAAGCTGCTTTTCATGGATTTCAAAATCGTTTCTGATTACAAGCCGCAGGGGGACCAGGGGTGCGCGATTGAATCGCTGCTGCGGGGAGTGTATGACCGCGAGCAGCATCAGGTTTTGCTGGGAGTCACAGGGTCGGGCAAGACTTACACCATGGCAAAGGTGATTGAGGCGGTGAACCGTCCGACGCTGGTGATGGCGCATAACAAGACTCTGGCGGCGCAGCTTTATCACGAGTTCAAGAATTTCTTTCCCCACAATGCCGTCGAGTATTTCGTTTCCTACTACGATTATTACCAGCCTGAGGCTTACGTCCCGGCCGCCGATCTTTTCATCGAGAAGGAAGCGACCATCAACGACGAACTCGACAAGCTGCGGCTTTCGGCAACCAAGTCTTTGTTTGAGCGGCGCGACGCGCTGATTGTGGCTTCGGTGAGCTGCATCTATGGCCTGGGATCGCCCGAGGCTTACTACGGCATGATGCTGTTCCTGGAAAAGGGCCAGAAGATCACGCGCGAAGATATTACGCGCAAGCTGGTCGACATTCTTTACGAGCGCACCAACGGCGAATTCAAGCGCGGCACGTTCCGCGTGCGCGGCGACGTGATCGAGGTCTTCCCCACTTATGACGACATGGCTTACCGCATTGAGTTGTGGGGGGATCAGGTGGAGTCGCTGGCGCAGATTGATCCGCTGTTCGGCACGGTGAAGCAGAAGTACATGCGGCTGCCGATTTATCCCAAGACGCATTATGTGATGAAAGACGAGACGCGGGCGTCGGCGGTGGAATCGATCAAGAAAGAACTGGCGTGGTGGGAAGTGGAACTGGAGAAGCAAGGGCGTGTGGTCGAAGCGCAGCGCATTCACCAGCGTGTGAAGTTCGATCTGGAAATGATCAAGGTGATGGGCTACTGCCACGGCATCGAAAATTATTCGCGGCATTTTTCGGGACGGATGCCGGGCGAGCCTCCGCCCAACTTGCTGGATTATTTTCCGCGGGATTATCTGATGTTCATCGACGAGTCGCACCAGACGGTTCCGCAGTTGCGCGGCATGTATGCCGGAGACCGCTCGCGCAAGGAAACGCTGGTGGAGTACGGCTTCCGCTTGCCGTCGGCGCTGGATAACCGTCCGCTAACGTTTGAGGAATTTGAGCACCGTACCAATCAACTGGTTTATGTTTCGGCGACGCCGGGACCGTATGAGCTGACGAAATCAGCAGGCGTGGTGGTGGAACAGATCATCCGGCCGACCGGGCTGATCGATCCGGAAGTTGAAGTGCGTCCGGTGAAAGGGCAGATCGACGACCTGCTGCACGAAATTCGCGCGCGCGTCGAGAAAGGCGAGCGCGTGCTGGTGACCACGCTCACCAAGCGCATGTCCGAAGACCTGGCCGAGTACTACGCCGAGGTGGGCGTGAAGTGCCGCTACATGCATTCGGAGATTGAAACGCTGGAGCGGGTAAAGATTCTGCGCGACCTGCGCAAAGGCGAGTTTGATGTATTGATCGGCATCAATCTTCTGCGCGAGGGACTCGACTTGCCGGAAGTTTCGCTGGTGGCCATTCTCGATGCGGATAAAGAAGGCTTTCTGCGCTCCTGGGGATCTCTGATCCAGACCATCGGGCGCTGCGCCCGGCATCTCAACGGCCGCGCCATTCTCTATGCCGACCGCATGACGGATTCGATGAAGCGCGCGATGGATGAAACCTCGCGGCGGCGCGCGATTCAGACGGCATACAACGAAGAAAACGGAATCACGCCGGAATCGATTGTGCGCCCGCTGGATATGACTCTGGCCGGAATCGTCGCCGCCGACTACACCGACCTGACCGGCGGCGAAGCCGAGGGCATTCCAGAGTTCAAATCGCAGCCGGAGTTGGATGCGTATGTTGTCAAGCTTGAAAGCGACATGCGCGAGGCGGCGAAGCGGTTTGAGTTCGAGAAGGCGGCGAAGTTGCGAGACACGATTAAGGAGTTGCGGACGAAGGAGTTTTTGTTCGCTTAGGCAAGCCCTGGTTGACGGATAATTCAGCCTATGAAGTTACCAATGCCACTCCAATGCGGATGCGGAGAGAAGTTTACGCTAGAGATCGTCGGAAGCGTACCGCCAGAGTACGCACAATGCCCTAAATGTCACTCGTCAGGTTACGTTTTCGAGCCACTGGGCAATCTGGTAACAAAGCTACTGATGGAGCGCGCACGGCGGGAACTCGTACAGAATGACAGCACGATCTGTATGCTCCTGAGCGCTGTTGCGGTTGAGGCGGAAATGGCTTACCTTTTCTTCGAGTGGAAAGCGATAGATGCAAAAAAGCTGCCCGCCGAACAAACGCCTGAAGTCAGGAAACCCTGGGAGGACGAGTGGACAAACATGCGGTCGATTGGTAAGCGACTGGATGAACTACCTCGACTCCTGACGGGTAAACCCTTCGATGAGTTCGCATGTCTGAATAAGGAACTCTTGAAGTCCGCATTGACGGGTTATAACCCTGGCACCTCGATTAAAGATTTCCTTCAGGAGCAGTTCTTCGAAAGGCGAAACGACATCGTCCATTACGGTAAGGTCGACTTTCAGGAGGCGGACGGTAAACAGTCACTCTCGCTCGCAACTGCCTTGCTCAACCTGTTCCACGCAATGGACGTGAAGCGCTACGATTTAACCTTTCCTAAGAAGTGAGCGGGCGACAAAACCGCGATTTCTCTCCACGGATGCATCTCCAGCAAATCCGAATCCCCTGTAATAATCGCATCTGCCCTACCGTTCAGAGCCACTTCCAGGAACTTGTCGTCTTTCGGGTCGCGGCATGCCCGGACTAACTGAATGATGGGAACGAACTCTGCCGTACTTTCAATCTGCGCCAGGAAAAGCTCGCGCTGCGCGCGGCTGACAAAGCTATCGAACTTTGGACGGGATAGAACTTCGGCGAGTTCGTTCAGCGTGGCCTCGGAAAAGATGACGACGTCGTGGTCCAAGGCATGGTCGACGGCCTGGCGCGGAACTGAGCGCGGGAAGATGGTGGCGCTGGCGAATACGTTGGTGTCCACTACTAGACGACGCGAGATTCGCATGAATCCTGGCGCCTCAATCCTTCAGGATGTCGGCAAGGATTTCCTCGGTCATTCCCCGCGCTGCGGCCTGAGCACCGATACGGTCCATCGTTTGCTTAAGCTCGGCGATATTGTGCTTACGAATGCGCTGATATTCCTCCGCGGACATGATCACCGCAACGTCCCGGTTCTGGCGGCGGATTAGGACGGGCTCGCGCTGGGCGGCATCGAGGAGCGCGGCAAGCCGTTGTTTGGCATCGGTGGCGGAAACCGTTCTCATTTGTCTAGTTTAGACAAAGTAGACAATAACGTCAATCTCAGGCAAGAAACACGATTCTCGTGTTACACTATTTGCGTGTCATCAAGTAATCGCCTCCGCAATGTAACCGTCACCCTCGAAGAGGACGTTGCCCAGTGGGCTCGCATCGAGGCGGCGCGCCGGGATACCAGCGTTTCCCGGTTGCTGGGTGAATTGCTGAAAGAACGCATGGGAAGGCCTTCCGGGAAGAGTCCCGTCTCCGACGCGGCAGAGCGATTGGCCGGGTTCGGCAAGCGGCATAGGCTGTCGTTGCGCGGGCTCAAGATCAAAGACCTGATCAACGAAGGACGGCGGTGAGCCGGTTTGTGGTGGATGCGTCTGTGGTACTGACCTGGTGCTTCCCCGAAGAGAACTCTACCTTAGCCCACAGAGTCGCCCGAATGTTCAAGGAGGGTGACTCGGCGATCGCTCCTTCATTCTGGCCGCATGAAGTGCTGAACGCGTTGCTGGTTGGCGAAAAACGAAAGCGAATTTCCGATGACCTCATCCGCACTTTCCTTACTGACCTGGCAACCCTTCCGATTGTGCTGCAGGAATTACAGCCTAACGAGGTATTCGACCGGATCCAGTCTCTTAGCCGCCAGCATCGCTTGACCGCTTACGACGCCGCTTATCTTGATCTTGCTCAGGCCCACGACCTACCCATGGCGACCTTGGATGAGGATCTGATGCGCGCATGCGCCAAGACAGGCGTAGAGCTGATGGGAGAATAGTTTCCTTTACCGTCCGTAGGCCGCGCTGGCCGCCAGTGGCTTGCGGTGGAATGTGTAGCCATCGAAAGTTTCGGAGCGGAAGTTCAGGTTGGGGGCGCAGAGCTTTTCGGTTTGGCTCAGGAAGAGGTATCCGCCGGGCTCGAGGTACAGGTGCAGGCGCTCGAGCAGCGCAATCTTCTGAGCGCGGGAGAAGTGGGGCAGCACGTCCATGCAGAAGATGCAGTCGAAGCGTCCGATGTAGCCAGGACGGGCCAGGTTCATGCTATTGAAAGTGACCAGGCTGCGCAGGCGCGGTTTTACCAGCAGGTGGGCGGCGCTGAGTCGAACCTGCGATCGGGTGGCTGCGCCGTTCCTCATTTGGTTTTGGATTTGGCTTAGGCCGTCGCTCTCGGTTTCGTCCTGAACTTCGTTCGCCCCGTTCGGTGAAACCATGGGCGAACTGATCTTCGAAAAATAGTTGCGGATGGTGGCTGGCGGCAGGCCATCCAGCGCGGACTGTGGATACACGCCGCGATCCCCAACCTCGATGTTGCGCGGCAGCAAATCGCTGCCCACAATGTGAATCGACAATCCAGTGCCGAGGCTTGGAGAGGCCGAAGCAGTCGACCCGGCGTCGGCGATGCCTCCGCTGCGCGCAGCGGTCGACTTTCCGTTTCCGTTTCCGTTTCCGTTTCCATTCGTGCCGTTGCCGTTGTTCCCTGCACTCGCGCCATTGCGGCTCAACGCGTCGCAGACCGCTATGGCGATGGAATAGGTTTCTTCACCGGTGGCGCAGCCGGTGCTCCAGATGCGGAGCGGACTCGGCCCGTCGGCTGACTTGCGAGCGCAAAGCACAGGTATAACCTGCCGCGTCAAAGCGTTCAGCGCCCCAGGATGACGGAAGAAACCGGTATTGACATTGACCAGTCCATCGAGCAGAAACGGCAAGCTGGAAGGATCCTGGTCGGAGGCGCGAAGACGTTCCAGCAGCGCGGTGGATGAACCCAGGCCCTGGGCATCAATGCAATCGGCTACGTGCGCGGCCAGGGCGCTGTTGGGACAATCAAGAACGATTCCGGTCTGGCGCTCGACCAGCAGGCGCAACTCGGAGAGCTCGTGTTCGAGGATGGTGCTGGTCGCGATTAACTTATGCATAGAACCTTTCCCCAGGCGCAACGAAACACTTTGCGCGCCTACCGGGCGAGATCAAGTCGGCGTATTGCCAGGGGAGTATGTAGCAGTTCTCAGTTCTCAGTTCTCAGTTCTCAGTCGCCTGCTGCGGCCGCGACATGGTACTTGCCCGAATCGCGTTCCACTTGCTGAGCCACCACGTTCATTTCCTTCTCAATTGATGAAAAACGCTGCAGCACCTCATTAATGCGCAGCGTCATGTTGCGTATGGTTTCAATCTGCCCCCGGGCCTGGGCCGAAAGGCTGCCGGGTTCGATCAACAGCAGATCGGAATTTCCAAGAAGCGAAGTGAGCGCGTTGTTCAGGCCGTGGCGCATCTCCAGCATGTAGCGACCAAGCATGGCCTGGCGCTCGAGTGTGGCACAGGCTTCCTCAGAGGCGCGAGCGCGGGTTTCGGCGGCAGCGCGGAGCACAGCTTCTCCGGCCGATGGGATCAAGACATCGAGCCAGTTTTCATCACAGCGCAACACCGAGGTGCGGGGCCAGCGCTCGCGTACCAGTTGCGCGGTAGGAGCGTCTTGACACACGCAAAACAAGGGCTGCTGGGTCGAGTGCAGAGGTTCCAAAACCACCGACAACAGTTCGCGGCGCAGCGGACCGACGATGGCAACCGCGAAGTTATCGATGGATCGTGGCCAGAGGTCCCCGCTGAGCAGCGTGAACATCGGCACGTGGCGCTCCATCTGCCAACGCGCGGTGATGCTTCGCGAGAACTCCACGTCGTCGGAGATAACCAGTACGGTCGGATGATCCACTTTTTCCTCTTGGCGCTTATTTCTTCTGGCCGGGTTGCGAGTCCGCGTCCGGATTCCAGTCTTGCTGTCCAGCGGATATTTCGAATTCAGGAGCGTCCGCATTGGCCACGGCGAACTTGGCTTTGGGCTTCGCGGCTGTTTGTGGTGTCGCTGGTTTAGGTGCGGCTGCCTTGGGCGCGGGAGGCTTTGACGCAACGGTCGCAGCTGTGGCCGGCTTTAGGGCGGTTGCCTTGGGCGCGGCTGCCTTAAGAGTTGGCGATGGGGACGACTTAACGCCTCCGCCTCCGCCTCCGGCTCCGGCTCCGGCAGCTGCGGCGGCGGCTCGTGGCGCGGGCACGGCCGGGCCAGCGCCTTTAGCGGCTGAAGCGCGGCCCAGGGCTCCCTCGACGGAGGCACGCAGGTCCACCAGCATGCGCAGCGGCTGGCCGGAGGAATACTCGGCCTGGAACATGACTTTCCAGGACTGGCAGATCATGCGCAGCCGAATGATCGGTTCCTTGTCCGAGAATTGCGCGCGCCGGCAGTCAATGGTCTCCACACCTTTTTCTTCCAGCTCGGTGAGGCCGTCGAGAATGTTGTTGAGATCGGCGAGCATCAGGCGAAAGAAGGCGCGCCGCATCAGGTATCCGAAACGAGTGAAGGCGATCAGCGCGATGGGCAAGTAGAAAAGATCGCCGGCCTGGGCTTTGGCCTTGCGTCCCTGTTCGAGCACGCCGCCGTGCAGCAGTTCGTCGAGCGAGCGGCAACGGTGGGCAGAATCGAGCACCCGGTCTAAGGCGTTCAGCCACACCGGAGTTTTGAGTTCTACCGTTCCGAGAATTGGTTCCAGAGCCTGGGCGACATAGGCGACGTCGGCGTGGTTGTCGTCGAGTTCGCTGGGCGCGCCCTGGCTGAAATACTGCACCATCAGGAAATCAATCTTGTCGCGGCCGGAATCGCTTCGCGGGGTTTTACCGAGAAAGTGCGTCAGCAGGGCGATTAGACCATCCGCATCCACCAGCGAACTGGTTTGAAGAAACTGGCGCAACTGGTGAACCTGGATTTTCTCGTCCAGCGCGCTTAGCCATTGTTGGGCCTGCTCGACAGATTCACGCCCCGGCGTTTCCACATGGGCCTCGAGATCGGCGCAGCCGGGTACGTCGATGACGAACTCCCGGGCCATTTCAGCATAAATGGGATGAAGGCGGCGCGCGCTCGACCATACGGTGGCAAGATCGGCCGGCGCCGAGGGCTGCGAAGACGACGGTTGAGGAGACGACGGTTGCGATGAGGTCATGGTTTCACGATCCAGTTAGGAACTGAGGTGAGAAAGCGAGCGGCCACGATGGTTGTGCCGGGGTGGTATTGCACCGCCACCACCCAGGCTTCCGTATCGAGCGAGCCGTCGGAGTTACGCAAGCGCAGGACGTCGGCGAACTCGAGCGGCGTGGTGCAGGCAAACAAAACTTCACGCGAGGTGCCGAACTCGATGACCGTGCTTTCCTCGACGGGCGCGGCGCTGGGCCGGTTCTCATTGCTCGCGTTTCTGCTGCGGGTAAACTGAACCGGGATGCGAACCGGCGTGGCCTCGGGGAAAAAACGCGCCAGTTCGGCTACCGTGCTGGTTTTGGCCGTGCGCGATGCAGCTGTGCCTTGTTGCGCCAAACGATGCCAACCCTTTCCCTGCGCTCTCTCCGCCGGACCAATTCCGGCGTAAATCAAGTCCGGCGTAAATGCGGTTGGGCTCCCCCTCTTCCCGGTTAGGAAGGGCAATGGGGAGCCAGAACACGCGGTTACGACAGAAAGAGATGCACGACCGAGACCACAGTGCAGAACGGAAGGATTAGCACTGAGGCGTTAGACTTTTCAGTAAGTTAGCAGCCAAGCGGAGATGATGTGGCTGCCGCCGCCGAGACATTAGTCTCAAGCTGAGACACAAATCTCATCTGTTCGGAAGAGGTTCTGCTCTTCTGCTATGCTTGTGGGCCACTAAACAGTCCACCTGATAGTGCCGATCGAGTGCATTCGCCTGTTCGTGGCGCTCGTTTTTGGGTCGCTGTCACGTACTCCTCCGGAAAATCCTTTTCGCGGATATCCGGCATCAAAGGCTGACGGGAATTCTGCGAAGCTCAGGCTTCGCGAAGAAAGCTTGGGAGAATGCTTTTATGAAAACTACTCTGAAGTTAGGCTGGTGGAGCGCGGTGCTTGGGGTTGCGCTCGCCACCATCGCTTTATCAACAAGATCCACCGCGCAAGATCAAGACGATCCGCCCGGCCGCGTCGCTCGGCTCGGCTATTTGCAGGGTTCGGTTTCGTTTCTACCGGCTGGCGAGACGGACTGGGTCGGAGCGGTCCCCAACCGTCCGATGAGCACGGGCGACCAGCTGTGGACGGACGAGAATTCGCGCGCTGAGGTGCAATTGGGCTCGGCCGTGATTCGTCTGGCGCCACTTACCACCTTCTCTTTCCTGAATCTTGATGACGATACGGTTCAGATCCAACTAACCTCGGGCGCGATCAACGTTACGGTGCGAAGGCTGGGCGACGAGGAGGACTTCGAGGTCGACACGCCCAACCAGGCGTTTAACGTTTTCCAGCCGGGGCACTATCGTGTGGAGGCGAGTGCCGATGGAAATTACACAGTCATCAGCGTCCGCGCCGGCGAAGGCCAAGCCACGGGTGCAGGGCAGACCTTCGCGCTGCGCGGCGGGCAGAGAGCCACATTGAGCGGAACCGACTCGCTCTACGCCGATGTGGAGCCGATTTACGATCCCGACGAATTTGACACCTGGTCCGAGGGACGCGACCACCGCTACGATTTTTCACGTTCGGCGCAGTATCTATCGCGCGATGTCGTTGGTTTTGACGATCTCGATGACTATGGCGACTGGCGCGACGACTCCAATTACGGACATGTCTGGTTTCCCAACCGGGTTGAAGTCGGCTGGGCTCCCTATCACGACGGCCATTGGGCCTGGATTTCTCCCTGGGGATGGACGTGGGTGGATGACTCTTCGTGGGGCTACGCTCCGTTCCATTACGGACGCTGGGTGAGTGTTGGCGGACGTTGGGGATGGGTGGCCGGTCCGGTGGCGGTGCAGGCCGTGTATGCGCCCGCGCTGGTGGTCTTCATCGGCGGAGGTCCCGGTGCCGTTGGCGGCAATGTGGGATGGTTTCCCCTGGGTCCGCGGGAAGTTTATGTGCCGTCGTACCACGTCAGCCAGGCGTATGTGACCCGGGTCAACATCAGCAGCACCACGGTGAATGTCACCCAGGTGACCAATGTCTACAACACGACCATCATCCATAACTCGACGACGATCACGAACGTTACCTACGCAAACCGCGGCGTGCAAGGGGCGGTGATGGTGGTTCCGCAGCAGGCGTTTGTGAGCGCGCAGCCGGTGGCAAGAGCATCCGTCACGGTGAGCGCACGTGACATCGCTGCCATGCCCGTGAACGCGAGAGCTTCGGTGGCTCCCACGCGAGCGAGCGTGCTCGGTGCCAAGGCCGCGACTGCGGGCCGCGTGGCCGCGCCTTCGGCGGCGATCGCGAACCGACAGGTTGTCGCCAAGAAGACGCCACCTCCACCGCCGGTGCCTTTTGCGAAACAGCAGCAGGCGTTGGCGGCCCATCCCGGACAACCATTAGCTAGAAGCGAGGTGCAGACGCTGCGTCCGGCCGCCAGTGCGGCAGCACGACCCATGGTGAAAGTGGCGCCGGCCGGGAAACCGACGACGCCGAATGTCGGACACCCGGCGGCCAACGTGCCGAGCGCCGCGCGGCCCGGACAGCCTGCGGCACCCACGAATCAGCCCATGAGCCGGCCGGGCGCTGCGCCAACTCCAGCCGAACGGCCCGCTGCGGCCGCGCCGGCGCAGCTGAATCGGCCGGCAACGCCGCCAAGTCAGCCTGTGCCGGCCAAACCGAGCGAGCGTCCGGCAATGAATCAGCCGAATAGTCGCCCGGAAGCACAGCCCAGCAATCGTTCGGAGGCGACGCGTCCGGAAGCCAGTCAGCCTGCGCTGAACCGGACTCCACCTGCGCCGGCATCGCGCCCGCAACCTGCTGCGCCGGCCGCGCGTCCGGAGCAGCGCACGCCTCCTCCTGCAGCGGCCAAACCGGCGACCCCTTCTGCGGCGGCTGCCAAGCCTGCGCCGGCGCAAAAGCGGCAAGCGAATCCGATGACGCCTGAAGAGAAAAAACAGGAAGAAGAACGGCAGAAAAAGGAGCAGCAGAAGCCGCAGGGCGAATAGAGGCTAGCCTGCGAAATGTAAACTGGCACCCCGAGTCTCTCAGGGTGCTTTCTTGCGTTTACTGCAAAGTGTGGCTCGAAGGTCCGGAATCTGCACTCCCGCTGATGTTGTAGCGTTTGAGTTTGCGGTAGAGCGTGGCGCGGCTGATGCCGAGCATGCGTCCGGCGAGAGCCTTGTCGCCTTTGACTTGCTCGAAGACGCGCTGGATGGTGGCGCGTTCGATGTCTTCCAGGTCGGTGGTGTGAAGTGGAGCCGCGGCAACTCCATCTGCGGAACTCGATTCGGCCGAGGCCGCCAGATCGGAAACCAATTCCGGCACGGGTTCTGCGCCCGGCCTGGGCGCCGATAAATTCAATGCGGCGATGGTCGGAGGAAGATCGCTGAGGTCGATCAGGTTTCCATTGCCGAGAGCGACGGCGCGCTCCACGCAGTTCTCGAGTTCGCGCACGTTGCCCGGCCAGTCATAATTCATAAGCGCTTTCATGGCGGCGTTGGAAACGCGCAGGTCCGCTCCGGGAGCGTAACGTTCGCAAAACCAGTTCACGAGCATCGGAATATCGCTGCGGCGTTCGCGCAGCGCGGGCACGTGCACCGTGACCACGTTAAGGCGGAAATAAAGATCTTTGCGGAAGGTTCCGGCCTTGTAGGCGGCTTCGAGATCGCGGTTGGTGGCGGCGATGACGCGCACATCCACTTTGACGCGCTGGTTGCTGCCCACCGGGCGCACTTCTTTTTCCTGCAGCACGCGCAATAGCTTGGCCTGCAATTCGAGTGGCAGTTCGCCGATTTCATCGAGGAAGACCGAGCCGGTGTCGGCCGATTGAAACAGCCCCTGCTTGGATTTCAGAGCGCCGGTGAAGGCTCCTTTTTCGTAGCCGAAAAGCTCGCTCTCAATCAGCGTCGGCACGAGCGATCCGCAATCAACGGCGACGAAGGGACGGTTGGCGAAGGCTCCGCGGAAATGAATGGCGCGGGCGATCAACTCTTTGCCGGTGCCGCTTTCGCCGGAGATGAGCACGGCGGTGCGCGTGTCTTTTAGTCGCGAGGCCACGCGCAGCACTTCCTGAATCTTGGCGGAGGAGCCGACAATGCCATGCACCGCGGTTTCGGAATCTATGCGCTCGCGCAGGAATTCGTTTTCCTCGACCAGGCGGACTTTTTCAGCCATGCGGCGCAAGAATAGGCGAAGTTCTTCGAGCGGAGAAAACGGCTTGGTGATGTAGTCGTACGCACCGAGTTTCATGGCCTGCACCGCGGTTTCGATGGAACCATGTCCAGTCATGAGCGCAACTTCGGTGCGGGGTAATAGTTTCTTTACTTTCTCCAGGAATTCGAGGCCTGACATGTGCGGCATGACCATGTCACTGAGCACCACGTGAACCGGTTGCTCCTCCAGCAGGGCCAGAGCGGATTCGCCGCTGTCGGCTTCCAGGCAGATGAAGCCCAGAGCCTCGCCGACCGTAATGCAGAGCTTGCGAATGCTCTGCTCATCGTCGACGATCAGGAGACGGACGCGTAGGTCGTCTCGACTCAGAGCGATCTTGCCCAAGGGCGGGTTGCCGGATGTCGGGTTCACCGGGCCTTCCCCATGGTTTTCTCAACGGCGGAGATGAGGTCCTGCACCCGGAAGGGCTTCTCCAGGTAAAGAGCGCCGATCTTGCGCAGGGTGGTCACCGTTTCTTCGTTGGCGTAGTCGCCAGTGATAATGACGACTTTGTTCTCGAGATCGGGGCGGTTGGCGGAAATCCAAGTATGCACCTGAGCGCCATCGACGCCGCCGGGCGTGCGCATGTCAGAGACTACGCCGAGAAATTGTCCTTTTTCCAACAGGCGCAGGGCTTCGGCTCCGCTCTCGATGCAGACGACTTCGTAGCCGTTGCGCTCGAGAGTGGCGCTCACCAGAGCCATGATGGAAGGCTCGTCTTCGATGAGCAGAACAGGCAAGAAGGCTCGTTGAATGGCGGGGGTTGTCATTTTTGTATTACTCCTGCGGCCACACCCAGAGAAGCAGTGTGGGGCGCTGCGGGAAAGCGGACAATGAAGGTGGCTCCCGGCCCGTCGATATTGTTGTGGCAGAGAATCTCACCGGCGTGCTCCTTCACGATGCCGTAGCAAATGCTCAGGCCAAGGCCGGTTCCTTTGCCGACCTCCTTGGTGGTGAAGAAGGGATCGAAAATGCGATCGGGATGGGAAATGCCGTAACCATTGTCGGTAAAAGAAACTTCGACGGCATCGCCGACCTTGGTGGTCATGATCTCGATGCGGGCGGGACGGCCGACTTCATGCACGGCGTCGTAGGCGTTGTTCAGGATGTTGAGAAAAACCTGCTGCAACTGGTGAGCGTCGCCGATGACATCGGGTAGTCCCTCGTCGAGATGTTCGATGATTTCCACTCCGTGGCTGTTGAAGTCGTAAGAGCGCAACTGGATGGTGCGGCGCAGGATTATGTTGAGCTGCACGGGGTTGCGCTGCGGCGGCATCTGGCGGGCAAAGCTGAGCAGGTTCTGCACGATCTGTTTGGTGCGCTGCGCTTCCTGCAGGATCACGCGCAGGTCCTTAATGGCGGTAGCCGGAAGTTCGGGATTCTCTAACAGCAGATCGGCAAAACCAAGAATTGCGGTCAATGGATTATTTACTTCGTGAGCGACGCCGGAGACCAACTGTCCGACGGCTGCCATTTTCTCGGCATGCACCAGTTTGCCGCGCAGCTCGGAAGAGTCGGTGATGTCGGTCATAACCACGACAATGCTGTTGATGCTGCCCTGCTCGTCGCGCATGGGGCTCAGGTTCACGGAGAACTGGCCGGCCTGGCCGTTGCCGCGCATGATTTGCAATTCAAGATTGTCGACCTGTCCTCCGCGCAGGATGGCTTGCAACGCATCCGACAGAGGACACACATAGCCGGGAGCAGCCAACTCGAGTAACGGACGCCCGAGAAGCTCGCGCTGCTCAAAACCAGCCTCGTACCAGCGCCGGTTGGCGTAGCTGATCAGGCCTGCGGTGTCGGCGACCAGGATGAGGCTCTGGGTGTTGCTGAGAATCTTGCCGGAGAAGTCACGCTCCCGCTGCAGTTCCGATTGGTAAGTGTGGAGACCGGTAACATCGAGCATCAGGCCGCGAATCTGCAGCAAGCGTCCGAGATTGTCATACATGCCGAAAGCATTGATGAGGACGTAGATCGGAGAACCGTTCTTGCGGCGAAGCGTGGCCTCAAAGTTGCGCAGGTGGCCATCTTTCTGCATGGCCTCGGCGTGGAGCTGGCGTTGCTCGGGCGAAAAGTAAACCTGTGTCGGGATATCTATCTGCAGCAGCTCGTCCCGGCTGGAATAGCCAAGCATGGCCACCATAGCGTCGTTGACTTCGACAAAGCGGCCTTCCGGAGTGCTGAAGAAAAGACCTTCCTGGATGTTGTCGAACAATTCGCGGTAACGGCGCTCGGCCTCGCGGCGGTCCGTGATGTCTTTGAGCACGTGAATAGTTTGCTGGCTTTCTCCGGAAGTGCCAGGCACTCGGGAAGTGGAAACCAGATAGGTGCGGTCCAGAGCAGGATGAACGAACTCGTCGCCGTCTCCGCTCATAGAGCGGCAAAAAGGGCAGGAATAAAGCGTGGCTTCGTTGGTCAGGGTCAGCAGAGCGCGCATGTTGACGCCGATCAGTTCGCTGGGAGCGACTCCGATCATGCCGGCCAGAGAGCGGTTTACCCGCAGAACCTTGTCGGTTTCGTCATGCACCACGATGAAATCGGTGATGGCGTCAAAGATTTCCAGCCAGTGGCGGTTGGCCTGTTCGATGCGCGTGAACAAGCGGGCATTTTCGAGGACCCTGGCGGCATGGCCGGCAATGGCTTCCAGCAGGTCGCGGTCTTCGGCCGTGAGCGGGCGGGCGCGTCCCGAGAGGCAAAGCAAGCCGATGAGGTTTCCATCGGAGCCAGGAAGACGCACCACCGCGCAATCACTCCAGCCTAAACTCGAAGCCAAGTCGGAACTGAACAATTCAGCCGCCGAGCCGGAGACGATCGCCTCTGCCCGCTTCTTGACCAACTCGGAAAGCGCATTTGCGAATCTCTGTTGCAGCCCTTGATCGTCGGTGCGAGCCTCCGGCGCCGGGCCGGCTGCCTGGGAGAGCGGGTGCATCGCGACGGTCTGAAATCGTCCCTCGTGAAACAGCACAACCGCACCAGCGCCGGCTCCCGAGAGTTCGATGGCGCTCTCGAGAAACTTGCGGGCACAATCCGGCAGGCGCAGCAGACCATCGATCTCCCGCGCCAGCTTCGTGAGCGCCTGGGAGCGGCGTCGGTGTTGCTCAGCCAGGTGCAGGTTGTGCGCCACTTCAAGCACCACCGCAACCTGGGCGGCCAGAGCGCGGGCGCGGCGAATATCCTGCTGCGAGACGCCGGTGCCGTCCAGCCGGTCGAGCACGCCGAACATTCCCAGGACGCGCCCTTCGGCGCCTAACAGCGGGACGGCCAGCAACTGCTTAGCTTGGTGTTGGGCGATGATGTCTAAATTCACACCAGGCACTTGCTTGAGATCGTCGGACCAAAAGACTTCCCTGGCCCGCAGAGCCCGCGTGGCGACGCCTTCAGGAAAAACTGTATCCACACGCTGCGGCTCACCCCGGTCGACGGCATGGCGGATGCGGAACTGGCCGTCTTCAAGCAGGGCGATGAAGCACCGGCCGAAGCCGAGAAAATCGGTGGCGCGCACCACGAAAGCCTGAAGGAAATGTTCGAGGTCGCCGCTCGAACTGAGTTCGGAAGAGATTTCAAGCAACTGGTGCAGCTCGTGCGCCTGGCCTTGGGCCGTGGAGCAAAGTTCGGCGTGCGCGACGGCAACCGCGCCGAAGCCGGCGATCGCCGTTACAAGCGACTTTTCCTCGGCCGTGAAGCTTCCATCCTGGCGGGGATAGATGAGGATTGCCCCCTGGGTGCGGGAAGTGCGGAAGGGCGCGGCGATCAGCATTCCCGGGGAGACCAAGCTGCCGAGCGAGTGTTGATCGCTGCTTACGGAAACTGTGATGGCTTCTCCAGCAGAAACCGCGCGTTGCGCCAGATCGGCGGCAAAACGGATGGTCTGGCGGTCGTGCCCAGCCCGGAAAGAATTGGCCAGTTGAGGATTTTCGGCGGACACGGCGCGGAGTTCGAAGGGACCTTCGCGGCGCAAAAGAACCGAGACCAGACGCGTGCGCAAGAGCAGACGAAGCCGATCCGCCAGGGCCTCAATCACCGCGGCGACGTCGGGAGTTCCGTGCAGAGCGCTCGCGACCTCAGCCAGAATTTCGGCTCTGCGGTGCTCTTCGCGAGAAGCTTCTCCCAGCCTGGTGGCTTCGAGCAAGCTGCCCAGTTGCCCGGCCAGAATGGTAGCTTTGGCGGCCAGGTCTTCATTAAAAAATCCTTCGTCGGAATCATGCAGAAACGTCACTGCGCCGATGACTTCATCGAAGACCACCAGAGGAGCGGCCATCAGGGATCGCGCTTCGAACTGGCGCAATGCAGGGACAGTCGGGCTGGACTGCAAGTGGTTTACGAAGATCGCCCGGCGGCCGCGCACGGCTTCCGAGGTGACAGCGCTCTCCTGCGGCCGCAGCCGGATGCCGATAAATCGCTCGGCCAGCTTGCCATCGGCCTGCTCGCCGACGAGTTCGTCGCCGGAGTGGCGGCGCCAGAAATAAACACCACTAACCTGGAAAAACTCGCGGGAGGCACGACAGAAGAGGTGGATCAGAGAACCCGGGTCGGCGCGCTCCGCGGCCTTGGCGGCAATCCGCAGGAGGAGGCTCTGAAAGGCCTCGTCCGAATTGGATACGCCGTACGCTTCCCCCGACGGCGTCGAATTGCCTTCGGTCATCTTCAGAAAGTCACCGCTGGCCAGCGCAGGATTTTCATGCTTCTCACAAGTGATTGAATCTAATGGAAAACTATCCCGCCATCTCATTTTGAGTCAAGGGAAATGGGTGGCGGGTGCCTTAGTGTGAAATCCCGAGAAAAACGGGGGGAATGGGTCTCACTGTGAGAATCAATTGTATGCAATGGCGAAGATGAGACAAGGCTAATCGTGAGACAGGATCAAGAATGAGGTCGGTGAGTTGCATTAAGTCTTTGTTTTTTAGACACATCCGCACGGTTACCTTGGTTTTCTCAAAAACCGAGGCGTGGCCCCGGCGTTGCTCCAATGGGATCACCACGACTATTGCCAGGGAGGAACTGTGTCTTTTCGTAGGGCAGGAGTGCTGTTCGCCGCAATTGCAATTGTGGCCGGAGCCGGAGTGGCGGGGCTGCGAGCGCAGGATGCGTCAAGCGAGATGACACGCCGGGCCAAGGTCAAAGTCGCGCCCGAGTATCCCGACCTGGCACGGAAGATGAACATCACCGGCACAGTGAAGATTCAGATCGTGGTGGCGCCGAACGGCACGGTGAAGGACGCCAAGGTATTGGGCGGACATCCGGTGCTGGCCGGGGCCGCTCTCGACGCAGTCAGGAAATGGCGCTTCGAGCCCGCACAGGTAGAGAGCTCGGGCGTGGTGGAACTCAAGTTCGAACCGCATCAGTAGGCAAAGGTAAACAGGCAGCCGGGGGAAAACGGCATGACGATCGGCAAAAGGCTATACAAGAATTTCGGAATCATCCTCAGCATGGTGGTAGTGCTGTTCATCGTAAACCTGGCGGCTGTGCTCAGAGAGCATGCTGCGAAGGACGCGGCCAAGGTCTCGCTCGATCTGGCCGATGCCACCAACGAGGTACGGTCGCAGATGATGCAGAACATGCTCTACCTGAGCAACTATCTGCTGAGTGGCGATACCCGGGAAGTAGAACGGATGAACGACGGCCTGCACACGCTCAGTGCAAAGCTGCAGCTAGGAACCTCGCTGGCGAACTCCGAACGGGAACGCGCGGCGTTGAGCAAGGTGCAAGAGCTCGAGCAGTCCTGGAGCAGAGAGTTTGCCCAGCCCCTGATCGACAAACGCAAGGACGTGGATTCGGGCAACGCGACCGTCGCCGAATTGCAGATTTACTACCTCCAGAAAGATGCTTCCTCCTGGGTGAAGAATTTCACCGACGCACTCGACACCGCGGATGAGGAAAACCACAAGCTGGTGGAACAGCGGGCTCAGTCGGATAAGACGGCGAGCACGCTCACCATCGTGTTCTCCGTTTTAAGCACGCTGGCCGCCCTGGTGGTTGGTATTTGGGTCGCCATCACGACCGCCAAGTCCATCACCGAACCTCTGACGAACCTGATGCAGGTCTCGCGGCAGATCGGCGATACCGGCGATCTGGAGCACAACATCGACGTCACCCGCGAGGATGAAATCGGAGAACTGGCCCGCACCTTCGCCAAGATGGTCACCTATCTCAAAGAGATGGCGGGCGTTTCCGAATCGATTGCCGGAGGAGATCTGACGGTCCAAGTAAAGCCACGCTCTCCGCACGACACTCTGGGCAACGCTTTTGCGAAGATGGTGGAAGGGCTGGCGCGGTTGGTGCGCAGCGTGCGCGACGCTTCCTCGCAAGTGGCCAGCGCCAGCGGACAGGTGGCCAACGCCTCCGACGATTCCGCCAAGATCGGGTTGCAGGCTTCCTCGGCCATCGATGAGGTCACCAGCACCATGCACGAGATGAGCGTCAACGTGCAGAACATGGTGAAGAGCACGCAGGTGCAGGCTTCGAGCGTAAGCGAAACCTCAGCTTCCATCGACCAGATGGTGGCTTCCATCCAGCGCGTGGCCGACACCGCCAAGGTGCTGCTCGACATTTCGAACCGCTCGCGCGAAGAAGTGCACAGCGGCATCGCTACCATGGAAAAGGCCACCGACGGCTTGAACCGCATCAACACCACCATCACCAGTTCGGGCGAAATCATCGGGGCCCTGGGCCAGCGCGCCGACGACATCGGCAAGATCATTGAAGTCATCGACGACCTCGCGGAACAGACCAACCTGCTGGCACTGAATGCCGCGATCGAAGCGGCGCGCGCCGGCGAGCACGGCCTGGGCTTCGCCGTGGTGGCTGATGAAGTCCGCAAGCTGGCGGAAAAGTCGGCGCAATCCACCAAGGAAATTTCAGAACTGATTCAAAGCATTCAGAAGGAAGCGCGCAAAGCGGTCGAAAACATGGATCGCTCCACCGGAATCGTGAACGAAGGCCTGGACCTTGGCGGCGAGCTGAACGCGGCGCTGCGCAAGATCTCGAACGTGGTCACGGAAGTTTACAAGTTCGCCCAGGAAATCGGAGCGGCCACCAACGAGCAATCGCATGGCTCGTCGCAGATTGCGCGGGCGACCACGCGGTTGAACGAGATCACCCACGAAATCAATTCGGCGGTGGAAGAACAGGCCTCCGGAGCGCAGGCCGTGGTGAAAGCCATGGAGCGAATGCGCGAACTGGTCCAGCAGTCGACCTCAGGCTCGACCGAGTTGGCGGCTTCGGCGGAGCAGATGTCGAAGATGTCACGCGGGCTGCTCGAGTTTATGGATCGCTTCGCGCTGGAAGAGGCTGCGGGCGCGCGGCAAGCCGCGGCGGACGAGAAAGAACGGAACGCCCGCAAAGCTGCGGCTGCATCCCGTTACTAGAACTGGCGACGAACTACTCAAACCATGAGCCGTGAACTCCATATCGTGGGCTTCCAGGTCGGGCGCGAGACTTATGGCGTGCCCATCACTTCGCTGCACGAAATCGTGCGCGTGCCGGAGATCACCGCCGTACCCGACGCTCCCGATTATCTGGAGGGCGTGATCAACCTCCGGGGCAAGATCGTTTCGGTGATGGACCTGCGCAAGCGCTTTGGCGACAAGCACGCCACGCTGAAAAAGCAGAACCGGATTCTGGTGGTCGAGCATTCCGGCAAGCTCGCGGGGTTGATTGTGGACTCGGCTTCGGAAGTACTGAAGATCGCCAGCACAGACGTTGAGCCCCCGCCGGCCGTATTCCAGGAAGGCGGACTGAACTGCGTCACGGGATTGGGCAAGGTGCGAGGCCGCCTCGTCGTGCTGCTGGACATGACCAAGCTTCTGGCTCCGGCCAATCTGCTGCAAGAGAGCGGGAGTATGGAAGGTAAGGCAGCCAAGGCGGAGGCGCGCGGAGCAGCGGCACGCTGAAGTTTCTCTGCAAGCAGGCTTCGTTGGGGCGAGCCTGCCGGATGAAGAAGGAATGAAACTCGGGCACGAGGAACGAGAGAACGCATGAGTACATTCGGAGCGGCACCTGCTCCTGTATTGACGGACGCGGAACTGCGGCTGCTGCAGGCGCTGGTGTATCAGGAGTGCGGCATGCACTTCGACGAGCGCCGCACCCACTTTCTCCAGGACCGTCTGCTGCGGCGGCTGAAGGAGTGCCGCATCGATTCCTTTTACGCCTATTACCGCCTGCTGATCAGCCAGGAAGGCAAAGCAGAACTGGCCAAGCTGGTCGAGAACCTGACGGTCAACGAGACCAGCTTCTTCCGCCACAAGGCGCAGTTGGATCTGTTCCAGAAATTTGTGCTGGAGGAAATGCTGAAGCGGAAGCAGGCGCACCGCGAGTATTCGATTCGGGTGTGGAGCGCAGGGTGTTCGACCGGGCAGGAAGCCTACACGCTGGGCATGATGGCGGCCGACACGCTGGCCTACTACTACCTGCGCAATCCTTTGCCGATGGAAATGCCAATGCCCAAGCCGCTGATTCCCCCGCCCTGGCGGGTGGAGATTCTGGCCAGCGACATCAGCTACTCGGTGCTGCGAACCGGGCAGGAAGGCGCTTACAACGAACACCAGATGTCGACCGTCGACTACAGCTTCCGCCTGCGTTACTTCGACAAAGTGGGCGAGCGGTATGCCATCAAGAAAGCGCTGAAAGAAATGGTCCACTTCGACTTTCACAATCTGAAGACGGAGTACCTGCCGCAGCGCAACGACGTGATCTTCTGCCGCAACGTGATGATGTACTTCGACCAGGCGGAGCAGAAGCGGCTCATCGAAAAGTTTTATCGCTGCCTAAACCCCGGCGGCTACCTCTTCGTGGGCCACGCTGAAAGCCTGCTCGGCCTCACCGAGAAGTTCCAGATGGTGCACAAGGACAGCGGCACGGCTTACCAGCGGATTGAGGTGCGCGAGTGACGAATCCTCCCGATGAGCGTGGAGCGGAACTGCGCGAGCTGTTTTTTGAGACTTCGCAGGAACTGCTGCAGGCGCTGAACGAAGAATCCCTGAAGCTGGAGAAGAATCCCGGCGACGAGGAAATCGTGCGTTCGATTCGCCGCACCGTGCACACCCTGAAGGGCGACTCCGCGGCCTGCGGGCTGCGCGAGTTAAGCGAACTGGCGCACTTGTTCGAAGATGCACTCACCCTGGAGAGCGCAGCCGGTCATGGAGCGCTGGCCGAAATCTCTTTTGCCGCCGCCGACGTTTTTGCCGAGATGCTCGCCGCCTACCACGGTGGGAGCAAAATGCCCGCTACGGAGAGTCTGCGGCAAAGAATCAACGAGCTGACTGCGGCTCCCGCGGCCAAGAAAACTCGCCGCCGAAAAAAATCCGTCGAGCCCGCTCGTGCCTCAGAAAAAGACTGGACCGATGCCGAGAAGCGCGCTCTGGCCCAGGCCCAGGCGGCCGGGTTGGGGCTGTACGACATCGTCGTGAAAATTGATCCCCACTGCACAATGCCGATCGCCGCGCGGCAACTGATTCAAAATGCGATCAGCGGGATTGGTCAAGTCATCGTAGTGCGGCCAGACGCGAAGTCGCCAGCCGCCTCCAAGCAAGTGCAGTTCGTGTTTGCCAGCACGCAGTCGAAGGAACAGATCGCCGCCAAGTGCCAGATCCCGACCATCGCGGGCGACATCGCAGTGACTTTAATCGAGGCTCCTGCAGCCAAGGCTCCGAAGGGTGCTCAGCCGGAGTCTGCGCCAGAGCTCGAGGCCTCCGCTTCGGCGCTGCCTGCGGCGCCTCAAGTTTCAGCATCGCCAGCCCAGCCCGCTCTTGCCGAAGAACGAACCCCAGCGCCCGAACCCGGCCTCTCGCAAGCTCTGGTGGAAAACATTCTGCGCGTTGAAGCCGGACGCATCGACAACGTGCTCAACCTGGTGGGCGAACTCATCATCGGCAAGTCGATGCTGCAGCAAGCGCTCGGCGAGTTTGGCAAACGCTATCCCAAGGAACTCTTGCGCGGCAAGTTTGCCGACGCCATGGCCTTCCAGGCCCGCGTGCTCAACGATCTGCAACGCTCGGTCATGAAGATTCGCATGGTGCCGGTCGACCAGCTATTCCGGCGCTTCCCCCGCATCGTGCGCGATGTAGCGCGGCAGTGCGGCCGCGAAGTGGATCTGGAACTCGCCGGGCAGGAAACGGACCTCGACAAAGGGATTCTCGACGCCATTGCCGAGCCCTTGACGCATCTGGTGCGGAACGCGGTCAGTCACGGCATTGAATCGGCCGAGGAACGCCGGCGCCTGGGCAAGTCCCCGCGGGGAAAGATCAAGCTGAATGCGTATCACCAGGGTAACCAGGTGGTGGTCGAGATCAGCGACGATGGCCGCGGCATCGACGCCCAGAAAATTCGCACCAAAGCGCTGGAACTGGGAATGATGACGACGGAAGAGGCTTCGCGCTTGACCGAAGGCGAGACCCTGGACTTCATCTTCCGACCGGGATTCAGCACGGCGGAGGAAGTCACCGAAGTTTCCGGGCGCGGCGTGGGCATGGACGTGGTGCAGAGCGTGCTTCAGCGGCTGAAAGCCACGATCCACGTGGAAACTCACGTGGGCCAGGGCACGACCTTCCGTCTGAAACTCCCGCTCACTCTGGCCATCATCAAGGCCCTCATGTTCTGGGTGGAACAGCGGTTGTATGCCATCCCGCTCAACGCGGTGAGCCAGATTGCCCGCGCCATGGAATCGGAAGTCCACCAGGTCGATAACTATGAAGTGCTGCAGCTGCGCAACCAGGTGCTCCCTTTGCTCCGCCTGGGACGGCCCGCTGCGCCCGACGTCGACCGGAAATCGAGCAAGCTCTTTGTGCTGGTCATCACCGTCGGCGAAAGAAAGTACGGACTGATTGTCGACTCTTTGGAGGGCGAAGAAGAATTAGTGATCAAAGCTTTGGACGACCAGACCTTCTCCACCGACCTGGTAAACGGCGCTTCCATCCTGGGAGACGGGAAGGTTGTGCTCATCCTGAATCTGCTTGCGGTTGTAGAGCACGTCGCCCGTCTGCGTCCCGAAGCGGCCGGCTTAGTCAAGTGCGGACTCTTGCTCAACCACAACGATCGCGCCCGGCTGGCCCTCAGCAGCGCAGGAGGCCACGCATGATGCCCGACATAAAGCCCGACACGAAAAGAGTCCGCGTGCTGGTGGTGGATGATTCCGCACTGATGCGGAAGCTGATCCCGCAGATGCTTGAAGCCGAACCTTCGATCGATGTAGTGGGCACGGCGATGGATGGAACCTTCTGCCTGAAGAAGATCGAAGAGTTGCAGCCCAACGTGGTCACGCTCGATCTGCAGATGCCGGGCATGAACGGCATCGACACTTTGAAGGAAATCATGCGCCGGCATCCGCTGCCGGTCATCGTGGTCAGTTCCCACTCGACTGAAGGCGCTTCGGTCACCTTGAAAGCATTGGGGTTGGGAGCTTTCGACTTCGTCACCAAACCGCAGGATGCTTCGGCGCACATGGCCGAAACCGCCGCGGAGTTGATCGCAAAAATCAAGGCGGCCGCCGATTGCAAGGTTGTGCGCCCGGGAACGTTCCGGCCCGCCGCGCCACCCGAAAAGATCTCGTTCGGCAAGTCCGCGCCTCCGCCCACGAAACTGGTGGCGATTGGAATTTCCACTGGCGGGCCGCAGGCTCTGGAATTTCTGCTGGCGCAGCTGCCCCCGGATTTTCCGGGAACGATCGTAATCGTACAACACATGCCCGATGGCTTTACTGAGATGTTCGCCCGCCGTCTCGACGAGTTGTGTTCGCTGCGCGTTAAGGAAGCTCAATCCGGTGACGTGCTGCAGGCTGGGCGCGTTCTGGTCTGCCCGGGAAGCCGGCACATGAAAGTGAAGCGCCTGACCATGGGCGACATTGTGGTGCTCAACGATGAACCGCGGGTTAACGGCCACCGGCCCAGCGTAGACGTTTTATTCCAAAGCGTGGCTCAGGAATTCGGCCCGCAAGCCATCGCCGCGCTGATGACCGGTATGGGCGATGACGGGGCGGAGGGTCTGGGCGCGGTGAAGAAAGCCGGCGGCATGACCATCGCGCAGAGCGAAGAATCCTGCGTGGTCTTTGGTATGCCCAAAGCCGGCATCGAACGCGGCTATGCTACGCGTGTGGTGGCTCTGGACGTGCTTTCGTCCACTTTACAGGCTCTTTGTGGCCGCAACGAAGGCCGCGGGGAAAGCGGCGGGGCGGGAAAAGCACTCCGCGCCGGGCGCTAGAAACGAACTTTCTGACCCAGGTCCTATGGACCTGAGTCATCTAGTCGGCGGGCAACCGCCGTGATGGAATGTTACAGGGAGGTTGTTATGGAGCAGTTTGCACCAGTAAAACGCAGCAAGGACGGCCAACCGGTCCGCTACTTGATCGTGGACGATTCCGTGTTCGCGCGCAAGAATCTCGCCCGCATGATTGAGAGTTTTGGCGGGCAGGTGGCGGCCGAGGCCGGGGACGGGTTGACTGCCATCAGCGAATTCGAGCGCACGCATCCCGACATCGTACTGATGGACATCACCATGCCGCAGATGGAGGGCATCGAGGCCGCCGAGAAGATCGTCCAGGCGCATCCCGAAGCTCGCGTCGTCATGGTGTCTTCGGTCGGCTACCAGGAAAACATCGTGGCTGCACTGCAGCGCGGGGCGCGCCATTTCGTGCAGAAGCCGGTGAAGCCCGAAGTGCTGTACGAAGTCATCAAGTACGTTCTCGGAGAAGACGGCGCGGTAGCTGCCGGCGCGGGAGCCTAATCGCATGAAGATGGATCTGATTCAGCCTTTCATCAACGCGGCTGACGCCGTCCTGTCGCAGGGGCTTTCCGGCACCACCAAAGTGGGCCACCTGGCGATGGAAGAGGATGGCTATCGCCGGAAAGGCGTAGCTGGCATGGTGGCGCTCTCGGGCGACATCGAGGGCCGCATCATTCTGGACCTCGAGCCGCAAACCGCGGTGCGCGTGGCCAGCCACTATGCGGGCGCTGAACTGCCGGAATCCGACGGGCTGATTAAAGAGACCATCTTCGAACTCGCCAACCAGGTCGTCGGCAACGCCGTCTGCGCCCTCAACGACCAGGGCTTCCACTTCCGGGTTCACCCTCCGCTTCTCGTCACCGCCGAGGAAGGCGACAAGACCAGCGAAGATGTCGAAGCGCTCATGATCTGCTTTGAGACTGCCATGGGTAATGTGTTCATGAACGTCGCGCTCCGCCACAATAAGCAACGCCTGTCCGACCACGCCAAGATAGGCGCATAAGTTGCAGGTCGCCAGTACCTGGTGTTCAGTATTCCGCACCTAGCGCCCAGTTTCCCCGAAATTCTTCCTCTTCGCCGTCGCTGTTCTTTAGCTCGCTTTCTCCTCTGCGACGCGCTTTCGGTAGGCCGCCGCCGGGTCGGTCAATATATCGACCCACTTCGGGTTAGGCGAGGCCTCGGCGTCGTAGTTGTCGTGCCAGTTCCACCATTTGTACGGCGGGGTCTGGGGATAGCCCTCAGGCGAGTCTTCCCAAGTTTCCTGACGCCCAAGCGGGGTGATGTCGAGGTAGCTCCATGTGCTCCCCATCGCCTCGTCACCGCGGCTGTTGATGAAGTATGTGCGGAACACTTTATCGCCATCGCGGAAGAATACGTTGTGGCCGTGCCATTCATCGACGCCGAAGTCTTTGTCGAAGCTGTCGGTCATGGTGTACCAGGGCATCTCCCAGCCCATGCGCGCCTTCAGGCGCGCGATGTCGGCCTGCGGTGCGCGTGACGCCCAAGCTAGGGTGGTGTCGCGGGCGTTCAGATGAGCCAGGTGAGCGACCTGATCAGCGCCCAGGGAGCAGCCACGGCAGGCATGCTCGGGCCAGCCGAACACCCCGGGCTCGAAGAAGGCGCGATAGACGATCAACTGAGGGCGTCCCTCGAACAAATCGAGCAAGCTTACCCTGCCCTTGGGTCCGTCGAACGTGTACTTCTTGTCCACAGCCATCCAAGGCATGCGACGGCGTTCGGCGGCCAGCGCATCACGGGAGCGGGTGAAGGCCTTCTCTTTCACGAGAAGTTGCTGGCGCCGAGCCTCCCACTCCTCCTGCGACACGATCGGGGGCGTTTTCATTGTTAGATTCTGGTTCTTAGTCGTTTTGGTCGACATCTCAATTTTTCCTTTCCTCTGGGTTCGATAGCGGACTCAGGTTGGGGCTACGATGCCGCTCCTCGGCGAGCAGTTGCCTAAGGGGCAAGCCATTCTGCGCGCTTCGGATTTTTGCACTGCAGTCGTGTGCTCCTTTATAGTTTTACAGGGCTCCGGCGGCATCGCTATCCGAACAGCGATGTCGAACTTGCCTCTCGATCACCTTCCGCCGCATCGGCGATGTTTCTCAACTCAGGATACCTCTGAATCAGCGTAGCCGGAGCCAGCACCCGCCTCCCGCTAATCATGGCCTTCAACTCCAGAGCGTTCACTCCCGCTTTGCTCTCGAAGTGGTTGTTCGTAATCACATAAGTCGCCTGCGCCCGTTCGGCGACGCTTTCGATTCGTTCCTTCCAGCCCTCGAGTTCGCGTGGTTTATAGAGATAGTTGTAGCGGTCGTTGCGATTATCGGAATCGGAACCTTGATCGCCAGAACTTGGATCGGCGAACCAGTGCTCGTAGTTGCGACCATGCAAGCGGACATAGCCGACCGCAGCGGTCACGTGTTCGGTTGGGGCGAGCGATCGCCCGAGTAGCGGCTGGTCGATATTGCAGAAACCGACGTTTTTTTGCGTGAAGGCCGCCAGCGTTTCGGCGTCGTTCCAACTGGAGTGCCGCACCTCCACCACGCGCGGATATTCGATGAACTGGCGCAGCAGCCGGTCGAGATACTCGCGGTTGAGGGAAGTATTCTTGAACGACACGGGGAATTGGATGAGCAGCGCGCCCAGACGCCCTTCGTCGGCAATCGCGTCGAGGCCTTCACGGGTGCGGGCTTCGTCTTCGTCGGTAGGGCGGATGGTCGCAGCAGAAGTGGGCTCCATCACCGCGATTGGAGAATGCGTGAACGCGCGGTAGAGTTTCGCCGTAAAGAGAAAATTCTTATTTACCGCCGCGACCTTGCGGCACCAGAGCTTCGCCCACTCCGGTTTCAGCGGTCCGTAGAAGGATGTGTTGATTTCGGTGGTATCGAAGAAGCGCGCCAGATATTCCAACGGATGCTGCTTGCGGTGCGACATACCCGAAGGATAGAAAATTCCGTCCCAGTCTTTATAAGACCAGCCTGCCGTGCCGATGCGGATTTCGTTCGAGTGCGCCTGAGGTAGACGGACTTGGGCCGAGGATTCCATACAGGGAACCGCAGACGGAGGGCAGGGAAAGGTTAGCACAGGAAGGCAACTTGCCAGCCGTTGATACGCTTTACGTAACGCATACATTGGCGTAGAATGAATCGTGATCCTCGGTTACCGTGACAAACGGACCAGAGATTTCGCAGTTGGAAAACGGGTAAAGGCCTTCTCCGGCATTGACCGCCCGGCGCGTCTAAAGCTGGACCGGCTTGAGGCGGCCGTCACGCTGCGGGATCTGGCCGTGTTGCCTGGCAATCGCTTTGAAGTGCTGAAGGGAAACAGAAAAGGGCAATACAGCATCCGAATCAATGACCAGTGGCGAGTGTGCTTTGACTGGACGGAAGCTGCGTCCGGCCCTTCAAACGTAGAGATCGTCGATTACCACTAGGAGATTGCCATGCCAGTAACTGCGATTCACCCCGGAGAACACTTAGCCGAAGAACTCGGCGAGCTGGGAATGAGTGCCGCTGAACTCGCGCGGCAACTCGAAGTTCCGACCAACCGAATCACCGAGATCCTGAACGGACGGCGCGCCATCACCGGCGACACGGCGCTCCGCTTGGCCCACTTCTTTGGCACCACTGCTGAATTCTGGCTGAATCTGCAAAGCCTCTATGAAATCCGACTCGCGCAGCGAAAGGCGGGCAAGTCCATCAGGTCTTTGCCTACTCTGAAGCACCTCGAACAGATTCACGCGTAGGCCATTCTACGGCTCACTCCAGCGACAGCACCACCCAATACACGCCCGTAGGGTACGTCTCGGTACGTGCGTAGCAGGAGCCCACCGAAAAGCTGCGCAGGTTGCGGTTCGCGAGCACGTGGCTGGCATTCGCAGGCAGCGTCTCTGGATGCAGACTGGTGTAAGTCATAACCGTATAGCGCTGCGCGAGTTGATGAACCGCCGAGCCGCCAAGCTTGTCGGCTTGCGCCATCGAGCACGCCGCGGCATCTGCATTAGGCAGATCGCTGCGCGCGAGATCAGGCTGGCCGGCCTGGCGCCGCATTTGCACAACCGTCGCCGCAATCCGCTCCTTCACTTCCGCCGAAGAATAATTGGGGAGGGAGTGGCCGAAATCCTGCACGATGTAGAGCCGGTCTCCGCTGCGGACCACGCCCAGCCCGATCACGTTATAAGCCGCGTTCAGCAGGTTGGCGCGATGCGGCGGCGACAGCATCAGATGTTTGTGCCCGCTTTCGGCATCGAAATCGAGCGCAACGTTTTCGCCTTCCTGATCGAGTTGCGTGTGAGTTGCGGTCGCCAGGCGTTGGGGTAGGGAGGGCTCACCTTCAAACTGATGGGAAAGTTGGCGCGCCGCGAACATCGCCTCCGCGTGCGCCCGTGCCGCCCGGCAAAGGCCGGCATCGAGCGTCAGACGCGGTGCACCGGCTTGCGCTCTGGCCAGGTTCGCCAGGTCCAGAAGCTGTAGTTCGGCTTGTGAATCGTAGACGCTGAGAGGAATATCGGGAGCGGTTGCGGCCGCAGGCGTTAAAGTCGCGCCCTGCGCGGATTGGCGCGCGGCGCCATCGTTTTCGCCGGAAGCTGCCATCACCCCAGACATCGGCAGCAAGGCGGCGCCTATCACTAGCAGAAGCGCCATCGCAAGTTTTTTATCGATCACTCGGTCGATCACTCCACAGGCTCTTGCCATTGCTCGGCCTACTCAACTTGACCTGGGGGGACCTGACTTCAGGTTCAAAACTTGCCGCTAGTGCTAGGCTAGAGGCTGGACTGCAGATTGAGAAGTTACTTTCGCTCTGGGACCTTGGATATGGAACCTTGGATCGTAGGGGTGATCGGCCTGTTGTTTGGCGGCGTGCTCGCCGGGCTTGTGCTGCGCTCGCGAACCGCTGCGCTCACCGCACGTTTGTCCTTAATGGAAAAGGAATTAGCGGCCGGAAAGGCTGATCTGGCACGGCTTCAGCATGCCCACACGGAGTTGGTCGCAGCCAACGCCAGATTAGAGTCGGACTTGGCGTCCGAGCGAAAGTTCAGCGAAGACAAGATTATATTAGTGACCCACGCCAGCGAGGATTTGCGCAATGCCTTCAAAGCGCTCGCCTCGGAGGCACTGAGTGCCAACACCTCCTGTTTTCTCCAAACCGCCGAAGAGACCCTCAAGCGATTTCAGATTCAGGCTAGGGGCGATCTCGAGAACCGTCAAAAAGCCGTGGCCGATCTGGTCGCACCGGTGCGCGATTCGCTGAATAAGGTGGATGCGCAGATTCAACAGATGGAAGTCGCCCGCGGCGACGCTTACGGCGAACTGCGCGCCCAGGTGCAATCACTGATCACCACACAAAAAGAGCTGCAATCGGAAACCGGCAACCTGGTGCGGGCGCTGCGCACTCCCAACGTGCGTGGACGCTGGGGAGAAATTCAGTTGCGCCGCGTGGTCGAGATTGCCGGCATGCTTTCGTATTGCGACTTCACCGAGCAGGAGTCGGTGACCACAGAAACTGGAAGGCTCCGTCCTGATCTGGTGGTTAAGCTGCCCGGCGGTAAGAACGTTGTAGTCGACGCCAAGACGCCGCTGCAAGCCTTTCTCGATGCCTTCGAGACCAATGACGAAGAAGCCCGGCGCGCCTGCCTGGCCAATCATGCCCGGCAGGTGCGCGACCACATGAAGACTCTCGCTGGCAAGAATTATTGGGAGCAGTTCGATCCCACGCCGGAATTCGTCGTAATGTTTCTTCCCGGCGAAACGTTTTTCAGCGCCGCTTTGGAACAGGATTCCAGCCTGATTGAGCAGGGTGTGCTGAGCCGCGTGATTCCCGCCTCGCCGACCACTCTGATCGCGCTGCTGAAGGCGGTGAATTACGGATGGAATCAGGAAAAGCTGGCGCGCAACGCGCAGCAGATCAGCGCGCTCGGCAAAGAATTACACGATCGCCTGCGCCTGCTCGCCGCACACATCACGCAGGTCGGCACCGGACTCGACCGCGCCGTCGAGTCTTATAACAAAGCTGTAGGGTCGCTTGAAAGCCGCGTCCTGGTTTCGGCGCGCAAGTTCGCCGAACTGGGCGCATCCGTAGCCGACGACATTCCGGAACTCGAGCCCATCGAAACCACCGCGCGCGCTCTTTCCTTTGAGTGGGACGACGACGACGCCCTACCGGAAGCCGCCGAGGATGAGCGCAAAGCGGGATGAAGACTGCCTAATGTTCCGGCGCCCTTATCTGAAATGGCTTCCAGTCTGAGAAATCTCTAAGCCTCCATAGCAGTTCCCCGCCCGTCGCGTTGAACGCCGCGTCCTCGGAACATCCGAAGGGGCACACTCCCACATACACTTCTGGTCTCCCCGACCACTCCACGCCCTCGCTTTCCGCCTAAAGATAGCCCTCGCGCCGCCGATGAATTCATCAGACGAGGCTGTGTCGCGAGCGACTGTGCAGACCCTCGTTCAGATCTCTTTCTCCTTCGCATGAGAGCGTCCGCCGATCCCGTCCTGGTCAAGAGGCTGAGTGTCTATGCCTCCGCGGCCAGCGTGTTTTCTATGGTCATCGGATTGTCAGGACTCTCCGGCTGGGCCCTTCACCTCTCCCGCCTCACCACGTGGGGATTCGCTCCCGTAAAGATGGTAGCGAACACCGCGACCTGCTTCCTGCTGCTGGGCGCGTCTCTGTGGCTCCTGAGAAACCGGTCCTGCACACGGACGGCAAGGGTTGCCGCCAACACCATGGCTGGCACCGCCGCGCTTGTGGGCTTGCTCAGCCTGGTCGAACACTTTTTGGGACGCGACTTCAGCATCGATCAACTGCTGGTTGCCGTCTCCCGCGCCGACCGCGCCGCCGGCCTAAGGCCAGGATTGATGTCGTCCATTACGGCTTCAGATTTTCTCGTCCTCGGTCTCGCGCTCCTGCTACTGGACTGGAAAACGCGGCGCGACGATTGGCCTACTCAGTTTCTCTGTCTCGGGGCAGCGGTTCAGACCGGGTTTGGCCTCTTCGCGCTGATTCTGTCGCCAATCACGCCGCCCACCAGCATGGCTTGGCCGACTGCGGTAACTTTTTTTGTATTGATATCAGGGCTGCTGTGTTCCCGCGCCTCCAGGGCTTTGGGCGGACTTCTCACCGGTCGCAGCACAGGAGCGCGGTTATTGCGGAGTGCAGTCCCTTCGGCTTTGCTGGTTCTGAGCCTTATCGGCTGGCATATCTCGAAGCCCCTGGTTGCGGAGTCGCATTTCACCTGGGTTGAACTAAGCGTACTGGCGGTGTTTTCCAGCGTTGCGCTGGCTGGCTTTATCGCCTGGATGGCTTTCATCGTCGATCGCGGCGACGCTCTCAACGCGGAACTGGAGCGGCGCGTGGCCCAGCGCACGGCAGCTTTGGGGGAGAGCGAGGGCCGCCTGGCGGGCGTCATTCAGTCGGCTATGGACGCGATCCTTACCGTGGACGAACAACAGAACATCGTGTTGTTCAACTCGGCCGCCGAAAAAATGTTCCGCTGCACGGCGGCAGAGGCGCTGACCGAGCCCATCACGCATTTTATTCCGCAGCGCTTCCACGCCGCGCACGCTGGACACATCCACAAGTTCGCCGATACCGGGGTCACCAATCGAGCCATGGGGCCAAAGAATGTGCTTTGGGCAGTGCGCGCCGATGGCCAGGAATTTCAGATCGAAGCTTCCATTTCTCAGGTGGTTACAGGTGGGAGAAAACTGTTCACCGTGATTCTGCGGGATGTCACCGAGCGAGTGCAGGCCGAAGCGGCACGCGAACACCTGGCCGCGGTCGTCGACTCCTCCGACGACGCCGTCATCAGCAAGGACCTGGATGGCACGATCAACTCCTGGAATCGTGGCGCCCAGAAGATCTTCGGCTATTCGGCGTCCGAGACCGTGGGCCAATCGATGCAGATGCTTATTCCGCCCGAGCGCAGGCATGAAGAAGCCGACATTCTGGCGCGCATCCGGCGCGGCGAGAGCATAGAGCATTTCGAAACCCTCCGCGTACGGAAGGATGGCAAGATCATTGACGTTTCCGTGACCATCTCGCCGATTAAGGACCGCGGCGGTGCGATCGTAGGCGCTTCGAAAATTGCGCGCGACACCACCGAGCGGAAACAGGCTCAAGACCGGCTCGCGGGACAGGCCGAAGAACTTTCCCGGCAAGCCGAAGAACTGTTGCGCTCGCGGCAAGCCCTGGAAACCCAGACTTTGACGCTGCAGTCCGTACTCGACAGTATGGCCGAGGGCCTGGTCGCGGCCGATGAGCAGGGAAAATTCATCCTGTGGAATCCCGCCGCTACCCGGATCGTCGGCATGGGCGCGGCAAACGTTCCTCCCGGCGAATGGAATCAACACTACGGCGTCTACTTGCCCGACACCGTCACCCCGCTTCCGAGCGAGCAAAATCCCCTGGCGCGCGCCCTTCACGGCGAGACGAGTACGGCCGAGATCTTTCTACGCAACCCGGAATTGGAACGTGGCGCCTGGATCGAAATCAGCGGCAGTCCATTAAAAGGTACGGATGGCTCCCCGCGGGGTGGCGTGGTGGCGTTCCGCGACATCACGCAACGAAAAACCGACGAGCGCGAGATCTGCAAGCTCAACGAGGAACTTGAACAGCGGGTGGAAGAACGCACAGTGCAACTGGCGGCAGCCAATCACGAACTGGAGGCCTTCACCTATTCCGTTTCTCATGATCTGCGCGCACCGCTCCGCCACATCGGTGGTTTTTCCCGAATCCTGATTGAAGACTTCGCCGCCGGAATGGACCCCGAAGCACGAACTCACCTGCAGCGCATCGAACAGGGCGTCCACCGCATGGGCCTGCTGGTGGATGAGTTGCTGAATCTGGCGCGAGTCGGCCGGCACGCGCTGCACCTCCAGCCTGCGGGCCTGAATTCTATCGTCGAAGAAGTCATTTCGCTCCTGCAACCGGAGATCAAAGACAGGATCGTTAGTTGGAAGATTGCAGACCTTCCCCGAGCCGAGTGTGATCCCATTCTGATCAAGCAGGTTTTTCAGAACCTGATCGCCAATGCGCTCAAGTTCACCCGCACGCGGGAGCGCGCGGTCATCGAGATCAGCTCCCGGCCAAAAAACGGGCAGGTGGTCGTTCTGGTGCGCGACAACGGCGTCGGCTTCAACATGAAATACAGCGACAAGCTTCGGCGTTTTCCAGCGCCTGCACCGCGCCGAAGAGTTCGAAGGCACAGGCATCGGCCTGGCCACCGTGCACCGCATCATTCACAAACACGGAGGCCGGGTCTGGGCCGAGGCCGAACTGGATAAGGGCGCAACTTTTTATTTCACCCTCGAAGCCGCGAAATCAATCGAGATCCAACCAGTAGAAGAGAACCCAACGGAAATGAGGAAACAGCCCGCAGCCGCAGGAGCTCAAGCATGAACCGAAATGAAGTCGACATCCTTCTGGTCGATGACAGTCAAGACGACGTCGACCTCACCCTGCATAGCCTGCGCGCGGAAAATCTGGCCAACCGCGTCTTCGTCGTACGCGACGGCGAGGAAGCATTGGATTTCCTGTTCTGCACCGGGCCCTACGCCGAACGGTCTTTTAATCATCCCCCGAAGCTGGTGCTGCTCGATCTCAAGCTGCCCAAGATCGATGGGATGCAGGTTCTCAAGCGGGTCAAACGCGACGAGCGCACCCGCAGTATCCCGGTGGTCCTGATGACTTCCTCGAAGGAAGAACGCGATCGGGTAATCGGCTACAACCTCGGGGTCAACAGCTATCTGCAGAAGCCGGTTGACTTCGATGAGTTCCGGGGAATGGTGAAGCTATTGGGCCTCTACTGGCTGGTCACAAATCAGCCTCCGGTTCGGAATGGAAACTCGCATTCCGCAGGGCAGGCGAAATGAGCAGCACCGGAACCAAACTCGGGGCGCAAGGCTCTGTCGGGAGCGGGACCAGGCTGCGTGCCCTGTTGGTGGAAGATAACCCGCTCGATGCGACGCTGGTCGTGCGCGCTCTGAATAAAGACGGCTTCGATGTCGCCGCCGATATCGTCCAGGACGAAGCCGCCTTCACCCGCGCACTTCGCGCCAACCCTCCAGAGGTTGTGCTGGCCGATTACAACCTGCCGGGTTGGAAGGGGATGGACGCTCTCAACGTGCTCTGCCGCCAAGGTCTCGATATCCCGTTGATTTTGGTTTCTGGCGCTCTGGGCGACGTCACGGCCGTCGAATGCATCAAGCAGGGCGCCACCGACTACGTCCTCAAAGATGGCCTGGCGCGCCTGCCTGAAGTAGTTCGCCGCGCCTTGCGCGAAAAGCGCGAGCGCACTTTGCGCCACGAGGTAGAAAATGACCTGGCCAAAAAGGTCGACGAACTGGCCCGCTCCAACGCCGATCTGGAGCAGTTCGCCTATGTCGCGTCCCACGATTTGCAGGAGCCGCTGCGTATGGTCACGGCCTACACCCAGCTGCTGGGCGAGCGCTATCGCGGCAAGCTCGATGAGAATGCCGACAAGTTCATCGGCTATGCCACCGAGGGTGCTCAGCGCATGCAGGTCCTCATTCAGGATCTGCTGGCATTCTCACGAGTCGGGCGCAGCGGCTCTGCCAGCGTGAGCGTCGACTGCAATGCTGTGATGAAAGAAGTCCTGCAGACTCTGGCCGCAGCCATTCAGGAGAGCGGCGCGGTCGTCAATCATGCCGAGCTTCCCGCCGTTTGGGCGGACCGCACCCAGGTGGCGCAGGTCTTCCAGAACCTGATGGGGAACGCCATCAAGTTCCGCGGGGAAGCGCCACCGATGATTTCTGTGCAGGCGGAGAAAGCCGGTGAGCTCTGTCAGTTTAGCGTTAACGATAACGGAATCGGAATCGCGCCGGAGTATACACAGAACATTTTCGTTGTCTTCCAGCGTTTGCACGCCCGCACCGAATACCCGGGCAACGGCATCGGCCTGGCCATCTGCAAGAAGATCATCGAACACAACGGCGGCAGGATCTGGGTAGAGTCCCAGCCCGGCTCCGGTTCCAGCTTCAAGTTCACCTTGCCTTGCCCTAGCCACGATGTGGGAAACGGGGCGCGTCCATGAATTTGTTGCTCGAACTCCTGGTCGTCGATGACAACCCCGCCGACGTGGCCCTGGTCTGCGAAGCGCTGGCGGGCAGTAAGCATTACAGCAAGATCAACAGCGTAGGCGACGGCGTCGAAGCCATGGCTTTTCTATATCAGCGAGAAAAATATGCGAAGGCGCTCCGCCCCGACCTGGTCATCCTCGACCTGAATCTGCCCAAGAAAGACGGCCTGGCCGTACTGGCCGCAATGAAGGCAGGTCCCGATCTGCGGCGGATTCCGGTCGTGATCTTCAGCACCTCGCAGCTGCGCAAAGATATTGTCCGCAGCTACGAAATGGGCGCGAATTGCTACGTGAGCAAGCCCGGAAATCTCAACGATTTCTTTTTCGCCGTCAAGTCAATTGAAGATTTCTGGTTCGGCTTTGTAAAGCTGCGGCCACGAGGAGAATGATGGATCGCCAAACTATGGACCACAAAACTATGGATCACCAAACCACAAACGTATTGCTGATTGAAGACAACGCCGGAGACGCGGATCTGGTCCGCTTGCGTTTGGTCGAAGGCAAGTCGCCGGTAAGCGTGAATTGCGTCAACCGACTCTCCGATGGACTCGCTTCTCTAACCAAAGAAACGCCCTCCGTCGTGTTGCTGGACCTGAACCTGCCCGACAGCCGCGGCGCCGAAACCTTTCGTCGTGTGATGGATCACGCTCCTAACGTGCCCGTAGTTGTGCTTTCCGGCCAGGACGACGAAGCCCTGGCCATGAAGGCAGTGCATCAGGGAGTGCAGGACTATCTGCTCAAAGGCGACATTTCCAGCAAGCACCTGGAGCGAGCCATCCGCTACGCGGTGGAACGGCAAGGGCTTTTGCGCGCGCTCGAGATCACGCAAAAGCAGCAACTCGAATTCAAGAACCAGTTCCTGTCCCACGTGTCGCACGAGTTGCGCACTCCTCTGACCTGCATTCACCAGTACGTCACGCTCCTTCTGGATGGCCTGGCAGGCCCGGTGGCGCCCGACCAATCCGACCACCTGAAGACCGTACTCAAGAGCGTGAATCAGCTGCACGCCATGATCCGCGACCTGCTCGAAGCCACTCGCGCCGAGAGCGGCAAGATGCGGGTCGAACCACGGTGCGTTTCATTGCAGGATCTGGTGCAGCAGGCAGTCGCCATGTTGCGGCCCACGGCCGACGAAAAAAGGATCGGGCTCGAAATCGGACTCGATCGAAGACTGCCCCTGGCCCATGCCGATCCTGACCGCGTTCTCGAAGTACTCATCAATCTGCTCGATAACGCGATCAAGTTCACCCCCCCGGATGGGTCGGTCGTGGTCAAGGCCTGCATGGTCGAAGCCGACCCAGGCTATGTCTACATTTCGGTGACCGACAGCGGCCGCGGCATCGGTCCCGAAGCCAAATCTCTGATCTTCGACCGCCTCTATCAGGACGCCGATTCGGTCGACAACAACCGCTCCGGATTAGGCCTTGGACTATTCATCTGCCGCGAAATCGTGCGGCTGCATGAGGGACGCATCTGGGTTTCGAGCGAACTCGGGCAAGGCAGCACCTTCACCTTCACCCTGCCCATTTACTCCCTGGCCAAGCTGCTGGCTCCGGTCATCACCTACCAGGATGGGTTGCGCCCATCATTTGTGCTGGTGCGCGTCGACCTGCGGCCGCTCACCAGCCCTCCGGGCGGCAATTGGAAGGAGACCTGGCAGCAGGCTTTGGAGATTCTGCGGCGCTGCGTCTATCTCGACAAAGACCTGGTCCTGCCTCCAATGGGAATATCCGGACTGACGGAGACTTTCTTCGTCGTCGCCTCAACCGACATGGAACGCTCTGGGATCATGACGACGCGCATTCGCGAGCAACTCGAGCGAATGAGCGATCTCAAGGCCAAATGCAGCCTGACCATCACCAGCATGCCCCTTGAGCTTCCCTCCGATCATGTGGAGAAAGACGTCGAGCAACAGGTCCAAACTGTGGCCGACTGTGTCACCCAGGCAATTATGGCGAGTGTAGAACGAAAGCTGTCATTCGCCGCAAAGCACAAACCAGATTCCAACTAAAACGAAACCAATTAAGGAGAATTCCAATGCCAAAACCGAAGATTCTTGTAGTCGATGATGACCCCGACCTTCTGCGCGCCCTGCGGCTGCGTCTGGGCGCCAACAACTACGATGTAGCCACCGCCAGCGATGGCTACGCCGCCATCGCCTCCGCCCAGAAAGAGCGCCCGTCGCTGATCATTCTGGACCTGGGCCTGCCCGTCGGCGACGGTTTCGTTGTCCTCGACCGCCTGCAAAACAGCGACGCCCTTTCCGGGATTCCGGTAATCGTACTGAGCGCCCGCGATCCGCAGAACAACGAAGAAAAAGCCCTCAAGGCCGGCGCCGCGGCATTTTTCCAGAAGCCCGCCGACAACGACGAGCTGATGAACGTAATCCGGGTCAGCCTCGGGCCGGGAGTCGCAAAGTCCGCGGCTTGGCCGTCCTAACCGGCCAAGGGCAAGAGCTAGACCCCGAGATCGCTGAGTGCGCCGAGAGCAGCATTTCCTAAACCTCGGCGTCCTCCGCGTGCTCGGCGGTAAAGAGTTCTTCCTTGCAGATCCACGTTTGGCTCTTAAGCCATTCCAACCCATTCAGATACAAGATTCCACACAAACCTCCAGAAAAGCATACGCACTTTCTAAAAACCCATCTATAATCTTGGAAGTACCTTTAGATAAGGCACTTAGCAGTCCCAAGACGGGAAACGACATGGCAGCGAAGTTGCTCATTGACCCTCAGCCAGGCATCGAGTTGCCGGAGGGTGCTTTGCGGCCCGCCAGCCACCCCACCGGGGGGTCGCCGCCGAAAGCCATGAACCGGGAGAGCCAAGTTCGCTCCGTTGCTGTCCTTTTATTCCTTCTGACCGTGGCTGCGGTCGTCTTTGCTGGCTTCAATCTCAACTCCGAGTGGAAGTTCCTGGTTCCCGACGACGGCGTCTGGTGGGTAGAACAAGGCGGACATCTAACCGCCGACCGGGTCGATCCCAACGGTCCGGGGGCAAGAAGCGGCATCAAGCCCGGCGACCAGCTGGTCTCCATCGACGGGCAGGAAGTAAAAACTATGCCGGGAGTGGAGCGCCAGCTCTACCGCGCCGGCATCTGGTCGAAAGCCGAGTATTCCCTCCTGCGGCAATCGGTCCCACTGGATTCCAGCGTCATTCTGGTTCCGGCGGAACGCTCTCTCAACAACTGGCTGCGGCTGATTGCGCTGATCTATCTTGGCATCGGACTCTACGTCCTGCTGCGCCGCTGGACTGCGCCCGGTTCCACGCATTTCTATATTTTCTGCGTCGTCTCTTTCATTGCCTACTCCTTCAAGTACACCGGCAAGCTGAACGATTTCGACTGGATCATCTATTGGGGCAACATCGTTGCCGGAGTCTTGCAGCCGGCCCTGTTTCTGCACTTCGTTCTTACCTTCCCAGAAAAACGCCAGACCGTGCGCAAGCACCCCTGGCTTGTGGCGCTGGTCTATTTGCCGGGAGCATTGCTGCTGGCCGCACACATCGCCGCCATGCAATGGCTGCAGGCCAGCGAGCGGCTGCGCTGGAACCTCGACCGCATGGAAATGTCCTATGGGTCGTTGTACTTCCTCACCGCCGCGGTCGTGCTCTGGTACAGCTACCAGCACGCCAGTACGACGATTCTGCGCCAGCAGTTGAAGTGGGTTACGCGCGGCACCATCCTGGCGATCGTTCCCTACACGCTGTTCTATGTCGTCCCCTACCTGATGGGTTCGCTGCCCGGCGCGGCCATGAAGGTTTCTGCGCTGTCGCTGGCCCTACTGCCGCTCACCTTCGGCTATGCCATCTTCCGCTACCGCTTGATGGATGTCGACCTCATCTTCAAGCGCGGCGTGGTCTACACCCTCGCCGCCGCCATCGTTCTGGGATTGTATTTTGGCTTGGTAACCGGCGTAGCCCTGCTGCTGCATAACTGGAGACCCAGCTCCGGTCCGGTAGGCCTAATCCTCGCGGTCGTAGTCACCGCGCTGCTCTTCGATCCGGTTCGCAAGTGGATTCAGGACCGCATCGACCAGTTCTTCTACCGCACCCGCTATGACTATCGCCGCACGCTGCTTGAGTTCGGCCGCGAGCTGAGTTCCGAAACCAACCTGAATACCCTGCTGTCTTCGCTGATCGACCGCTTATCCCGCACTCTCGCCGTCGACCGCATTACGATTTTCCTGGCCAGCGAAGAAACCGGAAAATTTGCGCCTGCCAAGTCTTTCGGTCTCTCGATGCCGCACCACATCGACCTCGCTTTCCTCAGCGCGCCCCGGCCGGAGCCGGCGGGACATCTTTTTTTCGAGAACACGCACCAGGTTCCCCGCGAAACGCCGGAGGCCCAGCAGGCCATCGCCCGGCTCGATCTGAACTACTACATTCCCTGCCACGCCCAGGAGAAAACCATCGCCGTGCTCGGCCTGGGCAAAACCACGAAGGGCGATTTCCTCTCCAGCGAAGACATGGAGTTGCTCGAAACCCTCGGCGGCTATCTCGGTATCGCCATTCAAAACGGACAGCTCTACGCCTCGCTGCAGCAAAAAGCGGCAGAGTACGAGCGCCTGAAAGACTTCAACGAAAACATTGTCGAATCCATCAACGTGGGCGTGATGGCGCTCGACATGCAAGACCGCATCGAGAGCTGGAACGCGCAGATGGAAGTGATGTATGCAGTCCCGCGCTGGCAGACCCTCACCCAGCCGCTCAAAGCCATTTTCCCGACAGAGTTCGTCGAAGAGTTCGACCGCATGCGGCAGGACGCAGGCATTCGCAACCTGTACAAGTTCCGTCTCAAGACTCCGGCCGGCGAAGTCCGCACCGTCAACGTAGCCATCGCCCCGCTGGTCACCCGCGCGTTCCAGGTCATCGGCCGGCTCGTGATCATGGATGACATCACCGAACGCATCGATCTCGAAACTCAGCTCTCCCAGGCCGACAAGCTTTCTTCGATCGGACTGCTGGCCGCGGGCGTAGCGCATGAAGTCAACACGCCTCTCGCCGTGATCTCCTCCTACACCCAGATGCTGAGCAAGCAACTGCAAGGCGATACGCAAAAGGCCGGCCTGCTCGAGAAGATCACGCGGCAAACCTTCCGCGCCTCGGAGATTGTAAACAACCTGCTGAATTTCTCGCGCACCAGCGGCAGCGAGATCGGCGATGTGGATGTCAACAAAGTAATCGCCGACACGCTCGCTCTGCTCGAACACCAGTTCAAGGTGGCCAGAGTCGAAGTGCACAACACGCCTGAGCCCAAGTTGCCCCCCATTCAAGGCAATGCGGGAAGATTACAGCAGGTGTTCCTGAACCTGTTTCTGAATGCCAAAGACGCCATGCCGGGCGGCGGCAAGCTGCGCGTGGCCACGGCCAATGGTGAGAGCGTCAGCGTCTGCGTCTCCGACACCGGGAGCGGGATCGCTCCCGAGCACATCCAACGCATTTACGATCCTTTCTTTACCACCAAGACGGCGCCCCGCGAAGGCCAGCCACGCGGCACCGGCCTCGGCCTTTCCGTCACCTACGGCATCATTCAGGAACATGCCGGCAAGATTCGTGTGGAGAGCCATCCCGGGCAAGGAACCACTTTCACCCTCGATTTCCCCCTGAGCCGGAAGGCCATCACTTCCAAGGCCGAATATGTCTGACGCCGCCGTGATCTCGCGCACGCTTGCAAACGGAACGCCCGGCCTCGCCGGCGCCGTCCTCATCATCGACGATGAAGCCGAGATTCGCGAATCTTTGCAAACTCTGCTAGAGATGGAAGGCTTCGTCGTTGAAACCGCAGACACGGGCGAAGCCGGCCTGCAACGCATCGGCGAGCAGCCTTTTGACCTGGTCCTCCTCGATCTTGCTTTGCCCGGCCGCGACGGTATGGACATTCTGGCTGAAATTCACGCCCAGGAACCTCGCCTGCCCGTCATCATGATCACGGCCTACAGCACGGTCGAGAACGCGGTGCGCGCCATGCAGTCCGGCGCCGCCAACTTCATCAAGAAACCCTGGGACAACGAAAAGCTCCTCGCCGACGTGCGCGCCGCCGTGGGCTGGCGCCGCGCGGAAGAAGAAAACATCCAGCTCAAGCGCGCCCTCAAACAGCGCTACAACTTCGAGAACATCGTCGGCAAAAGCGATGTGATGTTGAAGATCTTCGACCTCGTCGCCCAGGTCGCCAACAGCCGCTCGACCGTGCTCCTGCAGGGCGAGAGCGGGACCGGCAAGGAAGTCATTGCCAAAGCCCTGCATCTGAACTCGCCGCGCCACGATCGGCCTTTCGTCCCGGTGAATACCGGTTCCATGCCGACCGATTTACTTGAGTCCACGCTCTTCGGGCACGTCAAAGGCGCATTCACCAGCGCCATCGCCTCCAAGAAGGGCCTGTTCGAAATGGCCGACCGCGGCACCCTCTTCCTCGACGAAATCGCCACCATGGGCCTCGATACCCAGGCGAAAATTCTCCGCGTTCTGCAAGACCGCCGCTTCATGCACCTCGGCGGAGTGCAGGAGGTCCAGGTCGATGTGCGCATCATCGCCGCCACCAACATCGATCTCCGGCAGTCGGTGCGCGAAGGCCGTTTCCGCGAAGATTTGTTTTACCGCCTCAACGTGATCACCATCGACCTTCCTCCACTGCGGCAGCGCAAAGAAGACATTCCGCTCCTCGTCGCTTTCTTCCTCAAGAAGTATGCCGAGGAGAACGACCGCCCGGTGCGGAGCATCGCGCCGGAAGCGTTGCGGCCCCTGATGTCCTATTCCTGGCCGGGCAACGTGCGCGAACTGGAAAACGTAATCGAGCGCGCCGTCGTCTTATCTTCCGGACCGGAAATCACCCTCGACCTGCTGCCCGACAATCTGCTGGGCCGGGGTTCGGCTTTCGCACTCCAGGATCCCCCCATGGATGCGTCGCTGTTTGAAATTGTCGAAGACGTAGAGCGCCGCGTCATCGCTGACATGCTGGAAAAGTGCAACTGGAATCAGACCGAAGCCGCCGAACACTTCAAAGTCCCGCTCTCCACTCTGAATCAGAAAATCCGCCGCCTGAATATCGAAATCAAGAAAAAGACCCGGAGCTAGATGAGGTAATGCTCTTCTTGTCATCCTGAGCAAGCGTTCTTTGCGCAGCGAAGAGCCTGTCCCGAGCTCGCCGAGGGAATCAGGGCGAGCTGCGCGAATCCACGGAGCCTGCCCTGAAAGAGCGCAAGCGACCGAAGGGCGCGTTTGGCTCGCTTCCTTATCTGCTATAGTTTCGTGAAAGCGCCGCAACTCGACCGCCGCGCTCCGAGCCGCATGGAACTCACCTCGCCCACCGAACTCGTCAAGGACAGAATCAGCACGGTTCAGGATTACATTCTGTTCTGCGGTCAGGCAGTCGCCAATATCTTCCGCAAGCCACTCTACTTTTCCGACATGGTGCAGCAGTCAGACGCGATCGGCGTAGGCTCCCTGCCCATCGTGGTCCTTACCGGCTTCTTCACCGGAGCGGTGCTGGCGTTGCAGGCAGCGAACACGCTCGAGCGTTTCGGTTCCATCAGCATGATCGGAGAACTGGTCTCTACCTCCATGGTGCGCGAACTCGGACCGGTGCTGACCAGCCTCATGGTGGCCGGCCGGAATTCATCCGGCATGGCCAGCGAGTTGGGCTCGATGGTAGTGACTGAACAGATCGACGCCATGCGCGCTCTCGGCACCGACCCCATGAAGAAGCTGGTCACTCCGCGCGTAGTCGCCACCGTCTTCATGCTGTTCTTCTTGGCTATCATTTCCGATCTCGTGGGGTTGGCAGGCGGACTGATGGTCGCCAAAGTGCTCCTCGGTCTGGATGCCCGTCAGTACTGGGCCAACGCTTGGCAGAATCTGGTGTTTCAAGATGTATTCATGGGGCTTCTCAAGCCCGTTCTTTTCGGCTTTGTCATTGCAACCATCGGCTGTTTCTACGGCATGAACACCAAGGGAGGAACGCAGGGCGTAGGCCGCTCCACCACCCAGGCGATGGTGGCTTCTTCCGTGCTCATTCTCGTGCTCGACTTTTTCCTGACTCGATTCCTCATGCTGGTGCTTTCCTATCACTAAATCGCATGTCTGCCCCCACCCTACCGCTCGCCTCCTCTTCTCTGACCACGAGCCAGGAGTCCTCAGCGGCCGTCGTGTTTGAAAACGTGAAGCTGGGATTTCCAGGCAATGACGTGCTGCGCGGGATTTCCTTCCGCCTCGCCCGGGGCGAGACCAAGGCGCTGTTCGGCGTTGCCGGCTCCGGAAAGAGTCTGATTCTCAAGCTCGCCCTGGGGCTGATCCGGCCAGACTCGGGCCGCATTATCGTGCTCGGCGAGGATGTCACCCAGATGCGCGAAGAAGATCTGTTTCAGTTGCGCGACAAGATCGGTATGGTCTTCCAGGAGAGCGCGCTGTTCGATTCTCTCAGCGTGAAGGAAAACGTCGCCTACGGGCTATTGGGACCGCACGGAATTTATAACGACGAAATCGACCACAAAGTCCGTGAGGCATTGCGCTTCGTGGAACTCGAAAAGACGCTCGATCTCGATCCCGCCGAGCTCTCGGGAGGCATGCGCCGCCGCGTCGCCATCGCGCGCGCCATCATTACCCAGCCCGAGCTGCTGCTCTATGATTCCCCCACCGGCGGCCTCGATCCCGTAACCTCGAACACCATCATCGAATTGATTGTGAAGCAGCGCGATGTCTACAAGACCAGCGCCCTGCTGGTCACCCACCGCCTGCAGGATGCTTTCACCATGGCCACACACGAGTTCGACAAGCAAACCAACCACATCGTGCCCCTGCCGCCCGGCCAGCATTGCAGGGTTCCGTTAACTTTTCTGATCCTGCGCGACGGCAAAGTGATTTTCGACGGCGACCTGCAACAACTGGCGAACTCCCAGGACGAGTACATAAAAGAATACATCTCGTAGCAGCCGCTCCCGAGCGGCTTCAAAACGGAGGTGGCCATGACGACGAACGGATTCCTTGGGGAAAGAGCAAGGGAACGCGACCGCTACGAGTTGGAGTTGGGCGATGCGTTCGACGTGAAAGCCAGCATCGTTCTGCTTATTCTCACGTTCCTCGGAACAACCTCGGCCACTATCTTGACCGCCAATGGCCTGACCAGATTTCCAAAACTCATGCAGATTCCTGCGATTGCGGCGGTCGTGATATCCGGTCTGTTCTGCGTCGCCTGTTTATGGCCGAAGGACTATTTGCTGGATGATCTTCCCGAAACTTACGCCAATTGGCTGGAAGATATGGGAGAATCTGACTCCGAGAGGTTGGAAGGAGTTACGAGTCTGAGCTTTGAACTGGCAAACGGAAGAATCGCTCACAATCACGCCCTGAACCGGACAAAGGCATGGTCGCTCAATGGCGCATTTTGGTCCATGTCAATCGCGCTCTTCATTGAGCTAGGCGCGATCGCTTACCTCGCCTTCGCTATCCGCCCTTCTTGAAGGGCTGATTTTTCGGACGCGGTCGAGGACTAACAATCGGCCGCTTCGGTTTCGCTCCCGGCCTTTGCTGTTGTAGGGTAGCCATATAGTTCTCCACTTTATTATACCAGCGACCCAGCCGTCCGAATTCATCCAGGTTCGTCACTGACCACTGATCGCTGGCCACTGTCTTTCTCACTTCCCTGCCATCAGCTTTTCCACTTCGTCCGCGCCTGAAGGCAACGCCCCGCTCAGCTTGATCAGCTTTCCATCTTGATCGACCAGGAAATCATCTTCGATGCGTACGCCAAGGTTCTCTTCGGGAATATAGATTCCTGGTTCTATGGTGAAGGTCACGCCGGGGCCGAGTGGAACACTGTAGTCGTCGGGGTCATGAACGTTGAGCCCGATATAGTGGCCCAGACCATGAATAAAGTATTGTCCCAGCGGCTGCCCATGCAGATCCTTGCCATGCGTATTGATGTAATCGAACGCAACCTGGTGAAGCGAATCCGCGCCGCCCCGTCCAATGTGCGACTTGCCCGACTGGAAAGCCGCCATCGCGGCCTGCTGCGCTCCGAGCACGATGTCGTAGATCTCGCGCTGGCGCGCCGTGAAGTGTCCGTTGATCGGAAGCGTGCGCGTGATGTCGGCGGCATACATCGAGTATTCGCCCGCCGCGTCGATCACCACCACGTCCCCGGACCTCATCACATGGTCGTCGTCCGAATAGTGCAGCACCGTCGAAAAATAACCAGAGCCCACAATTGGCGCATACGCCACTCGCTCGCAGCCCCGTTTCCCCCACTCGTATTGCATCAGCGCAGAAATTTCACGCTCGTTTACGTTCGGCTTCACTGCCTTGAACGCCGCAAAGTGCGCCGCCACGGAAGCATCCACGGCCTTGCGAATCAGCGCGACTTCTCCCGCGTCCTTGGTGGTACGCAGCGACCAGATCATCGGCTTCACATCCTGAAACGTCAGATACGGGTTGAACCGCTTCATGAACTGCAGGGGCTTGTACGATGCCGAAGTCCCGTCATCCGGATCGACATCGGTGTAGAGCACCGGGTGGGCGCCGGTTACATAGCGGGCAACGTCGTTGGGAAGTTGCCCCATATCTTCCACATGATCAAAACCCGTAATGCTTGGCGCTTCCGGGTTCTCCGCTCCGAGCCTGGGACCGGTCCACTTCTCCTGCGTCGGATTGCGCGGCGGCAGAAAAAGAATCTCCGTGTAAGCACGAGCCGGCTTGTCCCCTTGCGCGTCGGCCGCCGACGCAATCAGCAAAGCCACACCCGGCTCAATCGAACCTGAAAGATAGAAAAAATTGTCATCTTGCCGGAATCCGTAAAGGTCATTCGGACCGTCGTTCTCCGTTGCGGAAAACAGAACCACTACTCCTCCCACCTTCCTGGCGAGCGCTTCGCGCCGGGCGTGATAGTCGGAGTTGGACTGGCGGTCGAAAGCGAAGCTCGACGCAACCGCGGCAAGAAGGAAAATGCCGGAAAGAAGGCTCGCCAGAAAAAAAGAAGACCCCAGTTTTCGCATCGTGTAATCCATCCTCGAAAAAAGCTTCAGTCCCGTATCCGTGGCTGCCGGTGTTTTCACACTCCCACCGGAAACGGTTTGGTATGCGTCTCCGCGCTCAGCCCCACGCCGGCAAACCGCCCCTGCAGCAGTGACATCAATCCCGTGTACCAGTAACCCACCACGAACAGCAGCAGGAACGGCACCGTAACGTAGTTCTCATTCTCGACGGCATAGTACACCGTGAGCGCGAAATAGGCGCCGATCAGCAATTCGAGCCAGGGCACAAAGCCCAGGCGCCTGCGGTACTTGGTAGCTCCGACTTTGTCCTTCTTCGACTCCACATGGTACTTGGGCGTGCGCGCAAATGCGCTCTCCTTGCCGATCAGCGCTTCAATCACGGCTTTGGTGTTGGTAATGGTCAATCCAATGCCGAGAGCCATAAGCACCGGAAGATAAAGCAGCGCGCGCGGCCAACTCTTTGGAAAAAGTTCGCGCTGCGAAACCAGATAAAAGCTCGAAATGGAAAACGTCGACGCCATGAACAGCGGAAAATCGATGAAGAGCATCTGAAACCATCCCTGATAAAAACGGATGATCATAGCCGGCAATATCAACACCGAGAGCACAATCATCAGCGGATAGCTGAGGTTCGCAGTCAGGTGATACCAGGCCTCGATCTTGGTGTGCAGCGAAGCGTCGCTGCGCATGACCCGCGGCAGGATTTTCTTTCCTGTCTGGATCAGCCCCTTGGCCCAGCGCGCCTGCTGCGTCTTGAATGCAGTCATCTCCACCGGCAACTCCGCCGGGCATTCCACATCCTGCAGGTAGATGAACTTCCATCCCTTGAGCTGCGCGCGATAAGAAAGATCGGTATCTTCCGTAAGCGTGTCATGTTGCCAGCCGCCAGCTTCGTCGATCGCGGCGCGACGCCACACCCCGGCGGTGCCGTTGAAGTTGAAAAAGACGCCGCTGCGGGCGCGCCCCGAGTGCTCGAGCACAAAATGCCCGTCGAGCAGGATCGCTTCCACCTGCGTAAGAAAAGAATAATTGCGGTTGATGTGCGTCCAGCGCGTCTGCACCATCCCGATCTTCGCATCGGTAAAGTGATGGATCGTCCGCAAGAGAAAATCTTCCGGCGGCGTGAAGTCAGCGTCGAAGATGGCAACGAACTCGCCCTTCGCCGTCTTCAGTCCCTCGGCCAGCGCACCAGCTTTGAAGCCCTCGCGGTTCGTGCGGTGAAGGTAGCTGATCGGATTGCCCAGCGCCGAATAGCGTTCCACCAGGTTGCGCGCCACTTCCACCGTTTCGTCCGTCGAATCGTCAAGCACCTGAATGTCGAGCTTCTCCCGCGGGTACTTCAGCTTGCAGATCGATTCCAGCAAACGCTCAACCACATACTGCTCATTGAAAATCGGCAGTTGCACAGTAACGCGTGGTAACTCTTCGAAGCACGCAACCGGTTCCGTTGTGCGCTTTTCTTTGTGTTTGTAATAAAGATAAACCAGAACGTAGCGGTGCATCCCATAGGCCGCGAGCAGGACGAGCACAACGAAATAAGGAATCAGCAACGCGCGATCGAAGGCGTCGGTATGGTAGAGCCCCTGAAAAGTCCTGTCCAGCAGATGCTGGCGGAGGTAGGGCCCAATGCCCCTGGGGGAAGCCCACGCGGCCAGCGTCGAAGACAGGATGAGATCAGAGCGCAGCAAGGGGTCGGCTGAAAACCTTTATTCTACCGGATCCGGCAGGTTCGACGCGCACTCTCACGCACGATCAGCGGATGACGTGGACTCTCACACCAACTTTGAGCTTCTTCCACGCCTTCTCCGCGGTGTAGACCGGAACTTTCAGGACAATTCCCAGAGCGAGGCACGCGCGGTCTCCCAACGATAGCCTAAGATGCCGGGTCTGAGTCACCAGATCGCCGGCAACCCTCGCCTGTGCCTCGTCAAATGCCAGGACTTCTCGAAGCGGGCTAGTCGCGTCTTCCCACGCCTGTCCAGAAGGCCAACCACGACTGACGAGCTTCGCTTGCACTTCGGAGAGATTCACCGCACTGCCAACTGCTCGCGCCAGTAAATCAGGAGTCAGTTTCTCGGCTCCCGGCTCGCCTCCGATCACCGCCAGGATGGCAGAAGCGTCAAGCACAACCCTATTCATGCTTGGCAGCCGCGCGGCGTTCCGCAAGCAACTCATCGACGAGCGAGCCGCCCTTTACATACTGTCGTGCGCGGCGTTGCGCCCGCTGGATGCGACGCTGCTGGGTCGTTATGCGCAGCTCATTGTCCTCGATCCGCAGCAGGACTTCGTCCCCAACCTCGATGCCCAGAGCCTTACGAAAAGAAGAGGGGATCACGACGCGGCCGTTTTTATTCACGCGGGTTCGGGTTTCTTCTGGCATGCCACACTCCGACTATAATGACACAATTGTATCACACTGTCATATACCGTTATTCCTGCCCTTGCGACCACTACTGCCGCGTCGCCCACGCCAGCCCATCGGGATCATGGCCAGCCTCGACGCGCCCGGCCACTTCCAACGAATGCAGATCGATGACCGCCACATAACCGTCAGGAGAGCAAGCCACGAAAGCCCGCGCCCCGTCGGGCTGCATCTGAATGCCAGCCGCGCCGTGCCCAACCGCAATTCGTTTGACGGTCTTGCGAGTCGCGGTGTCGATGACTGTGACATCCGGCCCGCGCAAAGTAGAAATCAGCGCCAGCTTTCCATCCGTCGTAAACTTCAACCGGTTCGCGCCCCGCACATCAGGCCTGAGCGTCTCACTCACTCGCTTACTCGCGACGTTAATGATCGACACAGTTCCGTCCCCAGCATTGGCCACCCAGATTTCTTTTCCGCCGGGAGAAACATCAAACCCTTCGCAGCCCTTACCGACGGGGATCACCGTCTCATTCCAATCACCGCCCGGCGCGCCCAGTGCCGAGCCTTGCCCGGGAGGGCCTCCCGCAACCTTCTCGATCAAGCTCACCGTTCCGGAACTCACGTTGGTGGTGATAATTGTGTTCAGATCCGGCGAGACGTAGATCATGTGCGTCCGGTTCTGTCCCGTGCCCAGAATCCAATCCACGCTCTTGGTCGCCGGATCGTAGCTGCCAATCGCCTTCGCGCCTTCGGCGGTGAACCAAGCCTTCCCGCCCACAAAAGTCAATCCATGCGGCCCGCGCAAAGCTCCAAGGTCAATCGGCGGCAACGCCTTTTGCGCCACCAGATCCACAACGGCAAGCGTGTTGTACGCACCGAATCCATAGTTGGAAGCGTACGCTGTCTTGCCATCGCTCGACGCAATGACTTCGTGCGGATCTTTGCCGACCGGTACGCGCGCGATTACCTGCAGGCTCGCAGGATCGACAATCAAGAGCATGCCGTCTTGTTTCGCCAATATCAGCAATGCATTCGCGGGCGTCTCCGCAGCGTGCACAAACGTGGCACCAAGTAGTCCGAAGAACAAAACAAAGAACACAAAGAGGAAGGTGAGTAGCCGTTTCATAATCACAAAGCATACGCCACCGCGGCCAGCGCAAGCGCGAAGGCTGGCTACTGCTGGTCTTCAACGGCTGGAATTACATTGAGCTGCAAGCTCGCGCGTTCGCCTTCACTTACGTGCAGCGCCTTGCCGCGGCCTTCATAGCTCGCAAGGAATTCAGGATTATAGTAGGCGTCGCCGTCGATACTCTCCCACGCAAACACCGTGTAGTCGCCGGGAGGCAAGCCGCGCAGCGTGAAGCGTCCACTTTGATCGGTGGAAGCCTTGCGATAGCGATCGGGATGCGTGCGCAACCGTACTTCGGGCACAGCCACCACCACCGCGTCGGCGACCGGTTCATCTTTCTGATTCGTAGCCACGCCCTCGGCCCGAGCGCCGTTGCCGCTCGCCAGCACATCGACATTGATAGCGCCGCCGCTCACGCTGAATCCCGAGTCCACAACTTCGCGTCCGCCCGCAGCCACCGACTTTAGAAACCAATCCGGCATTTCGCTGGCGTCTGAGAGCTGAACGTAATAGCGCCCCGCCGAAACATTCTTCCACTCAAAGCTGCCATCGACATTCACGTGCGCCAGCGTCGGAGAGCCCTCTCCAACCGTGACGCCGCCCAGCGCATCGTCATCACCGTCAGCCGAGCGCAGCAGAAGAAACATCTGGCTCGGATCGGCTCTCGACACGCTGCCCGCCTCCATCCGCAAACGCCCGCGAATCGAGCCCCCGGCCTGTGGCGCAAGCTGCAGACCGTCCACGTTTGCCGAAGTGATCTGCAGCGATTGCCGCGCCAGCATCGGCACCGAAGCGTTATCGACGGTCGCGAAAATCGTATACGCTCCCGGAGAAACGTCGCGAATCTCGAAGCTACCATCCCGGTGCATCTCCGCCCCATTTAGCACCAGACTGAAATCTTTCGATTGCAGCATGATCGCCGCCGTGGTTCCCGGCGGCAGGTTCACCACCGAGCCGCGGATCGTCAAGGTAGGGCTTTTGATCAGCGAGAAGTTGGCGGGAAAGTCGTCCCCGGCATGCAACTGGATCGGCTCGGCCTGCCCGCGATCCCGCGTGCCCGGATAATAAGTAGTCTGGTAAGCAGCCGGCACAGGCTTCTCGGAACCGGCGGCATTGCCATTACGAAGTGCAGCCGCATTTCCAGTCGTCTCGATCAGACTTCTGAAGTCCGGCGGCGGTGTTACCGAAACAAAATAGTTGCCAGCGGCCAGGCCCGCGATGCGGTAATCGCCCAGGTCGTTGGTGCGCTCGGCTCCCACCTGCTCCCAGTGACTGCGCCCGGCGACAAAAGTCTGGCGCAGCACGGCGACTTGCGCCTCAGCCATGGGATCGCCGTCTTCGTCGGTCACGCGCCCTTCCACCACCGCGGCGGCTTGCAGACGAATGACTAAATCTTTCAACTCCTGCCCGGCGCCGAGCGTGAGTGCGCGCCCGTCCGTACGACGCGAATGCTTGTCGATCTCCTGGTACCCGGTGCGCTCCACAAACAGGCGATAGCGCCCCGGCACGATGTTCTCGATGCGAAAGCCGCCATCTGCGCCGCTCAGCGCGGTGTAGTTGCCGCCATCGCTCTGGCTCTCAGCAACCAGTTCGATGAGAGCTTTCTTCACCGGCTCGCTGCCTGGATCTTTGGTGACCTTGCCGGTGATGACAGCTCGTGCTGGCGTTGGAGTTTGTGCGGCGGATGAATGCGGGCTCTGGAGGGAAAGCGCAACGGCAGCTGCGACGACGAGCCACAACAGACCTGCGGGAGGAACCTTCATCTCTGTTCGAATGCGGGAGGCTTTGGGAGTGCGTCGAGCCGTCGTCGTGGGGAGCGATCACGCTGGCTTCGACCTTGTCATTCTAACCTGAGGTGGGGGGTTGATCCAGATCAAAAAATTTGCAGTGTCGGTAGCACATGATATGTCCGGTTGAGATAGCAAGTGATATGTCCGCTTTGCGGGCGGTGAGGATGAGAGACCATGCGAAGCATGGACTCTTACCCGAGGGCCGCGATGGAGCGGGCGATGAAA
>JBAPPL010000021.1:0-195071 GCA_049280095.1 Candidatus Sulfotelmatobacter sp. | reverse complement strand
CAGTTCTCAGTTCTCAGTTCTCAGTTCTCAGTTCTCAGTTCTCAGTTCTCAGTTCTCAGTTCTCAGTTCTCAGTTCTCAGTTCTCAGTTCTCAGTTCTCAGTTCTCAGTTCTCAGTTCTCAGTTTTGATCCAACGCGTAAGAGTTGCCTTCTCGGCTGTGAAATTCTTCGCAAAAAACGGATTTCAAAGATCTTACAGGTCAAAATCCAGAGAACAAACGAGTTAGGAGCGCGGCGCGTTGGATCACCCTACCGTCACGACCTCGACTATGATCGCGCGATTTTGTTGTAGGCAAAAGGTCAGATGTCACATCGACGTTGTGGAAATTCTAAGAAGCCGGCGTTGAATTGGGGAGGGGCCAACCCGTCTTCACCCGTCCGACCGCTGAATGCATTGATACCTAGGCAGCACGAATCGCCGCGGGACGAATCGCCGCTGGCGGCACGACGATCTCAACAAGTCCGGTCGCCACGTCATAGACGAGGCCGGAGATAAGCCACTCTCCCGGGAATGCGGGAATCGTGCGTAGCAAAGCAACATCGACGGCGACCGCCGCCCGGGGATCGGTGGCGGCTTTTTTCTTGAGTTCCCCTTCCGCTATTTGAAAATAGCCCGTCAGCATGGCGGTCTCGCCGGCGAGGTAAGTGATGCCGCAATTGGTGTGTTGGAGGACAATGAGATGAAACTCCCCGCCGCCTCCGGGAATCGCTCCGGCAACCTCGCCGATTCGCCCGAGCATACCCAACTGCTCCAACAGCCCCGGCGTGATACGACCCCCGATGTTGCGCATCACGACGGCTTCGCCAGGTTTAATGCCGAGTACATGAGCCGGGTCCACACGCATATCAGCGCAACCGATAATGATTGCCTTCACATTCGGCAGTGCACGAGGCATAGGTTCTCGCGCCGCAGATTGGCTAGTAGCAAAATCTTTATTACGTTCCAACATGGACTCGAGAGTGGTCATAATTCGTTGTCCTCCACCGCAAGAGATTCCAGGAGAGGATTCTAGGATGCACGCTTTTTTTTGATCGCTAGAGCGCCTTCGTTTTCTTGCGCTGTCCGCTCCGACTCGATCTCGTGCCTTCTCTCCCGCTTGCTCGTTTCGGATTAGCATCGAGCATTTCCAGCCCTCGGTTCGTCGTGATTTCGACAAATACACAGGTCCTTCGCGTTGTGGCTTTCGGCGGCGCTGGGGCTCGCGGGGCTCAAGATGACAAAGTGGTGGTGGCGCAGGCGAACAGCAGGTTCCTCCACTCCGCCGTCGCTGGCGCTCCTGCTCCGGTCGGAATGACAAAGTGAAGACCACGCAACGACAATCCGAATGACAAAGTGAAGATCTCGAAATGACAAAGTCGAAATTACGATGCGGCTACTACGTCGTAGGGCCTCATCATTTCGTTGTCCTCGTGTTCGAGGATGTGGCAGTGCCAGACGTAACGTCCGGTGAAGCCGGTGAAGGGGACGATGATTCGCGTGACCATGCGGGAATCGGCTCGTACCGTGTCTTTCCAGCCGGTTTCATTCGGGTCGGGAAGTTGCGGCGGTCCCATGAAATGCAGTTGGCGCTTGGTTTGGAATAGCCAGGGTTCGTAGGGTTGGCGGTCGAGGATCTGGAAGCGCACCAGGTGCAGGTGAATGGGATGGGAATCGTTGGTGGGATTGATCAGGGTCCAGATTTCAGTCGTGCCCAGCACCGGCTTTTCCGTGACCGGCAGGCTCCAATGGGAAGCATTCAGCATCAGCATCACGGGATTACCCGACTTGTTGACATATTCGTCGAGTGTCAACAGGCGGGTCTGCACGGCTTGTGATTCCGGGATCCTGGGGACCGGGCGCAGAGCGGACGGCAGCGAACTGGTGTCGGTGACCTTAGCTGCCGAGACGCGGAACTGCATCACCACGAACGCGTCATTCATAAGAATTAGTTGCTCGCCGCGATGCTGGCTGAAGTCGATGACGAGATCGGCGCGTTCTCCGGGCGTGATTTCAAGCCTGGTAAGCGGGACCGGCGCGGCGAGTAAACCCTGGTCGGTGCCGATCTGGTGAAACATTGCGTGGCTGTCAGACGTTTTATCCTCAGACGTTTTCTCGAGGAGAGACAAATGATAGGAGCGGGCATTGGAAGCGTTGAGAATTCGAAAACGATATCGTCGGGGCTCGACTTCGAGATAGGGAAAGAGCTTCCCGTTCACCAGAATGGCGTTGCCTGAGAGTTCGGGAATCCAGGGAGATTTTGGGTCCGGCGAAACCGGGTAAAGAAGCTGGGCATCTCGCGTCAGAAGACGGTCATAGAGGGCGAGCGGCACTTCGTATTTGCCCTTCGGTAAATCGAGCGCGTCTTCCACGCTGTCGCGAATGAGGAATGTTCCGAACAATCCAGCATAAACATTGAGGCGATTAATTCCCAGGGCGTGGTCGTGATACCAGAGCGTGGCCGCGTCTTGCTGATTGGGGTAGTAGTAGAAAGAAGATTTTCCCGGCACAATCCAGTCTTCCGGATAGCCATCGCTTTCGGGTCCGGTCTTCGCGCCGTGCAAGTGCACCACGGTTCGGACCGCGGGCTTGTCGGCCTCGGCTCCGTGAATGGTGTGGTCGATTGGCAAGAAGTGTTCGTTGGGGAGCGCGTTCACCCACTCCACCAGCAACGGTTCACCGGAACGCGTTTCGAAGGTGGGACCAGGTGTGGAGCGACCAAAACTCCAGAACTTGGTGGGCGGCAGATCGCGGTGGACTTTGCTGGTAATGGGTTGGGCCTGGATGCGATAGAACGGCACGGTCTGCTTCGGGTCCGCCGGACTAGGCCGAGTTCCCTGGCGCCGCGCGATTTCAGGAATCGGAAGGGGATCCACAAATTGCGGCAGGGTATTGACGTCGAGCGCGGGGGCCATGGTGGCAATGGCGTGCGTTTGCGCGACTGCATGCAACAGCCGGCTATTGCCTGCCGCCAGCGTTGTAGCCAGCAAGCTCGAGCGCTGCAGAAATTTTCGCCGTGTAATCACAACAACCTTTCGGGCCAAGGATACAGCAACGGCAAGGCTGGCGGACGCTAACGTGCGCCGCACCGCCTTGCCGTTGCCTAATCGCGACTTCTGGTTGTACCCATCCCCGTTGTACCCATCCGCGTTGAACCATCCACGTTAAACCATCCGCGAGGATGGGCCGTGCGTCACCGATAGGTGTTTATGGGTTCACCCGTGTTGGGGTCAAGAAGGAACAGATCGTTTGTCACATTCTGCTGGAAGTCGAACATCGAGCTGACTGAGTTTGCGATCGAATCAAACGATCCGTTGCCGATCCGCTGACCGCCGAGCCAGTTGTCCTCGATGAAGCGAATGACCGAGGTTTGATCGGTGACCGAATGATCCACGAAGTTGTGCCGCGCCCATGGAGAGATGACGAGAAGCGGCTGTCGAGGACCGTATCCGCAACGACCCTGAGCGTGCTTGGTGGCGGGATTGAGACCGGGCAGCGCATTGGCGCCGCTGCCGCAGGTTCCAGGACCGGTGAGCGCGTCGGCAGCGGTCGCCGATGAGTTCACGATCTGGCCGAGTTGATGATCGTACCAGCCATCGGAATCGTCGTAGAGCACGATCAGCGCAGTGTTGGCCCACTCCGGTTGGGCTTGCAGGAAGTTGGCCACCTTCACTACGAAATGCTGCTCATCGATCGGGTCAGAATTCCCCGGATGGGCGTCTTGAATTGAAATGGCCTTGAGGAAGCTTACCTGCGGGAAATTGCCGGCTGAAACCGCGGCGAAAAAGTCGTCGACATCATAGTCGTGGTTGGCAGGATCGCCTGAATGACCGATTGTCGCAATCGACTTGGGGCGCGCATGCGTAGGATTCGCGGTGGAAGCGTAGTACTGGAACGGAGTGTGATGGGGAACATAATCGCCCTGCGTACCGGCGATCGGAGAGGTCGACTGGCGGTTGCAACCGGTGCTGCCGTCCGGATTTACTTTGTTCAGGTTGAAGCCTCCGGCGAACCAGCCCCAGGTAATGCCGGCGGCGCTGAGCAGATCGCCAATGTTCTTTCCGCCCATCTGCGCGGTGCCGCTGCCGGAACAGACGTCGCCATAGGGATCAGGGTCACCAATCACCGTGTATCCGCCGTTGCCGTCGCCTACAAAGCCGCCGGTGCCGCCGGTATAGTTCACGACGCCGTTGGTCTGGCCCGAAATCAAATTGATGGCGCCGACGGTGGAAGGGCCGAAGTTGGTGCTATAGGAGTTGTCGCTCATGGCGTAGTGCTGGGCATAATTCCACAACCCCGTTGCTGAGTTGCCGTCGAAGTAGCCCATCACCAGCCCGTTTGTGTTCACCACGGCCGGAGGAGCGCTCGGAGGCGGGCCCGCGCTTCCAGTGTTCAAGGGGAACAAATCCATCACGCCTCCGTCGAAGGCGAGCTGTTCGGCCAGGTAGTCGTGATCCATGTCTTGGGTAAACGCCTGTGAGCGGTCGAGGCGGAAGGGATTCGATGCGCCGGTGCCGTTGGCCGGGTTCAGATTGGGGTTAAAGTTCAACAGGGCATTGCCCAGCCCGTTCACGGTGGGTGTGGCCGGAGCCGCGTAGAACTTCGGCTCGCCCGCGGGATTCTTGGCATAGGGATAGGTTCCGAAATAGTGGTCGAAGGAAATGTTCTCGCCGAAAATGATCACAATGTGTTTGATCGGCGTAGCTGTCTTGGGATTGGCGGCGTTGGCTGCCGGCGTGAGTACTGGCGCGGCAACCATGGCGGCGGTGAGCAATACAGACAGAACTTGACGCATAGAGTTTTTGCCCTTTCGGAAATTTGGCGGTGCAGGGATTCGATGAAACAGGATGCTACGGCGCGAAAGTTAAGGCAGGATTAAAGCAATATTAAAAGAAGCTTTCAAACTGAAGTATTCGAAGGGTGTAGAACCTTTCAGTTCCAGAGATGCAGCGTGCTGGCGAGCACTTTGCTATTCGTGCTGAAGGACCTCATCGATGACTACTTTGCCACCTCTATCCACGGAGATGACTTTGTGGACGGAGACATAGCCGCTCAAAGTGATATCGACGATGTAGTTGCCGGGATCGAGGACGAAGTTAACGGGTGAGTCCTTATCCAGCATGTGCTGGTTGACGGCCACCTGGGCTCCTTTAGGCTGAGTCTTGACGCTGACCGTACCCATGCCCTGCTCTTCTTTGCCGCCAAACAGCTTGCTCAGTTTCCCGACGGTCTTGATATCGTCGACATTCCCAAGGGGCTGCAGTGTCGGCGAGAAATTGGTGGTCTGTCCCAGGACGAACTGCGCGCTGGTGGTCTGGTCAATGTAGCCCGACTTGCGCACCAGGACTACGTGCTGGCCCTTGTCGACTGAGACTTGCGCGGGAGTGAGCTTGCCGGTGTTCTTGCCGTCAATGTAAACATTGGCTCCCGGGGGGGTGCTAGATACGGCGAGCGCTGCCATGAGCAGCGAGAGATGGCTGGTGACGAACGCTTTGCTGCCGGAGGCCACATTGACCGTGCGCGTATCGGAGGAATAACCCGCTTTAGTGACCGTAACCGTATGCGTGCCCGCGCTCAAACCCGTCAGAGCGAATGGCGTAACCCAAGAGGGATCAGTTCTGCCATCGACTTGCACTTGCGCACCCTGCGGAGTGGAATCGATTGCCATCTGTCCGGGGACGATTGCTGGAGCGGGCGCTGGTTTTCTCCTGGCGTTCCTGCCTCTGCTAGCCGCGGTAGTGTGCCTTGACTCGGTTTCGGCTTCAGCGGGCTGCGCGGCGGCTTCAGCTTCGGGTTGGGTTTGGGCCGGTTCGGCAGATTGCGCCGGTGCGGGGGTGGGCTGGGCCTGAGGAGCGGGCTCACTGGCCGCTGGTTGCGGAGTCGGTTCGGCGGCAACAGGGCGAGGTGTATCGCCGTCACTATTCAAAGTGTTGACATGCAGCACCAGGACGATGGCGATGATCAGAATCAAGACGGCAGCGCCGGCAATGGAATAAATCATCAGCTGCGGCGGGACGCTCTTGATTTCTTTTATCGCCTTCTGCGCGACCACGCGGGGTTGAACTTTCGGCTTCTCTGGTTCATCTTCGCCCGAAAAGCCCGAGAAAACTGTCGGAGCATGAGACTGCTTCTGTTCGACTGGTGCCGCCGGCGGAGGCGGAGGCGGCGGGATATAGACCTCTTTGAGCGGAGGCAGTTCGGTCATCTCGGAAAAGCTGATGCCGCCGCCCTGAGACGGCCCACCTTCGGCCATCATGGGATCAACGGTGATTCTTGGCGTTTCGATTTCGGGCGCGTCCACCGCGGGCTCATCGAGAACGGAAGCCGACATGTATGCAGACGGTTCAGTCGGTTCTTCGAAGCTCGGCTTTACGGGTGTGGATGAGGCTGCCTGGCCACCAGCCCATCCCGCTGCGGCAGCCGCGGCCTTGCCCGGAGCGGAAGGGGGCGCTACGAGTTTTCTCGCGGCGGGCTTGCTTTGGACCGGCGGTACGGCAGGAGGCTTCGGTGCGGCCGGCCGGCTCGCGGCAGACGCGCCGGCAAATTTAGTCTGGGCCGCAGCTTTGACTGCGGTCGGAACGGCTAGGCCCTTGGCGGGCGCTGCTGCCGCTTTCGCCTGCGGCTTGGATTCCTTGCATTTCTCCAGTTCGTCGAGCAGTTCCCGTCCACTCTGGTAACGCTCCGCGGGATCTTTAGCCAGAGCTTTCATGATCAGATCGCTCAATACGGGATGGAGTTTGGGATTCACGTGCATGGGAGGCACGGGCGTGCTCTCGAGGATGCTCTGGCGGAGCGAATCGGCATCCTCACGATCGAAGGCCTTGCGGTCGGTCACCATCTCGTAAAACATGGCGCCCAAACTGAAGAGGTTCGACCGGGTATCAATACTCTCACCGCGAACCTGCTCCGGAGACATGTAGTGCAGAATCGAAGGAACGCCTGGCATTTGCGCGGCAAACTTGCCCACACCGGAAAAGCCGTATCCCAAAATCCGGACCGTGCTGTCCCAGCCGCACATGATTTTCGACGGTTCCAAACTGAAATGAAATATGTTGTGGGAGCGCGCGTCATCGAGGCCGCTGCACACCTGCCTGCCGATATCGAGCAGGTCCCAGATGGAAAACCCTTCTTTGCGCGCCAGCATGGTGGCGATGCTGTTGCCTTGAATGTATTCCATTGCTCCGCAGAGCTGGCCGTCGATTTCTGCCGCGCTGCGAACCGGCGTGAGGTTGGAGTGGCTCAGAACCTTGGCGATCTCCGCCTCTTCGAGCAGGCACTGCTGCAGCTCAGCGGCGCTTTCGCCGAAGGCAGACAGCTGAATCGCTTTTAAAGCGACGGTTTGACTGGTCTCCGCGTCGTTTGCCTTGTAAACCACACAGGTCGCGGACTTAGACAGTTCGCTCAGGATTTCGAAGTGGCCGATTTTAGTGGACATGGTTCCGTGCCTCATCCCGGGAATCAAGCCGCGCATTTCTCACTTGCGAAGTGCGTGGGTCGACCCGGGGCAAGTTAAGACTAGGATATCGCTCGCGAGATTAAGGTTCGAGTTACCGAAGTACCGTGAATATGTGGGGTTGGGGGAAGCACGGTTCAGCGATGTTTTACAGATCCACATGGTCTGATGCGAAAAATAAGCCATCGCCGACGTGACTTTTCGCCCCGAGTCACGTTTAAAGTCTGTTGGGCGTGGGATGACAACTGTCGTGCGACTGGCCGGGGGCCGGTTGTCGGTTGGGGACTCATTCGTTTATGCTGGAGGCCTGCATGGACTAGGCTCTTCCGCTGTCCGGCATTCCGCGTTTTCCCTGGGGTTCGACTGGGTTTCGCAATATGACTTTGACCCGATTCGTCACCAAGAACGCCCTCCGCAACAAGCGGCGCAGCATTCTGACGATTGCGAGTATCGGAGTTTCCCTGCTGCTGCTGACCTTCATGATGACGCTGTGGCAGGGTTTCTACATCGACAAAGGCAGCACGGAATCGACCCGACGGCTGGTGACGCGGCACCGGGTATCGCTGACATTCAACTTGCCCAGCTTCTACCGCGAAAAAATTCGTGCCATCCCTGGAGTAACGGCGGTCGTACCCAATTCGTGGTTCGGCGGTTTATATAAAGACGACAAGCCGGAGAACTTCTTCGCACAGTTCGGCACTGATCCTGACGAATTCCCGAAAGTCTACCCGGAGATGCAGTTGCCGACAGACCAGCTTGCCGCGTGGCAACGCGACCGCGCCGGTGTGATCGTGAGTGACGAACTGGCCCAGAAATATGGCTGGAAACTTGGGGATCGCATCGTCTTGCAGGGCACGATCTACCCTGTGAACCTGGAACTGACAATTCGCGGCATATTCCATTGGCCGACGACGAACAAAACCGTCTATTTCAACGCGAAGTACGTGGAAGAGGCGGTAAGCTGGTTCAAAGGCCAGGCCGGAACCTTCAGCATCATGTCCGCATCGCCCGACGACGTGGCCACAATTGCGAGTGCTGTCGACGATATGTTTCGCAATTCGCCGCAGCCCACCAAAACTGAAAGCGAGAAAGCGTTTGGCCTGAGCTTCGTCAACATGCTGGGCAACGTAAAGGCTTTTATTCTCAGCATCTGCCTGGCGGTCGTCTTCACCACGCTTTTAGTCTCTGCCAACACTATGGCAATGTCGATTCGCGAGCGGACCCGCGAGGTGGCAGTTCTGAAGACGCTGGGCTTTGAGCGGCAGACCATCCTGGGCCTTTTTGTGGGTGAAGCCATGTCGCTTTCGATTGCCGGTGGGCTTTTTGGTTGCGGCTTCGCCTGGCTGCTTTTGACCATGATGAAGCAGTCGCCGATGGGCTTTTTCCTGGCTCAGATGAAGGTTACGCCTGGAACGATTGGTGTGGCTCTGGTTGCGGCGGCCCTGGTAGGTTTTTTTAGTTCGCTGGTGCCCTCCTACCATGCATCGCGCGTGGAAATCGTGGAAGGGCTCCGCCACATTGGTTGAATGATCAGATTGAATTTATGACGCTGAGCGGTTTTGTAATGCGCAATACATTTCGCAACAAGCGGCGCAGCGTGCTGACCATGCTGAGCATCAGTTTTTCGCTGCTGCTGCTTACGCTGATGATGTCGATCTGGCGCACGTTGTATATCGACCAGGGGGCGGCACTTTCGGGAAGGCGAGTGATTACGCGTGATCGCGTCTCGCTGTCATTCTTTCTGCCGGGCTATTATCGCGACAAGATTCGGGGCATCCCCGGGGTGGTGGCGGTAGCACCGATGACATGGTTTGGCGGCCGCTATAAAGATGACCGGCCGGAAAACTCTTTTGCGCAGATGGCTACCGATCCCGACGAGTACCTGAAAGTCGCGGCCGACAAGATCGTCCCGCCGGATCAGGCGATAGCGTGGCAGCGCGACCGTGCCGGAGCTTTGGTGGATGAAACGCTGGTTAACAGATTTGGTTGGAAAGTTGGCGACAAGATCACATTGGAAGGAACGATCTTCTCGGTGAATCCTGAACTCACGATTCGGGCTATCTACCACCGGGATCCGCCGCAGAATACGTTGTATTTCAACGCCAAGTATCTGGAAGAGTCTTTAGCGTGGTTTAAGGGACAGGCCGGCTGGTATGTCGTTCAGGTGTCCTCACCGGATGACGTGGCGCGGGTCTCGGGCGAGATTGACAGCTTGTTCAAAAACGCCCCTCAGCCCACGAAAACGGAGAGCGAAAAGGCCTTCATGCTTTCGTTTGTGGCGATGCTGGGCAACGTGAAGGCTTTCATTCTTGGCATCTGCGGCGCCGTGGTGTTTGCCATCCTGCTGGTCTCGGCCAATACGATGGCGATGTCAGTACGCAGCCGCACGCGCGAAGTGGCCGTGTTGCGGACATTAGGCTTTACGCAGGGGCGCGTGCTCTCGCTGTTCGTGTTAGAGGCCGTAGCTCTGGCGATCGCTGGTGGAGTAGTGGGCATAGTGGCAGCAGCCGGATTAATCCGCGTGATAACCCACTCTCAGGTGGCGATCGGCGTTCCGGCGGACATGAGGGTCACGCTGCCCGCCGTAGGGTTGTCGTTGCTCGTGGCGGCAACAGTAGGGTTTGTCAGCGGTTATATTCCAGCCTTCGGTGCCTCCCGCGTAAACATTGTGGAAGGGTTGCGCCACATCGGCTAGTTGCACCGGGTTCTGAGAGTGAATTTATGGCGATACCGATCCGCTACAACATCCGCAATTTGAAGCTCCGCAAGGGGCTCACCATCATGACCGCGCTAGGCATCGCGTTGACCGTTACCACCGCGATCTTTCTGATGGCGCTACTGGCGGGTCTGCAGCGGGCCTTTGTTTCCAGCGGCAACCCTCTGAACGTGCTGGTGCTTCGCAAGGGATCGGAGGCGGAGCTGTCGGGCGGCTTTGACGCTGCGCTCTTTCCCACGCTCAAAGTTCTTCCTGGGATCGCCAAGGATAGCCATGGCGAGCCCATGGTCTCAGGCGAGTGGGTGGTTGTGATAGTGCTTCCGCGCAAGGACGGCACCGGCGAAGTAAACGTCACGGTGCGGGGCATGATGCCCGATGGTCTCGAACTGCGGCCCAGTGCGAAACTGATCGAAGGACGCTGGTTTCAGACCGGGCAGCGTGAAGTTGTGGTCAGCAAATCCATCCGCTCACGATTTTCGCACGCCAACATCGGCGACACTATGCAGTTTGGCAAAGGATCGTGGAAAGTAGTTGGAGTGTTCGATGCCGGTGGTTCGGCCTACGAATCGGAAATCTGGTGCGATGTGAATCAGATGGCTTCGGATTTCGACCGGCAGGGCGGCTACTCATCGGCCTACTTGCGGGCGACGGATCCCATTGCCGCGGACGCGCTTACGAAGCGGGTCGCCGACGACCAGCGGCTCAAGCTCGAGGGAGTTCTGGAGACGCAATATTACGAGAAGCAGACCCGATCGGGCGCTCCCATCAAATACATTGGCATCGTGGTGGCGATCATCATGGCGATTGGATCGAGTTTCGCCGCCATGAACACCATGTACGCTGCTGTGGCTTACCGTGGGCGTGAGATTGCGACGTTGCGGGTGCTGGGATTTTCGCGGCCGGCAATTCTGACGTCGTTTGTTCTGGAATCTCTGATGCTGGCTTTGCTGGGAGCGGTGGTAGGAATTCTGCTGATGCTGCCTTTTAACGGGATGCAGACAGGAACGTCCAATGCAGTGACATTTAGCGAAGTGGTGTTCAGCCTGCAGATTACGCCGCTGGTTGCCGCCACCGCTGTTGCGTTCGCGCTGATAATGGGACTGTTCGGAGGATTTGCTCCGGCCTGGCACGCGGCTAGGCAGAATATTCTCACGGCCTTGCGGGGCTGATTTGTTTTTTTGATTGGCAGTTGCGGAAACTAAGGCCGCGCGCTTTTCGTATTCATTTTTATGCCGATTGATGCCAAACACGAAGACTTGCAGAGCTTGCGAATCGACCGCACGGGCCACGGCGCGGGCAGCGGAGAGCCGCCCGCTTGGGCGCGCCGCTACATTCTCATCGGAATCGTGATCGTAGTTGTGCTGAGCTTATCCGCGCTGGGGTACCGCATGCTTTCTCGCGACGTCCCAGAGGTCGAGGTGACGCGCGCTTCCGCGGAGAACAGCGACGTGGGCGGCACCGTGCTTTCGGCTACCGGCTACATCGTGGCTCATCACACCATCAATGTGAATTCCAAGGTCACGGGACGCCTGGCCTGGATTGGCGTGGAAAAAGGCGACAAGGTTAAGGAAGGTCAGGTTCTGGTGCGGTTGGAGGATCAGGAGTTCCGCGCATCCTATGAGCAGGCTGAGGGCGCGTTAGATAACGCTCGCGCTTATCTTGAAGAACTCGAGCATGGATCCCGGCCGGAAGAAATTCAGGAAGCGCAGCACAATCTTGATGAAGGTCGCGCTACGCTGGTCGACGACAAACTGACTCTGGACCGCACCAAGGAACTGTCGAGCGCCGGGGTGGTTTCGCGCCAGGTGATGGACGATGCCACCGCCAAGTTCGAGTCGGATCAGCAGCGAGTTAATTCTCTCGATAAAGCTTTTCAACTGATGAAGATTGGGCCGCGGCCTGAAGAAATTGCCCGCGCCCGTGGAGCGCTCGCGCAGGCTCAGGGCCAGCTCGATTATGCCAAGTCGCAGCTTGACGCCACGGTGATCCGTGCGCCGGTTAGCGGCACAATTCTCGATCGCACGGCTGAAAAGGGAGAACTGATTACGGCACAGTTTGCCAGCGCTGCAGCGGGTGGTCCGCAGGGATCGGTAGTATCGCTGGCTGACTTGAACGATCTTCAGGTCGAGCTCGACATTGCGCAGGCAGATTTTGCCCGGCTGGGGCCGAAACAGAAAGGCATCATCACTACCGACGCCTATCCCGACAGGAAATATAACGGGGAAATTGCACAGATTTCTCCTGAGGCGAATCGGCAGAAAGCCACGGTGCAGGTGAAAGTGCAGGTGCTGAATCCGGATTCATATCTGCGGCCGGAAATGAACGCCACCGTGAAATTCCTGGCAGACGAACCGAAATCCGCCAGCACCCAGCCGGCGGGGGCCTTTGTGCCAGCCAGCGCTCTGCGGGATCATGACGGCAAGAAGGTTGTGTTCCTGGCTTTCGATGGCAAGGCGCGTATGCGCGAGATTCGTGTATTAAGCCAGCGCAGCGACGGCTTTCTGGTGGATGGGCTGGTCGGGGGTGAAAGCGTGATCAGCAAGGGCCCGCCAGACTTGAAGGACGGAGACACAATCAAAATCAAGGGGCAGTCATAATCATGAGCACTATTGCTGAAAATCAAGTGGCTACCGGAACCAAAGTAGTTCAGGCCCGTAACGTCAGCAAGATTTTCAAGCGTGAGGCCTTTGAAGTAAAGGCTTTGGACGATGTCTCGATCGACATCGCGGCCGGCGAGTTCCTGGCGCTGATGGGACCATCGGGCTCCGGCAAGACCACGCTGCTGAATATGATTGCAGCCATCGACCGGCCAACCTCAGGCGAGTTGCTGGTGCAGAATCAGAATGTTTTTCGCTTTAACGATTCGCAGGCTGCGCACTGGCGCAATGAGCACATCGGCTATGTGTTCCAGACATTTAACCTGATCCCGGTTCTGACTGCGTTTGAAAACGTGGAGTTGCCGCTCCTGCTAACCCATCTCAACCCGCAGCAGAGGCGCGACCACGTGATGACCGCGCTTAAACTCGTCGGCCTGGAAGAACGAGTGAACCATCTGCCCAAGCAGCTCTCCGGCGGACAGGAGCAGCGGGTTGCGATTGCCCGCGCGATTGTGAGTGACCCTACGCTGCTGCTGGCGGACGAACCCACGGGTGATCTGGACAGTCACTCAGCAACGGAAGTCTTGGAGATTCTGAAACGGCTGAACGAGGACTTCCACAAAACGATCGTGATGGTCACGCACGATCCGCACGCAGCATCGTACGCGCACGTGACCCGGCATCTCGAGAAGGGAATGTTGTTGCCGCCGGGGTAGCTTCGCTCACGACAAGGCTGAGGTCGGCAACCGATCCGATTCAGGCTCTGAGTCGGCGACCCACTGCCAGGCGCGGCGGCCGTTGTCGAGAGAGACGGCCTGGGCCTCTCCGTACGCCACTAAGCGATTGAGCACCGTGGTGACCGAGGCCATCGGATCTTTGTGACGCGCCAGCAGGGGCGAGGCTTTTTCCTGAATCCGATCACAAACGTCGCGAGCGCTCAGAGCTCGTTTTGAGTCCATCAGGATCATGCGGCAGGCCTTGGTGAAACCGGGCTGTCGCCCGCTGCTCTTGCGGTCGACCAGTTCCAGCAACTCATCGCTCAATACGCTGTCTCCGAAAAGGTTGGCAAGGCCGGCGATCGTCTGTTTGATGGTTCCGATCCGGCGCATCACCTCGGCGCGTTGGTGCAGCAGTTGGCGCAGTTCATCGTGCGCCTGCCTCACCACTTCTTGCACGTGGCCGTTCCCGGTGTCGGTGATGGTTCTCATCGCGCTGGCGCCATCCTGGAAGTGCATAAATCCTCCAATTCCGCTCCCCTGTTCAGGCACACTCTGTCTCTTTACCGATACGCATAAAACTGGGCAGTGGTTCCCAGATTCTTGCGAGGGATGAGGCGAATCCCTCACATCCAGACTTTCGGTATTAGACGATTGAACTTCGAGTTGGTTAACCATCGAAAAAACGATTTAGTGAGAGGTTACCGGTTCACGATGGAAAACACGTCGAGGAAAGTGACAGACTGCACGTTTTCCGGCACGAGTCTACAAGTTGGCCTGAAATCATCGAGGCATTACTGCAGAATGATGGCCAGCCAGCGACCCAGAAAATATGCCCTCAATCCCGAACTGGGTCCATCCCCAATCTGGGACTCCTCCCTGATCTCAACAGCTGTCCGGCTACTCCGAAGACGACGCCGCGACCGAAAGATTCCGATGTGAAAGGAGTAGACGAAGGAATCCTCTGGCAACCGCGACACAACCCGGGCTCTCTCTTTTGCGCGTCCTGTTGGTGGGAACCCAGGAGGAGGATTTCTTTCTCATCCGCGAAATCCTCGACCGGAACCGGGGCGCTCTACCGGCGGAACTTGACCATGCGGGCTCACTTGAAGATGCCAAGGGGATGTTGCAGCGCGTCGACTATGGACTAGTGTTGTTCGAACATGAGACCGGAGATGCCGCAGCCACCAAGCTTCTCTCGGAGTTCTTGCACACCCGGGGCGCCATGCCTTTCATCCTGCTGACCGAGCATGCGGACGAGAGAGCGGTCGCCGAAATTATCCGGGTGGGTGCTTATGACTGCATGGAAAGATCGCAACTTACCGGCGCCAACCTGGTGCGCACAATCCGGTGTGCGCTCAGTTTGCACTCGACGCAGCAGCAGCGGCAAATGGCGGAACAATCGTTGCGCAAGCTTTCCTGCGCGGTTGAGCAATCGGCGGATGCCATCTTTATCACGAATAGCGAAGGCATCATTGAATACGTAAATCCGGCCTTCGAACTGCTGACTGGATATTCTTCCGAAGAAGTTGCAGGAAGGACTTCGTCCATTCTGAAATCCGGCGAGCAAGCACCCGTACTTTACCGGGAGGTGTGGGAAACCATTCGTTCCGGTAACGTCGGCCGCAGCATTGTGGTTAACCGAAAGAAAAACGGCGAAGTATGCTACGTTGATGAAAGTATCAGCGCCATACGGGACCCCGAAGGCAACATCACGAACTTTGTCTCCAACGGGCGCGATTATACCGAACGCCTGCGCCTGGAAGCCCAGTTGCTCCAGTCACAAAAAATGGATGCTGTCGGGCGCCTGGCTGGCGGCATTGCCCACGACTTCAACAACCTGCTCACGATTATCACCAGTTACTCTGAATTGGCGCTTGATTCCGTGATCCCGGAAAGCTCTGCCCATGGGCGAATTCAGGAGATCCTTTCCGCCGCGCGCCGCGCTGCCGATCTGACGCGGCAGTTGCTCGCTTTCAGCCGCAAACAACCCCAGGCCTTGCGTGTCGCAGAACTAAACCCGGTGGTCACTGGAATCACCAAGACTCTGCGCCGCCTTATCGGAGAAGACATAGAGCTTGTCTTCGCCGCGGGCGAAGAACTGGGCAGAATCCGTCTGGATCCGGTTCAGATCGAGCAGATTCTCATGAACCTTGCGGCCAACGCCCGCGATGCCATGCCTCAGGGAGGGCAATGCACGATCGAAACCCAGAATGTCCAACTCGACGAAGAATACGCCGACCGCAAGCGGGCCGTGATTCCTCCGGGGCGCTATGCTGTGCTAAGCATGACCGACACAGGATCAGGTATTCCTGCCGATCATTTGTCGCACGTTTTTGAACCCTTCTACACTACGAAACCTTCCGGCAAGGGCACAGGACTCGGTCTGGCTACGGTGTACGGGATTGTCAAACAGAATCATGGATTTGTCTGGGCCTACAGCGAACCCGGGATGGGCACCAGCATCAAGATCTACTTGCCTTGCGTGCAGGATCAGCCCGTCGCCGTTGAAAGCCCAGATAAGTTCGCGGGGCCGGCACAGCGCGGCACAGAGACCGTCTTGTTGGTCGAAGATGAAGAACCCCTGCGCCGGGCAACGGTCGAATTCCTGAGGCTTCGCGGCTACACCGTTCTGGAAGCCCGAGACGGAGTCGACGCCTTATCGGTCAGCAAGAATCACGGCTCGACCATCCACTTGACAGTTACCGACGTCGTAATGCCTCACATGAGCGGGGGCGAACTAGCGAGAGAGATGGAAGCGCTCCGTCCGCAGACCAGGATGTTGTTCGTCTCCGGTTACGCCGGGCAAACCGTGTTGGACCATAAAGTGGTCGATGTCGAAAACAATTTCCTGCAGAAGCCGTTCACCTTGAAACAACTGGCCAGCAAAGTGCGGACGGTTCTCGATCATAACCGCCATCCGGTTCCGCTGGCGGCCGGAATGATTGCGCATCCGTTCGTCGCTACGGCACGATCCGAGTCAGCTTGCCTGCCTTCAGGCGGAAACGTTCCCCTCGCCAAGTGACGGTGTGGCCGCCAAGACTCACGACCCAGACTGCGGCTGCAATCAAATCCCTCAGCGGAATCAGCCACGCGTTCTTGAGAATTTGATGGTCCCGTTGAACGCCGCGGCCCACAAACAAGGCCACCGCGAGACGAAGAAACAGTGTGATCGTAAGCGCAACCCAGGCCCAGAGCGCAGCTCGACTCGCGGCCAGAGCGAGCAGCGACCACATGATCCCAAACGTAAAAATCAGACCCATGTACCCTCCCGCACGCGCATCCCGGACTCCACGAGCCCAGCGCAGTTGATGCGCGAAGAATTCCCGCAGGCGATAAAGCGGGAGAAAAGTCTCAACCACAACATGCGACAGTTTCACGGTCAGCCCCAGGCCGGCGATGCGCCTTCCCAGTTCGTAGTCGTCGGCGAGATAGTCGACGAATGATTCGAACCCGCCGATCTTCTCCAGTTCTTCCCGACGGAAAGCCAGCGTGGAGCCGAGTCCAAAGCGAACGCCGCCTTCAAGCTGCCGCGCTGCGAGCACGCTCGGGCAAAAGTCTGTGCTGATGCCCAACCCTTCCAGACGCGATCCCAGCGTCGCACCGGCCACTCCGCGGTAAAGACATGTAACCATTCCGACCCGCCGGTCGGCCAACGGCGCGATCACCCGGCGCAGGTAGTCAGGCTCTACGCGAATGTCGCTGTCGTTGACGATCAGGTAGTCATAACGAGCTTCGGCCAGCATCTGCGCCAGGTTGCTCACCTTCATGTTCGCGCCCAGGATCTTCGGACAAACCAGCAACTGAATTCTGCGATCCGGAAACTCCCGCTGCAATTTCTTCACGCTCTCGATCGCGGGATCATTGGAGTCGCTCACCCCAAAAATGATTTCGTATTCCGGATAGTCCTGCAGGCAGTGGCTGCGAAAGCTCTCATACATTTCAGGATCGGTGCCTCTGAGGGGCTTGAGAATCGAGATCGCTGGCGAAGATGTTTCCACGCCGATGCCCTGTTCGAGCGTCCCTTCGCGCGAGAATCTTGCGGCACTCCAAAGGCACAGACCATAGTAAACACAACTGGAGACAATACCGACGACCGCGGCAATCTGAACTACTCTGACGATGGAATCCATCATGCGGAAACGCGGGCCAGACTATTCGTAACGTAACGCCTCAATCGGATCCAGGTTCGCGGCCTTCCACGCGGGATAGATGCCAAACACCAAGCCGGTTCCCGCCGCGGAGGAAAAGCCGAAGATCGTCCAGAACATCGACATGTGGGCAGGCAGCGCGGGCCAGAACGCAGGAATCACCCACACGATGATGGCGCCGAGCAGAATCCCAATCACCCCGCCAACTGCGGTAAGAATGATCGCCTCTAAAGTAAATTGCAAAAGAATGTCGCGCTTGCGTGCGCCAATCGCTTTGCGGACGCCAATCTCGCGCGTCCTTTCTGTAACGCTCACCAGCATAATGTTCATCACGCCCACGCCGCCGACAATCAACCCTACGCTCGAAATCGCAAACATGCCGATGAACAGCATGCCTGTAAGTTGATTCCACACGTCCGAGATCGAGTCCGAGGTGAAAACGGCAAAATTATCCGGCTTGTCGTTCGGAACTCTTCGCCGCCGCCGCAGCAGTTCCCGGATTTCATCGATGGCCTTCGGCATGTCATCGTGGGAGGTGGCCTTCACGCTGATCCAGTGCTGTTTCAACTCGGGATGCAATGTCTTAAAGGTCTGCAGCGGGAAAAAGACCCGATTGTCGTTCGGGTCTTTGCCTCCGCCAAACACCGACTTGATCTTCTGCACGGTGCCTACGACCTGAAATAGACGTCCCTCGATATTGACCTCTTTACCCAGCGGATCCTGGTTTCCAAACAATTCCTCTGTCGTGTCGTAACAGAGAACGACGACGGTCGAGCGATGTTGATCGTCCACGTCAGTGAACCATCTGCCGCTGGCCATGGGCAGGTCGAACACATCCTTCACCGACGCCGTGTCTCCTTCAAGAATGGTGTTCTTGGCCTTGCGGTCCTGGTATTTGACCGCGTAACTGCCCACGCCCAGCTCTGGGCGGAATAGACGAATCCCCGCCGATACCGCTTTAACGTGGGGCAGTTCTTTAATCGCCTCGGCATCCTCAAAGGTCAGTTCTTTCCGAAGCCGCACTTCTTCCGGAATCTTCCCGAAGGTAAACGGCTCCATGTGAAACACGAACACAATGTTCGACCCGATGCTGGAAACCACATCGCGGACGTTGTCGTCCAAACCGCGCCCGATGGAGGAGACGCTGATCACCATGGCGACGCCAATCACGATCCCCAGCACGGTCAGCGACGAGCGCAGCTTGTTGCCGCGGATGGTGTCGGTTGCCATCTGAACGATCTCGCCGAATTCGTCTTTATGAATCATGAAGGATTAAGTAATTTGGTAATTTTGTAATTTGTAACTTGACTGTTACCCGACGACTGTCGTCCTGAGCGGAGCCGTTTCTCAGGCGTAGCGAAGGATCTCCCGCTTAGCCGGCCCAACGCGAAAGCCAAACTGCACCACCGCCATTTAACCCCAAATCCTCAGGGCTAGCGACTCGGTTTTTAATTTACAAATTACCGATTACAAAATTACAAATTGTTCCCCTACGTTTCGAAGCGTAACGCCACAATCGGATCGAGTTTCGACGCTTTCCGTGCAGGATAGACTCCGAAGAACACTCCGACACTTGCCGACACAATCAGTCCAGCCGCCACGGCCCAGAGCTTGATTGCCGAGGGCATCCCAACCAGCAAAGTAACCGATAGGGCGATCGACGCGCCCAACAACACACCCAGAATGCCGCCCGCGAGCGCCAGAGTAACCGACTCGATCAGAAACTGCAGCAACACATCCTCACGCCGTGCCCCCAGCGCCTTGCGAATGCCGATCTCGCGGGTGCGCTCGGTCACCGATACCAGCATTATGTTCATGATCACAATGCCGCCGACCACCAGAGAGATTGCAGCAATGCCGATGGTGGCAATGAAGAATGTCTGGCTGAAGTCGGTCCAGATGCCAAGCAGGCTCGAATTGGTCTCAATGTCGAAGCTGTCGTCCCCGCCGAGCAGGTCGTGTCGCCGGGCGCGCAGAGCAACGCGCGCTTCATCGACCGCTTCGTTGAGGGGAACTCCCGCGCTCGTGGCCTTGGCTGCAATCCGCAGGCTGTTATTGTGCGAGCCATATTGTTTCAGGCAGGCCGTCATGGGAATCATCACGTAATTGTCAGCGCTCTGGCCCAGAGTCTTGCCCTTCTTCGTCGCCACGCCAATTACCTGGTAGGTCCAACCATCGATGCGGATTTCCTTCCCTAGCGGATCGGTACCCACCATCAGATGTTCGACGATATCGTTTCCCACCACCGCAACCGCAGACCGATTATCCAGGTCAGTCTGGTTGAGCATGCGGCCAGCGCTCAGATCGGTATCCAGAATCGTAGGCATCCCGGGAGTGATTCCGCGAATCAGGGTATCGCTGATCTCTTGCCCGTTGTACTTCACATGGCCGCTTTCGTTGCGTGTCGAAGCGGCGACCAGTACACAATGCCGACAAGCATCGGCCACCGCCTGGTAGTCCTCTATAGTCAGGTCTTTGCGCTTCTCACCTTCCAAATAGTGATCAACGTTCGTGACCGCTGGAGAAACTTTGAAGATAAGGAAAACATCCGCGCCCAGATTAAATATCTTCTGGGCCACGTAATCGTTGATGCCGGAGACGAAGGTGACCACGGCGATGACGGCCGCCACTCCGATCACGACGCCGAGCAGCGTCAGCACGGAGCGCAGCTTATTCGCCCACAGGGACTGCAAAGCAATTCGGATTGCTTCCGCAACGTTCATGGATCGGGCTTCAGCTTTCGGGCTGCGGGCTTCGGCACGAAACGAAGCCTCAGCACAGCATGCTTGCCGACAAGTCTAACAGCAAGAAAGTCTTTCGGGCGGACCGGTCGAAGCCCGACAGCCGACGCCCGAAGCCCGTATAATGATTCTGTTGGCAGCTGGACCGGACGGTCGCTTTCTGCGTCTTCGGACGCGGGGAGAGGAAAGTCCGAACTCCGCAGAGCAGTGTGCCGGATAACGTCCGGGAGGCCGGGTTCAAGCCCGTCCGACGGAAAGTGCCACAGAAAACATACCGCCCACATCTTCGGATGGGGGTAAGGGTGAAAAGGTGCGGTAAGAGCGCACCGCCGCGGCAGCAATGCAGCGGGCAGGGCAAACCACACACGGAGCAAGACCAAATAGGAAGGGAGCCCAGGACTTGGTTTTTACGAATCAGGGTCTGGGCACGTGCCGGCTCGGCGCGTCCAACCTTCGGGTAGGTCGCTAGAGCCCCGCAGCGATGCGTGGCCCAGAGGAATGATCGTCCCGCCGGAGCAATCCGGCGGACAGAATTCGGCTTACAGGTCTGGCTGCCGCAAATTTCATCTTTTCGGTTATTAGGAGAACCCGGCAGCACTCTTCCGATCACGAGTCGAGGTGCTACTTCTCCTGAAACTCGGGCACGTGCGCCAGCAGATCCACGAAGACGCGCCTGAACTGCTCGAATAGTTGTTCGAACTGGCCAACTTCATCGTCGGAGTCTGCCCGGATTTCTGTCTCATAATCGCCGCCAACTACGCGGGTAGCAACCACTATGATGTGCTCCAGGCGGCGGAATACGAGGCGATTGAGCAGCGTCAGCACCAGAAAAGTGCCCAGGCTCAAAGCCGCGACCGTTATCAGCACCAGAACATTCTGCGTATGCCGCATGGCCAGGTAGAACGCCGAAATATCCCGCACGACGAACATTGCGCCTACTGTGTTGCCTGCAGCGTCATGGATAGGAAAGATGCCACGCACCAAGACGGAACGTCCATCCCGGAAATATTCCAACACCCGGCCTTGGGCGGGTACCGCGGCCAGATCTCCTTGGAATTGTATGATCTCGTCAGCCGCCGTGGTTTTGTCCGCCACTACGAAGTTGGGATTGTCATTCCAGTTATCGCGGCGCTTCCAAACTGCACTTGAGTCGGCCCAAAACTGCCGGTCTACGAACTTCTTGCTGAGCAGAAGTCCGTAGTCATCTCCGGTCTGGTTTTTCATGGCGTGGATGAACTGGCCGATTTCTTCACCAAACTCGACGTAGCCAGTCACTTGGCCGTTCGAATCGTAAAACGGCCGCAGAATTCTCACCGCAAACCCGGCTTTGGCCAATTCGTTCCCCACCACCATGGCATGGGTGCGAACAACCTCCTTATCCATGAAGCGGTTGAGGTGGTCTCCGAACTTAGCGGGATTGTGGAGACGAAGAAAAACCGCCATATCTGGCTCGGGAGTGTGGAACATCCAGTTGGTGATGCCTTCGCTCTTCAACTTGGGATACAGCGGTGCTGTCAGTTCGAGCAGGCGAGCGCGATCCTTGGCGGCGAAGGCGTCGCGAACCTGCGGGTTCATCATCAGCGTCTCACTAACAGAAGCCATCTTGCTGGTCTCTCTGGCCTCCAAAATTGCGAAGAGCTTTTGAGCGCTCGTGACCGACTCTGCGGCCAGAGCCTGCGAGTTGCGCGCGAAGCTGTAGTGCATCAGCAGCAGGATGCCGCCAACGCCCACCAGAAGACATGCGGTCAATGCGGCCAGAACTTTGGTTCGAATCAAGTTCCATCTCATAATCATCACTCCTCACGCACTAACATTCAGCACGTCTTTGACGGCCTGCCGGAGTTTGGCAACGGCCGCCGGGTCATCCGGAGTGGTTGCGTTGATGAAGGCCAGCATGCGGCCTGAGCGCAATCCAATCTTCCCTTTCACGTCCATCGCATCCAGGCCGTCGCTTTTAATCTTTTCTTCGATCAACATTTTTAGATCGTAAAGTTGACTCACAGGGGCGGACTCCTCCCGTTCTAAGCATTTCACCCATTTTGGCGCTCGCCGAAATGCCGCTTCGATCTGGATATGGTTATCGGCTCTTTTCCGGCGAACTTCAGTCGTCCTGCTCTGCGTTCGACGCTCTTACCGGTCAGCGAGTGAACTTGAATTCCAACTATGGGCGCTGTGAAATCTGCAATCCGGGCAACGGCCGGCGTCATTGACAGTTCTCGCGGGTTCAGATTGAATGACTTAGGTGGTTACCGCGCGACCGGAGAACTCCGTTTGCCGATATGCCCGCCGCAAGTTCAACTTCAAATTCACTTAGGAGCACACTTCATGTCAGCACCCAGCCGCCGACCAGAGATTCGCCGGCGTCGCGCCCGTCAGCACAAGATCACCCTCCTCCGCAAGCGCCTCGCTTCGGCCCAAACCGACGGCGACCGCAGCCGGGTCACCGCTAAGCTGCACAAACTCGCCATCGCCTCCCCCGGCCAGCCCCTGCTGAAGTAGATCAGTTTCAGTTGAGTGTGGTGCGCCGAGGTGCCGAGAAGACTGGCGGGAGCCAGTCGAAATCAAGCTACGCCGGCGGTCGACTTGGAGCTTGAGGAAGCAGCGTGGCTGCGGGATTCGGCGCTGCCTTCCGGAGTTACGACCTCCCGATAGGCGTCCATGATTCGGCGCACAGACTTTTCCCAGGAGAACTTTCCCGCCTGGCGATAGCTGCGTTCCTTCATTTTCTCCCGCAACGGCTGATCCAGAAGAACCCGGTGCAGCGCCCGCATGATCTCGAAGACGTTCTCGGGATGAACCAGTACCGCAGCGTTGCCCACTACCTCGGGCAGCGACGACACGTTTGAGGCCACAACCGGCGTGCCGTGAGCCATCGCCTCGAGGGGTGGCAGGCCGAACCCCTCATACAATGACGGGAACACAAAAATCTTTGCTGCATCATAGAAAGTACGCAGCACTTCGATCGGAACAAATCCCAGAAAGCGCACATCGTTCTGCACTCCGCTGCGGATCACCGTCCGCCGCAAGTCAGGATTGCCGGAAACGTCGTCTCCAATGATGATGAGCTTCAGGTCAGGGAATGCGCGGTCTTTCTCCAACTCGGTCTTCAGCGCCGAAAAAGCCTCGATCATGCGTACTACGTTCTTGTGCGGACTGATTCTGCCAGCATAAAGCAGGAATGGATAAGTAACCTGGTAGCGCTCGGCAATCACCTGACGGTCGGCCGAGCTCGCGTGTCCGCGAAGAAACCTTTCATCGATCGCGTTGTAGACCACCTCGATGCGGCCCGGCGGAATATCGAACAGTTTCTCCATCTCAAGCTTGGTAAATTTTGAAACCGCGAAAATGCGCGCCGCTCCTTGCAAAACCCGTTTGGTCAACTGAAAGTGCAGCGTCCCTCTAAGTCCGGTCTGCTGTCGTGGCTGCGTGAGATGCTCCAGCATGTCGTGCACCGTCATCACATAGGGGCAAGGCAGCGCACGGGGAATGGAAAACAAGTTCGGGATGTGCACCAGGTCGCATTCCAGCCGCTTCACAGTCGCCCGGAACTCCCGAAAGCTCTGCCAGGAACGCTCGGGTTCCGCCACGTGAATCGATTGGAAGGTAGGCGGCAATGGACCAATTTCTTTGACCTTGGCCGGAGAACCGATCAGGAAATACGTGTTCTCGCAATCGAGCCGCCCGAGAGTGCGAACGATATTTCGTATGTAGGTACCGACTCCGAACTCAGTCATCCGCCGGATGTCGATCGCGATCTTCACCGAAGGCATTTAACCACAGCGGGCTGGCGAGACAACAGCAGAATAAGAGCGGCGGATTTCTATCGGCTCCGATGATCAGGCCCCGATAACCGAGCCGCGTGCCCCGTTCCTCGGTGGTTGCGAGAAGGGAGGTTTCTGACTACTCCTCATGACGGCTGACCCATGAGTGTAATGGTTCCAGAACAATGTCGGGATATAGCGCCAACCATCTGTGATCGGCCGCTTAAGCCTACGGCTTTCATTGACTTGCCTGTTTCACTTACGTAAGATTTGCCCCTAGTGATCGGCCAGACCATCTCGCGCTATCGCATCGTTGAAAAACTCGGCGGCGGCGGCATGGGGGTGGTTTACAAGGCCGAGGACACCGAACTTGGCCGTTTCGTTGCTCTCAAGTTCCTGCCGGACGACGTCTCCCAGGATCCGCAGGCCTTGGAACGCTTCCGGCGTGAAGCTCGATCCGCTTCCGCACTCAACCACCCCAACATCTGCACCATCTACGATATCGGCAAGCACGACGATCAGTCCTTCATCGCCATGGAGTTTTTGGAGGGCTCGACGCTGAAATATCGCATTGGCGGGCGGCCCATGGAAACCGAATTGATTCTGTCGCTCGCCATCGAAATCGCCGATGCACTCGAGGCGGCGCATTCCAAGGGAATCATTCATCGCGACATCAAGCCGGCAAACCTGTTCGTGACCGAGCGCGGACATGCCAAGGTTCTTGACTTTGGATTGGCCAAGGTCAGTCTGGCGGGCATTTCTTCGAATAACGTCGCGGCGCTAAATACGCAGACACGCTCCATGGATCACCTGACCAGTCCGGGCACGATGCTGGGAACCGTGGCCTACATGTCTCCCGAGCAGGTTCGCGCCAAAGACCTGGATGCGCGTAGCGATCTGTTTTCGTTTGGGGCTGTGCTGTATGAGATGGCGACCGGGACGTTGCCTTTCCGAGGCGAGACTTCCGGGGTGATCTCGCACGCCATTCTCGACGAGGAGCCCATTCCCGCCGTTCGCTTGAACCCGGATCTTCCGCCCAAGCTGGAAGAGATCATCAACAAGGCACTGGAGAAGGACCGCGAAATGCGCTACCAGGGCGCGGCGGAAATGCGCGCCGACCTGAAGCGCCTGAAGCGGGAAACGGAATCGCGGCACGGCGCTTCAGCCAATTCGGGCACGGTAACGGCGGCGCAGGAAGCCGGGCTCTCGGCAGCGGCAGCGACGCCACGGCCGGGTTCGGGGTCGGCTCCGGCTGTAGCTGCCTCGTCTTCCTCGGGTGCCGCGAAAGTAGTCGACGTTGCTGAACCTGGGAGAAAGAAGCTGTCGCGCGTCGTTCTTCCCGTGGTGGCGGTGGTGGTGGTCGCCGCGCTGATCGCTGGTGGTCTCTACTGGCGCTCGCGTTCGACGTCCCCTGCGGCCAACACCGCGCCGCTCACCGAGAAGGATACGGTCGTGCTTGCGGACTTCACGAACTCTACGGGCGATCCCGTCTTCGACGACGCACTGAAGCAGGCGCTGGGTGTCCAGCTCGGACAATCGCCCTTCCTTAATATTCTGTCCGATCGTCGAGTGGAGGAAACGTTGCATTTGATGGGGCGCCAGTCGAATGACCGCATCACGCGGGACGTGGCCCGGGAACTGTGCGTGCGGACGGGCAGCAAGGCAATCGTGTTGGGATCGATATCGAACCTCGGCGGGCAGTACGTGGTTGGCCTGGACGCGGTCGGCTGCAGCAGTGGGGACACCCTGGCGCAGGAACAGGAAGAGGCAGCCGGCAAGCAGGACGTGCTGCGAGCTCTGGGAAAAGCTGCGTCCAACCTGCGGGCGAAACTGGGCGAATCTCTGGCTACCATCCAGAAGTTCGATGTGCCGGTCGAAGCCACGACGCCGTCGCTCGAAGCGCTGAAGGCCTTCAGCATGGGCATCACCACCTTTCGTTCCAAGGGGAATGCCGAGGCGATTCCGTTTTATAAACGCGCTCTCGAACTCGATCCGAATTTCGCTGTGGCCTACGCCAGCCTCGGTCTTATTTATGGCAATTTAGGGCAGGCCAGTTTGGCGGCGGAGAATATCAAGAAGGCCTATGCCCTGCGGGATCGAGTCAGCGAGCGGGAAAAATATCGTATCTCGGCTTTGTACTACGACAATGTTACTGGCGAACTGGAGCAGGCCACCCAAGTCTATGAACTGTGGGCCAAGAGTTATCCGCAGGACCCGGTGCCGCCGATCAACCTGGGCGTCATTTACGCCGAACTTGGGCAGTACGAGAAATCCTTGGCGGCAACGCAGGAGAGCCAGCGTTTAGCTCAGGGCGCAATCGGCTATTCCGATCTGGCGGATATCTACCTTGCCCTGAACCGCGTCGACGATGCCCAGAAAACAATCGAGGAAGCTCAAAAACACAACCTCGTCGGCGATTTCCTGCACCTGGCAATCTATCAATTAGCGTTTCTCAAAGGCGACGCTGCAGAAATGGAGCGTCAGGTAACCTGGGCGGCCGATAAACCCGGAAGCGAAGACATATTGCTGTCATTTCAATCGGACACGGAAGCCTATTACGGGCGCCTCAGCAAGGCTCGAGACTTTTCCCGCCGCGCAGTAGATGCCGCAGTCCGTGCCGACTCGAAGGAAACGGCGGCCATCTGGCAGATCAATGCCGCGCTGCGAGAGGCGGAGTTTGGCAACCCGGCAACCGCTAAGCAGGACGTGGCCGCAGCCCTGGCGCTGTCCCCGGGCCGAGATGTCGAAATGCTGGCTGCTCTGGCCCTGGCGCGGAGTGGTGAAACTGCACGAGCTAAAACGATTGTTGGAGAACTCGAAAAAAACTACCCATCGCATACCGTACTGAAAGTCTACTGGCTGCCCACCATCAAGGCCGCGATCGAGCTAAGCGCCAACAATGCTGCGCAATCCCTGGTTTTTCTGGAAGCAGCCGCGCCCTATGATCTAGGCGGACCGCCACAATTTCAGATCGGGACTCTGTATCCCGCATACATTCGTGGGCAAGCCTTCCTGGCCGCACATAACGGAGCCGCAGCCGCCGCCGAGTTCCAGAAGTTTCTGGACCACCGCGGCATCGTCATCAACTTTCCGTTGGGAGCGCTGGCGCATCTCGGCCTCGCCCGTGCCTATGCCCTATCTGGAAACACCTCCAAGGCCAAGGCCGCCTATCAGGATTTCTTCACCCTCTGGAAAGACGCCGACCCCGACATCCCCATGTTGAAGGAAGCCAAAGCGGACTATGCGAAGTTGCCATAGCGGAGTGGCGATCTCCCAACCATGCTTCGATCTGCTTGACAAACATTGTCAACCGACGCTAAACAGCGTTTGCACTCATCGAAAATTGGGTACCCCGGCCCGGTTCGCTGAGTGTAACGGCGATATTACGCCAAGAACGTTCGTTGAGACGACTTATAATCATTCCCCGCGACGCGGCAGCGTTAAATCATTCATGTATTCTGGCGCGAAGACGTGCGGTCTGTGGGCTCTCGTTTGGGGTGGCCAGCCTGTTCCGGCTCAGTCTCGAACGGAACGCGCCATCACACTTAACTTGCGCGATTATGGTTGGCAACCACCCGACCGGCATGAAATCAACAGCCCTTCGATTGCCGTCGATCATCAGGGCCGAGTTCTGGTTGGTTTCACGGTTCGGGAACGCGCCGGGCTTGTGACGCGAAGCCAGCCTAGTCTCGGCCTCCGTATAGTTCGTTTCTCGCATGATGGAAAGATGGATCTTTCGCTGTCGTTGCCCACGAATGCGGCAGGACGGACCGGCATCTATCTCTCCGACACCGACCAGATCATCGCGAGGGCGAATGACAACCTTCAGTTACTGAAGGCCGATGAGGGAAACCCACAAGGAGGCTGGGAAGTCCTTGCGCCATGCACGCAGCAGTGCTCGGTGGTGCAGTCTGTCACTCGTCACTCACTTCGTCTGTACACACCAAACGCCAACCCGCCTCCGACGCTTATCCATCTCTCACCACAACCCATTCTAAAACGATGCGGCAAGGCAGAGAAGCTCATTGAATCCAATGACGATATGATGCAGAACTATCCGGCGATCAGTGATGAATTGGCGTACTCCTCATTGGACGGGAACGTTTATCGTTGGCCCCTGTGCGATTACGAACATCGAGTTGAGATGCCGCTGCGTATACGAGGTCCTTGGATAATCCTGAGCGATCAGCTTTTTGTCTTAGACACATTGAGTCGTGACGAAAATTGGGGGCTGGAGGTAGTTTCATCCGACGGTCAAGTGAAGTTTCGGCCGGATATGGCGAAGCACGAATCCATCGTCGCTTCGCAGGCGATCCGGAGCAGCGAACGAGGCGACCGAATTGCGGTGGACATAGTAACCCTACGGGGCGGAAATCGCCGATTAGATATTTCGGCCCGCGCAACGGCTCGCCGCATTGCCGTCTATGACGTCGACGCTGGAAAGGAGGTGGCATCGATGCCTGCGAGCATTAAGCACCGTTACCGTTTGGAGCTCGGTCTCAGCCCTGATGGACACCGTTTGGCGATTCTAGAGGATGACATAGTAAGGGTGGTTGACGTAGACATAACAAAGCCTGAGCAACAACACTGACCTCGGTAGTTGCTGTAACCAGGCGACAGCACTCAAAACCACACGCACGTCGCGCGCCTGTCAAGTCTACTTTAGTAGCATCCGATGTCCTCGAAAGTAGACATTCTCTCCCCAGCCTAACTGGTTGAATCCATTGACTCGTCCAAGAGCCAGAACGAGGAATCAATAACTTACGCCCGCAAATTTTCTGCAAAGTGAAATGTTCCAGTCGGAACATTCAGCACATTTTCCGCCGCATTCTTATCCAGCGCGCAGGCTGTTTCCAACCTAAGCCCGAACTTCTGCCTGCGCCTTCGCACGCCGATCGGCGTACAAAGGGAATGCCTCACAGAGATCGAGCACCTGCTTGCGGATTCTAGCCAGCACCGCCGCATCGGTGCGTTGCAGCAGCGCCTCGGCGATCCAGTGCCCGACCTGCCGCATCTCCGCCTCTTTCATCCCGCGCGTGGTCAGGGCCGGCGTACCGATGCGGATGCCGCTCGGCTTCATCGGCGGATTGAAATCGAACGGGATCGCATTCTTATTGACGGTGATTCCGGCCTCGCCCAGCGCCTTCTCGGCCTCGCTGCCCAGCATGCCCTTGGAGAAAACATCGACTAGCATCAGGTGCGTATCCGTTCCGCCAGAAATGATGCGAAAGCCTTCGGCCGCCAGTGTCTCAGCCAGCACCTTCGCGTTAGCCACGACTTGCTTTGCATAATCGCGAAACTCGGGCTGCATCGCCTCCTGAAAACAAATCGCCTTCGCGGCGATGATGTGCATCAGCGGACCGCCCTGCATCCTGGGAAAAACAACCTTGTCGATCGCGGCCGCGAACTCGGCCTTGGAAAGAATCATCCCCGCTCTCGGTCCGCGCAGCGTCTTATGGGTTGTCGAGGTAACGATATGCGCGTGCGGTACCGGGGAGGGATGCACGCCTCCCGCTACCAGCCCGGCGAAGTGCGCCATATCGACTAGGAACAGCGCTCCGACTTTATCCGCAATCTGGCGCATGCGCGCGAAATCGATGATGCGAGGGTAAGCGCTGCCGCCACCAATAATCAGTTTGGGACGTTCCTGCTCCGCCAGCTTTTCCAGCGAATCGTAGTCAATCGTCTCCGTCTCTTTCGTCACGCCGTAAGGCACGATCTTGTACGTCTTCCCGGAAAAATTCAGATGATGCCCGTGCGTCAGGTGGCCACCGTGGGCCAGGTTCAATCCAAGAATAGTGTCGCCCGGTTGCAGCACGGCCGCATAGGCCTCCATGTTGGCCTGCGACCCAGCGTGAGGTTGCACGTTGGCATGCTCGGCGCCGAATAATTGCTTGGCACGGTCGCGCGCCAGGTTCTCGACCACATCGGCGTACTCACAACCGCCGTAGTAACGCTTGCCGGGATATCCCTCGGCATACTTGTTGGTGAATACCGAGCCCGCGGCTTCGAGCACGGCTTCGCTGACAAAATTCTCCGAGGCAATCAGCTCCAGACCCTCGTGCTGGCGGCGGGTTTCATTGTCGATGGCGGCTGCAATCTGCGGATCGGCTTCGTAAAGCGGGCGGTACATTTTGTTGACAGCGGAATTTTTCATATCGTTTTCCTAGTGCGCCCCGTAAATGTTGGGCTGATGAAGTTCCGTAAATCGCTCCGGCGCCTTCACCGGAGCAAAACCAAACTGCGAATAAAGTCCATGCGCGTCGCGGGTGGTCAGTATCCAGCGCCGCAGATTTTGCAGCGCAGGATGCTGGACGATGCACTGCATCAGCCACTTGCCCAGCCCGCGTCCGCGATGCGTTTCCAGCACAAACACATCGCCGACATACGCGATGGTCGCGAAATCGCTGATCACACGGGCGAATCCGACTTGCGCGCCCTCCCCATCATATATGCCGAAACAGAGCGCGTGCTCGATCGACCGGGCCACAACTTCCCGCGGGATGCCCCTGGCCCAATAACAATTGGTCAGAAAACCGTGAACCACATCCAGGCTAAGGCGCTCACGGCTGGTGCTGATCAGGAACTCGCCGCGCCGGTACTCCATCACAGCTTCGGAATCAAGGATGCGCGCCGCCATGCCCACATTCTACCGCCGGACCGCTACTCGAACGCGGTTCGCAGAAACGAAGCCAGTTGCCATCCATCCATGTAATTGTAGGGAGCCTCACCCATCGTGTAGTGACCGCAGGGCAGCACCACGACTTTATGATCGAGTCGGCGACGCTCGAATTCCGCCACCACGTCGCGCGAGAGTTCAGGCAGAAAAGTCAGATCGTATTTTGCATAAATGATCAGCGACTTCCGCGGCCAGCGGGAAAATTGATCGAAATACGCCATCGGACTAACCGCCAGCCAAGACTGCCGCAAGGTCTCTAGGTCGATCTGCGATTCGATGCCCTGCCGGATGTGGCGCGTCGACTGGCCATGCCACACTACGTCAGCGACGTAAGTGGAAGCATGATTGAACGCCGCCACTCGAATGCGTGGATCGTGCGCTGCCGCGATGAATGCGTAACAGGAACCGAGACTCGTGCCCACGATTCCGAACTTGTTGTAACCCTGCTGCTCCAGCCAATCGAGACAGCAGCGGACATCCACCACCCCCTGCCGCACGGCATCGAGCGTGCGGCCGATGTTGGCAGAGACGGCGTAATCGGCGCGGCCGATCTCGGCCGGCATGCGGATGTCATGGTAAGGCATGCTCAGCCGCAGCACCGCAATGCCCAGCATGTTGAGAACCTTGCACAGGCTCACATAAGCAATCGCGTCCGCGTTCCAGTGCGGCAGAAGAACAACGGCGCGCCGTCCACGCGCCGGAAACCAGCGCGCATTCACCAGATTATTTTCCGGATACGGCGTTTTCACCGGCGCAGTGAAGCGCAGAAACTCCGCGAACGTTCCTTTTACTTTTGCTTCAAGCTTCGGGTCCGGAACTTCGCGCGTGGAAAAAACTTGCACCTCGCGCTTCTCCAGCCGGAAGTCGCTTGCCGGCTTGTAGGAATAAAACTCATCGCTGGCGGCGACGATGCGCCGATTGAAATCGACAAGGAATTTCGCCGGATCCTGTACGGCCTCACCCGGACGCGTGCCGTTGCGGCAAGGCCAGTCCCGCGCATATTCCAGCCCCCACTCCAGCGGACGCACCACGCGGTTGTTGTCCACCGAAGTAAGCCGGTGTTCCCAGTCATACATCCATTGTGCATAGCGAGAAGCCATGGTCGATCTTTTAGTGTAACAAGCGGAAACCGATCAGTTCAGCCGCCGCCATCCAACGGCTGTATTGAACGGTTGGCTTTCAACATTTGGTGCTTAAACGGGACGGCGTGAAGAAATGACTCCAGAGTGTGACATCCGTCACCGAGAATCCCGAGGAGGAGGGCATACCAAGGGAGACAGGCGTTACTTGAAATGTATCTACATTTGGAGTTACAATGGATTTTGAGTGGGATGAAGCGAAGAATCGATCCAACATTCGGAAGCACGGACTCGACTTCGCAGACGCGGAGGAAATGTTTCGGGGAGTGCTGGTCGTAGAGCCAGACACGCGGGAAGATTACGGAGAAAAGCGCTGGCGAGGGATCGGCATGATTCGCGGCCGCACGGCTGCCGTCATTTTCACCGAGCCAGCCCCGGCGACGATTCGCATTATTTCATTGAGGAGAGCGCACTATGAAGAACGGGAAGGTTACGAAAAGGCAATCCAGGACGGACTGGAAGCGCATTGACGCGATGCGCGACGAGGACATCGACTTCTCCGATATTCCGAAGCTGGGTCCCGGTTTTTTTAAGAACGCCATTTTCTGGCCGGGGCCGAAGAAGCAGATCACCCTGCGTGTTGATCCCGATGTGCTGACATTTTTCCGCAAGCACGGTCGTGGCTACCAGACCGCGATGAATGCCGTCCTGCGTAAATATATGGAAGCCAGAAAAGAACACCAGAGGGCGTAGCCGCGGTATCTAACTTCCGTACCTTCGCGGCACGCGCTTCGAAATATTGCAGAGAATCTCGTAAGGCGAGCTGTTGGCCAGGCGCGCGTGTTCGAGCGCATCGACACTGAGGCCATCGCTCGTTCCGAGCAGAATTACCTCATCCCCCACAGCAATGCCAGGAATGCCGGTCACATCCACCAGCGTGAGGTCCATCGAGATGCTGCCGATGATGGGCGCGTAGTGGTCGCGCACGATCACGCGCCCGCGATTGGAAAGTTGCCGGTTATAGCCGTCGGCGTAGCCTACGGGCAGCACGGCAACGTGGGCCGGCGCTTTGGTCACATAAGTTCCGCCATAGCCCAGAGCCTGGTTCGCGGCGAAATCCCGCATGGAGAGAATTCGCGTCTTCCAGGTCAGCACGGGCTTCACCGCAAGGCGCAGCGTACCGCCGCTCACCTCCCTGCCCGCACGCTGGAACGGCAGATAATATCCGTAGAGCGCAACGCCCGGACGTACCATGTTGTTCCAGGTTTCGCGCCGCGAGATCAGGGCGCTGGTGTTGGCCATGTGGATCAAGTCCGGACTAAAGGCCGCCGCGCGCACCATGCGCTGCGCCTCCTCGAACCGGCGCTCCTGCGCGGCAACGGAAGGCGCGTCCATAATTTCCGAAGAGGCCAGGTGGGTCGAGAGCCCTTCGAGAATCAGGTGCGGAGCCGCGCTGAAAGCTTTGAGAACCGCGGGCAGTTCAGCCAGCGCCACGCCGAGCCGGCCCATGCCTGTGTCCACTTTCAAATGCACCGCGTGCCGCCCTGCACCCGACGCAGCAGCACTTTCCAGAGACTCGATGTGCCAGGGTTCCCATACCGTGGAAGTGAGCCGCAAGCGAACGATCTCGCTCTCTTCGCCCCGCCAGAAGCCAGTCATCAACAGGATTCGCGACTCGATTCCTGCCTCGCGCAGTGGGATCGCCTCATCGAGCGAGGTGACGCCAAGCCACTTCGCGCCTTCGGCCTGCAGAGCGCGCGAGCATTCCACAGCACCGTGGCCGTAAGCATCGGCTTTCACTACTGCGCACACAGTTACTCCCGCGCCCGCATGTTTCACCACCGTGCGGAAGTTTTGCCGCAGAGTGGCCAGCGAGACTTCCGCCCACGTGGGGCGGGTCGCCACTCGGCTCAGAATTTCTACTGTGGACGCCACTGGGCTCGATTATAGCGGGAGCGTCGCGCACCCTCAGGTTACGCTTGGGCTACTCCCGCGAGGTTTTCGGCGTCTAGTTTCTAGTTTTCAGTCAGCGAGAAGTTTACTGTAATTTGCGTTTCCACCTCGACCGGTTCGTTGTTCAGGATGTAAGGCCGGTAGCGCCATTGACGGACGGCCTCAATCGCCGCAGGCACGAGCATGGGATGACCGGCCAGCACTCTGAGATTCTCAATTGTGCCTTGCTTGCTGATCACCGCCTGCAGCACCACTCGCCCCTGAAGGCGCGCAACTCGCGCCAGGGGCGGATATGTCGGCACGACCTTGTGAACCAGATCTCCTTCGCTTATGTGCGAGACGGAGACCGGACGCGAAACCACGACCGGTCGTACCGGCATAATCGGGCGCGTGCCGGCGCCCACCGAATCGAGCACTCCGTCCGGGCTACCCGGCCCCAAAGGTCCCACGTTATAGGGGCCTGACGGTCCAACTTGAGGCGGACCATCATCGCTAACTGGTATCTCAGTCGGAATTCGAGTGGGCATTCTGAGAGTGAGGTCCATAGAATCGCGACGCACGGCCGTATCTTCACCGGAATGGGCTCGGACCGGTGGCGCCTCGTTTGGTTGTCCGATGCTGACCGGTGTGGAAAGATGACGAAGCAACGGCAGACCCATGGGACGAAGCAGCGGCAAAACCAGCAACCCACCGACGGCCAGCGCTTGCAATCCGAAGGAGGTCAGAGCAGTCAATCCGCGGCGCGAACGCTCGTCCCATGAGGAATTGAGTGTGTTGTCAAACATGGTGTCCTCCTGAATGAACGCGGTTACAGCTAAAGACACCGAACCTTCTCGCGGTGGGCTAGACCGGGCAAAGAAAAAAGGCCGCGCGGAAACGCGGCCTCTGGAACTTTTCCGACACTCGTGGTGTCGCGAAAAAACTACTTGGGTTGTGCCGTTGCCGGCTTGGGAGCTGCAGGTTTCAAAGGCGCGGGCTTAGCTGCCGCTCCTGCAGGCGGGACCGGGGCGGGCACGCCGGATTGCGTGTTATAGAGGTCCACTACCGCCTTGGTGATATCCCCTTGCTCGCCATACCAAAGTATCGGGCTTTGCGGCCACGGGTTGGAGGTGTCGACAATCATTGCGAAGCCGCTATCTTGCGCGTGCTTCACGATCACCGGCGCCATCTTCTGCAGAATGCGCTGAAAAATCTCTTTCTGCTGGTTCTGCGCGTCTTCCTGAGCGTCCTGCACTGCGCGATCAAACGACTTTTTCTTGGTCTCGATCTGCTTGACCAGGGTGGCGCGGGCATCGTCGTTCAGCTTGTCACCCTGTTTCTGCAGTTGTTCCTGCAGACTCTGGAGTTCGTCGTTCTCAGACTTCAATTCGCTTTGCTTGGGCTCCAGCTTTTTGCGCAGAGCTTCGAAGTCGCGCTGACCCTCGTTGCAGCCGAGCACCGCCTGCTCGATGTTGATGGTTCCGAGCTTGGAACCGGTACCGGTCGCTAGGGTTGTGGTGGGTGCCGAGGATGCGGGCGAACTGGCCGCGCGCGCCGGAGCAGCTCCACCGGTTTGGGCCCATGCAGAAATGATTGAGAAAACCGCAATGGCCAGGACGGACCGCAGAAACTTGCTTGTCATTGGATCGCTTAAACTCCTTGGAATGGTTCCGGTAAACAGGTTCCGGGAATGAACTCAGACTACCCTCTTCAGGCTACACGGGCCGCACTCACGAGGCCGTCGTCATGCATGTTCCAACGACCGCTGTCGAGCATCGCGTTGTCGAGCATCACCTGGAGACAAGACGCACTGGGTTGCGAGCGTCACACGCCGGGGTTGCGGACGTGCCGTCCACCCCTGATCAGCTTTCTCAATGGTGTGGATCATTAGGATTATAGAGAGCTTCCTCAGGTGGCGTCAAACCTTACGCCCGAAGCTGTCTTGGAACCAGGCTCTAGAACCAGGCTTTAGAACCAGGCTCGGAACCGGCCTCGGAACCCGGCTTTAGAACGTGGTAGCCACAGTGAAGCGGAATGTCTTGCGTGGTTCGCGCAGCAGGAAGCTCGGAGAGTAGCCCGTCTTGGCAAGGTTATACGTATAGTCACCAGCCGCCTGGCCCTGCCCAGAGGGGAACATGCCGCGCGTGATGGGTATCGGCGGGTTCGCCGCGTTATCCAGCCGCAGCGGATTATACGCCCAGTAGATGCGGAAGGGTGCATTGACCACCGGCAGGAACATTTGGAGTTCAAGGCCGGTCGACATTCTGGGGCGCCAGTTGGTCGTGCCCAGAACCTGCAAGTCTTGCGACGGCCGTGGGTTCAACAGAGAGCCCGGGGAGCAGGTATTGGCGGTGGCGGTCTGCGACAGGATAGGACATCCCACGGGCGTCCCGATCACGGTCTGGTATTGCTCCGCCGCAATCTGCAACTGCGACTTTCGCAGGATGGGATCAATGCCCATATCAATAAACGGGGCCAGGGCCACGGGCCCGTAGATCGTGATGCGGTATTCCGCGTTGGTCACAATGCTCAGATCGCCGCCGGGGAAGGTGATCTGATCGATCGGAATGGGTATGGTCACATTGCCCGCCAGCGGATTCTGCGGGTTCAGAGGCACAGGCTTTCCATCGGGATTGGTCAGCGTAATCGATCCCACGTTCGGCAGGAAAGCCACTGGGGATACCGAACGTATATCAAACCCGCGCAGATCGTTCTCGCCGCCCATGTAAGCACGCTGGAACGGCGGCGCAACCAAGCCACCATAGCCGGTAATGAAAGACCCCTGAACGTTGAAGCCCAGCGCATTGCGCCGGTTCTGCATCGGAATAAACTTCTTGTACTGAATAATCGGACGAACTGATCGAATGGTTCCTCCCAGCCCCGCCAGTTCCAATCCCGCCGTAAACTGGTGGCCGTGGTGAGGCGAGATCGGGCTGTCCAGCGTGTTGAAGGAGAAGTTGGGAAAGATCTTGCTGGTGATGATTCCATCCAGGGCAACCGGGCCGGAAACTCCGCGGAAAGCGAGGAACTCGAACAAGTTCTTGGAGGCTGAGCTCAGGGCCGCCAGAGAGGACCGGTCAAACGAATAGGTAATGCCCAGGCGCTTGAAAGAGCGATGCAGCGGATAGCTCAACGACGATGTGAAGCCAGCGCTTTGCTGCGTGTAATTCTGCAAATTCTGCAGCACGGCGTTGGGCAAATTGTTCAGGTTCTGCCCGCTGAAGATCGAGAGCTGCCGGGCCTGATCGTATTTCGTCTTCGTGTAGTAGACGTTGAAACCGAACTGCAGCGGACGGTCAAACATGTATGGCTGGGTGAAACCGAACCGGAGGCTTTTCGCCAGGTTTCCCGCGCTGACCTGGACCTGAAGCGTCTCACCGAGGCCAAGGAAGTTGTTGGTGGCATAGTTGAGCCCCACGAAAGCGCCTTCCAGTCCGCTGACGCCTCCGTTGAGGCCGATGCTGTTCTTACCTTTTTCGTGGATTTTCAGGGTCAGGTCGACGAGACCGTCTTTCTCGTCCAGTTGGCGAATTGTGGTGTTGGGGTCGTCCGGCTTCAACTGGTCGAAGTATCCCAGTTGATTCAAGCGCAGCAGGCTCAATTCCCAGAGGTGGGAATTGTAAACGTTGCCTTCCTCCAGCGCGATCTCGCGACGAATCACCTTGTCGCGGGTGGTGGTGTTGCCCTGGAATTCGATGCGGCGCACATAGAACTGCTTGCCTTCGTCGACATCGATATCGAGATAGATCAGTTTCTTGTCGTCGTCAAACCGGGTGTCAGGAATGGAAGTGAAGTTGATGTAGCCCAACTGTCCATAAGCCTTGCGCAGATTCTCCAGGCCCTTGGCGATTTTTTCTTTGCTGAAGACCTCACCGTCCTTGATGGGAAAAATGGCGCGCAGCGCCCTCACGTTCTGCACCGCCTTGTTGTTCTTGAAAGTGATCCCGCCCAGCGTGTAGCGGTCGCCCTCATCGATGGGCATGGTAATGTCGACAGACTTGCCCTTCCCTCCCTGCAACAGCGGGACATGTGCGCCGGCGTGACCGGTATCGTGAATTTCCGTCTTGGGCTGGGCCACGTTGGCCTTGAAATAGCCTCGATTCTGGTATTCGTTCCGGACGCGTTCCGTGTCTTCGTCCAGCTTGGTGGCGTCGTAGGTTCTGGCGAAGATGTCTTCCAGGAAGATCGAATGCGGGATGCCAATGGGCCGCAAGTTCTTCATGGCATAACGCAGCACGCGCGTTTTGACGTTCTTGTTGCCTGTGAACGTGATCTTGCCGACCTTGACCTTGGGGCCTTCTTTCACCACAAATGTGATCCCGACTGCAGCGGGCGGAATCTGCCGTATTTCCGTCCGAATGGTGGAAAACTGGCGCCCATGTTCCGCCAGCAAGCCCTTGATCGTCACTTCGGCTTTCTTCACTTTTGTCGGGTCGTATTGACTCTCGACCGATAAGCCGACTTTCGCTTCCTTGAAGCGATCGAGCACGTCGCTGGTTGAGACCGAACTCAGGCCTACGTAGTTGATCTCGCGGATCGTGGGCTTTTCTTTAACCTGGATAATCAGCCGCCATCCCTTCGGAGTCTGTTCCCGGCTGAAACGGATATCCTCGAAATAACCTGTGTTCCACAGCGAGTTGAAATCGCGCTCCAGAGCGGCGGGATCGTAGATGTCCCCGGGATGCGTGAAGATACGTGCCTTGACCGTCTCGGCAGGAATCCGGCGGTTTCCCTGAACGTCGATCTCAGAGACTATGTCGCTTTGAGCCCAGCTGGCCGAGGCGGCAAGCAGCACCAGAGCGGTCGCGAGCCCGAGCATGCATCCAATCCCCTTTATCGCGCGGCAAAGCCGTGCGAATGAAGAAGATGGAGGATTAGCAGTGCCGGAAGAACCGGGGCCGTGCCCGGACACAGCAATGTCTCGATGAGAGCAAAGATGAATCGCTACGACCTCAGCCTCTGGGATATAGGAAAACGATCATTATACGGTAGATAAAGAGAATGCGTCCAAGCTGGCCACTCTTGCCGGTGGCTTCATGGAAAGGGCTTGGCCAACTCCACCTCCACCAAGACGGAATAAAACGTGGCGGAGTTGCCCAGATCGGAAAGTTTTTCTGAGGTCAACACGTTGATATTCCGGAATCCTGGACCCAGTTTGGCCCAGTTTAGCTTTGCCGAAACCACTCCCGGCTGAACCGCGCCATCCACCCGGGCTTTCAGAAAGATTTCTCCTCGGCGGTTGTACACCCTCACCGTTTCTCCGTCGGCAATTCCCCGCGTCCCGGCATCGGTAGAATGCATCTCCAGCAGGTTTGTTTCTTCCATCTGCTCGATCGACGGCTGGTTGGCAAAGGTTGAATTCATGAAGTTGTCGGCCTTGCGCGCCAGAAGTTCCAGCGGAAGAGCTGTTCCCTGCTTCCCATGACGGGATTCTGTTGGGGGCGTAAACTCGGCCACCGGATCAAGCCCCAGCGCCTTCATCGCTTCGCTGTACAGTTCAGCCTTGCCGGAAGGCGTGCGGAAGTTACCGTTAGCAAAAGGGAGGAACGGTTCTGGCTGACTGCTAAAGTTGAGCCGGACCTGCCGTTGCCGCTCCAATCGCTCCCGGCTGATGCCTTTCAGCCACGGATTCTTAGAGTCGAGCGCGCCGTCGATCATCTCGTCAATGCTCTCGTGGAAGCACGCGTCCTTGAATCCCATCCGCTTCGCCAGCGCTCGAAACACTTCCACATTCGGGCGGCACTCGCCCAACGGGTCGATTGCCTGCTCCGACACCTGCAGGTAGTAGTGACCGTACGCGGCCTGCAGGTCCTTGTGTTCGAAGAACGTCGTCGCCGGCAACACAATGTCGGCATAGTCGGTGGTGTCGGTGAAAAACTGCTCGTGAACCACGGTAAACAAGTCGTCGCCCCTGAGGCCGCGAACCACTTCGTTGTGATTGGGACAAACCGCTGCCGGATTTGAGTTATAGACAAACAGAGCCTTCACCGGCGGATCGTCGAGCGTGTTCAACGCCTCGCCCAGCCGAACCATGTTGACCACTCGCGCGGGGCGGTCGAGCCCGTCGGGCTTGAGGTCGGGCCGCCGCAACGCGTCCTTGTTCAGGTCAAACGCGCCGCTGGTCGACATGTGGATCCCGCCGCCCGCTTCTTTCAACGACCCGATGATGCAAGGCAGCATCGAAATCGCGCGCATGGCCGTCCCGCCGCCTTCCGACCGCTGCACGCCATAGTTCACCCGAATCACTGAAGGCCGCACGGTAGCATACTCGCGCGCCAGTTTGCGGATATCATTGGCTGCGATCCCGGTCCACTGCGCTGCACGTTCCGGTGGATAGGCCTTCACTTTCTCACACAGCTGGTCGAAACCCAGGGTGTATTTCGCCACATAATCGGCGTCTTGCAGCCCCTCGGCGATGATCACGTGCATCATGGCGAGGGCCAGCGCAGTGTCTGTTCCGGGATTGATCGGAAGATACCAGTCGGCGCACGCCGCGGTTCGCGTGCGGTAAGGGTCGATCACTACCAGCTTCGCACCTCTGCGCCGTGCCTCCACGATGAACGGCCACAGGTGAACATTATTTCCATGAATGTTCGAAGCCCAGGCGATGATGTAACGGGAGTGGATGAACTGCTCGGGCTCGGTGCCGAGCTTCACGCCCATCACAGACTCAAGCCCAGCCTCGCCCGCCGAGGAACAAATCGTGCGCTCCAGTTCGGAAGCGCCGAGACGCTGGAAGAACCTACGGTCCATCGAACCGCCATTCAGCGCTCCCAGCGTTCCACCGTAGGAATAAGGCAGAATCGCCTCGCTGCCGAAGGCGGAGATGATCGCGCGAAAGCGCGAGGCGATCTCATCGAGGGCTTCGGCCCAGGAAATACGCTGCCAGATATTCTCTGCTTGTGTGGGGACAGCCGCCCCCGGCTGTCCAGGACCGAAGCTCCGCTGCGCTGCCACGAACCCTTTGGGCGCAATGCGTCGCATCGGATACAGCACCCGATCCGGCGAATACACCCGGTCCAGATACTTCGCCACCTTGGCGCAGAGAAATCCCCGGGTCACGGGATGTTCTGGGTCACCCTGAATCTTCGTGGCGCGGCCGTCCTCAACCGTGATCAACACTCCGCAGGCGTCGGGGCAATCGTGTGGACACGCGGCGTGGACAATGTTTTTCATCTCTTTCGGTCTCTTCGATTATACGGGCGGAAGACTTCTGAAACACAAAGGGCATCCGCGCGCTTCGGATGCCCTGGGGTCGTTTAGATAAGAACCGAATGTTGCTATTTCAGCTCCAGAACTTCCTTTTCTTTCGCTTTGCTCATCTCTTCCATCTTCTTGATTTCGTCGTCGGTGAGTTTCTGGATCTCTTCGAGAGAACGCTTTTCGTCATCTTCGTTAATTTTCTTATCTTTCATAGCCTTCTTGATGGCGTCGTTGCCGTCGCGGCGAATATTCCGTACCGCGGTGCGGTGCTCTTCGAGCACTTTGTGGAGATGCTTCACCATTTCCTGGCGGCGTTCCTGCGTGAGCGCCGGCACTGGCACGCGGATCAATTTACCGTCGTTCATGGGGTTCAGCCCCAGTTCTGCGGAGCGGATCGCCTTCTCGATCGCACCCACCTGCGATGGATCAAACGGCTGCACCGTGATCATTTGCGGTTCCGGCGCGTGCACTTGTGCGATCTGATTCAACGGCATCTGCGAGCCGTAATAGTCGACATTCACGCTGTCGAGCATGTGCACCGAAGCGCGCCCGGTACGCGTGGCCGCCATCGCTTTGCGAAAATCTTCCACGGCCTTCTCCATCCGCGTCTTCAGTTGAACGTAAGTTTCTTTCAGGCCGGGAATCGCGGCCATGCTCGCTTGAGCCATATCAGTCAGCTCCGTAGGACATCAAGAATCAAAACGCTGAATTATAAACCCAAAAGAAACCTGCCACGGATTTTCACGGATCACCACGGATGAGAAATCAAAAAGTCCGTGTTGATCCGTGAGAATCCGTGGCCAATGCCTTAAGCGCTTACCCGCGACCCGATGTTTTCTCCGCTGACCACACGGCGAATATTTCCATGCTGATTCAGATTGAAAACGATGATGGGCAGGTTGTTGTCTTTGCACAAACTGATGGCGGTGGAATCCATCACCTTCAGCCCGAGCTTGAGAACATCCATGTATGATATGTGGTTGAACTTCCTGGCGCCGTCGACCTTCATCGGGTCGGCATCGTAGATGCCATCGACTTTTGTGGCCTTCAGAATCACCTCCGCCTTGATCTCCATGGCCCGTAAGGAGGCGGCAGTGTCGGTCGAAAAGTACGGGTTCCCGGTCCCGCCGGCGAAAATTACGACGCGACCTTTTTCCAGATGCCGGATGGCGCGCCGCCGGATAAACGGCTCCGCTACCTGTTTCATCTCAATCGCCGATTGCACGCGCGTGTAGACATTCTGCTTTTCCAGAGCATCCTGCAGCGCCAGCGCGTTGATCACGGTCGCGAGCATTCCCATGTGATCGGCGGAGACGCGGTCCATGTCGCGGGCCTGATCGGCCACGCCACGAAAGAAGTTGCCGCCGCCCACCACGATCGCGAGCTGAACGCCCAATTTGTGCACGTCGGCTAATTCCGCTGCGACCTCGTGGATGCGTGCCGTATCCACGCCAAAGCCCTGATTCGCAGCCAGGGCTTCTCCGGAAAGCTTGAGTAGAACGCGTTTGAAGGCAGGGGTTTCCATGAGGATCGTCGCACCGCTTTCACGAGCCTAGACATACTCGCGCTAAACTCAAAAAAGAGCGCCCATCGGGCGCCCTCTTACTCAGGTTTCTGCTCTGTGGGCTTGGTAACCGCGACCGTCTCGCCCGCATCGCCGACTTTAAAGCGCGCGAAGCGCCGCACGCTGATGTTCTCGCCCAGCTTGCCGATCTTTGCCGCAATGAGCTGCGCAATCGACACGGTCTGGTCCTTGATGAAAGGCTGCTCCAGCAAGCAGACCTCCTCGTAGAATTTCTCCATCATGCCTGCAACCATCTTCTCGGCAATTGTTTCTGGCTTGCCCGAGGCGATTGCCTTCGCCAGATAGATATCCTTCTCGCGCGCGAAATCCGCCTCCGTCACGTCTTCCTTTCGCACGTATTTCGGATCGCTGGCCGCGATGTGCATGGCGATATCGTGTACCAGTTCCTTGAAGTCGTCGGTGCGCGCCACGAAATCGCTCTCGCAGTTGACCTCGACCAGGACGCCGATCTTGCCGCCGGCGTGGATGTAGCTGGTCACCGCGCCTTCGCTGGTCACGCGCGTCGCCTTCTTGGCCGCAACCGAAACGCCCTTCTTGCGCAGAATCACGACCGCCTGCTCCATGTCACCCTTGGCCTCGGTCAGGGCCTGTTTGCAATCCATCATCGGGGCTCCGGTCTTCTCCCGGAGATCTTTCACTTGCGCTGCTGAAATATTCGCCATAGTAGTGCTCATTGATTGAGAGTCCTTATGAATTCTGGGTTCCTGCCGAGGTTTCAAGGTTTCAGAGTTTCAAGGTTTCAATAACGAGAATGGACTGTTCGCAACATGCTGCCCAAACTTTGAAACCTTACAACTCTGAAACTTTGAAACCTATATAGCTAGACCCGCGCCGGACGACCCGCGCGGGTCTGGATTCACGTGCCCGGTTTTTACTCGGTACTCGGTACCCGCGACTCGGTACTGCCTAAACCGTCTGGCTCTCCACCTTCGGGACAACCTCAGCATCCTCGTTCGCCACCGGCTTCTTATGCGTCCCCGGACCGAGCACTTCTTCCATGCTGATGTTTTCGCCGATATCCGCCAGATCAGAGGCTGCTGCGGCTTCCTGGGCGCGAATCTCGAGTGCAGCCGCTGCGTCTTCGGCTTGCTGCAATTCCCGAGCCTGCGCCTGTTCGGTCGCAGCGGTCATGTCGGCAACCTGCTTGTCGGTCATCAACTGCGCGCCCTCGGCGATCGACTCCGAAATCTTCGAAGTGAACAGCCGGATCGCGCGCAACGCGTCGTCGTTGCCCGGAATTACATAATCCACTTCGCTGGGATCGCAGTTGGTATCGACCACCGCGACCACCGGTATACCCAGCTTGCGGGCTTCTCGAACTGCGATTTGTTCCTTGTTCGAGTCAATCACAAACACCGCATCCGGCAACCGGCTCATATTCTTGATGCCCGCCAGGTTGGCCTGCAGGTGTTTGCGTTCGCGCTCCAGCTTGATCACTTCTTTTTTCGGCAGCAGCTCGTAGCGGCCGTCCGTGGCCATCTCGTCGAGCTCCTTCAGCCGCTTCACCGACTTCTGCACCGTAACCCAGTTGGTGAGCAGTCCGCCCAGCCAGCGCTGGTTGATGTAGAAGCCGCCGCACTTCGTTGCCTCTTCGGCAATCGCGTCCTGGGCCTGGCGCTTGGTGCCCACGAACAGCACAATCTTGCCGTCGGCCGCCAGCTCCTGCACGAATTTCGACGCTTCTTTAAACATCTTCAGCGTCTTCTGCAGGTCGATGATGTAGATCCCGTTGCGCTCTCCGAAGATGTATTCCTTCATCTTAGGATTCCAGCGCTTCGTCTGATGCCCGAAGTGAACACCTGCTTCGAGCAACTCCTTCATGGTGATAGTAGCCAATGAACCTCCTTGTTAAGTCTGCATCCTTCGCGTACGTTCCGCTCGGGATTGCCATTCCCGTCCCCGCGCGCTAGGCTCGGGAAGAATTGAACACCTAAAACAGCCATCAGCTTCTAGCTCTTAGCTTCTAGCCAAACCAAAAAACATTGTCATTTCGAGCGAAGCAAGGAATCTCGATCTCCTCGGACGCCCTCCAACGATTACCGCTTGCTGAACTGGAAGCGCTTGCGCGCGCCCTTCTGCCCGTACTTCTTACGCTCTTTGCCTCGCGAATCGCGAGTTACAAGACCCTCGGACTTCAGCTTGCCGCGCAGTTCCACGTTGAATTGCATCAAGGCGCGCGCGATGCCGAGCTTCACTGCATCAGCCTGCCCGCGCACTCCGCCGCCCAGCACGTTGGCGATAATGTTGAACGACGACGCCGTGTCCGTAGACGCCAATGGCGCCTTGGCCGCCGAGCGTTGCGCCGGAGTCACAAAATACTCCTCAAACGCACGCCCATTCACTTTGAAATCGCCGCTGCCAGGACGCAAATACACTCGCGCGATCGCCCGCTTCCGCCGACCCGTTCCGTAGTACTGAACCAATTCTGCCATGCTAGCTCTTAGCTCCTAGCTCTTAGCTTCTAGCTTGAATCCCTAGAAGCGAGCCTTTGATCTCTAGATTTTGTCATCCTGAGCGCAGCCGCTTTTCAGGCGGAGCGAAGGATCTCTATCTCCTCAACTCTCGCGCCGGAAAGTGCCTAAGCCCGCACTTCCAACTTCAAATCCTGCGGCTTCTGCGCCTCGTGCGGATGCTTGTCGCCCTTGTAAACGTTCAGCTTCGACAGCATGTGCGCCGCCAGTTTGTTCTTCGGCAGCATGCGCCGCACCGCGTCTTCAATAATCTTTTCCGGCTTGCGTGCCAAACGCTTGCGGTAATCTTCAGTGCGCAGACCGCCGGGATAGCCAGTGTAGTGGTGATACTGCTTCTGCTCTGACTTCATGCCGGTGGTTCGAATCTTCTCGGCGTTCACCACGATCACATGATCGCCAGTATCTAAAAAGGGCGTGTACTGCGGATTTTCCTTGCCCATTAAGATGCGCGCCACTTGCGAGGCCAAACGCCCGAGCGTCTGCCCGTCCGCATCCACGACGTACCACTTGCGCACAATTTCCCCCGCTTTGGGGAAATAGGTTGACATCGGAACTCTCCCAGAATGAAAAAAAGCTGCGAAACGCGATTGAATATAACTAAAGAAGACCGCTCGTTGATTCCCCGGCGAGGACGCCAGACCATCAGGCGGGCAACCGCGAGACTTCCCAAAGTCTTTAAGATACCGGAGCCTACGGGGGATTGTCAACGCAGAGTTAACGAAGGTAATGCCCTAGCCGGCCGCAGGGGACCGTGCTAACATTCCGCCCCATGGCCGCGCCATCACTCATCCTCCGCAGCCTCGCGCCTATCGCACTTACCCTAATCACCTTGTGCGCCCTCGCTGGCGACGAAACGGGCCAACCCGCTCCGCGCTTCCGCGCCAAAACAATCAGCGGAGACCAGTTCAACAATGCGTCCGTCAAAGGCAAGGTGGTCCTCTTCGAGTTCTGGACCACTTGGTGCAAATATTGCGAAGGGGAAGCCGAACTAGTCGACGACATCGCCAAGGAGTTCGCCGGCAAGGGCCTGATCGTTCTAGCCGTCGATGTCCTTGAGCCCGATCAAAAAGTGAAGAAATATCTCGCCGAGCACCCACGATCCGTTCCCATCGTACTCACTAAAGACACGAACCTGGCCGCCATGTACAACGCCCAAAGCTACCCCATCTACGTGGTCATCGACCGCGACGGCAACATCGCAGGCGAGCAACGCGGCGCTGCGGGAGAACGAGGACTGAGACGTCTATTGAGCAGAGCAGGAATCGAAGCGAAGCAGGAATCAGAAGAATGAAAGAACCCAGGAGGTCACAAAATCTCATTGGCTAAAACGCTAGGTGCTGAGCGCCGACGGCTCACTCATACGCCAGGGCCTCGATCGGATCTTTCCCCGCCGCCTTAAACGCGGGATAAAGCGCCCCAGCGATTGCCCCCAGTACCGCCACCAGCATGGACCAGCCAATCCAGTCTGCGCTCACCACCACCTGCACCAGCGGAAAGCGATGTCGAATGGCCCAGCTCGCGCCCAGACTGAAAAGGATGCCCAGCACGATTCCAGCCACGGCCAGCACTCCAGTCTCCCGCAGAATCGCGGTCACGATGTAAGTCTTGGATGCGCCCATGGCCTTCAGGATCCCGATCTCGCGCGTGCGCTCCATCACTGCCGCGTACATCGACTGGAAAATCACCAGAAAGCCGATGATCAGGCTCACCCCAATCACCACGCCGATGAATGGACGGAACCCCGGCAGCCGGCTGGGCGTCATCATGCTGAGGTACTCGTCGGTCGACTGCACGGTGTATTTCTCCATGCCGGGCTGACTCTTTACCTCTTTCACCACCGCATCGGCATTGGCTGGGTCGTCGAGCTTTAAATAAAACACTGAGGCCTTATCCTTCGCCCCAATCAAATCCTGCAGCGCCGCGATCGGCAAGAACTTGCGCGCGCCCCGGCCGTTTTCCACGATCCCAGCCACGCGAAAGTTATGGTTCAGGACCTCCATGGTATCGCCCACCTTCACGTGCTTCTGCCTCGCGATGTAGTTGTCCACCAGAATGTCGTCCGGACCTCGAAACGGGCCACCCGCCACATATTGAAACGGTCCACCCAGAGCCTCAAAGCTCTGTAGATCGATTCCGTCAATCACTTCCAGAGCTCCCGCGGTCGAGAGCGCCCAGATCACGGGACTCGCCACCTTGACATGGGGCATGCGGCGCAGGATGTCGGCAACCTTCACGGGAACAGGCGCGCCGCTGATCCCGGCCAGGAAAGACGATCCTGGTGGTTGCACAATCACATCCGCGCCAATGCCCGCAGTCCGGTTCTTCGAGTCGTTCAAGATGCCATAGCACAAGCCTGCGATCAGCAGAATCAGCGCCACTTCGAGCGCGATCGCCACAATGCTGATCAGCGACCGAATCGGCCGATGCACCAGGTTGGCGACGATCATTTTGTTCATCATGTTCGAAGACCGGATGTTCGAAGGCCGAAACTCCGCTGCTTGTCATCGGCTGAACCGTTTGTCACCAACTCAGGCGCCTGTTATCCCGAGCGAAGCGAGGGATCCTGGTTCTTGTCTGCACCCTGTCCGTTGCCGCCTCAGACAAACACCAAAATCTCTCGCTTCGCTCGGGATGACAGTGCGTGAAGATGCTAGTTGCTGTCTGCCTGCGGCGGCGCCATCGCGCTCGACTGCGGCTGCGGCCTATCCAGATGCACGACTTCCGCCCCGGGTGGCTGATCCAGCGCAAACTGATCATCCCGCAGCGGCTGGTTCAGTTCCACCTTCAACATATTGAGGGTGATGTCGTACTCCTCCTGAGGCCGGAAAATCTCGATGCGCGAGGGAAAGCTGATGCCGTCGTAGTCCTTATAGTCCGCGTAACGTGCATCGGTTACCAGGTTGCCCTGCTTATCGTAAATATACTCGCGGTGCGGCTTGAGGTCAGTGCGGCTAAAGACAATCTTGCGCGCGAGCCTCCACCCCTGCTCGTCTTTTCGAATCACCACCAGTTCGTAATCTTCCTGGAGAACCCGATGGCCCTTGGCGTCGTGCAGAATCTCCTCGCCATTCTCCAGCACGGCGATCTCGTGTTCAGGATCGATGGGGCGTATCAGCAGCGCATCGTAGATATCCTGCGGTCTGAGGTTTTCCAGGGGCTGGCCCGAGTTGTGCGTTTGCACGTCGTTCCGCCCCATCACAAAGCGGTTCTTGGGCGGGATCCACAGCTTGAAGTCCTGCCCATTGCTCACCATGTCGAAGGCCGTGGTGCGCACAATGGGTAGCAACCCGATCATGTGCAGCATCGCTGGCTTCCGCGCCAGCACGTAGCCGCGAATCTCCTTGTAGTCGGTGACATGGCCCTTCTTTACGCCACCGGCCGACGTGTCAATGTCCACTGTAGCCTTCAGCGACTGGATCTTCGCCGCCTGCTGGTTGATGCCGTCAATCAAAGCTGCTTGGGACGATTCGTGGAGAATAGCCTTGGAGTACGTTTCCTCCACCGGCCGCGTACGGAACAAACAGCCCGTCGTGGGCAGCACCGCAAGGAACAAAACCAAGGCCCAAAAGGGCGAAGCACGTCTCATGAAGGATTAGATAACTCCCAGAACATTTGAGTATACCGCGCCAGAAAGGGTGCAAAATCGCGGAGGCCCCAAATCGCCAATAGTGGGCCGCGGAACTTCGCCGGCATAGCCTGAGTTCAGCATCTTACCAAAGTCAGCTACGCAGGCCTTCGCCTATCGTCTAAACTGTCGCCATCATGCGTAGGTTTTTGGGGCTCATCCTGGTCGCGGTACTCGCGTTTGCCGGTTGGTTCGCCTGGGCTCTGCTGACCCCGGTTGAGCCTCCAGGGAAAACCTACGTGATGCTGCGCCCGGGCTTTTCTACCCACCGTATTGCCGCTGAGCTCAAGTCCGCAGGTGTTATTCGCAGCGAGAAGGCATTCATCCTCTGGCACTACTTCCACCGCCACCGTTCACTCAAGGCTGGGGAATATCTCTTCGAGAAGCCCGCGAACATTATCGACTTGCAAAAGCGTCTGCGGCGCGGCGATGTTTATTACCGTACGGTCGTCGTTCCCGAAGGCTTCACAATATTCGATATCGCTCGCGCGGTCGAAGCCGCCGGACTCGGCCCCGCCGATGACTTCCTGAAAGTAGCGCAATCCGACACCGCGCTCATCGCCGACCTCACGCCCAACGCGCCTTCGCTCGAGGGCTACCTCTTTCCCGATACCTATGAGTTCAGCCGCATGCAAACCATGCACGAGATTGCGGCAACCATGGTCAGGCAGTTTCGTCAGGTGGCAAATCAGATTGGATTGATTCCAATACCCCCAGGCCTGACCGATGAGGATATCGAGCGCACCGTCACTATGGCGTCAATCATCGAAAAAGAAACCGCCGTGCCTGAGGAGCGTCCCCTGGTGGCCAGCGTTTACTACAACCGTCTCGCAAAGAAGATTGCGCTCGATGCCGACCCCAGCATTATTTACGCCGAACTGCTAGCTGGAACCTACACCGGAGCTCTGCATCACGACGACATGCGTTTCAACTCACCCTACAACACTTACACCCACACCGGACTTCCACCCGGCCCCATCGGCAACCCCGGCAAGAGTGCTCTCGAAGCGGCCATGCACCCCGCGGATAGTGACTACTACTACTTCGTAGCCGACGCCGCAGGCCACCACCGTTTTGCCCGCACCATCGAAGAGCACAACAAGAATGTGGCCGCCTATCGCCGCGCGATGCGCGGAAACTGAGGGGGCGTGGAACTCTCGAAGTTACGTATTCGCCCGCCGGCTCCCTCGGAAATTCCTGCAACCTTGCGCTACGTCTTCCTTCCCGGATCACAGTTTACTTCTGCGTCGGCGGCACATACTCCTTAGGCACCGCGGAACCTTCTCCGAAGAAAAACTGATCCATCTGCTTGACGATGACTTCCTGATCCTCGCGGCGAGCAGGATTCAGCCGGTATTCATTGAGCAGCATCTTGCAGTGTTCGGTCCACATTCTCCACGCTTCCTGGGACACATTGTCGTAGACCTTGCGGCCCAGATCGTTGTCGAAAGGCGGCTCGTCCAGCCCGGGCATTTCTCTTTTCAATTTCACGCAGAAAACAGTGTGCGCCATACACGTCCTTCAGTCAGAATCTGATTGAACTAAGAATGATTATACGAGATGGGGGCCGGGCTAATGCCGGTTCAGGGCTTCGCGGTTGCCTGAGCGTACTCGGCCAGAATTTTCGCCAACTGTTCGGCGCTGACCGGAGAATCCGCCTTGCGATTGGCCCCAACCTGCGTGACCTGGCCCCTGAGGCCAATGTAAACGGCGTTGTAGGATTCGTCGCCCAGATTCTCCACTTCGTGCTTGTGGGCCGGGAACCAGCGCGCCTCGCCCGGCTTGGCGTAGACTTCCGTGATTTTGCCGTTCGGGTCGGTGAAGCGGAGATGCCCGCCGGTCAAAGTAACGGAAACCCCGGCGGGATGCTCGTGCATTTCTGACGTCTCGTGCGGGCCGTAGTGCACGTCGACCACCTGCACGCGGTCGTTCTCGAAGTGCAGCTTGTAATGCTTGGGCTCCACTTTAGTGGGATCTTGGGCTGCGGCTACGTTCGCCGCCAGACATAGAATTACGGCTGCGCAGAAAAATCGGCACAACATGGTGCAGGCTCCTGACTCAAAGATTAGTTTTTGTAAGGCCAAACTGAGGCCACGCTACTCCCGCCCCACAAAGCTGTCAACGATTCGAAGCGGGATTGCTTCAAAGTGGCCACCGGGCTCCGGCCAAAGCTCCTAGCCGACAGCCGACGCCCGCGAGCCAATAGCTGAGAGCTTATTTTTTCTCCTCGTCTTTTTGGGGCGTTTTGCCCTCGCTCTTGTCCTTGATCGAAAGCAACTCGATTTCAAAAATAAGAGTGGAGCCGGGCCCAATATCGGCGCCCGCGCCGCGGTCTCCATAAGCCAGATCGGCCGGAATGAAGAGCTGCCACTTCGAACCGACCGGCATAAGCTGAAGCGCCTCAGTCCATCCTTTGATCACTCCCGTGACGGGGAATGTCGCCGGCTGCCCCCGTTTATAGGAGCTGTCGAACTCCGTACCGTTGATCAGAGTGCCGCGATAATTGCAGACGACTGAATCGCTCGTGGTGGGCTTCGGCCCCGTGCCTGCCGTCAGAATCTTGTATTGCAGCCCGCTGGGCAATGTGACTACGCCTTCTTTGCTTTTGTTGGCGGCGAGAAAAGCTTCGCCTTCCTTCTTGTTGCCTTCCGCGGCTTGCTCGATCTTTGCCTGCTGTTGCTCATGCACCTGTTTCTGCATTGCAGTCAGCACCGCCTGAGCCTCATCGTCGGTGAGCAGCATCTTGCCACCCGCAAAACCATCTTTCATGCCTCGGACGAAAATTGCGGGGTCGAATGGGACCGATTGTTTCTTAAGGCCCTCGCCCATTCTTTTTGCCGTATTCATCCCGAGTGCGTAGCTGAACTTATCCTTCTCGGTTTTCAGTACCAGAGGAGCCGCTGAAGTTTTCCTTGCGGCAGTGGCGGAATGCGCTTTTGTTGCCGGAGTCTGCGCCTTGGGAGAAGTAGCGGGGGCTGGAGAAGCTGATGGAGTCGTCGCTGCCGGAATCTGCTGCGCCAGGGCGTTCCCCAGCAGCATCCCAGCCGCCAATATGTGTATCGCGGTGGTGAAGGATTTTTGCATGCAGCCATTGTCACATTGCCGGGGAATCTCCGCAAACCCGGGCAGCGCCGAGGTGTGAGCCAAGGAATACGCCGGGAAGAAAGATGAGATGCACCGGAGAAAACCCTGGTGGGCCCGCCAGGATTCGAACCTGGGACCAATGGATTATGAGTCCACGGCTCTAACCACTGAGCTACGGGCCCGCGGTGCGTTGCTATTAAGCTAACACAGTCCTAAATCGAGTTAACTGGATCTCCGGTGACGACGCTCGTGGCAGAATGGTGGCATGGCGATTGCTCGCGATTCGTCTGCTCCTGATTTTCTTTATGGGACTGCGTGGAAGGAAGAGCGGACTCCGGCGCTGGTAGAACTGGCGCTGCGCGCGGGATTTCGCGGCATCGACACGGCCAACCAACGGAGGCATTACTTCGAAGCTGGAGTGGGGCAGGGGTTAGCTGCGGCTTATCGCGCCGGGGTGGTGACGCGAGCTGATCTTTTTCTGCAGACGAAATTTACTTACCGGCCCGGTCAGGACCACCGGCTGCCCTACGATGCGGCAGCGAGCCTTTCGGTTCAGGTGGCGCAGTCGATGGCCTGTTCGCTGGAACATCTGGGGACTGATTACGTGGACAGCTATGTGCTGCACGGACCTTCCTCCGGGTACGGGTGGGCTGATTCGGACGTCGAGGTGTGGGAGGCGATGAAGAAAGAGCGTGACGCGGGGCGCACGCGCCTACTTGGGGTGAGCAATGTTTCTTTGCCGCATCTGGAGCAGATGGTTGCTGCCGACTCAGAGGCTCCGGCGTTCGTCCAGAATCGTTGCTATGCGCGCTTCGGCTGGGACCGCGAGGTGCGGCGGTTCTGCAACGAGCGAAAGATCGTGTACCAGGGATTTTCTCTGCTTACCGCGAATGCGGAGGTGCTTCGCCATCCGGTGATCACTGGTCTCGCAGCGCGCGCGAATGCGACTCCGGCACAAATTGTATTTGCCTTTGCGCGCGCGGTCGGAATGCTGCCGCTGACTGGGACTTCTGACGCTGAGCACATGAAGCAGGACCTGGCCAGCTCCATGGTGGAGCTGCCGGCTGATGCGGTGCGGGCGATTGAGACTCTGGCCGGGTGAACGGTCAGTGGCGCTGCAGTCGCTCGAAGACGGCGCGCGCCGGGGGATAATCGGGGGCGATTCTTAGCGCGATCTTGATCTCGGCGACTGCTTCGTCGTAGCGATTCATTTCTGCCAACGCGACGGCGAGGTTGGTGTGATATTCGGCGTCTTGGGGAGAAATGGCGACTGCTGATTCAAATTGCTCGAGGGCTGAGGGAAACTGCTGGAGATCGCCGTAGACGCCACCCAAATTGTTGTGCAGCGATGCCTGGAAATCGTCTTTCGCGGTGTGAATGGCGAGCGCGCGGGTGAAGTAGCTTTCCGCTTCAGCAAGATTTCGCTTGTGCTCCCAGGCAAGAAGACCAAGTGCGTTGAGGACGTTTTCGTCCTGGGGTCGAGCGGCGAATACGCGGTTCAGCAGCGGCTCGGCTTCCTGCCAGTGTCCTGATTTCAAAAGGATGAGACCCTCTTCGACATCCAATTCAGGATCGCTGGGCACAGCGTCTCGCCACTGATGCAGGACCTGGAGTGCGCGCGCATAATCGCTGCGATCGGAATAAAGAGATGCCAGGCCTTCGTAGCTGCGCTGCAGATCGAGCGAGTCGGGTGGATTTTCGTCGCGCGCCAAGGCAATCGCCTGCAGATAGTGCGCTTCGGCGGATTGGGATTCTGCGGGCTTCCCGCCGTCGGCTTGTGCGGCGGCGACCATGAAATGCACAAAAGGCGCGTCGGGCGACACATCGAGAGTCTTGCGGAACAGAGTTGCGTCGTCGTGCCAGTCCGGGGTGCGGGCGAACGATTCCGCGGAGAACCATACTACGACTCCCACAAGAAGAAGAGCGGAGAGAGGCTTCCTGAGATTTTCCGGCAGGCGCTTCAAGAGTGAAGCTGCGATTACTGCAACGAGGAGACAGAAGCCGACCGACGGAAGATAGAGATAACGTTCCGCAAAGACATTGCGACCCAGCGCGTAAATATTCATAACCGGCAGCAGCGTTATGAACACCCACAATGCTGCAAATGCGATCAGCGGAGCTCGGCCGAATGCGTAGCCGACCGCGATGCAGGCGAGAGTCACAAAGAGAACGCCGACGATCGCCCGGGGATCGGCGATGGAGCGCACCGGAGAGAACACATAATAGGCATTCAAATAAAGAGGAGCGGTGAGCTTCCACCAGTACAGTGCCATCAGATGGAAAACGTTTAAGCCGACCTGAAAGGGCGTGAGATCCCAAATCCGCTGGCGTACGGCGAGAGAGCCGAGCATGCGAAAGCGCAAAACGAGATAGACGGCCAACAGACACCAGAAGGGGGCGCTAAGCTTTACTGCCGAGAAAAGCCGCTCCTTGAAATGGCCTGGGGAATTTCCTGATTCAAGGCAAATCGCGCAGGCGGCGATTATTACCGGAAGAACCACTGCCGTTTCCTTCCACAGCAGGGCAGCGGCGAAGGCGAGCAGGGACAGGGCGAATAAGGTCCAGTGCCTGGGAGAGAAACGCCGCGTGAGATTCAAATCTGCGCTGGGACCACGGGCGGAAAGGAACAATCCGAACGAGATGAGAAGGAAGGTTGCGCATCCAAGTTCGGGCAGAGCGGAAATCCAGTCTACTGCTTCGGAGTGGACTGGGTGGACTGCGAACAGGGCTGCGGCGGCGAATGCAACTGCGAGGCTCCGAGTCAATTTCAAATAAACGGTGAAGGCCGCGAGAACCGCGGCTAACACAAATACGAGGCTGAGAGCGTGCAAAGATTGCGGCTGAAGTCCGAACCAATCTGCCGTGAGGCGATAGGCGACCATTTGAAATGGCCGGTAATAGTTGGAATGGCCGGGCTGATCGCGATGCTTGTAACCCCAAACATCGGCTGAGAACAAGTGGGACCACGGCGCGCCGGGCTGGAGATCGGGATTCATCACGATCTGCTGATTGTCGTCCCATACGAAACCGTTGTTCAGGTTGCCGGCGTAAGCGATCAGCACCAGAGCAGAGAGGGCAACGACGGCAAGTGCGATCGACATCCATGGACGCAGTCGCCAACGGCGCGCTTCTGGAACCGGCGGATCGGCGTTGAGCGCACGCCTACGCCTATCTCGCATTCTCTCGGTTTTACCCACTCACCGGCCTGTTACTACGCGCAAATTGGATTCCGCAAGGCTGACATATCATAGCCGTCGATAGCGGTCGATGCATATCCAGCCCGAGCGCGGCCCGTTTCGTTGACTTGACTGGTGCAGCAACGTAGGATTCTGCTACGTGATCGGACGGACCATTTCGCACTATCGCATCGTGGAAATGCTCGGCGGGGGCGGGATGGGCGTGGTCTACAAGGCGGAAGATACACGGCTGCATCGCTTTGTCGCGCTTAAGTTTCTGCCGGAAGAAGTTGCGCGGAACCCCCAGTCGCTGGCCCGTTTCCAACTGGAAGCGCAGGCCGCATCGGCCTTGAATCACCCAAACATTTGCACGATTTACGACATCGGTGGGCAGCAGGGCGAAGCCTTTATTGCGATGGAGTTCCTGGACGGGCTCCCGCTGAAGCATCGCATTGCGGGGCGTCCGGTGGAGATGGGAGCGCTGTTGGCGCTGGCCATCGAGATTGCCGACGCCCTGGACGCGGCGCACACTCACGGCATTATTCATCGCGATATTAATCCATCAAACATTTTTGTCACCAAGCGCGGGAACGCGAAGATTCTGGACTTTGGATTGGCGAAGCTGACGGTAGACGACGAGGCACAGATCAGCGGCGGCACTTTCGGAGGAGTAACACATTCGCCGGACGACCTGACTCGTCCCGGATCGGCGCTGGGCACGATTCCTTACATGTCGCCGGAGCAGGCGTTGGGGCGGCCGCTGGACTCGCGGACTGATTTGTTCTCGTTTGGAGTTGTGGTCTATGAGATGGCTACGGGAGCGCTGCCTTTCCAGGGACAAACTTCGGCGGCGTTTTTTGATTCTCTGATTCACGCCGTGCCGGAGTGGCCGCTGGGCTTTGATTCTGCGACGCCGCCGGAACTGGAGCGGATTGTCAGGAAGGCGCTGGAAAAAGATCCGGCACAGCGCTATCAGAGCGCGGCCGAGATGCGGGTTGATTTTCAGAGGCTGCGGCGGGAATTGGAGTTGAGCCAAGGGTCGAGCGGCGGGTCGGCTGTGAGACCGGCAGCGCCGGATTCAAAAGAGAGAATCCGGGCGTTGTTCGCTACGGCTCTGCACGGCGTTCACCCGCAACCTAAGGCGAGGTCGAAATGGCTGTTGGCGGCCGTGGTTGCGGTCGTAGCGTTGGTGGCGGCAGGGCTGCTGTTGAGATCGCCGGCGGCTCCGCCGGTTGTGACTTCGGCGCTGCAGATTACTAATGATGGAACCTCGAAGCGGTCTCTGGTGACCGACGGCACCCGGCTGTACTTTTCTGAACATTTGAACGGACACTCTGTGCTGATGCAGGTTTCGACCGCAGGAGGAGAAACCGCGCCGGTGCCAATCTCGCTGGCGAGTGCTGACGTCTATGATTTCTATCCGAGCCGTTCCGAATTGCTGGTCAAAGGCGTGGCGGAAGGTACGGAGACGGAGTGGCCGGTGTGGGTGCTGCCGGTTCCGGGGGGAACGCTGCGGCCGGTGGGGGCCATCCTGGCGCACGCGGCGGCTTGGGCGCCGGACGGGCTACGCATCGTCTACGCGAGGAAATCGAGTTTGTACACCTGCAACGCAGATGGAAGCGATTCGCGGGAACTTATTACGGTGCCAGGAGTTCCTTTTGCGCCGCGATTTTCTCCTGATGGCAAGCGCCTGCGCTTCACCATTCACGATCCCAACCAGCGCTCTTCTTCTCTATGGGAGGTTGCGGCGGACGGGAAGGATTTGCATCCGGTCTTGCCGGGGTGGAACAAGCCGCCGGAAGAGTTTGATGGAGCGTGGACGCCAAACGGTGAATATTTTCTGTTTCAATCGACGCGCGATCACACCCAGAATATCTGGGCCTTGCGCGAGGGTGCGTCCTGGTTCAGCAAGATGTGGTTTGGCAAGGCCGGCGCCGAACCGACGCAACTTACTTTGGGACCGCTCATGTTCAGCAATCCCACTCCGAGTCCTGATGGGAAAGGCCTGTTCGTAATCGGTGAGCAGCGGCGCTTCGATTTGGTGCGCCTGACGGGCGCGTCGCAGCAGTTCTCGATTTATCTTCCGGGCGTGTCGGCGGGCGAGGCCGACATCCAACCCAGTGGCGAATGGATCACTTACGTTGAACATCCGGATCTCACTTTGTGGCGAAGCAAAGTGGATGGAAGTTCGCGGACGCAGCTTACGTATTCGCCGATGCAGGTGCATATCCCGCGGTGGTCTCCGGATGGAACGCAGATCGTATTTATGGCATCGCGCCCGGGAAAGCCATGGAAGATATTTACGATTCCGGCCGAGGGGGGCGCGCCTCGCGAAGTGATCCCGGCGGACCACAACCAAGGTGATCCCACGTGGATGCCTGGCGGGAATGGCATTGTATATGCAGGGATGCCGTGGCTGGAGTATCGGAGTGCAACTGGACCTAACATTCATATGGTTGACTTGAAGACCTCGCAGGTTTCGGATTTGCCGGGATCGGACAACCTTTTCAGCCCACGCTGTTCGCCCGATGGGCGCTATGTGGCTGCGCTCTCCGCGGATTCGACGAAGCTGATGGTGTATGACGTGGAGAACAAAAAGTGGACGCCGCTGGCGGTATCGCGCTTCGGCTTCGAAAGCTGGTCGCATGATGGCAAATACATTTATGCCGAAGACTATTCCGACGAAAGCGACGACGTGGTGCGCGTGAGTCTGGCGACTGGCAAGATGGAACGATTGGTCAATCTGAAGGAAATTCCGCGCGGGTTCGATCCGTGGGAATTCTGGGTCGGACTGGCGCCTGATGACTCGCCGCTGCTGATGCGCGATCGGAGTACGCAGGAGATTTACAGTTTGGATGTGCGATTCCCGTAGTTGTGATTATCGACCAGCGCCAGCGCCTGGTCGGTCGTGATAAATCTTGCTCCGAGAGCTTGCAGCTCAGCCACGGCGCGCTCTCCGTCTTCGGCTTTCAGGGTTTCGATTGCGTCTTTGACTACGGAGACGCGGCGGCCGCGCGCGAGCAATCCCTTGGCGGCGAGGCGAACGCAGTATTCCGTTACTACGCCGAAGACTACGAACTCGGCGGTTTTTTCTAATCGCTTCACGAGTTCGTCGGCGTGGCGGGATTCGAAAATGTCGAGCGTTTGTTTTTCGAGGAAGATCTGCTGATATTGCGCAAGATTGGGTGGCAGGGACGCCGTAGCCTCGTTCGGCACGGTCACAACTTTCTCGGTCAGCGCTTCTGGAATGTACGCGGATCCTGCTGTGCCCTTGATGCAGTGCGGCGGGAAGGTCTGGAATTCGGGATCGTCTTCGGTGTGGAAGCAACCGTGTGAGACCAGAAAGACGCGGCCCTGGCGTGCGGCGTCAGTGAGCCGGCGGATGTTCGGGAGCAGGCGTTCGGCGCCGGGCACGTAGAGTTTGCCGCCGGGGAGCATGAAGTCTGCTTGGGTGTCGACTTCCCAGAAAATAACGTTGCGAGATGCCATTAGTCTCTCCGCCCCTCCAGACAACAATTGTACAAACTCGTTACATGGTGATGACAAACTGACGCCGGCGCGACCCTAGGATCCACCAATAGCGGTCAGAGAAATTCCGGTCCAGCCTTTCGAATCAGCCTTTCGAATATCGGGTTGCCGACCTACCCCTGCCTCTGATTTGCAATAAAAAGTGGAGGCTTTATGCAGCGTCGCAGAATCGCTTACACGGTTTGCCTCGGCTTCGCGTTGATGCTGGTTTCAACAGCAGCCCTGGCGCAGTATAAACTCACAAACTTGGATTCAAATCAGATAGGGGCGGCGAAGCACGTCGACCCTCTGCAGGTGAACGGTTGGGGTCTGGCTTACGGCACGGGCGGACCCTTCTGGGTCAGCGACCAAGGATCGGGTTGGTCCACACTTTATACGGGAGCGGGAATCAAAGAAGGCTTGGAAGTATTGATTCCCTCGGCAAGCGGCGCGGGACCGGGGCAACCAACCGGAATTGTGGCCAATGCGTCGTCGGATTTCCAGTTGGGAGGATGGCCTACGTTCTTCCTGTTCGCGACCCTGGACGGGACCATCAGCGGTTGGGCTCCGGAGACCAATCGCAACGACGCGATCATTGCGGTGAATAACTCGGCGGCCGGCTCGCAATTCACCGGCCTTGCCGTCACCAACAGGCCTTCGGGGAATCTTCTGTATGCCGCCGACCTGGCCAACAACGTCGTGGATGTGTACGACGGAAGCTTCAATCTGGTCAATACGTTTACCGATCCCACGCTGGGGCCGACTTATGGACCCTTCGGCATCGCAGATATCAATGGGCTGGTTTATGTGTCCTTTGCGTTGACCTCGACAGCCCCTAGCGGACAAATCGATCTCTTCGAGGAGGACGGAACATTCGTAAAAGTGCTGGTGCAAGGGCCGCCCTTGAACCAGCCCTGGGGGTTTGCCGTGGCGCCCAAGGGTTTTGGGCCGCTAAGCAACACTCTGCTGGTCTCGAACAACACGAACAGTGGCGCCATCAACGCCTTTAACCTCGACAGCGGCCAGTTCGTTGGCCGGATCAAGGACACGAGCGGCAAGGCAATCGCCATCGACCAGCTTTGGGGGATCGAGTTTGGCGGAGGCGCGGCAGAGAACGTGAACGGCAGGGTCAACCAACTCTTTTTCACCGCCGGTCCGTTCAACAATTTGGCGGGCACGTTTGGTGTGATTGACTTTGTAAAATAGCGGGAAGCGCTCGAAAGGAACCCGCGCTGACCTTTGGGGTGATGGCAGGGTCTGCGAACTGGGCCACTACGAGGTTATTTTGCAGACGACGAGGATTCCGTGCATCAGGATTACAGCACGGCGATTCGTTGTGCTTAGGAGTTGGGGTCTTGCAGGCGCTGCACAAACGACAGCAGGTTGGCTTCGAGGGCCTTTTTGGTGGCGTCGGGCAGATCGATGAAGCGGAAGGGCTGAAGCCAGCCTTGCGTGGCCCACATGGGGAACATCATCTCGGCTTTTTCGCGGACGGTAGTCTCGCCGAGGTGAAAGATGACTTCCACTCGCAGCTTTTCGTCGAGAGGTTTCTCCAAATGCATGAGGCCGCCACTGGTGGAAAGCTGATGTACTTTGCCTCGTACCTGTCGGCGGTTGGGCAATCGAATGAGCGACAGGACGGAGCCGCGCAGCTTGACGCGAAACGGGCGGTCCTTGCCGACGGAAAAGGCTACGGACGATGGGCCCTGGGCGACCGATTCTGGAGTCTGGGACATCGTGGCTAGAGTATGGCACTTCGCAACGAGCAGGACGAGGTTACGAAAGAACGAAAAATCAGTGGCCAGTGGTTAGTGGTCAGTGGGCAGCGTGGATCCTATTTTCTGCTGGGGTGGGCTTCGCGTTGGCCGGCGAATATGTTGTATGGCCAGACGTTCTTGGTGGCGGGGGCGGCCTTTACTTCACCGCTTGAGGCGGGTTTTGAAGTGGGAGCGCAGTTCCAGTCCGCTGGCGGATCGGCGATTCCCCATACATTTCCGGGGTTGTAGAGCGATACTCCGATTAGAAATTGCTTACCGTCGTTTCCCAGTGGCAGGCAGTTGGCCACGCGGCCAGAAGCGGTTCCGCCGCCCGGCAGATTACCCAGCAGAACCGGAGTTTCGAGCGGTAAAGCTTGCGGGGTGCGAAATCCGCAGCCCTGCGCGCTCACTACCAGGGCCATGCACTCGGCGGCGAATACGTGTTTGCGGTCGAGGCTGGTGACCGTGATGGGAATCTCCACCCGCACTCGGGTGCTGCGTCGCGTCGTCTTGGGCGTGAGTATTTCCATCGGTGATGCTTAGGTGGTCCTAATTCTTACCGTGCTTCCGATAGCTTAGTTTGACAGAACTCGGGCTGGACGGAGCGCTAATAAAGAGTCGGTGCAGGTGACGGAAGTAACCACCGGCGGTGCCCTTGGGTGAAGGGCCCAGCGGCGCGGGGCCGTACTCGGAGCGCACTGGCCTTGCCCTGCTAAGATGGCTCGACATCCGTGAATTCAGCATCCGCCACATCTGAACATCCTCGATCGCCAACCGCTGCGGGTGCACACGAGTGGGAACTTGTGCTGGCCGCAAGCTCGGTCGATGCAGGCGAGAGTGACATCAGCCGCCTCCGGAGCCTGCTGGAGAAACTGGGCGACTGGGAGACGGTGCTGCGCCTGGCCGACAATCACGGAACATCTTCGCTGCTGTATCAGAACCTCTTGCGTTTGGCCGACGTCCGTTTGGCTGGCATTGTTCCTTCCTCTACGCTGGCATCGCTTCGCCATCGCTATGAAGGGAACGTCTACAAGTCTCTTTTTCTGACGCGCGAATTAATCCGTATCGTGGACCGGCTCGATCGGCTCGGCATCGATGCCGTTCCTTACAAGGGCGTCGTCATGTCGGAGGTCTACTACGGCGATATGGCGCTGCGGCAGTCCGGTGACATCGACTTGTTTGTGCGCAAGCGCGATGTGGGGCACGTCAAGGCCGCCCTGCGGGAGCTGGAATATACGACGCGGCTGGTCATCCGTGAAGAGCTATTGGAAGATTACATCGCTGCGGGCTATGAGTGGACTTTCGACAGCCCTGCGGGGCCGAACCTGCTGGAACTGCAGTGGGCGCTACAGCCGCGGTTCTATGCCGTCGACTTCGACATGGATGGATTGTTTGAGCGGGCGGTGAAGGTAACCCTGGCGGGCCGCTCGGTGAGAACGCCTTCTCCGGAAGATCTGCTGCTGGTGCTCGCGGTGCATGCGGCGAAACATGTTTGGGGACGGCTGATCTGGCTGTGCGACATCGCGCAGATTTTGAAGCGGGAGAACCTGGATTGGGATCGGGTGCAGGATCGAGCCCGGGAGTTTGGGATCGAACGGATACTGCACGTCACGTTTTTATTGGCGAATCGCTTTTTGGAAACTGCGATTCCGGAGGCGATCGAAAGCGCAGTGCTGGCGGACCAGGCTGCGCGGGGCTTGGCTGAGGAGATTGCGGCGGCCTTGGCTGCGGGAGCTTCCTACAACACGCAGCAGATATCTTATTTCCGGCTGATGATGCGGCTTCGCGAACGGCGGGCAGATCGAATGCGGTTTCTAGCGCGGCTGACGTTCACTCCTGGGCCGGGGGAGTGGGAGTCGGTTCGGCTACCGCGGGTTTTGTTTCCGTTGTATCGCGTCGTACGGTTGGGGCGCTTGGCTGGGAGATTTGCGCGCGGGTAAGAAGACTCCGCTTACAAAGCGCTAAGTCGCTGCTGCGCCTCGCTGCGCTTGGCTGGACGGCCGAGGCGGCCGTCCCCACATTTTTGCCGCGTTCGTCCCACACCACTGCTGCTGTCCCTAGGACCAAAAGCTCTCAGCGGCTGGCCAGGCCGCCGGCGGTTTCGCCGCCGTCTATGGTGTAAACGTGGCCGGTCGCGTAGGCGGCGTCGTCGGAGGCTAGAAATGCGAACAGGGCTGCGATCTCTTCTGGGGCGGCGTGGCGGCGGAGGGGAATTTTGCGGTTCACTTCGTCGAGCATGGCGTCGGTGTACTCGGCGCGTTGCATGGGTGTGAGGACGTATCCCGGGGCTACGGCGCAGACGCGAATTCTGGGCGCCAGTTCAAGCGCCATGCTCTTGGTCAGCTCGATTACTCCGGCCTTGGTGGCGTTGTAGCCCGCGTAGTAGGGATAGCCCATGATGCCGTTTGTCGAGGCCGTTTGCAGAATCACTCCGCTGCCGCGCTCGGCCGAAAAACGCTCCCACATGTGGCGCGCGGCGGTTTGCCCTACGTAGAAGACGCCGGTGAGATTCACGGCGATCACCTGGTCCCATTCTTCGGGGGTAATTTCGAGGAAGCTACGGCGGATGCTGATGCCGGCATTGTTGATGAGGACATCGACGCCGCTCATGACGCGGACCGCCTCGGCGAACGCGGCTTCTACCTGCATCAGGTCAGTGACGTCGGCGATGATAGCTTCGGAGATGGCCGGCAACTGGTGACGAAGCGCGGCGCAGGCCGCAGAATCGCGGTCAAGGATGCAGACTTGCGAACCTTCTTCGAGAAAACGCGCGGCGGTGGCGGCGCCGATTCCGCTGGCACCGCCGGTGATCAGGATTCGTTTGTCTTTCAGGCCGCGCATGTTGTGGCGCTCTTAGATCGGTTTGCCGCGGAAGAAGTAGACGAGTTCGATGATCAGGATGATGACTACCATCAACTCGAGGACGAAGGCGCGGCTTTGGTTGAATTCGTCGACCATGAAGCGGTAGAGCTCTTCGGCGGTTTGCAGCTTTTGCTGGACAAGGTCTTTGTAGTCGGGGACGCCGACTTTTAAGGCCGCGAGCTTGTAGAGGCGGGCGGAAAACATGTCGCTTAAAAACTTAATGGCGTTGTCGGCGCGCTCGGTCAACTCGCTCACGTCGAGCAGGACGGTATGGAGTTTCGACGCTGCCTTGGCAGTGCGCCAGCGCGACCAGAGGCCGCGGCCTCCGCGATCGAGGAAGTCATAGACCTGTTCGAGCTGTTTCGTGAGCAGTTCGTCATAGTGCCGGAACTCGAGCAACTGAGAGTTGGCATATTGCAGGAGCTGGATGGCGGTCTCGGCCCCGGAAGCACTGTCGTAAATGAAGGCGGCGTTCCAGCCAATCACGGCCAGATCGTTGGGATAGTAGGAAATGCGCGATTGCAGGATTTCCTGGCGTTCGCCGTCGGAGAGCGGCTGGCTCTCGCCGCGGACTACCTGGGCGATACAGGCGCCCTGAGCAGCGAGGAGGTCGGTCGCAGAGGGTGAGCCAGCAATGTCGCGCAGGTGAAAGATGAAATAGTCCTCCTGCAGCCACTCGGTGGTATACGGTTTGACCAGGGCCGGTGCGGCGCGCTCTAGTTTCTGTTTGACGATGCGGGTGGCCAGGCTCTCGAAGTTGGTGTCCCAAACCCAGCGGCTCGAAAGTTGGACCAGCTTGTCCCAGTCGCCGGAGAAGGGCACCTCGAAGACCACGCTGACCACGCCGTAGTCGAAATACTTGATGTCACCCTGCAGGCGTTCGCCGCTTTCGAGGATCAGCGGTTCGAGGACTTCTTCCACCGGAGGACGCTGGTAACGGACGTAGCCGGGAGCGAGGTGCTTGAAGCTGGCATCGGCAGTGCGGGCACCCAGGATCTGGCGCAACTGGTCGAGGCGAATCTCCTCGCAAACGTCGAACTGGATCAGAACCAGCACAGAGCCGGACAGGGGGGCGTCCGCCGGCTTGGTCGCCACGAGAGTGGGCAGTGCCTCGGCGGGAACCTTGCCTACGACCGGGGTGGTAATAGTGGTTTCGCGGTCCATGACGTCGGTGCCTGAGAGTTCGCCACTCAAGACTGTGGGCTCCATTACTTCTACTTCGGGTTCCATGACTTCCTGACTGAGATCGGACTTAGAATCGGCTCGCCGTGGTGTTTTGTCTAGGCTCCTTTGGAGGAGCGGGCGAACGTCCTATTGTCCCAGAACTCAGGCGAGTTGGCGAGGGGTGGGGGTTAGCACCGAGCTATAAAACGTAGATAAATGTTGTAGAATCAATGCTTTCTGGACAATTCCCATAATAGAACGCCGCCTGCTGCCATGGCGGCTAACCCGAGACCAGCGTGCTTCATGGACCGGAGGACCTCGGCCTCGCGTTGCTGGGTGCGAGCGGATTCCGGGTAAGGGTAGGAGTCGGGCATGCTGGGGTCGACGGCTGTGGTGAGCGCCATTTGCAGGACCTCGGCCAAGTGCAAGGCGCGGCGCGGCGTTCCCTGGGCGATCTGCTCGCGGCAACTGAAGCCGTCGGCGATGATCAGCCAGTTGTCCGGCGCCCGGCGGACGGCGGGAAGGAGCTCTAGTTCGCCGATGGCGATAGACAGGTCGTACTTGTCGGGCTCGAAGCCGAAGGAGCCCGCCATGCCGCAGCAACCCGGGGCGGGGCTTTGGAAGTCGATGCCCACGCGGTGCAGGACTGATTCTTCCGCCGTCATCTTCATCAAGGACTTGTGGTGGCAGTGACCGTGGAGCAGCGCTTTGCGGTCGAGCCGGGGTAAGGGGAAATCCTTGGCATGGGTTTCGAGGAATTCGCTGAGCAGGAAAGTTTGGCGGGACAAAGCCTGGGCGCGCTCGTCATGGGGAAACAGGTTTAAGAGTTCGTCACGGAACACGGCCACGCAGCTCGGTTCCAGGCCGACGATGGGAATGCCGGCTTCGATTTCGGGCGAGAGTTCGTCGAGGATCTGGAGCAGCAGAGCCTGGGCGCGGTCGAGCATGCCGTGGTCGTAAAGCGGGCGTCCGCAACAGAGGTTAGCTTTTGGGACGACGACTCGGAATCCGGAGGCTTCGAGGACTTCGACGGCAGCTTTAGCACTGCTGGGGTGGAAATAGTTGTTGAACGTGTCGGGCCAGAGAAGAACGGGCAGGGCTCCGGTATCGCTAGATGAAGACCGGCGGCGGTGGAACCAGGATTTGAAACTTTCTGGAGCGAAGGCGGGGATGGCCCTCTCTTTCGGAATTCCGACAACTATTTTTGAGAGATCGCGCAGGAACGCGAGTTGCGTTGTCAGGTTGGCCAGGCCGGGGGCGTTCGACGCGAGGCGTGCCCAGAGATCGATGTTGCCGAAGGCGTAGGCGCTGCGCGGGCGGACGCGGCCTTCGTAATAATGGGAAAGGAACTCGGCTTTGTACGTGGCCACATCGACGCCTACGGGACATTCGGTTTTGCATCCCTTGCAGGCGAGACAGAGATCGAGCGACTGTTTCACTTCTTCGCTGCGCCAGCCGTCGCGGATGATGCCATCCTCTTGACCTTGGCCCTGCGTCATCTCCCAGAGCAGGTGAGCGCGGCCACGGGTGGAGTGTTCTTCTTCGCGAGTGGCGCGGTAGCTGGGGCACATCATTCCACCTTCATCGTGGCGGCACTTGCCCACGCCTACGCAGCGCAGGGTGGCCTGGGCCAGGCTGCCGTGATCGGCTAGAAACTTGAAATTCGTTTTCGGTTCCCACGGAGCATAGTCCGCGCCGAGGCGGAGGTTTTCGTCGAGCTTGTAAGGATCGATCAGTTTGCCGGGGTTCATCTTCCATTCCGGATCCCAGGCCGATTTGAAGTCGCGGAAAGCCTGGACGAGTTCGGGGCCGAACATTTTCGGCAGCAGCTCGCCGCGGGATTGGCCGTCGCCGTGCTCGCCGGAAATGGAGCCGCCGTAGCCGACCACGAGATCGGCCGCTTCCTCCATAAACTTGCGGAACTTGGCGATGCCATCTTTCGATTGCAGATCGAAATTGATGCGGGTATGGACACAGCCGTGGCCGAAGTGGCCGTAGAGTGAGCCCTTGTAGCGGTAGTCGGCGAACATCTTGCGCAGATCGCGGAGATACCCGCCGAGCATCTCGGGCGCGACGGCGGCGTCTTCCCAGCCTTCCCAACTCATGGCTTCGCCGGCCACGTGTGAAGTCGCTCCCAGAGCCGATTCGCGAACGTCCCACACGCGTTTTACTTGCTGTTTCTTAGTGTAGAGGCACAGGTTCGGCGGATAAGAGCTTTGAGAAAGTGTCTGCATCAGGCCACGGGCCTGGGATTCGGCCTCCCGCGCGGTCGCAGCGCCGAACTCGACCATCAGCCATCCTCCGCCTTCGGGCAGAAGTGCGAGGCCTTCGGGGTTGATCCCTTTCATGCGCGTATAGCTGACCAGAAGATCGTCGAAGCCTTCGAGTCCGATGGGCTTGTGCGTCATGATCTCGGGCACGTGGTCAGCGCACTGATAAATGTCGGGATAGGCAACCACCAGCAGCACGCGTTCCGGCGGGCTTTCGACCAGACGGCACGTCGCTTCGAGAACCGTGACGCAGGTGCCCTCGGAACCGACTAGGGCGCGGGCCACGTGGAAGCCGTTCTCGGGCAGAAGGAAGTTCAGGTTGTAGCCGGAGACGCGGCGCGGAATTTTAGGAAAGTGCTTCCGGACCAGATCGCCGTAGGTGGCGGCGATGCTCTGCAGCCTAGAGTAGATTTCGCCGCGGCTTCCACCCGCTTCGCAGATGCGCTCGAGTTCTTCGCTCGAAGTGGCGCCGACCTTCATGCGGAGGCCGTCGTAGGTGAGGATTTCCAGAGCCTCGATGTTGTCGTCGGTTTTGCCGGCCATCACGGAATGCACGCCGCAGGAGTTGTTGCCGATCATGCCGCCGAGGGTGCAGCGGCCGTGAGTTGCGGGATCGGGGCCGAAGGTGAGGTGGTGTTTTTCAGCGGCGGTGCGCAGACGGTCGAGCACGACCCCGGGCTGTACGCGGGCGATGCGGCGGTCGGGATCGATTTCGAGAATCCTCGACATGTATTTGGAAAAATCGAGGATGACGGCGACGTTGCAGCATTGTCCGGCGAGAGACGTGCCGGCGCCGCGGCAGAGCAGCGGCGCGCCGAACTGGCGGCACAGTGCGACCGCGGCTTGAACATCGTCGGCATTGCGCGGGAGTACGACGCCGATGGGAACCTGGCGGTAGTTAGAGCCGTCGGTCGCATAGAGAGCACGGGTGCCACGGTCGAAGCGCACTTCACCCTGAATCGTTGCGTGTAGGGCTTCGGCTAGGCCCGTAGCGTCGACGGATGCGGATCTGGCCGGCGCGAGTTTTACGAATTGGTCTGGCATGGGCGGCGGTGAGTTCTAGTCGGTCGCGCGAGTATATCGCAGCCGCCGGGACGGCGGCGCTACGGAAAAACTAGCTCCAGAGCCGGGTGGCGTAATCGGTCATGGTGAGTCCCAGCAAAAGGAGCAGGAAGAATAATGCTGCGATCACGACCAGCTTGGTCAGTTTTTCACTCGCGTGCCAGACATGCATGAAGAAGAGCGCTACCAGAGTGGCTTTGATGGTGGCGATGCCAAGAGCGACTGCGGCGTTGTAGGGAGCCAGATCGAGGGTCGCGGCGTAAACGGTGAGACCGGTGCCAGCCAGCAGCGCGAGCCAGACCGCGACGTAACCTTTTAAGGGCGATTTTGCTGATGTGTGTTCAGACATGCAAGCCTCACGGATGCCGGTCGATCAGGTAAAGCAATGGGAACAGGTAAATCCAGATGATGTCGACAAAGTGCCAGTAGAGGCCGCCGATCTCGACTGGAGTGTGCCACTCTGGGGTGAAACGTCCCTTCCAGGCCATGGTTAACAGCCAGGAAAAAATCCCCAGGCCGATGATCATGTGCAGCGCGTGCAAGCCGGTCATGACGAAATAAAGCGAGAAGAATAGCTGCGCGTGGTGCGGATCGGCGTATTGCCCGAGATGTCCCGGGATCGGTACATGATCGAAACTGAAAGATGCACCAGGGACGTGATGCTCCTCAAATTTGTCTACGTATTCGATGCCCTTGATGCCGAGGAAGACAAGACCGAGCAGCATAGTGATGATGAGACTGCCGATCAGAAGCGTGCGGCGCGCGGTCTGCGCGGCCCAGACGGCGAGGACCACAGTCAAGCTGCTGCAGATCAGCACGGCTGTATTCGTGGCGCCGTAGGCCATGTTGATGGTTTTGCTGGCGGCGGCGAAGTCTCCAAAGTACAAGCGACGGTACACCAAGTAAGCGCAGAACAGGCCGCCGAAAAACATGACCTCCGTGGCGAGGAAGACCCACATGCCCAGACTAGCGGCGTCGCGCTGTTGCTGCGGCTCGGCAAAGTGGTGCAGCAGCGCCGGGTCGTGCGCTTCGGTATGCGCGTCTCCATGAATGCCGGCGGCCGTGGAGCTATCGGGCAACGGGAACCTCCTCCTTGTGTGGCGTGTCGTCGTGCGGTGTATCCAGTTCGTCGTAGTTGTAAGCTTCCCAGGTCACGACGGGCTCTTCTTCGAAGTTGAAGGTCGGCGGCGGAGACGGAGTTTTCCACTCCAGTCCGGCTGCGTTCCATGGATTGTCGGGCGCCGGCTTGCCGTAGCGCATCGACCACAGGAAATAAATCATGGGCAACAGATATCCCACGCCGAGCACCGTTGCGCCGGCGGTCGACAACACATTCAACACCTGGAACTCGGGCATGTGGCTGTAATCGTAATAGCGCCGCGGCATGCCCATGTAGCCGAGCAGGAACTGCGGGAAGAATGTCAGGTTGAAGCCGATGAAAACAATCAGCGCGGCCAGGCGCGCCCAGCCTTCGGGATACAGCTTGCCGGAAATCTTGGGCCACCAGAAATGCATCCCGCCCAGATAGCCCATGACCGCGCCTCCGACCATGATGTAGTGGAAGTGGGCTACGACAAAGTAAGTGTCGGTGACGTGAACGTTGATGCCGAGCGCGGCCAGGAATAGTCCGGTGAGGCCGCCGATTGTGAAAAGTCCCAGGAACCCGAACGCGTAGAGCATGGGCGCATCGTAATGGATGGAGCCCTTGTAGAGCGTGGCCGTCCAATTGAAAACTTTAATCGCCGAAGGAACGGCGACCGCGTAGCTAAGCAGAGAAAATACCAGCGCCGCGTACACCGACATTCCGGCCACAAACATGTGGTGAGCCCAGACCAGGAAGCCGAAGACCGCGATCGCGATCGAGGAAAAAGCCACGAAACTGTAGCCGAAGATGCGCTTGCGCGAGAAACAAGCGATGATTTCGGTGACGACTCCCATCGCCGGCAAAATCATGATGTAGACGGCGGGATGGGAATAGAACCAGAACAGATGCTGGAACAGGAGCGGATCGCCGCCGAGCTTGGGATCGAAGATGCCGAGGTGCAGCACGCGTTCGGCCGCGACCAGCACGATGGTGACGGCGACGACCGGCGTGCCCAAGAGCTGAATGATGCTGGTAGCGTAGTGCGCCCAGATAAACAACGGCAGCCGCGACCACGTCATGCCGGGTGCGCGCATGCGATGGATGGTGACAACGAAATTCAGGCCGGTGAGAATGGAGGAGAATCCGGCGACAAAGATTGCCAGCCCGGCTTCGACGATTTTTGTGTTGGTGAAGTTGGTGCTGAAGGGCGCGTAGAAAGTCCAACCCGTGTCGACTCCCCCGGTCAACATGCAGTGCATCATCATCACACCGCCGATGATGTAGAGATACCAGCTCAGCAGGTTGATACGGGGGAAAGCCAGATCCTTAGCCCCGATCATCATAGGCACGAGAAAATTTCCAAGGACCGCGGGGATGGAAGGAATCAGGAAAAAGAAAATCATCACCATGCCGTGCATGGTGAAAAGCTTGTTGTAGGTATCGGGCTGCACCAGATCGCCTGCAGGGGTGAGCAACTCGAGCCGGATGAGCAGCGCGAAGAAGCCCCCAATAAAGAAGAAGAACGTAATGGAGACAAGATAGAGAAGCGCGATGCGTTTGTGGTCGGTGGTGAGCAGCCAGGACCACACTCCGTACTCTTTGTTCAAATAGTTTTCGCGTTCGGGTTGAGGCATGGGCGTTGGCATTATTGCACCTGACTTCCATTCGGTTCGGCTTTAGGCGCGGCCGTGCTGGCGCTGGTCCTGCCCGCCTCAGCCTTAGTTGCCGAGATCGACTTGATGTAGGCGACCAGGGCGTTTACCTGTTCTTCGCTGACCAGCCCCTGAAATGTCGGCATGATGGGCTGGAATCCCTTGACCCGCTTCGCGCCCGGGTTGAGGATGCATTCGCGAACGTAATTTTCATCGGCAGTAACAGTGCGGCCATCTTCGAGTTGCACCGGCTTGCCAAAAACTCCGTGCAAGTTCGGGCCGCGGCCCTGCACATCGGTCCGGTGACAGGTGGAGCAGCCCAGTTCGGCGAAAATCTTCTCACCGGTCGCTGAGAGCGGGCCGGTCGAGCCGCCATTCATCCACGCTTCGTACTGAGCCGGCTCCATGACCACGATGTCGCCGACCATGCCGGAGTGTTGGGTTCCGCAATACTCCGCGCAGAACAAATGATAGGTGCCGGGCTTGGTGGCGCGGAACCATTCCACCGTGTAGCGGCCGGGCAACACATCCTGCTTGATGCGGAAGGCCGGTATGTAGAAGCTATGAATCACGTCCTGCGAAGTCATAATCAGCTTCACGTCGCGACCTACGGGAACGTGCAGTTCGTTGATCTCGCGCTGGCCTTCGGCGTGTTCCAGCTTCCACATCCATTGTTTTGCCACAACGTAAACTTCGGTCGCATCGTCCGGCGGAGTGCGTTCTTTGAAATACACGACCGCACCCCAGGCAAAGATCACAATGAATACCAGGAATGGAATCACGCTCCATGTGATTTCAAGCGGAGTGGAGCCTTCGATTTGCTCGGCGCGAACTCCCGGCCGGTGGCGGAAGCGCGCGGCGAAGTAGATCAGGCAGGTGAAGATGAGCAGGGTCATCATCCCGGTGACGATGAGCAGGAAAATGTAGAGCGCGTCCACGCGGCTCGCCATCGTCGAGGCCTGCTGCGGCCATAATGGAAAATTATTGAGCATAGCCTGTCTTCGTCTTCGCTGCCGTCCTCCGCGTTACTGAACGATCCAGCCTCCACAGAATAAAAAAGAGTGTGCCCAGGATGAGAATCGTGGCGCCCCCCGCCAGCCGCAAAATGTTGGCCACCATCGCGCCATATTTTCCGGTCTCGGGATTGTAGTGGTAGCAAAAAAGCAACACTGCATCCACGGCATTACCGATCTTGTCTTGCGAAGCCTCCACCAGTCCCATGCGCAAATCTTTCGGTGGAAAATCCACGCCGTAGAAATAGCGTGAGATGCGGCCTTGCGGCGTCAGCACCATGATGGCCGTGGCGTGCGCATATTGATTCGTTTTGGCGTCGTATTGATACTGGAAGCCGACGGCTTTCGTAAGCGCGTTAATCGACTCCGGCGGGCCAGTAAGAAAATGCCAGCCAGTCGCGGCATTGGCGCGGCCATAGCGTCCCACGTAGTCTTTCTTTTTAGCAGCGGCCATCTCAGGAGTTTCGCGCGGATCGAAGCTCACGGTGACCACATCGAATTCTTCGCCGACGTCGAACTTGATCAGGCGCATGGCGCTGGCCAGTCCGGCCAGGGCTTCGCCGCACAGCATGGTGCAGTTGTAATAAACCAAATTGAGGATCAGCGGCTTGCGTCCGAAATAATCTCCCAGCTTCACGCTCTTGCCGGTTTCGTCGCGGAAAGTGAGGCCGGGTGGCACCTGCGCGTTGAGGTGTTGCTCGATGCCGACGTTCTCAAGCTTTGGAGGCAGCGTGTTCGCCGGAGGCGACATTACGCCGTTGTTCATCTGGCCCCACGCGGAGGACGCCAGAAGCGTCAGCGCAAACAAAACTCGTGCGGCACAAATCGAATTGTTCTTTTTTAGGCTCACTTCACAACTCACTTCCTTTTATCCTTGGTGGCGGGCCTGGTCTTGTTCGATTCGGTTCCCGCGGCAGCAGTTTCGTCCGCTGCGCCCTGCGGACGCACCGGAAGCCCGCGCTGTGCAATTAAATCCATGGCTCGCTCGATGGGAATGCGGACGGTGCCGGCCTTTTCATCGACCCAGCCGTAGCTGTACAGAGTGTTTTCTTCCTGTAATAGAATTCCATTCAGTTGGCCGCGCTCGTTTTCCTCCAGCTTCGGGTTGGGGAAGACGCTTTGCGGATACCCTCGAGGGATGTGGCGCGTATCTGTTGGAACGTTCGTGACCAGCGGGTTCACGGCGGGCTGCTCGGCCTTTTCGCGATGATCGAGAACCGCAAAAAGACCCCTGATCCCGAGAATGCAGAGCAGGATCGCCACACCCAGGCCGAGGAGAAAATAGAGCACGCCGGAGGGTTGCAGGTCCTGGCGTTCGAAGCCCCCGTGGCCGGTTGCGTTCTCGTGTTTGGTCTCGTCCGTCATATCTCGTCGATCATGTCTCGTCAGTCATATCGCGTCACACATGCGTTTCATGCGCCGGTTGCAGGACCTCGTGGGCGTCGGTGTCATAGGCCGGCAGAAGCGGCAGCGAGCCCAGGTTGCGGAAAAAATACCAAAGCCAGATTCCTCCAATGGCGATAGGCACAACCACGTCAGCCAGAGTCACAGCGATGGTTTTGGAAAAATTCGGTTCGATGATCCAGAACAGGTCGAGATAGCGCATCAGCATCAGCCAGACCGCGAGCCACACCAGGTGGCGAATGTTCCGCTTGAATGGGCGGGAAAGCAGCATCGCGAACGGCACGGCGAATCCAAACACCGCGAGGAACAGCCCAATCCATCCCCAGCCGCCATTGATGCGCCGGAGGTAAAAAGTAATTTCAGAAGGCAGATTGCCGGCCCAGATGATGAGCCACTGCGAGAAGCTGAAGTAGGCCCAAACCATGAGGAAAGCCAGCATCCACTTGCCGTGGTCGTGGACAAAGTCGGGCTTCAACATCTCCGACATGGGCTTGTAGTTGAAAAGGATGCGCTCGACCACAACCGCAAAACACATGGCGGAGAGCACTTCGCCGATGAGAATAAGTAGGCCAAAAATGGTCGATATCCAGCTGGGATCGAGCGACATGATCCAGTCGATCGCGGCGAAGGAAATGGTAAATCCGTAGAGAATCAGGCCCGGTCCGCTGACTGCCTTGAAGCGGCCGCTGTTGTCGGGCGCGCCGGGCTTGTCGGTTTGCTTCGACCACTTCGAGAGCAGGAACGATAGAACATTCCACACCGCGAAATAGAACACGGCGCGGACGATGAAGCCGTTCACCGTCAGATAACTCTGCGTAATTTGCTCGAGGTGCTCGCGGAGATGCTTGTCTTTAACATTGCTGAGAGGCTGTGCCCAGATGTAGAGCCGGTGTATTCCAAAGAAGATGGGAATGAAGAGCACGAAGAGCAGCGGCAGCGTGCGCATGGCTGCGCCCAGGACACGGCGAATCACCGTACCCCAGCCGCCGCCGGTGAGGTGTCGGATCATCAGAATCGCCATCGATCCAAGGGCGACGCCCAGCCAGCACATGAAGCCAAGCAGGTAGGCGCGATAGAACTCATCGGGCTGCTTGAGCGCCAACGCAACGGCGATCGCGGCGAAAACAACGCCGATCACGAGCGAGCGCTGCGATATTTTCTTTACGACCGCAGGCGCCGTCAGATCGAGATGGGGAGTGGTCGCGGCGCTCATTTATGTTCCTCGGATTGCGAACTGGTTTCGGAATCAATCACCGGCAGAGTCGCGCCCGAGCCCGGCTGGCCGCGGAACTTCGGCGGCTCTGAGGGCACGGCCTGTCCCTTGGGCACATCCGCCAGCGTGGCGTCTTGACTCAACTGCAGCGCGCGAATGTAGGCCACGATATTCCAGCGGTCGCGCGGTGGAATCTGCGAGGCATAATCGGGCATGATGCCGAAGCCGTTCGTGATCACGTCGTAGAAATATCCGAGCGGAGCTTTCTGCAATCGCGGGATGTGATACGACGGTGGCTTGCGCGCAAAGCCGCGCGACGGAATGAACCCGTTGCCATCCCCGAGTTCCGAGTGACAGGGAGCGCAATAAATATTGTAGCGCTCGCGTCCGCGTGCAAGAACTTCCATGGTCACGGGAAACGGCATATAGTCGCCGGGATTGTTGCCGAGCTTGCCAGTATAAAAATAAGTATCTTCGTGCAGTTCGCCGCGGGCGACTGTGCCTTCGACCGGCGGCCGCTCGGAGCGCTGGTCGGCAAAAAAGTCGCTGCGGGAAAGCGGATTCTCCCGCGGCTGCACGTGCATATCGAGACGACAGCCGGAGAATAGAGTGATCGCAACCAGCAACGCAGCAACAAAGATTTGGCGGAGGCGCGGCATCTTAGCTCGGCACCTCCGATATCGAGCGCGGTTCCAGGCCTTGTAGAAAACCGCGCGTGCCGGCCGCATCGTACTTGGGGTCGGAAGAAAACACGATCAGGAAGAAGCGGTCTTTCGAAGCTGAGGAGAAACGCGGCACATTGAACACGGGATGATAGGGCATGGGCAGGCCGTTCAGCGCCAACATGCCGAACACGGCAGAGATTCCGGCAAAAAGAATCGTCATCTCAAAGGTGATCACGATAAATGCCGGCCAGGAATGAGCGGGCTTGCCGCCGATGTTGAGCGGATAGTCAACCGCAGACATCCACCACTGCATCAGGTAGCCTGTGAGTCCTCCGACGATGCCGCCGATCAGCACAACCAGTGGAACTTCGTCGCGGTGAAAGCCAATTTCCTCGGCCAGGCCTTCGATGGGGAACGGGCTGTAGGCGTCGATCTTGATGTAGCCGGCCTGATGAGTTCGACGCGCCGCTTCCACCAGCGCGGTCGCGGAATCGAACTCCGCCATGATGCCGTAAACCGGATCGCACTTCATTCCTTCACCTCCGCTTCCGGCAGCAGAGTGCGCATTTCAAAGATGGAAATTGCCGGCAAGAGGCGCAGGAACAGGAACATGGCCGCCAGGAACATGCCGAGTGTACCGATGAACGTCATCCAGTCCCAGCGAGTGGGATAGTACATGCCCCACGACGAAGTCAGGAAGTCGCGGTGCAAGCTGACGACGATGATGATGAAGCGTTCCAGCCACATGCCCACCAGGATCACGCCGGAAAGCAGAAATAGCGCTATCGGACTGGTCCGCAGTTTCTTGATCCAGAGCAATTGCGGAATGAAAATATTGCAGGTGAGCAGAGCCCAGTAAGGCACGGCGTAAGGCCCATGCAGGCGGTTCCACAGCGTGAAAGCATCGTAACGGTCGCCGCTGTACCAGCCCATGAAGGCCTCAATGCCATAGCCGTAAGCCACGATCAAGCCGGTCGCGAGCATCACTTTCGCCGAGTTCTGCAGATGGCGCTCGGTGATGAAATCTTCCAGGCCATAGATTTTGCGGATGGGAATCGCCAGCATTAACACCATCGCGAAGCCGGAATAGATGGCGCCAGCCACGAAGTAGGGCGGGAAAATAGTTGTGTGCCAGCCGGGAACAATGCCGATCGCAAAATCAAAACTGACGACGGTGTGAACCGACAGCACGAGCGGTGTGGCTAATCCCGCCAGCAGCAGATACGCAGTCTCATAACGATGCCAATGCCGCGCCGATCCGCGCCAGCCCATCGAGAGCATGCCGTAGATAACCCGGGCCGCGGGATGCGTCGCACGATCGCGCAGCGTCGCCATGTCGGGAATCAGGCCGATAAACCAGAACAGAGCCGAAATCGTCGCGTAGGTGGACACAGCGAAAACGTCCCACATGAGCGGACTGCGGAATTGCGGCCACACCCCCATCGTGCTGGGATAAGGAAACAGCCAGTAAGCCAGCCACGGACGCCCCACGTGAATAGCAGGAAAAATTCCGGCGCAGGCCACGGCAAACAGCGTCATAGCTTCGGCGAAACGATTAATCGAATTGCGCCACGACTGCCGCAGCAGCAAGAGAATTGCCGAGATCAGCGTGCCGGCGTGGCCAATTCCGATCCACCACACAAAATTCACGATGGCGAAGCCCCAGCCGATGGGGATGGTGTCGCCCCAGATGCCGATGCCTTTCAGAAAGAGATATCCAATGGCATACAGCATCATCATCGTCAGCAGAAACGCGATCCCGAAACCCACGAACCATCCATTCGACGCCGGACGTGTCAACACAATCGCGCTGATCTTTTCCGTGACCGTGTCGAAGGTGTAGCCGGGCTCCATCACCGGAGCTTGCGTGCCCGCCGTCGCTTTGTATGGCTCGTCCATGCTGCGTTCTCTATCGATGTGATCCGGGAAGCCTTGTCATCCTGAGCGAAGCCGTTCTTCAGGCGTAGCGAAGGATCTCAATCTCCACGGCCCTATCCCCGCGTCAACTCCGGATTCGGGTTGCTAACCTCCGCCAAATAAGTAGTCCGCGGGCGCGTGTTCAACTCGCCCAGCAGGCTGTAATTCCGCGCCTGTGCCTTCAACTTCGAAACCTTGCTGTTCGGATCATTGATATTGCCGAAGATGATCGCGCCCGCCGGACACGATTGCTGGCACGCGGTTTGCAATTCATCTCCGACCTTGATCTGTTTGCCTTCGCCCACCGATGCGGTTTCTGCATCGATCTTGTGCTCGTTGATGCGCTGCACGCAGTAGGTACACTTCTCCATCACGCCGCGGCTGCGCACGCTGACGTCAGGATTGCGCATCATCTTGTATTGCGGCGTCGTCCAATCCTGAAACAGCAGAAAGTTGAACCGCCGCACCTTATAAGGACAGTTGTTCGAGCAATACCTCGTCCCCACGCAGCGGTTGTAGACCATATCGTTCAGGCCTTCGCTCGAATGATTGGTCGCGCCCACCGGGCAAACCACTTCGCAGGGCGCGTTCTCGCACTGCTGGCACGGCACAGGTTGGAAGAACGCTTTCGGATTGTCGCGGTCGCGCGCCGCTTCATCTGGATACTGGTAGTAAGTGTCGATGCGAATCCAGTGCATGTGCCGTCCGATGGCGCACTGCTCCTTGCCCACAACCGCAATGTTGTTCTCCGACTGGCACGCAATCATGCAGTTGTTGCAGCCCACGCACGAGTTCAGATCAATCGCCATGCCCCACGCGTAGTCCTCCTCTTTGTAGGGATAAGGCTTGTAAAGCGTGAGCCCAGGTGCCGGCTCTTCGCCCTGCTCCTTCGCGAAATTTGGATCTTTCCGATATTCCTCAAGAGCAGTTTCGCGAACCAGCGGACGATGGCCGCCATCGGGCGTATCCATCGACTGGTAGCCCTGGGTCGATGCCAGCACATATCGGTCGCCCGTCTTGCGAATCTGCAAGCCGGTTGCAAACCAGGGCGCGGCCGACGTGCGCAACTTATAAGCGTCGAAGCCCTGCCCAGTGCCGACCCGGCCGGCGCGAGTGCGTCCGTAGCCGAGAGTCACCGTGACTGAATTGTCCGGGACCCCGGGCTGAATCCAAACCGGACCAGTGACTTTCTTCCCGTTCAGCTCAAGTTCGACAACGTCGCAAGTCTTGATCTCTAACCGCTCGCCCATCTTGGGCCCGATGAGGATAGCGTTGTCCCAGGTGAGCTTGTTCATCGGTTTGGGACATTCCTGCAGCCAGCCGTTATTGGAGAATTGACCATCGTAGATGGTGGGGTCGCGGCGGATGTTGAGTTCGATGGCGTTGGAGTTAGCGCTCACCGCTACACCGATGCCGGGTTCCTTGCCTGAAAACGATTTCGGCGGGAAGGTCGTGCCCTCGATCCATCCATCGTGAAGCGATTCCCGCCAGAACTGCTCGAAGCCCGCTCCTCCATGTTGTTTCTGCCAGTAGGCGCGGACGAGGTCGTAGCCGGCTGCATCGGATTGTCCCGATAGCAATGCCACGAATTCTAGAGGACTCTTGCCGTTGTACAGCGGAGCGATTAGCGGCTGGATCACGCTGACGGTGCCATCGTAGGCGCGCGCATCACCCCAGGCTTCCAGTTCGTGCGCTTGATTGAGGTGCCACTGACAGAGTTCTGCCGTTTCGTTCTGGTAAAGCCCGAGATGAACCCGCAACGGGATTTTGCCGTTCTTGAGAACGTTAGCGAAATCTAGATCGGCGGGCGCGTCGTAGGCGGGATTACCTCCGAGGAGTACAAGCAGATCCACCTTACCTGCACCGACGTCAGAGACCAGTTCTTTGATCGATTCGGTTTGACTGATGGGATTCGCATCGACCGGGTCGGCGTAAAAGACAGTCTTCCCTACGTTGCCCTGGCTCGCGTTAATCATATGCGCTATAGCGTGGACGACTGCGGGTTGGTGGTCCCCTGCGATCACAACACTAGGGCCACTTTGGGGACTTGCGAAATCCTTTGCAATGGACCGCGCAAGCTGGAATTGCGCCTCACTCAACCCATGGGTCGCGGCGGTTATCTCCGGACCGCCCAACTGGACGAACCCTGGTGCCAATAGCGCCCGCGCGAACTTCTCGACCTCGCTCGCACGCATTGGCCACCGATGATCCGCCTTCGCCCCCGTCGTGGTCGGCGTGCTCTCGATCATGTGCAGCCGATTCATCTTGCCATCGGGATTGCGGCGCTTGGCGAAGTCGCGGATGTAGCGGACATTCCCCGGAAAACCCGCATACAGGAAATCAGCGTCGAGGGAGACGATCACGTCGGCCTTCTCAAAATCGTAGAGCGTCTCAACCGGCTGTCCGAAAGCCAGCTTCGCGCCCTCGATCACGTTGTCGCGATTGACCGGCTCATACACATGCCACTTGGCCTGCGGATAAATCTTCAGGAAATTGCGCAGTTGATCGGCCAAGGTCGGCGAAGAAATGGTTGGCGTGAGAATGCGGATGCCCGAGCCTTGCAGCGCTTTCTGCGCGCTGAGCGGCCCGTGAAGCGCCGTCAGAAGTGCCTGCCAGGATTGCTGATCTCCCATCGACACCACGCTCTGCGAGCGGTCGGGATCGTACAGGCCGAGAATGTGAGCCTGCGCAAAAATGTCAGTGCCCCCGAGCGATGCCGGATGCTTATCGTTGCCTTCAATCTTTGTAGGCCGCCCGAGATGGCTCTCGACCAGAATGGGGCTGGCGTAGCCGCCTAGCGTCATCGCCGTGGCATAGAACTGCGGCCGGCCGGGAATCACATCCTCAGGCTGGCGCACGTAGGGGACGATGGGCTCCGACGGCAGCTTGACGCAGCCGGTCATCCCTGCGAGCGCCATGGACGCGCCCATCACTTTCAAGAAGCCGCGGCGCGAGACCGAATCGATCCACTCGGAGGCGCCCTTAGGAAATTCGCGGTGCAGCGCCTCCTGGAACGCGGGGCTGCCGGCAAGCTCTTCCAGGCTGCGCCAGTATTCCGGGCCGCTGATCTTCTCGTTCTCGTTGGCCTCGTCGATTTGGGCGCGCAGGGAGTCGAGATCGGGTTTGCCCTTCTTGCTGGGGCAGACGGCTTCGGGCTTCGCGCTATCGTCTTGATGTTCGATCTTCATTGGTTGCACATCGCACAACTAAAAACTGTCATCCTGAGCGGAGCGAGAGTTCGCGAAGCGAAGTCTCGCGCAGTCGAAGGACCCCTGTAATGCCGGCAGCGCCACGAGCGCTGCGAAGCGTCCTCGCGATGCTGCCTGAGTGCGCCGGAGAACTCCCTGAAGCGGCGGAGGAACTGCCCGCATTGCCGGGGTCCTTCGACTCCGAAGTTGCTTCGCTTCGCGAAGCAAATTCTCCGCTCAGGATGACAAGTTCTCATAGCTCGATTACCGATGACACGTACTGCAACTGGTTATGTCCTTCACGCTGCGCACGCTGTACTTCTTCACCAGCGCGGCGCCTAAATCAAGTTGATCCGAATAACTTTGCCCATCTACCACCACAGGATTCGCGCCGGTGGGCTGTTGGTAACGCATGTTGAACACCTGATCGCGCGGCCGCAGATTCTTTTCCGGCGCGCGATGGCAACTCAAGCACCACTCCATCTGCAACGATTCCTGCTGATACATGATCGGCATTTGGTCGACTGGACCGTGGCAGGTGTTGCAGCCCACTCCCTTGTTGATATGAATGCTGTGATTGAAATAGACGAAATCCGGTAGCTGGTTCACCCGCGTCCATTGCAGCGACTGGCCGCTGCGATAGCTGGCGCGGACCGGCTCGAGCAAGGCAGCGTTGGTCCAGATCTGCGAGTGGCAATTCATGCAAGTCTTGGTGGGAGGAATGCCGGCGAAACTCGATGTCTCAACCGAAGTGTGGCAGTAGCGGCAGTCAATGCCAAGTCCGGAGACATGGTGCTGGTGGCTGAAGGGCACGGGCTGCGGCTTGCGCACTCCGGCGTAGGTCACGTAAGGCGAGCGCTGCACCTCCATCGCGACCCAGCCGAGCGCAGCAAGCACGAAGACCGCGCCAAAAATTGTGGCCCGGGAGAGGGTGTTGGTGCTGCGATGAAAAATCTGTGGCATGCTTACTTACAAACTTCAGAAATTAAGAATGAGACCCAAGAAATCCCAACTGATAGACGCAAGGTTGCGACGCAGAAAACACCCACTGATTTTTTCGCGTCGGGTATAAGAAGTGGAGATTATAAATACTTAGTGCGCTGTTGTCGCGCACTTTTCCGCGGAGAGCGAAACAATTTTTCCCCCAGAATTAACCTTGCTGAAGAATATTGGGTTGTCTTAAGCAGGCAGGGCTGGATTCTCACGCCACCTAGCGCAAATTCATCACCAGCAGTTTCGGCTCCGTCATTTCCTCGATCGCATAGCGCAGACCTTCGCGGCCGAGGCCGGAGTCCTTCACCCCGCCGTAAGGCATCTGGTCGATGCGGAAGGAAGGAATATCGCCCGCAATCAGAGCGCCGACTTCCAGTTCGTCGTACGCCTGGAAAAGCAGCTTGACGTCGCGCGTGAACAAGCCGGCCTGCAGACCGTAGTTGGAGTTGTTGATTCGGCGCAGCGCTTCATCAAAATTCTGGTAGGGCTCGACAGTTACCACCGGGCCGAAGATTTCCTGACAATTCACTTTCATGTCAGGCTTGGTTCCAGTCAGCACTGTGGGATCGACGACGGAACCGTGGCGGTCGCCTCCGCACAGCAGACGTGCGCCGGAACGAACCGCTTCTTCCACCCAATTGACGACGCGGATGGCATCACTCTCGCGGATCAGCGGACCGACGTCGGTCGATTCCTCCATGGGGTCACCAGTTTTCAGTTTCTTGACGCCTTCGACAAGAAGATCAGTGAACTTGCCGTAGACCGATTGCTCGACCAGAATGCGCTGCACGGAAATGCAAGTCTGACCGGCATATCCGAAGCTTCCAGTAATGCAGCGCTCGGCGGCATAGTCGAGGTCGGCGTCGCAGTGCACGATGGCGCCGGCGTTGCCGCCCAGTTCGAGCGCGACTTTCTTTTTGCCGGCGCGGCGTTTAATGTCCCAACCCACGGGCACGCTGCCGGTAAAGCTGATCAGCTTGATGCGCTCGTCGGTGACCAGCAGACTCGCGTCGTCGTTCGAGAGCGGCAGCACGTTGAGGCCGCCATCGGGCCAGCCCGCCTGCTGCACGCACTCCGCCAGAAGCAGCGAGCACAGCGGCGTTTGCGGAGCAGGCTTCAACACCATCGAACAACCCGCCGCAATCGCCGGCGCGACCTTGTGCGCCACCAGGCTCAGCGGAAAGTTGAAAGGCGTGATCCCGGCTATCGGACCGAGCGGAAAACGTTTCACAATGCCCCAGCGTCCGGCGGTGAATTCCTGCCAGTCGAGGGGAAGGTACTCGCCGTAGATGCGCGTGGCCTCTTCCGCCGCAACATTGAAGATGAAGACCGCGCGGTCGACTTCAATGCGTGCCAGTTTGATAGGCTTGCCGGCTTCCTGCGACAAAGTGCGGGAGAATTCGTCGCGGCGTTCGGCGATTGACTGCGCTACGCGGCGCAGCACGCGCTGCCGCTCGAAGGCAGGCAATCGCCGGGTGGTGCCGAAAGCCTTGACGGCGGCGGCGATCGCAGCTTCGGCATGCTCGCGCCGGCCCTGGACCACTCGCCCAATTATGCTGCCATCGAATGGGGCGCGGACCTCGACGACGTCGCCGTCTTCCATCCAGCGGCCGTCGACAAAGAACCCGTGGATCGCGACTGGGGCGATCGTCATTTCCGCCATTTTGCCTCCCATGCCCAGACAGCGATTTTGATTATAGGCCTCGGCGGTTGGTTGCTTTTTTGCTTGCGACCGAAATCTCAAACACCAGGGCACATGGGCTACACAGAGTAAGGACAAGCGGTCGACTACAATGAGCGGTTCGCGCAAATGCCTGCTTTGGAAACTATCGTTGAACTGGGTCCGCGGCTGCGGCGGAAGGAAGTTTCTCCCGTCGAACTGACTCGCGCTTGCCTTGATCGCATCGAGAAGCTTAACCCGGTGCTGAATGCCTTCATCACGGTGACGGCTGAGTCGGCTCTGGCGGAGGCGCGGGCGGCTGAAATCGAAATCGCGCGCGGGGAATGGCGCGGGCCGCTGCACGGGATTCCCGTCGCATTGAAGGATCTGATCGATACGGCCGGCACGCGGACAACGGCCGCCAGCGGCCTTTACCAGAATCGTATTCCTGCAGAAGATGCTGGGGTGGTGCTGCGGCTGCGGCGAGCCGGAGCGGTGATTCTAGGCAAGAACAATCTGCATGAGTTTGCTTATGGCGGCAGTTCGCTGGTCAGCTTTTTCGGCGACGTTCACAATCCCTGGGGCGCGGAGCACATTGCCGGTGGATCGTCTGGAGGATCGGCGGCCGCCGTCGCCGCAGGACTCTGTTATGCGGCGATTGGGACGGATACGGCTGGGTCTATCCGCGAACCAGCTGCGCTGTGCGGATGCGTGGGGATCAAGCCGACTTATGGGCGTGTTTCGGCGCGTGGGGTGATTCCGCTTTCGTGGTCGCTCGATCATGTTGGGCCGCTGGCCGCGACTGTCGGGGATGCGGCTGTAGTGTTGCAGGCTATTGCGGGATACGATAAGCGTGACGTGGGCAGCGCGGATATTGCGGTGTCCGATTATGTTTCCGCTTTGCGGGATGGGGCGAAGCGTTTGCGGATTGGGATTCCGCGGGCGCATTTTTATGAGGCGCTTGACGGCGAGGTGGCTGCGGCGGTCGAGGAGGCTCTGGGCGTGATCGGCGGGCTGGTGGGGGAGATCCGCGACGTGGAGATCGAGATACCGGCAGATCGCGCGGCGCAGAACGCCGAAGCCTACGCATACCACGCGCAGAATGTTGCGCAGACGCCGGAGCTGTACCAGCCGGAAACTGTGCGGCGAATCCTGTGGGGCGCTGATATCTCTGCAGTGGAATACATTCAACAGCGCCGGGAACTCGATGTTGCGCGGCGATACATTCAAAATATTTTCGCCGACGTGGATTTGCTGGTTACACCTACCACACCGATCCCCGCGCCGGCGATTGCCGATCTTAGAAAAGATACTGATGCACTTCGTCCGGCCGAACTTCGGTTGCTGCGCAACACGCGGCCGTTCAATGTTTGGGGATTGCCGGCCGTCTCATTGCCTTGCGGCTTTACGAAGGGCGGGCTGCCGATTGGGTTGCAGATTGCCGGGCCGCAATGGCGGGAGGATCTGGTGCTGCGGCTGGCTCAGACTTATGAGTCGGCGACAGCGTGGCACAAGCGGCATCCGGCTGTGGATTTCTTGGCAAAATAATTTTTGGACGCAGTTTGCGAATTGGAGATGGATCGGCTTCCGCGAGCAGATCTCCAGATCAAAATTTTTCGTTCGATATCTCTGAAAGTCTTGCCCAGCGCGGGTTTTGCAAAACCGTATCGCGCAAAATCTAGTTTTCAAAGAACTTAGATATCAAAATCTTAAGAACAAAGGGCTTGGGGTTGGGCACTCCAGGTGCTCCCAACTGTCACTGCCTCGACTATGATCGCGCGATTTGAATTGCGGGACAAGGTTAGATGTCACGGGGTGGTTGTGGAAAAGATCTGGGCCTGCCGACGTGGTAAGACAGGCGTCGAGCTTCGCTCGACGGAAAGCCGGGGGCGGCTGTCCCCACGTGGCAGCATCGCAACTGTGCCGTCCCTGGCGGGACTTGGAGTGCGGTGATTCGGGCCATCTCTTCACGCGAAATTCTCTTGGCCTATGACCTTTCTAGTCCACTGTTCTTACATCGTCGGGCAGCATTAGAACGAACATGCATTTTCCTGTTGCCGTCGAGCAGGAGAGGATTCCGCGGCGAAGGATTTTTACCGGGGTGTCGTCGGGGAATGAGAGGGGGTACGCGGCGGTGCGGAGAGCGTCGGTGAAGACTTTTAGTTTTTCGTCGCCGCTGGCGAATCTTACGGCTTCGACGGTGGCGTCGGCACTCTTGCCGCGGCTCAGGAGCACGAAGAATTCGGCGCTGCCGTCCTGTTTGGCTTTCCCCAATTCGATCGTTCGCTGCGATTGCAGATCGATCGCGTCCTTATTGGGGCGGCCAAACGCCATCATTCTCTCCAGTTCGGCTGCGCTTGTGCCTGGGGGCAGTTTCACCATGCGGCCGTCGGGAAGTTTCACCATCGTGGGTGAATCCTTCGGAGCTTTGGTGTCAGCCTTTGGGGGCTCGACGCCGCCGTCGGGATCCTTAACTCCAGCCTTGATGAGCCCCTCAATTCTTTCCTTCGTCTCCGGTACCGGCCGCAGTCCGGCCAACGAGAGTTCGTAGGTCTTCAGGGCGCGATCTTTCTTTCCTTCTTTCTCATAAATCTGGCCGAGATGGTCGCCTACTTCGCCGTGCTGGCCTAGTTGCCAGGCTGCGCCGACGTATTTTTCGGCTTTATCGAGATTGCCTTCTCCCAAATAGACCCAGCCGAGAGTGTCCCAGTAAGCGATCAGGGAGGGGACGAGAGGCAGGTCTTGCGCCGTGAGCCGATCGAGCGACACATTACGCAATGCCGCGGTGGTGGCGGAGACGGCGGACTCGGCGTATTGCTGGGCGCGGTCGAGGTGAGAGTTTTTCAGCGAAAGCTGGTAGGCGATGTTGTTCCAGACCAAGGGCGTGGCTGAGAGCTCGACCGCGTGATCGAAAGTGGCGAGGGCTTTGTCGTCCTGGCCGAGATTCAGGTAGGCATCGCCGAGGCTGACTTGTAGTTCGGGATTATCGGGCGTGAGAGATACGGCCTTCTCCAATTCGGGGGCGGCTTGGGCGTACTTGTGCCACTCGGAATACATGCTGCCCAGGCCGGCGTGGGCGAACTTGTCGAGGGGATTGATTTCGATCTGCTTGTTGAAGGCGGTTACGGCGTTGTCGTACTTGCGCTCCTGCCAGTAGACGCGTCCCAGGGCGTTGTAGGCGAACTCGTCATAGGGATTGAGTTCGATCTGTTTGTTGAGGGCGGCGATGGCGTCGTCATTCTGGCGCATGCCCATATAGGCCACGGCCAGCGCGTACCAGGCATATTTGTTCTTGGGGTCAACTTCGGTGGCGCGCTTGAGAAGTTGAATAGCCAGTGGAAAATTGTTGCTGGTATAGGCGGCTCGACCGCTTTCGACCAGGTCATCGGCTTTCATGTCGGGCGGGGGCGTGAGGGTGCCGGCTACCGAATTCTCGACGGAAAGAAACTGTCCCAGGTCGGAGTTGACGGCGCGGCGAAAGGCTTGGTAATCCGGGGCGCGCGGGGTGGGTAGTTCGTCCTGGCGCACGGTGAGCGTTCTTGCGGCAGTGAAGGTGGTCCCATCGAGGTTGTACGTCGCCTGGTACTCGGCGTAGTCGCGCTTCACGGAAAGAGCGAGTGGGGCGTGTGCGGTGTAGGTACTGGGAAGTACGAGTTTGATTTTGTAGATGTATTCCGCCTTGGGGCCGAGCTTGAGCGGTTCAGCGTCGGCGTCGCTGCCGTCGTCATTGTCGTTGTTATTGCTATTGCTGAGGTCGGGCAGATTGAACTGGCAGAGGGGCAGGATTAGGTCGGATTTTTTCTTGGACCAGTCGAGGAAGTTTGGCCGAGCCACGTCGTAGGACATGGTAAAAGGCTCGCGGGTCGCGGCGGGATCGCTGATCTTCAAATTCGTGATATCGCCGCCCATTCCGGCGTTGACGTTTTCCACGACGCGCTGCCATTGCGCCTCGGGGACGCGGCGGAAAACCGAACGGAGCAGCAGTTCTTCATCGCCGCGGAAGGTGTAGTGAACGTGGGCTTCGAGTTTGCCGATCTCGTTTATTTTTCCATCGATCTCGGAGATCTCGCTGTCGGGCATGGGAGTATCGGCCGGCGTTTTCTCGAGATGCGGCGTGGAGCCATCGGCGGGAATGACGAGAGCGAACTTGTTGCGCAGGCTGAAGGCCAGGAGGCGGAAAGGAGCGACCTCGCTGGTGGTATCCATCCAGACCTCGTCTTTGCCCATGGGAAGCATGGTGATGACGTGATCGAACTGGGAGGGCGAGGGCACATCGGGATCGAGCTTGCGGCTGGAATTGATCAGGACGGAAGACGCATGCATGCCTTCGGCCTCGAGCAGCGAGGCCAGCAGGGTGTGTTTGTCCTTGCAATCGCCGTACTGGTCGTGGAGGACATCTGCGGCGGAGTGAGGCTGGTAGCGGCCTAGGCCCAGCGACAGGCTGACGTAGCGGAAATTCTTGGCGACGTAGTCGTAGAGGCCCTCGACCTTGTCCAGTTGCGTGTTCAGGCCTTTGGTGAGTTCGTCAGCTTTGGCGCGAACTTCGGGCGAGGGCGCGCGGCGGTCTTTTTCCAGGCTGGCATACCAGCGGCCGATCTGTTCCCAGCTGACGAAGGTGGTCAACTGGACGTCGGGGCGATCGTCGTCGGGTCTCTTCTTTTTCTTCTGGGTTTTATCTTTGTCCTTTGCGTCGTCTTCGCGCTCGAGGTGTGAGCTGGTCCAGTGGTAGACGCGGCGGCCGTTCTCTTCGGTGACCTTGGGATCCATGCCGGGCTTGCTTTTCAACTTCAGAGGACGGTCGGCGGGGACATCAACGTCGAGTTCTTCATCGAGCATGATGTTGGTTTTGTCGAAATCGTAGTCGGCCCAGAACTGGCCGGCGGCGAGCGGCGTGTGAATTACCGTGACCATGTCGTACTCGAGCACTTCCCCGGGACGCAGGCCGGGCACGGTGATGTGCTTCTGGCGGTAGTCGGTGTAGACGGGAGCCTCGCGCTCGACGGGCGCGCTGAGGTCCTGCACGGCGTCGTCGCCCGCCTTGACCACGGTGCCGTCGGCTTTGATCACGCGGACGTAGACAATCTCGACGCGTTCGTTGGCGGAGTTGTAGCCTACCTGAATCTCGCCCCACTGCTGGACTCCGGCCTCGCTCTGCACGCGGATGCGGGCGATGGTTTCCCTGCGGCCGGTGCCATCACTTTCGAAGCGATAGCGGGAGTGGTACTGCTCGACGACGAAGGCCTCCTGGGAATAGTCGTGCTTGGGGGATTCGGTGGTTGCTTTCGCGGACGCAGCCAGGGCCGCGGGAGTTTGGGTTGATTGGGCTGGGGCGGCTGAGGGTACAACCAGGGTGCAGGCAAAAAGGAGCGAGAGGAAGATACTGCGCATAGGGTAATAGTAAAGCCTGCGGCGTTTGTATCCCAACTCGGAAAATGGCGCGGGCTGAATTCTGTGGTTGATTGGCGGCGTCGTGTACCAACTGCGGGATGGCACTTTGGTCATCGACGTATGTGGTTACTGCGCGCGGGATCTGTGATCGGGATCACATTTCGTTGTTCAGGGGCAGCAAAACCGTAGTAAAATTCCCGCTCAGATGGTCTTGCCTGGCCACGAAGCCGGGCAGCGTGACGCATAATGTGCTTGCGCCACGATCTTTCCGCGGAGGGTTTCGGCATGGAAGATCGGGCTTCTGACATCTCTTCTTCGGTTTCTCAGCAATCGATTTCGCAAGCAGCAACGGACGGCACGCATCATGAAGGCCGCGGGGCCTGGGTGCTGACCGCTTATGGAATTTCAGGGCTGGCTCTTTTCGGGCTTCTCGCTTATTTCTTTTCGAACTTTATTGCTCGCTAGTTAAGGAAGCGAGCCAAACGCGCGGGTAATGCGTCGCAAAGAACGCGACGCTTCGCGCGGCTCGCCCGGATCCCTCGCTACGCAAAGAACGCTTCGCTCGGGATGACAGTCGAGTTGAACCCCGTGCGGTTTTCCTCGGCCAGCCCTACCGCTCAGACGTGTTACAATGAGCGGCCTTAGGAACTGCTGCTTCGCCAGGAACCCAGCGTTTTCCCGCACTGCACCGAGAAGAGGACACCGCGAAAAGCCGTGGCCAGGAACTCTACTCCCGCGACTGGACCCATCACCTACGCCGACGCTGGGGTGAATATCGACCGCGCGAACCGGACCAAGCAGCGCATCAAGTATCTGGCGCATAAGACTTTTACTCGCGGCGTGCTCAGCGAAATTGGCGGGTTCGGCGGGCTCTTCGCGGTAGACAAGACGAAGTATGTCGATCCGGTGCTGGTGTCGAGCGTCGACGGCGTCGGGACGAAGCTGAAGATTGCCTTCGAGATGGGGTTGCATTCCACGGTGGGCGCTGACCTGGTGAACCACTGCGTCAACGACATTGCCGTGCAAGGCGCGGCTCCCCTGTTCTTTATGGATTATCTGGCGACCGGGAAGCTTGAGCCCACGATCGCCGAGAAAGTGGTGGAGGGGATTGCCGACGCCTGCAAGCACAACGGCTGCGCTCTGATCGGCGGGGAGACGGCTGAGATGCCGGGTTTCTATCCCGATGGCGAATATGATCTGGCGGGATTTATTGTGGGCGTGGTCGAGCGCGACAGGATCATTACGGGGAAGGAAGTCCAGATCGGCGACGTGGTGCTCGGCATCGCTTCGAACGGTCTGCACACTAACGGATATTCGCTGGCTCGCAAGCTGCTATTTGAGGTGGCGGGCTATTCGGCGGAGGATTACGTCAACGAAATCAAGAATAAAGTGGGCAATGAACTGATGCGCACCCACAAGAGCTACTGGCCGGCGCTCAAGAAGCTGCTGGATGCGCAATGCGTTTCGGCTTTGGCACATATTACGGGCGGCGGGATTACGGAAAATCTTCCGCGGGTGCTGCCGCGCGGGACTGCGGCTGCGATTGATCTCGGGTCGTGGCCAGTGCCGCCTTTGTTCGAGCATCTGCGGACTCTGGGGAACGTTCCGCAAGATGAGATGCTGCGCACTTTTAACATGGGCCTGGGCATGCTGCTGGTCGTCCCTCTGGCGAAATTCAAGAAGGCGCAGACGGTGCTTGAGCGGGTGGGAGAGAAAGCTTACACCGTGGGCAGGATCGTCAAGGGTGAGCGCAAGGTGATCTACAACTGAAAAGGCCAGCTCACCACAGAGGCAGAGAGAAAACCTTCTATATGTTGCTTCTCCAATGTTGAATTCGCAAGGCTAGTAATTCCTCCTGCCTTTGTGTCTCCGCGGTGAATTATCATTCGAACTGCAATGCATTCCCTGGGCATTCTTCTTTCCGGGCGAGGCTCGAACTTTGTGGCTATCGCCGACAGCGTTGACGCGGGCCGCATTGCGGACGCCCGCATCGCGGTTGTTATCTCTAACCTGGCCGACGCCCCAGGTGTTGCAACTGCTCGGCAACGCGGCCTGAGTGCGGTGGTGATTCCATCGAAGGGCAGGACGCGGGAAGAGCATGACCGCGAAGTTGTCGGTGTGCTCAAGCAGCATAATGTCGATCTGGTTTGCCTTGCCGGGTACATGCGTCTGCTTTCGCCATGGTTTGTGCAGCAGTTTCCGCGGCGGATTCTCAATATCCATCCCTCGCTGTTGCCTGCTTTTCCTGGGCTGGAGGCGCAGGAGCAGGCTTTCGCTTATGGTGTGAAGGTTTCCGGCTGCACGGTGCATTTTGTGGATGAAGAACTGGATCATGGCGCGATCGTTGTGCAGAAGGCTGTTCCTGTGCTCGGCAGCGACGACGAGCACTCGCTTGGGGCGCGGATCCTGGAGCAGGAACACATTGCTTATACGGAAGCGATCAATATTGTTCTGAGGGCAGATTTTGAAATTGTTGGCCGAAGATTGAGGGTCAAAAACAGAGAGTAGTTGCTCTGGCTGCGCCTCGCTGCGCTCGGCGGGACAGCCGAAGGCGGCTGTCCCCACATATATTTCTCCGCTAATCCCGCTGTACTTTCTTGGCCATCCTGACGATCGGCAAAACCTCCCCGTTGCCGAGCCGGGCTTGCTGATTCTCAACTGCCGCGTATCCTTTCGCTTTGTAGAAAGCCACGCCGCTCAGGGTTGCTCCCATCTCGAGGCAGGTGAAGCCGGCTTCCAGGGCAGCGTTCTCGCAGGCTTCTAGGATCAGGCTGCCGATGCCGCGGCGCGCCCAGTCAGGATGCACGAAGAAGGCGCGAATCTTTGCTGCATCCTGCTTGGGATCGAGCAGTGAATCTTCGCGAGACGCATATTGATCGCCGCCATACAAGGTCTTGCGCTTGCTCCAGCCGCCGCAGGCTATGATTTCGGGTTTCTGCGCCTCGGTAACCTCCGCCACGAGATACGTTCCATCGGTGATGAGTTGGCTATCCACGCCATAGACCGACTGCAGCGCGCCTTCGATCTGGGCTGGCGAATAGTCCTGTGCCTGCAAGCCTCGGACCGAGGCCTCGATCACTTCTCGCAGCCGGGGTATGTCCGCCGTCGTTGCCTTTCGGATGTGAATCTTCATTCCGTTCCCGGTGAATTCCTGACATTCTAAACGGGCTGATTCGGCCTTTGCCGCTTCGTTCCTTATAATGTCCTTTCCCATGGCAAACTTCGCACCGGTCGACGAGCAGCTGACATATCTCAAGAAAGGCTCGGCGGAAATCATCCGCGAGGCTGACCTGCGCGCCAAGCTGGAGAAGTCGCGGGCCACGGGGAAGCCTTTGCGCGTGAAGCTTGGCATGGACCCGACTGCTCCGGACTTGCACCTTGGGCACACGGTCGTGTTGCGTAAGCTTAAGCACTTTCAGGATCTCGGGCACACTGCGATCTTCCTCATCGGCGACTTTACCGGAATGATCGGTGATCCAACGGGGCGGTCGGCTACGCGGCCTCCGCTGACTCGCGAGCAGATTGAAGAAAACGCGGAAACGTATAAGGCGCAGGTTTTCAAGATTCTCGATCCGCAGAAAACGGTGATCGACTTTAACCGGCGGTGGTTCGCCAAGTTTACCGCCGACGATTTCATCCGGTTGATGGCGAAATACACGGTTTCGCAACTGCTGGAGCGGGAAGACTTCCACAAGCGCTTTCGCGAGGAAAAACCCATCGCGCTGCATGAACTGCTCTATCCGCTGGTGCAGGGATACGACTCGGTTGCGCTCGAAGCCGATGTCGAGCTTGGCGGCACCGACCAGAAGTTTAATCTGCTGGTGGGGCGCGAATTGCAGCGGGCTTACGGGCAGGAATCGCAGGTGGTGCTGACTACGCCGATTCTTGAAGGGCTCGATGGCGTGCAGAAAATGTCGAAGTCTTTGGGAAATGCTATTGGGATTCACGAGGCGCCGCTCGAAATGTATGGCAAGGTCATGAGCATTTCTGACGAGATGATGTGGAGGTATTACGAGTTGCTGACGGATGTACAGGTCGCTGAGATTGAGAAGATGAGGCGGGAAGTGCATCCGATGCAGGCTAAGAAGGAGTTGGCGCGGAGGGTTGTGGGGGACTTTCACTCGGTGGAGGCGGCGGGGAGGGCGGCGGAGGATTGGGGGAAGCAGTTCCAGAAGAATGAAGCGCCGGAGGGTCTGGAAGAGGTGCCCGTGCGGCTAGCTGACGTTGAATCGAGGCCCCAGGGGACGACAGTTTGGGAAGCCGTAGGCGAGGTCCTTGAATCTTACGAAAGGCGCATAAAACTGGATAGATTGCTTCACATGATTAAGCTCGCCGACTCGGTGAGCGACGCCGTCCGGAAGCTGAAACAGCGATCGGTGAAGGTGGATGATGAACTCAAGACCGATCCCGTGATTTTTCTAGACCCAAGGAAGAAAGTGACAATACGCGTGGGAAGGAAGATCAAGAGAGTTACTTTCGTCTGAAATCAGCTCAAGTCCTTTTACCCTGAGCGAGCTTCTCGCTGCCCAAAATGCATAGGTCCTTCGTCGGGAGTCCCGCGCTTTGCGCGGGACTCCGCTTCCTCAGGATGACAACGGGTTGGGAGGGATAAGTCACTGGCTTCGGGCAATTCTGCTACTCTCTAGCGCCATATGCGCGCGGCCGCCATTCTCGGGCTGGGGTGTTCCGCTAAGAACCTTACGCCCTTTCGAACTGACCAGACGATTGACTGGCGTATCGGGATGCCTGCGGGTTCCGGTTCGGCTGATGTCATTCTTCTATTTGGCGGCGACGGCACGATTCATCGGCACCTGAGCCAACTGGTGAAGCTTGGGCTGCCAGTATTGGTTGTTCCGGTGGGCAGCGGGAATGACTTTGCCCGCGCTCTAGGACTGGCTCGCGTGCGGGACTCGCTGGCGGCTTGGCGGACGTTTTGCTTCCGGCACGACAACTTGCGGAGCATCGACCTGGGCGTTATCTTGCCGCTGGACGCAGACGCGGGCGGGGCGCCCGCGCCACATTATTTCTGCAGCGTGGCTGGTCTGGGGCTTGACGCCGAGGTGGCGCGGCGGGCTAACGAATTGCCGCGCTGGGTGCGCGGGAGCGGCGGCTACGCGCTAACTCTGGTTCCAACTATCTTTCGCTTCGCCGCGTTTCCCATGAAGATTTTGACTGCGGACGAAGGCACCGGCTGGACGACTCGCAGCAATCAGCCCACGATTTTGGCGGCGTTTGCCAACACTTCCACTTACGGTGGCGGAATGAAGATTGCGCCGCGGGCGCGGATGGATGATGGACAGCTTGATGTCTGCGTGATTGGCGATGTCGATCCCTTCAAGCTGGCGTGCCTTTTTCCTACGGTCTACTTTGGCCGGCATCTGGGCGTCCGCGAAGTGGAGTACTTCCAGGCGGCGCGGCTGCGCGTGGAGACTGAGCTGCCACTCGATGTTTATGCCGATGGCGAATACGTTTGCCAGACGCCTGTCGAAGTAAGCGTCCGGGGCGGTGCGCTGAGGGTGATTACACCTTAGCCTTGCGGTGCTAAACTTTCCTCTATGCCTGACAAACGTTCCCACACGCTGCTCTGGATTCTGATTGGAGGAGGAGCATTCTTCCTCTTTGTGCTGGCCGTGTTTTCGCTGGTTTACCTTACGCTGCATGCGGGCACCACAGATGCCGGATTCAGTGGCTTTGGCGACCGCATCGGGGTGGTGGACCTGGATGGCGTGATTCTCTCGCCGCAGCCGGTGGTCGGGCAGCTCAAGAAGTTTGCCGATGACTCTTCCATCAAGGCGATCATTTTGCACGTGAACTCGCCCGGAGGGGGCGTGGCGGCTTCGGAAGAAATTTATCGCGAAGTGAAACGCATTCGCGAGGAGAAGAAGAAACGCGTGGTGGTTTCGATCGAGACGGTGGGCGCCAGCGGCGCGTATTACGTCGCTTCGGCTTCGAACAAGATTTATGCCGACGAGGGGAGCATTGTGGGCTCGATCGGCGTGATTGCGGAGTGGGTGAACTATGGCGATCTGTTGAAGTGGGCCAAGCTGAAGAGCGTGGTGATCAAGACCGGCGAATTCAAGGACACGGGGAATCCTGCGCGCGATCTCACTCCCGCGGAGCAGGCTTACATGCAGTCGCTGATCGATAATATGTTCGGGCAGTTCATCCAGGCGGTGGCGGATGGGCGCGGGATGAAGTTCGACGACGTCAAAGCCATTGCCAACGGAAAAGTCTGGACTGGCAAGGAAGCGCTGTCGATGAAGCTGATTGACAATGTAGGCGACTTTGAAGCGGCCGTAAAAGATACGGCGAAATCGGTGGGCATCTCGGGAGAGCCGACGCTGGTGCGGCCTGACAAGGATCGCAAGACAATGCTTGACCTGCTGACGGGCGACATTTCACAGTGGATCCCGAGCCGCGAAAAGATGCTGGAGGAGCAGGTGGGGTTTTTCTACCTGTGGAAGTAGGGTGCCCATGCCGGGTCTAGGTATTAGGTCATAGGCGTGGGACTATGACGGCGGCTTTAATGGCTGGAAACCCAGGGCATGGGACCGATGCCTGTCGTCCCCAAAACTGCGACTTGCGTACAACCCCTGAAATTTGAGAAGGTTATGCAGGGTTCCGATACGGGACCGATGCCGCGCCGAGTGGTGCGGGGAGTTGAACGGCCGAGCCAGGAGCGAGGGACATTATGACGAAAGCCGACTTGATTGATGAAGTCTCGCGTTTAGCGGAACTTACGCGCAAAGACAGCGAAGTGATTGTGGAGGCGATCTTTGACAGCGTGGTGCGGTCGTTGCGCGCAGGCGACAAGATTGAGATACGCGGCTTTGGCAGCTTCCGCACCCGGCAGCGCAAAGCGCGCATGGGGCGCAATCCCAAGACTGGCGAGAAGGTCGAAGTGCCTGCCAAGAAGATTCCTTTCTTCAAGCCCAGCAAGGAGTTGAAGGATCTGGTGAATGAGGGGATCGCCGATGCGGCGGCCGCTCCGCCTTCGGCGGCTCCGACCGCTTAGCGAGCCCGCTGCTTCACGAAATACAAATCTGCAACCTTCAGAGCCAGCTCTTCGGGATCAATGTTACTACGGTTGGCGAGGATGATGATGGTCAGCTGGTCATCGGGGAAACGCTGAATTGTGGTGCGAAACCCGATCGTGTCGCCGTCGTGTGACATACGCTTGTGGCCCTTGTAGGGATTAAGAAACCAGCCAAAGCCGTAGCTCACGGTTGAGCCGTTGGGAGATTTCCCTGGTCCTTCTGTGGGCTGTACTGGAGTGAGTGCGGGCTGCATCTCGGCTTCAGTCAACAGAGTGTGAAGACGCAGGGCGCGATCCCATTTCGCCAGGTCATCGAGAGAAGAGTAGATGCCACCGTCGCCGAGAACGGCGGATGTTGGGCTCTGGTCGGTCTCATGCCAGCCGTCGTCCTCTTTCGTGTGGCCGTAGGCGCGGTGCGGCACTTCGTTTCTGCCCTTCTCGTAGGCCAGGGTGTTTTTCATTTGCAGCGGCGTGAAAATTCTTTCTTGAAGGAATTCGCCAAAGGGCTTGCCGGATACTTTTTCGACGATCATCGCCAGCACAGCGTAGCCTGAATTGCTGTACTCCCATTTCGTGCCTGGCGAAAACTTCAGACTAGTTTGCTGTTTGAGCAGCTTCAGGACTCCGGCATCTCGTATTTGCGGAATCTTTTCCGGCGGCGTGTCGGGATATTGCTGCGACAGCAGGTCTTCATAGTCTTGAAGACCGGAAGTGTGATTCAGCAGATTGCGCACCGTGATCGAGTTGCCGTATGCGGGGAATTCCGGAAAGAAGCGGGTAAGGTGATCGTCATAGCTGAGCTTGCCGTCGCGCGCTAGCAGCATGATGCACGCCGCTGTGAACTGCTTGGTGACCGACGCGAGACGGAAGTTGGTGCGTTCATCGATCTTGTGCAGGGTGTGCAGATCGGTGACTCCGTGTCCGCGGCGAAACACGACCTGGCCGTGATGAACCACTAGCGCCGCAGCGCCTGGAGCTGCGGCGGACTTCAAGCTGGCGAATACGGCGTCGATCTGGCTGGGCGACACGTTTTTGGATGATACTGGGCCGGACGATCCTTGGCTATGCGATGGAACTGCGTAGATGAGTAGACATAGCACGGGCAAGACGCTCGCGTTTGTTCGTCGCAACATATCCCTATCTCTGGGGCTTTGATTTGTCCGCGGGTTATTAGACACCATTTACCCGCGACCGCGTTCCTCGCGGATTCCCACCACTGCCATCATGCGTCCGGTTCTCCCTTTCTCTGCGCGGTAGGAAAACAGCAGGCTCGGGTTGCAACTCGTGCATAGCGGCGAGGCGTCGATACTCTTTTCCGGTACGCCAGCGGCTAATAACTGTTGACGATTGGCTTCCACCAGGTCGAGAAAAATCTTTTTTGGCAGCTCGCTGTGGCCAGGGGGACGGGCAGTGAGGAACAGCATGGGATATTTTTCGCGCACCGGATCGCGTTCTTCGACCTCGCGGAATAACCTCTCCGCGTAGGCGAACTGTGACTCGAACTGGTCGCGAATCTCCGGGCCAACTTGATAGCAGCAGCCATGAATGCCGGGGCCAATCGCGGCCTTAAGATCACTGGGCCGGGTACCGAAGCGGCGACGCATCTCGCCCACTCCTTTTTCGAGGATGCGCTTCATGGTCCCCCGCCAGCCGGCGTGAAACACGCCTACGGCGCGGCGTTTGGGATCAACAAGTATGATAGGCAGGCAATCGGCGGTCTGGATTGCCAGCAACAAACCGGGAGTCGCGGTGATGAGTCCGTCGCCAACCAGTTGGGATTTGGAGGGGGCTTCGACGAATCGAATGGTGTCAGAATGAACCTGGCGTAGAGTCACCAGCGGCCAGCGGCGGCCGCCGGCGGAGGTAACTTCACGCGAAAACGCGGCGCGGTTGCGCTCGACGGCAGCTTTCGAATCGTCCGGGGTGAATCCCAAGTTGAGTGCCTGGCCGCCGTAGACGCGCGAATGGCCTCCTGCGCGCGTGGAAAATCCGTGGATGAGCCAGGGAATTTTGGTGAGGTTTGCGGCGCGAAGAATGTTGAGTGTGGCTGGCTTGGGAACCTGCTTGGAAACCGGGGTCGGCACTGAACCATGTTACCCGGCAAACGCTATCCGTCAAACTTATCCATCGAGCGTTATCCGCCAAACGTTTATCCGTCAAGCGTTATCCCTCAAGCCAGCGCTGCCGAACGCCGGCCAGAAATTTTTCTCTATCGGCGCGCATTTGCCTTACCAGCGCTTGATTGCCGGTGTCTTCGTGGGCGGCGGCCCAGAGCACCATCTCGGTAAGAACTGGCGCCAGATCGATGCCTTTCCTGGTGAGTGAGTAAATCAACCTGCGGCCGTCGGACGGGTCCGGTTTCGTGGTGACGATTCCGTAAGCGGTCAGCTTCTGCAGGCGGTCGGCCAGGATGTTCGTGGCAATGCCTTCATAACATTCCAGCAATGTTTTGTAGGTGCGGGCGCCCTGAAGCATCATGTCGCGAATGATCAGCAGCGACCAGCGGTCGCCGAGCATTTCGACCGAAGCATTCAGCGGGCACTCCGACCTGCGCTTTGGACCTGCTTTCTTTCGGACCATCTTCACGTTTATTGTTCAATACTTACTTGCAAGTCGCAAGTTAAATGTGAATACTGTTCGCTGCGCCGTGCGGCACAGACATGTAGCAGGGACAATGACCAAGAAAGCGAAGGAAACGAACATGAAGGTAATGGGATGGAAGAAAACCAGTCTTGCGGGCGTGGTGTCAGTCGCCATGCTATGCAGCGGTGCGGCAGCTCACGACAAGCCCAAGGAACCCGCGGAGGAAGTGCATACAATAGATGCTTCCACGCCGCGCGAGCGGCAGATCGAACTGGCTTTGAGCGCAGCCCCAACCGAGGTATCGAGTAAGGCCACGGTTTATATTTTGGGACCCAAAGGCTACGAGAAGGTTCGCGAAGGCACTACCGGCTTCAGCTGTTTTATTTGGCGGTCATTCAGAGAAACCAAGCAAGTTTCGGCAGCGCCGGCGTGCTTCGACGCCGAAGGTAGCCGAACTATTATGCTTGCTGCCATGCACAGAGAAGAACTGCGGGCACAGGGCAAGTCAGAAGCAGAGATCAAGGATGACATCGCGAACGGATATAAGGACGGCCGCTTCAAAGTCCCAGGGACGGGCTTCCTGTACATGATGTCGAGCGAGAATTATTTCTATGATTCCGGCGCCAAGCAGTGGGGTACCGTGCCTCCGCACTTGATGTTCTATGCGCCCTTTAAGACCGCGAAAGACTTGGGATATGAATCGATATCTCCGACAATGGTGCCTTATCTGACGAACCCTGGGCCGGAAGGCTTGATTGTCGTAATGGCGAAAAAGCCGCCCCAGAATAGCCCCTCTGACGATTCCAATAAGCACTAAGGGAGGGCTTGGTGCTTAGGATTGTTTTTTCCAAGACTCTGCAAGGTGGAATGAAATAATATTGGCCGACTGCTCCGGTCGACGAAATCGCAGAGAAGATGAATAATTTGCCGCATGAATCTGATAGCGGCGAAAACGTTTGGTTCGGGCGTCATTTTGCTTAGCTATCAGAAAGCCTGAAAACAGAGCATCGGAGGAAGGGATGAGCAAGGTACGGGTGTTGGTGGGTACGCGAAAGGGTGCGTTCGTTCTCACGGCGGACGGCAAGCGCGACAAGTGGGAGGTGAGCGGGCCGCACTTCGCGGGATGGGAAATGTATCACGTCAAGGGATCGCCGGCTGATCCGGACCGCATATATGCGTCGCAGTCAAGCGGATGGTTCGGACAGATCATCCAGCGTTCCGACGATGGCGGCAAAACCTGGCACCAGCCCGGAACGCCGCCCGGAGAGCCGCCTGCGGCGGGCCCTCCGAAGGCCGCCAGCAACAAGTTCGTTTACGACGCATCTGATGAGACGGGCAAGCCGCTCACCACGCATCAGTGGTATGACGGCACGCAGCACCCTTGGGAATTCAAGCGGGTGTGGCATATGGAACCCTCGCTAACTGACCCTGACACGGTGTACGCGGGCGTGGAAGACGCCGCTATTTTTCGCTCGACCGATGGCGGCGAGAACTGGAAGGAACTCTCCGGGCTGCGTGGGCACGGCACCGGGCCCAAGTGGCAGCCGGGCGCGGGCGGGATGTGCCTGCACACGATTATTCTCGATCCCAGCAATCCGCAGCGGATGTGGATTGCGATCTCGGCGGCGGGCGCATTTCGCACCGACGACGCCGGCAAGAGCTGGAAGCCGATCAATCGCGGGCTGTATTCCAAATACATTCCTAATCCGACGGCAGAGGTCGGGCACTGCGTTCACCATGTGGCGATGAATCCGACGCGCCCCGGTGTGCTTTTTATGCAGAAGCATTGGGACGTGATGCGCAGCGATGATGCCGGCGACTCCTGGCAGAAGATCAGCGGGAACCTGCCGACTGACTTTGGGTTCGTGATCGACGTTCACTCTCACGAGCCGGAGACTATTTATGTGGTGCCGATCAAGAGCGACGCGGAGCACTTTGTTCTCGACGGCAAATTGCGGGTGTTTCGCAGCCGCACGGGTGGAAACGAGTGGGAGGCTTTGACGAACGGGCTGCCGCAGCGCGATTGCTACGTTAACGTGTTGCGCGATGCCATGGCTGTGGACTCACTGGACAAGTGTGGAGTTTATTTCGGCACCAGCGGCGGGCAGGTGTACGCGTCGGCTGATGCCGGAGATAGCTGGGCTCCGATTGTGCGGGACCTTCCCGCTGTGCTTTCCGTGGAGGTTCAGACGTTAGCGTGATCCGAATCATACTACCGCAACATCTGCGAACGCTGGCGCACGCCGCCGGCGAGGTCACGTTTGAATTCGAGGGACCAGTGACACAGCGTTCGGTGCTTGACGCGCTGGAAGCCCGGTATCCTATGTTGCGCGGGACGATTCGGGATCAGGTCACGCAGGAGCGCCGGCCGTTCCTGCGGTTCTTCGCTTGCGAGGAAGACCTATCGCACGAACCGCCGGACGCTCCGCTGCCGGAGGCAGTGGCATCGGGGAAAGAGCCGCTGCTCATCATCGGCGCTATCGCCGGAGGGTAAGGCCGGAGGTCGCGCACGAGTAAACCGTCGAGCTTCGCTCGACTGGACAGCCGAGGGCGGCTGTCCCCACATGGACATCACTGCCCGTCGATGCATTTGCTCGCGTCGCATCCCTCCGCTATAGTTTTCCCAGCTATGTTTGAGGATTTCACTGCTACCGACCGCTGGACCAAGAAGCGGGTTCACTGCGTTTATCAGGCGCTGATCGTTGCTATTGCTACGCGGCATGCTGACGCGGTCGACGTCAAGTTTCTGGTTGATGGAAGAACCGTGTGGGTGGCGCTGCCGCACCCGGCTTGGGTGGAGTACAAGAAGCGCACGGGCAGGGCGATCACCGATTCTCTCGCCATCGAGATTGCCGGGCATTACCTGAAAGCCGCGCTACAGGCCGGCGAAGGCCTGGGCCGGGATATGTACTCGCTTACGATCGAGGAGACGCTGGCGCATCTGAACGCTGCCGTTGCCGCCATGCAGTCTGCAATCCCGGCTTAGAGTCTGCCTCTTTGTGGCCGGGCTTCGCCCAGGCTGGAAAGCCGCGGCGGCTGTCTCCACTTCAACATCTATAGCGTCGCATCTACAGCGTTGCTTCCATCTGCAGGCCTTCGATCATGTCGTTGAGCGTTTTTTGAGCGGCGTCGCGCTTCTGCTGCAGGTCGGCCACCTCTTTGTGCAGCGACTGCACGTGGTCTTCCTGCTCGTTCAGTTCGCGGACGTAGCGGGCCACGAGCGCTTTTTCTTCCACGCTGCCTTTCAGCGCTTTCATGTTTTCGCGGACGCGCTGCTGATCTTCCGTGATGCCTGAGATCTTTGACCTGCGCGACCCCACTTCGGCATCGAGGGCGGCGATGGTGTTTTTCTGTGCGATCACTTTCCGCAGGGCTTGATCGATCTCCGGGTTGATCATCTTTGCGGCGAGGAAGAATTTGATCTGGTCGTCGGTGATGTTCGATAACTGATAACTGTTCGTGACTGGACGATATTCTTTCACCAGCAAGGTTTCGGTTTTGTTTGGGTCGACCGTTATGCGGAAGCGGTGAAAGGAAGCGGAGCTTTCCGCCGGCTTCTCGTCGTCGCTGAGCTTCCAGCCCGGGCGCGCGGGATGTTCAATCACGACGGTTCGTTGCGAAGTATCGCGGTTGCGGATGGTGTAAGTGTTTTCCTGGCGCTCCTGGGTTGACTGCGTCATCATGCCGTGCACGATGAATACTTTCGTGACGCGTTGGCTTTCCGATTTTTGTTTGGCATCGACCAGGACGCCGAGGTCGGCCGCATAGGAGAGCAGGCGCTTCTCGCCGGGCTTGATCGGGTCCATCAGGCCTTCGCCGGCGAAGGCGTCACCTTCGAGCACGTTGAAGCTGCCGCCGTCGAGCGTGAGTTCGCTGGTGTTGTCGAGCCAGAGCGCGCGCAGGACGGCGCTTTGCGAAGGATTCCAGACGGAGACTTTTTCGGCGTCGATGCGGGCTTGCAGGATCGGCACCAGAGCCGACTGGTTCTTGCGGATGGTGACGCGGTCCTGGAGTTTGTATTCGAAGAGATCACCGAGGTCGCGAGTCTGGGCGGTGGTGGTGGCGGCTTCGAGGGATTCGGCGGCGATTGTGGACTCGAAACGGGGGATTCTGCCGTTGGAGGCCATATCGGTTGCCGCGTTCTTCGCCATCGCGACCGGAGCGCTACGATAGACGCCGCCTCCCATCCCTCCGCCCTGTCCAGGAACTCCGCCCGGCACGCCGCCGACTACGCCAACTGCCGGAGAAGGTGGCTGAGCTTCTTCCAACGTGGCTTCGTACGTTTGCGGAGTGATCATGGCATTTTGGGGTAGCGGAACTACCGGGCGCCGGGCGTAGTAAGGCTGCGAAAGCTGCTGCACAAACGACTGCGGGGCGCCTGCCACCAGCGACAGTTCCACGTTCTTCCAGTCTTCGCCTACCGTGTTATCGACGATGGCCCAGCCTTGCAGCAAGGGCTTGCCTTCGCTCGGGATCACAATTCTGTAGGTGCTCTTCCACACTGGCACTTCGCTGATGTAGCTGACCAGCAGATTGCGCTCGCCTTCGCCGGCGGTGGAAATGGTCATCCGGCGGACATCTTGATCGCGGGTGGAGGCAACGAGGCTGAGATATTTTCCAACCTCTTCATTCACATCCTTCTCGACGACTCGCACGCTGGTGGTGGGAGTGAGATCGAAGACGCGGACTTCTCCGCTGTCGCTGACGATGGAAATCTGATCGACCGTAATCTTCTGATCGCCTTTGATGGGGATCTCGCGTTCGTCGATGCTGAGCAGGCGTCCGGAAGCGCTTTCAGATCCGCTTTTTATTTCCAGGCGTGCGCCGCGCAACGCATCCAGAAACTGCGCCGTGGTGGGGTTCTCGCCTACAGCGAGATGCAGGGAACCGAGGCGGCGCTCGAGAGGAGCGTTGGAGTTGTAGCTGACGCCGGTGATGCGTCCCTTGCCGAGATCGAGCACGGTCAGGGACTTCAGCACGTCGTTCAGTTGCGCGGTGGTGAAATCGACGTTGACGTCTTGGCTGCCGCGTACCTGGCCGGCGTGCTCAAAATAGCCGACTCCGTTCTTGTAGAGAATGACGCGGGTCACGGGCAGCCGCGCGGTGGAACCGCCGGCAGAGGCCGAATCCGAATCTCGGCCAGATGAAGCTTGACCAGATGAAGACTGGCCGAATAACGACTGGCCAGATGAGAGTGTGGCGAGCAAGAAAAACAAGGCTGCAGTTTTCAAAAAACGCATGGCTCCTCCGTCGAGCTGGGGGGCCGCTCGTCCTGAGATAGAACGCAGCGTGAGGTCGTTCTTGCGCGCTGACGCGGCCCCTGCAGGGATTTAGACACCTGAGCGGAGGCCTCTGGAGCCGTGGATGCAAGTAGCGTGTTTTGAGATGGCTAGGGCTTTGAGCTGGGGATACGGCCGCGCAGCTCTCAGGCCTTCTTGAGGAGGCGACTTAACCAGATCAGGAACATGGCGCCGATGATCGCCACTACGATGGTGCCGATCAATCCTCCAGCGTGGATGCCGAGCGCGCCCAGGAGCCATCCGCCTACAACCGCGCCGACTATGCCGAGGACGATATCCATGACGGCGCCGTAGCCGCCGCCTTTCATGATCTTGCCGGCTGCCCAGCCCGCGATCAGTCCAACGATAATCCACCAGATGAAGTTCGTGAGCATGCGATCCTCCTGTGATTAGCTGGAATCTTTAACCGGCTCGCGCGACCACGGCAAGCGCGTGAGGGGCAGAGTAGTGAGCGGGAGCAGTTCTGTCAAGCGCGGGGTCTGGGCGCGACGTTGTCTGTGATTAAATCAAGGTATGTTCGCCCGCAAGATTCGCGTCGATTACGAGGACCATGGCAAGAGGCTGCCTTGTCCGTTGAAGTGGCTGGATAGTTTCTCCATGCGTAATTTCACGAACGCCAGCGTATTTGACGATACGTTGCCGGTCGGCGACGGGCGCATCGAGATTGGCAAGAACGTGCCCTTGGAACAACTCCGCGATGCTATGGAGGACTGGTTCCGGCGCAAAAGCTATCTGCCGAGGGACTCGAACTTGTCACTGGAAGAAATCTAAGGGCCGGTCGAAGCTATCCACATAAGAGCGGTACCAAAACGGGAAAAATCTATCCGTTTCAGCACATTCTAGAGTGGTGGAGTTGCAAGGCATGTTATCTTCGGAGAATAACAAGATCCCCCAGGGGTGGTGGCCAATAGCTCACACATAAAATTCTGAGGTGCGGATGATGAGTTTCAGATTGCAGCCCTTCCCAACATCCGGCATTCGCGAAGCGAGCACAGGTCAGCCTTTAGCTGAACCGTGCGGCGCTCCGCAGTTGAGGCCGGAGGATGCAAAGTTCTTTCGTTCGTGGTTCGTGTATGACTTCGACGTGAAGACCATCCGCCCCAGCGGCCGCGTCAACTGGAGTCTGGTCGGAGGGCTTGGGCTGGCGACGACTATTAGCGTCGGGTTCTGGGTGGGCGTGGGGCTTATGATCGCCCGCTTTTGGAAATAAGGGCAGGCCGGCGCAGCATGTCGCGGTATTCCGCAGGTGGTTACTTGTCGTAGTGCAGGAGCGACATCACGTCGTAGCCTTTGAGCTTTTCCCGCCCTCTCAGAAAATCCAACTCCACGACGAAGCCTAGCCCGGCGATCTCTGCGCCGAGCAAAGTGGCAAGCTTGGCCGTGGCTTCGGCGGTGCCTCCGGTGGCGAGCAGGTCGTCGACGATCAGCACGCGCTGGCCTTTCTGGATGGCGTCCTTGTGCATCTCGAGCGAGTTCGTGCCGTATTCGAGCGCGTAATCGAACCTCACGGTTTCGGCGGGGAGTTTGCCCACCTTGCGGACGGGAACAAATCCGGCATTCAGGCGGTAAGCCAGCGCGGGGGCGAAGATGAAGCCGCGGGCTTCCATGCCGAGAACGAGATCGACCTTCTGGTCGACATAGTGCTCGGAAAGCCGGTCGACGAGCGTGGCCAGGCCGACCTTATTTTTTAGCAGGGTGGTGATGTCGTAGAAGAGGATCCCCTTCTTGGGAAAATCGGGAACTTCGCGAATGAGCTTTTTGAGTTGGTCGGCATTCATGCCTGAGTTGAGGGACAATCTACCACGCTCCTTCAATACGAAATGAACTGACGCCGCTGGCCGGCTTGGCTTCGGACTCTTCGACGGCATCCACGCGCGCGGCTCGCGGGCCTTCGCGGAGGCGCGAACGTAAGCCGGAGAGCTGATCGCGGGTTCCCTGGGCCTGGATCTCGACGCTGCCGTCGGCGTTGTTGCGCACCCAGCCTGCGACACCGAGAATGTGCGCCTCACGCTCGACGAACCAGCGAAAACCCACGCCCTGCACCCGTCCGCGGACCACGAAGCGGCGGGCTTGCACGTCTTCTGTCATTGAGCTTTATCAAAATAACAGTCTGGAGCCTTTCCCACAACGGCAGAACCGAGCTCGTGACCGACGGGCTGATGCAGCTTGTTTGGAAATGACCGGTGCAGAGTCTATCGCAAGAAAACGCGAGAGGATAAGCAGCCGGCTTTGGGGTGACGGCAAGCGCAGAGTTAGGCATTAATATACCATGGTATAGTGGTATACTACGGATTGGAGCCGACTATGTCTCGAGCATTCAACGGGCAGATTCACGTCAGAGTCCCGGCCAGCATTCATGAGGAAGTCGCGAAGGAAGCTTTCGATAAGGGAACGTCCATCAGCGGAATTCTTGCGCAAGCGCTGATTGTCCGGCGGGCTTTGAGAAACATCGATCCTTGGAAATCCATCGATGACGTTCATTCCGCTAACCGGGGGGTGTCTGTCGTAGAAGTCGAGAACTCCGTCGCCAGGGCGGTGAAGGCTGTCAGGAAAGCCCGGCGCGGGTCCGACCTATCGAAAGCAAGAAGCTGACGTGGAAAAAGAGAGAGTCCGGCCGCGTCTAGTAATCGACACTAACGTCTTTGTGAGTGGATTGATTTCGGGGGCAGGCTCACCGGCACGGATCTTGCGCGCCGTTGAAGGCAAACGAGCCGTTCACCTGGTTTCCGATCCGATTGTGGAAGAGTACCTGCGCGTGCTCGACTATCCGCGCATCCGGAAATTCGGAAAAATTACCGACGCATTCGTCGCGGACATCGCCGCGTATCTTGTCTACCAAACGGAGCGGGTCGAGTTGCAGTCGCGGATAAAGATGAGTCCCGACCCCGATGACGACGTGTTTCTGATTACCGCGGTAGATGGACGGGCAACATTGCTGGTCACCGGCGACAAGACGGACCTGCTCGCTCTGGGGACGGTACAGAACATTCCGATCGTTTCGGCGCGCGAAGCGCTCTTGCGGATGGAGTTTTAGTTCGTCGTAGTCCGCAAAGCCTTTATTACTTCGGCCCAAGACCGAGGTCCTGAAAGTGGTTGGAGTCGGGCACGGAGCGTACAAGCTTCGGGGGAAGCAAGTACCCTGCCGACGGCTACCCACAGGAGCGTTAGGATGAAGGTGAGCAATATCCACAACAGCATCACTAGCCAGAATGCGTCCCGCCCACAGAGATACGCAATGAGCAGCGCGAGAGCCCACACCGTTGTCCGTTGCGTCCAGTGATACGAAGGCGAAATCTGAATTTCCTCATGACAGGCTGGACACGAAAGAATTGGCGTAAGTCCGACGTCCGCGAGACAGACCTTCGTTTTGCATGCAGGGCATATTGTGCGGCCTGAGTAAAAACTAACTGGCATTTAAGAGTCTCCGCGCTTGGGTCGGAACTCTCTGCATTCTGACGTCGCCTTAGGCCCGCGACAGATACACGCCCTCGGCGGTATCGACTTTGATCTTCTCGCCTTCATTGATGAACGGAGGCACCTGCACCACCAGCCCGGTCTCGGTCTTCGCGGCTTTGGTTACGCTGGAGGCGGTCGCGCTCTTCAGCCCCGGTTCGGTTTCGACTACCGTCAGCTCCACGGTTTGGGGCAACTCGATGCCGACGGCCTTGCCGTCGAAGAATTCTACTTTGATCTCGAGGTTGGCGATGAGGTAATCCACGGCGTCGCCCAGAATCTCTTTGCTGAGGTGCGTCTGCTCGTAGTTGGAAGTGTCCATGAAGTAGTAGCTGTCGCCGTCGGCGTAGAGGAACTGCATGTCGACCTCATCTACGTTGACCTTCTCGATGGGGTCGGGGGAGCGGAAACGGTGCTCGAACATGGCTCCGGTGCGAAGGTTGCGGAGCTTCGCCTGGATGAAGGCTCGCAGGTTGCCGGGTGTGCGGTGCTCGACGCTGAATACGGAGTGCAGATCATTGTTGTGCTTGATGATCATGCCGGGACGCAGTTGGGTGGCAGGGATCGACATTGCTTGAAACAATCTCCTAAAAAATAAGTGCGGTGTGCAGGGCTGACGGAAGGCGGGCAGGCCACATTTTCCGCCGCACAAGGGCCGAAAAGTTATTTTACACTCAGGTCACGGGAAAGGAAACCTTCCCGGAGCGGCACTCATCGTAAGCGAGCCGCTTGCGTCGCATTTGGGTTGGGCTCGCGGCCAGCCTTGCCGAGGACTAGAATTGCCGTTGGCGGGATATCGCAGCTGGACGGAAGGATGTCCGGCGCTCCCCCCAGGTGGAAATGAGGTCACAATCATGCGCATTGGACGTTATGAATCTTCAGAAGGAAACAACATAGGAACCGCGGTTACATTTTTTCTGGTTGGACTGGGTGCGGGAGCGCTGGTCGCGCTCGCGCTTGCTCCGAAAAGCGGCAAGCAATTCCGCCGCGACCTGAAACGCGGTTACGATGAAGCCAAGGACACGCTCCAGGACTGGACGGAAGAAGCCAAAGACCGGGCCCGCGACGCCAAGGAACGGGTGCGCGACGTGGCAGAGCGCGGGGTCGAAATGGCCGGAGACCTGCGGGACGCTGCACGGGAGAAGGTGGAACCGCTGCGGAAGGCCGTGAATCGCGGGTGAAAGCGGAAATGTCATCCCGAGCAAAGCGAGAGATCTTGGTTCTTGCCTGCGGCCGCGACGCTGATGGCGTCGGGATAAACCAGGATCCCTCGTTTCACTCGGGATGACAAGGCTTTCGCTCGGGATGACATGCGTCGCCTTCGCTCCCTGGTCGCCGAGTTCCCCGTCTAATGAAAGATGGCGGCGAAAAATCTGCCGATCCGCCGCAGCACGCTATGGTGTTCGGCGTTCTCCTGAGCGCTGGGCGCAGGTGGCGGTTGCACCCGGGTTTCAAGGCGGGCGGGCCGGGTTGAGGATGCCATCACGGGAAGCGTTGCGGCCTCATCCGTAGGAGGTGGTGGGGCTGCGGAGTGTTGCTTGCCGCGGAATACGAACGGCGCATCCACCTGGATGTGAACTTCATCCGGCTGCGAGGACGGAAGGGGCCGGATTTCCGGTCCGGTCGAGAGTGTCTGCGGCGCTTCGTTGCCGGGTCGCGCTCCGGTCGCGGGCGGAACGCCGCTGGCCAGGGCGGTCTTTGCCGGTAACTCAGAATCCGGAACGATCGCTGGATTCGCGTCCGTTCGCATCACCGGGACCGGCGCCGGGCAACCGCACTCTGCGGGGACTTCGGCGTTGACCTTGTCGATGCGGCCCGATTGAAACATTGCCCACTCCGTGGGTTTCACCTGATAGGTGCGGTCGCCTATCAGCTCGGAAACGATGGCGGAAGAGTTGTTGCCGGGCAACGCGCGCACACAGGTGTTGCCGTGCGCGTCGGCGCTGACCGCGTAGTCAAACTCTCCCGGGCCGGCGAACAGGATGCGGAAATCGGGAGTGAGCACGGTATCGGCCGAGTCCCCGAGTGCGTAGTGCGTCTCGAGAGCGCCGGTGCTCAGACCGAGCATCAGTGCTTTCGTGTTCTTCGAAGGTGTCACCGAAACCGTGGTGCCGGGGCAAACCCGGACCTCGCCTCCTCGCGACAAATGCAGTACCGCCGTGTCACTGCCTGCCGTCAGGGATGAGCCTGCCGCGAGGCGCTTGCCCGCCAGCACGACCTCGCCTATCCCGCTGCTGACCGGCATGACCGCCGGTGTGGCAGATGGGGTCAACGACAAAACTTGTGGCGGCTGGGAGGGTGGCTGCTTGTTGGCTGCGTTCGGATCTCCATTGGAGCCTTCGTTCTCCTGTGCAGGGGGTTTCAGCCGCACCATCAAGCGATTGCCTGCGACGTCCCAGGTGTAGCCGTACGGAACCAGGAGATCGACCGTAATTCTCGCGACGGGAGGATCCTTCTGGTATTGCTCGGTGCGCAGCGTAAGAATGTTTTCCTGTAGCACGGGAATCCGCTTGTGGAGCGGCCCCAGGCGCGCATTGGATAGATCGATGACCAGGCGCGGCGGCGAATCCAGCGAGTGAATTGTGGGCACTACAGGGCGAGTAGAAAGAACTTCAACCGCCGGGGCACCCCGGTCGTGCACCACGCGCACACTGCTGATGACTGCGGCCTCCGGGTTGAGCGGACTCGTTGTCTGAGATTCCGCCTCTTGCGGCCAAGCCCTGGTGACCGCCAGCGCCGCCAGCATAATCCCAACCACTTGAATGCCAGATCGCGGCAAGGAAATCCTTTTGAAGATCGATGTAATGCTAAGTCCTGAAAGGAACCTTATCACTTGTCAGGAAGGGAATGAACCGGTGTATGACACGGGTATCGGCACGTTCTCGATGCCCGCTCATTCGTCAACAATTCAGACTCCGCAGCGCGAAGTGTCCCGGAGCATTGTCGCGAGAAGTTGAGCGACTTGCCGCGACCTCAACTTTAGCCGTGCGGAAGGAACTCGTACTCTTCAATGACCGCAGCCACGGCCATTTTGCCATCGGCGCTGCCGTCTTCGATGCGGACTACGCGCCCTTTGCACTGCACGCGGATACTCTCCGTAAGCGTGATTTCGGGCGGCAGGGTCAGAGTGAAGCCAATGGGAGACCCTTGCGCGATGGGTGAGTCGAGGTAAAGGCTGATGCCGCGCGCGCTGACGTCGCGGATCTGAGCCGGTTCACCGTGGCCAGAGTTTCCATCGCGAGCTACGGCAACCGGGATCCGCAGCGCGAAGCGTCGAGCAGCCCTTTTTTCCTGCTGGGCTTCTGTCATGTGTTACTCCAAAGCTAATGAAGTGGCTTTCAACTTATCTTAACAATGACGTGGACAGGGGATTCCGTCAATACCACCCTTGGGGACGGAGATGGCCCGTTCCGGGTAAACTTAACTAGGATGGCCGCATGGTTTTCGTTCTCGACAACTACGATTCTTTTACCTACAACCTGGTTCAGTACATCGGCGAACTGGGCGCGGAGGTTGAGGTTCGCCGCAATGACCAGGTGACGGTTGCTGAGGTCGAGGCCATGCAACCGGAGCGCATCGTGATCTCGCCGGGTCCGTGTACGCCGCAAGACGCCGGCATCAGCATCGATTTGATCCGGCACTTCGCCGGCAAAGTACCGGTCCTCGGCGTCTGCCTCGGGCATCAGGCCATCGGCGCGGCTTTTGGCGGCAACGTGGTGCGCGCTCCTCATCTGATGCACGGCAAGACCAGCGCCGTCACCCACGACAACAAAACTATTTTTCGCGGCTTGCCCATGCCCATGACCGCCACGCGCTATCACTCGCTCATCGTGGAGGGCAAAGGCCTGCCAGTGGAACTCGAAGTCAGCGCGTGGACTACCGAGAGGGATGGGTCACGCACGATCATGGGATTGCGGCATAGGAAGTTCGCGGTCGAGGGCGTGCAGTTTCATCCGGAAAGCGTGCTGACGGACGCGGGGAAGAAGCTGGTAGGGAATTTCTTAGGCCAATAATCACCGATCATCGACCACTGTCTCGTGCCATCTCCACCGCCCTCAGCAGCGCCTGGGCTTTGTTCATCGACTCCTCGAATTCGCGCGCGGGATCGGAATCTGCCACGATCCCTGCTCCCGCCTGCAGATACGCGTGCTTGCCTTGCATGAGCATGGTTCGAATGCCGATACAGGAATCCAGGTTTCCAGCAAAATCGGCGTAGAGCACTGATCCACCGTAGATGCCGCGGCGCACCGGTTCCAGTTCTTCGATGATTTGCATGGCTCGGACCTTGGGCGCTCCGCTCAGCGTGCCCGCTGGAAAGCATGCCGCGAAGGCATCGATCGCTCCGAGATCCTTCCGCAGTGTGCCTTCAAGCGCCGAGACCAGGTGCATGACGTGGGAGTAGCGCTCCACGTACATCAGGTCTTTCACTTTGACTGAGCCGTACTCGCTGACGCGACCGAGATCGTTGCGGCCGAGATCGACCAGCATGACATGCTCGGCGCGTTCTTTTTCGTCGCTGCGCATCTGTTGTTCCAGACGCAGGTCTTCGGCTTCGTCGCGGCCGCGCGGATGCGTGCCTGCGATGGGACGGTATTCCAGCTTGCGGCCGGTGACGCGCACCAGCATCTCCGGGGACGACCCGAGGATTTGCGTGTCCCCCATCCTTAGGAAATAAAGGTACGGCGAGGGATTCACCTGGCGCAGGGCGCGGTATAGGTCGAATGGCTCAATGCCGGGGATGAAGTCGAGACGCTGCGAGAGCACGACCTGAAAAATGTCGCCGGCGGCGATGTATTCCTTGCAGCGCTCCACGCTGCGCAGAAATTTCGCGCGCGTCGTCCCGGCGTGGATTTTGAGTTTTCCCGGCTTACTCCTGGAAACCCTTCGCCACATCGCCGGGCGTAATCCCGCAGCCAGCTTTCTTTCGAGTGAGGCAATGTCGCGCACCGCGCGGTCGTAGGCGCGGCGTGGACTCTCGCGCGAAACGTCGGCCGCGGCCACGATATGAATCTGGTGGCGCAAGTGATCGAAGGCCAGCAGGCGGTCGAAAAACATCAGCTCGCAATCTGGCAAACGGAGATCATCTTTCGCACGCTCGCCAATTCTTTCCAACTGCCGCACCACGTCGTAGGAAAAGTAGCCGACAGCTCCGGCTGTGAACGGCGGCAGGCCGGGAACAGCGGCCGGTTGGTGCTCGCTGAGCAACAGCTTCACGAACTCGAATACGTTTCCTTCATGCCGTTCGCGGCGGCGTCCGCGTTCGATCTCGATGGCCGAACCCCGCGCTCGCAGGCGCATGTAAGGCCGGGCACCCAGGAATGTATAGCGACCGATCTGCTCGCCGCGCTCGACCGACTCCAGCAGAAACGCGTGGGGCTCATTTTCCGCAATCGATAGAAAAGCGGAAACCGGCGTAAGCAGGTCGGCGCTTACCGACTTGACCACCGGTACCAGCGTCGCCGACCGCGCCAGCCGGCAGAATTCCTTGAATTCGGGATAGGGCATGCGAAGAGCTAAAGACGAGACTTGCCAGACGCCGGCACTGCCTCGCGGTTCATTATAGGGGGCTCGGTATAGGGAGTCTCGAACTGCCGCGGCTGCTCGTGGCGCGTGGCCCTCGTCCCAGAGTACTTTGGTACTTACCGCGAAAAGACTGCCAAATAGTAGGCTATGAACCAACACGGCAATTGACGGACGCAGGCCCTCATCGGAAGATACCAAGGATAGAGTCCCGGGGGAATCAGCCCGCGCGCGGCCGGGGAGCCTATGCGGATCAAGTTCTGGGGCGTGCGCGGTTCCACGCCCACCCCACAACCCGAGAATATGCGTTACGGAGGCAATACCTCCTGCGTGGAAGTGCGCCTTGGCGACCGCATCTACATCTTTGATTGCGGCACCGGATTCCGCGTGCTAGGGCAGCAGTTGCAAACTGAGTTCGGCGAAAAGCCGTTTTCCGCGCACGTGTTCGTTTCGCACTTTCACTGGGACCACATTCAGGGCATGCCGTTCTTCCGCCCGTTATATGCCAACGCGGAGAACCGGTTCCTGTTTCAATGCTCCAACCGCACCCGCAGTCTGAAGCAAGTTCTCGGCGAACAGATGGCCGCGCCCTACTTTCCAGTGGACATCGGGAAGATGCAGGCGCAGCGCGACTTTTACGACATCGAAAGCGGACGCATTACGATCGAGGACGGCATCCAGTTGCAGACTGCGTGGCTGAATCATCCGCAGGGATGCATGGGTTTTCGCCTGGAAACCAAAGATGGAATTCTCGTCTACGCCACCGACAACGAGCCCGGCGACGCCGCATTCGACAAGGCGGTGCGCAAGCTGGCCGAAGGCGCGGATGTGCTCATCTACGATGCGCAGTACCTCCCCGAGGAATACGAAGCGCGGCGCCGGGGTTGGGGACACAGCCACTGGCGCGAAGCTGTGAACGTGGTAATGGAGAGCGGCGCGAAAGAGCTGGTGTTGTTCCACCATGATCCCGACCATACCGATGCGGTGATTGACAAAGTCGTAAAGGAGGCGCGTAACTACTACCCTAAAGTGCGAGCTGCGGCCGAGGGGATGGAGATTAACTTGGGGAACGGAAAGCGCTAGTTCTCGTCGGGGCGAACATCAGTCCGAACCTTGCTCCTTCGCAACATCGGTATGCGCAAAGTCCGTGCCCTTGTAGAGCAATTCCTCTCCCAAGCTTTGGGCAAGTGCATAGCTGAAGCAATCGCCGAAATTCAGCCGCGCGGCATGACCGCTGCCCTTGCCATAACGGCGCCAGGCTTTGCGTGCTACCCGGACCTGCTCGGCGGTCACCGGCGTAACTTCGATCTGCGCGCGAGCCAAGAACAAATCCAGTTGCTCGCCGCCTCTTTCTCCCGCCTTACCTTCGAGCACGATAGCGGTCTCCAGAAGAGTCGCAGCAGATATTCGCCGAGAGCCAGCGGCGGTCAATCGACTCAACAGGCTTTCGGCCTCAGACTCTTGCCGCAGAATAGCCACCACGGCTGAGGTGTCGATGACCATCTATTTCGGTAGTCCATGCTCGTCATAGCCGATAATCTCATCCGGGCTTCGGCGATCAAGTTCGGGAAGAGCGGCGGACCGGCGGGCGATGGCGGTAAGATCCTCCATCAGTCGTTTCTGCTCGCGGGCGGCACGTACGCGCTGGTAGCGCTCGCGCAGAGCCTGCAAAATAGTCTGCGTCAGGCCCTCGCCCGTCAGGCGAGAGAGCGCGCGGGCAAGGCGCTCGACTTCCGAGTTGCGGATACTGAGTGGCATATGTCGATTATATACAAACTTCGACGGTATATACAAGCGAGAAGCCGGGTGGGGTCAACTCGCTAGTTTCAATATGGGATTCCAGCAACACCCTCTGCCTTGCTTCCCTGCCGTCCCGGCTCATATACTCTGAACGTTTGCCCGATCATGCTGGGAATTCGCCCCGGCGCCGGCCAGACCTTGCTTCAGGGCAAGGAATCGCAATCATTCCGGAGACCACTTTTATGACCACACTGGCTGCCCCACCGCATGTCGACAAAGAAAGCAATCCATGGGAATCGCAGCGGGCGCGTTTTGACCTGGCTGCGCAGAAGCTCAATCTGGATGACGGCCTGTGGCGGGTGCTGCGCTATCCCAACCGCGAGCTAACGGTCTACATCCCGGTGCAGATGGATGATGGCCATCTCGAGGTCTTCACCGGATTCCGGGTGCAGCACTCGATCGCTCGGGGCCCAGCCAAGGGCGGCATCCGCTACGCGCCCGACGTTACGCTTGATGAAGTGCGGGCTCTCGCGAGCTGGATGACCTGGAAGTGCGCCGTGGTCAACATTCCTTTCGGTGGAGCTAAAGGCGGGGTGATCTGCGATCCGCACAAGATGTCGATGGGCGAAATCGAACGCATGACGCGGCGCTACACCTCGGAACTGATCGAATTCATCGGGCCGGAAAAAGACGTACCTGCTCCCGACGTCAACACCAACGAACAAATCATGGCGTGGATGATGGACACCTACTCCATGCACATGCGGCAGACGGTCACGGCGGTGGTGACTGGGAAGCCTATCAACATCGGTGGCTCCCGCGGACGCCGCGAAGCCACGGGCCGCGGCGTGATGGTGGTGTGCGACCAGGCCATCAAGAAGCTGGGCCTGTCGCGGGAGAGCAGCCGCGTGATCGTACAGGGCTTCGGGAACGTGGGTTCGAACGCAGCCCACCTCATGTATCAAGGGGGATACAAAGTTGTAGGCATCGCCGAAGTAGGCGGCGGCTTGTACAACAAGAACGGGATCGACTTGAATGCGCTGGTCGAGTTCCGCCAGAAGAACGGGACGGTGCATGGCTTCCCGGGCGCGGAAGCGTACGATGCTGCTGAGTTGCTGATTACGGATTGCGAAATCCTGATTCCCGCCGCGACCGAAAATGTCATTACTTCGCGCAACGTCGATCGCGTGAAATGCCGCATTCTGGCCGAGGGCGCAAACGGTCCCACCACCTCGGCAGCCGACGATGTGCTCACCGATAAGGGAGTCTTCGTGATTCCCGATATTCTGGCCAACGCCGGCGGCGTGACCACTTCCTACTTTGAGTGGGTGCAGGACCGGCAGGGCTATTTCTGGAAGGAATCTGTGGTCAACGAGCAGTTGGAAGAGATCATGATTTCTTCTTTCGGCGATGTGGTCCGCTACGCCGAGACGCACAAAGTAAACAATCGCATCGCAGCTTACATGCTGGCCATCGACCGCGTGGCCTATACGATTCGCCAGCGCGGAATTTACGCGTAAAGCCAGTTGCCAGTACCCAGTTGTCAGTCAAGAACCGAGGAAGGATTGATGAGTCTACGCAGCATAAGAGTGGTCGCGCAGATCTTGCTTTTGCTGCTCGCATTCCTGGTACTGCCTGCGGTCACGCCGGCGCACTCCAGCGCAACCGCCGCGCCGCAAGCGGCAGGCACCTCCAAGCTCGACATCAACACCGCGACCGCCGATCAACTGAAGGCTTTGCCGGGCATTGGCGACGCTATTTCCCAGAAAATCATCGCTGGGCGTCCTTATCGCACGAAGCTGGATCTCGTCCACAGGAAGATCATCTCGCAGGCAGCCTACGCCAAGGTAAAGGACCTCATCATCGCCAAGCAGCCGAAGCCACGCGCACCGGCTCCGGCGACCACGAAGTAATCAAGCTGGTTTCAACCGAACCATCTTCAACTGAACCATTTTCAACCGGAACATCATGGGACGCTGTGTCCCAACTGTGTATTTCCTCTCGTTGCGTTCCCTCTCACCGTGGAGCATAATCAAGCTGTCTTCCGGTCGCCCTCCCGGAAACAGTGCTGAGCCGCGGTGAACCTGCCTAATTCCATCACGTTGGTCCGCATCGCCAGCATTCCTCTGCTGATCTGGATTCTGTCTTCGAATCAATTCAGCAGCGCACACGGCGCCAAGGAACTGCTCGCCTCGGCCGTATTCATCGCCGCGTCCATGACCGACGGCATTGACGGATACCTGGCCCGCAAGCGCGGGCAGATCACGACCATGGGGATTCTGCTCGATCCCATGGCCGATAAGCTTCTGATTGCTGCCGCGTTCGTTACCCTGGTGCAGTTCAATCCCAGCCTGGTTCCGGCGTGGATCGCGGTGATCATCATCGGCCGCGAGTTCCTGGTGAGCGGGTTGCGTTCCATCGCCGCGACGGAGGGCTTCACTATCGAAGCCAGCGAGTTGGGCAAGTTCAAGATGGTGGTGCAGATCGTTTCCGTGGTCGCGGTGATACTCGACCACCGCTGGAAAGTGTGGCCGGTTTACGGAAACTTCGTCTTCCCGGTGCACTGGATCGCCTATGCCGCAATCTGGTTCGTAGTCTGTGTTTCGCTGGTTTCGGGCATCGATTACTTCGCCGCGTTCTGGTCGAAGATTGACCGGCAAGTCTCCAAGCGCCGGCGCCGCGCCTTCATTCTGAGCCGTCGCCGAAAGCCGCAACCGGCGCCCCGACCGGCAGATGCCGATGTCGCCCCTACAACATAATTCGCCTTCGGCTGTGGCTTCCGCCCAGGAATTCACCAGCGAGGAACGCGGTCAACTGCTCCGCCTAGCGCACGATTCCATTTCTTCGGCTCTCGAGCATCGCGAGATCTCGATGGAGCCCCCGACGCCTCATTTTGCCGAGCCGCGCGGCGTCTTCACCTCAATTTATCTGCTCCACGATCGGCCAGAAGAAGACGGGCCACGACGCGACGGGCGCGGAAAAGAATTGCGCGGATGCGTGGGGTATGTGCTGCCCACCTGCCCGGTCTACCGGGCGGTCGCGGAAACTGCGCGGGCCGCGGCCTTCGACGACAACCGCTTTCCGCCGGTTACACGAGAAGAAGCTCCTCATCTGGCAATTGAGTTGAGTATCCTCTCTCCTCCGCAAACGATTCTGCCGGAGGATGTCGAAATCGGCCGCCACGGTCTGCTCATCAGCTGGCACGGACGCCGCGGCCTGCTATTGCCGCAAGTTCCGGTCGAGCACGCCTGGGACCGCACAACCTTCCTGGAACAAACCTGTCGCAAAGCTGGATTGCCCCCCGATGCCTGGCAAACGGGCGCAACCATCGAGGCGTTCACCGCGGAAGTCTTCGGGGGAAAAAGTGGCCAGTGATCAAAACCAGTGGCCAGTGATCAGGGGCTAGTGGTCAGTAAGAGGTCTGCGAATGGGCCTTCGGTTTGCTAGCCACTAGCCCCTGACCTCCAGCCACTGCCGCAAAAGAAAAACCGGAGACGGTTGCCCGTCCCCGGTTTGACTGTGTCGATGCCGCTTGCGAGGGTTTACTGCTGTGGTTGCGCCTGTTCGTCCAATTCCACTCCGTCGCCGAGGTGTACATCCTCCATGGCAAACACGATCATTCCGGTTGCCGTCGTAGGCGTGGTCCCGATGACAACGATTTCGCCTACCGCCCGTCGTGGAAGGTCCTTCACGTGAATCACCGGTCCGTTGCTCTTCTCGAACATGCCCGGATCGAAAGACGGCTGCTTCTTCTGCGTATCTTCACTGACCGAAGCCCGGAAGGAAAGCGAATCGACCGGATCATCGAGAGTCGCCTCGTAGTTCCGCACGGCGCGGAAATAATCCCCAACCTTCACTCCCTGGTTCGATCCCACGTTGAAATAAACCTTCTGCCCCGTTCCCAGCTGCGAGTCGAAATCTTTGGCCATCACGATGCGCCCGGAAACCTTGCTGCCGGCGGGCAGGAAGCGGTCAAAACGAAGCGGCGGGTGGAATTGCACCATCTGCTTCTCGGCGAACGGAATCGCTGTATCTCCCGGGTTAATGGGATCACAGGAGTATTCAATCTGCGCCACCGCCGTTTTGCTGCGGGTATCGAGTATGCGCACCCGGCCAACTTCCTCGTAGGGCTGCCCCGTAGCGGCGAGCAGCTTCATCTGGCCAGGGAACATTTCATATTTGTTGATGTCCTGCAAGGCTCGAATGATCTCGTACTCCGCCCCAGGAGTGTAGCCTGAGCCCTTCAGGAAGACGACGTCGCCCCTGACGAACTTCGTGCTCGCGGGAGAGTCCAGGCCGCCAGCGATATAATTCGCGTCGGGCAGGGTCTGCCGGTTGATGAAACCAGCGCAGTAAATATCCGCATAAGTGGGCATCATGACCCGCTGAATGGGAAAGTTGGCGGACGTGAAAATGGTTCCGTCCGGGGTGACCGGGGTCGCATCGGCTGTCGATTGAGCCCATGCAGCGCTCGCGGCCAACAGTACTAACAGTCCTATTTTCTTCATGTTACCTCCGAGAAGAGACACACCCGCCGCCTCCTCTCCAGCAAAATGCCACGGAAGCTAGGCTTCAACTGGAAGGTAACAAGGGGGTAAGAGGGGGTCAAGGTTACGAGGGTGTTAGACGGTTTGCGGAAACCGGGTTTTCGCGGAATTTGCGAATACGCTGTTGCATCTGGAATCCAGCCCCTGTAAGATTCGCGCCGAACCTATCACTCCGGACCTATGACTCTAAGATGATTTCTGCCGCCAGAAGTTATCCGCCCCGCCTGTTGCCTCTGCGCTTGCCGCGGGTGTGCGTGGCGGTCACCGCGCCGGACGCCGCCGAACTGGTCGAGAAGGCGGAGGCCCTGATCCGGGATAACCCCTTCCTGGAGTTCAGGTTGGACTATATTTCAAAGCCTGCCCTGGCGCTTCCCAAGATCAAGCATTTTCTGGACACTCATCCCGGTACGGTGGTGATCGCCACCTGCCGCCGCGTGGCCAGCGGAGGCCGATTCCGCGGGTCCATCGCCGCTCAACTCGACATCCTGGCCAAGGCGTCGGCCGTCGGATGCCAGTTGGTCGATGTCGAGCTGCAAACCGCACTAAAGTGCAAGCCGGCGCAGCTCCAGAAGTTACGCGGCCGCTCAGCACTGATTCTTTCCTTTCACGACTTCCGCGGGACCAAGAAACTCGGCGAAACTCTGGAGAAGATGCGAGCCTTTCCTGCCGACTTCTACAAAGTGGTGAGCACGGCAGCCACTCTCTCTGACAACGTTTCCATGATCCAGTTTCTGGGGCGCGAAGGCGACAACCATTCCCTGGTTGGCTTGTGCATGGGCGAACAAGGCATCATCAGCCGCGTGCTCGGAGTCCGCGCCGGCAGCGTTTTCACTTTCGCGGCCGCCAGCGCCGGAGAAGAAACCGCGCCCGGACAAGCTACCGCGCAGGAACTGCGCAGCGTTTACCGCATTGACACCGTCGATGCCGCCACCCGCGTCTACGGCGTGGCCGGGGATCCAGTCGCGCATTCGCTCTCGCCAGCCATCATGAATGCGGCTTTCCGCCGCGAGAACGTCAACGCCGTCTACCTAGCCCTGCATGCCAAAACTCTGAAGGACCTGCTGAACTGCGTGCGCGAGATTCCCATCCACGGCCTCAGCATCACCATGCCGTACAAGGAAGCCATCCTTCCTCACCTCGACAACACCGACTCTCACACCACAAAGATCGGCGCCTGCAATACGGTAGTCCGCGCCCAGGACGGCAAGCTATACGGTTTCAACACGGACACTTCCGGAGTGGTGCGCCCTCTGGAACGCCGCCTGAGCACGCTGCAGGACGCTAAGATCCTGGTACTGGGAGCGGGAGGCGCGGCCCGGGCCGCCGTCTTCGGCCTGAGGGAGCGTGGAGCGGAAGTCTACATTCTGAACCGCAGCGCAGCCGCCGCGCAAAAGCTCGCCCGCCGCGCCCACGCGCGCTCAATCAAGCGCGCCGACCTCAAGAAGTATGCCTTCGACGTAATCATCAACGCCACGCCGGTCGGCATGGGCAACACGCGCGAGACTCCGCTCCAGGAAAAAGAAATCAACGCGCGCTACGTTTTCGACATGATCTACGACCCACCTGAGACCCGTCTGCTGAAGCTGGCGAAAGAGCGCGGCGCGCAGATCATCCCCGGCATCGAAATGTTCGTCCACCAGGCCGCCCGCCAGTTTGAGATCTGGACCGGCAAGCCCGCCCCGCAAGACGACATGATGCAGGTCGTAACCCTGGCCCTGCAGGAACGCGCTGCCCGCGCGGCTGCTGCAGCCGCAGCAAAGAAGAAGTAGGATTTCTGATTCAACAGGCGCAGAGCGGCAATCGGAGGATGCCCAATCCTTCGCGCTTTTGTGCGAAGGGTGGGAACCACGAACTCAAATCCCTAAGGATGTCGGTTCGAAGTGAGTTATAGAGCCGAACATTAGTCAAGCCTGGGGTCGGCCAGTTTTCAATGTGATAACGCCCGGTTACAACAGTCATCTACTCAGTTGGAACATTAGAGCGATTTGCCAAGGATGGACTGAGAACGACCTGAAGAGGAACTGTGGCATCCGGCGGAGCCCAAAAACCACAAAGCCGGGCTGGTTGGCCCGGCTTGCTCTTGTGGAACTGGTTCGGTCGATCTTGTTTCAACGGCCGGATCAGAATGTCGTTTTACGTCGCTACGTGCCGCGGGGTCACCGGCCCGCGCCGTGGCTTACATCACCATCGCAAGGTTTTCCAGTTCATACTGCAGAACCGGCAGCGCGCACCCAGCCATCTCTACGCGGCCAGCTGCATCCAGAGCGGCCTTGGGCGAAACCCCGTAGCCCCGGCCCATCAGGAAGACCTGCAGCAGTTCGGCGGCCTCGTAAGAGTCGATCATGCCGCCTTGCAGCAGATCACTGCGCAACGCCACTAGTTCGGTTATGGTGAATCTGTCTTTGTCGTTATTGGTTTTCTCGCTCATCTTTTCAAACATGGCCGTCATCACCTCCGACTCCGACCTCGAACCCCACTTTTGCCTATTAGACTCACCGGCAGCCATACAAGTTGCATGCAATTCGGTTGCCGTGCCCGCCATCTACTTCCATTTACGGAAAGCAGGCGGCCTTAAATTTATTAACCCCAGCGAATATCTGAAGTTGCAGGCAACCCTATCAGGGCTCCCGGCTTCGACCAAGTACCGTTGGTAACTCCTGCCGTCTCAAAGACTGACACAGAGTGTCATTTCCGGAATGCACGGCGGGAATATGCCCGGTTACCGCCGGTCCGAGAAAGGTACGGGCCGTAAGGTGTCAGGGTTGTGAATTGAGCCTGAAAAATCAGCGTCGGTAAGCAGAGGATATTGGGGGAGGAGGCCGCTAGGTTTCGATCTTGGCCTCATCCACCAGCATGATAGGGATGTCGTCCTTTACCGCATACACGCGATGGCACTGCTTGCACTTCAAGCTCTCGGGATTCTCCCGGTAATCCAGCGCCTGCTTGCACGCCGGGCAAACCAGGATCTCAAGCAACTCTTTGGCAATCATGACAAGGGCATTGTACTCAAAATCGACTCACCACGGAGACACTGAGCCACGGAGAAAAACAAGAACGCAGTTCTCTCTGTGGCGGAACATGCCCTGAGCGAAGCCGAAGGGTGCCTCCGTGGTGAATATTCCTCTCGCCCTTGCGATAGAATCTCAACCAAAGCTATGTCCGCCAGAATTCTAGACGGCACCAAGATCGCAAGTGAGATTCGCAGCGAAGTGGCCGCGGAGGCGAAGACCATGGCCGCAGCCGGCGTTCGCCCCGGGCTGGCTGTTGTTCTCGTCGGCCACAACCCAGCATCGGAAATTTATGTGCGAGGCAAAGTCAAGGCCAGCGAAGAGGTCGGCCTTTACAGCGAACAGCACACGCCGCCGGAAACCGCGACCACCGCCGACTTGCTTGCTCTGGTCGAGGAGTTGAACCGCCGCGACGAGATCGACGGCATCCTGGTGCAGTTGCCGCTGCCTCCGCACGTGGATGCGAAGAAAGTCCTGATGGCGGTCGATCCCGCCAAAGATGTCGATGGCTTCCATCCCGTCAACGTCGGCTTCCTCTCGACGCAGCGGCCCGGCCTGGTCCCGTGTACACCGGCAGGAGTCATCGAGATTCTGAAGCGCAGCCAGATTCTCATTGCCGGGCAAGAGGCCGTTGTGGTGGGACGCAGCGACATCGTGGGCAAACCCGCGGCCATGCTGCTGCTCAATGCGAACGCCACGGTTACTGTATGTCACTCGAAAACTCGAGAGCTGTGGGCAGTCTGCCGCCGGGCTGACATTCTCGTAGCCGCGATCGGCCGCGCCGGCATGATCACGCGCGATTTCGTGAAGCCTGGTGCAACCGTGATTGATGTTGGCATGAACCAGGTGACCGATCCCGCCGAATTCCAACGCCTGTTCGGCGGCGGCCTGGCCGGCGGATCGGCTAGCAATGCCAAGCGAGAAGCGGCTTTCCGGACGAAAGGATCCACGCTAGTCGGCGATGTGCATCCTGACGTCGCTGAAGTCGCGGGCGCGCTGACGCCGGTCCCGGGCGGCGTAGGTCCGCTGACCATAGCGATGCTGATGTATAACACGGTGAAAGCGGCGAAAATGCGTCGCGGCAGCCGCATGCCGGAACTAACGCGCACTTGAAAACCAATTCCACCGCCGAGTACGCCGAGAAAAGCCTTTCAAGTTCTTATTGCTTTGCGTGCTCTGCGACCTCGGCGGTTAATTCATCTCCAGCTTTCTTCGAGACTCAATGTTGAAAGTCGGCCTCACCGGAGGCATCGCTTCGGGAAAATCGGTGGTTGGCGAGATGTTCGTCGCGCTCGGCGCGCATTTGGCACAGGCCGACCGCATTGCGCACCAACTGATGCTTCCCGGCCAGCCCGTCTACAACGAAGTGGTGCGCCATTTCGGCGCTGCGATTCTCGATCCCGATCTCAGCGTGAACCGCGCGAAGCTGGCAGAGGCTGCCTTTGGATCGAGCACAGCAGCCGCGTCTCGCATTCAAGAGTTGAACCGCATCGTCCATCCCGCAGTGCTTCGAAGCCAGGAAGAGTGGATGGAAGAAACGGGACGCCAGGATCCCTGCGCGGTCGCAATCGTGGAAGCTGCGCTCATTATCGAGGCGGGCGCTGCGAAACGTTTCGACCGGCTGATCGTGGTCACCTGCAGCGACGAGCAGCGCGTCGCGCGCTTCGCCGCTCGCCATAAGTTAGGCCTTGACGCCGCGCGCAAGGAAGTCGAGCGCCGCATGGCCGCGCAACTTCCCGAAGCCGAGAAAGTCAAAGCCGCCGATTACGTAATCGACAACTCGGGCTCACTCGACCACACGCGGGAGCAGGTGCGGCAGGTATGGATGAAGCTGCGCGCCGAGGCAGTAACGAGCCGCTAGCCGGCCTTACGTCGGCGTATCCGCGGTACGCTTGTCATCCCGAGCAAAGCGAGGGACCTTGGTGTTTGCCCGCGGAGTCGACATCGATTGCGCAGGCGAGAACCAAGATCCCTCGCTGCGCTCGGGATGACAAGGCTCTGTCGAGGCCGCATAAGGCTTCATCGAGGCCGTCGGCAAGCACTCAACCCTTCTTCAGAAATTTTCCCTGCTCAAGTTCCTTGAAGGCCTGCTGCAGTTGCTCCTGCGTGTTCATGACAATCGGGCCGTACCACGCCACCGGCTCTTCAAGAGGCTTGCCTGAAACCAGGAGGAAGCGGATGCCGTCGTCCCCAGCTTGTACGCTGACCTCGTCACCGCGGTCGAAAAGAATAAGAGAGCGATTGTCGGCATCGACGGGAGGATTTGTGTCCAGCCATTTCACGGCCTCGGTCGGCACGGCCAGCGGACCTGAGGCATTGCAGAACTTCCCGCTTCCCCCGAACACATAAGCGAAGGCGTGGCGCGTCGTCTCCACCGGCAGCGTCTTTCTCCTCCCCGGAGCGACCGATACATCGAGGTAGATCGGATCGGCCGCAATGCCATCGACCGGCCCTTTCTTTCCCCAGAAGCTTCCGCAAACGACGCGCACGTGGGTGCCGTCATCGTCCTTGATCTCGGGGATATCGAGCGCCTTCACTTCCTGATAGCGCGGGGCGGTCATCTTGAGCGATGCCGGAAGATTCGCCCACAACTGAAACCCATGCATGCGTCCCGCCGGATCGCCCTTGGGCATTTCCTGATGGATGATGCCGCTGCCCGCCGTCATCCACTGCACATCGCCGGCGGCGATGGCGCCGCGGTTTCCCATGCTGTCGCCGTGTTCGACCGTTCCCGCCAGGACATAGGTGATGGTCTCGATGCCGCGGTGAGGATGCCAGGGGAAGCCCGCCAGGTAATCCTCGGGAACATCGTTGCGGAAGTCATCGAGCAGGAGGAACGGATCGGTCTCTTTGGTGTTGCCAAAGCCAAAGGCGCGGCGAAGATGCACGCCTGCTCCTTCAAGAGTCGGCTTCGATTTGATGAGCCGCTTAACCGGTCGAATGGACATTAGGAGCCTCCAAGGAAAGTGTTTTGATGTCGAAAACAAGCTCGGGGATTCGCAGGCGAAGCGTGGGGTTCGGCCATTTAGACCTACACCCCGTGCCTCGTGATTGAACATTGTTTAGAATCAAACGTAGTATTGAAAGTGGACTCGTTTTCGGATCTGGCTTGCAGTTTTAAGGTTTGAACTTATGAAACTCATACGACCTGCATTATTCGCACTGATCATTGCTGGCGCGTTTTTCTACTTCACTACCTGGCGTTCGAATGCGAAGTTTACCGGCGCTAATCCAGCGAACTGGCTGAGCCAGCCTGCACACGTGGAGATCACCGAGGCCTCCGGCCCTGAGACGCTCGACAGTGAAGAGCAGAACAATATCAACGTCTATCGCAAGAATATTCCGTCGGTGGTGAACATCACGTCGCGCGCGATGACTTTCGACTTTTTTTACGGGCTGGTACCGCAGGAGGGGCAGGGCTCGGGGTTTGTAATCGATAAGGATGGTCATATCCTCACCAACTATCACGTCATCGCCGACGCGCGGCAGGTGGAAGTGACGCTGCACAATCGCAAGAAGTACAAGGCGACCGTGGTGGGCACTGATCCGGCGCACGATCTGGCGGTGATCCTGATCAAGGCGCCCGATCTGGTTCCCGCGGTGCTGGGCGACTCGCGCAACTTGCAGGTGGGACAGAAGGTGTACGCCATCGGCAACCCGTTTGGGCTGGCGGGGACGATGACGCGGGGCATCGTGAGTTCGATTCGGCCGGTGCGCGAGCCCAACGGGGCCACGATCGATGAGGCGATTCAGACGGATGCTGCCATCAACCCGGGGAACTCCGGCGGTCCACTGATGAACTGGCACGGGGAAGTGATCGGGATCAACACGATGATTCTCTCGAGCGTTGGGCAGAATGCCGGAATCGGCTTCGCGATCCCGATCAACACGGCGAAAGCGGTATTGAACGATCTGATGACGCTGGGCCGGGTGCGGCGGCCAGCTCTGGGCGTCCGCACGATTCCGATCAGCGCGGAACTGGCTGACGAGATTGGCTTGCCGGTGGACTACGGTTTGCTGATCGTACAAGTCACTCCCGGAGGCTCGGCCGATCTGGCCGGTCTGCACGGCGGCACCGAGCGCGCTTACCTGGGCAACATCCCCATCATGCTGGGCGGCGACTTGATCGTCGCCATCGACGGCGAAAAAATTGAAGACGAGCAGGATCTCGCGCAGATGATGAATAACCATCGGGCCGGGGATACGGTGAAGGTGACCATCTTCCGCAACAAGAAAAAGATGGACGTGAGCGTAGCGCTGGGCGAGGCCAGGGAACAAGTCTGACGGCGCAGATTCGCTGGCCCGTCGCCCGCAGTGGTGAAAGAACCGACTCAAGCTGCTGTTTCGGCGAGGAAGTCTTCGATTTCGTTCACTTCTTTATCGTTGAGGCGCAAGTCACCAGCGCGCATGACGCCTTCTGCCTGGTGGGCATTACGGGCTCCGACGATGGCTCCGGTAACTGCGGGATTGTGCAGCGTCCAGGCGATTGCGACTTCTCCGATGGAACGGTTGTGGCGTTTCGCGATCTCTCGCAAGCGCTCGACCAGCTCCAGATTGCGGGAGAGATTGGGCTCGGTAAAATCGGGATTCGTTCGGCGCCAATCATCTTTGGGCAGCTTCGCGGCGCGGTCGCGAGTCATGGCGCCGGTCAGGAGGCCGGAAGCCATCGGAGAATAAACGATGACTCCAATCCCTTCGCGCAGGCAGTAAGGCAAAATCTCGTCTTCGATTTCGCGGTGCACCAATGAGTATGGCGGCTGCAAGGAGATCACGGGAGCGATAGCTTTGGCGCGGCGCAGCTGCTGCACATTGAAATTGGAAACTCCAATCCAGCGCACCTTGCCCTCGCGCTTAAGGTCAGCCATGGTGGACCATCCTTCTTCGAGTGCGGGCGAGTCCGGATCAGGAGGCCAGTGAATCTGGTAGAGATCAATCACGTCGATCGAGAGGCGGCGGAGGCTGTCTTCGACTTCGCGGCGAATGGAATCGGCGCTCAATACTTTTTGCACGTTGCCTTGAGCATCCCAGCGGAGGCCGCACTTGGTGAAGATGTAAGGTCGAGGCCCGGTCCAGCTTTTAAGGGTGCGGGCGACTACTTCCTCGGAGTGGCCGAGGCCGTAGACGGCGGCAGTGTCGATCCAGTTGACGCCCAGCTCGAGTGCGCGGTGAATGGCGGCGATGGAGTCGTTGTCGTCTTGCGATCCCCAGGCGAATTGCCAGCCCGAACCGCCAACGGCCCAGGCTCCATAGCCGACGGAAGTGATGTGCAGATCAGACTTGCCAAGATTGCGGGTTTGCATTTTCATCGTCTCCTTTTTAGATTTTGATTTACGGTCGAGCTAATCCGATTCAGAAATGAGCCCCATGAATGTGGATGCGATTCGCGACTTCTGCCTGGCGTTCCCCGGGGCTACCGAGAAGCTGCAATGGGGCGATGATCTTTGCTTCAAAATCGGCGGGAAGATTTTTGCGATGGCCGGTCTGGACAATCCGAGGCTTTGCTTCAAGTGCACGCCGGAGACTTTTGCTGAGTTGATTGAGCGCGAGGACATTCATCCAGCGCCGTATGTGGGGCGTTACGAGTGGGTGATGCTGGACCGACTCGACGCCGTGCGGTGGGACGAATTGCAGGGGTTGATTCGGGTGTCTTATGAGATGGTAGCCGCGAAAGCTCCGCGGAAGAAGTTCCGAAAAAAGGGGAGTGCCTCCAAGCGTACGCGGCTGAAAAGAAAGCGAGCCTGAGACTCTGATCGATCCGATTTGACTCTGCTTGCCGCCGTCGGCTAGCCTCAAGAGTCCGTTGGTTGCTGGACGCGTTCGATCCTCATGCGATTCCGAAACAAATCATTGATTTTGCTGCTGATGGCGGCGGGGGCGGCGTTCGGCGCTATATTCCGCCCAGCCTGCGCTCATGCGTCCACGGAGCCGGTCCACGCGCCGCACGGAATTGTGGTTAGCGTACACGAGTTGGCTTCCCGCACCGGAGTTGAGATCATGCAGGCTGGCGGGAACGCAGTGGATGCGGCGGTGGCTACGGGATTTGCGCTGGCGGTGGTGCATCCGGCGGCGGGAAACCTGGGCGGCGGCGGATTCATGCTGGTCCGGATGGCCGATGGCAAGGCGCATTTTATCGACTATCGCGAGAAGGCTCCGGCGGCGGCGAAGGCTGACATGTATTTGGACGCGCAGGGCAACGTGATCGAAGGCGCGAGCGAGATTGGCTACAAGTCGATTGGCGTGCCGGGATCGGTTGCGGGCATGGTTTACGCCGAGCAGAAATATGGCAAGCTGACGCTCTCGCAGGTGATGGCTCCAGCCATCCGGCTGGCGCGCGATGGCTATGCGCTGAGCTGGCGCGAGGCTCGCGACATGCAACGGGATAAATATCTGAGCAAGTTCCCCGAGTCGCGACGCATCTTCCAGCGCGACGGCAACTACTACAAGGCGGGAGAAGTTTTCCGCCAACCTGATTTGGCGCGGACTCTGGAGCGGATTGCTGCCAAGCCCGATGACTTTTATCACGGGGCTCTGGCTCAGGAACTGGCGGCCGCGATGCAGAAAGGCGGAGGTCTGATCACCGCCGACGACCTGGCGCATTATGAAGTGAAGGAACGCGAACCGGTGCGGGGGACGTATCGCGGGTACGAAGTCATCAGCTCGCCGCCACCATCCTCCGGCGGAACGGTGCTGATCGAATCGCTGAATATTCTGGAAGGATACGACCTGGCCAAGATGGGAGACCGGTCGGCGCAGTCCATTCATTTCACGACGGAGGCGTTCCGGCGGGCGTTTTTCGATCGGGCGGAATTCATGGGAGATCCGGACTTCTCGAAGATTCCCGTGGCGCAACTTATCGACAAGAAATATGGAGCCGCCTGGCGCGAGTCGATTCAACCGGACCATGCCAGTCCCAGCAAAGATTTGAAACGGCCCGCTATTTTCAGCGAGCTTGAGCAGTACGCTGCAGCCCATCCGCAAGCGATGTCGAATCGCGAATCGCCGCACACAACCCACTATTCCGTGGTGGATGCTGCGGGCAACGCAGTTGCGGTTACTACAACTCTGAATGGCTGGTTCGGAGCGCGGGTCACGGCCGACGGCCTGGGATTTTTGTTGAACGACGAGATGGATGACTTCTCCACCAAACCGGGCGTGCCCAATTCCGACGGGTTGATTCAAGGGATGGCGAATGCGATCGGGCCGGGGAAACGGCCGCTGTCGTCGATGACGCCGACCATCGTTGTGCATGACGGGAAACCGTTTCTGGTGCTCGGTTCGCCGGGCAGCTCGAAGATCATCACGACGGTGGCTAATGTTCTGATGGGCGTGATTGATTACGGGATGAATATTCAGGAGGCCGTGGATGCTCCCCGGTTTCACCACCAGTGGATGCCGGACGTGTTGAACGTGGAGCAATGGTTTTCTCCGGATACCGTGCAAGCGCTGCAGAAGATGGGATACAACGTGCAGATCGGGCTGCACTATGGGGAGTTTACGGTTCCTTACTGGAGCGATGCGGAATGCATCGCGGTCGACCCGCAGACCGGCGAGCGGCTCGGAGCCAGCGACTACCGGAATGACGGAAAGGCCGTGGGCTACTGATGCGGAGAGCCGTTTCAACTTACCTATACGTGAAGGAGCGACTGCATCCGGGAATTCTGGATGGACTGGCTCGCAGCGGAGTGCAGGCGATCGAAATTTTCGCGGCGCGGCAGCACATCGACTACGCCAACCGCAAAGCTCACGTCAAAGAGATTGCCGAATGGTTCCGCGGGAGCGAGGTTCCACTGAACTCCGTGCACTCTCCGCTTTATGCCGACTACGAGTGGGGCCGGGCCGGAGCGCCACCGATAAATTTGGCATCCACTGATCGCGCGGGGCTGGTGGAGGCGATGGACGAAGTGAAGCGGGCGCTGGAAATCGCGGAACAGATTCCGTTTCGTTTTCTGGTGCAGCACCTTGGATTACCCAACGAAAGTTTCAGCGAGAAGAAATTCGAGTCAGCAATGACCGCCATCGAACACTTGCGGGCATTCGCCAAGCCTTTGGGCGTTCGCATTCTGCTGGAGAACATTCCCAACGAACTTTCCACGCCGGAAAAGTTGATGGAGATGATTCGCTCCGCGCACTTTGACGATGTGGGAATCTGCTTCGATTTCGGGCACGCCCACATGATGGGTTCGGTGCGCCAGGCTTTCGACGTGGTGCAACAGCAAGTTTGCTCTACGCACGTTCACGACAATGCCAAACTACATGATTCGCACCTGTGGCCGGGACAGGGAACGATCGACTGGAAGGAAGCGATGGAGTTGCTGAACTCCGCACCCCAGAAGCCGCCCCTGATGCTGGAACTGGCGGAAGACGAGAAGGTGAATCCGCTGGAGAAGTTCGAAGCGACGTTTGAGAAGCTGGAAACGGAGTAAGAACTTTTCACCGCCGAGAACGCGGAGAACGCCGAGCAAGGACGGTCAAAGAACGTTTGTCTACTCGGCGCTCTCGGCGTGCTCGGCGGTAAATTGCTTTTTTAGAAATTATGTCTTCGCCTGTAACTACTATTGCTGAAATCGGGAAGCACGAAGGGCAAGCGGTTACGCTTCGGGGCTGGCTTTACAACCTGCGCGAGAGCGGGAAGCTGCTGTTTCCGCAGTTTCGCGACGGCTCAGGCGTGATTCAGGGCGTGGTGCCGAAGAACGCAGTTGCGCTGGAGGTGTTCGAGGCGATTAAAACGCTCACGCAAGAGTCGAGCGTGATCGTCGAAGGCAAGGTTCGCGCCGATAAGCGCGCGCCCGGCGGCTACGAACTCGATGTAGTAAACGTGCAGGTCGTGCAGCGCGTGCCGGAGTCGGATCCATACCCCATCACGCCTAAGGAACATGGTGTGGAATTTCTGATGGAGCACCGGCACCTGTGGGTGCGCTCGCAGCGGCAGGCTTCGATTCTGCGCGTGCGGGCGGAAATTATTAAGGCGATGCGGGATTTCTTTGACGAGCGCGGCTTCACCCTTACTGATCCGCCGATTTTGACTCCGGCGGCTTGCGAGGGCACGAGCACGCTTTTCCCCGTCGATTACTTTGACGAGCAGGCCTACCTCACGCAGTCCGGGCAGCTTTACATCGAAGCCACAGCGATGGCGCTGGGCAAGGTGTATTCGTTCGGTCCGACATTTCGCGCGGAGAAATCGAAGACTCGCCGCCACCTCACCGAGTTCTGGATGGTCGAACCGGAAATTGCCTATGCTGAATTGAATGACCTGATGGATCTGGCCGAGGGGCTGATCAGTTTCGTGGTGAAGCGTTGCCTGGAGCGGCGGCGCGTCGATCTGCAAGCGATTGGCCGGGACCTTTCCAAACTCGAAAAGATCGAACCACCTTTCCCGCGCATCAGCTACGACGATGCCGTGAAGAGTCTGCAGGAAGGCTACGCCAAGGGCGCGCTGGAGACGAAATTCGAATGGGGCGGCGATCTCGGGTCGCCCGACGAAACTTATCTTTCGGCGCAGTTCGACAAGCCGGTGATGGTGCATCGTTATCCCGCGAAGGTGAAGGCTTTCTACATGGAGCCCGATCCGCAGCGGCCCGAGTTGGCTTTGTGCGTCGACGTGCTGGCGCCGGAAGGGTACGGCGAAATCATTGGCGGATCGCAGCGTACGGCGTCGCACGAATTGCTGGTGCAGCGAATTCATGAGCACGGATTGCCGGAGGAAGCGTTCAAGTGGTATCTCGACTTGCGCAAGTTCGGGAGCGTGCCGCACAGCGGCTTCGGCATGGGCATTGAGCGAGCTGTGGCCTGGATCTGCGGGCTTGAACATGTGCGGGAGACGATTCCGTTCCCGCGGATGCTGAATCGGCTGTACCCGTGACGAATTGAGTCATTGGGCGATTTTGCGATTGGGCGATTTAATTACCCTAGTTTGCCAGCTTCGGTTGTTAATCGCCAAATCACCCGATCGCTTAATCGCAAAATCCTATGACTACCAACAGCCCCACAACCATTGCTCCGAAGAAGATTCGCGTGATCGGCGTGCCGCTTGATCTCGGGCAATCGCGGCGCGGCGTCGACATGGGGCCATCGGCCGTCCGCGTTGCGGGGCTCGAGGCGCGACTGGAGGCGCTGGGGCATGAGGTTGAGGATGGCGGCAACGTTGCTGTTGCTATTCCGGAGCAGAAAAAAGAAGGTGACCCTCACGCTAAGTATTTAAAGGAAATTACTGCTACCTGCACCAAGCATGCGGAACTGGTGCTCAAGACGCTCGAAGCCGGGAAAATTCCGTTGGCGCTGGGCGGCGATCATTCGATGGCTGCGGGCACGGTATCAGGAGTGGCGGAATTCTATCGGCGGCAGAACCAGCGGATCGGGCTCATCTGGATCGACGCGCATACTGACATCAACACGCCGGAATCGTCGCCGAGCGGCAACGTGCATGGGATGCCGCTGGCCGCGCTCATGGGGCTGGGTCCGGCCGAACTGTCGAACATTTTCGATTTTTCTCCCAAGGTGAAACCGGAGAATTGCGTGCTGGTCGGAGTGCGCGACATTGACGCGATTGAGAAAGAAAATGTGCGCTGCGCCGGCATCGGCGTTTTTACCATGCGCGACATCGACGAACGTGGCATGCGTACGGTGATGGAAGAGGCCTTGCGCATGGCGGGACGCGGAACCGCCGGCTATCATATTTCGCTCGACATGGATTGGATCGATCCCGAGGACGCGCCGGGCGTGGGCACTCCGGTGCGCGGCGGCGCTACGTATCGCGAAGCGCATCTCGCCATGGAGATCATTGCTGACCACGGACGCATGGTCAGTTTCGAGATCGTCGAAGTGAATCCCGTGATCGACGAGCACAACCGGACCGCCGACCTGGCGGTCGAGTTGGCCCTGTCGGCGTTTGGAAAGAAGATATTGTAAGAGATTATGAAGAAGCTTCGAGTCGGCATTCTTTTCGGCGGGCGCAGCGGAGAACATGAGGTCTCGCTGCTTTCAGCGGCATCCGTTCTCAAGGCGATCGATAAAGACAAGTACGAAGTGGTGCCGATCGGCATCACCAAGGACGGCCGCTGGCTTACGGCGGAGCACGCCGAGAACCTGCTGCAGGGCAAGCTGGTGCTCGAGCCGCGGCACCTGCGTGCCGGCGATCCTGAAACTACGCCCGCCGCAGCCGTGCTCGCACGCGGGGAATCGGTAGTGGTGCCGCCGGAACCCGTGCATCGGCAGAGCGGGATCATCCCCTTTCAGACGGATGCCGCACTCACGCGGCGCGCCAGCGACCGTGCGATCAACGTTGATGTGATCTTCCCTGTGCTGCATGGAACCTTCGGCGAAGATGGAACGATTCAGGGGCTGTTCGAGCTGGCTGACATTGCTTATGTGGGCGCGGGCGTGCTGGGCTCGGCTGCGGGCATGGACAAAGACATTATGAAGTCTCTATTCGCTGCCGCGGGGCTGCCGATTGTGAAGCACGTGACTATTTTGCGCAGCGCCTGGGAGAACGAACCGAAGAAGATTCAGAAGTTTGTGGAGAGCAAGCTGAAATATCCTGTGTTTGTGAAGCCCGCGAACCTGGGATCGTCGGTGGGAATCAGCAAGGCGCACGATGGCAAGGAACTCGGTCCGGCGATTGAAGAGGCGGCGAGATTCGACCGCAAGATCGTGATCGAACAGGGCGTTGGCGGGAAGAAAAACAAAGCGCGTGAGATTGAGTGTTCGGTGCTGGGCAATGACGAACCGGTCGCCTCGGTCCCCGGTGAAATTGTTCCGGTCAAAGAATTCTACGACTACAACGCCAAGTATCTCGACGAAGGCTCGGAACTGATTATTCCCGCGAAGCTCAGTAAGGCGGAGACGAAGAAAGTTCAGGAACTGGCTGTGCAGTCGTTCAAAGCGGTGGATTGCTCGGGCCTGGCGCGCGTGGATTTTCTGATGGAACCTGGTTCAGGGAAACCTGGTTCCGGGAAATCTGGTTCAGGAAAGTCCCGGAAGATTTATTTGAACGAAATCAATACCATGCCGGGATTCACGGCGATCAGCATGTATCCCAAGCTATGGGCGGCGTCGGGGCTGGATTATCCGGACCTGATCGACCGGCTCATCCAGTTGGGCCTGGAGCGGCACGCGGACAAAAAGAAAAATCAGTACAGCCGATGAGACGCCGCTGTTTTCGACTTCGATTTTTCCTTTCTAAGAATGAAGCAATCACTGTTTGCGGTGAAACTCCTCGGCAACGTGGGGAGGCAAGCGGTCCAGGTGGCTCAGGAACGTAACCAGCTTCCAGATCTCATCGTCGCTCAGTAGCCCGTCCCACGCCGCCATGCCCGTGTAGCGGACACCGTGCTTGACGATCCAAAACATTTGCGGCTCGGTCAGGCGCGGGGGCTCCTGCGCAAACTGGGGCACCCTCGGATAGAACGAAGTCGTTCCCCAGTGGCTCGGCTGGTCAGCATCGCCATGGCATCCCGCGCACTCATTCTTGAAAGTCTTCATTCCAGCTAGCAAGTTTTCTTCGCTTGCAGTCATGGGATTGGTCAGCGGCGGCGCTGCTCGCTCTACGGAAGACTGCAGAGCCCGCAGAGCCAGGCGGCTTTCCCACGACGGCGGTTGCGCAGTTGCGGCGATCGGCCAGAATCCGGCCCGCAAGACAAAGAAAAAACCGAGGGGGACCAGAACAATTCCGCTCAGAACGCCACAGATAAATTTGCCCATTTCCTATCCCTGCTGAAACAAATCACGGAGCTCCCGCTTTCTCCATGAAACCAGCTTGATCGGCCTTCATTTTTTTGAGCCCATCGATCGGCAGGTAGACCATGTGTCCAGCCTCGTAAGTGGTGAACGAAATGTTGTCGCGATACTTCTGGGGCAGGTCGAGGTGCTGAATCGCATAATTGGCCGCGAAATAGGGCGTGGCCAGATCGTAGTAACCTTCCATCACTAGGATTTTCAGATACGGATTCTTCACAATGGCTTGCCGCATCGCTGAGGCCGTGTCGGGAAAGCCCTGAATCGCCGATCCCCAATCCCATTTGTCGAAGCCGATATCCTGTGCGCGCACATAGTAGGGCATGTCGGTTTTGTAACCGAGTTCGGTGCGCACGTAGTTGTTAAACACAGAAGTGAAGGGCGGTTGAGTGGCGGAACCCGTGGGATCGTAGAACGGAGTATCGAGCAAGCCGTTGGGATCGGGACCAGTGTAGCGGCCATCGAGACGCCCGACGCGGAGTTTCTGGTCGATCAGCAGATAGTGCGTGAACTTGCGAACGTTGATGCGTAAATTGGCTTCGTCGACGACCTCTTTGCTGAGACCGGTATAGCGGGACAACTGCTCGATGATCTTGTCGCGCTCTGGCGGAGTGAGCGCGTCTCCCTTTGCCAAAGCCTGGGCATACTCGCCGAACGCCCACTGTTCCGATTCCTGCCGGGTGTGGTTCAGGTCCTGCATGAGGTCAGGCGCGAGTTTGTGGTGATAGGCCGCGATCATGGTGAAGGAAGGAATCAGAAAAATGTAGGGCTGGTCGTTGGTGTTGGTCTCTTCGAGGGTTTCGAAATTCAGCACACTCGAGAGCAGTGTGATGCCGTTGAACGAGATGCCGCGATCGGCAAGGTAGCCGGCGATTCCGGCGGCACGCGTCGTCCCATAGCTTTCTCCTAGAATGAACAGTGGCGACGACCATCGTTCATTGCGCGTGATATAGAGGCGGATGAACTCGCTGAACGCCTCGATGTCTCCCTTGACGCCCCAGAATTTCTTGAACAGCTCAGAGTCAGCGGCGCGGCTGAATCCGGTGCCGATAGCATCGATTAGCACCAAATCGCTTTTGTCGAGCAAGGTGTAGGGATTGTCTTCCATGCGGTAGGGCGCGGGCGGCATAAATCCATCGGGCTGGAGCACGACCCGTTTGGGACCGAGTGCTCCCATATGCAACCAGATCGAAGCTGATCCCGGGCCGCCGTTGAAGGCGAAAGTGAGCGGGCGCTTGGCGGCATCCTGGCCGTCGAGTGTGTAGGCGACGTAGAACATCTCGGCTTCGATCCTGCCGTCCCCGCGCTTGATCGGAAGACGGCCGGCGGTCGCTGTGTATTTCAACAGCTTTCCATCCACGGTGATCTGGTGGTGCGTGGCGACCGGAGGCGCTTCGGTCATGTCGTAATGCTCTTCTTTGTCTTTTTCTTTGTCTTTGTCGGAGAAGGCTTGCGGCGCCGCAGGCTTCTGCTCGGCAGAAGTGTCAGGCTTAGCGCTCTCAGGCTCAGTGGACGCCTGCGCGGCCGACTGCTTCTTTTGATTTTGGGATTTCGGAGTGCTGGACTGCTGTGAGTTTGCCTGCTGGCCCAAAGCGACAACAGCAAGAGCGCAAGCAGCGGCCAGCGCAAGGAAAGGTGATCTCATGATTGGTCCCTCGTCTAGAAATGCGGAGTGAATTGTTTGAACGGCATGAATTGTACACCGCGACTCCGGAGTTCCGGCGGAGGTTTTCAGCTGTCAGCCACTCTGTCTGTTTCGGTCCGAAGTAACTACAGTCCTGCCCCGGTTTTTGCCGATGGAGTACGCATGACTGGCAATCGCCTTCGCTATCTGACCGCCGACGATTGGGTTCTAATTCAGGCCCGGGCGATTCGGCGCACTTTCAAGCTGGGAGAAGAAATCATCCGGCAGGGTGATTGGAACGGCAGCATTTTCATCATCCGTAGCGGGGAAGCATCGGTCGAACTGGCCGGGACCGGCGCTCGCGCTATCGTCGCCGCGCTGGCGCCGGAAGACATCTGCGGCGATATGGCATTCCTGGAACAGGGTAAGGCCACCGCCGCCGTCGTGGCGAAGGATGAAGAGGTCGAAGCCGACGAAATCAAGGCGCATGCGTTGCGCGAGGTTCTGGAAGCCTTCCCCAGACTTGCTTCCCGCTTTTACCGGTCGCTGGCGCTGGTGCTGGTGCAGAGGCTGAAGGCGACCTCCGCCGAACTAGCCCGTGAAATGATGCTCCGCGACCGCCGCTAGCAAGCCAATTTGCCCGGCCTGCTGAAGTTCTAGAATTGCTGGTTGACGAACCACACCCCGCGTTGTAGCATTGTGGGAACAAGTTTGCCTTTCGGGGCAGACCTGAATTTCATGCAGAGTGGCTGAGGGACGAGCCCTGTGACGCCACGGCAACCGGATCGGGATCATATATCCCGACCGCCAGGTGCCAACTCCCGCCCGGAAACGGGGAACATGAGATTCGGATGCGAGCTTCATTTCTATTTGCATTCCGATACCTCTTTTCCTTATTTCCTGGAAAAGAGGCTTTGTATTTTAGGCCGCCTTTTCCCGGCTCGTCCTCAGCTATTCGCCTGAACGTAAAGAAAGCGAGTAGCCCGATGTCGAACAACGACGTACAAGCTCAGTACGAACTGCGCTGCCGGGAATGCGGCCGAAGCTGGGGAAACCAGCCCCGCTCCATCTGCGATGATTGTTTCTCTCCACTGGAAATTACCTACGACTACGACACCATCCGGGCTTCAATTGCTCAGGGAGCTTTCAGCCGCGAGCGCATCGCGCAGCGGCCGCCGAACATGTGGCGCTATGCCGAATTGCTGCCGCTGCCGATGGGCTTCGAGCCCAGGCTGCCGGTCGGCTTCACGCCTCTGTTTCAGGCGCCGCGTCTGGCCAAGCGGCTCGCCGACCACCGCGACGCCAGCAGTAACGAGGCAAAGACTGCCGCCCAGAATCTTTACCTGAAAAACGACGCCGTCTGCCTGCCCACGCTGAGCTTCAAGGACCGGGTTGTGGCCGTGGCACTTGCGCAGGCGCAGGCTTTCGGTTTCGATACCGTCGCGTGTTCTTCCACCGGAAACCTGGCCAATGCCGTTGCAGCGCATGCGGCGCGCCTCGGATTGAAAGCCTGGATTTTCATTCCGTCCGATCTTGAGCCGGCAAAAATTCTCGGCACACAAGTTTTCGGCGCGAACGTGGTGCGCATCGCCGGCAACTACGACCAGGTAAACCGGTTGTGCTCGCAAATTGCAGAAGAGCGCCGCTGGGGATTCGTGAACGTGAACCTGCGGCCTTACTACGCCGAGGGTTCGAAGACCGTCGGCTTCGAAATCGCCGAGCAGTTGGGCTGGCGCTTGCCCGACAACGTGGTTGTTCCCATGGCCGGCGGGTCGCTGATCACAAAGATCAAGAAGGCATTCGACGAACTGATCAAACTCGAGTTGGTCGAGGAGAAGCCGGTGAAGTTCTTCGGCGCGCAGGCTACCGGATGCTCACCGATTTCGACTGCGGTGAAGACCGGCAGCGCGGAGATCGATCCGCAGAAGCCGGCGACCATCGCGCGTTCGCTCGCCATCGGCAATCCCGCTGACGGGCATTATGCCATCAAGACCATCAAGCAGAGCGGCGGATGGAGCGAGGACGTGAGCGATCCTGAGGTGATTGATTCAATCCGGTTGCTGGCGGAAACCGAAGGCATCTTCACTGAAACCGCCGGCGGCGTGACTGTGGGCACGGCGGGCAAACTCTATCGTCAGGACCGCATCCTGCCCGAGGAAACGACCGTGTTGTGCATCACCGGCAACGGCTTGAAGACCACCGACGTGCTGGCTGGCATTTATGAGATCGAGCGGCCGATCGCACCCAAGCTGGCTGAGTTCGAGAAGTATCTGAACGAAACGCTCGACACCGTCGAGGTCACGAAAGAGGCGGCCACGGTGGGCGCGTAAGGTAGGAGGCATACGATGGCGATCACGGTGCAGATTCCAACCGCTTTGCGGCGGCACACGGCGGGCGTTGGTTCAATCGCATGCGCGGCCACGAACCTGGGAGAACTGTTCTCCGTCCTGGATGAGAAGTTTCCGGAACTGAAGCCTCACCTGCGCGACGAAACTGGGCAGGTCCGCCGCTTCCTGAATATTTACGTGAATGAGGAAGATATACGTTTTCTCGGCGGGCCGGCTTACATCTTCACCGACGGGGATGAAGTGCTGCTGGTGCCGTCGATCGCCGGCGGACTTTCGTAATACGCGACGCTGCCCTTTCAGCACCTATTCGATTGCAATCCGCACCCCTTGCTGTATAATCTATCTAACTAACTGGTTAATTAGTCATGGCTCAGCTCTTCCGTCATCGCCAAAGCGTTCCCCGCATGGGTTCCCGCGGGCAGCCGGAGGAAAGCCGCGCCGCCATTCTGCGGGCTGCGGCCCGGGAGTTTGCCGAGCTCGGCATTGCCGGAGCCCGCACCGACGCCATTGCCCGTGAGGCGCGGGTCAACAAGGCACTCCTCTATTACTACTTCAAGGACAAGGAAAAGCTTTACGGCGCAGTGCTCGACGATGCCTTTTTCGGGATGCGGTCAAGAGTTTTCCGAGTTCTCGATAGCGACCTGCCGCCGCGGGAAAAAATCCTGGCCTACGTGGGCGCATATTTCGATTTCATCGCCTCCAATCAGATTTATCCCAAGCTGATGCAGCGCGAAATGATGCGGGCGCGCGAAGGCCATTCGGAGCACATCGACAGGTTGGTCAAGACTTACTTTCAGCCCATCTACCAGCGGGTAGGAGAGTTGTTGAACGAAGGAATCGCGAAAGGTGAATTCCGGCGGGTTGATCCGGCGCACTTCGTTCCTTCCATGGTGGCGATGATCGTTTTTTACTTCAGCAGCGCTCCAGTAATGCAGCGGATTGTGCACTTCAACCCGCTGACGCCTCGCCGCGTTGCCGAGCGGCGGGCCGCCGTTCTCGATTTTATTTCTGCCGCGCTGTTTCAACCCCGCACCAGCGCGGGTTCTGCTCTTCGCAAATCAGGAGTCAGCCGATGAGTGCTCGTAATCGATTTTTTATTCTTCTCGGCATCATCTTTGTGATTGCCGCCATTTACTACGGTTTTTCCGTCGACCATTCCAAAGACCTGGTGCTGATCGGCACGGTCGATGCCAACCAGGTGATCGTCAGCGCGCAGGTGGAAGGCCGAATCCAGCGGCTTCTGGTGGATGAGGGCACGCCGGTCAAAGCCGGGGACCTGATTGCCGTGCTCGATCCTTCTGAACTGCAGACGCAGGAAGCGGCAGCGGCTGCGAACATCGCGAGCGTGCAGCACAAGGTTTCTGAGATGCAGCACACGGAGGAATCCACGTCAGGGTCGACGTCGAGCGACGTGGCGAATGCGCAGGCCAAGCTTTCGTCGGCCAAGGCGCAGCTCTTGCAGGCGCAGGCCACGCTTGATCGTACTCAGAGCGACAGCCGGCGCACTATCGAACTGGCCAAAGTCGGCGTCACTTCAGATCAGGATCGCGTGCAGGCCGAAACTAACCTGGAGGCGGCACGGGCGGCGGTTCAAGCTCAGCGGGATCTGGTCAATGCGGCAGAAGCCGATTTGACATCCGCTGTCGCACGCACGCAGCAAGCGAATGCGGCGAAGAGCACGGTGCGATCGACCGAGGCTGATCTCAAGAATGCCATCGCGCAGAAAAATCAAGCCGCGGTGCGGCTGGGTTACACCAATGTTTATGCGCCCGTGACCGGCACGGTTTCGGTACGCGCGGCGCGGCAGGGAGAAGTGGTCAACATTGGCGCGCCCATCGTGACCATCGTCGATCTGACTGACACCTGGGCGCGAGTCGCGATACCGGAAACTTATGCTGACCACATCGGCTACGGCGATGTGCTGCGCATCCGCTTGCCCGGCGGAACGATCACCAGCGGCAAAGTGTTTTTCAAAGGCCCGGAAGGTGATTTCGCCACCCAGCGCGATGTGAGCCGGCGCAAGCGAGATATCCGGACCATCGTTTTGAAAGTTCGATTGGATAATCCCAAAAGCGCGTATGTGCCGGGAATGACGGCCGAAGTGCTGGTCTCGCCCGACCAGTTGAAAGGGAACAATCCACAGAGCACGGCGGCAGCGGGGCAGCAATAATGCCCGAACCCTACGCTATCGCGGTTGAGCACATCGTCAAGAAATATGGCGACTTCGCCGCTGTCGACAATGTTTCGTTCAACGTAAGCGACGGTGAAATCTTCGGTCTTCTGGGGCCGAACGGCGCGGGGAAGTCGACGCTGATCCGCATGATGACCACGCTGATTCCTATCACGTCCGGGCGCGCGCTCATTGCCGGTCACGATGTTGCGAAAGATCCGGATGCGGTCCGGCGGACCATCGGCGTGATCCCGCAGGCGCTGACCAGCGACCTCGATCTTACCGTGGAAGAAAATCTGAATATCTACGCCAAGCTCTACGACGTGCCGGCCAAAGAGAGAAAACGCTCGATCGACGAATTGCTGGGGTTGGTGGACCTGACCAAGTGGCGTGATGCGCAGACCAAAACGCTCTCCGGCGGCATGCGGCGGCGACTGGAGATTGCGCGCGGGCTGGTGCATCATCCGAAGATATTTTTCCTCGACGAGCCCACTACCGGATTGGATCCAGTCTCGCGCGTGGCCGTATGGGAGATGCTGGGCAACATCAAGAACCAGCGCCAACTCACCATCCTGATCACCACGCATTACATGGACGAGGCCGACCGGCTCTGTGATCGCATCGCCATTGTCGATCACGGCAAGCTGGTTGCGCTCGATACGCCGATGGCGCTGAAAGCGAGTGTGCCGGGATCGAACGTGATCGAGGCGCAGTTCGAGAATCCTCCGGCCGATTGGGAGCAGCGCCTGCACACCATGGACGACGTCACATCTGTGCAGTCTGAGGGCGCTGGCATGTATCGAATCCTCACCGGCAACGGGTCACGAACAACGACAGAACTCGTCGAGATGGCCGTGGAAGCCGGGGTCGCGGTGAAGTCGCTCTCGGTACAAAACACAACGCTGGACGATGTATTCGTGCATTACACCGGGAGGCAGCTGCGCGACGAACTGCAGAAAGCGTATGCCTTCGTGATGCCGCAGAGTCCGGGGCTGCGGCCATGACCCGCTCAGGACTCAATTTGCACTTCTCGGATTGGATTTTATGAATCGAATGATGGCGATCGTCGAGCGCGAGATGCGCAAGTTCTTTCGTTCCCCGGCGCTGATGCTGGCGTCCATGATCTTCCCTTTGGTGCAGCTCGTCATCCTGGGCAACGCGTTTGGTGGAAAGATTCGCGACGCGCGGCTGGCCGTTGTCGATGAAGATGGCGGCCCGCAAGCGTTGAGGATTCGTGAAGCTTTCGACTCCGTCCGCGCGAACATTCGCACTTTTGTACCCGTCAACTATGACAACGAAAAAAAGGCGATGGAAGACGTCCGCAATGGCAAACTGGATGGCGCCGTGATCATTCCGCCGCAGTTCTCACGGCGGGTTTACGAGGATAACCATCCTCAAGTTGCTGTGGTGGTGGATAACAGCGACAACTTCATGAGTTCTGCATTGGAGTCGGAACTGACCGACCTGGTGAACTCGCTGAATCAGCCGACGATTCAACCGCGCATCCTGCAACAGACCGCGCTTGAAATTGTCGAACTCTACCCCTATATCGAATACATGAAGTATCTGCTGCCCGGTTCGCTAGCACTGGCGATGTTCGTCTCGGTGATGATCGGCGGAGGCATGCTCTACATCGACGACAAGGCGCGCGGCGTGCATGAAGGCTACCTGGTCACGCCGATCACCAAGCTTGAACTCGTACTGGGGCTTAACCTGGCGGGTGCCATCAAGGCGGTGATGACGGGCGTGATCATTTGCGTGATCGGCTCTCTGATTGCAGGTGTGAGTACGATTTTCAATCCGCTCACCATGCTGGGGCTGCTGGTGATGATCATTCTCACTTCGCTGGGCTTCAACACCATGATGTTTCTGCTGATGGTGCGCATCGAAGACCCGCTGGTGCCGCGGGCAATGTTCGGCATATTGAATACGCTGCTGTTCTTTCCCAGCGGCGCGATCTACCCCATTCAGGCATTTCCGCCGTGGTTGCGGGTAATTGCCAAGGTTGATCCCTTCACTTACGCCGTCGACGGCTTCAAGTGTCTGCTGCTCAAAGAGACAACACTGGCGGCCGTCTGGGGCGACATGCTTTACCTGACGATCTTCGCGACCATTACCTTGGGGATTGCGATTCCGCTGTTCAAGCGCACCCTGTAAGACATTCACCGCCGGGTACGCCGAGAGCGCAGAGAAATTCATAGAAGACATTGAATCGAGCAGGCCTTGATTTTCTCGGCGTCTTCGGCGTTCTCGGCGGTGAATGAGTCTTGGAACCTTTGACTTGTCACAGGTGTCCGGTATTCTAGAGAGTGATGACGCTACTGGACGCGAAAGAGTACCATCCCGAAAAAGAGCGGAAGAAAAGAATCCGGATTATTTCCGCGATCGTTCTGATTCTAATTTTAGCTCTGGTTGGCTGGTTTAACCGCTTCTGGCCCGAGAAGCGCATTGCTGACAAATTCTTTTCTTCGCTGCAGAAGCAAGATTTCGAAACCGCCTACGGCATCTACTTTGCCGACCCCGCCTGGAAGCAGCATCCGCAGAATCACAAGCAGTATCCGTTTAACGAGTTCTGGCAAGATTGGGGACCGGGCGGCGAGTGGGGCGTGGTTAAGAGCTTTAAGATTTACGGTTCCAGCAACTGCCCGGGCGGCGGAAGCGGCGTGGTCGTCGACCTGATCGTGAACGATCGTGCGCAACACGCCCAGTTGTACGTGGATAAAACCGATAAGACAATCAGCACGCCGCCCTGCGACCTGGAATTTCACTAGCTGGCGAACTGTTCCAGCGCTTTCGTCAAAGACGCTTCGTCTCCCACGTTCAAACACGTCTTCGACCGGTCAATTTGTCGCATTAGTCCACACAAAACCTTCCCCGGCCCGATTTCCACGAAAGTCTGCACGCCCCGAGATATCAGCAGGCGCATGCATTGCTCCCACTTCACAGCGCCCGTGACTTGAGCTACCAGCGTCGAGCGCGCCCGGATCTCATCACTAACCAAAGTTGCCTCAACGTTGCAGGCGACAGGGTACACTGGCTTCTGCATCTTCAGCGCGTTCAAGTCGACTTCCAGGCGATCCTGCGCGGGCTTCATCAGCGAACAATGGAACGGGGCGCTTACCTGCAGCAACTTCGCGCGCTTGGCCCCGCGCTCGTCGGCGAGCTTCGCTCCACGCTCAACCGCAGGGGTGTTTCCCGAGATCACAATCTGTTCCGGTGAGTTAATATTCGCGGGGGAACACACTTCGCCCTGCGCTGCATCTTCGCAGACGGCGGCAACTTTTTCCAAATCCATACCCAAGATTGCGGCCATGGCACCGACTCCTACCGGAACCGCCTCCTGCATATATTTTCCGCGATTGCGCACGGTCCGCACCGCATCCACAAAGCTGATGGTGCCTGAGGCAACGTGCGCGGTGTATTCACCCAGGCTGTGGCCGGCCACAAAACTTGGCTTGGGGACGCGGCCCTCGAGAACTCGCAAGGCCGCAATCGATACGGTGAGGATTGCCGGCTGCGTGACTTCGGTCAAGCGCAGCTGATCTTCAGGGCCTTCGAAGCAGAGTTGCGACAATTTGTAGCCCAGAGCTTCATCGGCTTCTTCAAACGTTTGTCGCGCGATGGGATACCTCTCGGCGAGATCCTTGCCCATGCCAACGGCCTGCGATCCCTGCCCGGGGAAAATGAAAGCGATCTTTCCTGCGGCGTGGCTTAGTTCGTCTTTGTGGTTTGTCATTCGATTTCAGGTGTGTGAAAGGTCAATGAACCGGGGCGGCTTCCACTTCCAAGGGTGCCGGACGCAGCGCGGCCAGTCCTTGCTCAATCGACGCATTGATGCGCCGCTCGGCGAACTCCGCCGCTACGCGCACCGCATTCTTGATCGCATTGGCATTGGAAGAACCGTGCGTGATAATGCAGACGCCCTTCAGCCCCAGCAGCGGCGCACCTCCGTACTCAGTATGATCGATGCGCTTCTTGAAATCAGCAAATGCGCTGCGCGAAAGCATGTAACCGACCTGGCTGGTGATGGTTGCCTTCAGCGATTCTTTCAGCACGGTCCGCACCAGGTTCGCCACGCCCTCAGAAATCTTCAGCGCGACGTTGCCCACGAACCCGTCGGCAACGATGACATCGACGTGGCCATTGAACAGGTCGCGGCCCTCCACATTACCCACAAAGTTCAAGGGCAGCCGCTTCAACAATTGAAACGACTCGCGCGTCAGTACGTTGCCCTTGGTTTCTTCTTCGCCGATCGAGAGCAAGCCCACGCGGGGCCTTTTCCCTGCCGAAAAATTGGAGCGGGGCATGGTGTGCCCAAACATCGACCGGAAATAAATCTCGCCCATCACGGCGAACTGTTCGAGATTGTGCGGCTTGCAATCCACATTTGCGCCAACGTCGAGCAGGATCGCCGCTGTTCCCGGAGCCGTAGGAAAAACCGCCGCCAGCGCCGGACGATCCACGCCGTGCAGCGCGCCCAGCACCATCTTGGCCGTAGCCATCGCCGCCCCCGTGTTGCCGGCGGTAACGAAGCCTGCCGCGCGTCCCTCGCGCACCAGCCGCAATCCCACGCGCATGGAGGAGTCGCGCTTGGCACGCACCGCCTGCACTGCCTTGTCTTTCATGGTGATGACTTCGCTGGCGTGCACGATTTCAATCGGCAGCCGCGCTGCTGACGGGTGACGCTCCAGCTCTGCCTTGATCGTGGCTTCTGGACCGATGAGCAGCACGCGCACGCCGTAACTGCGAGCGGCGTAAATTGCGCCTTCGATCTCAGGCTTGGGAGCCCGGTCCGAACCCATCGCATCCAGCGCGATCACGCTAGGCATTGTGGCAGGGATTTAGCTGGCTTCTTCGACGTCCAGAACTTCGCGGCCTTTGTAGTAGCCGCACTTGACGCAAGCGCGATGCGGCATCTTCTTTTCGTGGCAGTTCGGACACTCGGAAAGCGAATGGCTCTTCAGGGCATCGTGCGCGCGCCGGGTCGAGGTGCGCTTCTGAGAATGTCTTCGTTTCGGATTCGGCATGGTCTGTAAAATTCCTCTCGCTGAGGCCTTTGGCCCCGCATGAATCTTAATTTAACTGTCATCCTGAACAAGCGTTCGTCGCGCAGTGAAGGATCTTAGTGCGCCAGCTTGCTGCGGATTTCCTTCAACGCGGCCCACCGCGGTTCTTCCTGCTCCACGGAGCACGAGCACTGCTCCTGGTTCAGGTTCTTGCCGCACTGGGGACACAATCCCTTGCAATCATCACGGCACGTGACCTTTAGCGGAGCCGCCAACAGCACCTGCTCGCGCACCACATCATCCAGCAGAATTCCTTCACCTTCATAATAGCTGATCTCGGCTTCGGCGTCGGTCACCGAAATCTCGTCGCGCCCGGCGTCAGCGCCCTGCGGACGATAGAGCAGATCGAATTCGCGCTTCACATCCTGCATAACCGGTTCCAGGCACCGGGCACAGCTCAATTCCAGCCTGGTTGCCAACCGGCCCTGGATCCGTATGTCCTGTATTATCTTGTGCTTGCCATGATGCTCTTCGACCAGATCCGCTCGTCCGCTGCTCTCAATCGGCGTCACCTGACGGTAATCCGCTCCCAGGTCGATCACGCCCGGCTTGAACTTCTCCGCAAACTCCACAGGATGAAGTTCTAAATCTTTGACCTCGAAAAACATCGGAAACCTCCGCGCACCGTCCGGTTACCGCCCCAGGCCCGCGGAAGCACGCCAGGAAGGCGCAAGTACCGCTGGGAACAAGTTTCAAGAATAAAGGTTGACAGAAAGCAGTGTCAAGGTGTGGTCGCCTCCTCGTTTTGCACTCGCCTATGGGTATTATGTCTGGACACGCTATGGCGATTTCACAAGAGGCGGGCAAGAAAAAAGATGAGTGGGTCGAACGCCGCCCCAATCTGGCAGCAGCTTTAATCACTCTTCTCGGGTTTCTCGCCCGTCTTTGGGCCGCCCATGGAACCTTCCTCAATCCCGATGAAGCGCTGCACTTCCGCCTGGCTAATCAGGTCTCGCTCGCTCTCGCCTACAAAGAAAGTCTCACTGCCGCCCACCCTCCGCTGCTGATCCTCTTGCTCTATTACTGGCGCGCGCTCGGCACCTCGGAACTCTGGCTGCGACTTCCGTCGGTGCTTGCGGGTGCAGTCTTTTGCTGGATGTTTTACAAATGGCTTAGCAAAGCTGCGGGCAGCCTTGCCGGCTTCATCGGACTTCTGCTGGTCGCGTTCCTTCCGCCGATTGTCCTGGTCGCGGCGGAACTGCGGCAATATTCTTTGCTGCTCGCCTTCCTGGTGAGCGCTCTGTATTTTCTGGACGAAGCTTTCACGAAAAACTCTGCCAGCCGGATGGCCGCCTTTACGTTGTGCCTGTACCTAGCGATGCTGATTCACTACTCGGCGTTCTGGTTCGCGGCGGCGCTTGGCTTTTATGCACTGTTCAGAATCTTCACGGAACGGCCGCCCGTCCGCATAACGGCGGCTTGGGCGCTTAGCCAATTGGGTGGACTGGCTCTCGCGGTGTTTTTGTACAAGACCCATCTCTCGAAACTGGGCGTGGGGGACTCAAGAACTCCGCTGCAAGGCTGGATGAGCGAAGCTTATCTCCGCCGGTCGTTTTTCGATTCCGCCCATGACAACCCGGTGCTGTTCCTGATCGGCCACACCTTTGGAGTCTTCCAGTATTTCTTCGGGCAGCTCGCAGTGGGCGATGTGATGGCACTCGTGTTCCTGCTGGGAGTCGTGCTGCTGTTCCGCGGCAAAGGCTTCACGCAGGATCTAAAATCCTCCCGCCGGCTGGGATTATTTCTGCTTCTGTCCTTTGCCATCATTGGCGGAGCTTGCCTGGCTCATGTGTATCCCTACGGCGGCACGCGGCACGTAGCATTCCTGATCATCCCGGCGATAGCCGGCGTAAGCGTGGCAATCGCGCGTTTCGCGGCGGGCAGATGGAATCGCGGACTTACCATCGCGGCCCTCGTCATCTTGGCCTGCCTCATCTTCGGCAAACCACGCCAGCCCTGGATGGAGCGCGCCGATCAAAGCCGCGCCAACATGGCGAAGGCGATCGACTTTGTGAGAAACAATGTCGATCCCTCAGACCTCATCTTCACCGATTATCAGAGCGATCTTCTTCTCGGTCATTATCTGTGCCGGCAGCGTCCCATCTTCCTAGACCAGCCTCCTTCCGGCTTCGAACAATTTCACTGCGAAGGCTATCGCATCGCTTCCACCGACTACAAAGTCGCCTGGATGCTTTGGGCAGACGATTTCCTCAAGGACTGGCCGCGAGTCGTCGAAGCCTACAACCTCAAGCCCGGGGACACAGTCTGGGTTTTTCAGGCGGGCTGGGGAGTCGATCTCCCCGAGGACTTGCAAAGGCACTTCGCGGAGTTTCACGACCTGCGCTTCGAATCGTTTGGCAAGAACATTAAAATCTTCAAAATGACGGTAGGTCAGCCGATGCCGGCGGCCGCTCCCTAAGCGCTTCCCCATTTCCAGTTCGACGTGCGCAGTTCACTTCCCCGCCTGCTGGCTCAGCCCCAGTGCCCGCAGGGTAATTTCATCAGGGACATTCCGCCCATCCTTCTTGGTGACCACTCCAAAGCTCCCGGAATAATCCCACATGGCCCAGCCCATGCCGTGCCGCTCAAGCGAAGTGCGCACATCGTGAATCCACGCCGCACGATCCTGCGGATCCGCGTATTCCCGGTAGACGCCGAACTCATTGCACATCACCGGAACTCCGCGCTGCCGCGCCCATTCCGCGACTTGCGTAATTTCGGCATCAACGCGCGCCGCATCCCAGTGATCCTCTCCATAGCGGATCACTGCCAGGCGGTCCACCGCATCGGGCACGCCAGCCGCCACTTTCGCGGCTGATTCCGGCGACGAAGGATAGTGCAGCCCCTTCACCCAGTGCCAATAATATGTACTCCAGGTCGCGCCCTGGTGGGTGAAGATATGCGGCTCGTAAAAATGGAAGTTGTAGATCACGTTGGCGTCGCGCAGCGGTTCGAGGAAGACCAGATCATCATCGTCCGACCAGCGCGCGCCAGCCGCGATCATGGTGTGCAGTGGCGCGCCTTCGCGAATCGCCGACGCCAGCTTGGCCTGCACCCCGTACCAGCGGTAACGGTCTGACATCTCCGACTCGTTCAGAATCTCAAAAAATACGCGCTCCGTATCCCAAGTCGAATAATGTCGCGCCAGCACTCGCCAGAAATCGGCGAACTCCTGCACGAAGCTGTCGTCCTTTGCCAGGCGCGCTTTGAATTCGCTGTCCGGATGCAGATCGATCACCACGGCTAGCCCATGATCCAGAATCATCTTGACCGCAGCGTCCAGATATCCCAGATACTCCGCCGGAATCTCCCCAGGCCGTTGGTTCACCATCATCGGTTGCGGATCAACGCTCAACCGCACGTGATCGAAACCCATCGACCGAATCAGCGCGATGTCTTCCGCCGTTGTCCAGCTCTGAAAATGCTCCTTCGTATACCCGCGCTTGTCATAAACCTGCGCAAACCATCCGCTGGTGTTGATGCCGCGCCGCAGATGCACCAACCGCGATGCGGGCACGGAAGATGAAGGAGCGGTAGATAAAGATACTGGCTGGATCGAAGAGCCGGATGCAGCAGTTTGCCCCGGCGCGAGACTCAGACCGCCCAGAAGAGCCAGCAGTGCGGCGCAGCGCGTGATTCGCAGACATTGCATGCTGTCCCTAGCTCAGAATCGGCAGCGCTCGAATTCTCTTCTTCGTCGCCGCATAAATTGCGCTGCACAAAGCCGGCGCCAGCGGCGGCACGGAGGGTTCTCCAATCCCGCTCGGCGCCTCTGTATTTTGCACCGCATATACTTCCACCACAGGGGTTTCGTCCATGCGCAGCGGAACGTAATCATCGAAATTTCCCTGCACCACGCGACCTTTCTCAATGGTGATCTTCGCCCGCAGCGCATTCGTCAGAGCGTAAACGATCCCACCTTGTATCTGCTGTTCCAGAATGCTGGGATTCACCACCTGCCCGCAATCCACCGCCGCCACCACGCGATGCACGCGCGGCACGTCACTCTCCATGCTGATCTCCACCACTTCGGCCATATAAGAAGAAAAGCATCCAAAACAGGCGATCCCGCGAAAGCGCCCCGCCGGCAAAGCGCTCTTCCAGCCGGCCTTGTCGGCCGCTAATTGCAGCACACCGCGCATTCGCGCCGTGCGCCACGTCGTGTCGAAGTACTGGATGTTCTGGTCTTTCCCCAGCATGTGCAGCCGGCACTCCAGCGGATCTTTCCCCGCAGCAACAGCCAGCTCGTCGATAAAGCCTTCGCTCGCGAATGCCGCCTGCAGCGCATATACCGACCGCATCCAGCCCAGCGGCACCGCGGTTTCTGCAAGCACATACTCCAGCGAAACATTCGGCACCGCATAGATGAACGCCGCCTCATCCGGCAGATCAGGATCGACACCGTTCGGTCCCGGCTGCCCCTTCTGCCCACTGATCGACGGCGCAACGATCCGATGCGTAAACGCCACCGGCCAACCTGCTCCATCGAGCACCGCGCTCAACTGATGCAGGCTCATCGGACGGTAGGTCGAGAACCTCATGTCATCTTCCCGAGTCCAAATCACTTTCACCGGCGCGTTCGTTGCTTTCGACACCAGCGCCGCTTCCACCGCGTAGTCGTACTCCAGTCGCCGGCCAAAGCCTCCGCCCATCAACGTGACGTTCACCTTCACCTGGTCGGGATCCAAGCCCAGCGCTTTCGCAACCTGGTCGCGACAATCCTGCGGCACCTGCGTCGGAGCCCACAACTCGCAAGACGTTCCCTGAAAATTCGCGGTGCAGTTTCCCGGTTCCATCGGCGCGTGCGCCATGAAGGGAAGGTGATACTCGGCGGAGATCCGCCTCCCGGTCATTTTCGAAACGTCGCCCGTCGAATACAAACTCGCGCCCTTCTTCGACGCCGCCTGCTGCAACGCTTCCATCACCGCCGCGGTGTTCAAGTCTTTGTTCGGACCTTCGTCCCAGCTGACGTTCAGCACCCGGCGTCCCTCCATCGCGCCCCAGACGCTGTCGGCCACCACGGCCACAGCCGCGTCGCTGATCTTGCCCACGTAACTCACGCCGGCAATCTTTCTCGAGTCCTTGTCATCAAAGCTCAACGCCTTTCCGCCGATCGTGGGACTCCGCGACAACACCACGTACTTCATTCCAGGCATTCGGAAGTCGAGGCCAAACACGGCGTCTCCCCTTACCTTCGACGGCGTGTCCACGCGCGGCAGGCGGTGTCCAACAATCTTGTAATCTTTGTTCTGCTTCAGCGGCACATCCGTGGGAATCGGCAGCGTCGCCGCCTTCTCCACGAGCTCTCCGTAACTCAGCCGCCGCTTCGACGCCCCATGCACAACCGCGCCGTTCTCCGCCGCGCAGCTCGATCGCGGCACGCCCCACGTCAGCGCCGCCGCCGAAATCAACATCTCGCGCGCCGCCGCTCCCGCCTTCCGCATCGGATCCCACGTCGTCTTTACGCTTGCGCTCCCGCCCGTACCCTGATCCCCATAGAGCGTGCTCGCTCCTGCCTGCTCAATCTCAATCTGCTTCCAGTCCGCTTCCAGTTCCTCCGCCAGAATCATGGGCAACGCCGTGCGCACGCCCTGCCCCATTTCCGAGCGCGCGCATACAATCGTGACCTTGTCATCCGGCGTGATTCGCAGGTAAGCGTTCGGCGAAAACACTTCCGTGCCTATGCTCCCCGCATGCGGCAAGTAGAAGCCCACCACCAGCCCCGCTCCCGCGGCCACTCCAGCCGCAACGAATTCGCGCCGACTTAATGGGCTCATCGAGCACCTCCTGCACCGGCCGCACCTGCACCCACAGCACGATGAATCGCCTTGCGAATCCGCTCGTAAGTCCCGCAGCGGCACAGGTTGCCGTTCATCGCCTGCGTAATCTGTTCATCGGTCGGATTCGGCGTCTTTGCCAGCAGCGCTGCCGCATTCATAATCTGCCCCGTCTGGCAGTAGCCGCATTGCGGAACTTCTTCGGCAATCCACGCCTGCTGCAACACGTGCAGCCCGTTAGCTCCGAGGCCTTCGATGGTCGTGATGCTCTTCCCGGCAACGTCCGAAACCGGCGTAGAACATGATCGAATCGCCGACCCCTCCACGTGCACCGTGCAAGCCCCGCAGAGCCCGGCGCCACAACCAAATTTTGTTCCAGTCAGTTCGAGCGTGTCTCGCAACACCCACAGCAACGGAGTCTCGGGCGAGACGCTTACTTTCTTTTCGGTGCCGTTAACGCGCAATGTGAATTCGGCCATATGTTTCCCCAGAGAGGAATTAGAACCTGAGCAATCATCCTACTCAACCAGCAGGAAAAGTGGAATGGACAGGTCGGAGCGCGCCCTCGCCTAAAGTTCCCTGACCTTTGTGCCGATGGGGAATATAGATCTTCCCGGCTCGAAACGAGGCCACAAGCCGGAGGCCGCTGACCAACTTTGCAAGTGAGTCGGTATCTCTGTCGGAGAGAATTGAAATTGCAACCCCAGAATCAGCCCTCAGATGACCGCGTTCGAGGCGTAGTCGACGCGCGTCGCCGGCCCCGCTTCAAAATTGAAGTCGATGTCACCATCGATTCCAAGACTTGCGGCCTGCTGAAGGGGCACACCGTGGACATCAGCGAATCCGGAGTTTCAGCCATGCTCAGGCTTGAAGTTCCCCTGGGTGAGGTCGTGGAGTTGACCTTCACGCTTCCGTTCGGCCCCGTCAAGATTTATGCCATGGTTCGGCAAAGAAGCGCCTTCCGTTACGGCTTCCAGTTCATGGAGTCGAACTTTTTGGAACAAATCATCGGGCCCACCTGCCGCCAACTCGCAGTTGAACAATCCCTGATAAGCGAACTCTAAGCGCCAGCGTGGATGTCTGGGAAAAAACTCTCGACGCAATTCTCCAGCACGCCGGGCTAGCGCCCGGCGCCTCGACTCATTCACTTCGCTAACGTTTCCGAGCAGGACCTACTTCAGTTCCGTCAGTTTCTGGGTCGCGATCTCCGTCGCTTCAGGGCTGGGATTGTCTTTCTTGATCTGCTCGTAGAGGCGCTTGGCGTCGAGCGGCTGGTTACTGCTCTGGTAAAGCCCCGCCAGTTGCAACTGCGCTGTCGCTTTGCTCACCGAAAGCGTGGGATGACTGATCAATTCCTGATACAGGGCCGCGGCATCCTTGGTGCGGTTGGTATTGCCGTAGAGCCCAGCCAGCGCGAGCTTCGCTAACGATGCCAGTTCTTTGCCACCGTTCGAAATCACCGCCTTGAGACTGTTTTCCGCGGCAGCATTGTCGCCTGCCGACGCCGCCGTCACTCCCAACAAGTAACGCGCCATATCCGCCGTATGGGTGTGCGGATATTTGTCCACGATCGTCTGAAATTGTTTCCTGGCAGCATCCGAGCGCTCTTTCGCCGAGGTGAAGCTAGGAAAGTCCGGCTGCTCGGGCGTTCCCGCGGGACGCAGCGGCGTATCGAGAGTCCGCACCGCCTGTGCCAAATCGAAGCTCGCCTTCTCATTCTGCGCGCTCAGGTAATACCATCCGCCGGCCACCGCGCCGGCGATCACAACGAGGGCGACCACGGCGACTGCAAGCGTGTTCCTGTGCTCCACGCTCCAGTGAGCTGTCTTCTCGGCGGCTCCAATGGTGGCTCGGCTGAACGCATCCTGTTTAAGTTGATGGCGGGTTTCTGCGCGCAAGACTACCTTCCAATCTCAGTCTCTGGAGTCGATTTCCCGAATCTCAGTAATGACTCTACTGTCTAAGGTGGGACGAGGTGTTAGTTTATCAGCCGGAAAACAGCACCGTCAAAGCGGCATCTCGACTTTGGAGCGGTATGTTCACTCGGCACGAAACCCTTGTCATCCCGAACCCGGCGCCAAGCCCGGTGAGGAACCTGCTTTTGCTGGCCGTTCATTTGCGGGGCGGACGAAGGCAAAATCGCAACCGTACGAAGCTCTACCGTGGAGCCTCCTCCAGCAAACCCTGCTCCAGTTTCTCCTGGCACTCGATGCAGTGCCGCGTCCAGGGCACAGCCTCCAGCCGCTTGGAATTGATTTCCTTGCCGCAGTGGATGCACTCGCCAAAGCTGCCTTCGCGGATGCGCGCCAACGCCTTCTCGACCATCTGCAGCAGTTGCCGCTCGTTGTTGCTCTGGCTGAACAGAAACTCTTTGGTGTAGGAACTGGCGGCGCGGTCGGCAATGTCCTGCGCCGTATCTTCATCAGCAGAACGGCCGTCGGCCTGCGTGCGCGACACCGTGCGGCGCAAATCCTGCTGCCGCGTCTCCAGCCGCTTCTTGAACGCTTCTAACTTCTTCTTATCCATAAGTTCACGTCTATAATTCTGCGCCGGCTCCCCGAAGCCGTGCGCGGGGTTCGGGCCAAACAAAAATGATAAGCGCGTCAAACGAGATGCGTCAACCACAGGCTGGGGTTTGCACTGGAACTCTTACGCGGAGACGGCGGGAACAAGCAAAAAGGCTCGCTCGGTGGGCAAGCACGCTTCAGCGTGCAGCGGAGAACTCCGCACGCGAGCCAATGCGGGGCTTAATCCCCCTGCCGATTCCGCTGCCCCCGGCAATTCTCAGATCGTAATCATTCTGAAGGTTCAGCCAGAACTGTGCCGGCAGACCGAAATATTTTCCCAGGCGAATAGCAGTCTCGGCGCTGATGGCCCGGTCTCCCCGCACCACTTCATAGATGCCAGGGAACTCGAGCGCCTTCGCCAACGCATATGCACTCACTCCCATCGGCTCCATGAACTCAGTCTTGAGAATCTCTCCCGGATGCACCGCAAAGATTCTTCTTGCCTTCGTCATAGCTGCTCCAGTACTCAGTGATAATCCGTGATCTCTACTTCAAAGGCATTCCCGCCCCGCCACGCGAAACATACGCGATATTGATCGTTAACCCGGATGCTGTGCTGCCCGGCACGGTTCCCTCGAAGTGCTTCCAGTTGATTCCCAGGAGGCACCTTCAAGTTATCCAGCGCCATCGCAGCATTCAAAATGGCAAGTTTCTTGAACGCCCTTCGTTGCAAATCGGCGGGAAGCCGGCGGCTCTTGCCCGACTGCCACAGCCGTTCCGTTTCCTTGTCCCGGAAACCCGCGATCATGTCCGAACGATAATATTCGTCGATACTACCGCGACGCAATACTATTGTATCACATGAGTACTCCGCGCCAGCGGGCAGGGGGCGGGCTACCGAACGATCGTGACCGAAAGCGGCATCTGTTGTTTCGTTGCGCCACTGGTGGCTGACACCGTGGCCGAATACGTGCCGGCCCTGGCGGCGCTGGTCGCTGTGAGCTTGAGCACGCTGCTGCCTGATCCCGGAGCAGTCAGCTTGGCCGGAGTGAAAGTGTCAGAGACTCCGCCGGGCAATCCAGTTATCGAGAAGGTGACGGCTGCGTTGAAGCCTCCGCTGACCGTGACATTCAAAGTGAGGCTCTTGTTCGATCCGCCGGTAACGGAAAGCGAATTCGCCGAAAGGGCTGCGTGAAATGAGGGCGGAGTCGTGGCGTCGGCCCAGTGGTTGACCAGAATCGAGCCGTTGATCGAACCGAGTCCCGTTGCCTGATCGTATCCTACGGTTGCGTTGAAGCCGGCTTGTCCCGGAACGCTGTTGCTGCCGATCGTTGTGTCATGAAAAACCGAGGCTCCGCCTGCCCTCTGCTTGCTGGCCAGAGAATAAAACGCAACGCTGGCGTTGCCCTGCCGCGCCGCGGTGTTCTGCACCACGAGCGCCATGACGCCGGCAAATGACGGCGAAGCCGCGGAGGTGCCGCCGACCACATAGAGTTCGCCGTTCTGGTAGATGAGGTAGCCATCGTGACCCGCGGAACTGAGCGCAACGTCTGGGACGTCGCGCTTTCCATCCGCGGGAACGCCGGTGCCCGCTTGCCAGGAGGGCTTAGCATACACTGCGCTCGCGCCGCCGCCACTCGCCCACAGTCCATAGTCGGGACCGCTTGCGTTCCAGACTATTTCTGGAATGTAGCTGAGCGCTGATGCCTGCGTGCCCGACGAGTTCGAGGGCGACCAATATAGCGTTGGGTTGGCCAGGTCGTTGAACTCAGTGCCGCCGACACAAACGCTGTAAGGCGTGGAGCACAGGCCGTTGACGGCGCGTCCGTGCGTGGCGGTCAAAGCCGAAGCGGAATCACAGCCGGCAGCGCCGCTGTCTCCTGAAGAAACGAACACGGTGATGCCTTCCGCGGCCGCTTGCTGCCACAGGCTGTTGAGAAAGCTGTTGCCGGAAGAACCAAGCGAGGCCTCGCATAAGCCGAAGCTCGTGCTCATCACGGGGGCGAGGTTGTGGTTGACGATGTATTGCGCTGACAAGTCCACTCCGTCGCTTGAATTCGTAGACTTCGATACAACGAACTTGATGGTTGCGCTTCTGGCCACGGCGCCGGACCACTCGACGTCGAGATCGGCTTCGGTTTCTTCATTCGCGCTCCAGATGCCTGGGTCGGTTCCGTTGACGATGATCTGCGGGTCGTTGGCAGGCAGGCCGAAGAATGTTCTGAACTGGCGCGCGTCGGCGATGTTGATGTTGGAACGGGCGACGATGGCTACGGACTGGCCGCTGCCGGTGATCGATTGCTGATACAGCGGATTGAGGTCGTAGATGGTGGCGAAATCCGCCGGGGCCAGGTAGTACGCGCCGCCGCTGCTGAAGTCAGGGGATGGCTTGCGTACTAGGCCGTGCATGGGCTCGCTGTGAAAGTCGTGCAGCGAGACCACGCCTCCCACGACCTGAACCAGAGCGGCGGGAATTTCGGGATCGTTCACGTTGGCGTGATGGACTTCATCGCCAATCTTGTAAGTATGAATCGCGGTATGGAATGCCGTTTGGACCTGCGCCGCGGTGCCACTGAAAATGATGGAGCGGCGTCCGGCCGTGACCTCTTCCACTTGCATTCCATGCTCCTGTAGCCAGCTCACAATCTGGGCAGTATCGGCGTCAGAGACGCCGAAGCGCTCGCCGTACTGCTCGGGCGTGAGCCACTGATGGTAGTAAGGAGACTCGGGGTTGTGTTGCGCGTCGACTAACTGGTTGAGGACGTCCTGCTGGGTCGAGTCTGGCAGCAGCGTGAGCAGCATGTGTTCCATGGGGAAGTCGGGCGCGACTGCGCCGGCGTCGTATTGAGCCTGGGCGAGAGGATGGACGTTGCCGCGCAGCGTGACTCGCTGATCGTCATCGATGAAGGAGGTGATCCGATCTCTTACCTGGACGAACGGGGCTTGAGTGAGCGGAAGATTCGGCGGGTCGAGCGCGGGCTGGGCTTCTTTTTCGAGGACAGCGGCGGGCAGGTCGAGAGAAAGGAGCGAGAAGAAAATTGCCAAAGTTAGAAATGACAAGGCGCGGCGCAGCGGTGACGCGGATGACGGACGAGACATTGTTGTTGAGCCTCCGAGGCGAAGCGCAGATGTTTACTTCACTTCTGGCTTCATCGGCGGGGTGGGGCAACACTTGAGGGATGAGCCCAAAGTTTTCTGGCGCGGGTCACCGGTGATGAGAGCGGTTTAATGCTTCCGGCTGGAACATTGGGCTGAATGTTCCAGTCGGAACATAACGTCGTTTTCACCGGGGTAAGTATCCCTTCAGGACAAGGCGTATAGTTTATGGATGAAATGGCACGATCTGTGGCCCTACGCTCGAACGGGCTGGGGATGGACGATAGCAGTGGCAAGTTTTCTGTTCGGCTTGTATCAGGTGCCAAAGCCCATGTTTGAGGCATGGGATTACTACCTCGATAGATTTCGAGACCACGCGGTCTATGCGCTCCTGAAGAATCGACTAATGGGCGCTCCATTGCGTGTCTACAGCCCCTTTCCTCAATACGGACTACCCGCGCCGCCTTCTGGCGAATTCCCATGGTACGTTGCGGATATTGCGAAATCTCTCAAAAGGACTGAGCGGTCCGTTTCCCGTTCCCTGCATCGCCTCGAAGACAAGGGAAAGGTAGAACGGTATATGGGCGGCTGGCGATTGAAGGGCTAACGTTTGCTAGCATCGTCTACGATTTCGCGCCACTCAGCGATATTGTCCACACTCATTTGCTTTGATCTGCCACTGAATGAACCGGACTGCAATAGGTACTTTAGGCTGAGTCGGCGCTCCTTGTGATTGAACTGTCTGAGAGCATCTTTGAAGGTCTCATATGCCAACATATCGGCAGGCTGCAAGGGTATGCAGTCCTCCCACCCGAGCGGAGCAATTGTTGAAAACAGATGCTTTCCTCGGAAAGTAGGGTCATTCATCATCATATTGAATCCAGCTAGGTAAGCATCGTCATAACTGCATCTCTCATGGAAAAGTACGTACTTAATGGGCTTCACAAATCTTAGAAACTTGTGGGCATCCTCAATCTTGGAATTGATTTCGAGCATTACGAATTTCAGTAATTCTTTGTAGCAAAATGGCAGCGGATCACCCTCAATCTTGAATTTGTTCACGAATTCCTTCAGGGGAAGGCTATAGGCAACCGTGTCAATCCACGCTCTGCCACGCCGCAGGGTTCCCATTAGCTTTATCGCCAGCTCATCGCGTTCTTCGCGAGTCCATCCCTCGAATTCATAATCGCGAGAATTGGCGTGGCTAGAATGATATCGAGAGATTGGCGGTCGGCCCTGGCTGCGAAGTGATTTGTTTTTCGCGTTGAGACATTTTCGCCATCCATCGGCAATAGCTATCCAACCAGTCGCATTGCTGACGGAACAGCAGAGAGTAAATACATCCTTGTCATAGCTCTCGTCAAAATAGCCGCGAAGGATCACGAAAAGATTCCTCCGTCCATTGCAGGCAAACGCGTTAAGGAAATCCCGTAGTACGGTAGGTTGACATTTGCACAGCACTGCGCGACACTCCATTCTAGGAGCGTTGCGCTGGTCCGAAATTATGGCGAATCACCCAAAGCCTTCCGCCAAGAATACCGAGGGTGGCACGCGACCGTTTACACGGTCTGATTTTCAGCGACTGGTGCAGAAGGCTTCGACGACACCTTTTCGGAAACCCGCGCCAAAATCGCGGGGAAAATAAGGTTGCCGCTCTGCCTCCGATTGTACCGAAACGAATACTCGTCCAAGTAAGTCTGCAAATACTTCTGACTGACCGAGTGGTAAACCCCGCCGATCCCGCGCTTCACTAAACTCCAAAATCCTTCGATAGTCTGGGTGTGAACGTCGCCCATAACGTATACGCTTGCGCTGTGATTGATCCGGCGGTGCTCATATTCCATCCCGTCGATCCGATCCAGCCCGTGATACGAAACAAAATCATCGGTAAACACGGTGCTCTTGGGCAATACGTACTCTTTCACGAACCCGTGTAGAGTCTTGCTGGTGGTGTCCGAAGCAGTCCGACAGATCACGCGGCCTTTGCGTTCCACGACTCCCAGCACAGTAGCCTTAGCATTCTTATCGCCACGCATCGGACGGCCTTTCCCGCCCTTGCGCCGTCCGCCGTAGAACATCTCGTCCACCTCTACCGTTGATCCCTCCAGTTGCATATCAGGTTCGGATAGCAACGAGCGAATCTGCTTGAACATTCTCCAAGCGGTTTTGTAGGTTACGCCAGTCTCGCGTTGAATCTGTTTCGCGCTGATGCCACATCGGGTCGATCCCATCAAGTACATAGCCTGAAACCACACCCGAAGCGAAGTAGTGCTCTTCTCGAAGATCGTCCCTGCCAGTGGATAGATATGCTTCCCGCAAGTGGCGCAAGCGTAGGCGGTGCGTCCAGCTACGCGGTAGTGCTTGCGTGGGCCTTCGCACTTCTCACACACGGTCACTCCGCCGGGGAATCGCTGTTCCTTGATCTGCTCTAGGCAAGCATCATCGGTAGGAAACTCACGGTCAAATTGGCTTCGGGTGTACCGGAGTTCTGCGGGAATGGTCTGTCTGCGGTTCATGCAAATAGTATGCCATTTGTTCTACTTGTTGTCAAGGGATAATTATGGCCGGTGCTTTTTGCATGATGGGCTGGCGCAGAACGCGCCGCGCGCTCATGCCAATGCTAGCGGCAGTGGTGGTGCTGGTCGGCCTGGGGGCGATGTCGGCCTGTAATACTGGTAGCAGGAGCGGTGGAGGATCGACCCCGACGACTTCGACGGTGACGGTGACCGCCACGGCGGGCAACATTCAGCAGACCACAACGATTTCCCTTACGGTGAATTAGCATCGACCCCATGTACACCTGCGAATCCGTGAATCGGACCGCGGCGACCCCTCGACGGTGATCCCCCATGGACCAGTCCCCCGAATGCCCGGGAACAGTGCTAAGTTAACCTGGAGGTCAAGAACATGAGCGCAACAGCAACTGGAATCGGGATTACCCGGCTCGGGCAGATCGCCATCAATGCAAAGGATGTGGAACGGGCGACGGCTTTCTATCAGGAAAAGCTGGGGCTGAAGCTGCTGTTCAAGGCGCCGCCGGGGCTGGCATTTTTTGATTGCGGAGGGGTGCGGCTGATGCTGGACCGGGCGGAGAAGCCGGAGTTCGATCATCTCAGCTCGGTGCTGTATTTTTCCGTGCCTGACATTCACGCCGCGTACAGCAAACTGAAAGAAGGCGGAGTGCATTTTGAGGACGAGCCGCATGTGATCGCGAAAATGCCGACACATGACTTGTGGATGACGTTTTTCCGCGACTCAGAGGGAAACCTGCTGGCGCTGATGAGTGAAGTGGCGCGCTAGCGCGGCCGCTTTGTGCGCACGGGAGATCCCCTTCGGATTCGCGCAGGGCAGGCTCTCGTTCCGCTGGTGAAAACGCGGGACTTCGGGATGACGCCCGGGCTACAGGGAAGCGACCCTGCTATCATCGTGGGCGGAGTTTTGGTAAAGGTTATGGAAGACTTTGTTATGGAAGAGATGGAAGACGACGAGGGAGTTCCTTATATTTCGGGTTCAGGAGAAGGACTTATGGATGAAGGTCCAAGTTTGCATGGGAGCGCGCGCCGCAATGAGGATATCGCGCTTGATCTGATGAAATTTGTCGCGATGACCACGGGGTATGGGCGGACGACTTCGTCGGGCGTAGGGTTTCAGGGCACGGGCTCGGCTTCGAAGCCTGAGGAGTACGCGACACATCTGCTCGAGTTGTACGGGAAATGCCGGGTGGCAGTGGAGGGAAAAAAGTAAGGGCCGTAACCGGCGGCGGACAAGGACTTCCGTAATCTGCGCGAATAGGTCGGTTAGGGAAGATACTTGATGCAATGATGTCCCTCCCCCAATCGCAGCCCGCCCAGCGGGCCACCAGAGTGCATTTTTCGGAACGTACCCCAGCGGTGCTTCGACTTGGTGACGGCCGCCGTGTCTCGGGAAAGTTAAAGGTTGTTTCCCTGACTGGCGGACTGCTCTCGGTGCCTCACCCGGTAAACACCGGATCCAGTGCAAAATTAATGTTTCTGACCGGAGCCGGCATGGTGCTGGGTTCGGCGGAAATGCTGAGCCCGCTCTCCTGGGGTCTGCAACCGTTTCGCTTCGTGGCGCTCGCCGACGACGATCAGGATCGGCTCAAGACCGTTATTCAACAGTCCGTCGAGCAGGATCGCAGCGGCCATGCGGAGATTGAACGCTCGCGGGCGTGGTGAACAGGAGCACCAACAAACAAAAGAACCGCGACCCGTGGGCCGCGGTTCTTGAGTGTGAATGTTTCCTTTAGCGGCGCCGTTTCTTCGCCGCTTTCTTTTTGGCTTTTTTCGCAGGCTTTTTGGCCACCTTCTTTTTTGCGGGCTTCTTCTTTGCGGCTTTCTTTTTCTTCGCCGGCTTTTTGGCTGCCTTCTTCTTGGCAGGCTTTTTAGCCGCTTTCTTTTTTGCGGCTTTCTTCTTCGCGGCGGGCTTGCCACCGCCGCCTCCGGCGGGAGCGGCAGGTCTGGGTGAGGGAGGCGGCGGAGCGGACATGACCGGCTCACTCATCGCGGGTTCGGGCACGCCAGCTTCTTCCTCCTCCTCTTCTTCCTCTTCGAAATCCTCTTCGAGCGACTCGCTGTAGGCGCCGCTGTCGCCGAATTCTTCATCTTCATCACGGCCGTAGAGTGTGGGATCGTTGAATCTCATTGCTCCTCCTGATCTTGTTTTGGCTTCCGGGCGCAGCGAGGGCCGCGCGAGGCTGCCGGGCACGAGAAATTAAAAGACCACCAGAACTTATGCTGGAACGGCGGGCGATTATAGCACGACGTTTGCTGCAGACGGCAAGGGCCGTGGTCACATCTACCCTGCCTATCCTGTTACCACACGAGAGGGCGGAAGGGAAGAAGATTCGAACGGGACGAGGCCGAAAAAAAGTGAAGTGGATGGGGCTTTCGCGGCTGGCCCAGGGTTTACCGGCTGGGTTCGACGATCAGGATCATGCCTGGGCGGAGCACGGCTACGTTGCCGTTGTTGCGCTTGAGGGCGGCGACCGTGGTCTTGTAGGTGGTAGCAATCGAGTAGAGAGTTTCGCCGCTTTTCACCCTGTGGCGAAGCACGGAGGCTTGACCCGAAGTGTCTGGACCCGAGTCGCCCAGAGAATTCTCAGGGGGAATTTTCGCGCTGGCGGTTTGAGTGGTTCTTCGGGAGTGGACGGCAGGCTTATCGGCGACGGCTTCGGTGCTGGGCGTAACCGGCAGGTGCAGGGCGAGCACTTTCCTGCCGCGCAGGCTGGAGCCGCGAGGCAGGCCGTTCCAGCGGCGAACCATCTGAGCGGAGACGCCGAAGTTCTCAGCTACGCTCTCGACGGTGTCTCCCTTGTGAACCCTGTAGCGGGTGATGCGGCGCGCGTAGGTCGCGGTATCGCTAGCGGGATGCTTGCCGATCGCTAGCGGGATGACGAGCTTGGCGTCGAGTTCGAGGGCTTTATCTGTCTGATCGAGCTGATTCGCGGCTGCAATGGACTTGGCCGGGACGCGGTACGAACGGGAAAGGGAAGCGAGGGTGTCGCCTGGCTGAACCTTGTGGTAGCGCCACCACAGGCGCATGTCAGGCGGGACAGCGGCGATGGCAGTCTGATACTGGTCTTTCGTTCCCTGAGGCAGATGGAGCACGAATGTTCCTTGCCTCGGCGTGGTCAGCCTTAGCAGGCTGGGATTGAGCTCCTGCAGTTGGGCGGGAGTGGCATCCACGCATTCGGCGACCAGGCGCAAATCCACCGGGTAGTCGATGGTTACGGCGTCGTAAGCCACGGGATCGTCCATGGAGACGTCGTCAAAGCCGTACTGCGACAGATTCTTGCTGACGATGGTCATGGCCAGGATGATGGGAACGTAGTTGCGGGTTTCTTTGGGGAGAACGTTGCGGCGATAGAGTTCCCAGAAATCCGCATAGCCGGTGCGCTTGACCGCGGCCTGCACCGTACCGGGACCGGAATTGTACGCGGCCATCGCGAGATACCAATCGCCGAACTGAGCGTAGAGGTCTTTCAGGTGGTGGGCGGCAGCGCGCGTGGATTTTTCAGGATCCTGGCGATCGTCAACCCAGGGGTTGTGCTGCAGGCCGTAGCCTCGGGCCCGGCTGGCCATGAATTGCCAGATGCCGCGGGCGCCGACGCGGGAAACAGCGAGGGGATGAAATCCCGACTCGGCTTGTGCGAGGTAGATCAAATCCTGCGGGATGCCTTCCTGTTTGAGAATCGAGACCATCATGTCGTGATAACGGCCGGAGCGGGCGAAGGCACGCTCGAAGGTGCCGCGTCCACGATTGGAAAAATAGCTAATGTAGCCGGCGACCTGGTCGGTCATCATGAGCGGCAGGTCGGAATGGGTTGACTTGATCTCGGCCTGGGCCTTGGCTCTCACGTTGGCGTCGGCGGAAGGAGTGATGCCGTTGGTCTCATCGATAGGAGCGGGCTCGGACTTTTGTGCGTCGGAATCGGAGGCATAGCCCAGGCTGGCGAGATCCAGGCGGTTGACGCCTTCCACGATGCGGTCGAATTCCTGCTGCAGGCGGTCGTCGGAGCGGATATCAAGCGTGCTTTCGAGCAATGCGTTGATGGCGCTGTCGAAATGCTGTTTAGCGACGTCAGTTTGCCCGGCTCGATAGGAGTCGAGTCCGGCCTGATAATCCTTTTCGACGCCGGCGATGAGATTTGCGACAGGATCGGCCGTGGGTGACGGCGACGCGGATTCCGGCTTGGTCTTGCCTTGATCTGGGGCTTGATCTGGGGTTTGAGTCGAGGCCTGCGGCGGGTTTTCAGCGGCGACGCGTGAGGAAGTGGGAGGGGTCTGCTGCGGTGCCGCTTGCCGAGTGGCGGCGGTGGGGGCGGTCAGAGCTGGAGCAGTTTTTGCCGGCACCAGGGAAGCTGGCTTTTGGGCGGTCTGACAGGAAGAACCCGCCAAAGCCAGAACTGCCAGCATCGCGATCCGCACATGGAATTTTGCAACACGCATATTTATCTACGAGATACGGATTGCTCCCTGGGGTTAAAGTCTGCCGAATTCTATCAAAAATCGTACCCTCCGATAAGCGCGGGGTCAATGCTGAAACCAAATTTCGCGATTACCTTTGGCACCGGGGCGAATGGTTACTCCGCCGCTTATCGTGCGACTGGGATGGAGTCACAGACGCCAGTAGTCCGGACGCCAAGTTTGAATCGCCTTCTTGATGTCCGACCGAGAAAGCTTTTCTGCGAGCGCCCTGTCGGCCAGCTTTGGCAGTTCTGCATCAGATGCAAAGCGCAGCGCGATGAGTTGGCCCTCGGTTAATTCAGGAATACGCGAGCGCGACGACTCGGGCAAAAGGGAAGCCAGCCGCAGACGCTCCTCTAGACGAATTACGCGGTCTTGCACCCGGAGCGCGTACAGCCGGATCTTGAATACAGCGACGGTGCAGGCAGCAATGAGAACAAAGCGCCACGCCGAATGCAAACCGGGGTGCCACAAGAACAGAACAACCGCAGCGAGCGTGGAAAGGCCGAAGACTGGAAGCACAAAAAAGTGAAAGAGCGGATCAAGGCGCGCGTGGTTGGCGAAGGTCTGAGGTTTTTTTTCTGCCATGACGAAGGGCTCCTTCGGGTGGATGCGCCAGTTTAACAGAAGCAGTTCACACTGCAGTTCTCAGTACTCAGTTCCCAGTTCTCAGTTCTCAGTTCTCAGTAAAATCAACACCCAATGCTGGCGCAACGTTTATTTCGCAGCAGAAGGTTGACAACTTGCGCCGGTGGCGCTTTTCTGAGAACTGAGAACGGGGGGCCCCAAGAACGGAATCTTTTGTAGCGATAAACGAATCCAAGGCAACCATGAAAGCTATTCAGGTAAAGCAGGTCGGCGGGCCGGATGTGATGGAGGTGGTGGAGTTGCCGGCGCCACAGCCGAAGGCGAATGAGGCGGTGGTGAAGCTGGCTGCCGCGGGCGTGAACTTTATCGATATCTACTTCCGCGAGGGGCGATACAAGGCTCCGCTGCCGCTGGTCTTGGGGCAAGAGGGCGCGGGCGTGGTGAGCGCCATCGGTGCAGATGTGAAGTCCGTGAAAGTGGGAGATCGCGTAGCGTGGAGCGGCCTTCTGGGCTCTTACGCAGAGTACGAGGCAGTGCCGGCGGAACGACTGGTGCAGATCCCGCCTGGCGTGAGTGATCAGCAGGCCGCCGCGGCGATGCTGCAGGGCATGACGGCGCAATATTTATCGCACAGCACGTATCCTCTGAAGCGTGGTGAGGCGGCACTGATTCATGCCGCTGCGGGCGGCGTGGGATTGCTTCTGGTGCAGATGGCGCACAACATCGGCGCGCGCGTGATCGCGACGGTCTCCACCGAGGAGAAGGCGAAGCTTGCGCGCGCGGCAGGCGCAGATGAGGTGATTCTTTATACGCAGGTAGACTTCGAAGCTGAAACCAAGCGACTGACCGCGGGCAAGGGCGTGGATGTTGTCTACGACTCGGTGGGCAAGACAACATTTGAGAAGGGATTGAACGTTCTGCGGCTTCGCGGAATGATGGTGTTGTTCGGCGGGTCGAGCGGAGCTGTTCCGCCGTTCGATCTGATTGCCTTGTCGCAAAAGGGATCGCTGTACGTGACCCGGCCCACGCTGGTGAACTATATCGCCACACGCGAGGAACTGGTGGAGCGGTCGAGTGCGGTGTTTGCTATGATCGCTGCCGGAAAACTCAAGCTGCGAATTGAACATACCTACCCTCTGAGTGAGGCGCCGCGGGCGCATCGGGACTTGGAAGGACGCAAAACGACCGGGAAGCTGTTGCTGATTCCCTAACCAGCCGGGACGAGGTTCCGGAAGGAAAACCATGAAAGCAATCCGCGTACACCACACAGGCGGGCCGGAGGTGATGGAACTGGAGGAGGTTTCGGTTCGGCCAGCGAAGTCGGCCGAGGCGGTGGTGAAGGTATCGGTTGCGGGAGTGAACGCGGCTGATGGCTACTTCCGCGACGGCAGGTTCCGTACGCCCCTGCCGTTCATACCTGGGCAGGAGGGCGCAGGAGTGGTTACGGAGGTGGGCGAGCAGGCGAAGTTGGTGAAGGTGGGCGATCGTGTGGCGTGGAGCGGAGTGTTGGGTTCGTATGCGGAGTTCGTGGTGTCGCCCGAGGAACATCTGGTGCCCGTGCCGGCGTCGATCAGTGATGAGGAGGCCGCCGCGGCGATGGTGCACGGCCTGACCGCGCATTATCTAGTGACCGATGCGCACAAGCTGAAGGCGGGCGAAACGGCTCTGGTGCACGCCGCCGCGGGTGGAGTTGGGCTTTTGTTGGTGCAGATGGCACACGCGATCGGGGCGCGGGTGATTGGCACGGTTTCGAGCGAAGAGAAAGCCCGACTTGCACGCGAGGCGGGCGCGGATGAGGTGATCGTCTTCACCCGGCAGGATTTCGAACCCGAGGTGAAGCGCCTCACTGATCGCAAAGGCGTGGAAGTGGTGTACGACGGCGTGGGCAAGGCGACCTTCGAGAAAAATCTGAACGTCATGCGCCTGCGGGGGATGCTCGTGCTCTACGGAATGTCGAGTGGGTCGGTGCTGCCGGTGGATCCGGCCCGGCTGCTGGAGAAAGGTTCGCTGTACATGGCGCGCACCACGCTGGCGCATTTCACCGCTACCCGCGACGAGTTGCTGGCGCGCACCAGCGCACTTTTCGGCATGATTGCAGAGGGTAAGCTAAAACTGCGCGTTGCCAAAACGTATCCGCTGAAAGACGCGCCGCGAGCGCATCGGGACATGGAAGCGCGCAAGATGGTGGGCAAGCTGCTGCTGATTCCGTGAGGGCGTGCGGCTTCAAATGAAGCGAAGATTCGGAAAGTCCACACTGTAGCGGTTCGCATCGAGAGTCATAAGCCTGTCGGCTTTCAGGAGCGCGTGCGACGCGATTATGAAGTCCGGCAGTAGACGCTTTGGCGCACCTCCACTGGAACGTCGCCGGCGAATGGCGTAAGAGGCGAAACTTGCAGCCGCCAGCATCCAGACATCCTCTTCAAGCTCGAAATCAATGGCGATGTCCGTTTCCGCAAGAGCTCTCCGAACGGTTTGCACACTCAAGCCGGGGACAGCCGATAGCTCAACGAAAACCGGTGCGCTAATCACCAGCGCGCCCTCCCCACGAACTTTCGCCAACTGTGCGGCGATCGCGACTGCGGAAGGTGCCGCTGACCAAATTGGCGACAAGATGTTGGTGTCGAGGGCCGTCCTCATTCGTAGTCTTTGTCGCTTCGCATGTCGTCAATCCAGGCCTTTATTCCTTCATCCCCGCCGGGGAACGGGCCTGCAATTCCGATGAACTTTTCGAAGGGATTGACTTCCGAACGGACCGGCCGGATGACGGTGCGATCTTCTTCTGCCACAAACTCGACCCGGTCGCCGGGTCGCAGGCCGAGCCGCTTGCGGATCTCCTGAGGAACAGTGATCTGGCCTTTGCTGCTGATTCTGCTGGAGTTATTCATATTTACCGACTGCCTTTACAGTAAAGATAGCAGTCTTTACCGCGAGAGTCAAGCCTATTTCGGGAACAGTTGGGTTTGCCACGGCGGAGCAGGGCGAGCTTCGCTCGCCGGACGGCCGAGGGCGGCCGCTGCACGCGGACTGTTATCGCTTTCGGGAGTAGTGGCTCGCATACGGCGGAGCTAGGCATCCCGGATCGAGCCGCGAATCGTCAATCGGCGCACCCGCAATCATCTCTAACGGAATAACCCCCGCCCAAGTGGGGAAAGAATAATCTTCTTCGTCGTCGATAGCCGGGCCTACTCGGACTTTGGCTGAGAATTCTTCGATGGGCAAGCGCAAGACCGAGGTCTGTTTGAGTTCACGCTCGTTAGGTTGGCGGGCGTCGGCCCAGCGGCCGGGGAGAATGTGCTCGGAAAGTGCGCGCAAGGCCTCGAGTTTCTCCTCAGGATCATCCACCAGAGTCGCTTTTCCAAGAACCACAACGGAACGGTAATTCATGGAGTGATTGAAGACCGAGCGGGCGAGTACGAGCCCGTCGAGCAGCGTGACCGTGATGCAGACAGGCACGCTTTCTTTCAGGTTGCGCAGCATGCGACTCGCTGCGGAGCCGTGAATGTAGAGGTTCGCGTCTTTGCGTCCGTAGGACGTGGGAATTACGAAGGGCTGGCCATCGGCGACGAAGCCGACGTGGCAGAGAAAACCTTCGTCAAGAATGCGGTAAGCGGCTTCACGATCATAAACGGCACGATGAGCTTCGCGGACCACACGAGTCCGCGGGCTGGACGTATAGGGTTGGGACATTGGAGGAAAAACTCCGGCAAGCGCCAAGGATGGGTGAAGGGAAAGTGTAACACCTGAAACTGGGCTTCGGGCTTCAGCTTTCGGGCAGACAGGGGGATTCTGATTGGGTTCTGACTTGGTGTGAGCTGCAGAAATCAAGTAGCGCCGGCATCTTGCCGGCCGGCGAGACGCCGGCGCTACAAAACCTTACCAGTTAAACTTCAGCGCGAACTGGAACTGGCGCGGATCGTATGCGGCCGTGGCCTGGCCGGCGTTGGTAAAGAGCGGGCTGACGGCGGCCACGTTGTAACGGTTCGCAATGTTGAACATGTCGGTGATCAGTTCGAAGTTGTAGCGCTCGCCGAAATAAATGCGTTTGGCAATGCGCAGGTCATCAAAAACCGTCCACGGCGTAATGCCGGCGTTGCGGCCCAGGTTGCCATCGAGCGAGAGCAGCGTGCCGTTGAAGTCGGCGATGCAGGGCTCTTGAAATACTCCCGTGGGCGAATACTTCGACGGGACCGCGGGGTACCCAAAAAGCGTGGTGCATGCCGGGTTGACGAAGGTGTTGGGACGGCCGGTGAGGGACGATTCCTGAAGATTATCGCCGTTGCCGGTGATGATGTTGAAGGGCCGGCCAGAACTGAATTCGATCAGCGGGGCAACAATCCAATTGCTGAAAAACTTGCCGGCGAAGTTGTTGCTGCCGAGCTTGCCCGTCTGGTAGACGCCGCTGAAGACGAAGCGGTGGCGCTGGTCGAACAGCGAACTGGAACGATCAAGGGATGGGTAGTAGCTGTCTTGTGGGGTGAGCGTCGCTTGCAGGTCGGTGGAATCATCGATGGCGTGCGACCAAGTGTACGACGCGAGGAATTCATAATGTCCTCCGAAACGCTTGCGCAGGTTGGCGCTGAGGCCATGGTAGACGGAACTGCCGTTCGAGTAATTGGCGTCCATATCTCCGAACGGAATACAGCCGGACAAGGTTGCGGGATTGCAGGAAGTATTGAAGCCTGCGGTGCTGTAGCCCGAGGCCTGGAGAAATTGCAGGACCCCCGGGGCCGCCATAGTGACACAGGAAGCGGCGGGAGAATTGAGCAACACGTTACCGATCGACGCATTTAAACCGCTGGGCCGGAAAAAATTCATGAGGGCGGCGGAAACCCAAGGCTGCCCGCTGGAATTGACACCGCACGGAGCAAAGCCTTGTGAAGTTGGGCCACTGCCGACTCCCAATGGTCCGCCGATGGCTGCGTAAGACGTAGGATCACTGGAAGCCGCCTGGAAATTAGCCAGCAGCAGGTCGCCACGCTGGGCGCTGGCGTTGATGGGCCGGTTCAGATGGCGTCCGCCGTTGAAGTTGTACGAGAGATTGAAGTCGAAGCCTTTGCCCAGGTCGCGCTCAATACTGAAGTTAACCTGCTGAGCGTAGGCGAACACGAAGTTCTTGGCTTGCGGATAGCCGAATGGCTGGAAGAAAAGAGGAAACCCGTCCGTAAGATAATTCTGGTTGAGAAACAGGGAGTTCGGGAAGTTGATAGAAGTGAACTGCTGCTGATTGGGCAAATAACCCAAAGCTGGAAGGAGCGGCGACGGCCCCGGAGTGCAGTTGGGATCGTTGACCAAACCCTGGAAGATGGGAATGGCGTTCAGATTGGCGGGATTTCCTGCGCCGGCGCATGTGCCCAACGCCGGGAAAGCCAGCTGGCCGCTGGAGGAACCGTCGGATGCATTCCCCAGGAAATAGAGCCCCAGCAGAGGATGGTCATAGAAGAGGCCGTAAGAAGCACGGACCACTGTCTTCCCGTTGCCCGCGGGATCCCACGCCATGCCCACGCGAGGCTGGATGTTGTTGGTGTCAGTCTGAATGCCCTTCTGGAGTCCCAGGAAGTTGTATCCAGCTTCCGCTAGCGGAGTCACCGGCTTGAACGAGGGCGGAATCTCGACATCGTAGCGAACGCCGTAGTTCAGGGTGAATTTGGGATTAACCCGCCAGGAATCCTGCCAGAATGCGCCGATGGGTATGTTATGGAACGTGTCGCTGGGACTGCCCAGGCCCTGGACAAAATCTCCGGGGATGCCAGCGCCGTAGGCCTGCACCGGCGAGAGTCCGGGGATCGCGAGACCGGGAACAGAGAATCCGACCTCAGCGGCACTGACGTTGCCGAAGTCGTAATTGCCGCCGTAGTTTACGGTGAAGATGGCAGTGAGCAGGAGGTAGTTGAAATCGATGCCGAACTTAGTATCGTGGCGGCCGATGGTCCAGGAGAAATTGTCGCTGAACTGATAGCGTTGCTCGACGCGCTGGATGTAGGAGTAAGGTTCGCGGCCGAAATACCCAGTGCCGGGGATGTTGACCGCAGGATTCGCTCCCGCGGGGATCTGCGTGTTGTAGAAGTACGAGAGACCGCGGCGCGCATATTGAAAAGTGAGTTCGTTGACCCGGTTGGTACCGATGGTCCAAGTGTCTTTCAGGACGCCGGTGACATCCCGGTAAGTTTGCTCAGACGTGCGGGAGTAGGCGTTCTGCCCGAAGGGCTGGTCCTCGCCGCTACCTTCGAGACCGGTCACCGTACTGGGGCTCACGTTGATCCGCAAAGTCAGGCGGTTGCTGCTGCTGAAGTTGTGGTCGAGTCGAAGCGAGTAGAGGCTCGTCCCCTCGAAAACGGGGAAGTTGCCCGCTTGCGAACTCAGCGACGCGAACGATGCCGGCAGGCCATCACAAATCGGGGTCGCCCCGCTGCACGAAGTAATAAATTGGGTCAGGGGATTTCCGGTGGCAGGAGCGGGGAGGCCGCCCGGAGCACCGACTAACAACTGGAAGGCTGCCGGGTAACTGCCGTTAAGCGCAACGCCGGAGACCGCTCCGGTCAAAACTGAATATTGCTGCAGCAGGGGAAGCGGGATCCCCGGTGTGCTGAGGAAGGCGGATTGTTCCGGGGTCACCTGGATGTCAAACGTCCCGGCCGGCGCGCCAAAGAAAGGCGAAGCATCGAAGGGCACTAACCCAAAGTTGCCCTGGCCGATCTGGGAAAAACCCGTCTCGTGACGCCGGGTGACTTCGTAAGAGAAATAATAGTACGTCTTGTCTTTCTTGATTGGGCCGCCGAAAGCGGCTCCGGCCTGCACTCGGGTGTAGGCGGGATTAGGAACCGTGCTGAACGGATTCACGGCCTGGAAGTTCCGGTTGCGCAAAAAGCCGAAAACGTCGCCGTGAAAATCGTTCGATCCGGAGCGTGTAATGATATTGACCACTCCGCCGGACGCGCGGCCGTATTCTGGCGCGTAACCGTTGGTGATGATCTGAAATTCCTGGACGGCTTCCTGGGAAACGGTGGAGCGAACGCCGTCGGTTGAATTGTCGGTGGCATCAGCGCCATCCACGTTCACCAGATTGGAACGGCCACGCTGTCCGCTTATGTTCAGTCCCGACGTAGGTGCGGCGCCTAGGACTGGCGCGTTGTCGCGCACCACTTGGGAATCCGTCAACGTAAAATTGATGTAGTTGCGGCCGTTGATGGGCAGGTTGTCGATGCGGCGCTGTCCGATCGTATCCGTGGTTGAGGTGCGCGAGGTCTCTACCAAGTCTGCCTGAGAAGTGACCTCGACAACCTCGCGTCCAGAAGCAAGCGCGAGTGCGACCGGAAGGTCGACCAGTCCACCCACGGTGACGCTCACACCCTTGGCTTCGGCCTTGCCAAAGCCCGGCGCCGCCACAGTCACCGTATAAGTTCCTGGCGGCAGAAGGCGAGCACTGTAGCCGCCTTGGCCGTCGCTGGTTGCAGTGCGCTCCACGCCTTTGGCAACGTCGGCGACGTTGACCGTGGCGTTGACGACGACGTTGCCCGCGGGGTCCTTCACAGCTACGTGCAAGTCGCCGGTGGCAACGCCGCCCTGGCCGAGGGCGATGGAGGAAAGCAACAGGGCGAGCAATGAGGTGGAGAAGATCTTCAGGGTGCAGATTTTGGTTCTGTTGATCACGGCTCTGCGGGTCATACAGTCTCCCTCGATTCCGCGCGCTCGAACGCGGCGGCAGAAAAAAATGCAACGGCGGTTGACCGAAATACACACGCGATCTAGGTACAGGGTCTGCAGGCTGGCACGTCCCCGCTGGTTTTTACACCAGGAAGGGCAATGAAAACAAGGAAGGAATGAGCGGGGGTAGTGCGCAAGTAAACCGGCTTGTGAAGACAGGCACGGCGAAGCCAAGCGCCAAAATAGCAGAGGTGAGCCCACCGGGTCTGTGATGGGCGTCACATTTAAAGCATGGCGGAGAGGCGAACCGGTACGGAGGGATTCTGAAGTCTGCCCAACAGCATTGCCGCGCCGCTCAGCTGTTCGTAATGGTCGACCACGCGCACGGCCGCGAATCCGGAGCCGGGCCAGGCCAATGCCAGGTAAATGCGCGCCAGCGACATCGTGGTGTTGCGGCGCAGCAGCAGTGCGTCATTTACCACTCGTTGGGCAGCTCCAGCAACGCGAGGATCGCCGGTGGCGACTGCGACCTGACCTACGCGCACGAGCACGGCAGCATTGTCGGACACGACGCGGACGTATGCAGCCATGGCGTACAAGCGCTCGCGACGGACGACGCGGAACTGCGCCGGCGGCAAGCGCCGCCGCAAGTAGTCATCCTCAGTGGGGTTGATCAAATTGCGGAAGGCTTCGATGTCGATAGGGCGGATCGTTGCGGCCAGGCCGAAGCTTGCCCTGGCTTGCAAGCTTCGGGTTACGGCCAGGCGCAAAATAATTCCCAGCGCAACCGTGGCGGCGATGACGAGGATGACGGCTATATTCATTGCTGTAGCAGGCGCTCCAGTTCCTGGTTCCAGATTGCGAGACTGTTCTCAGGCAACGAAACCGCAGGCACTGTGGTGCTCTTCGCGGGGGAAAGCAGGTAATAAAACCAGATAAGTACGCAAGCGTGATACGTAGCCATATTCAGGAAATCAAGAAGTTCGCGCTTGTCGAGCAGCGCTCCGCTGGCCATGACGGCCCAGGTAGCCATGTGCTCGCACCAGACGACGCCGAAGCCGAGGGCTATCCCGAACGTTTGGTTGTTCCAGGCCAATCGAAAATGCGCGGCGAATAGAAACAGGAATAGAATCAGCCCGCACTGCACCACATACAAAGTTTGCTGGAGAATATGGGCGCGAGAGACCAAGCTGAATTTGGGGTCGTCGATTGGGGCAAAAATCGCGGCCAAGGTGGCGAGCAGCACAAGAACCGCGCCCGTGCCCCGAAGCAACCGATTGCCGAGCTTAGCCAGGGCGGGCCAACGCCGGAGGAGGTGAAAGAACAGTTCCCCAATCACCGCAAACTTGACCAGCCCCTCGATGATCCTGCCTGCGCAGTAGGCTCTCCAAAAGACCTGGGGGCTTACCGATGGAAGAACATCTAATCCGTAAAGGGTAAACTCCTCAACCGCCTCGAAGATCAGGTAGGTAAGAAAGACAGGGAAAGACCTGTAGAGCCCAAGGCGCCAGATAAAGACGGCCAAGCCCACTTGCAACACACTCGGCGCGAGCCAAAGGTAGTGCCACAACAATGAGTGCGCCTGCAGCATAGCCGTAGTGAGGCACTATACTGCGACTTGCCGCAGGCGACAATAGTTGCGCTAACGCGTTCGTTTTTCGTAACGCTATAAGAATTTACGGTTTGCAGGCACCATTTCCACCGCAACTGGTGCCCCCCGGACCTCCGTCGGCATGGACGACGGTTGGAATTACCAACGTGTTGAGGAACAGGACGGCTGCTGCAACGACGAGTAGGATGCGTTTCACGGTTGTTTTCTCCTTGTTTTGGAAAATCGAGCCGTGATACTTTCATGGCCTCAGCCCGGCGGGATAGATGACTTCGGGGCTTTGAGTGTTCGGAATTCGTAACAGAGTTGGTAACCAGATGACACTGAAATCCGCTCTGCAGGATCTCCGGGAAACCACGCTGGCCGCCGTTTCCGGGCTGCTGGCGAAGCTGGCATATCTAGGCTCTCTGCGCCGCCGCGAGGGCGGGTACCTGCACTGGGGCATGTCGCTGGTGCATGGGGAGGAGTCGTCGGAGCGCGCGCTGAAGGCGGCTCACACCGAAGTATTGTCCAAGGTACTGCGTACCCCGATAGCCGACCTGATAGAAGATTTGCGCGAGTCGAGCCAGGATAATCAGCAAACCGCAGAAGCCTATGTCGAAGGAATGCGCGAGCAGTTGAGCGTGCTAGTACCCTCACCGCAGGATGCGCCCACCGCCCGTCACCTTAATTCAGTACTGATTGCGCTTTCGAGCCTGGAGAAGAACCCAAAGGTTGCCACTCGGTCAACTTCATAGCGATCCCGACCACCTGGCCGATGATCTCGGCTTCTTGCGGATGACGCAGAACCCGGACCGGAACCGGCGACAAGGGATGCGGCTGCAGGATAAGGTCATCGCGACGCATGCTGCACCAGCAACAGGTGTGTCCATCGCGGGTTTCCACAAAGTAGATGGGACGTTCATACTCGGAACGCCACGCACCCTCCACCACCTTGTTCCTGGTCTCGTCGACCTGAATGAAGCTGCCGGGCGTGAGAAGCGGGAACATGGTGAAATCCTGGTGGCCGATGTAGCCATAAGTAAAATCACTGTGGGCGAATTGAGCCAGATAGGCTAAGGGCACCAGACCCCACTGCTCGACCATGCGGCCCAGGTTGGTGGTGCGTTGCTGGTCAAAGCCGGGATCCATGCGGATCGGCATTTGCACTGAGGAAAGTCCCGAGAGCGTTTCGGAGACGTGCGACCGTGGCGGGGCGATCATGCCCAGATCGCTCGCCATGTTGTTCATGTCAACCCCGTACCAGGTCAGCAGTTCCCGCAGGTCGCGCCGGTAGATCACTGCCAGGGTGTAGAGGCGGAAGATGCTGGGCAAAACGTTCTTGGTTTCGATGTCCGACAAACGGCTCGGAGGAATGGAGAACTCCTCGTTACGATACTTTTCCGCCATGCGCGCACTGGAAGTCTCGACGTCGCGCATGGTCAACCCGAGTTTCTCTCGCAGAGTACGAAGGCTCTTACCAGCCGGGAGCATGAAGCGCCTCCAAGTGCTGGACATCATAGCAGGACGCGTAGTTCTGTGTCATGAGGCGTGCAAGAATTTTGAGCAGGAGCACTTGTTACGATTTCAGAACAGGCTGCAACCGCTGCCAATCGAGGGAAGCGCCGATTTTATGATTGGAAGCCTCGCCGCCCGCTCGTCTCTCGCGTCGGGAATTCAGCGCGTCTGTTCGGATTTCGTAACAAGCAGTAGGCAAAACTGCCAAAACCCCGTCTCGCGGCGAAATCACCGTCGGAGACTTCCCCACCTGATTTACTCGCGGGATATTGATCGCTAGCTCACGCGCTCCACGGCTGCTTCTTCTTTTCTAACCGTCTTAAGGGCCCATGCCATGCGTGGTGTATTGTGCGCGATCCCGAATTGTCCTTGCGTATTCAGCACGATGATGCCGCCATGCCCATTCAATCGCTGCTTCAAGTAATTCATAGCTTCCTGCGCTGCCCACTCCGGCAAATTCCCTGCGGCCACGCGATCCGCTGTCCACTTAGCCAGCACCAACTTCATGATCGGCTCGCCCCAACCAGTAGTCGAAACCGCTGCACTCAAATTATCCGCATAGCATCCGCAGCCGATCAATGACGAATCCCCCAGGCGTCCCGGAGCTTTGTTCAAGGTTCCGCCCGTAGAAGTAGCCGCCGCAATGTTGCCTGCGCGATCCAAAGCCACGGCGCCTACGGTATCGTGCGAGATCTCCGGGGCGAACAAATCGTTCCCGTCTTCTTTTGAACCCCGGTTCGCCGCCTCCCGCTGATACTCGCGCAGCCGTTCGACCTCGCGCGGAATGATCAGCTCTTCGTTCGCGCACAACTCCACGCCATGCTCGGCGGCAAACTGCTCCGCTCCTTCGCCGACAAAATACACGTGCGGACTATCACTCAGAATTTTCCGCGCCGCCCGCACCGGATTCCGAACCCGCTCCACGCACCCCACGCCGCCGGCCCGCAGCGTCGCGCCGTCCATGATCAGGGCATCCAGTTGCACCTTGCCATCGCGATTCAGAAAACTGCCCCGCCCCGCATCAAACGTCTCGTCATCCTCCATGATGACGGCCGCTTCTTCAACCGCGTCCAGTGCCGCCCCGCCGCGCTCAAGCACCCGCCAGCCGGCCGCCAGCGCGTTCTGTATGCCACGCAGGTGCGCCTCCACCATGTCGTCGGGCATGGCCCAGGCGCCGCCGTGAACTACCAGTACGGGATCAGTGGGCAAGAATTTTCTCTGAAGGAAGTGAAATGACCGAATAGTCTAGCACCGCAAAGCGGTCGCGAAACAGGACGGGCGCGTTACGCCGCCTGTCCCGCCTTAGCCGCAGCCGGCGGACCATCCTGGGTGCGGGTCCAGGTGTAGCGCATGCGGTGAATCACGGTCAGGGTCGACAGCACCGCGATCACCCACAATACTGGCGCCATGCGGTTGAAGAGTGCGCCGATAATTACCAGCACCAGCCGTTCCGGACGTTCCATAAAGCCCACGCGGCAAGAACCGATCAGTGATTCGGCGCGGGCGCGCGTGTAGCTCACCATAATGGCGCTGACCATAACGAAGGCAGTGAGTACAACATAGAAGAAGCGGTCGCCGCGCGCGTAGAAGATCAGCAGGCCAAGGAACTGCGAAGCGTCACTGTAGCGGTCGACTACGGAATCGAAGAACGCTCCGAAGCGCGTGACGCGGTTGTTGGCGCGCGCCACTGCCCCATCGACCAGATCGAAGAATCCTGAGCCGATGATCACCAGACCTGCGTAGAAGAACAAGCGCCGCTGGGTCAGAGCTGTGGCCGAACCGAATAGAATCGCAGCCCAGGTATTCACCACTAGCCCCATGAAGGTCAGTACGTTGGGATTGATGCGCGACAGCGCCAGCCAGCGCACAATGGTATCGAGCAGCCTGCCGCAGGCGCGTCCGAAGGCGCTGGTCCAACTGTGCCATGACATCAGGCGCCCGCCTTCTCGGGCTCGGCCTCGTCGTGGATCGTGGTCAGGCTCAGGATTTCCAGTTCGCGCTTGCCGTTGGGCGTGATCACGGTGGCCTCGTCTCCGACCTTCTTATTGAGCAGGGCGCGGCCTATGGGAGACGTGGTCGAAATTTTTCCCGCGCCTACATCGGACTCTTCACTCGTTACCAGCTTGTATTCGATCTCTTCGTTCTTCGAGCTGTCGAAGACCTTGACGGTGGAACCCAGCCCCACTTTGTCCTTGGGGATGTTGTTCATGTTGGTCAGTGACAGGTCGGCTAGGCGCTTGCCCAGCTGGCGGAAGCGCGCCTTGACGAACTCCTGGCGCTGCTTGGCCATGTGATACTCGGCGTTCTCGCTGAGGTCGCCAAGAGCCGCGGCCCGCTTGATCTCTTTGGGCAGTTCGTGGACCAGTTCGTGCTCGAGCGCGTCGACTTCTTCCTGCAGCTTTTTTCTGAGTTGATCCGTCATCTGAAATCAGGCATTTCTAATCAGGCGTGCGTACGTGAACTTCATGGCAATTATAAACCTGCCGAGCGGTTGGAAGAGTGTCGGCGGTGGGTTGAAAAGACTTAGTTTATGGGGGAGGGCTGTGCTGGGACAGCTCTTCGGCATTCGGATCCAGCCACTGCCAGGGGGCAAGGCAGGGCATCCAGTGTCCCCAGGCTATAGATCAGCACTTTTCTCATCATTTTCCGGCGCGCTACGTTTTACTTATTTGATTAACTATGATTAACTAAGCGATATCACCTGTGGTTAATGTGCGAGGACCGCAGTTTGTTGGGGCATTGAGGGGAACACATGACTGGGGAAGTTCGCGCGGCTCTTGTTCTTCTGGGCCTGACCGCCCTCGGCGTGAGCGTTTTCCTCGCTCCCGGCATGGCTTGGGCACAGGGAGAAACCACCAGCGCGATTGTCGGCCAGGTGTCCGACACAACCCGCGCCCTAATTCCGGGCGCCACAGTGACTATCATCAATCGCGAGACTGGTCTGAGGCGTAGTGCGAAAACCGATGAAGCAGGCCGCTTTAACTTCCCCCAACTGAAGCCTGGTACCTACTCGGTCACCGTTGCCGCCCTGGGGTTCGAGACGCAGCAGAATGAAAATGTGTTTTCCGGGCTGGGCCAGAAGCAGGCTGTCGATTTCGCGCTCAAGATTGCTCGATCCAAAGAGGTAGTGGAGGTCGGCGGTGAGCCTCCGCTCGTCAACCCTGAAAATGCTAATACAGCTACTACGTTGAATGCTCCGGCGCTCGAGGATCTGCCGAATCCTGGCGGCGATCTCACCTATCCCCTCCAGTTTTCCCCAGGAGCTCTCATCAACACAGCGGGCAGCGGCAACGACTTTGTGGGCGGCACAAACGGGTATGGCAACGTGGAATTTAACGGGCTGCCCGCCCTTTCAAACGGCTACATCGTTGACGGGCTGGAAACGAACGATCCGCTGACCAATCTCAACAGCGGACTCTCAACCAACCTCGTTCTTGGACTGAATTCGATTTCCGAAGTAACCGTCAATACTCTTTCCTATTCGGTGGATCAGGGCCGCTATGGAGCGTCTCAGGTCAACTACGTGACCAAATCCGGCACGAATCAGTTTCACGGAAATCTGTACGAACTGTGGAATGGCGCGCTGCTGAACGCGGCGGACTACTTTACTAATGCGACACCGGGGAATCACAAGCCTGGCTCAACGGTGAACCATTTTGGGGGCAGTCTGGGTGGGCCGATTGCGCATGACAAGCTGTTCTTTTTTTTCGACAGCGAGTGGGTGCGGATCGCGCTGCCCATCGTTACTCCGACGATTGTTCCCAGTGAAGCGTTCCAACAATACGTCCTCGAGCAGCTTAAGTTGGGTCAAACAACCGGCTGCGTATCCAGCGGGCCCGACAGAAATTGCCATCCGGCAGCGCCGCAGTTGATACCGTTCTATCGGCAAATGTTCGGGCTCTATGAAAACACCATCGGTACACCCACCGCGTTACTTGGCTGCCCGATCGCGGCTGGTTGCGCCAACCGGCAGAGCGTTTCGCACTCCAGCGACGATCACGAGCAGGTGCAGACGGCTCGCGTCGATTACAACATCAGCCAGAAAGATACGACCTGGTTTCGTTTTCAGGCGGATACAGGGCTGCAAGCTGCATACACCGATCCCATCAACCCGGTGTTCAATGCGATTTCACCGCAACCTCTGTATTCGTTTGCGGCAGGGCACACCCACGTCTTCTCGCAGAACCTGGTGAACTACTTCAATCCGGCATTCTCCTGGTACGAAAGCCTGTTTGGGCCAAGTAACTTTCAGAAGACGCTTGCGGTGTTCCCGATCGTTTTGCAGGGCAGCGGTGCGACCCCCTTTACTCCCATCGGAGGGCTGGACAACACCTGGGTTCAAGGCCGGCGCGCCTCGCGGTTTTTCATTAACGATAATCTGGCATGGAGCCGCGGCGCGCATGAACTGCGGTTCGGAATCAATACCCGCATCTTCCGCCTGAACGATTTTGACTTCGGGGAAGGCACGGTTCCGACCGTCACCTACGCTAACTTGCAGCAATTTATCTATGGCGTGGCAAATACCGCCTCAGAGACGTTTCCGTCGAACGCAAATGAGCCATTCAACTTTCTTAACCTCGATGTCTATGCGCAAGACACCTGGAAAGTGACAAGCAAACTGACCTGGACGTTCGGCCTGCGCGACACCTACAACTCTAATCCGCTGAATCCGCACGATCAGGTCGCTCGCCTCACGGGCTCTTTCAGCTCCATCCCGCATTATGTCAATCAGCCGCTCAACGCAGCTATCCAAACTCATCTGGGCAATCTTTTCTCATCTACACCGATAGCGATTTTGCAACCGAGAACGGCGATTGCTTGGCAGTTCAAACCGAAATCGGTAATTCGCGCCGGCTTCGGAGTATTCAGCGACATCCTGCCGGGCAGCGTGGCCGATCTTGTGGGGACCAACCCGCCATACGACAAGACGTTCCAGGGCGGACTGCTTGGCACCGTAGGCACAGCAGGATCCGCGGGTTGTGACGCGCTATTCGGGTGTACGGCCATCGCCCCGGGAGTGGCGAATAGCGCGGTCAGCGCGACTGTCACGGCCAATCAGATTTTTACTTCGGGATTTCCTCAAGGCCAGCTTTCGTGCGCGGCCCCGCAGGCGAATCCAGCAAATTGTCTGCCTCCGGTCGCGATCACGGCCATTCCAGATGGTGAGCTCCATGCGCCATACTTCATGGAGTGGAGTCTGGGATTGGAACATCAATTCGGGACGACGGCTAGTTTGCAAGCGCGATACGTGGGCACACGCGCGGTGAACCAGCCGTATTCGACACAAGTCAACGGCTATCAAACCGTATGCCAAGGCTGTTTTGCGCCTTTCCCCTACCAGCCACCTACCGATCCGCGATTCGGGGCGGTAACGCAGTTCTCCACCGGCGAGAACAGTCACTACAACGGCCTTCAATTCACTGCGATGAAACGTTTGGGGCATGGCTTGCAAGGGCAGCTCAACTACACCTGGAGCCGTTGCATGGATACCGTCTCGAACGGAGGTTTCCTGCAATTTTCTGCCGGAGGAATTCTTTCTCCTCTGCCGGGAGAACTTGCCCGAGACTACGGCCCCTGCGATTACGACATCCGGCAAAACTTCAACGGGCAGTATGTGTATCAGTTGCCGGTTAAAGTGCGGAATCATTTCCTGGGCCACGCACTCAATGGCTGGCAGATTTCCGGCACCGTGTTTTGGCACAGCGGGGTACCCTTCTCCGTGCTGAGCACACCTTATTCCGCGGGCGGAAACGGCATTGTGCAGGGCAGCGGGCCGGAGTTCGCCGGTGTCGTTCCCGGAGTTCCGCTGTATGAGCATCATCCCATACCGGGTGTCACTCAGGCAGGAACGCTGCAGTGGCTGAATCCGGATGCTTTCGTCTCGACCGTTGATCCGAGCACGGGGCAGTGCTATTCCCCTGGGGGTGACGAGGACAACGCTCAGACCTGTCAATTCGGAGACCTCGGCCGCAACTCGCTGCGCGGTCCCGATTTTCTCTGGAGCGACTTCTACCTGACCAAATGGTTTGCCTTGACCGAGCATTTGAAGCTGCGCTTCGAGAGTCAGTTTTTCAATGTCTTCAACCATCCGAATTTCGGCCTGCCAAGCGTAGTGCAGGCCGGCATTCCTGGACAGCCGGCCACGCAAACCGGATTCGGAGCGCTCACCTACACGACCTCTCCACCAACTGGATTGTTAGGCGTGGGACTGGGTGGCGACAGCACGCCCCGCATGATCGCATTTCAGGCACGTTTTGAGTTCTGATTCGCTCGAAGACCGAACCGGGCTTGGAATTCGGAAGCCTCAGGGAAGCGCAGTTTGCGGTTAGCCGGGGCCAGGCGAGGAGTTCCTCGATCTTGGTCTCTCTTCGTCCCAAGCGGCTTCCCGGCAGGAAGTCTGGGACTCCCTGCAGGAATGCCCTGGCCGGCGGAGTTTGGCTGGATTGATTTGGGTTTCGTGCTCATTGTGGGGACATGAAACATGTCAAGAAAGTCCTGCTCACGGTGGTGTTGGCGGGTGCACAGCTTTTGGCGCAGGGGACTCCGCAAGAACCGCTACACGAGGCTTATGTCTATGAGAAACGGGGGCAGTTTGACAAAGCCGTCGTCATAGCCAAGGAACTTACCGACTCGGGCCGCGTGAGTGGCGTCGAACTTGGCAGAGCCTGGAATGTGCTTGGCGTGGTCTTCACGCAGCAGGGAAGATTAATGGAGGCGCAGAACGCTTTCGAGCGTTCGCTCCAGATTCTTGGCCAGGAGCCACGATTCGTTACTGATTATGCCGCAGCCCTGCAGAATTACGGGGAGCTTTATAACGATAGCGGAGAGAGGGCAGTTGCGGGGAAGATGTGGAGGAAGGCACTCGACTTACTCCAGCAATCTGGCGACCACGGGGGCATTGCCCGGTCTCTTACCTACCTCGCGGGGTTGGCGCTTGCGCAAAATCAGATCCCCAATGCCAAGAAGTACCTGAAAAACGTAGCCGAGGAAATGAAATTGACTCACGATCTGAGCGATGACGACCTGGCCTTCATCTATGAGACGCAGGCATGGCTGGCGCGGGCCCAGCGACATCCTTCTGCGGCGGTCGCAGGTTATCAACGCTCACTGGAACTTTGCCAACGTATCTACGGCGAGGGGCATTGGAAAGTCGGGTGGGACTATATGCTCCTCGGCAAGTCTTATGCTCAGTCTGGCGACATCGAGAAGGCGCTGACTGATATGCGCAACGGGCTTAGCATCCTCGACCAAGCGTTAGGCCGCAAGAATCCCAGGTATTTTGTGGCGCAGATTGCTTATGCCGCGGTTCTGGATCAAGCTGGATTGAGGGAACGAGCGGCGCAGTTGCGGGCAGCAGTAGAGCAGGCTCAGAAAGATTTTTATCGGAGCCAATGCGTTAGCTGTACCATCAACGTCGCGGCCTTCCGATAGGAGGAAACCTGGTGACTTCTTTTGATATCCGATCTCCTGCCGACGTCGCTCCCGCGCCTGCTAAACCAGCCACCGGCGGCCTTTTCCCGCAAGCTGGAGTGATTCCGATCGCTATCGCCGGCGTCCTGGCGTTGGCCACAACCATTGAATGCACGTTATCGCCGGCGTCCTGGCTTCGGGCGCTGCTTTACGGGGCGGTCTTGTGGTTGTGGTGGGCGGGTGTAGCTGAGGTTTTATGGCGAGCCGGTAGACGCTGGCCGTCCGCTCTAAAGGTGTCTGCGGCTAATGCGGGTGTGCAGTTAGTCGCCGCGGCCATCGTGGCTGTGCTGCATCTGGCGACGTTGCGGATTACGGCTCACTGGATCGCGCACGTGGGATCGGATGTCCAGAGAGAAGCATACGGCCAACTAACATTCTTCAACCTTGGCCGCATCGGCGTGGAGTCTCTCACTTACGGCCTGGTGTGGTTTGCCTGCACCGCACTACACACGCAACTGGGGGCGCAACGGGATGCGATGCGGTCGCTACAGCTGGAGCGTCAGCTTTCGAGCGCACATCTGCGCGCCTTGCAGATGCAACTGGAGCCGCACTTCCTGTTTAATGCGCTGAATGCGGTAGCAGCGTTGATGGATCTCGACCGCAAACAGGAGGCCCTCGAGACCCTGGAGCACCTGAATACGATCCTCAAGACCGGGTTGAAGAGAACCACTCCCAGCAAGATTCCGCTGGCCCAGGAGTTGGAGATTGTGGAGAGCTATCTGGCCATTGAACGGGTGCGTTTCGCCGACCGGCTTCGCGTCGATATGAACCTCGATCCTAATGCGCTGGATGGATTGGTTCCCAGCTTTCTTCTCCAACCGCTGGTCGAGAACGCGATTCGGCACGGCATCGCGCAGTGCGAAAACGATGGGTGCATCCAAACGTCGGCCAGGCGAGTTGGCAATCACATGCAACTGGAAGTGCGCGACAACGGGCCGGGATTGAATGGAAAATCACATCCCGGCTTTGGCATAGGCCTGAGCAACACAAAAGAACGGCTCATACATTTCTACCAGGACAACTATGAGCTGCGCGCCAGCCAACCTAAGTCCGGTGGGTTCGAGGTCCTGATTACCATCCCTTACGAGCGGAAAGCCCCGTGAAGTTGAGAACGTTGATTGCCGACGACGAGCCTCTGGCCAGAGAACGGCTGAAGCAGTTGCTCGCGCCGGACCAGGAGATAGAAATCGTCGGGGAGAGCAGGAATGGCAACGAGGTCGTTGCCACCCTGAAGGGAACTCAAATAGATCTACTTTTTCTCGATATTCAGATGCCCGGCAGCAGCGGTTTCGACGTGATTGAAAACGTCGGCGTGAGCAATATGCCGCTGACGGTGTTCGTCACCGCTCACAGCGAATTCGCAGTGGAAGCATTTGCTGTACATGCCTTGCACTATCTCGTAAAGCCGGTAGAGCGGCAGCGCCTCGAAGAGGCTGTGTCGCGAGTAAAGGAAAGGGTCCGGCTGCGGGAGACTTTTGCGGCCCGCCAAGAAATCTATTCCGTCCTGGAGGCGCTGCAGGGGCCGGCGGGGAGGCCGAGCTATCCGGAGCGGCTGCTGGCGAAGAATGGGAACAAGGAGTCGGTTGTGCCGGTAAGCGACATCGAGTGGATCGAGGCAGCAGACTATTACGTCTGCCTGCACGCGGGCGGAAAGAAACATTTGCTGCGGGAAAGCATAAAAGCGCTTGACGCCAAGCTGGACCCCAACAAGTTCGTGCGGCTGCACCGGTCCGCGATTGTCAATATCAACCACGTACGCGAGATTCATCGCGATGGCCGGGCTGATGGATGGGTCCTGCTATCGACCGGGGAGCGGGTTCGCATGAATCGGACGGGCTGGAAGAAATTGATCGCCCTGAATAGCCTCTGACACCGCTTAGCTGCGCTGGGCTGGAGCCGAGGCGGCTGTCCCCACATGGCTGTTCCCACGCTGGCGGGAACTCCAGTCAGGCCTGGAACTCGGAAGCCTCTGGGAATCGAAGTTTGCACTTAGCCAGAGCAAGAGCGAGGAGTTCCTCGACCTTGGTCTCTTCGCAGTTGCGGGACATGGCAAGTTCGCTTACCAGCAAGTACCGGGCTCGTTCCAGCATCTTCTTTTCACGGAAAGATAGGGGCTTAGATTGGTGGAGGGCGATCAGGCTCTTCAGGACTCCGGCGACTTCGAACAAAGAGCCGGTGCGCATGCGGTCGGAATTTTCCTTGAACCGGTCTTTCCAGTCGGCGGTGCTGAGGTCGTCGGAGATGGCGAGGAAGTCGAGGATCTTCTGCACCTCGCCGTTGCGGACGACACGGCGAATGCCCACGCTACCAACATTGTTGCAGGGCACCATCACCTTGAGGCTGCTGGCTTTAATGTTGAGAAGATAGAACTTTTCCACCGTGGCACCGATGGAGCGGCTGCTGATTTGTTCGATGACACCCACCCCGTGGTTGGGGTAGACGACCTTGTCGCCGATGTGAAAATTCAGGTCCGCACCACTCATAAAAGGCACCCGGGAAGGAGTTAGGGTCTAGTGGGGAGAAGCGTTGTCGTTACTATAAACAGGTTACGCCCAAACTGGGCGAAAGGCAAGATTGGTGCGGGTTGGAGGGCGTGAAGTTCTTTCTGGACTCGCTCCGGGGCAGTCAGGCTGTGGAAAATCAGGCCGTAAGCTACTGAGATTATGTGGGTTAGAGGTTGAGGCCGCTCGCGAGTTAGTCCCCCCGTGCACTCCCCGCAAGCATTACGCGGGAATCTTCAGGGCTGCCGCTTATAATCGCGCCGTGAGTTTGCAGGAGAGCAAATCCGAGCGGCCGACCGGGCGAATCCTGGGGCTGGATGTGGGGTCCCGGCGGATCGGTATCGCAGTGTCGGATCCGCTGGGCATCACAGCTCAGGGTTTGGAGACCCTGCAGCGCCGGAACAAGCGGCACGATCTGGCTGCTCTGGAGCAGGTGATTCGGAGTTATGCCGTGCGGGAAATAGTGGTGGGCCTGCCCTTACGCATGAGTGGCGCTGAAGGCACCCAATCGGAAAAGATGCAGGTGTTTGCGGAAGAACTGCGAAAGCGATTTCGGCTGCCGGTGCACTTGTGGGACGAGCGGCTGACCTCGGCGGAAGCGAATCGCTTGCTGCGGGAGACGGATCTGTCGATCGAAAAGCGCGCCAAAGCCGTAGACCGGATGGCGGCAGTCTTGATCCTGCAGGGGTGGATGCAAGCCCGCCACGTAGAGTAGAGCCTTTGCGCCCCGATTCGGAAATGACATCCCCGCTGAACTTCGTTTAGGCTGCGGGGTGGCACAATACTGATCTGTAGTCCGGGGGAATCACTTGAGCTCTATCGATCGATTACTCATCCATGGGTTCCTGCTTTCGGTGCTCGCAGGGGCTGGCTTCGCCGCTAACGCTCACTCTGATCTTTCTCTTTACGTCTCAACCAACGGTGACGATTCAAATCCCGGCACGATGGAGAAGCCGCTGCGAACGATTCAACATGCGGCCGACATTGCGAAGCCCGGAGACACGGTTAATGTGCGGGCGGGTACGTACTGCCAGCAGTTGGCGGTGAAGGTCTCAGGGAACGCGGAGCAGGGGTTCATCACGTTTCGCAGCCAGCCGGGAGAACACGCGATTCTCGACGGCGGTTGCCTCACGCCTCCGGCAGGCCAGAGCAGCATGGTACTGCTGACTAACGTGAGCTATGTGCGCATCGAGGGCCTTGAGATACGCAACTACCGGACCAGCGACTACGGCAGCGTGCCGGGGGGAATCCGCGTATTCGGAGGCGGATCGCATATCGAAATCCTGCATAACGACGTGCATCACATTGAGCAGAACTCGCCGCGGCGGTTGCGGCCGGGCAGCGGGGCCAACGGCTTCGGGATTTCCGTTTACGGCACCTCGGCGACCACTCCGATCAGCGATCTGGTCATTGACGGCAATGAGGTGCACCATCTCAAGACGGGATCGAGCGAGTCGCTGGTAGTGAACGGCAATGTCGCGGGGTTCCGCATCACCAAGAACACGGTGCACGACAACAACAATATTGGAATTGACGTGATCGGCTTCGAACACACCGCGCCCGACCCGGCCGTCGACCGCGCGCGCGACGGCGTGGTCAGCGAGAACCTGGTGTATAGCATCACTGCAAGAGGCAATCCAGCGTACGGCGAGACCCCTGATTCCGACGGCATCTACGTGGATGGCGGAACTCGAATCCTGATCGAGCGCAACGTCATCCACGACGCGGACTTCGGCATTGAGCTGGCCAGCGAACACCGCGTGGGCAGCACCAGCCACATCATCGCGCGCAACAATCTGATTTATTCCTGCCATGCCCCAGGATTCAGCATTGGAGGCTATGACGAAAAGCGCGGCACCACCGAGGACGTAGTCATCGTGAACAACACGCTCTACAAGAATGACACCTGGAAGACGGGGCAAGGCGAGTTCCTGATGCAGTTCTACATGCGCAACAATGTCTTCAAGAACAACATCGTTTATGTCGGCGAGCATGGAATAGCTATGACCAGCAAGTCTGGGCGCATGGACGGCGGCGCTCCGACGGTGTCGATGGATCACAACGTCTATTATTTTCCGTCGGGCTCGAAGGCGGTGAAATGGTCGTTCGACAAAAAGGATTATGCGAGCTTTGAAGAGTATGTTGCGGCGACCGGGAATGATGGGAAATCACAATTTGCGGATCCGCAATTTGTAGATGTCGATAAGCACGACTTTCATCTGCGACCGAACTCTCCGGCGCGGAATGCCGGCGAGGATTTGGGATCGGCAATGGTCGGCGATCAGGATCTCGACGGTCATCCCCGGGTCAGAGAAAAGAAAATCGACATCGGCTGTTATGAGATGCCGTAGCGGGATATTGGCTCAGTTTGAATTTCTTTCGGCGGCGTCATCCTGAGCGGAGCCGCTTTTCAGGCGGAGCGAAGGATCTCGACCGGCACGCGCTGTCCATGGGAGATCCCTCACCCGGCTGAACTGCGCGAGGTTTTGGGACGCACTCGCAAGCAGCTTCCGCCTAGCTGTCTTTGCGGTAGAGCAGATCGCGCATGGCTTGCCTACGAGCTTCGTTCGCTTCTTTCAAAGTCTTGCGCTCGTCGGCGTCGGTGGTCCGCTTCGTGGCAGGGTCGGCGCTTTCAGGCGCACTGCAAGCCGGACAGCGGTTGGCGAAGCCGGGCTTGTCCGGCCTCAGCTCGAACTCTTCTGAGCAGACGGCGCAGACTCGGATAGGAAAAGCCATGCTCAGCCTCGACTAAGAGTGTTCCGTCTTCCCGTCCAGCAGATTCAGCGCGTGAGGAATCAAGTCCATGACCGCTTCCAGGGATTCCACAGCACCACTGGGGCTGCCGGGCAGATTCAGGATCAGAGTTTTCTCCCGCACGCCGCATACTCCCCGGCTCAACGCGGCGAACGGAGTTTTCTTTGCCCCTTCGAGACGCATGCGCTCGCCCACGCCATCGATCAGACGATCGCAAATCGCTTCGGTCGCTTCCGGCGTGACGTCGCGCAGCGCAATCCCTGTGCCGCCGGTGGTCACGATGAAGCGGACCTCCAAGGCGAGATGAACGAGGGCGTTTTGAATCTGCATGGAATCGTCTTGAACAATTTGCGTCGCGACCACGCGAAAGCCAAGCTTCTTCAAGATCTCGACGACTGCTGGCCCCGACACATCCACGCGTTCACCGCGGGAGCAGGAATCGCTGACCGTAACCACGGCGGCGGTGAGCACAACCGGCCCGGGGTTTCCGTGCGACGAAGCCTCAATTGTCGAGGAGGACATCTTCTTCCTCTTCCCGCCGGCCGCTGCTGCCGCTCGTACCAGAGCCGCTGCTGCTGGTGGAAGCGCTCGCGCCGACGCCGCTGTCTTCGGAACTGGCAGGCTCGCCGCCATCGCGCTGCGATTCGTCGAGCAGGCGCAAACCCTCCATCAGCAGGCCCTGGGTGTTGAGCTTGGTGGTTTCCTGATCGGTCTTGCCTTCGAAGTTGAGTTCGAAGTTGCCGCCGGTCCAGCGCAAGACTTTGAAGACAGCCTCGTCACCGGTCAACGCTCCGTAGGTTGCATGCTTGACCTGGCCCTCGACAAAGAACACCTCACACTTGTCGCCTTCGTTGTTGAGCTTGAGCTGGCAACTCTTGCGTCCCATTTCAAGCGACTGCATCAGGTCGATGACGTTCATCTGCGAGAGGTTGCCGCGAACCACGCCGTCAGAGGGCGCGGTCTTCGCCATCTTCTCGAGCGCGATGCGGTCGACCGTGCGCTTGATGCGGCGCGTGGCTTCTTTCAGGAAGAACGGCTTGGCCAGGTAGTCGTCGGCGGCATCCTGCGGCGAAAGCCGTTCATCAATGTCAACCCGGCTCGCCATCAGGATGGCGGAAAAATTTGCCGTAGCCGGCCGGCTCTTCAGCCGCTCGACCAGCTGGCGGCCATCCATGCCGGGCATGCGGTAATCGCAGACCACCAGATCAGGAGGATCATCGACCGCCTTGAGCAAGGCATCAGCCGCGTCGCCAGCAGCCACCACGCTTGCGAACGAAGTGAGCGCCTGCTGCAGCATTCCCAGAACCATGGGATTATCGTCGACTAGGAGTAGTTTTACTTCGTTTGCCATGGAATCGGTTGTGATGGCGCGCTATTTCCTACTTGCTTGCGCGCAGGTAATCTCCGCTCTTGCCTCCGGTCTTGCGCTGTAACACTATCTCGCGAATCTCGATTGCCTTATCCATCCCTTTCAGCATGTCATAAATCGTTAGCGCTGAAATACTTGCCGCTACGAGGGCTTCCATTTCCACTCCGGTTTCGGCGGTCGTTGCAACTTTGGTGGTGATGGCGACGCCATTCTCGCACAGGCCTATGTCGACGGCAACGTGCGTGAGTGGGAGCGGGTGGCACATCGGGATTAGCTCGGACGTGCGCTTGGCGGCCATGATTCCGGCCACGCGGGCTACTTCGAGGGGATCGCCTTTGGGGTTTTTGGGAAGCGCCTTCAAGACGGCCGGTTTGATTTGCACGAAGGCGCTGGCCTCGGCCTCGCGCCTGGTGGGGGTTTTGCCCGAGACATCGACCATGCGGGCGCGGCCAGCGGCGTCGTAGTGGGAGAGCTTCTTCGGCATGCAGAAGTTCTATCTTACATCGATACGGCCTGAGTCGAGTGCGGCGCAGCGGCTAAAGCCGCTCTGATTTCGGAGGCGTTACGGCATCGCTGAAGCGATGCCCTGACACGAACCTTGATGATCGAGGCTCGCGGCAAGAAACGGATTCCTCCTGTCTCGCTTCGCTCGCGCGTCGGAATGACAAGGAATAGAACGGTGGAGACATAAAGTTACCGCGGCATGATTGCTATCCACTCGCTTGCTTTGATTTGCTCGCGATCGGGCGGGATGACTACGTAGCAATTGGAGCGGGCTTGGGCTGCGACGTCACCTGATCCTTGCCAGGGAACGAGTTCGACCTCGGCCTTTTCGTATTGGCCGGAAAGAATCGCGGGCAGGAAGCGCTTCAGTCCGGGTTTGACTCGGATTTCGGACTTCAAGCGGGCGTGCAGGAAGGTGAGCGGACGCGGGGGCATTCCTGCTAGCGCCTCGAGTATGGGCCTGGCGAACAGCTCGAACGTGACCATGGTCGAGACTGGGTTTCCGGGTAGACCGAAGAAGTATTTGTGCTGCGTCGGGACTGAAGTCCCTTCGCGGGCGGGGGCGCCCGCGCCACACTTGCTGATGCGACCGAATACTACCGGCTTCCCCGGTTGGATTTTTGCTCCGGTGAAGAAGAACTCCGATTGCATTTCTGCCAGGACCTGTTCGACCAGATCGTAGCGTCCCATGGAGACGCCGCCGGTCATGATCAGCAGGTCGGACTTCAGGCCTTCTTCCATCAACTGGCGCAGGCGGCGGGGTTCGTCCGGAGCGATTGGCAAGAGCACGGGTTCGCCGCCGGCTTGCTGGATCTGTACTGCTAGCGAATAGGTGTTGGAGTTTCGGATTTGCGTGGGGCCTGGTTCGGCATCGACTGCCACAATCTCATCGCCCGTGGTCAGTATCGCCACTCGCGGGCGAACGAAGACTTCCAGTCGTGATCTGCCCACGGACGCCGCGAGTGCTATGGCGGCTTCGTTGAGGCGGATGCCGCGATCGAGCAGGCGGCTGCCGCGTTTGGCTTCGGCTCCCTGCGCGACGATGTTTTCGCCTGGGGAAACGCCTCGCGTGATTTCGACGAGATCGCCTTTTTGCAATGTGTATTCGACCATGACCATGGCGTCTGCGCCAGACGGCACCGGAGCACCCGTCATGATGGAGAAGGCTTCGCCTCGATTCAGTGCGGATGGAACCTGACTGGGGCCCGCTTTGATTTCTCCCATCACTTTCAGCTTGGCTGGAAGCGTTGCCAGATCGGCTGCGCGTACGGCGTAGCCATCGCGCGTGGAGCGTGGGAAGGGAGGGATGTCGCGATCGGCAGTGATGGGCTCGCCGAGGACTCGGCCAGCGGCTTGGAGCAGGGAAACGGTTTCATTGGTTCGTGAGGTCGGCTGCGAGGCATGGTCTTCGACCACGCGGCGGGCTTCTTCAAAGGTTAGGACGAGGGATTCTGCTGGCGGTGCTGCCATGGGTAGATGATAGCGGATGCTGGATGATTTGCATTCGGACAAGGAGAGCGGCGGCCCTCAGCGGTTAAAGCCGCGTTGATTCGGAGCTTTGCAGCGCGGGAATCAGGGGGGAACTCCCCGCAATGCTGGTGATGGCGCTGGCGGGTGTGGGGTCCTTCCTCCGCTCAGGATGACAAGCCGCGGGGAGATTGTTATCTGGCTAGTTCCTGGCCCAGGACGGTGGGGTTGCTGGCGTAGGAGAGGCCGACTTCGAGGTCGACTACGCGGTCTCGGACTAGTTCGGCGATTTCGCCGTCGAAGTGTTGCATGCCTTCGGAGGAGCCTGACTTCATGGCGTCGAGAAGTGTTTTGCCGTCGCGATCGCCTTTTTCGATGCACTCGCGGGTGCGGGCATTCACTTTCAGAATTTCGGCTACTGGGACGCGGCCGCTGCGGTCGGCCTTGGGCAAGAGCCGCTGGCAGATGATGTAGCGGAAGCTTTTGGCGAAACGCTCGCGCGCGCTTTTCTGTTCGTCGGGCGAGAACGAACTGACGATGCGCTCCACAGTTTTGGGTGCGTCCATGGTGTTGAGGCTGGAGAGAACCAGGTGGCCGGTCTCGGCGGCTTCGAGGACGCTCTCGATGGTTTCGCGGTCGCGCATCTCGCCCACCAGAATTACCTTGGGCGCCTGGCGCAGCGCCGAGCGCAGGGCGTGAGCGAAGCTGGGGGTGTCGCTATGCAGTTCACGCTGATGAATGGTGGAGCTTTTGTGGTTATGCAGGAACTCGATGGGGTCTTCAATGGTGATGATGTGGTAATTCTTCTCGCGATTGATACAGTCAAGCAGCACGGCTAGCGTGGAAGATTTGCCTGATCCGGCTGGGCCGGTGACGAGGACGATGCCATCACGCAGCTTGGCCACATCGGCCAGGTGTGCGGGCAGGCGAAGCGAAGCAAAGTCAGGGATGGCGGTGGGGATGACGCGCATCACGATGGCGCAACTGCCGCGCTGGATGAAAATGTTGACGCGAAACCGGGCGACGCCGGGCAAGCCGTAGGAAATGTCGCATGATCCGTGTTCGCGCAGAGTGGTAATCGCCTGCTTATTGTCGCCAATCAGATCGGCGGCGAGATGGCGGGTGTCATCAGGAGTTAGCGTTGAGAGTCCCGAAACCTGTACTGGGATGAGTTGGCCGTAGACCTGCACTTGCGGGGGGCGTCCGGGAGAGAAGATGAGGTCGCTGATCTTTTCGGCGGCGCGCAGCATCGCGCCCAGCAAGGCGGGCGTGGCCACTTTGCCGCTGCCGGAATAACCCTCCAAAGAAACCGCAATTGCCGCGATGCCAGGTGTTGCCAATTCCACCCCTCGCACAAATCTGTGCTTATTCTTAGGGAATTGCACACACCACAGACGGGAGTCCGGGCCAACCGAAGTTGACCTATTACCTATACTTTATCGCGCGCGCGGGCGAAACGTAAGGACGGTTAGGACAATGCCTTTAGTAACCAGTTCTCAGTTCTCAGTTCTCAGTTCTCAGATAAGACCATGCTGATTGCGGCCGCGGGTTGGCCGACGAAAAAAGGCGGCCGCGGGGCCGCCCTATTGAGCTGAATCCATACAACTTAGTTTTTGGCGCCCTTCTTTTTTTCTTTGAAACCGGTTTCCACAGGAGCGCCGATGCTGGTCAGCATCTGCTTGGCTACGTCGGCGTAGGGGCCGGTGGGGGCAAGCTGAAGGTATTTATTGAAAGCCTCAGCTGTGCCCGGCGGCGCAACCATCTTGTCGCCTTGCAGCGTGGCCTTGCCGATCATGTTCACGCCTTTCTGGTAATAGGCGTCTGCCTTACTGGGATCGGCAGCGATGCATTTATCAAAAGCGGCGATGGCGTCATCGACCTTGCCAGCATTGGTCAGCACGGCGCCGATATTGAAGTAATAGGCTGCGGCGCCTTCGGGATTCAGGGTTGCCGCCTGGGTATAGGCTTTCACGGCGTCGTCGATCTTGCCCGACCGGGCGGCAGCATCGGCCATGTTGTTGTAATATGCCGCCAGTTTTTTGGCATCGTCGGCATCTTTTTTCGTTTCCATGGCTTTCTGCTTGAGATCAATGGCCTTTTGGTAGTCGGCGACGGATTCCTGATAGCGCTTTGACTTCTCCGCGGGATCGGTCTGTTTGGGCGCAGAGCCGCGATAGGCGTCAGCGAGTTGGGCCCAGATTACATCGCGCGTGGCATCGATCTGCGTGGCTTCAGTTAAGGTGGCGATGGCGGCGTCGTAGTCTCCAGCTTTCATCGAGGTGTTGGCGGCGACGATCTTCTCGTTCAGAGTCTTAATGGTGTTGTTTTCCTTGTTTGCTTTCTCAACCGCCTCTTGCCTCTGTTTGAGTTGTTCCGGAGTCAGTCCCGCGCCCTGGGCGGCCTTCTGCTGTTCCTTCTGAAGATCGAAGTCGAGAGTGTTTTCGTCCAGCGTGACCGGAAATCCCTTGACTGGAAACAGTGCTTTGTTCGCTTTGAGGTCATCGGCAGTCCTATACAGAATGACGTCGTACTTGCCGGCGGCAATGCCCAGAGAGAAATATTCGCCCTTCTTGTTGGTCTTGAGAGTGTATTTCTGGCCATTATCCAGGTTGGTGTAGACCACGACGGCATCCGCGATGGGCTTGCCATCAACATCTTTGCAGACGCCCTTAACTGTTCCGGACTGGGCGAAGACCGGGGAAGCACAGAGTCCCAGCATTAAGAGAACAAAAGCGAACACGGCAAAATGCTTCTTCATCGTGGCCTCCCGGCACAAAACATTGCTGATTTATCGATTTCTGATTGTTGATTGAAAAACCAAAGTGAGATGCTTCCCTTTTTTCAATCAACCATCACAATTCGACAATTTGTCTTTCTGCATACGGAATCGGATCGGCTGCTCCCGCAGCCGCAAACGCCCGCAGCCGCAGTACGCAGCTGTCACAGACGCCGCAGGCCCGATCCTGACGGCTGTAGCATGACCAAGTTAAATCGAAGGGCGCGCTCAGTTCAAGGCCCAGGCGCACAATTTCGGCTTTGCGCATGCGAATGAGCGGGGTGACGATTTCGATGGTTCCTGCTTTCGTCCCGGCCTGGATGACCTGGTTGAACGCTTCATAGTACGCCAGACGGCAGTCGGGATAGCCGGAACTGTCTTGTTCGACGGCGCCGATATAGATCTTTTCCGCTCCCAGCACCTCAGCCCAGCTTACCGCGACGGCCAGGAAATGGGCATTGCGAAAAGGGACGTAGGTGACCGGAATGTCGTGGCCAGAGGCGTGAGCAGCTGGGTCTCCGGTGGGAACGGCGATGCTTTCGTCGGTGAGCGCCGAACCTCCGATGGCGCGCAGGGCTTCGTTGCGCACCAGCAGTTGGTCGTGAATGTTGAGGTGCTGGCAAATTGCCAGGAAGGATTGGCGCTCGCGCTCTTCGGTGCGCTGGCCGTAGCTCACGTGCAACGCGGCGGCGGCATGGTCGCGAGCCGCCAGCGCCGCGCACACGCAGGAATCCATGCCTCCACTGAGCAGAACGACTGCACGGGATTTTGTTGGACGCGTCATGTGTCGAGCGGCAATTGCTGATTGTTGATTGCTAATTGTTGATTGAAAGGCACCGCAGGGATGCTGCCAGCCAAGGTTTTAATCAGCAATCAACAATCAGAAATCAGCACTTCTTTAAACTCCCTTTACCGCCGGGTCCCAGATGAATTTGTGCAATTGCAACCCCAGGCGGGCTGGGACGTCATCGGCGAGCATCCACTCGGCTAATTCCTGGGGATCGAGTAAACAGTGCGAACTGTCGCGCGCCCCGGTCGCATCCTTGCGAAAAGCCGGAGAGAACAGAACTGCGTTCACGCGCTCCGCCAGACGATGCCGAATAGTGAAGTCGCGGGCAAATTCGTAATCCGCTCGTCCGGTCAGCACGAACTTGACTTCATCGTGCGGGGTGAGGGCTTCGAGATTTTCTGGGTGAAATGTGTCGGCCTCGCCCGAGTTTGGACACTTTACGTCCACGATTTTGATGACTGCCGCGGGTACGCGCTCGAGTGGGCGCTCGCCGCTGGTCTCGAGCAGGACGCGATAGCCGGCTTGCAGGAGTTGTCGGATTAGCTGCAGCACTTCGCGCTCCTGCAGCATGGGCTCGCCCCCGGTAATTTCGACGAGGCCACCGGTGGAGCTGAGACGCTTCACCTCGTCGCAGACTTCTTCGGAAGTCATCTTGTGTCCGCCCTGGAAGGTGTACTCGCTGTCGCACCAGGAGCAGCGCAGATTACAACCTGTGAGCCGCACGAAGACGCAGCGCAGGCCGGCGTGAGTCGATTCTCCCTGTAACGATTTATAGATTTCGGTAATTACCATTGATGCGGCAGCTGGCTGCTGCTACTCGCTGTATTTCGCCGTGGTGGTGTCGGTTTCAAACACCGTTACGTCTTTCACG
>JBAPPL010000020.1:0-131454 GCA_049280095.1 Candidatus Sulfotelmatobacter sp. | reverse complement strand
GGCAATCAGCCAAGCTTCTCCAGAGAAGCGAAACTTCAGTGGGCTGGATCTCGAGAAACAAATCGCGCCTCCGGTCGAGGCAGAACTTTTTTCTTGACATCCCTTTTTATAGAACTCATTGACCCCGCATCGGCCAATTCTCAGTGAGGGTCGATTCCTTCGTCAAAAAGTAATTTTGTTCTTCAAATCCTGAGCCGCTTGCGCCACATTCTCCGGGCGGCCCAGGTCGCGCCAATAATATTCATCGGCGCGAAAGGCGAGGATCTTTTCCCCTTGAGCTGCGAGACGCAGATATGAAGCGATGATGGAGAAAGCGCCTTCCTCCGTCATCATTGCAAAAAGACGAGGTGAGACAACGTGGATGCCGGAAAAGGCCAGTACCTGTACCTGGTCGGCACGTCTCACGAGTTCAGGCTTTTGATCGCGGCCCGCGCGTCGCCCGCACAGAAGTTGCCCATCGAAAAGAAGATATCGGGAAGTCTCGCGCTCTTGCACGGCCAGCGTTGCCAGAGCCCCATGTTCGCGATGAAACTGCGCCATGCGCCCCAGATCAATCGCGCTGATCACATCGACATTGTGCACAACGAAGGGCTCATCCAAACCACTAGAGTTCTCAAGAAAAAACTGAGCAGCCTTCTTCAAACCCCCACCAGTGTCCAGCAAGACCTCCTCGCGCGAGATTTCAATGCGCATGCCGAAGTTGTCGTTGGCTTTCAGATAATCGACCACCATGTCGGCAAAGTGATGGACATTGATGATCACTTCGCGGACGTCGAAGGTACGCAAGCGCGAAAGCGTAATCTCGAGCAAAGTCCGCCCCGCAACTTCTACCAGCGCCTTAGGACGATCGTCCGTGAGCGGCCGCAAGCGCGTGCCCAGGCCCGCAGCCAGAATCATCGCCTTCATTGCGCCGGCGTCTCCAGTTCGCGATGCCTTACCACTACATCGACCCCATTGCGCCCGCGCAAATGCTTCGCCAGTTGTTCCGCCAGGTAGACGGAACGATGCTGCCCTCCGGTGCAGCCGAACGACACCATCAGGTGTTTGAAGCCGCGTTGCTGATAATTGTTCACGCTGGAATCCACCAGCGACAGCACGCTGGCCAGAAACTGATGCACGCTCTCCTGCTGGTTGAGATAGTCGATCACCGGGGCGTCCCTGCCTGTGAGCGCCTTGAAGCGATCTTCGCGACCGGGGTTCGGCAGGCTGCGGCCATCGAAAACGAACCCGCCGCCGTTTCCACTCTCATCTTTCGGCCAGCCTCGATGAAAAGAAAAGCTAAAAATCCGCACCGTAAGATTGTCCGCCTCCGAGGCCAGGCCCTGCAGTTTCTCCGAAGCCAGCATGCGGTTGAAGGCCTCCATCAGCGTGGGCAGCGCGATCGGCAGCTTCACGTTATGCAGCAGCCAGCGCAGGTTCTTCAGCGCATAAGGCACACTCTGCAGAAAGTGAGCCTTGCGCTCGTAGAAACCCCGAAATCCATAAGCCCCCAGCGCCTGCACGATGCGGACGTAGACGTAAGCGTAGTAATGATGCAGAAACGCTTCGCGGCTTACGTCGATGAAGCCGCCAAGCTGGTCGATATAAAGGTCGAGCAATTGCTGGCGAAGTTCAGGAGGCAGATCGGCCTTGGCATCGTACAGAAGGGAAGCGATGTCATATTGGAGCGCACCTTTGCGTCCGCCTTGATAATCCAGAAAAAACGGCTGCCCGCCCTTCAGCATAATGTTTCGCGATTGAAAGTCGCGGTACAGAAAGTAATCGCAATTCGCGCTTAAGAGAAAATTGGTCAAGCTATCGAAGTCGTCTTCCAGTGCCTGCTCGTTGAAAGGAATGCCGGCCAGCCGGAGAAAGTAATATTTAAAGTAATTCAGATCCCAGAAGATGGATTGGCGGTCGAAACTGCCCCGCGGATAGCACACCTTGTAATTCAGATCCCGCCCAGCTTCGATCTGGAAACGCGGCAACACGGCCACAACTTTGCGATAGGCTTCCACTACATCGGGAGCGATGCTTTCGCCCGTCCGATGCTTCGAGAGAAACTCGAAGAGCGTCGTGTCGCCCAGGTCCTCTTCAAGATAAGCGCCCTGATTCAAATCTTCCGCGTAGACTTCCGGCACGGGCAGGCCGTGTTTGCGAAAATGCTTGGAGAACTCCAGGAAGGCGATGTTTTCTTCGCGCACGTTGTACAGAATCCCGATCGCGCTTTGTTGCCCGGCGGAAAGCCGGATAATATTCCGTCCCGAGCCGCCGAGCTGGCCCTGAAGCGGCTGTATCTGCGCGGCCGGCGCGTGAAAACGCTGCTCAAACAGTTTCTGCAGAACGTCCATATTCGGGAGAGACGGTCAGTGCAACGACTCAAGCGCAACGAGTCAAGCGTGACGACACAAAGATAACATCGAAACCTAAAACCCAAGGGCTCGGAAATTGCCCAACGCAACGACTTGATAACCATCGCTTCCATGCCTATTCTGAAGAAAGCATGACTGAGCGCCTCTATTATCAAGACTCCTTTCTCTACAACTTCGACGCCGAAGTCCGCTCGGTGATCGAGACGCCGCGCCCAGCGCTCACTCTCGACCGGACGGCGTTCTACCCCACCAGCGGCGGCCAGATCCACGACACCGGCACGATCGTCCCTGCTGATGCCAGATTTTCCGATGCCAGCTTTTCCGAGGCGAGGTTCCGCGTCACCGAAGTCGCCGACACGGAAGATGGCCACATCGTTCACTACCTCGACGCGCCGCTGAAAGACGCTCTGCTAAAAAAGGTGCAGCCCGGAACCCGCGTTCGCGGCGAGATCGACGCCGCCCGCCGCCGCGACCACATGCAGCAACACTCCGCGCAGCACGTGCTCTCGTCCGCCTTCGTGCGCCTCTTCGGCATGGCGACCGTCTCATTCCACATGGCCGACGACTATTGCTCCATCGATCTGGACACAGCCTCGCTCAGCAAAGATCAAGTGGAATCCGCCGAGCGCCGGGCAAACGAAATCATGATCGAGGATCGTGCCGTGGATGTGCGCTACGTGACGCGAGATGAAGCCGAGAAGCTCGGCCTGCGAAAACTTCCTCCCGCCGAGCGTGACCAGCTGCGCTTGATCGATATCCGCGACTGGGACGTCACCGCTTGCGGCGGCACGCACGTGAGCCGCACGGGACAGATCGGCGGCATCTTACTGCGCAAGACCGAGAAAGTTCGCCAGGGCTATCGCGTCGAATTCGTTGCCGGCCAGCGCGCCGTCGCGACGGCGCGCCGCGACTTCTCCACGCTCACCGAGACCGCCGCGCTGTTTTCCGCTGGCATCTACGACGCGCCGCAGCAAGTCCGCAAGTCTCTGGATGAAATCAAGTCACTGCGCAAGCAGATCGAGCAATCGCAGGACGAACTAGCCGCGGCTCAAGCCGCAAGTCTACTAGCGGAGACTCCCGAAGCCCAAGGCCGCAAGCTGGTGGTGCGCACGTTCTCCAACCGCGACCTCAACTTCCTCAAGCTGCTGGCCCAGAAACTGACACGGCAAGCACCCGCGATCGCGCTGCTCGCGACTGAATCTCCGCAACCCGCGCTGGTCTTCGCGCAGTCCGCAGGGCAGCCTCACGACATGGGCGCGCTGCTGAAAGAAGCCATGGCCAAGCTCGGCGGACGCGGGGGCGGCAGCAAAGATCTCGCCCAAGGCGGCGCGCCGAAATCAGAAGGAATCGCCGCCGCGCTAGCCTCCGCCGCGCAAGCGCTCACTTCCGATTTGTCATCCTGAGCGCGTTCTTTGCGCGAAGGACCTGTGTAATTTGCTTACAGCTCGAGGTCTCTCGCTGCGCGCAAGAAAACAAAAGCCCTCATCGGACCAAGTCCAATGAAGGCATCAGAAACTCTTTGCTACCTGCCGCTACGCGACGCGATTCCGCCGCCCGCCCTTTTCCCACCATACTCTGGGATCCTCAGGCCGGTTCAGCATCTGCGACAATTCTTTCTTGATCTCGAGCAACCGGTTGGCGCGCATTTCCACCGCCGATTGGTCGATCTGGCTATCCGCCGTCCGGTTAGCAGTACGAGCGTTCATGTTCCGTAAATCCGTAATTTCCTGACGAAGGCTGGTAAGGTGTTCCAGGAGTAAGGGCATGTCTTGATCATACCCTAGATTCCACAAGCTGCCGCTTTATTCCGGTCTTATTCCGGTCCCAGATTCGTCACCGCACTCTGATTCCCGCGTGCCGACCGCTTGTGGATTTCCCCGCGAAAAATACTTTCGACAGAGAAAGTATCGGGAGTGGTTTCGGCTACGCTAGAACGCTTTTGAGGGGTATACCCCCCTCCCCCTGATCTATTGGAATCATCAGCTTAGCGGCAAATTGTGAAGAGATCCTAGGGGCACAATCACATACGGGCAAAATCTTGCGTTCAAACGAGTTATCGCCTATGGTGTCCCGGCTCATCTACCGCCTCCGCCTCGACTATGATGGGCGCATTCGGTGTGCGAGACAAGGTTAGACGTCACAACCGTGTTGTGGAAGATGATGAAAGCCGCAAGATTTGTCATTGCTAACAAAGACGCGTCCAGGGCGTCTATTTCCGACAGCCATCTTCCCACAAAGCTCAGGAGCCACCATGAAGCATGCAATCGCCATCGCAGGTTCGGTTCTGGTTCTGATGTTTTCGCTGCCATGCCACGCGCAAAATCAAAAGCAGCCTGCGACCCTGCGCAGCCTGCTGCTGCACGAATTGCAGACCACTCATAATCAGGCAGAATGGTTTGTGCCCATCAGCGTAGCGGTCGACGGACTCACCGCCGAGCAAGCCAGCTGGCAGCCTCCCGCCGGAGGCCATTCCGCCGGACAGCTCACCTATCACCTGCTGTTCTGGAATCGCCGCAGCCTGATCAAGTTCCAGGGCGGGACGAACGACAAGTTCGCCGGCGACAATGAACAGACCTTCGAAAAATTCGACGCTAAACAATGGAGTGACACCGTCAAGCAGCTCGACCAGGTAATGACCGACCTCGAGAAACTAGTCGAATCCGCCGACGACCAAAAGCTGGCCGTGTTGGCACCCACCATCGCCAATATCTGCACCCACAACGCCTACCACGTCGGCCAGATCGTCTACGTGCGCAAGATGCAGGGCTCGTGGAATCCGGACAAAGGCGTGAAGTAGTGCAGGTCGGACACTCCTGTCCGGTAGTGTCCTAATTTGCGTAATTAGGACACTACCTCCTGTCCGACGTCTTTGACTTTGATCTTGATTTTGATTTGAAAGGGCGCGGCTTTTCAGCCGCGCCGCCAGTTGGGATTTTGGGTGGCGCAGCGCTTCAGCGCTGCAATCAAGGCGGAGCATCGCTAGATTTGAATTTGAGAGCTTCTCCCCACCGAGGGAAGCAAACGAAAAGGCCCCGCTCTTGCGAGCGGGGTCTTTATTATTTGCTGACGGATGCTTAACGACCGTGACCGTGTCCGCCGCCACTGTGTCCGCCGCCACTGCTGTGTCCGCCGCCGCTACTGTGTCCGCCGCCGCTGCTGTGGCCGCCGGCACTGTGACCGCCGTTGGATCTGGATCCCCCGCGCGGCGCAGATCCACGGGCGTTGCCGACGTGGTTGTTTCCGCGGAACCCCCCGCCGTTGTGCCCGCCGTTGTGCGCTACTTCCGGGCCGCGGCCTGCGAAGCCCCGGTTACCGCTGCCGGCGAAGCCTCTGTTATTGCCCACGGCGCCTCGGTTTCCCGCGAACCCTCTATTGCCCGTGAAGCCTCGCTCGCCGCCAGGTCTGGCGAAGCCTCGGTTTGCGGAACCGGAGAACCCACGGCCGTCGCGGCCGGCGAATCCCCGCGCCCCATAACCGCTTCGTCCGTAAGACGAGTAGCCGCGAGAGTTGCCGTGGAAATAAGCATTGCGGCTATAGAATCCGCGGCTGTGGAACGCGTAAGGATGGCCACCAAAGAACACTCCACCGTGGAAGCCCCAGCCGATGCCCCAGCCGTGCCATCCCCAGCCGAAGCCAAAGAACGGTGCGATGGGAAATCCGAACCCGAATGAAATGTAGGGACCACCGAATCCCCACCACGGATAAAATCCCGGCCACAAGCCCACGGGATATCCGTAAACATACGAAGGATTGTATTGCGGCACATAGACGACGTCGGGATCAGCCGGCTCAATCTGAACCTGGTCGTCCTGGTCGTAAACCCGCTGCTGCGGGGTGGTCCGCAAGTTGCCCGCATCCTGCGCTTTGTGACGCATGATTTGAATGGCCTGCATCACGTCGGATGACTGGTTGTAATTGGCGTCGCCCAACTCCTGGGTCCACGACAAATCCCGATCCAGATTGGCCATCACGGAAGGGAACTGGCAAAGCGCTTTCACGCTAGGATCCCAATCCTGGCGGTCGACTTGCGCGCCCAGATCCTGTCCCTTGAGGTCAGGGTTCTCCTTGAGAAAGCGATCAGCCTCGACAATCTGCGTGGGATAGGCCGAGGCGGCGAGAACCTGCGCCACCAGCGCGTCCGGATACAGCGCGATCGGCGCGACCAACTGCTGCAACTGCTCGGCCGAGAGCGGCGAATATTGCCGCTGATTCGGAGCCAGGCCCGGGCCGGGCGGCGGCGCCTGAGCTTGAGGTGGGGAATATTGTCCTTGAGGCGCACCTGGATCCTGTGCCGGCGGAGGCGCAACATCCTGTGCCGCGGTCTGCCCGCTCGACTGCCCTTGAGCCAGCGGAGCGCTCGCAGCCGGCGAGGGTTTGTCCATCGACGCATCCTGTGCCCTCAACGCACTGCCGGTGCCCAGCGCCATCGCGCTTGCTACCACAGCGCTAAGAAGCGTCCTATAAACTTTGCTTTTCATAAATGACCCCCAGAATTCCTGCTATCAGCTTCAACCCCGGGGATCGCGGATAGTTCCGTTCTTTTGATTGACTTACAGTGGTTGATTTCGGCCAGTGGCTGGTGGATTTCGATCAGAAACGCAAAGCGCAGCCGAGCCGCGCCCCCTTGACTCCGCGGAGGGCGAGCAGAACGCGCGCAGTACCGTGGAAGAGCGGCGCTTCAGCGCCGCGTAAAGCGCTTTCATAGGAGCGCGGCTTCAGCCGCTGAGGCGCGCTCCTAAAGCCAACCCTCACTCACTTCTTCGCCCGCCACTTCCTCCCCATCATCACCCACCACGCCTCCCGCCACTTCTCAAACATAGCTCCCTTCTTGCTCCCATCCGGATAGAACCACAAATTCTTCCGCGGCATAAACGCCCGCACCGGCACCACATACCAGATATCCCGCGACACAATGTACCCAATCAGCACATCAATATCTTTCTCCGTCAAGCCAACAATCTTCCTCCCCACATAAACCGAAGCATGCACCTGATACCCCCGAGCGCCAAACCGATTCTCCGTCGACCGCACCTGCGCCCTCCACAACCGCCCGCCCGCATCGCAAACAAAGTCATATCGATAACTGTCTCCCCAGGGCTTCGAAACGATCATCCCCATCCCCATAGCCTTCCGCAAAAAATCCAGCTCCGAAAGCTCCCCCATCCGCTTAGGCGGAAGCTTCCCCCCAGTGCGAAGCGATTTCTTCGAAGGATTTCCCGCCTCCCACCCCGGCCCACACCCCTCATCCGCCGAAGCCATCAAATCCCCGATCAACACCGCCATAACCACCACCCTCTCTGTTTGTCATCCCGAACGAAGTGAGGGACCTTGGTTTCGCCGCCACCACCAGATGGCCGGCACCCCGCCCTATTCCAGTATCCCCATCCCAAAACGGGAAGCAAGGTCATCTGACCATCAAAAAAGATAAACCTGTGGGAATCTTCGCGGACCCTGAATTGCTAGTGTAGGTCGGACACTCCTGTCCGACGCCTTTGACCTTGATCTTGACTCTGCGGGGGGACGAGCAGAACGCGTGTAGCACCGTGGAAGAGCGGCGCTTCAGCGCCGCGTTAAAAGGCAAGAGGGTGGAGCAGGCCTTCCAGGCCCGCGTGAAAGAACCACCTCAGAGTAAGCCCGGCTGTGTAGAGCGGACGCCCCCGTCCGCTGCCTTTGACGTTGATCTTGATCTTGCACGTCGCACGCACGACGAGACCCCGGCGATACCGTGGAAGAGCAGCGCTTCAGCGCCGCGACAAAAGGCGAGAGGGTGGAGCAGGCCTTCCAGGCCTGCGCAAAAGAAGCACCTCAGAATCCGCCGGCTTTAGCCGCCGAGGTACCTAAACGCAATGTGGGGACAGCCGCCCTCGGCTGTCCAGCGGCCCAGGCCCATCGGGCCGCCACGGGGTCCCGGATGGACCAATGAAAATAGCCCGCCAGTTCACTGGCGGGAACGCGCAACACCAAACCCCAACCGCGTCCCGGAGGGACACCCGAGCGCACCGCACCGCCACCGAAACGTGGCCAAGGGAACGGCCAACCCTCATACCGCCCGCAGCACCGACTCCCACCTTTCGACAACCACGAAAGGTGAGGTAGTCGGCCCATCAGATTTTGAGGAATTTCTTCAGGGGTCCCTCAACAAACTGGTTCGGTTTCCATCCTTTCAGCAGTTTGTCGAGCAGGAAATAGTCAGCGGCGTTCAGGCCTGTCGCCAATGCCGCCCCCGCGATGGGGCTGAAAGCACCAGTAGCGACTCCGAGTGCGCACATGATCAAGCAGCGGCTTGACTTTGCCGGCAACTTATCGGCCCAGTCCAGCCTTGAGACCTCTTTCGCGTAATCGCTCATTACAGCGGTGGCGTCTTCAGTCTTCTCCAGCCAGTCTTTGAATTTCCCGGCGGCGCGAACCACAGGCACAATCTCGGGGAAACTGCGGCGGCCCGAATTTACGGCTCCCGCAATATCTGGTAGTTCGTCCAAGATCCGTTCCTGGAACGAATCTATAGCGGCAATCTTCGAATTAGAAGCAGCGACAATCTCCGCGAACTTACAGGCACATACGAGAGACTGAGCCTCCGAAAGAGAAATGTCTGTCTCGGCAGTGGATGCAACTCTAACATCCCGCCGCGTATCTGCTATGTGCGCTAGGATGTACGCCGTTGAAAGGGAACTGTGGGAAGGGGGCACGGTTTTGTGGTATTCGACGTTTGCCGCAGAAAAATCGATGTTGGTAACGCCGTATAGTTTCCATAATCGTTACAATCCCCTCCATCTGAGAGCTGAACTGTAACGACCGCCGTCCCATTATCAAAGTAGAGGATCTCGAGCGCGCCCATTTCCATCAGTTCCAGAAGGGCATCCGGCCCGCACGTGCGCACGAGAAACTTGAAGGTCCCTGAATCGGCAATGACCGTGACGCGGCGATAGAAGACCAAACATTCCGCGAGGAAACCCAAGTCAACAGGCTCTTCCAAACTTCTGCCTTTGCGGCTGATCGTTATCTTATCGAACATCGACTAACTCAAAGACTAACCCAAACCCCCCGGGTGCCCCTCGATAAGAACGAAGGCGGTGTCAAGGACAAAGTTATCCTGGGCGGTGCGAAAGCATCGCCTTTTTTGCCAGAGAGGGTTGAGGACCAAGACTCTGGAAATCTCACGTTGAATCACTCTTCGGCGGAACCTCGTCGTTCCACCAACCATCGATTCGACCTTGGCGGGTGGCCGAGCCTTCTAGCTTGGCCGCAGATAGCACCACAACAGAGGGTGCCCCGTCCTTGCGTTTTTTGCAAGGGCGGGTGACGGCGCTGCCGCAACAGGATACGGCGAATTCGGTGCATACATTCGGGGAACCGGGGGCAGACGGGACGTTTCCCTCCGACAAACAAGAAAGGGCGGCCTGCGCGGCCGCCCTAAACTCAGCCTAGTTCGAAGCAGACCAGGTGCGCACCTTACAATCAAATTCTTTGGGGCCGGCCCACCCACGCCCAGCACACGTTCATCTGCCGCCGATGCCGAAAAACTCATTCAACTCCTCGCCAAAAAGCCAAAGCCCCGAGCGTTTGCTCGGGGCTCGCAGATACTAAACGCCGATCGCCAATCAATTTCTATGATAAGCCAATCCAGTCCGTAGTCAAGAACCTTCGGTACAAGTGACCCGAGGAGGGTAAGGGAATCGAACTCCGACAAACAGAAAGGGCGGCCACTGCGGCCGCCCTAAACTCAGCCTGTCGAAGTCGACCAGGTTCGCACCTTACAATTAAATTCTCGCGCTCGCGTCCAAAGATGTCAAGATGCAACGCGCCTTACAACAAAACTTAGGTGTGGCCCCGGTGAGACTCGAACTCACGACCTCTAAGGTGCGAACCTAGTGCTCTATCCAGGCTGAGCTACGGGGCCACCGCGCGTCGTGCCCAACCATCAGAACCTGCTTCGCACCAATCACGTTCGAACCCACGACTTGCTCCAGAATCATTCCACACCACGCCTTCGCCTTACTGTGACCAATGAACATTGCCACCTGTGAATTTCCAATTTCGGGAAACAACGAGGAAGCAAAAAAAAGGCCCCACTCGCGAGAGCGGGGCCTTTGACCTTACTGACCACTGGCAACTGGCCACTGCCTTTAGTACATGCCTTCCATGCCGCCGCCGCCGTGTCCGCCGCCGCCCATCGGAGCTTCCTTCTTTTCCGGAATCTCCGCGACCAGGGCTTCGGTGGTGAGCATCAACGATGCAATCGAACCCGCGTTGGTGAGTGCGGTGCGCACTACCTTCGTGGGATCGAGCACGCCTGCCTTGACCAGGTCCTCATACTCGTTGGTCAGGGCGTTGAAGCCGTAGTTGCTGTCCTTGTTGTCGAGCACCTTGCCGAGGACGACTGCGCCTTCTTCGCCGGCGTTCTCGACGATCTGACGCATCGGCTCTTGCAGGGCGCGCTTCACGATGTTGACACCGATCTGCTCATCCCCTTCGAGCTTCAGCTTGTCGAGAGCCGCGACGCAACGCGCCAGTGCCACTCCACCGCCGGGGACAATGCCTTCTTCCACGGCTGCGCGAGTTGCATGCATGGCGTCTTCAACGCGGGCTTTCTTCTCTTTCATTTCGGTCTCGGTCGCGGCACCGACTTTGATGACGGCTACGCCACCGACCAGCTTGGCCAACCGCTCCTGCAACTTCTCGCGGTCGTAGTCGCTGGTGGTCTTGTCGATCTGGCTGCGAATTTCCTTTACGCGGCCTTCGATCTCCGAGTGCTTGCCCTTGCCTTCGACCAAGGTAGTGTTGTCCTTGTCGATGGTGAGCTTCTTGACCTGGCCGAGATCGCTGATCTGCACGTTCTCGAGCTTGATTCCCAGGTCTTCGGTGATGGCCTTGCCGCCGGTGAGGATGGCGATATCCTGCAGCATTGCCTTGCGGCGATCGCCGAAGCCGGGAGCCTTGACGGCCGCGACTTGCAGCGTTCCACGCAGCTTGTTGACGACGAGCGTAGCGAGTGCCTCGCCCTCAACGTCCTCAGCGATGATGAGCAGCGGCTTGCCGCTCTTGGCAATCTGCTCGAGCAGCGGGAGAAGATCCTTCATGGAGCTGATCTTCTTCTCGTTGATCAGAATGTAGGCATTCTCCAGAGCAACTTCCATCCGCTCCGGATCAGTAACGAAGTAAGGAGACAGGTAGCCGCGGTCGAACTGCATGCCTTCGACCACTTCGAGCTGGGTCTCAAGCGTCTTCGACTCTTCAACGGTGATGACACCATCCTTGCCAACTTTCTTCATAGCCTCAGCAATAATGTGCCCAATAGTTTCATCGTTGTTCGCCGAAATTGTGCCGACTTGAGCGATCATTTCGCCGGAGACAGGCTTGGAGAACTTGTCGAGTTCGCCTTTGCCGCGCTCGCCGGTTTTCTTGTCGAACTGACCGCAGACTAGAGAGACGGCTTTCTCGATGCCGCGCTTCATGGCCATTGGGTTAGCACCGGCCGCTACCGTCTTTACGCCTTCGCGGTAGATTGCCTGGGCCAGGACTGTGGCGGTGGTGGTGCCGTCCCCGGCTACGTCGGAGGTTTTGCTGGCTACTTCGCGAACCATCTGGGCGCCCATGTTTTCGAGGCCGTCCTTGAGTTCGATTTCTTTGGCTACGGTTACGCCGTCTTTGGTGATGGTGGGCGAACCGAATTTCTTTTCAATTACCACGTTGCGGCCCTTGGGGCCGAGGGTGACTTTTACTGCGTCGGCTAGAAGATTGACGCCGCGCAGGATTGCCTGGCGGGACTCTTCGCCGTGTACGATTTGTTTTGCCATTTTCTTTTCTCCTTAGATAAGTTCTCAGTTCTCGGTTCTCAGTTCTCAGTCAAAACCCATGAACTGAGAGTGCGGATTAGATTGAGATCCTTCGCGCAAAGTGCGCGCTCAGGATGACAACGCGTATGGCGCGCTTAGGATGACAAACCTTAACTACTTACGGGAGCCGGCTAGTTCTTTTTTAGCCGAGCTGGCGGCGCCGGTGAGGATGCCGAGGACTTCGTCTTCTTTCATGATGATGTAGTCTTCGCCATCGATCTTGATCTCGGTGCCGGAATACTTGCCGAACAGGATGCGGTCGCCCTCTTTAACGGCGAGAGGGAAGGTCTTGCCTTCATCGTTGGTGCGTCCCTTGCCGGTGGAAATGACTTCGCCTTCTTGCGGCTTATCTTTGGCGCTGTCGGGGATAATGATGCCGCCTCGGGTGGTGGACGCTTCTTCCACGCGCTTTACCAGAATGCGGTCGTGTAGTGGGCTGAATTTAGCCATGGTTGCAACTCCTTTCAAGGTTGGATAGTACGGTTGACGTTCTGTAAGCCTATGAAATGTTAAGGGTTAGGGAGTGCTGTTAGCAGTCTCGCCTATCGAGTGCTAATTATAGGGATATGAGTGCAGGTTTGTCAAGGGGGGGCGGCTAGGTCCGCTGCGCGCACCCGTCGGAAGGTTAAGCTCATTGCGGGGACAGGATAATCCGATCCCAAGGATGCCGGAAGTGCCGTCTCAGCCCCACATAAACATTGGCGGAAACGAAGCCTCTTTGTAGCAAGGCCGACGGTCGCGCTGTAGGTCATCGAGTGGGCTAGATGACTTGAGGCTCGGACGGAATCGGAGACACTGCAGCCGGCGACATTTCGCTGGAACTAACGCTGCAGGGTACCGCTGACAACCGTGTCCGCGTCCGTCTCAATGGCTAGCAGTTCCCTCCCGCAGTCCACAACCACGAAGCTGAAGTGCATTTCGGAGAGCCCCTTCGGCGTTATGGTCACCGTGCCCCTGCAGTCCGTGCCGACCCTGTAATAACCGGTGAGGGGCTCCTCTTCGAGCGTTAGAAACGTGCCATCCTCGCTACTCGCTACGTGTCCACTGATCACTCCATCCCCAGAAGGGTTGACCGTTAGCTTCAAGTCGCCGATGAAGGCCACCGCTCCTATGGCAGGCGCCCCTGCGAGGAAGGCACCGGTAGCTTCAAACCCAAAACTACCCTTAACTCCGGCATTGGTGCAGTTCGGGGAGCCCTGCTTCACGGCGAATCCCTCCGAAAGAAGGTGAAGGGCCAGAAATCCTGTTGGCGTAACCACAATGGAGAAGGGGGCGCCTCCCGCCGGTGTACCCGTGCCAGTGCAGTTCGAGGCGACTGTGTACGTTCCGGTGAGAGGCTCGGTGGCAATCACGCCGCCATGGGATGCTGTGGTCTCTCCGGTAAACGTGCCTGTGGTTGAGTCAAATGTGACCTGGCTTACGGCGGCGGTCGCAGGGGTGCCGTTGCTATCTGTGCCATCGTGCAGAAACCCATAGGTGCCACTCAGCGAGGCGTTTGAACAAGTTGCCCAGGCAGCGGAGCTGAGCGCAAAGGCGGCAAGAACAATCGTTAGAGCGATGCGAGACGTTTTGGAAATCATAGTGCTCTCCTCTCTTTTTGTTCGCGTTCATCTATCTGCAGCGTATCACCTGCATCGCCTTTGTCTGCTCCATTCGAGGCGCGATACTTCACCGCTGCGGCCCGTGGCCGCCCATCCACTTCAGTCCCTAGCCTTTTGTCGCCCTATTCAGGGTCCCTGGGAAGCCGTACGACGCCGTGGATCGCCTGCTGTCCGAAGTGATTTGTTGCCTGGGATGGGCTGCCACTCGAGAGATTCGTAAACACCAGCGTGATGTTCGAAATCTCGAGGTTCGGGCCGCCGCCGAGGCAGACCTGTAGCGGTACTGGCCCGGTAAAGGGAGATCCTCCATTTCCCGCTACGTCCGCCATTCCGTTCACCTCCACAACCCAGGTGTAGGTTGGGAAGGGAGTGATGCCGGTTGGGCAGTCGGTTTGAGGCGGGTTCCAAACCAGGGTCGCGCCCTTCATCGTTATGTGGTGCGTGTGCTGGTGTCGGGAGTCGGTGCTGTACCCGGTGCCGGATCCTAAATCGGAGAACTCCATCGTCAGAGCTGCCGAAAAATCTGCCTTGCCGGCCGGCTGCAGGGTCAGAGACCATGGGCCGCGAAGTTCCCACGGACCGGCTGTTGGGTTGGCTGATAATGGATAGTCATTGATCACGCCACGGTAGTGCCTGGCTGGCCAATCTTGCGCCGCTGCACTTGTGCCCAGCGCGAGTGCGAGAGCCCACGCCCCTACTAACCAGAAGAAAGTTTTGCTGTGCATAGTTGCCTCCAGAGATTTTAGGAACATTGATTTGGGACCATTGATCTTGTTCAGCGAATCATCGCGCCGCGCTCAAGGCGTCCACCCGAGTCCAGCATCGTTGGCTGGCACAGTTGCATCGCGGCGAGCTCGAGACGCCGTGCACAGACTGGATGAGCTTGAGGACATTAAGCAAACAGCAATAAACGGAACGGCCCATCTGCCGCCAAATGCCGTGTTTTGCAGTTCTCATCCCGGGCATTACAATCGTGGCGGTTGTCCCCCGGCCGCTTACAGGAGGGCGAATGCGCGAACCATTCCCCAACAAAACGCTGTCCGAGGCCCCGTCCGAGAATCGCCTTGATTCCTGGAAGGAGATTGCCACCTACCTGGGCCGTGACGTGACGACCGTCCAGCGCTGGGAGAGGCAGGAGGGAATGCCGGTCCACCGCCACCTGCACCACAAGCGAGGGTCCGTCTATGCCTTGAGTTCCGAGCTCGACGCGTGGCGGCAAAGCCGCAAACTCCGCTCTGAAGAAGAACAAGGGCTCGGCTTGGAAGCTGCCGTTGCGGGTGGCCGGCAAACGACGGTACCGCGCGGACATCGCTGGCTGATTGTCGGCTCCTCAGTGGTGGTACTTGCTGCCATCGTTGCACTTGCCTACTTCGCAACGCGGATGCGGGCAAAGGATGCGAGCCCGGCGAAGATTCGCTCTCTGGCAGTGCTTCCCCTGCAGAACTTGAGTGGCGATCCGTCGCAGGACTACATCGCCGAGGGAATGACCGAGGAGCTCATCGGACGACTTTCCAGAATTCACGGATTGCGGGTTATATCGCGCACTTCGACGATGCACTTCAAGAACACCCAGCTTTCAGTGCCAGAGATTGCCAGGATCCTCGGAGTCGAGGCGATTGTGGAAGGGTCGCTGGTGCAAGAAGGACACGAGATCCGTGTCCATGCCCAATTGATTCGTGCGGCGACGGACGAGCACATCTGGGCAGGAGAATACCAGCGAGAATACAAAAGTATTCTCGAAGTGCAGGAGGAGGTCGCTCGGAATATTGTTGAGCAGATCCAACTGAATGTCACACCGGAGGAGCGGGCGCGCCTGGCATCCGGGCTCCCGGTTGATCCTGAAGCTTACGAGAGTTACCTGAAGGGCCGTTACTACTTCAACCAGCGAACCGAGGACGCGCTCCACAAAAGCATTGCATCATTCCAGCAGGCGATCGCGCGCGACCCAGGCTATGCCCCGGCCTACAGCGGACTGGCGGAGGCCTACGCAATGCTTGGATTCCGTGGTGGTCTTCCATCGAAGGACGCTCTCTCAGGTGCAAAGAAAGCGGCTCTGAGGGCGATCGAACTCGATGACACCTTGGCCGAACCTCACGCTTCTCTTGCGTTCATCGCGGAGACGTATGAGTGGGACTGGCCTACGGCCGAGCGAGAATACAAGCGAGCCTTGGAATTGAACCCTGGTTACGCGCAAGCTCACAACTGGTATGGCGGTTATCTCACGTACACAGGACGATTCAATGAGGGGGTCGCCGAGGCCATGCGTGCCCGTGAACTTGACCCCTTGTCCCTGCCTATAAATAACGCAATGGCGGGAAGGTTGCTGGCGGCAGGGCGTTACGATGAAGCACTGCGGCAGGTCCAGAGAACCCTTGAATTAGATGACCACTTCGCACCGGCTCACCAGACTCTGGGCTGGGTCTACCTGCACGGCGGCAAACGGGATGATGCCATTCGAGAGTTTCAACACGCGCTCGAACTTGCTGGAGCTGCGGACACCGACATTCAGTTGGACTTGGGCTTTGCCTATGCTGTGTCGGGACGCCCGGATGAGGCAAGAAGAATACTGGCGAACCTCCGGCAGCTGCACCAGCAAGGCATCGTTCCGGCCGCTTCGCTGGCGACCCTATATGGAGCGTTGGGCGAATCGAACGAAGCTTTTGTCTGGTTGGAGAAGGCCTATCAGGAGAGGGATCCTCAACTGACATACCTTAAAGCGGGGCGAAGATTCGAGCCTCTGCGTGGAGACCCGCGATTCGGACAATTAGTACGCCGCGTCGGGTTATCCGACTAAGGCATTCGCAGAGAGCGCGGCGTTACAAAGGGCCGGTTCGGAAAGGCGAGCCGCGTGGGGCCAGCTACGGCTTCTGGTCTGGCTTTGGCTTGGCGAGGGAGCGGACGTAGTTGACCAGGTCCCAGTTTTCTTCGGGCTTGACGCGCTCGCCTTCGGCTGGCATGTCCTGATGACCGTTTTTGATGATGTAGAAGATCTCGCCGTCGGTGCGGTCTTTGAGGGTGTTGGGATCGGTGAAATCGGCTACCTTCACCTTCATGTCGGAAGCGAGGTCGCCTTTGCCGTTGCCTTCCTTGCCGTGACACATGGTGCAGTCCATGTCCCACCACTTCTTGGCACGGGCGAGGGATTCGGGCGAGGATTTGACGGGATTCGTCTGCCTGGCGGCCGCGACCGGGATGGCGGAATAAGGTGGCGGCGTTACGTTCTGGGGCGCTTGAGTTTGCTGCGCCGACAGCGCGGCCGAGGAGACGAGGGCGATCGAAGCGAGGAATGCGAATCTGCAAATTTGCTTAGACATCGGAGCCTCCGATGCGGTCTACGGTTGACTTCGAGGTAATTGTAGTGCCGGGGGTGTGGCTTGGATGTGATGGGGATCACAACGCGGGTTGCTGCGAGGGCTCTGGATCGGTTCGACCTCCCAAGGAGTGGGGTTCGTGGAATCCCACCTTTGCGCAAAACGCGCGCAAAGATGGGGCAGGCATTGTTGGGGCACCATCGTTGCTGGGTGCCTCGCGACTTGCAAAATTTGCGGGAGTGGGGCAACCTCCAAGGGCATGGAGTATACGAACAGGTTTTCCTTTTTTCTCTTCTCGATTTTCTGCTTTGTCATCATCGGCGCGGGTTCGAGCTTCGGGCAGGCCGATCCGGGTCCGGAAGAGGGTGGGCATGAGGTGCAGGTTTGGGCTGGGGGTGGGCACTCGGTGCCGGGCGGGACTTCGCGTACGGGAATTTTTGATGTCGGGCTGCGCTATGGGTGGGTGATTACGGGGCCGCATCTGCCGGGGTTTTTGCGGGGACGATTTGAGTATGCGGTGGACGCGGAGCCGGCGTATCTGATTTTTCAGCCCGCGAACACGGCTTATGGAGTGGGATTCAATCCGTTCGGGCTGAAGTGGAATTTTGAGCGGCGCGGGCGGCTCTCGCCTTATTTCGAGTTGAGTGGGGGGACGCTGTTTACTGATCACAATGTTCCGACTTATACCAACGCGGTGAACTTCACATCGGCAGCAGCGCTGGGGACGCACGTGCTCGGTGCGAAATATAACTGGAGCGTGGAGTTGCGGTATCTGCATATTTCGAATGCGGGGCTGGCGAACCCCAATCCCGGGTTGAATACGGTGCAGGTGCGGGTGGGAGTGGGGAGGTTTTGGAGGGCGCGGTAGTGTTCGCAACGTCGGCTGAAGGAGTGGTGGTGGAAAATCTTTCTAGGCCGACGGTGAAGGAAGCTGCTAGGGGTCCTTCGACTCCGACGCGCGCTCCGCTTGGCGCAGCGCGCGTCTCCGCTCAGGATGACAATTTCACTTTGATGCTGCGGCCTTGCCTCATTCAGTCCTGCCCGGATATTCTTCTGACTTATGTCTACGCTGGTTGAATGCGTTCCTAATTTTTCGGAAGGGCGCGACAAGTCTAAGGTCGACGCTATTGTTGACGCCATGAAGGTGGATGGAGTCTACGCGCTCGACCGCGAGATGGACGAGGACCACAACCGGTGCGTGATTACGCTGGTGGGCGAGCGAGAGGCGATTCAAGAAGCGGCGATTCGTGGCGTGGGGAAGGCTGCGGAGTTGATTGATCTGAATGTGCACAAGGGGGCGCATCCGCGGATGGGTGCGGCGGATGTGGTGCCGTTTATCCCGATTGACGGGGTGACGATTGAAGACTGCGTAGCGATGGCGCGGCATGTGGGCGAGGAAATCTGGAAGCGGTTTCAGATTCCGGTTTACTTGTATGAAGCGGCGGCTACGACGCCGGAGCGGCAGAATCTGGAGAACATCCGGCGCGGGCAGTTTGAGGGAATACGGGCAGAGATTGCCACGAATGCGGCGCGGAAGCCGGATTTCGGCGACGCGCGGGTGCATCCGACGGCGGGCGCGACGGTGGTGGGAGCGCGGAAGTTTCTGATTGCTTATAACGTGTTTTTGAACACACCGGATGTTGAGATCGCTAAGAAGGTAGCGAAGGCCGTGCGGTTTTCCAACGGCGGGATGCGGTTCGTGAAGGGTGCGGGGTTTCTGGTGCGGGGGCTGGCGCAGGTCTCGATGAATCTGACGGATTTCGAGCAGACGCCGGTGCATCGCGTGTTTGAAATGGTGAAGCGGGAGGCGACGCGCTATGGCGTGACTCCGGCGTCGAGCGAAATTGTGGGACTGATTCCGAAAAAGGCGCTGGAAGCAGCGGCGGAGTGGTTTCTGCAGGTGGAGAATTTTGATTCGTCTTTAATCCTGGAGAACCGGCTGGCCTCGGTGATGAGTGGGAAGACGGCGGTTGGCGGGTTGCGGGCAGGAGTGGAACCTTTCGTCGAGCAACTGGCTGCACCTACGGCAACGCCCGGCGGCGGCAGCGCGGCGGCGACGGCGGGAGCCATGGCGGCGGGGCTGGCAAGCATGGTGGCTTCGATGTCGCGCGGGAAGAAAGCCTATCTGCAATACGGAACCGAATTGAGCGCGGCGATCGGGCGGTTGGGAACGCTGCGGGAGGAATTGAAGGCTGCCATTGACGCCGATGCAGCATCTTATGATTCCGTGATGAAGGCGTACAAGCTGGCGAAGACCGACCCGGGCAATGGCGATGCGTTGATCGAAGCGAGTCTGAAATTGGCGACCGGGGTTCCGCTCGGGGTGGCGGAAAAGGCGCATGAAGTGATGGAGATTACGGAGAGTCTGGTTGCTATCAGCAATCCTAATATGAAGTCGGACTTGGCTACGGCCCAGGCCCTGGCGCGGGCGGCGATTACCGGGGCGCTGGCGAATGTGGAAATCAATCTGGCCTCACTGAAGGATCAGGGTTTCGCGGCGGGAATAAGAAAGCGGGCAGACATCATCAAGAGCTGATTCAGGAACGGATGGCGGAGTGACGGCAACGTTTCGGGCGGAGGCGACAACTGAGGACCTAGTCGTGGCTACGTTTCTGCGGCCTGCATAAACCCCCCACCAATACCTCGAATAGTTCACGCTCACCGAGTGGAAAGCTTGGCTGCCGGGTTAGTGCACTGAAAGTCTGGAAGTGCTCTGTTTCATGGAAGGGTGATCCCAGCATGCATCGCTTAGTGAAGAATCATTTAGCACTGGTGTCAATCTCGGTTCTGGTGCTTGGTGGTGCGGGATTTCTCCTGAGTATGAATGGGTGCGGCGGAGTCAGCAATCACGAGAGCATGAAGCCCCCGCCGCCAAACTATAGTTTGCCGCATGTCGTGATTGTCTTTCAGGAGAACCGGACGCCCGACAACCTATTTCAGGGCCTCTGCCTCCCGCCGAACGGCAGCCGCACTGCCTGCAACAGCATAAGCCCGGGCGCCTCGCAGTACGACATCGCCAGCAGCGGAACAGACTCGACTGGCGCGAACATCCCGCTCAGCCCAATTGACCTAGGCACGGCCGGCAGCAACCCGGATACCTACGATTTGGACCATAGCCACGCCTCCTTTGTGGACATGTGCGACCTGAACCCGTCTGCCGGGATGTGCACGATGGATGGGGCAAACCTGATCCCCACCGCCTGCGCCGGGGGATCTCTGGGTTGCGCGCCGCCGTTCCCGGACCCGCAATTCATGTATGTGAATCCGGCAGATGTTCAGCCCTATCTCACAATGGCCGAGCAATACACATTTGCCGACCACATGTTCCAGACGAATCAGGGGCCAAGGTTCCCGGCTCATCAATTCATTCTTTCCGGGACATCAGCGCCTACGGCAACCAGCAATTTGTTTGCGGCCGAGAACGGGAGCCACAACGACGGTTGCATCTCCGCACCCACCGTGACAGTTAAGTTGATCGACCCTACGGGCAGCGAGAGCAGCAACCCGCCGATATATCCATGCTACGAGCATGCGACGCTGACTGACTTGCTCGATGCCGCGAACATTTCGTGGCGTTACTATGCTCCATCAGCCGGATCCATCTGGACTGCGCCCGATGCGATTCAGCACATGTGCGGACCTAATGTCACTCCGCCGAATGCCACGGCGTGTGTGGGAGCGGATTGGACCGGCGCCACGGCCAAGGTTGTCGTCGGCCAGACGCAGAACAATCCTCAGGTGCTCGCCGATATCGCCAGCGGCCAATTGCCACAAGTAACGTGGGTGATCCCGGATGGGCAGGATTCCGACCACGCCTCGCTCAACGACGGGTGCGGTCCGTCCTGGGTAACTTCGATTGTCAATGCTATCGGAAGCAGCCCGTACTGGCCGAACACGACTATCATCCTCGCCTGGGACGACTGGGGAGGCTGGTACGACCACGTTCCGCCGCCGCAATTGTTGTCAGACTGCGCGCAGTGGGGTTGCGGATATGTGTACGGATTCCGGGTACCCATGATTGTGATATCGCCCTACGCCAAGCCGGCTTACGTTTCACACGTCAAGCATGACTTTGGGAGCATTTTGAAGTTTATCGAAATGAAGTTTCATCTGCCGTCGCTGGGCTACGCGGACGCGCATGCCCTCGACGATCTCTCTGACATCTTCAATTCCAGCCAGACTCCCAATGTGTTTCAGCCCATCACGCCCCCACCCAACGACGCCAGCTGCAAGGCCGACACGAGTGCGCCCACCGATCCCGATGACGATTGACGGGCTGCCGCAGAAACTTTGAAGTGGAGTTGAGTTGGGGGCTTACCTCAGCGGCTAACGCCATTCCGACTCCGGAAGAAATATGGGCACGACTGAAGTCGTGCCCTTACCGATCGATACGCGTTTCTCCTGCAACAGCTGCTTAGTCTCCGGCGCTGGTGGCCGGCGCTGGCTCTGGCCTGGTTCGCGAATCCCACCAAGCCTCGAAGCCTTGCCTGGCGAGCTTGAAGATGGTATTGCGGTTTTCTGAAATCACTTTCCACCAGGCGAAACGGCCGAGCATGGGGAAATAGATGCCGCGGAAGCAGAGCCGTGCGATTAGGATGTTGACCCGATAGCCGAGTGGCTGGTCGTCGAGCGAGTCCACGGCCTGGGCGATCGCTTCGGGGCCGTAGGCGTGGGACCATCCGTAGTTCACTTCGGCGTGAGCTTCGTTGATGCTCATCTTGAGCGGCGTGTGGGCCATAGCGAAGGGGATGAACTCCTGCCAATGCTTTGGTCTGGTTAAGCGGCCGGCGACGTCGAGACGTTTAAAAAGGGGAGTGCCGGGCAAGGGCGTGAGCAACCCGAAAATTGGGAGGCCGGGTGGCCAGGTGCGGACCTGCTCGAGGGTGCGTTCGGCGGCGCCCACGGTGTCGTTATCCATGCCGAAGATAAACGATGTTATGGCATAGACGTTGCGCTGCGCCAGACGTTCGAGAACGGCGGCATACTCTTCCGGCTTGTTGAAGCCCTTGTTGACGTCTTTCAAGTTGGCGGGATCGATTGACTCCATGCCGATGAAGACCCATTTGCCGCCGGAAGCGGAGATGAGATCGACGAGCTCCTGATCACGGAGGAGGTTGGCGCTGATCTGAGCCACCCAGTTGACCTGTGCACCAGCGGCGATAATGTCACGCAGCAGAGACTTGGTGCGCTTGAGATTGATGGCGAAATTGTCGTCGATAAAAAAGACGGCGATCTGCCCACGTTCTTTTCTGGCTCGCGCCTTGAGCAGCAGAAGCTCGTTGACGACGCTTTCGTTGGTGCGGAAGCGGATGGAGTCACCGAAAAAGCCGGTAACGGTGCAGAACTCGCAGCCGTAGGGGCAACCCCGCCCTGACTCTACGGGAACAATGCGAAATGTTCCCCAGCCTTCGCCAATCTTCTGCAGCCAATGCTTCGCCGAATGGGGTACGAGGTTGAACTGGTGGAGATCGATAGTGTCCCAGGGAATTATGGGATAGGGTTTTAGCGACGGCTTTAGTTCTTTGCCTGCGGCATCCACCGGCGAGTAAATGTCTTTCAGCTTGCCGTGGGCGGCGTCTTCCACAATGCGCGGCCAGGTGTCGTCGGCCTCGCCGAGAGCGACAGCATCGGCGTGTTGGGGACCGCCATCGCGTCCGAGAGCTTCGTCGGCCATTTCCGTGACGTGAGGTCCGCCCATTACCACGGGTACGCCAACCGCACGCACAGCATCTGCCATGCGGTAGGCCTTGGCGATCATACGAGTCATGGCTCCGATGCCGACCAAATCAATTTTCTGTTCGAGGACGTAGCTGGCGATTCCGGCTTCGTCCATGGGTTGAGCATTACCATCAATAAGTACAACTTCGTGACCGGGCGGGGTTAGAGACTGTAGCAGGAACATCCAGAGGTGAGGCATGAAATTGCGCGTGACCCCGTTGTCGGGGTTGTACAGGAGGATTTTCAATATTTCCCTGATTTCTCGGCGCCCAGAAACGAGCTTGCGTGGGAGCAGGTGATTAGTAGCGGATGTGGGCATCTTACAGCGATGAGCTCCGGTTGGATAGCGAAATTATTCAGGTGGGAGACATGGTGTTCCAAAATGGTCACGGGTCTAGCACCTTTGCCCAAGCGCGGACCCGCCTCGCTGGCTTAGAATTGAGACGAGCATGGTAACGGGAAGGACTAAACGCGCATCTAACGCGCAAGAGCAGGGCAGAATTCCGTTCCGTAGGTGGTAAAACATACATATGCTCGGAAAATCTTTATGAGGACGAAGAGTATGAAAACTTTGAAGGCTTGTCTCACGCCTTGTGTAGTGCTGGCCATGGCTTTTGTAGGCGTGGCCAATGCGATGCCATTGAATTCGTCGGCGCGGGCGGTGGTTCCGGCCGATCTGCAGCAGTTGATTTCGGTGGATTACCGGGCGCTGAGAGACTCGCCGACGGCGACCGCGCTGAAGACGCAGATCATGGATTCGCAGGAAAGCGTGAAGCAGGCCGAGGGCGCGCTTAGAGGTGTCGGTATTAATCCTGATAAAGATATCGACACGCTCGCACTGCCCTCGTTCCGTACTCCCAAGCAGGGGGTGAGGATAATCTTTATCGCCAGTGGGCCCTTCAACCAGAAGGCTGTGGTCAAGAAGTTGACTTTGCAGAAGATCAAGGGCACGAAGTACCACACCTCGATTCTTTACCCGATGGATGGCGGCTTCGTGATGACATTTCTCGACGACAGCACGCTGCTGTTTGGGGAGCCTTCGGCGGTGAAGCTGGGTCTGGACACGCGCGATGGAGAGATCTTGAACATAGATACGAACTCCACCATGGCGGACATGATGTCGGATGTGGATGCGGCCGCTTTCTGGAGCATTCTGGACCAGCAGGGCTCGCAGAATATGATGCGATCGGCGCTGGGCGATGCGGCCAAGATCGCCGACTACGAGACAGTCAAGAAGCGGGTGCTGGGTTCGTATTACACGATGGATTTTTCCAGTGGAGTGAATTTCGATCTGACGGTCGTGACCTCGGACTCGATCACTGCGGGGACACTAGCCATGATGATGAAGGCCGTCATCATGTACAAGAAAAGCAGCGCCTCGCCCGTTGAAAAGGCGGCCATGGATCTGGCCACGGCGGATTCCGATGGGACGAAGTTTATGGTGCACTTCAAGGACAGCGACGCGCAGTTTCAATCCTTGATGCATTCGCCGTTGTTTGCCGCGATCTCGCACTAAGGACAAGTCCCTCAGGGGCTAAAGCCCGCATTTCTAGCGGTTCCGGGCGGCACGAGTGAACTCGTGCCCTTCCCGACCATTTTTGCGATCCGCTTGGTAAATCTTCTCAAGACCTCTACTTGGGTTTTCTTGCGGCGCGCTTTTCGCGAGCCCAGCCTTCCTTTACAACCTGTCGGGCGCGACCGACTGCGAGCGCGTCGTCGGGGACGTTGGTGGTGATGCAGGAGGCTGCTCCCACATAGGCGCCCTTGCCCACGCTCACGGGCGCGACTAGAGTGCTGTCGCTGCCGATGAAGGCTCCGTCGCCGATTATGGTGGTGTGCTTGTGGACTCCGTCGTAGTTGCAGGTGATGGTGCCGGCGCCGATGTTGACGCCGGCTCCGATTTCGGCGTCGCCGAGGTAAGTGAGGTGGTTGGCCTTCGATCCCTTGCCCAGCTTGATCTTCTTGGTTTCGACGAAGTTGCCGACGTGTGCGCCTTCTCCAATGTCGCTGCCGGGACGCAGATGGGAATAGGGGCCGAGGACGGCACTGGGGCCGACGTGGGCTTCCTCGAGAATGCAGCCGGGACGAATGAGGACGCTGGGGCCGACTTCGGAGTTGCGAATCACGGAGAACGAACTGATGTGGCAGGCAGCGCCGATACGCGAGCGGCCGAGAATTTGTACGGACGGTTCGAGCACCGCGTCGGCAGCGATTTCGACCTCATCGTCGATCACGCACGTCGCAGGGTAGAAGATGGTGACGCCTTCGGACATAAGCTGCTGGCACTTCTGCATGCGGATCTGATGGTCGATGGCTGCGAGTTCGGCGAGGGTGTTGGCGCCGAGAACTTCGTTGCGTTTTTCCGTTTTCCAGACCATGACGCGCTGTTTGGAATGGCGCAGCACACTGGCCATGTCGGTGAGGTAGTACTCGCCGTGGGGATTGGCGATGGAAAGCTTCTCGATATTGGAGACCAACTGGGGCAGAGCGAAGACGTAGAAGCCGGCGTTGATTTCGTGAATTGCCTTCTGGGCAGGGCTGGCTGATTTTTCTTCGATGATAGCTTCGACTTCGGCACTGCGGGGGTTCTTTCGAATCACACGGCCGTAGCCGGTGGGGTGGTCGAGGTCGGCACTGAGCAAGGTCATCGCGGCCCGTTCGTCCAGGTGGAAGTTGAGCAGGCGGGCGATGGTTTGGGGAGTGATCTGAGGAGCGTCGCCGGAAAGAACAATGACGTGGTCGTAGGCGGAGAGTGCCGGTTGAGCGACCATCAGAGCGTGGCCGGTGCCGCGCTGGTCGGCCTGCAGGACGAAATTGACTCCGGTATGGGCGACGACGGAGCGGACGCGCTCGGCTTCGTGGCCGATGATGACGAAGATGTCCGCCGGTGGTACAACTTGCGTGGCGGCGGCGATAACCCTGGTCAGCAGCGGCTTGCCGCCAACTTCATGCAGAACCTTGGCCAGTTGCGACTTTAGCCGCGTGCCTTTGCCTGCGGCCATGATGGCGATCGCGATGCGCGGGGCGGAGACGGTGGTAGTTTTGGAAGAAGGTGCGCTCTTGGATTTCTTCATTCGCCCCAATATACCTTGAGCCGAAAGAGTACAGAAGGGGGTTGGCGGGTCCGGAGTCAAGTAGCTATTTCACGTGGGGCGGATTAAGATTCTCGGGCGACGTTCTCCGTGGTCGGAGCCAGACGTCGATGCAACGGAGGAAGAATGCCGAAATATGTGATTGAGCGCGAGATCCCGGGCGTGGGGAGTTTACCGCCAGATCAGTTTCTGGCGATTTCGCAGAAATCGTGCAGTGTGCTGAAGAACCTGGGGCCGCAGATTCAGTGGCTCGAGAGCTACGTCACCGCGGACAAGATTTACTGCGTGTATATCGCTCCTAATGAAGCGATGGTGCGGGAACATGCCAAGCAGGGCGGGTTTCCGGCGAATCGGGTTTCGGAAGTGAAGCGGATTATTGATCCGACTTCGGCGGAAGGTTAAGGGCGCCGGATAAGATGTTGCGCAACCGCGAAGCGTACCTCAGGCGCTAAAGCGCTTCGTAGTTTCGGCGACTTAGCGGCACGACTTGAAGTCGTGCCCTTCCCGAGCCTTACCCACGGCCATCTGTCTTTCAGAGGCCCAGACCGCCATCTACTGCCAGAATCTGCCCGGTAATAAATTGTGGAGCAGTGGCGAAGAACAGGACTGCCGCGGCGATCTCATCTCCCCGGCCATTGCGCAGCATCGGAGTTTGCTTGGCCATGCGGCGCATGAAGGCGGCCGCCGATTTCTCTCCTAGATCGATCATGCCGGGCGCGACCGCGTTGACGGCGATTTCTGGGGCCAGGGCTTTTGCCATCACCTTGGTGAGCATGTGCAGAGCTGCCTTGGAAGAGCAGTAATGGGCATGGGTGGGCCAGGGGCGCAGGCCGCCTAGCGATCCCATATTAATGATTTTGGCTTCGATCTTCTTTGTGCCTAATCCGTCCGATCGCTTCGATCCGGTTCGCTTGCGGCGCATCCACTTCAGGGCTTCGCGCGAGACCAGGAACGGTCCGCGGGTGTTGGAGGCGAACATGGCATCCCATTGGCGGACGGTGAGGCGATCGAAATCGGCGGTGGCGTAGTTGGCGGCGTTGTTGACCAGGATGTCGATGCGGCCGAGTTCGCGTCCGGCCTCTTTCATCATGGACTTGACGCTGGCTTCGTCGGTGATGTCGCAGTGCAGGGCGAAGGCGCGGACGCCGAGGCTGGTTAGGTCGACGACGGTGTGCTGCGCCTCGCGGGCGGAGGTGCGAAAAGTGATGGCGACATCGGCACCGGCCTGTGCGAGAGCGAGGGCAGAGGCGCGTCCGAGACGGAGGGCGGCGCCGGTGATGAGGCAGGTCTTGCCGCGCAGAGGCTTATCGGGATCGTTGGGCATGGCGGAATTCTTCCCTCGGAATTCTACCTCTTTTCATTTCTATGCAATTTCCCAGTGGAATCGGTGCCCCTGGGAAGGCTACAATCCAGCCGTGCCAGAGTCACGCCAGGTCGTGATTTACTCGCGAAAGGGTTGTCATCTTTGCGAGCTGGTGAAGGAGAGCCTTACGAAACTCTCCCGCCGCGGCGGCTTCACCTGGCAGGAAGTGGACGTGGATAGTGACAGCGAACTGCGGCGCCAGTTTAATGACGAAGTCCCGGTCGTGTTCATCGATGGACGGAAGGCCTTCAAGTACCGCATGGACGAGCGGGAATTTCTGCGCAAGCTGGCCAGCTAGGTAAGCGCTTAACTTTCTCTGCTTCTAAATTGTCTATTCCGTGACACACACGTGTTCCTGCTGACATGGTTATCCGCATCAGTTGGACCTAACTTCTGTGATCTCAGTGCATCCGTGGCGGCATCCTCCTTGCAACCGAAGTAGTGCGATCTATCGCTAGAGGAGGAAGTCTCTTGCTGAGACAAATTCTGGCACTGGCGTTCATCTTCGTATGCACTTCCATCGCTTGGGTGATACTGGGCGCGACGATTTTCTCTCGCACCTACGGCAGCAACGAGCAATTGCAGGGCCGCGTGGCCTCCACCTGGGGCACGTCGCAACAGCAGTCGCCGCCAACGGCGACCTACACCACGACTGACGCGGTGAACTCGACGACAGTCGAGAATGGCAAGGTGATTATTCACAGCAAGACTGAGCACTGGCAGGTTCCAATGCCGGTACAGGCGAGCCGGATTCACGTGAACCTGCGTCTCATTCCGCGGCAGAAGGGACTGCTTTGGTACAGCACATATGCGGTTGAGTTCGCTGGAGACTATGCATTCCGGAACAACACAGCGGAAGCCCAGACGGTGGATTTCCGGCTGAAATTCCCGGCGCAGAAAGCGATTTACGATGGGCTGCAGATGAAGGTGAACCAGCAGGCGGTTGCGCTCGCGGCCGACGCTCAAGGAACGGTGGGGCAGGCAACCGTTGGTCCGGGAGAGACCGCCAGTTTGCACGTGGCGTATCGCTCACAAGGGCTGGATTCCTGGTGCTATCAGCTAGGCGACGGGATTGCGCAGGCTCGCGATTTCGTGCTCACAATGCAGACTAATTTCCGCGATATAGACTTCGCTGACGATACCCTCTCGCCCACGTCGAAAGAGCTGGTCTCGGGCGGCTGGCAATTGACATGGCAGTACTCGAACTTGGTCTCGGGTTTCCAGATCGGCATGACGATGCCTCAGAAGCTGCAGCCGGGGCCGCTGGCGGGGGAAATCAGCTATGCAGCGCCAGTGTCGCTGTTTTTCTTTTTCTTCTTGATGTTCATCATCACCACGCTGCGCAATATCGACCTGCATCCCATGAATTACTTCTTCCTGGCAACCGCTTTTTTCGCCTTTCATCTGCTATTGGCTTATCTGGTGGATCACATTTCGATCCATGCGGCGATGATTCTGGCGTCGGTCGTTTCAGTCGGCTTGGTGGTTAGCTACCTGCGGCTCGTTGTGGGACTGCGGTTCGCGGCGCTGGAGGCGGGCACCGCGCAACTGATCTATCTGGTGCTGTTCTCGTATGCGTTTTTTTGGAAGGGATTCACTGGCTTGGCAATCACGGTGATCGCGATCATTACTTTGTTCGTGGTGATGCAGGCGACCGGGAGGATTCGCTGGTCCGAACGATTTGCAGCGCGGGCGCGTGCACCGCTGTCGAGTGCCGGGTGACGCGGTGCGGAGGGGCGGACCGATTGTGGCCGCCCCGCTGCTCACGTCATCGGTGCTTTCCGCTACAATCATCCCCGCCATGTTGCGCACCAAGCTCTATGCCGATCCCCACGACGTTTTTATGCACGATGCCGTGCTGGCATCCTGCCGCAGACATCCGAATAAGACCGCGCTGGTGGATACTTCTTGCGGGCGTCGGCTCAGCTCTGCGGAGTACGGAGAAACTGTCGAAGCGCTGGCGCGCGGGCTGGTTGCGGCCGGATTGAAGGCCGGGGAAGTGGTTGCTATCTTCCTGTGCAATTCGTGGGAATTCTGCGCGGCTTATCACGCTGTAACCTTGGCCGGCGGGATTCCGACGCTGCTGAATCCTTCTTATCGCGAAAGGGAAGTGCGGCATCAGTTAGGGAATTCGGGCGCTGCTTTTCTGATTACGGATGGGCCGACTATTGCTGGCATTAACCTTGCGGGACTGCCGAATTTGCGGCGGGTGTTTTGCACGCGAGAGCAGGGAAGCGGAGCCGAGCCGTTCTCTGATCTGCTGAAGCCGGTGAGTGCTGTCCTGAGCGAGCCGGATCAAGGGTCAGAGAAAGCTCTGGGCGCGTTGCCTTATTCAAGCGGCACCACGGGGCTGCCGAAGGGTGTGATGCTTTCGCATTACAACTTGATCTCGAACGTTTATCAGTTTCTGGGGCCGCATGGGACTCCGCTGAACTCCCAAGACAATATTCTCTGTTTCCTGCCTCTGTATCACATTTACGGGTTGAATGTGATGCTCAATCCTTCGTTGATTCTGGGGGCGACGCTGGTGCTGATGCCGCGCTTCGGCGTGCCTCAAGTCACTCAGTTGCTCACGGACGAGGCGATCACGATGATGCCGCTCGTCCCGCCGGCGATGAATGCTCTGTGCCTGGCCGCGGAGGCGGGAGAGTTTCCCAAGAATCACAAACTAAGCTGGGTGAAATCTGGGGCGGCGCCCCTGGCGCCGGAACTGCCGCGAAGATTCACGGCGCTCACGGGCATTCTGGTGTGTCAGGGATATGGCATGACGGAGGCTTCGCCGGTGACGCACTGCGGTTTTCTGGAGCCTGAGCTGTACCGGCCGGATTCGATCGGGCATCCGCTGGCGCTGACGGAGTGCCGGGTGATTGGGACGGAGAATCTGGCGGCTTCGGCGGAGAGTGCTGACGAGGTTCCTACCGGTGAGCCTGGGGAGTTGGTGATGCGTGGACCGCAAATCATGCTGGGCTACTGGAAAGAGCCGGAGCCGACTGCTGCCGTGTTGCGCGATGGATGGTATTGGTCGGGGGACGTGGTCACGCGCGACGCGGAAGGTTTTTACCGGGTGGTCGACCGGCGCAAGGAGATGATCAAGTACAAAGGTTTCCCCGTGGCTCCGGCGGAGGTGGAAGCGGTGCTGCTGGAGCATCCGGCGGTGCGGGAATGTGGGGTGGTGGGCCGGCCGGATGCGGCGGCGGGCGAGATTCCGGTGGCGTTCATTGCCTTGCGGGAAGGATTTGCGGACTGCCGAAAGATGGGAGATGAGCTGTGCGCATTCGTCGCCGACCGACTCACGAATTACAAGCAGCTGCGGGAAGTGCATTTTGTGGAGGCCGTCCCCAAGACGGCCTCGGGAAAAATTTTGCGGCGCGAATTGCGGCAGTTGATTCGCTGAGGCGAAAAAGTGACACGGAATTAACAACCCTCTGACAATCCCCTGACAATCTTCCCTCCGATCCATCCCATACTATTTGCTCTTGCAGTCCGGTGGTCGTGCAACGCCAGACTGCTTCGTCCAAGGCTCATCCGAGCCGATCGAAGAGAGGATTCCTTATGAAACTGTTTGACAGAGTCAAAACTTGTCTAATCGCCGTATCGCTGGTCGCTGGTTGCAGTCTCTGTGCCTATGCCCAGCAGAAAAATTCCAACGCCTCAGGCAGTATCAGCGTGGTTGCATCGACGGTTCCGGAGAACGGGGACGTGAACCCGTATGGGATCGTAGTCGTGCCCCGCAGCACAGGCTCTCTGGTCGAGGGAAGCCTTCTAATCAGCAACTTCAACAACAGCGCCAACCTTCAGGGAACGGGCACAACTATTGTGCAGATTGCCCCGGATGGCGCGGTCAGCTTGTTTGCCCAGATCGATGCCCACAAATTGCCGGGACCTTGTCCGGGCGGTGTTGGTCTGACCACGGCGTTGTCAGTGTTGCGCAGCGGATGGGTGATCGTGGGCAGCTTGCCGACCAGCGATGGAACGTCGGCGACGGCGCGCGCGGGGTGCCTGCTGGTGCTCGACAGCAACGGCAAAGCTGTCGAGACTTTCTATGGCTCGCTGATTAATGGTCCGTGGGATATGACGGCGTTTGACGCCGGGAGCAGCGCGGATTTGTTCGTCACGAACGTGCTCAACGGAACAGTGGCAGCGGGTGGAAAAGTGGTGCACGAGGGGACGGTGACGCGACTGACGCTCACCGGGCTCAATGGGAAGCTGCCTGAGTTGCAGTCGATTACGGTGATCGGCTCGGGATTCTCCGAGCGCACGGATCCGGCGGCGTTGGTGATCGGGCCGACCGGCGTGGGACTCAGTCCTAACGCTGACCTGCTTTATGTGGCCGACAGTCTCAACAATCGGGTCGTGGCTATTCCGGATCCGGTATTTCGCGATACATCCGCGGGAACTGGGGCTATTGTGACTCAGGGCGGCCGCCTCAACGATCCTTTAGGTCTGGCGGTTTCACATGACGGGACCATCCTGACCGTGAACGGAAACAACGGCTTCCTGGTTCTGACTACACCGAATGGTGATCAGGTTTTTACGAAGCTATTGGACAATACGGGCACGCCGCCGGGAAACGGCGCTCTGTTTGGATTGGTGCCGGTTCCGGGCCACGGCCTTTACTATGTGGACGATGCCAGCAACACTTTGAATTTATTCCAGTGAGAGCTTGCCGCTCGATCGAGAACCTTCCGCGTCTGCGGAAGGTTTTTCTGTTGCGGAGGGATTCGAGAAAACGATTCCGGCTATCGACTTTGGTGTTCTGCGTCCCATTGCTCTGCGGGTAGACTTGCTGTAGTATCTCTGCCCCATGGTCCGAATCGTGTTGCTATTCCTGCGCCGCTTATGGCTGCCGCTGGTAGTGTTTGCCGGCTTCAGCCTGATGTGCGTGCTGGTGTACCGGCATCTGGAGGGATTGAGCTGGCAGGATGCGCTGTTCTGGATGATCCAGCCGCACGCCATTGATGCCAAGCGGGTGCACAATTCGACCAAGCTGTTCTCGATTTTTGTGTATGCGGGCGTGTTTGGGTTTCAAATCTGGGTCGCGGAGCGGGTGGCGGTTACGATCTTTAATCGGCAGGGAATGGAGGCCTGGAGAACCATGGTCAACGACGTGAGCATCGAAAAACTGCGCGATCATTTCATCATTTGCGGCTACGGGCAAGTGGGCCGGACCGTTGTCGACCAACTCAACCGCCTGAAGATTCCTTTTGTGCTGATCGAGACCAATGAAGGGTTGTGCCGTGAGCTGCTGAAGGACAAAGTGCTTACGATTCAGGGCGATGCTAAACGACATGATGTGCTGCAGTCGGCCGGGATCGAGCACGCGCGGGGCGTTTGCATTGTGATCGACAATGACGCGGACAATCTCTACATCACGGTGACGGCGAAGGCGCTGAACCCGAAGGCGCGCATTATTACCCGCGCCGGGCAGTCGCGCTACGCGCAGGCTATGCGGAATTCGGGTGCAGACGAGGTGATCATTCCGGAATACGAAGGCGGATTGATGACGGGACGAATGATTGCCAAGTTTTATCCGGATTCGCATCCGAATTTGGTGTGAAGAGGACGCTATTTCGCGGTGCCGCCTGCGTCCGCGATTTTCTTTGTAGACAGAAAGCTCCAGATGGTTTCGTTGGCGTTGAGGGCGTTGCTGGTTTTGCCGACCTCTTTTTCGCTCATGTACTGCTCGCCAGCGGGCCAGGTATTGCCGCCGTCCTTGACGGCGTAGAGCACTACTTGAGCGTTATCGCTGCAGCCACTGAAAGTAAAGGTTTTGCTTTCCTTCTCGCCTTTTTGCAACGGCTGGATCTTTTCTTGAGCCGGCTTTTCGTTGCAGCGGTCGAACTTGGCCCAGGTCTTGGCGCTGTCTTCGGCGGAGAGTACATGGAACTGGCCCGGCTTATAAGTGCCGCCGCCGTAGGGAACGAGGGGGTCGTCGGTGCCGTTCAAAAACAGCGCGGGCACGGGTCGGGCTGGCAGACAGATCATCGTCTTCGGCAGGGCCGCGCCTACCGGAGCGATTGCGGCTACGCGATCAGCCATCTCGCAGCCCATGCGCAGAGCCATGAAACCGCCGTCGCCCAGACCGGTCGCGTAAATGCGGTGAGTGTCCACTGAGTATTTGAGACCGAGCTGGTCGAGCATCTGGTTAAGAAAGGCTACGTCGTCCGCAGGCTCGGGCCTGTTCCTGTTCTCGTTCTTGCTGTCATCAGGATTTTGTCCTCCGCTCTGCCCGCCACCGGGATAGCCGCCGCCACCGCCGCCGGGGTAACCGCCACCACCTCCGGGATAGCCTCCGCCACCCGGATACCCCCCTCCGCCATAGCCTCCGTGACGGCCGTAGCCGCGGCGGGGCATTACCGACGGCTGCTCTGCGTGCACTCCAATATTCCACCGGCCACGCGTGGGGTTGGGATAGACCGTAATGATGCCGTCTTTATCGGCGACGAGCTGGTCGAAGTGCGTGAGCCGTTGCATGTCGTCCGGTTCCTGGTTTTGACCAGGCAAGAGAATCACCACTGGATAGCGTTGCTTCGAGTCGTAGCCCCGGGGCAGATGCACCACGAAATTGCGGGAAAGGTTGTCGACCTCGATCTTCTCTTGCACATCTTGCGACCGGGAGCGGGGAGCGAACAGCAGGGCAGAAAGAGAGACGGTGATGCATATCGGGCGGAGCGAACACAAACGGTGCGCTCTGGTTCTCGTTCTTTCGCGCCTCATCTTTGAGTAACCCTTCTAAGGTCCACGTTCTAAACTGCATCGGCAGGTGGGCCAATCGCTATGAACCAATAGTCTAAGTTCGGGTTGCTAAGCGGACGACGAGAGATTTGCAAAGTTTTGTAAGTGCGAGAACGCTGGAGGGGGAACTTTTTTCTTGGGACCGCGTAATTAGGGATGACGAGGCGCCGCGATGAAGCCGGCGCAGGATAGAAGCTTAGGAGGCTCTATGGATGGCAACATTGTGGGACTTGCGGCGGTGGTTATGATCTTTGGCATCCCGATGGCGGCGATGTACACGTTCTTCCGGGTGCGCAAACTGCGCAGCGAAGAGCGGTTGGCGGCGATCGCGCGGGGCATGGAAGTGCCGATGCAAGCGGAACTGTCGGAAGCGGCACGTTCGCGGCGGGCGGGGATTCTGCTGGTGGCGGGGGCGCTCGGCTATATCGTGACGTTCGTTCTTGTCGGACGCGCGGAACCTGACGCCATGATTGCCGCTACCTTTGGCGTGATTCCGCTGGCGGTGGGAATCGGGTTCTTTGTGGATCACGCGCTGATTCGGCGGGACGCGAAAGCCCAATGAAGCGTCCGGCGGGCGAACCGATTGACGGGCAAGCACATTAACGGCCCGTGAGAAACTTGTGCTGAGCCTCGGTTAGCGGAACGACGCTGAGCCGTCCCTGCCGCACCAGCGGGGAATCGGCAAAGAGCTTGTTCGCTTTCACCTCGGCCAGCGTCACCGGCTTGGCGATCGGCTTGTCGACTTTAATCTTCACCTGAGGGTTCCTGGCGTCGCTGGCGTCGACCGATACGACGGTCGCGGTACCCACTGCACTCTTCTCGTCTCCGGTGTGATAGATGATCAAGTGGTCGTCTGGCTTCATGGCGCGCAGGTTCTTGACGGCAACCGGATTGGTAACTCCATCCCAGATCGTGGTGTTGTCGCGCTGTAGGTCGGCGAAGGAATATACCGTGGGTTCGGTCTTAAGAAGGTAGTTCATGGGCAAGATTTTACTCGGACTCGGCTATTCCTGCTCGTCGTCTCCGATCGGTTGCCCGGGTGGGGCGGCGACATCGGTTGCTGGCACAAACTTCTCCGGATCTTTCTCGAAGGCTTCGATGCGGGCAACGGCTGCGGTCCGCACGGCCTTTTCTTCGGCAGATTCCGGCGCTTTAGTCACCTTAGCCGACAACCATGACCGAAGAGACAACGCCTCGGCGCGGGCTTGGGCACGAGCGTCCGGAGAAGCACTAGAGTTCGCTGCCAGCGCGAGTAAATGTTCCACCGTTGAAGCTTCGGTGATGCGCTGCGTCTCAGCCCCCAGGCCGGTGGCTGGCCACGCTTTCCACGTGGCCTGGAAAACAGCTTCAATGACTTGAGTCAGACTGGGATTCGCTGCATTGCGGGCGTGATATTCGACCAGCCGCGAGGCACGTTGAGGATCAAAGAGCAGCGTGAGCGTGAGACCGGCGGCTGATTCTGCCGCACCGGCAGGATCAAACGTGAGGCCGGTATGGCCGCCGAACGATTCGACGGTTCTGGGATAGCCGAAAGCGCGCGGCGGCAGAATCCGCAGCAGCGACTCGGGGAGGGTCAATGTCTCAGGCGCAAGCGTCTTCAGTACAGCGTCGAGCGCCTTTTGCTGGTTTGCCGGATCGACGATTTTGGTTACCAGCTCGCCGTCGCCGCGGAGCGCGTAACGATAGTCGAGGCCTCCGATTTCTTTGGCTGCAGCCTCGGTCTGATAGCGATGCAGCAAGTAAAGAGGAACCAGAGTGTCTTCGAGTTCAGAAAAAGGCGTGTCGGGCTGAATTGCGTCTTGGCCGAAACGGGCGAGGGCTGCGGCTCGAACCTTGAGAATGCGATTGAGTTCCGCCGCCGGGTCCGGGCCATTGTCCCAGAGGTGGGCATGAGGATGGGCGCCACCGAGGGGTCGAGCATCTTGATCGGTGATGAAATAGAGGCCGCTGGCCTGAGCGGTGTTCAGGATGTTGTCGAGGGCGGCACGCTCGTCGGTTCCTGCGGCGAATTGCGAATAGCCGTATTCGATCGATACTTTATCCCAGGCGCCGATCCCTGTGGCGTAGGCGTGCGACAGGTCGGGCCTGCCGCTGGCGTCGAGTGTGATCCAGGGATGGGGATAATCCATGACCGAAGTTCCTTGCGCGATGGAACTGGCGGCGAAGTTGTGGGCGAGGCCTAACGTGTGGCCGACTTCATGGGCAGCGAGCTGTCGAAGCCGGGCCAGCACCATCTCGCGCATCTCCGGTGAGACGGGCTTGCCTTTTTTGTAGGGCGCGAGCAGGGCTTCGGCGATCAGATAATCCTGGCGGGCGCGTAGGGAGCCGAGAGTGACGCGGCCTTGAATAATTTCGCCGGTGCGAGGATCGGAGACCGTGGTTCCCATCGACCACCCGCGGGTTGAGCGATGCACCCACTGGATGACGTTGTAGCGCACGTCCATAGGGTCGGCGCCCGGTGGCAGCACTTCGACGCGAAAGGCGTTCTTGAAGCCGGCAGCCTCGAACGCCTGGTTCCACCAGCTTGCGCCTTCCACCAGCGCGCTGCGAATCGGTTCCGGGGCCCCTGTGTCGACGTAATAGATGATGGGCTTTACCGGCTCGCTCATCGCCGCGTTAGGGTCTTTCTTGATCAGGCGATGCCGCTCGATAAGGCGCACATCTAGGGCGGAGCCGAGTGGCGCGGAGTAATCGCGATGACTGATGTCGAAGAAGCCGGAGCGAGGATCGAAGGCGCGCGGCTGGTAGCCATCATCGGGCAATTGCACGAACGAATAGTGTTCGCGCAGCGTGACCGCATGCGCGTCGGGAGTTACGGTGGCCACTAGCGAGTGTTCGGCCGGGTGTTCGGTGGTGAAAGTCAGAATCGATTCGAATTCTGTGTTGAGAGGAAAGTTCTTCGTATCTTCCAATGCGAATGCGCTGCGCTCTTTGTCGACCTTGTAGGCACCTTGCTTCGTATCTGCAAGTTGCTCACCTACGCCAAACGAATCTCCTAGAAGAAAGTCCGTGGCGTCGACCAGCACAGCGCCATCCTCTTCCGCTTCGACTTTGAAACCGGCCAGAACTGACTCTGCGAAAGACTGCTTCACGGCCAGACTCTCCATCGGATTCGTCGACGACGAACGATATTGCATGTTCGGCGCGATTAGCAAAACGCGAGGACCAACTCGGGTAAAGTGTACGATCCGTTCCTCGCCCAACCTGCCGCGGTCCAGCCCGATGTCATTCGATCCTAGCCCGTAAGGCAGGGAAACCACCAGCAGGAAATCCTCGTCGAATTTGCGAATTTCCAGGAAGAGTTTTCCGGTCTTGGCGTCCCATGCGGTTGGGAACAGGCCATCCGCCGCCTTCATGCCAGCGATGCGATCATGGATGGTTGGAGTGGATTCCGGATTTGCGGCGGAAGCCGGATTCGCAGTGGAATAAAGCGCGGTCGAAAGAAGTACACAGAACGTCACCAAGAATAGGCTGCGACGGATGAGCATGGTCACCTCAGGCAAGGCTGGAGTACGACACTAACATTTCCTTCAACGGCACAGCCAGAAAATTTGTTCGATCCGCGTGGAGCGCCGCCACTGAAGGGAAGCGCAATCCATCTACTGAGGTTTGGCGTTGGGATCAGGAGGGGGCGTCTTGTCGTCCTTCTTCTCATCCTTTTGCTCCCCGGGGTGGTCCTGATAAATGGAGTACTGGCCTTGTGGGCGCTTCAACTTGATCGTGAAGTCTACCTTGGGTTTGTCGATCTCGTAGTCTTCGCCAAAAGTCTGGAATCCGGAAGCCAGCACCTGCACGCGCAGCGTGCCATACGGAACGCCATCAAAGCTGGTCTTGCCCTCGGCGTCGGTTTTGAGTTCGAGTCCGCCCCGGCTCTGCTTGCCGTGGGAGTTGACCGGGTGCATGATGACGGCCGCGCTGCGAATCGGCTTGCCGTTGTCGTTCTTAATAATGAGAAAATTCAGGGTCGCAGTGGGTTCTTCGGCGTCGTCATTCTGTGCGACAGCCGTGCCGAGAAGCGTGGAAGCCGATAGCAAGCCGGCCAGTGTCCAAACCTTTATCGTTCTAATCCTGACCGATCTCATATCTCGACATTCTAGCGAGTATGGTTGGTGCGGGAAAGCATGAAGTGGAGGCGCGCGCAGGTTTAAGGTTCACGATCGGACCGGATTTCTCGCTCTGGTCTCCTGGTCTGTGTTGGAAGTTGCACCAAGTCACTGGCCACTCGGGCTGTGTTGTGGCGGGCGACGCCGGCCTCTTCCAGGTAATCTCCCAGAACCGGGATCACGCCTAGGGCCTCGATGGCTTCGAGATCGGCAACGATCTGGCATGCACCCTCGAGTGCATACTTCGCTCCCAGTTCCTTAGAAACAGGAGTTCGATTGATCAGCGCGTAGTCGAAGAGTTGCTGGTGGGCGTGGCGATTGAGAGCACGGATGTGGTCGGCGGCAGTGAGGCCCAGACTCTCGTTAGCCTGAGTCATCAGATTGCAGATGTAAACCTTGGTGGCCGGCGAATTGACGATGGCATCGGCGATGCCGTGCACCAGCAGGTTCGGAATGAGGCTGGTGAACAGAGAACCGGGGCCGATGCTGATGATATCGGCACGGGCGATGGCATCGAGCGTTTGCGGCAGAGGATCAACGTTGGGTGGGACGAGGAACAATTCCTGGATGCGGCCTTTGCTGGCCGTAATCTTCGTCTCTCCGCGCACGCGCGTGCCGTCCTCCATCAGCGCTTCGAGTTCGATGTTGGAAGTGGTGGCGGGATGAATGTGGCCGCGGGTGACCAGAATCTCCGAAGACAGACGCACGGCTTCTGAGAAGTCATGTGTGATGGAGGTCAGCGCGGCCAGAAAAAGATTCCCGAAGCTGTGACCTTCAAGGCCGGAACCTTTGTCGAAGCGGTGGCGGAAGAGCTGGGAGAGCAGAGCTTCGTCCTCGCTAAGTGCTACGATGCAGTTGCGGATATCGCCGGGCGGAAGCATGTTGAGTTCTTTGCGCAGGCGTCCGCTGGAGCCGCCGTCGTCGCTGACGGTGACTACGGCGCAAAGATCACGAATCACGGGCGTGCCGGGTGGGGCAACGGCCAACTCTGCCGGGGTGAGAGCGAAGCGTTTCAATCCTTTGAGGAGAGTCGAGAGGCCGGTACCGCCGCCGGTGGCAACCACGCGGAGACCACGCTCGCGCGTGGACTTCTCCAGGGTCAAGAGATCAGCGATTCTGGTTTCCATCTGAGGATCGGGTGTCCCGATCTAATTTTGGTCGATCAGTTTGCGTCGATCCTTTTGCGCCGATCAGAACGATTCGTCTTCCCGGAAAGAGCTTTCCGGCGAAGCAAGGTCGGCAGCAGGATCCGGGTACAAAAGCTCGGTAAAGCGGGGGTCTTCCGCAAGGTTGTGGAAATCGGAATCGTTGCGCGCCTGATAACGCAGGCCGGAATTCAGGCGCAGAGCCTCGTCCAGATGCTTGAGCGCGTCCTCCACGTGGCCTGTAAGACAATCGAGCGCGGCTAAACCGTAGATGACGAAATCGGTTTTGGGCGCCTGCTTCAACAGCTTTTCGATGTGCTCGCGGGCGGTGACGTAGTCGCCGACGTTCATGAGAGAGACGGCGAAGTCGTAGTGCTCCTCTACACTCTTGAACTGCTGGGTGGTCGACCGCTCGAGGTGCTGGTTGCAAATGCTGAGATGGATCGAAGCCCTGTCGGTCAGCTCCTTGCTGGGCCCGGCGAGCACCTTCTGGAACAGTGGTTTCGCTTTCTCGAACTTGTGTGCCTGCAAAGCCCGCAGCCCAGCCTCGTAATTCTGCAGAGCCTGGGTGACGCGCGGGTCGTCCGCTATGGATGACTTCTTTGGGGTAGCCTTTTGAGCCATATGGAGAATTTTTCCTGTACTCGTCGTAATAGGGACTCCTTAGCTCCTGAAATTCGAAGAGCCGACACACAAGTATCACTCAAAGGGCGGGTATTGGGCAATTGCCGGAAGCAGTACCGAGTAACCAGTACCCAGTACCCAGCAAGAAACGCGCGAAGGGTAACGCACGTCGGGTTTCTCGGTACTGGGTACTAGGTACTAGCTGTTAGTTGATCGCCGCGGCTGTATTCAAGTCGATCTGCTTCCACTCGCCTTTAATGATGCCGGCACGAATCTGGGCTGCGGTCTTACCTTTCTTGTGCTGCTGATAAGAGTAGTAGAGCTCTTTCAAGCAGGTCGAGCACTGGGCTCCATGGGTGTTCTCATAACAGCTGTGCAGGCTGTTGTGACCCATGCGGTCGCAATAGCAATAACAGGGCTGCTGGTGGAGCACGGTCGGAATCTTCGCCGCCAACTCGTAGGCATGCGTCTGGTAGGGATACTGCGCGTCCGCTCCCCAGAGATCAGCCTTGGTGAGGATGGCAGGGAGCTTGGTGCCTTTGGGAGGCGGCCCGGCGTTGTAGGCGGGGATGCCACCTTCGTCTTCCTGCGCGGGCCATTGCGCTGACACGGTGAGGGTCACCGTCAATAGAAAGATCAGAGTCAGGGCGCGGTGAACGTATTTGTTTTGCAACAGGCGGCTTGGCGTCATGCACGTCTCCTGGATGAGGTATTTTAACCTGCTTTCGACTCGACGAGAGAAGCGGATTTGTACAACTCGCTGCCGGGCAGAGCCGACCTGTATACAATAGAACTTTGCATGCCTGAGAACCCAAACAACGCAGCAGGGAACATGGAATTGCAGACTCTTCCCCCGACAGAGCCAGCCGAGCCGAACTCTGGAGCGCGTCTGCGGCCGGCATTAGGAGTCTGGCTGCGGGACTTGTTTCTTTCCCTGGCGATTTCGGCTTTCATCATCGTATTCATTTATCAGCCGGTGAAGGTCGAAGGCACCAGCATGATGCCGTCGCTCGAAGACCAGGAGCGAATCTTCGTCAACAAGTTCGTGTACCGGTTGGAGCCGATTTCGCGGGGGGATATTGTGGTGTTTCGTTATCCGCGCGACCCTTCGAAGAGCTATATCAAGCGCGTGATCGGCGCGGCGGGAGACCGCATTCGCATCGACGGCGGGCAGGTGTATGTGAATGGTGAGGCGCTGGATGAAGATTACGTTCCGCCCGCCTATGCCGACTCGCGGTCCTATCCGGAGACGGTTGTGCCCCCAGACAGCTATTTCGTGCTGGGGGATCACCGGTCGATGTCGAACGACAGCCGGGATTTCGGTCCGGTGAACCAGAGCTACATTTACGGCAAGGCCGTGTTTGGATATTGGCCGATGGATAAGGTGGGGAGAGTGCGGTGAGCGATCTAGCTGCCCGACTTTCGCCGTTTTTTTATTTTCGCGTGCGCTTCTCTTACTTCGCACTTCCGCTACGCTCTGTCCTTCTCTGAATCCGCTCGGAAGCATTTATGAAGCCTCTCGCTTACACTTCGCCTTACTGCTGGCTGTTCTGGGCTGTCTTCCTTTATTGTTATGTACCCGAATTCGCCTTGGTCAGGCGTTCTCGCCCGGCACAAGGTGAGCAGACAGATCGAGGTTCAATGGCGTTCATCATGATCGCCTCATGGATTGGATCGATCGCGGCTTTTGCCGTGGCTTCGAACTCTCGGTTTGCGATTATACAAAATCGAAAGACATGGTTTGCTGTTGGACTCGCCATACTATTGCTGGGCCGGCTCCTGAGAAAGCACTGCTGGAAGATGCTGGGTCAGCACTTTACCGGGGATGTGAAGGCCTCGGTCGATCAACCTGTCATCGATAAGGGCGCCTATCGCTGGGTCCGGCATCCCTCATACACCGGCGGCATCCTCATGTATTTCGGAACTGGCCTCGCCTTGACAAACTGGCTGAGTGCTCTGCTCATCACGATTTCCGGAGCAGCCGGCTATATCTATCGCGTGTACGTCGAGGAGAAGGCTTTGCAGGCCAATCTCGGCGGGCGATATCAGGAGTACATGCGGCGCACCAAGCGGTTCGTGCCATTCGTGTTTTGATGAATTCATTTTTTCCACACAAAATTCCTGCTTTAGGATCTTTCCTCGCTTGGACTTGAAGCATTTCCCTGATAAAATCTTTGAAATCCACACACCGGAGCGAGAATGCAAGCTATCCTTGCGCTGGAAGACGGGCGAGTCTTCCGAGGCAAAGGCTACGGCGCCAAAGGCGAATGCTACGGCGAAGTCGTTTTTAATACTTCCATCACCGGCTACCAGGAAATCTTCACCGACCCATCGTATTCAGGACAGATTGTCGTCCTGACCAATCCTCAGATCGGCAACTACGGAACCAACCAGGAAGATAACGAGGCCACGCGTCCGTGGATCGAAGGCCTGATCGTGCGCGAGTTCTCGAAAGTGAGTTCGAACTGGCGCTCGCAGCAGGTGGCCGAAGAATATCTGGAGCAGTTCAAAGTGCCGGTGCTTTCGGATATCGATACGCGGGCGCTGGTGCGGCACTTGCGCGACCACGGAGTGATGCGCGGCGTCGTCTCAACCCTCGAGAGCGACGCTGAGAAGCTGGTGGCCAAGGCGAATTCGATTCCGAAGATGGACGGGACGGACTTGGCAAAAGTGGTGAGCACCAAGGGACCGTACGTTTGGGAAGTGGGCGAGCGTTCGCACGAACCGGTGGCTCAGGTGGGCGTTAAGGACGAGCCTGCGCGCTTTCATGTGGTGGCTTACGATTTCGGCATCAAGCAAAATATTCTGCGGAAGCTGCGCGGCGAGGGTTGCCGGGTGACCGTGGTTCCGGCGCAGACTCTGGCGGAAGATGTGATGGCCATGAAGCCCGATGGAGTTTTTCTGTCGAATGGTCCGGGCGACCCTGAGCCTTGTACGTATGCTGTGGACAGCATTCGGCGGCTGATGGGAAGAATGCCAATCTTTGGTATTTGTCTGGGACATCAACTCGTCGGTATTGCGCTGGGCGGAAAAACTTTTAAGCTGAAGTTTGGGCATCATGGCGGGAACCATCCAGTGAAGCAGTTGAAGAGTGGCAAGATTGAGATCACGGCGCATAACCATAACTTTGCGGTCGATCCGGATTCGCTGCCCGAGAGTGAAGTCGAGCTGACGCATATCGACTTGAACGACTCGACTCTGGAAGGCCTGCGGCACCGGAACCTGCCCCTGTTCAGCGTGCAGTATCACCCCGAGGCCGCGCCGGGGCCGCATGACTCGCATTATCTGTTCAAGGATTTCGTGACGATGATGGAGGAGTGGAAAGGGTGAAGCGGCGATCTAGATTATCGTGCGTTCTGCTGCTGAGCGTCGCGAGCGTGGGCATTGCCCAATCCGGGCCCAAATTTATCACCTTTGATCGGTTCTGTGGTGTGCTCGAGTTTGTCACTCCCGTTTCTGGTGGCGGAAAAGATGCAGAACCGCTGAGCCTTACGAAGATGGAACTTTATCCGTGGGAACAGGGAATCTCATGCTGCAAGAGCTCACATCCATTTTTCAAAGCCGTGACGGACAAGGACGGAGCCTACGAGTTTAAGAATGTAGATGCTGGGCGTTATTGGCTTGTCACACGGTACCGTGGAAAATCGCTTCAGGTTGCCGTTGTTTTTGACCCCAAGAGCCGAACCCCCGCCAGCGCCGGGTGTTGGCAGCAACTATTGCAATTCGACTCCCACGGCAATTTCACACTTGGGATTCAGGTTGAAATGTAACCGCAAGCAGCTTGGATGTTTGCTTTGAAAGGGCGCGCTTTAAACCGCGCCGAAACTGAGAACTAGCCACTGGCCGCTAACAACTGGTTCCAAATGCCCAAACGCACAGACATCTCGAAAATCCTGATTCTCGGTTCCGGGCCCATCGTTATCGGGCAGTCGGCGGAGTTTGATTACTCCGGCACGCAGGCCTGCAAGGCGCTCAAGTCTGAGGGCTATCAGGTCGTGCTGGCGAACTCGAATCCGGCGACCATCATGACCGACCCGGAGATTGCCGACCGCACTTATATTGAGCCGCTCACGCTTGAGTATCTGGAAGAGATCATCCGGATCGAGCGAGAAATGGCGCCGGGCGCGGGTTTCGCCGTGCTGCCTACGGTGGGTGGGCAGACTGCCCTTAACCTCGCGATTGAGCTTTCCGATGGCGGCGTTCTGGAAAAGTACAACGTGATCCTGATTGGCGCGAAGGTCGAGGCCATCAAGAAGGCCGAAGACCGGCTCTTCTTCAAGGACGCGATGCAGCGAATCGGGCTCGACGTGCCCAAGTCGGCACTGGTGAACAGCACAAAAGATGGGCTTGAGTTCGCGGGCAAGATCGGCTTTCCTGTGATCATTCGGCCTTCTTTTACGCTGGGTGGCACGGGGGGCGGCATTGCCTTCAACCGCGAAGAGTTGGTTGAGGTGCTTAGCCGCGGTTTGGATATGTCTCCGGTGCGCGAGGCGCTGATTGAAGAGTCGGTGCTGGGATGGAAAGAATTTGAACTTGAGGTGATGCGCGACACCAAGGATAACGTCATCATCATCTGTTCGATCGAGAACTTCGATCCGATGGGCGTGCACACCGGGGATTCGATTACCGTGGCGCCGGCGCAGACGCTCACTGACCGCGAGTACCAGGCGATGCGTGATGCCTCGATCGCGGTGATTCGCGAAATCGGCGTGGATACGGGCGGGTCGAATATTCAGTTTGCAGTGAATCCTGAAACTGGGCGCATGGTAGTGATCGAGATGAACCCGCGGGTCTCGCGGTCCTCGGCGCTGGCGTCGAAGGCGACAGGTTTCCCGATTGCGAAGATTGCCGCGAAGCTTGCTGTCGGATATACGCTGGACGAAATTCCCAACGACATCACGCGCAAGACGCCGGCTTGCTTTGAGCCCACGCTCGACTACGTTGTGGTAAAGATTCCGAAGTGGCAGTTTGAAAAATTTCCTGGAGCCGACGAAAGCCTTGGGGTGCAGATGAAATCGGTCGGCGAAGTCATGGCGATCGGCCGCACTTTCAAAGAAGCGCTGATGAAGGGTGTGCGTTCGCTAGACACCGGAAAACGCGTGGGTGGCGCGAAGATCGAGCCCAAGATTCTGACGCAACGGCTGGTGACGCCGCATCCCGAGCGGCTCGCTTATGTGCAGTACGCTCTGCGGCAGGGACACACGGTGAAGCAGATTGCGAAGATGACTTCGATGGATCCGTGGTTTCTTTATCAGCTCAAAGAGATCAACGACATGCAGCTTGAGCTGGAAAAGCATCCGATCGAATCGATTCCGACCGAGGTACTGCGCGAGGCGAAGCGCATGGGCTTCTCCGACGGCCGCCTAGCCAGCGTGTGGCGGCTGGAGGGGCAAGAGAAAATTCGGCACTTGCGGAGGAAGCACGGTGTGATGCCCGTGTACAAGCGGGTGGATACTTGCGCGGCGGAGTTCGAGAGCTTCACGCCGTATCTTTATTCGACATACGAAGACGAAGATGAGGCCACGCCCACCGACAAGAAGAAGATCATCATTCTGGGCAGCGGGCCGAACCGCATCGGGCAGGGAATTGAGTTCGACTACTGCTGCTGTCACGCTTCGTTCGCGCTGCACGAAGACGGTTACGAGACGATCATGATCAACTGCAATCCCGAGACAGTCTCGACCGATTACGACACCAGTGACCGGCTCTATTTCGAGCCGTTGACGTTTGAAGATGTGTGGGCGATTTATCAGCACGAGACTTCGAAGGGCGCGCCGTGCGGCGTGATCGTGCAATTCGGCGGGCAGACTCCGCTGAACCTGGCGTTACCGCTTAAGGCGGCTGGTGTAAACGTGATTGGAACTTCGCCGGAGTCGATTGATCTGGCTGAAGATCGCAAGCACTTCAACAAACTGCTGGAAGAATTGAATATTCCACAGGCTGCGGGGGTGATGGCGACCTCGCTGGAAGAAGCGATTGAGGGAGCGAAGCAGGTTGGATATCCCGTGGTGGTGCGGCCTTCGTATGTGCTCGGCGGGCGCGCGATGGTGATCGCCTACGACGAAGAATCGGTCGTGCGGTATATGAAAGAGGCGGTCGAGTACTCACATGATCGTCCGGTGCTGATCGATCACTTTCTCGAAGACGCGATTGAAGTAGACGTGGATGCGCTATCGGACGGCGAAGACGTGGTGATTGGGGGAATCATGCAGCACATCGAGGAGGCCGGGATTCATTCCGGTGATTCCTCGTGCGTGCTGCCCGCGGTGGATATTCCGCGGGCGCAGATGGATTGCATGCGCGACTACACTTTCAAGCTGGCGCGGGCGCTGAAAGTAATTGGGCTGATGAATATTCAATTTGCCATCCCACGCGGCAACGGCGGATCGGGGAATAGCGCGGAGGGCGGAAAAGTTTACGTGCTGGAAGTGAACCCGCGGGCTTCGCGCACGGTGCCTTATGTTTCGAAGGCCACGGGCGTGCCCCTGGCGAAGATTGCGGCGCGGCTGATGACCGGGCGCAAGCTGCGTGAGTTCCTGCCGGAAAATATCGACCGGCGCACCGATCTCGACACGGGAAGCTGTTACTACGTGAAGTCGCCTGTGTTCCCCTGGAGCAAGTTTCCTGGCGTGGACACCGTGCTGGGGCCGGAAATGAAATCGACCGGCGAAGTGATGGGCGTGGGCGACAGTTTCGGAGAAGCCTTTGCGAAGGCGCAGTTGGCGGCGGGCCAGAAGTTGCCAACGCAAGGGACGGTGTTCCTCAGCGTTACGGAGCATGACAAGCGCAACGTTGCCGACCTCGCTCGCAAGTTTGTGGACATGGGCTTCAAGTTGGTCGCAACTTCGGGTACTGGCGACGTGATCGAAGCCGCAGGGATGAAGGTGGAGCGCGTTTACAAAGTAAAAGAGGGACGTCCCAACGTCGTCGATTTCATTAAGGGCCAGCGCATTCATCTCATCGTCAACACACCGACGGGCCTGGAGCCGTGGTTCGACGAGAAAGCAATCCGGCGCGCGGCGGTGATGGCGCGCATTCCCACCATTACCACGCTTTCGGCGGCGCGGGCCGCCGCGGAGGGAATTGCAGCCTTGCAGCGCGGCGAAGTGAATATCCGAGCGTTGCAGCAATTGCACGCGGAACGGGCCGTAAAGAGCCGGTAGAGCTGATATGGCGGCTCGGTCGCGTGTAATAATGGATGCGCGAGGTTCCCTGTGCTACTTCACGGTATTTTCCCTCCCATAACGACGCCGTTTTATCCGGACGGCAATGTGTACTTCAAGAAACTCGAGAGCAACGTTGAGCGCTATTCGCGCACGCCTTGCTCCGGCATTGTTGTGCTGGGCTCCACGGGCGAGGCGATCCTGCTTTCTGATCAGGAGCGGCGCGATGTGCTGAAAACCGCGCGCGAGGCGGCTGCTCCGAATAAGGTTTTGGTTGCAGGCACTGGAATCGAGTCGGCGATTGAGACCTTGCGACTGACCGAGTACGCCGCTGACCTGGGCTACGACATTGCCATGGTGCGCACGCCCCATTACTACAAGAAGCAGATGCAAGCGGCCAGCATTCTGGCGTTTTACCGCACCGTGGCCGATCGCTCGCCGCTGCCGGTAATCATTTACAACTTTCCGCAGGCTACTGGCTATGACATCCCCTCCGAGTTGGTGATTGAGCTGGCGGAGCATCCGAACCTGATCGGGATCAAGGAATCGAGCGGCGACGTGGAAAAGGTTCGCAAGATGGTGGAAGGGACGCGGCACATCCAGCGCAGCGTCACGGTGACTGAGACGTTTGAAGCGGTGACGGCGCGTATGCTCACGGCTGCGACCGCCGGATCGAGTGGAGAAGGCGGAGAACTGGTGCAGGTCGGGGTGTTGGCGGGCGCGTCTTTGTCCTCGGCTAACCCTTCCTCCGCGGCCGTCTCGATGGTGGGCAAAATGAAGACGCGGCAGAAGGAAGCGGGATTCCATGTGCTAGTGGGTGCGGCGCATAAGCTGCATCCGTCGCTCGACGCTGGAGCAGTCGGCGCCATTCTGGCCTTCGCCTGTGTCGCACCGACGTCGTGCTATGAGATTTACGCGGCGTGGAAGGAAGGTGACGCCGACCTGGCGCGGCTGAAGCAGGAGCGCATCGCTGTGGCAGCGACACGCGTGGTTGGCGATCTTGGTATTCCCGGCGTGAAGTTTGGCATGGATTTCAACGGGTATTTTGGCGGGCCCGCGAGGCTGCCGCTGCTGCCGCTCACGGGTGAAGTCAAAATCGAAGTCGAGCGACTCCTGGCGGATATAAGGAACTAAGGCGACAACCCCCGAGACTTGTGATCGAAGAGCGGGTTGCCATATAATAAGTTCGAACGAACGTTCGAATCAAAGAATTCATGGCAAGCCCTTCGGCAACAGCCCGAGTTTCCGTGCGGTGGCATCGTCCGGCTCCTGCGCCGGCCACGCGCTTTGACCGACGGATGGCGCAGATCCTCAGCCACGCTACAGACGTTTTCTGCGAGAAAGGATATGAGGGGGCTTCGATGCGCGACCTTTCGCGCGCCAGCGGTATGTCGCTGGCCGGACTCTATTACTACTTCGAGTCCAAGGAGCGCCTGCTCTTCCTGATCCAGAAACACACGTTTACCACCATCGTGCAGCGGCTAAAATCTCGACTGGAGGGAGTGAGCGATCCGGAGCAGCAAATCCGCATCTTCATTCTCAATCATCTGGAGTACTTCTTGGCTAATCCTGCGAGCATGAAGGTGCTGTCGCACGAGGCGGAAGCACTTAAAAATGAGTTTGCGTCTGAAGTAGCGGCAGTCAAGCGCGAGTACTACCGAATCTGTGTAGGGTTGCTGGACGAATTGAAACGTGCTCGCGGGTTGCAGTTCTCCACACGCATCGCGGTGTTGAGTCTGTTCGGCATGATGAACTGGATCTATACCTGGCACAACCCGCGGGTTGATGCGGACGCCGAACAACTTGCAAGTGAGATGAGCGGAATCTTTCTGCGTGGCGTGACGAACCGCGCCAAGGTGCGTAAGAGTGTGCGCTGAGGGCAGGAGTGTTTTGGCTGCGGCTGAAACCAGGATTCCTCGCTTCGCTCGGAATGACAAGAAGAGCGCCCAGAATGACAAAGAGATATCGGAACGACAAAGAGATAGATAATAGTGCGACAAGGGTAAATTGAGAAATACAAGAAACTAAGGAGCTATAGACATGGCCACCACAGTGCAGCCGACCGCCGGCGAAACCACCAAACAGCTTGTCAACTATCGCAAGGACGGCGGTGTTGCCGTTATCGAGATGTGCGATCCGCCGGCCAATACCTACACGTACGAGATGAACCGGCAGCTCGATGAGGCGATTCTGCGAGCTCGCATGGAGAATGACGTCTGCGTCATTTTGCTGACCGGTGCAGGCGATAAGTTTTTCTCCGCGGGCGCGAACATCAAGATGCTCTCAAGCGTCGATCCTACCTTCAAGTATTACTTCTGCCTGCACGCCAACGAAATGCTGTTGCGGCTCGAGCACACGCCCAAGCTGGTGATTGCGGCGATCAATGGCCACTGCGTGGGCGGGGGACTTGAGATTGCGATGGCTGCCGACATTCGCATCGCGCGCAGAGATGCGGGCAAGATCGGTCTGCCGGAAGTGAATCTGGGCGTGCTTCCCGGCACCGGCGGCACGCAGCGGCTCTCGCGACTGGTCGGCAAGAGCAAAGCGATCGAACTGATGGTTACGGGCAACACTTTTTCGTTTGAAGAAGCGCAGGAACTTGGCATCATCAACGACATCTACGAGCGCGATGGCTTCATGGAGAACATGATGGAGTATGCCAAACAGTTTTGTCCGCCGAATAAGGCTGCCAAGGCCGTGGGACGGATTAAGCGCGCGGTGCAGACGGGATGGGAAATCCCCATGGAGTCGGCGCTCGCGGTGGAGCGTGAGAACCAGCAGATCCTGTTCCAGAGCGAAGATGCTAAGGAAGGTTTGGCTGCTTACGTGGAGAAGCGGCCCGCGGTTTTCAAGGCGAAATAGTCGAAGCGTTGTCATCAGATCGAGGTTGCTATGCCAGGCAAAGTAGCGAAGATCGGAACCTTCAGTGATTGGGAAGGCATGTTCAACGATTGGCGCAAGGACATTGGCGTCAACACCGCGGACATTGAGGCCTTTCACTTCGATACTCTCTACGGCGCGATCGACACCGAGGAGATCGAATTCGGATCGTACAAGGGCCGCCGCAAGTGGGAGAACCTGCGCCAGATGCCGACGCAGCAGATGCGAGACGCCTTGATGAATATGATCGTCTATCAAGGCGATACTGAATTCGCTAGCGTCGAGCAGCAGCGCAATCTTCTTGAAAATGCTCCCACGGACTGGGATCGCCGCGCGATCACGCGCGTCATGATTGAAGAGATGCGCCACGGCTGGCAGATGTGCGCGCTGCTGGTGGATCACTTCGGCTATTCAGGCAAGGTCGAAGCGCAGAAAATGCTGGAGCGCCGCGCTTTCGAGAACAAGCGTTTGCTGGGCGCCTTCAACGTCGATGTCGACAATTGGATGGACTTCTTCACGTACACCGACTTCGTCGATCGCGACGGAAAGTTTCAGTTGCAGATGCTGAAGTATTCGGCCTTCGCGCCGCTGGGACGGTCGATGTCGTATATGCTGCGTGAGGAAGCGTTCCACATGGGCACCGGAAACGACGGTCTTCGACGCATCGTCGAAGCGGGCGTGATTCCGGGATGGCTGATTCAGAAGTATCTCAATAAGTGGATTTCAAGTTCTTACGATCTCTTTGGTACAGACCATTCCTCGTCAGCGCATTGGGCTTACGTGTGGGGCGTCAAGGGAAGATATGACGAGCCCAAGAACGAGCACGCACCTGACCTTGACGATCTGAACGATTACAACCGCAAACTGTATCGCGACGAGGTGGCGGGACTGATCGAGCGATTCAATGGTGCCTTGAAGCCGGGCCAGCCCAAGCTTTATGCGCCGCAGATCAAATTCAATCGCGAGATCGGCCGGTGGGCGAGGCAGAAGTTTCACGCTCAGACCGGCGAAGAGCTTGATGATCGCGCCTACGATCAGCATTTGAAGGACTACATGCCGTCGGCGGAAGACAAGAAGCTGCTGCTGGAGATCATCGGCACCGAGAAGAAGTGGATTGCGGAGAAGACTGGCGCGCGGGATCCGCTGGCAAGCATCGGCGAGGTCCGGAAGTCTGCGATCAATCTGTAGCGCGAGGTCCGACATGGGGCTGCGGAGGGAATCTCGATGACGACGGCCGTGGAATCTAAGCTCGTCCGCCTGACGGTCGATATCGGTTCTCGAGTTGCGAGGATTGTATTGCGTCACGCGCCGCTGAACGTCATCGACATTCCGATGATGGACGAGTTGGCGCAGGCGCTGAGAGAGATCGATGCACGATCCGATGTCTCGGTGGTCGTGCTGAGTGGCGAGGGCAGCGCCTTTTCAGCAGGCGTCGATGTGGCAGCGCACACTCCTGACAACGTCGGGACGATGCTGCTCAAGTTTCACGCGGTGATTCGGTCTCTGATTGCTAGCAGTAAGGTGACTATCGCCGCCGTGCACGGACCCTGCCTGGGTGGTGGTGCGGAAATGGCGATGGTGTGCGACGTTGTTTACACCACTGTTTCGGCGCAGTGGGGGTTTCCAGAGATCAAGCTGGGCTGTTATCCGCCGGTAGCGTGCACGGCGCTGGCCGCGCTGGTGGGACAGAAGCGGGCTGCCGAATTGATTCTGACTGGACGCACGATCCGCGGCACCCGAGCCGTGGAGATTGGGCTGGCCAGTCGCGCCGTTCCTGATGAAGAGTTGGATTCCGCAGTTGATCTAACCGTCCAAGAACTGCTCAGGCTGAGTCCTGCGGCATTGGCGGTCACCAAGAAAGCGATCTACGCTTGGGATTCAATACATTTCGACAAGGGCCTTGCGCGGGCTGAGAAGATTTATCTGGAGGAGTTGATGAAGACGGCAGACGCACAGGAAGGCATTCGTGCCTTTATGGAGAAGCGCGAGCCGAAGTGGGCGGGAAAATAGCCGCAGCGGCAAGAGCATGGATTATGAGATTACTCCCGAAGAAGTGAAGACCAAGTTGGATCAGGGCGAGGAGTTCACGCTGGTCGATGTGCGCGAGCCCTGGGAGTTCGAAACTGCGCGCATGGCTGGCGCGAAGCTGGTGCCGATGGGAGATATCCCATTGCGCGCGCATCAGGAATTGGATCCGGAGGATCACATCGTGGTGGTTTGCCATCACGGCGTGCGCTCAATGAGCGTGACTGCGTGGTTGCGGCAGCAGGGATTCGAGAAGGCGCAGTCGATGCGGGGCGGCATCGATGCCTGGTCGCGGCGGGTGGATGGGACTGTCCCGGTGTATTGAAGCAGCCTTTATGAAAAGGGAACTCGTCGAACTCAAGATCAACGGGCGCACCCACGAGCTGGCCATCGAACCCAGCGCGTTGTTGCTGGACGTGCTACGGCAGGAGTTGGGGCTCACCGGCTCCAAGCGCGGTTGCGATGAGTCCTCCTGCGGAGCGTGCACCGTGCTGGTAGATGGAGTCGCCATGATGTCGTGCACACTGCTCGCCGCGAGTTGCCAGGAGCAGGAAATCACGACCGTCGAAGGGGTGAGTGAGCACGGCAGTCTGGCCGCGATTCAAAAGGCCTACGGGGACTGGGGCGGAGCGCAGTGCGGGTTTTGCACCCCAGGATTCATGATGACCGTGAAGTCGCTGCTGGCGGAGAATCCGGATCCCTCAGAAGCGGAGGTTCGGGCTGCATTGAGCAGCAATCTGTGCCGCTGTACCGGCTACAGTCAGATGTATGCAGCAATCCGGTCGGCGATTACGGCGGAACAGCAGGGGATGGCTGCTAAGTGAAAAGCAGCTTTCCGCAGAGAGTAGATTCCTCGCTTCGTTCAGAATGAGCAAAGAATGTCGGGAACGACCCTACCACGATGAATGACTTCAGCATTATCGGCAAGCCTACCGCCATGATCGACGCGGCGGAAAAGACCACGGGCGGCGGCAAGTACACTGACGATCTCAGCGTGCCGGGGATGCTGATTGGGAAAATTCTGCACTCGCCCTATCCCCACGCGCGCATCAAGCGCATCGACATCCGCCGAGCCGAGGCGCTCGATGGAGTTGTAGCCGTTGTCGTTGGCAAGGACGCGCCCAATCCTTACGGAATTCTTCCCGTGGGCCACGACGAGCATGCGCTGGCGCTCGACAAGGTGCGTTACGTCGGCGATAACGTGGCGTGCGCAGCCGCGATTTCTGAGGCTATTGCCGAGAAAGCGCTGGAACTCATCGACGTGGATTACGAAGTGCTTCCTGCCTACTTCGATCCCGAAGAGTCAATGAAGGCGCAGACCGATCTCATCCACGACAACAAGCCGGGCAACATGGAAAAGGACTATCACCACTCGTTCGGCGATCCAGAAAAAGGCTTCGCCGAAGCCGATCATGTGGCGGAAGCGCGCTTCATCGCGAATGAAGTCACGCATGCAGCCATGGAGCCGCACTCGACTTTGGCTTCGTTCGAGCTTGATCCGCACACTGGTAATCTCGGGAGGCTCACGGTCTGGTCGTCGACCCAGGTTCCTTATTACTTACAGCACAAGCTTTCGCTGGTGCTGGAAATGCCGATGTCACAGATTCGCGTAATAAAGCCTCTGGTAGGCGGCGGGTTCGGCGGAAAGAGTGAAGTTATCCCGCTTGAGATCATCGCCGCGGTCGCCGCGCGCAAGGCGCAAGCTCCGGTGAAGATCACTTACACGCGCGAAGAAGTGTTCTGGGCCCATCGCGGACGCCCCCGCACGATCATCGACCTGAAAACCGGCATCAGGAACGACGGCCGAATTACTTCTGTAAAAGCGCGCGTGGTGCAAGACGGCGGCGCCTATTGCTCTTACGGCGTGGTCACGATTCTTTACTCCGGAGCGCTGCTGGGCGCGCTCTACGACATTCCAAACATTCAGTACGACGGCTACCGCGTGCTCACCAATAAGCCGGCCTGCGGCGCCATGCGCGGTCACGGGACAGTCAACGTGCGCTTCGCTTTCGAATCGCAGCTGGACGAGCTTGCGTCGGCGATCGGGATGGATCCGGCGGAGATTCGCCAGCGCAATCTGCTCAAGCCGCCGTGCATCACCGTAAACGGGTTGCGCGTTCAAAGCTACGGGCTACCCGAGTGTATCGAGAAGACGGTTGAGCGCTCGGGCTGGAAACGGCGCAAGGGCAAACTGCCCAGGGGACGCGGCCTGGGCATCGCCTGCAGCCACTATGTGAGCGGGGCGGCGAATTCCATCATCCGATCCGACATGCCGCACTCCACCGTCAACATCAAGATCGACCGCGACGGTGGCGTCGTGGTGTACACGGGTGCGTCGGAGATCGGCCAAGGATCGGACACCATGACTGCGCAAGTCGCCGCCGAGGTGCTGGGATGCTCGCTTGGACGCGTGCGAGTAATCGCGGCCGATACGGACCTTACCCCGATCGACATTGGGTCGTATTCCAGCCGCGTTACCTTCATGGCGGGTAATGCGACGCTGCGAGCTGCCGAAGAGGTGAAGAAGCGAATCGCTGCGGCGGCAGCGAAGAAGATGAATTGTGCGGCCGAGGCGCTAGTGTTCCGCGAAGATGTGGTCTACAAGACCGGAAGCGCTCCGCCGACCGCTAAAAAAGATCAAGCTGAAGAAGTGGAAATGACCCAGGCGGGCGCTTCAGTGAGCGGACGCGTGGAAGGGCAGATTCTTCGCGGGTCGCTGCAGCAGAAACGTAAGGAAGAAGGTCCTAAAGAATGGATGACATTCGAGGAAGCGGTGGTCGCGGCCATCGACTTCCACGGAGCGCTGACCGGAACCGGCTCTTACGCTCCGCCGCCAGAAGCGCGCGGAGGCAAACACAAAGGCGGCGGCGTGGGACCGTCGCCAGCCTATTCTTATTCGGCGCAGGTGGCTGAAGTCAGCGTGGACGAAGACACCGGCGAAGTAACGGTGCACAAAGTGTGGGCTGCGCACGATTGCGGACGCGCGTTGAATCCGGTGTCGGTGGAGGGTCAGATTATTGGCTCGGTCTGGATGGGCATGGGACAGGCGTTGACGGAAGAAATGATTTGGAAAGATGGCATGCTGATGAATCCCGGGATGCTGGAATACCGCAGTCCGTCATCGGTGGAATCGCCGGAGGTTGAGCCCATCATTGTCGAGAGTATCGATCCTGAAGGTCCGTTCGGCGCCAAGGAATGCAGCGAAGGGTCTTTGGCGGCAACGATTCCGGCAATCTCGAATGCAATTTACGATGCGGTCGGCGTGCGCTTGCATGAGTCTCCATTTACGCCGGAGCGGGTGCTGGCGGCGCTGCGGGCTAAGAAAAAAGACAAGGCCCTGAACCTGACCGAAGGGGTGGATCCAACGGCGCCCACGCGTTTTCGCGAGCATGGCGGAGCGCTTTGCTTCAAGGGCAAAGGGCCCGAGCGGCATGCGCTTGACCCGGCGTCGCGCCCAACACCAACGTCGCCCGGAGGTGGGAGTTGAGTCTTCCGCAATTCCGACTGCTTCGGCCGCGTGCAGTCGACGAGGCCGTCGCCGAGCTCGCGAAGCACGCTGGAAATATTCGCGCGCTGGCTGGCGGTACCGACCTGATCCCATCGATGCGTCAGAAACTCTTCGAGCCCGAGTATGTGCTCGATCTGCGCGGCATCGGCGAGTTGCGCGGAGTCCGACCACAAGTTGGCGGTGCCGTGGAAATCGGAGCGCTGACTACGCTCTGCGCGATCGAGAAAGCAGCGTACTTGCGCCAGCATTTTCCGGTGCTCACGGAAGCTGCAGCCACCGTCGCATCGCCGGTGCTCCGCAACATGGGCACGATCGGAGGGAACATTTGCCTCGACACCCGTTGCCTCTGGTATAACCAGTCTCTTACATGGCGCAAGGGTTGCGGATTCTGCATTAAGAAGGATGGCGATCTCTGCCACGTCGCTCCCGGAGGAACCAAATGCTGGGCCGCGTTTTCCGCAGATACACCGCCGGCTTTGCTTTGCCTCAATGCGGAGATTGAAATCGTGGGGCCCGATGGTGCGCGGCGCATTCCGTTGCCGGAGTTCTACACCGGAGACGGGGAGAGCTACCGCAGGTTGCTGCCGGGCGAACTGGTCACGCGCATCTTCCTGCCTGCGGAATCGGCAGACTACCGCGGGGTCTACCGCAAGCTGCGGGTTCGCGGATCGATCGATTATCCTCTCGCGGGCGTTGCGGTCGTTATGAAGCGGACGAACGGGCAAGTAGCGGATGCCCGGATCGCAATGACTGCTGTGAATCCAGCGCCGGTGCTGGTGCGGCGGGCAGGTGAAATGCTGATTGGGAAGGCAGTCGACGAATCTTTGGCGGAAGCGGCCGGCGATCTTGCAGCGCGCACCGCTAAGCCGCTGACCACGTCAGCGCTCACGCCAGAGTACCGCCGGGAAATGATTCGGGTCTTTACGAAGCGGGCAGTCCTGGCCGCGGCAAGCAACTGAGGGCACGCGAGTGAATCCGATCGAATGATCACAGATTGCCACATTCACATCTCGCCGCTGGAAATGTTCAAGCCCAGCGCCCTAGAACTCATGAAGAAGAAGCGGCCGAACTTCGAGCAGATTGCCGAGTTCTGCCGTTCGCCCAGGGCATTCCTGAAATATCTCGACGTCAGCGGCATCGACCGCGCCGTGCTGATCAACTATGTCGCGCCGGAGGTAATCGGCTTTACCAACGGCGTAAATCAGTTCATCGCGGATTACGTGCAGGAAAATCCCAAGCGGCTGCTCTCATGCGGTAGCCTGCATCCTCGGCATACCGCGAACGTATTGGCAGATATGGAGCAGATTCTGCGGTTGGGAATCCGCATGATTAAGATTCATCCTCCGCACCAGCTTCTATTTCCCAATGACTACCTGAACGGCGTGAAGGAACTGGAGATTATTTACCGCGCCGCCGAAGCCAACGGTGTGCCGGTTATGTTTCATACGGGAACGTCCATCTTTCCCGGAGCGCGCAACAAGTATGGCGATCCGATTTATGTTGATGACGTAGCCGTCGATTTTCCCAGGCTCAAGATCCTGCTGGCGCACGGCGGCCGCCCGCTCTGGATGCAGACTGCGTTCTTTCTGATCCGCCGCCATCCCAACGTTTATCTCGACATCAGCGGCATCCCGCCCAAGGCTTTGCTCCAGTACTTTCCGCGGCTTGAGGAAATTTCCCACAAGACTCTGTTCGGCACGGACTGGCCCGGCCCGGGGGTGCCGGACGTCAAGAAGAATCTTGATGAATTCCGCGCTCTGCCTCTAGATCATGGAATTCAGCAGCAGATTTTGAGCAAGACGGCGTTAAGCATTTGGCCAGCCTGACTCGCGCCCAGCGAGTTGCTGCCTAGATGCCGCTGCGGTCAAACGCCAAAGTTCCGCGAGGATGTCTGGAATTGGAGCTTCCGTTGGCGTATAACAGAAAGTTGCATGTCCGCACACTCCTGGCGCGGTTCCCGCAACGGTAATCAATCCAATTGAGCGAGAGAATATGTCCAGCGTGACCAGTGCTCCTGCCCCGAAAGGCTTGGAAGGCATTGTTGCCACCAATTCCAGCATTTGCTACATCGATGGCGACCGCGGTGTTCTTGCCTATCGCGGCATTGACATTCATGAACTAGCTGAGCACTCCACGTTTGAGGAAACCTGCTACCTGCTTTGGTTTGGGCATTTGCCGAATCGTGGCGAGCTAAAGAGTGTGCGGGAGCGCCTGGCGGAGGAGCGCCACCTGGACCCGGCGATCGTCCAGTTTCTGCGTACAGTGCCGAAGTCTGCTCTGCCCATGGACGTGCTGCGCACCGCGGTTTCGGCGCTGGCTTTCTACGACGCCGATGAGAAGAAAAACGATCACGATGCCAATGTGCGCAAGGCCATCCGGCTGACTTCGCAGATCGCGATGATCGTTGCCGCCTATGACCGGATTCGCAAGGGCAAGCCTTACGTCGAGGCCGATCGCTCCGTCTCGCACGCTGCCAATTTCCTGCTGCAGTTGAATGGAACCAAGCCCTCTGCCACGGCAGAGCGGGCGCTCGATATCGCGCTGATCTTGCATGCAGATCATGAACTAAATGCCTCTACGTTCGCGGCTCGGATTACGGCTGCGACTTTGTCGGACATGCACTCGGCAATCACGTCGGCAATTGGCACGTTGAAAGGCCCTCTGCACGGCGGAGCCAATGAAGCGGTCTTTCGCATCCTGGAATCGATCGATAACAAGAAAACCGACCCTGTCGATTATGTGCGCAACATGCTGGCGGGAAAGAAAAAAATTCCGGGGTTTGGCCATCGCGTATACCACACCGAAGATCCGCGAGCCACGCACTTGCGTGCGATGTCGCGCGATCTGGGCCGTTCCAGCAGGCAACCTCAGTGGTATGAAATGTCAGAAAAGATCGAGAAGTTCGTGAAAGCGGAAAAGAAACTTAACGCCAACGTAGACTTCTACTCCGCCTCCACCTACCACGTGCTGGGCATTGATGAGGATATGTTTACTCCGGTATTCGCCGTTTCCCGCATCAGCGGCTGGGCCGCGCACGTCATCGAGCAACTCGACGACAACCGGCTGATTCGCCCCCGTGCTGAATATCTCGGGCCGGACTATCCCAACCGTTACGTGCCGATGGAAAAGCGGTAGCGGCTTTCCAAAGTGCCCAACCACGCGCTCCTCAGCTAGAATGGAGGAGTGAGCGCGATGCCCCGGATCTACCTCGACAATAACGCCACCACGCCGGTTCTGCCGGAAGTGTTCGAGGCGATGCGGCCGTATTTTGTCGAGCACTTCGGCAATGCATCGTCGATCCACCATCATGGGCAGGAGACCCGTGCGGCGATCGAGCGGGCACGGGATTCGGTGGCTTCGCTACTTGGCTGTCGTGCTGCCGAGGTTGTGTTCACCAGCGGTGGAACTGAGGGAGATAATCTCGCAATTGCGGGATTGACGGGCTCGGGCGACCACGTCGTTACCTCCAGCATCGAGCACCATGCTGTGCTGCATGCCTGCAAGCATCTCGAGGATACGGGTTGCGAGGTGACATATTTGCCAGTCGATGGCCGCGGCTTGGTCGATCCCGATGATGTGCGGCGGGCGTTGCGACCTAGCACCAGGCTGATTTCGATCATGATGGCAAACAATGAAACCGGAGTGTTACAGCCGCTCGAGGAGATTGGAAAGATTGCTGCCGAGTCTGACGTCTATTTTCATACCGATGCCGTGCAGTCCGCGGCTAAGGTTCCGATCGATGTGGAGCGGATCGGCTGTGATGCGCTTTCGATTTCCGGCCATAAGATGCACGCGCCGCAGGGTGTGGGCGCGCTCTACGTGCGCAAGGGAACGCGCCTGCGGCCCCTGTTTTACGGCGGAAGGCACGAACGTTCGCGCCGCGCCGGAACCGAGAATGTTCCGGGAATCGTTGCCTTGGGTAAAGCTGCGGAGTTGGCGTTACAAGGCTTCGAGCGCGGTGAAGACAAGAAGACGTCAGCATTGCGCGACCGCCTGCAGCAGGGAATTCTAGCTCAGGTGGAAGAGGCGGGAGTGAACGGCAACGGGGCCGCTCGCGTCCCGAACACGACGAACATTTACTTCGATCACATTGATGGCGAGGCGATGGTCATTGCCCTCGACCTCAAAGGCCTGGCCGTTTCGACAGGTGCCGCATGCTCCTCGGGCGCAATCGAACCATCCCATGTGCTCGTGGCGATGGGGCTGCGACCCGATCGAGCGCGTGCCAGCATCCGCTTCAGTTTGGGCAAGCAGAACACGGCAGAGGACATTGATCTAGCATTGGCGTTGGTACCGGAAACCATAGCGCGGTTGCGCGAGCTGTCGCCGGCATATCGGAAGCAGGCTGTTCACTATTAGCATGACGAGTGCGAAGACCATTGCCGTAGCCATGTCGGGAGGAGTCGACTCTTCCACCGTCGCAGCGATGCTGCGCGCCGAAGGGCACAACATCATTGGGCTGACTATGCAACTCTGGAACCAGCGGCGGCTAGCCGGACACGAGGGCATGCCCGAGCAGGTAACCGGGCGCTGCTGCTCGCTCGACGATGTTTACGACGCCCGCCGCGTGGCTGAACACATCGGCATTCCTTATTACGTGGTTAATCACGAAGAGCGTTTCGAGCGCGACGTCGTGCGGCCGTTCGTCGCGGAGTATCTCTCGGGACGTACCCCGATCCCGTGCAGCCTATGCAACAATCATCTGAAGTTTGACCAGCTGTTGGTGGTCGCGCAGCAGATTGGAGCTGATTGCGTTGCCACCGGACACTACGCCCGTGTGGGCTACGACGACGCAAGGGGACGCTGGTTGCTCAAGCGCCCTGCCGACCGCAGCAAGGACCAGACTTACTTCCTCTTCGGACTCACCCAGGAGCAACTTAGCCGTACGCTCTTTCCACTGGGCGGCATGACCAAGCCCGAAGTTCGCGAGCTGGCGCGGAAGCGAGGGCTGGCTCTGGCCGAGAAGCCGGACTCCCAGGAAATCTGTTTTGTGCCCGGCGGCGATTACAAGCGTTTCATTGACGCCTACCTCGCCGAGAGTGGCGAGGCCCTGCCTGATACTGCGGGCGAGTTAGTGACCGCGAACGGGGAAGTGATTGGCGAGCATGGCGGCATTCACAATTTCACCGTCGGCCAGCGCAAGGGACTGGGCGTAGCGACCGGATCGCCACTGTACGTGATCCAGATTAACGGGGCCGACAAGCAAGTGATCGTGGGTAGCAACGAGCATCTCTATTCGCGGACGCTGCGCGCGCGCCGCGTGAACCTCATTTCCGTTGACGACCTGCGCGAGCCCATGCAAGTGTCGGTGAAGATTCGGCATCGCCACGAGCCCGCTCCAGCCATGCTCGAGAAAATCGGCGACGATGAGGTTCTCGTCACCTTCGATCAGCCGCAGCGAGCCATCACCCCGGGCCAGGCGGCCGTGTTCTACGATGACGATGTCGTCGTCGGCGGCGGCTGGATCTCCTAGACAATCACACGCGACGTGGCCACACTTCGGCCAGGCCGAGCCCCACAGCGATTCCCAGCGACACCTCCACAAAGCGATGCGAGGCTACGATCCACGCTGGACGTTGGTGCGCGACTAGAACAACGATACTCAGAGTAATGGCTGTAAAGCGGTAAGCGCCGCGCAGCCGGAGAAGCGCACAGAGCACTCCGCACAAGAAAATTGCGACCGCATACACCAGCGCCTTCGGAGGAAAGAACGTGGCGACCAACGCTCCCAGAGCGGCTCCCAAGGCAGTCCCCGCAAACCGCTGCCATGACACGGTTCGTGGATCGATGGTCGAACTCAATGATGACGATAGCGGAGATCGGCGCCCAGTAATATTCAGGAAGCTTTAGCGTGCGCGCCAGCAGCATGGCCACGACCGCCGCTACCGTGGTTCGCACTGCATCCAGAAGCGTGTCCAACGTCAGTTTGTAGGTACTTGCCATGAGCAATGATCAAAGCGATTGAGCAGGATCCAGAGTTTAGGACGAATGCGAATCTTTATGGAGCTTCAACGGGGCGGAATCGCTCGGCGATGAGACGTCGAGCGATGAATTGTTCCCGGCGCTCAGGGAATTAAGGAATGGGGTGCCAGCCTCTTTCAGTTTCTGCTCCAACCTGGCGGCGCAATCACAGTCACCGCAAGCCCATGGTTGGCTGCCGTTCTCGTCTCGGCACTTGCGCCGGTCGTGGGCGTCCTGCACTCGCGCCAGGTCGAAGTACTGTTCCCAATAAGGTCGTTCCTCTTGTAGAGGCGTAGGGCAGTAGCAGACTTCCACCCAGCGCACGGTCTGGTCGGTGCAGACGCGCGCTTCGCCCATGTTGCGCAGATATTCGCCTTCAGCAACCGAGCCTTGTCCGAGGGTTTCGTTTTCGATGGCCCGCAGCAACTCGCCTTCGCAGCCGGGTTTAACGCGGGCTCGAACCAGATAGCGCATAAAACAAATTGTTGATTGATGATTTGTGATTGCTGATTGAAAACCGATTGAATGCCGACGACTGCGGTTTCAGCCAACAATCAGCACTCAGCAATGCCGTCAGATAAACATCTCGTCTTGCGGTACGGGCCGGCGAGCTTCGCGGCCGCTTCCGTTCTTGCGGCCGCGGTTGCCGAACAGGAATTCGATGCCAGTCGTGACGCCCTGAATCAAGCCGGCGAATTGCCGTACGGGCGAGACCACGGTGTTATGCACCATGTCAGATGTTTCTTCCACGCGGTCAAGCGTGCGGCTGAGGAGTTCATCGGCGCGGATGATCTGCAGCCGCGCTCGATCTACGATGTCATTTACTGTGGCATCCATGCGTTCCACCTGCGAACGCACCGAGTGCGTGGTCTCGGTAAGATTGTCGGCAATCACCGTCAGCTGCGGGCGAAGCTCCTCCAGCATGGCCTGTGCGGTCTCGAGCGTGGGCAGAGCTTTGGTCTTGACTTCGAGCGCCAACGCCTCCATGCGGGCGCTGCTCTTCCGCACAGTCACGTACAAGGCCGCAAGAATGCCCGCTTGCAGAACCACTGCAGCTCCGGTCAGGGCGATAAACAGTGGAGTAAGATTTTCCATAAAACACTCTCCCGAGCCGGAATGCCGGCCGCAAGAGATTACAGGCCTTTGGGTGCTCCGGTCTCGGTTGTCGCTTCCTGATAGGCCTGTCTGCCGGCCTCGTAGGCGGCGCGGAACTGTTCCTTCTGCTGATTCACGACGTCGCGGCCGCGATCGACCCATTCGGAAGCCTGGCTGCGGGCATCGCGCGCCCGGCTGCGCATGTAATCGCGCCCCTCTTCGGCTCGAGAGCGGAGTACGTCCCTAGTCTCGCTGCCCGGCCGCGGCGCGTACAGAACTCCTGCCAACGCGCCCAAACCCAGTCCGGCCAGGAACCACACAAAAGTGTTGCTTTCGCGATCCGACATAGCAAATACCTCCCGGCTTATTAGTGCCGATAATCGGATGGTAGCACTGGCATGAGGGAAATACAATTACAGCAAAACCCGCACGGTGGGGCAGGGATACCTCAACCTCGATCGTTCATTCCCCGGACTTCAGCTTACTTCTGCGTAGGGGGACTCGCGGGCACTGGCGCAGGAGTGGCCGGCTGTGTCTTGACCGGCGCGGATTTCACGCCCTGCAACACCGACTTGGGGCCACCCTGCTTGATGGCGTTGATGGAGAGCGTGACTGAAGTCAACATGAAGATCACCGCGGAAATAGTCGTCGCTTTCGAGAGCGCCGTGGCAGCACCCCGCGGGCCGAAGGCGGCTTGACTGCCCTGCCCGCCGAAAGCTGCCGAAATGTCTCCCGCCTTGCCGCTCTGCAGAAGAACAACCACAATCAGAAACAAGCAAACGATCACGTGAATGATGGTGACAAGAATGATCATGAAATCAAGAGATCCTAAGCGGTTCAGAATGAATGCATTGCTGCGGAACGGGAAAACCACCGCGCGGAAAAGAATCGAGCGCCGAAGTCTTGATTCTCTTCTGCTGACAGTTTGACATCCGCCCCTCCCATCGGTCAAGCGACCCTTTGAGAATGCCGGAGCGGTCATGCTTCGAAGCCCCCGGATCTCCCCTTCTACTGCCCTCGGTTCACTGTCGCTTGATACATGGCATCGAGCAAGTCCTGGGAGTGGCCGTCGTAGTCGGCATCGAGCGACCACATGAAAGTACCGCCCAGGCCAAGCATCCAATCGGAGTATGAGACCCGGAGGTAGGTGGAAACGGGATCATCATAAGTAATGTAGCCAGGTTTCCCATCGGTTCGCAGCATGTAGGGAACAAGTGCAATCGGGTCGTAGAAGGTCTCCCACCCGTCCTGGTTGACACGATTCTTGATGAAAGGGGCGTAATTCTCGGTCAAAACAGAGTTGTCGCAGTTCCCGTCCGAAGTATGCAACGAGTTCGGACATACTCCGAACAGCTCGCTGACGTTCCTGTAGAAATAGCCATAAAAGGGCGTCCCCATGTTCAGTTGCCGCGGAGGGACATTCGCGAGAAATATCTCGGCGGCATCGTGATCACTGCCTCCCGGTTCGCACTCCCAGGGTTGGGGATCGTTTGGATCCCAAAAGATGGGAGAATTGAGCTGGCCGTCATCGGTCCACGGCCCCGCGCAGTCGTACATCATGATATTGAAATAGTTGATCCAGTGTTTCAATTGATCGAGATCGTAACCGTATCCACCCCAGGGTGCTGCATCGATGGATAGAACGTAATCGGAATTCGTCTCACGCAGTCCAACCATGAGTTCTACTAGAAAGTCACGATCCTGCGTGGTCGCGGGATATTCCCAGTCGATGTCGAAGCCATCGTAGTCATGTTTCGCGGCGAAGTCGGTAAGTTTCTCGATCAGAGTTAGCAGAGTGCCGTTGGCCTCAACCCCTGGAAAGTCGCCCCCGATGAGCAGCAGAACCTTAACCCCTTTGGCATGCGCCTTGGTGAGGAGTTCGGGCTCGAGGAAGCCATGGGGAACTGACAATGAACCATCTGCGTTGAAAGATACGCCGTCATGGTTTATGTGGGTCAACTTCTCAAACGGAATCTGCGCCGCGCTGTAAGGCGGGGTCTGGGTTCTGCTCCAATAGCCGTAGTCGCCCACCACTCGTTTGGGAAGTTGCTGCGCGGTCGTGGAATCCTGCGCATAAGCCGCTTGAGAGAGCATGGCGCTGGTCAAAACAGCCAGCAACAGCGAGCAAAGCCGGAACCGCGAAAGAAATCTCATTGACCTATCCTCTGGGAGAAAAATCTCCTGGGGTATGCCCGGAGTGAATTGGGCTTGGGCGCACCAAGACACGAATCGAGGAATTCTACTACCAATCCAGAGCAAGTCGCGGTCTAAATTTATCGAGCACAGACGACCCGAAGTCAGACAAAAGCCGCGCCGGACGGGCTCCTTGCCTGAGATGTGGCCAGGGTTAATCCTTCAAAACGACGACGGAAACTGAGAAAGGCAGCAAGCGGACTTTTATGTCTGCAACATTTTGCATCTTTGTGTCCGGTGAGATTCCTCCGATGGTCTGGATCGTCGCCCCTAAACATTCTTTTGGAAGCTCTACCGTGACTTCACGATTTCGCTGGTTAATCAGCAGCAGCTTTCTGTGGCCATCTCGAGTAAAAGCCTCCGCCTCGATGGCGTCAGATTCCGCGAGCGAACCGTTGCTTCGAACTTCGGTGTCAGAAAGCTCGTCTCTCGGGCCGAAATTCCTCTTGAGCAACTCCAGAACGGTGAAGCGCGCATTGGGTTTGCCATTCGTCCAATCGATCATGCTGACACTGGGAAACTGCGAAGGGTAGCCGACCAGTTGCGATTCACCGACAACGTCAACCCCAAGTTTTGCCAGCTCGGCATAGAGGTAGGCGTACAGTGCTCCACTCAGATTCCAGTAGGCGGCGGGGATTGGCTTCTCTATATGATTTGGCTCACCTTGAGTCATGTCCCCGTTAAGGATCGAGCCGGCTTCGTTGACCATGACTTTGGTGGACGGCGACAGCCGATCACGAATCTGAAGTATGTAACGGGTCGTCGCAAGAAATTCGCTCGCCTGATTGAAGAAAGTGTACTGCCAACTCTCTAACGTTTGATCTGCCGATGGCGTGGCATAGACGTGGAAGGAAATGTAGTCCAGCGATACGCCCGGCTTGTGGTTCTTCGGGTCTAGAAAATATGCGAAAGTTCGCGGAGCATCGGACGGAGCAGACAGCGCAAGAGCGACAAATTTCATCCCTGGTGCGACCTTCAGAACCGCCTGGCTTATAGCATCGTAGCGCTCAACGTATTGCTGAGGCGTGGTGTCGTGCTCCCCATCGACTTCGTTGAAGACTTCCCAGTAGCGGATGTCGTAGTGATGGCCGGAGGCGTGGAATTTCCCCAACTCGTCGGTGAAACCACCCTGTGTGTACCAACTCGCCAGTCGTGCATAGTAGTCGGCCAGCGCTCCTAGATCATGGAGCTCGGTGCCCTGCGAGTAGTCCCAGAAAACCTGATTCGGATCGTCCGGATACAGGACAGGCTTGGGCGTCGCGAACATCCATTCGGGGATGGTGCTGAAGCTGAAGACCGGGCTGTGACCTTCCGATGCGCGCAGAAAATCCTCGACGAGAGGATCCATGTATTGGAAATCCCAGTAGGTCTGGTTGGCGTCAGGCGGGCGCAACTCTGCAACCGCCAGCTTGGGATACGGATACCAGAAGGCATAACGAACATAGTCAGCGCCCAGCTTGTGAAGAGCCTCGAGGGAGGCATCGTGAATGGGCGATCCACGGCGCAGCATCGGATTGACAACTGCTTGCAGGGTTGGAACGGTGCGGTTCGGTGTTTTCTTCTCCCACTTCACAACCACCGAGGGTGCGGCCTGCGCAAGCAGGACACCGCTCGCCGTTACCGCGAATAGCACGAGCATCGGAACGATTCGGAAGTTTTCTGTTTTCTTATGCATCTGGCTTAGGCTGCATGTTAATGAGAACTTTTACGTAAGAGATAGCTCTAGTTTGGTGACGGACGCGGAGGCGATTTGGACAGTGAGTACGCTTCCCGTCGACTGCAGGTCTTTTACCTGCGGAGTGACTACATTTTTCTGATCGAAAGTGTTGTGGGCGTGAAGATCGGAATTGGTTAGCACCGTCGCTCTCCCTGACTTTATCGATGCGCCTTGAACCACGATTTCCGTCTCTCGGATTTCGCTGACGCTTGGGTTCACCACGGTGAGTATCAAATCCTTGCCGTGCAGAGATGCGGAACCCTGCAATCCCCAGAAGGGTGTCGGCTTGCCATCCCGCGAATATTCGACGTTCGGGGCCGAAATGAGGGTACGCAAGGCTTGCCCTCCCTGGTGGGCGGCGTACATTCCGAAAACATGGCCCACCGGCGTCACACAGAACTTATCTTCATGAGCCAGGTACAGGCTGTTCAGACAATTAATCAGCTGCGCGGGACTTGCCAGAGTGACCTTTTCCGAATGTCGGTTAAAGATATCGAGGGTCATGGCGCTGAACAGGGCGTCTCTGAGCGTGGGAACTTGCTCGAGGAAGTTGTCGACCGTGAGTTGACTGCCGGGACGATACCGCGGACCCCATTCGTCAACCACCAGCTTCACCTGATGGGTGAGATCAAACTCGCCCATGGCTTGTCAGTGACCCTCTATGAGAGATTCCAGCCGGCCGCCCTCATGCAATACTTCGTACCAGTCCTGCACGTCAAACTTAATAGCCTCGCCCTTGCCCGCATCCCAGTCCTTGGTGCGTCCCCGGCTCAGGTTCCACGAATAGTAATGGAGCGCCCAGCCGAAGATCGAGCCGAACAGTTCTTTGTCTTTTCGGGCAATCTGCTCGAAGAATCCCCGCGTCCATTGCCAGTTATCTTCGTTCGGGCCCGAGGCAATCAATGACAGTGGCTGCCCATACTGCGGCAACCAAGTCGTATACCTGCGAAACTCGGCGGAATATTCTTCGGCGGTAAAATTGCCACCGCATCCCCAGGATTCGTTTCCCACGCCCCAGTAGCGAACATTGTAGGGCGCGACGGAGCCCGAAGCTGCTCGTTTGTCTGCCAACGTTGTGCTGCCAGCGGGCGAATTGCAATATTCCACCCAGCGATAGAATGTCTCGGCCGGAAGGCTGCGAACATTGGCGGCCAGATAAGGCTGACAGCCGACTGCTTTGCAGAAACGCATGAACTCATCGGTGCCGAACCGGTTGGACTCATAGCGATGATTGGCAGGCTCTGAGCTGGGCTCGGCTTCAATCCAAAAATTCGTTCTTCGCGGACGTTTGTCCGCCGGACCAACTCCATCGCGCCAGTCGTAACTATCGGCAAAGCAACCGCCCGGATAGCGGACCACGGGAGCTTTGGTCTTGCGCATTTCTTCGATCAGATCTCTGCGAATGCCCCCGATATTTGGGACTTTTGAATTCTCCCCCACCCAAACGCCGTCATAGATCACGCCACCAATGTGCTCAATGAAGTGTCCGTAAATATTCGGAGAGATTGTGCCCACAGCCTCATCAAGCAAAACCTCAATGCGGGAGTCGGATGCGTTCGATGCGATCGTGCTCGCCAACCTGGCGGGTCTGGCAAGCCAGAGTGACGCTGCGGTTAGTGCGCTGTTGCGCATGAATTCCCGGCGCCTGATCATGACCGTCCCTGAATCCAGACATGCGACTGCCGCTGACGGGCTGCGCATCTCGGCTTCTGGGTTTTCTGGAAAAACTTTCCAAACTTTTCAAATGCGGGGAGAGTATATACTCCGTTCGTCCTGCAAACGCCCTTTTTAATCATGCATCACTCCCGGAGCCCCTTTGGGCCAAACTGGCTGTCTCTGGCCAGACTCAGTTTGGGTTGCAGTCTACTCCTTCTCTGCGCCGTTGCACTTGCGGAGCAATCCGGGCAAGCCCTTGAACTTTCACGGCCCGTTCGACCATGGGAATTTGTTTCTGCCGTAGGCACGCATGCCGGAATATTCGGGAATGAACAAGGAACCCTGGAAGCATGGGTCTACCCGCTGAAAATCGTGCGCAATTTCCATCTGCTCTTCCACATCGCCGGCACGACGCTGCCCGCCGAGGCCCTTGCGCGAACTCTAATTGTTCATCCCGAGTCGAGTACCATTGTCTACACCGGCGACGTTTTTTCCGTCCGCGAAACTTTGTTCGTACCCGTGCATGAATCAGGCGCCATTCTCATTTTTGAAGTTGATACTGCCGAGCCTCTGGAGATCGAAGCCGTTTTCGAACCTGATTTTCAGCTGGAATGGCCCGCAGCTCTTGCCGGCGTTGGTGAAGATTGGGATCCGGCGCTGCGCGCCTTCCGTTTCGGAGAAGAATCCGGAAAGTTGGATGCCCTGGTCGGTTCTCCCACAGCCACTAAGGGCTCTGAAGAATATTCCACCAACTATTTTTCCTCTCCGCAGGACTCGATTCTTCTAGGTGCGACGAAAAAAGGGAACGACACCAAGCTCATCGTCATTGCGGCAGGGTTCGAGGGACCCGTGGCGCTGGCGAAGCTCTACGATCACCTGGCAAAGGATTATTCGGAGTTGCTGCCGAGTTCTGCGGCGTACTACCGGGACTATCTGGATCGCACCGTTAGCCTGAAGTTGCCCGACGCACAACTTCAAACAGCTTTTGACTGGGCGAAAGTCAGCATGCTCCAAGGCGTCGTGCAAAACCCTTTTCTAGGGGAAGGTCTGGTTGCCGGCTTCAACACATCGGGCAACGACCATCGCCCTGGTTTCGCCTGGTTTTTTGGTCGAGACGCGGAGTGGACCTCCCTGGCGCTAGACGCGGAGGGTGAGTTTCCAACTGCCCGTAACGCCTTGGAATTTCTCAGCAAATATCAGAGGGCGGACGGCAAAATCCCTCACGAAGTTTCTCAGAGTGCCAGTTTTACGGATTGGTTCAAGAGCACACCGTACGCGTATGCCTCTGCGGACGCCACGCCGTTGTTCATTATCGCCGTGGACGACTATGTGACGCACAGCGGGGACATTGGCTTCGCTCAGCAGAAATGGGACAACCTCTCGAAAGCTTATGAGTTTCTCCGATCGACGAGCGACGCCCAGGGACTGGCGCAGAACTTCGGCGTTGGCACCGGCTGGATCGAGGGCGGACCGCTTTATCCCGTGCGGACTGAGCTTTACCAGGCATCGCTGGGCCTCCAAGCCACACGTGCGCTTTCTCACCTCGCTCATCTCCTGGGTAAGGAAGATCTCGGCAAAGAGCTGGAGCAAACCTTCGAGCGACAAAAGCCGCTTCTGGACAAGGCGTTCTGGTCCGCTGAAAAGAAAATCTACGCCTACGCCCTGGATACAAAGGGCAACCGCGCCGATGTTGCCAGCGTCCTGGCCGCGGTTCCGATGTGGTTTAAGCAGTTAAGCGACGATCAGGCTCGGAGCACGATTGAGGAGCTAGCCCGCCCCGATCATCAGACGGACTGGGGCATGCGAATTCTTTCTTCGCAGGACCCGAAATACAATCCAGGCGGATATCATTATGGAACTGTATGGCCGCTGTTCACTGGATGGGCGTCGATCGGGGAGTATCGCTACCATCGTCCGCTTCCCGCCTACTCGAACTTGCGGGCTAACGCTTTACTTGCCTTGAATGGGTCGCTGGGGCACGTAGCTGAGGTTCTTTCCGGCGATTACTTTCAGACGCTGGCGACAGGAACTCCTCATCAGATTTGGTCGGCGGCCATGGTGGTCAATCCTCTGCTGAGTGGATTGCTGGGCTTGCATGTCGACGCCACGAGTTGCCATTTGAATTTCGCGCCTCACGTTCCAGCGGATTGGAGTTCGTTCTCCGTCGATAACGTGCGCCTGGGCACGGTCGCGTTGAATTTAAATTACCAACGGACGGTCGACAGTATTCGATTAGAACTGCAATCTACGGGTACGGGACACTGTTCTCTGGAGTTCTCGCCCGCGTTAAGTTTACGCGCCAGGATTTCAGGGGCTCGACTCAATGGACGCGCGCTGCCCTTTCAAATTGAAGCGAATTCGTCCGATCAGCATGTAACCGTGAATGTTCCGATTACGAGTAGCCCAAACACCGTTGAAATCCAGATCAAGAACAACTTCGAGCTTGGCGAAACATCGATTCTGCCGGAACTGGGCGGCACCAGCCACGGTTTGCGAGTGCTTTCCGAATCGTGGTCGCCGAAACGGGATACTCTAACCTTGGTGCTCTCGGGTGCGAGAGGAGAAAGTTACGAGCTCTCGGCCTGGAACCCAGACCAGATTTCTTCCGTCGAAGGAGCTGAACTTGAGAAGAAGAAGAACGGGACGGAAGCAAGGGTCCGCTTGCAACTTCCGGCGAGCGCGCCCGGAATCGATCCGCAGGCGACCGTTGTCATTCGTTTTGCCGCGAGATGAAGGCATAGTCTTTAGGTTGTGGCTTTTTAAAATTAGGGAGAGCGATGCGAAATGTCTCAAAACTTCAGGTTCATAGCTCTGCTAGTCGTAGGTGTGTGCTTTCCACTTTCTTTTTCCCAGGCGCAGGGGCAAGGTCGGGCCGTGGACGCTGAAGGCCACGCATGGTGGCAGCATGCCGTTTTCTATGAAGTCTATCCGCGAAGTTTCGCCGACAGCAACGGAGATGGCATCGGCGATCTCAAGGGGATCGAGTCCAAGCTGGATTATCTGAAGGAACTGGGTGTGGATGCCATCTGGATCACTCCTTGCTATCCTTCGCCGCAGGTCGACTTCGGCTATGACGTTTCCGATTACGAGAACATCGATCCAATGTATGGAACCTTGGCTGATTTCGACCACCTGGCGGAAGCTGCCAAGAAAAAGAACATCCGCATCATCATGGATTTCGTCATCAACCACACCTCGGAGCAGCACCCGTGGTTCCTCGATTCAAAGTCATCGCGCACGTCTGCTCATCGCGACTGGTACATCTGGCGCGACGGCAAGGCCGACGGCCAGCCTCCCAACAATTGGATATCGGGTTTTGGAGGTTCAGCCTGGAAGTTTGATCCCACAACCGGCCAGTATTACTACCACTACTTTGCCACCGCGCAGCCGGACCTGAACTGGCGCAACCCAGCCGTGGAAAAGGCGATGTTCGATGCCACTCGATTCTGGTACAAACATGGCGTCTCCGGGTTTCGTCTGGATGCGGTCGATCTTTTGTTTGAGGATCCCGATCTGCACGACAATCCGGTCCTGCCGGGAAAGAACGAACTGGGCGATCCGAAGATGATCGACAAATACAACGACAAGCTCCCGGAGAATCATGAAGTGCTTCGCCGCCTGCGGAGCGTTGCCGACGAAAGCGATGCCGTTCTGGTGGGTGAGACCTACACCGACAATGCCGCCCAGCTAAAGGAGTACTACGGGGCTCACAACGATGAAATCCAGTTGCCCATGGATTTCATGTTCTGCACTATCGACAAGCTTTCCGCCCCCGAATTCCGCAAGCAAATTGCGCTCGCCGAATCGACAGGCGGCTGGCCGACCTATGTCATCGGCAATCACGATATGCCGCGATCCTTCGTGCGCTACGGCGATGGCAAGCACATTGATGAGATCGCCAAGCTGATGGCAGGGCTCTATCTGACGCTGCGAGGCACGCCGATTATGTATTACGGCGAAGAGATCGGCATGGAGAACAACGATCCCACGCGCAGGGAAGACGTGAAGGATCCGATGGGAATGGCGGGGTGGCCGGGATACAAGGGCCGCGACGGGGAGCGCACTCCCATGCAATGGGACAACTCTGCCAATGCAGGATTCACTACAGGAACACCCTGGCTGCCGGTTCCACCGAGTGCGAAGACGCACAACGTTGCCAGCGAATTGAACGACCCGAACTCCATCTTGCAGTTTTACCGGCGGTTGCTGATTTTGCATCATCACAATCGCGCCCTTCTGGACGGAGACTACGTCGCACTAAACCAGGACGATCCCAACGTGCTTGCCTACCTACGGCGATACAAAAACGAGGCCGTGCTGGTCGTTCTGAATATGTCGGGAACTGCGCAGCAAGTTAGCTTTAATCTTTCCGGAGAGGGCTTCTCATCCACCAATGCCAAGATTCTGCTCACGACTTCGGCGACTGCGCCCAGTGGCCGGTTAGATCAGGTCGCTCTGGAGCCGTTCGCCGTCTACATCGCACAAGTCTCCCGATGAAGCAAATTCACATGAGAAGAACTAACCTGCAAAATGTTTTGTGGGCACAGATAATCCTCATTGCCATCGTGCTGACCAGCGCCTCTCTCTGGGCCCAGTCGGATGGCGGTCAGCGCGCAATGCTCTCTGGCCTTGTCTCACCTCATGATTATGTTCAGAAGCGTGCTTCCAGCTATGACCGCACAGGCGGCAACGCCGATTTTTATAAAATTGCTGCCGGAGACACGATCACATTACTCGATGACGCAGGTCCCGGAATCATTACCCACATCTGGGTCACCATTTCTTCGCCCGAGCAGTACCACTTAAAGAAGCTGGTTCTACGCATGTATTGGGATGGCGAAGCCTCGCCCAGCGTGGAGACTCCAATCGGCGACTTCTTCGGCCTCGGCCTTGGCGACTACTTCCAGTTCGAATCGATCCCGCTGTCTGTGGCCCCGGATAAGGCGTTGAATTCGTTTTTCCCCATGCCTTTTCGGAAACGAGCTCGAATCACAGTCACCAACGAAGGAAGGGAAGCGGTCGATTCGTTTTATTTCAACATCGACTATCAGGCTCTGCACAAAGATCTTGCCGCCGACACTATGTATTTTCACGCACAGTACCGGCAGGCAACCCCAGCCAAAGGCTGGACGAACCAGTGGGAATCAAACGACGCACCCGTTGTAATCGCGAAGAAAAATCTTGATGGGGAAAACAATTACGTGTGGATGGAAGCCACCGGCCAGGGACACTTCGTCGGGGTGACGATGTCAGTGCTTCAGAATCAGGACGGCTGGTGGGGTGAAGGAGACGACATGTTTTTTATCGACGGAGAAAAGCGTCCCTCAATCAACGGCACTGGGTCGGAAGACTATTTCCTCGGAGCCTGGGACTTTGGCGATCATCCCTTCTCTTATGCGCTATTCGGAGCTCCCGTGAAAGGTGCCGAGGTTGCGGGAAGCCGCTCTTCCGTGTACCGGTTTCATCTGGATTCGCCGATTCCTTTCACCAAGTCTCTCCGAGCGACGATCGAGCACGGACATGCCAATCATCGCTCCGACAACTTTTTTTCTGTCGCCTACTGGTACCAGAAGGAGCCGCACGCCGCCTTTCCCACTCTACCCCCGGTCGAGCAGCGCCTTCCACGTATTTATCCAGTGGGAGGACCAGGAAATGCTGCCAGGTGATCGCAGGACTGCACTCATGAAACCGGAAGTGAAACGACTTGTGATTATGGGCCTGCTGGGTTTTTCCAGCTTGGTCTGCGCCCAGGATACGCATTTTGAACCCGACCACCAGCAGATCCCCGTACCGGATTGCCTTTCGCCGAAGGGGGTGTGGGAAGGTGAGTCAAAACCTTGCACATCGGAAGACCGTGAAGCGTGGCTCGCCGATATCCGGCATTGGCGTAGTGAACGCTTGATTCGCGTCGGCTACGACGGATCGCGCTACGACCTGCCCCAACTTAAGTGGACGCAATCCAGTTTCGTCCAGCCGCAAATGATGGTGCAAGACCGCTACTTCTATGACCCGGTGGCGCACCGCTACACTGTCGGTCGTTATCTCGACGATCTGGGAAGACGCTATGGAGGCGTCGACGCGGTGCTGATCTGGCCGACCTATCCGAATATGGGCGTCGATGGCCGGAATCAGCTCGATCTGATTCGCAATATGCCGGGAGGGGTTGCGGGAGTGCGGCAGATGATTGCAGACTTTCACCAGCGCGGTGTGCGTGTGCTATTCCCCATGATGATGTGGGACCAGGGCACCCACGATCCGGGGAAAGCCTGGCCGCAGGCGATTGCTGAACTGATGGCGGAGGTTGGAGCCGACGGCATCAACGGCGATACCCAGGATGGCGTTCCGCTGGCATTTTCAGTGGCTGCCGATAAAGTCGGACACCCGTTGGCTTTCGAGCCTGAGGATGGGCCTTCCGATGAGGCGCTGGCGTGGAATCTTATGACTTGGGGACAATACAACTTCCCATTCGCACCCATGGTTGACAAGTACAAATGGCTGGAAACGCGCCACATGGTGAATATTTCGGATCGCTGGAATCGCAACAAAACCAGTGATCTACAGTTTGCCTTCTTTAATGGCGTCGGATGGGAGAGCTGGGAAAATATTTGGGGAATCTGGAACGAGATTACGCCGCGTGATGCCGAAGCGACTCGCCGAGTCGCCACCCTCGAGCGGGCGGTCGCGCCGTTCCTGATCAGTGCGGAATGGGAACCGCTCGCTCCGATGCTTCGCTATGGAGTGTTTGCGAGCCGTTGGCCCCTCAATGACCAGACCGTCTGGACCATCGTAAATCGCAACGAGTACGACTTGGAGGGTCGCGAGGTCGAACTTCAACCAGAAGATGGCATGCGCTATTTCGATCTCTATCAGGGGATTGAACTGAAGCCCGAGCGCAACCCGGAGGGCAACGTTCTGCTCAGTTTCGCTATTGAAGCACACGGCTATGGAGCACTCCTGGCTACGAAAACGGCTCCCGACACTCGCATCCAGGCGCTCCTAGCGAAGATGAAAGAAATGACTGTCAAACCATTGGCCAGTTATTCCAATGAATGGACTGTGTTGCCGCAGCACATCGTTCCGATAACTGATACCAAGCGCTCCTCGGAGCATTCATCAGCGGCCCCGCCCGGTATGGTAAAGATACCTGCTGGAAACTTCGTCTTCAAGGTGCAAGGAATCGAGATCGAAGGATCTGATGATATCGGCGTGGACGTGCAATATCCTTGGGAGGATTCTCCGCGGCGCTTCCATGAACGTGTCATGCCGATGAAGTCGTTCTGGATCGATACGTACCCCGTAACTAACGCGCAATTCAAGAAGTTCCTGGACAGCACGCACTACCATCCAGAGGATGACTTGAACTTTCTACGCGATTGGAAAGGCGAAAGCTTTCCCGCCGGTTGGGACAACAAACCCGTTACATGGGTTTCTTTAGAAGATGCGCGGGCCTATGCCGCGTGGGCGGGCAAGCGCCTGCCCCATGAGTGGGAGTGGCAGTACGCGGCGCAGGGCAGTGATGGCCGCACATATCCCTGGGGAAATGATTGGGATGCAAATGCGGTGCCACAGCCCGATAAAAGCCGCAGCATGCGTGGGCCGGATGCCGTGGACGCGCACCCGCGAGGCAAGAGTCCTTTCGGTGTGATGGATCTCGTCGGCAATGTGTGGCAATGGACAGAAGAGTTCACGGACGATCACACACGCGCCGCGATTGTGCGCGGCGGCGAATACTATCAACCGCAGGGTTCGATTTGGTATTTCCCTGTGACCTACAAACTCAGCGAACACGGCAAACTCCTGTTGACGGCCCCGAGCTTGGATCGTTCTGGAGGAATTGGCTTCCGCTGCGTTCAGGATGCAGAGTAGCTCGCCAGGAAACTCAGGCGAAACCGTACCTGCATCACTCCTAAAAGTTGATCTTTACAGCCAGTTGAACCTGCCGCGACCCGATTGGCGACATGCTGGAGAGCACCCCGAAACTGGGATCGCCGACGTTAAGAGTACTGCTGCCGTAAGGACCGGGTGAGCCCATACTGAACAGAGGATGATTGAATGCGTTCTGGGCTTCGAGGCGCAACTCCATATTTATGCCTTCGTGCATGTTCGACAGCAGGAACTGCTTCGCGACCGACAGATCAGTCGTAAACGTGAGCGGCGACCGAACGTAGGAGATCGTTCGTGGCATATTCCCGAGCGTGAATGGAGGAGGCATTTGGAACACCTGAGGATTCGAGAAGAAGTTATCGACCCAATCGTGACCATAGTTGCGCCGCGGTATGCCCACCAGATTCGGCCGTTGACTCCCGTAGGTGGGCAGCGGCGTACCGCCGTTAGAAACCGTGATGGGCAGCGGCCTGCCGTCGGCAATCTGCCAGATGCCGTTAGTCTTCCAGCCGCCGATGATGGCGTTCAGTATTCGCGGCATGTTGGGGAGCAGGGCCTTGCCGCGCCCGAACGGGAGATCGTAGCTGTAGCTGAATTTCAGCACCGAGGGTATATCGAACGTTGACAAGCTGCGCTCCAAGAACGGCTTGTTGGGATTCTGGATGCTGGTGAAGCTGCCCAGCCAGGTCACGTTGTCATCGCCGACTGAAGCGTCGTCAATCGACTTCGACCAGGTGTAATTGATGACGAACTCCAGGCCATTGCTGAAGCGCTTGTTGGCGCTGATCTGCAAGCCATGGTAGGTCGAATTGGCAATCATCTGGACATCTGTGGAAACACCGGTGAATTGAGGATACGGCGAGGCTAACTGAGAGTAGGGAACCTGTGCCGACGAGAGCGTACTGTTCGGGTCACTGATCGGCCCACCATTCAGTGAGGAGAGAGGATTATTCACGTAAGTGTTGAGGCAGTTTATAGTCAGGGTTAGGCATTGGTCGGGGTTGTTCGGGTTGGGACCCGCGATAGGAAGAGTCTCGATCGAAGGACCAAAGATATCGAGGTTATTGGCGCCGCTGAAAGGCAGATGGGTTCCTTTCTTTCCCAGATATTCGACATCCAGAACCACGTTCCAAGGCATTTGGCGCTCCACCCCAAAGGTCCAGCTCTGTTCGTAAGGGGTCAGGTTGGCGGCAGCGATGCGAAGCGGACCATTGGCGCCATAACCGACATCGTTCAACAGGCCAAGAGAGCTCCCCGCAGGCTGGTTCAATCCATTGGGAAACGGGTTGCTCAGGTGCAGGTAAGGTGTGGCGCCGTCGTTGTTGTAAGTCGAAATCACATTGGTATATTCGTTGAAACCTTGGCCGCCGTAGGGCACAACTCCGCTGGCGCCGGACCGTGACTGGCCGTAGTAAATTCCATAACCGCCGCGCACCACCATTTTCTCAGCGAACTGGTATGCGAAGCCGAAGCGCGGTTGGAAGTCCTTCCAGTCGGTCACATAGGTGGTGCGCTGGTGCGAGTTGGCGAAAACCTCGCCGCCGAGCAGCGGGCGGGTCACAGGGTTGCCGGTGACCGGGTCGCTATAGGTGAACGAGCCGCCGTTCAACGGGTTCACTGCATCCGGATTAAACCAGTTCTGGTGATTGAAGCGGTCAGTTCGGGGCAGCGAGACATCGTAGCGCAACCCAAGGTTCAAGGTTAGTTTGGGAGTCACCTTCCAGTTATCCTGAGCGAAGGTTGCGTATTGATAATTTTCAGTCGCGGGCTGGAACTGGATTTCGTAGAAGCTGTTCCCGCCCCCGTATAGCTGGCCCATGAGAAAGCTGGCCATCGAGTCTCCACCACAATCCGCGAGATCGTCCACAAAAGGACACAACGAGCTGCCCGTGTTATTAAACTGGAAGTACCCCAATGGGGCATTCGTCTGGATGTAATTCTGCTGGTGCAGACGGGCTTCGACTCCGAATTTGAGCTCATGCCGACCGTGGATCTTACTCAGATACCCACCCAACTGACCGGTGGTCTGACCCTGCTTGTAATTACCATATGGATCGTTTCCCGCATTGGGGAATCCCGCCGCAAAATAATCGTTGATGAACATGGCGGGAACCCCATTGAAACCATTTGATTGTAAGTAGGATGGAAAACCCAGCGTGCTGAGTGGATTGGCGTTCAGACTCGAATTATATGCGTAAATGCGCATGGCACCGCGGGTGATCCCGAAAGTGGTGGTAAGCAGCAAGGTGGGGCTAAAGGTGTGGGTATCATTAATCGCGAACACGTGCGCGGTGCTTCTGTTTGCTCCTCCAGCACAAGGATCGATGAAGGTCTTGAAGCAGTTGAACGGGGTATTGTCATTCCACTCTTGAGAGTACTTGCCGCTCACCAGGTTTTTCTGATTGAAACGATGATCAATTCTCACATCGAACTGCTCGTTATTGCTGGGAGTCGCTCCCGAGGCGATCCAGTTATCGTAGAGCGAACCACCCGGTATGTTCGGCTGAGGGAACAGATTCAGCACCTTCAGAGCCACAGGATCGATCAGGTTGCCGGGCCCAGGGGCCGGTTGAAGGTTCCCGGGAAGATTCGGGCTTCCCGGACTGTTATAAAGGTCAACTCGGTTGTTGGGGATGAATGTGCTACGGACCGGACCGCCGTCAGCGGAGCTATAGAGACCAGAATAGGGATCATAAAGCTGCCCGCTCGGAACGAACATGTTTATATTATCCGCTTGAACGCATTCCTGATAAAACTGGGTACCGGGAGTGGTGTCCCAGGTGCCAGGGTGGTAGTTGCCGTTAGAGTCGGTGTTCCCATTTGCGGGACATATCTCACTGAAGTTACCGGTACGCATGGCCGCGCTGGGCACACCAGCCTGGTAGGTTTGCATCGAACTGGCAAGAGTTCCATCCCAGTCGAAGAAGAAGAAGGTTTTGTTCTTGAGGATCGGACCACCAATGGTGCCGCCGAACTCGTGCCGGTGCACCGGAGGAATCGGGATGCCGTAGCGATTATTGAACCAGTCATTCGCGTCGGTAATTGTATTGCGTACGAAGTCGTAGACGCTCCCATGGAACGTGTTGGTGCCCGAGCGTGTGATCATATTGATGATCGAGGCGCCGGAAAAGCCGTACTCCGCGCTGAAATTGGACTGTTGCACTTTGAACTCTTCCACCGCCTCCGGGGAGGGAACATACACAGCTTGAGTGACGCCGCCGTTGGGCTCGAAATTGGTGATGGAGGCGCCATCCGACAAAATGTCGGCACTGGCCCCACGGCTGCCGTTGGAAACAAAATTCGTACCGCCGCAGTTGGGGCACTGATCATCCACGTCGGTGACTCCGGGCGCAAGATAAGTCAGGTCCATCACATTGCGGTCAATGAGCGGAAGGTCATTGATGAAGCGGCGGTCGACGACCTGGCCGGTCACCGCGTCTTCGGTGGCGATGCTCTGGGTCTGGGCCGTAACTTCTATCTTTTGTGACGCACTGGCAACCTTCAGAGTCAGGTTCGCAGTCGCGTTCTCACTGACATTCAACTTAATGTGGGTGCGTACGGTCTTCTCAAACCCTTGCGTCTCGGCGGTCACCGAGTACACTCCCGGGGGAATGGAAACAAACAGGTACCGCCCCTCGTCGTTCGACGTGGTCGTGAACTTATATCCCTTCTGCTCGTCGAGAAGGGTGACTTTTGCGCCCTGAATGGCCGCCTCTGACGGATCGGTCAGGATGCCGCTCACGGTCCCGAAGTAGCCTTGCGCGAAAAGTGCTGCCGGCAACAGGACGATGATGGCGGTGGTTAGAGTTCGCAGTGCGCGCTGGCAATGTTCCCGAAACATTAGAGCGGAGAGATTCACGTTGCCCCCTTGGCCCGGATGAACAAACGAGGCCGGTGCCTCCTGATGCTGAGAGATCTGTCGAGGGAATGCTTTCCCTCGGCGCAAGGCCCATTTTCTCCGATATGAAGCCGGCGAAAGGGGACCGATGCTTCATTAAAACGATTCATTATGCACGTCTGAGGCGACTATGCAAAGGGATTTTTGTGTTGCGTCCTCACTTGGAGCCGGGCACGGAGGGTTTGATATCGCTGGCGGCTTTTTGCAGCGCATCAACGAGGCTTGAATCCAGATAGTAAAGAGTCGGCTCGTTCTCACGTTTGGCGACGAATCCATGACCGGATTTCCCAATCGAAACGCGCTCTACGCGCTTACCGTCGTTAGAAGAAACCGTGAGCTCGATCACGGGGTTGGCGAAACCGGAATCGACGAATTTGCTGGCGGATAAATCGCGGAGGTCTGAGATCAGCAAGTCTACACTGCCAGCATCCATCTTCTTTCCGTTAGACCACCAATCCGCGCCGCCCTTAGTCAGGAAGTAGGCCTTTGAGCCGCTGTGCATCTCGATCTTGGTCGGGTCGTTGTAGCCGAAGTCGAACAGTTTTTTGTTGCGGAAATCGTCGAGCTTCTTGTCGAGCGCCTGACCGAGGCTTGAGTCAATCTTGTAGGTGCCGTCGACCGCGCTCGACTTTGCATAGTAAATGTCCTTGCTTTTCCGTACTTGAAGCTCCTCGGTGCCCGATGGGCCGGTTAGCTTTGCAGTCGCGAAGGGTGTGGCGTGAATGAAAGCCGAAGCGGTTTCCTGAGCGTCCTTATCCGATCGGCTCAGATCCATACGGGCATCGGTGAGTTTGCCAACCAGTTCTCCTACCTGCACGCTATCGGTGCGCAACGGCTTGGGCTCCAGGATCTGCCATTCGTCTCGGTTGCGTCCAAACTCGATTTTCTGATTGTTCTCGATCACCTCCAAGCGGCTGACCTTGTCGGGGCTAACTGTCAGCAACCGCTTGTCGCGCAGATCATTCAGATTTTTGTCGATGCTGGTCTTGTTGTAGCTGGCCATCGTAAAGATCCGCGGATCTCCTGCCAGCATCGCGTAAACTGCACCGCCCGCGGGCGTATCATCCCCGATCAAAAGCTGCTGGTTCTTGTTATCTTTTTCGGCGATGTCGATTTCGACGGCGGGGTGATCGAGACCAAACTGCTTCAGATCAGACGCCTTCTCTTCAACCACGCGCTCGGATGCCAGCGAAGACAGGGAGGAAAGCGCGCTGGAAACGGCGCTTTGATCAGCTCTGAAAGGCTTCGGCTCGACGATTTGCCAACTGCCGGAATTGCCTTTCTCAAGCACGACCGGCTCGGCATTCTTTGCCTTCACTTCAAGTCTGGTAATCGATCCTTCGTCCAGCTTGAGGATCGCGGGCGCGGTATTGGCCGATGCTTTTGCGATTTCATCCGTCGGTTTTCGGTGTTCTGACCAGTAAAGAGCACCGGCAAGCGCAAAGAACACAAGAGTTGCAACGATCAGGCTACGAGTTTTCATGGCGCTTCTCGAGACGAGCCTCGAATCGATCGAGAAATCCTTACCTCCTCTTCCACCACACGCCAATGCCGGCAACGATAATGATTCCGGGCAATAGGAATTGGCTGGTGGCACGTACCCAACTCAATTGTGCGCGTGTCATGGTAATGCGACGATCTTCCTGCGGTTTAGGTCGGATGGAGATTAAATCCTCATCGGACGAAAGCCAGTTGACGGTATTCAGGGCCAGGTCGCTGTTCCCGTTGAAATCGATGAAGCGATTGGCAATCCAGGATGAGCTGCCGACGACCACAAAACGCCCTTGCGACTTTTCCTTGCCGGTGTTGTAGGTGCCTGCAGCCGCGATGGTCAGCGGTCCTTTTTTATTCTTGGGATCGTTCACGTCAACCGCTGGCGAACTCAAATTACTCGTCGCCAGGCTGCTCCCGGAGGAATCGAATAACTTCTGCACGCTGGTTTTGTCAGTGCTCTTGATCTCGAGCGAGCGGGACAGAGGGAAGCCAGTCGCCATCCCTTTCATACCGTCAACAATCGGCTGAGTGCCATAATTTGTGACGAGAGCGACCTGGGGACCGAGCCCGGCGATCTGTCCGATCGGATTCAGATCGAGAATCAGATCCTTATCCATGGTTACGCCCCAGCCCTGGAGCAGGCTGGTGAGCGGATCGTTATCGGCGATTTCCTCGTGGCCAAGCTTGAGCGGCGGATCGAGCAGGAACAAAGCGCGGCCGCCATCCTCAACGTACTTCTTGACGGCATCCACTTCCGGTTGCTGATAATTCTTCGTGGGACCGGCGACAACCAATGTTGTGCAGTCGCTCGGTACCTCGGCTTTCTGCAGAAGGTCGATGCTCTTGCTCACGTAATCGTCTTTGGTCAGAAGATCCTTAAATTGCGAGAGGCCTTCGCGCTGGCTATCGTCCAGCTGATGTTCGCCGCTCCCGCTGGCAAAGCAGACGGTACGAGTATTGCCCTTCAGGTCGCGGATGAAGGCGCCTGTGATGCCCTCTTCCGTCATGCTCTTGGCTTGATCTTTTTTCAACCCGACCTGCACGATCGCGGTACCGAACTCTGTAATCCCTGCCTCCCTCGCGGCTTGCGGGTTCTTGTCGGGATCGACGTACTCCACGTGGACCTTGGGCGAGAGGTTCGCATATTCGTCGAGGAGATCTTTCCCTTCGTGAAATCGCGTGCTCTGATTGAAGTACGTAATGGTTGCGCCCTGCTTTAGATCCTTGACGATCTTGGCGGTCTGCGCGGAGAGGCTATACCGCTTATTCGAGGTGGCGTCGTACGATTTGTTGTACCGGTCCGCAAGTACGTTGGCGACGACGACGGCCGCAATCACAATAAGAATGTAGCTGGTTGCATAGACCGCGTATTTTGTTTGTCTCGCCTTTAACCATTGACTTGCCATCATGGTCTCCTGATTACGATCTCCCGAGCGATTTCCTGACCGAGTTCCTGACTACGATCTCCAGCGCAAGGATTCCATGGAACGCGCCGTGAAGAAGAGTCCCAGGAAAATCGCTGCAAGATAAAAGACTGCGTCCTTGGAATCGAGCACGCCACGGCTGAATGAATCGAAGTGCGAGGTGATCGACAGGTAGGAGAGCACGTGCGCCCAAGTGGCAGTTTCGTATTCGCCGACCCAGCCAACCACCCATAGCAGCAATTCCACGCCGAAGGTTGCGGCGCCGGCGATGATCTGATTCTTGGTCAGGGTGGAAATAAAGGTCCCAATCGCCAGCAGCGCCCCCGCTTGCAGCAACAGACCGAGGTAGCCTATCGCCAGCGGCTTCCAGTCCGGATTGCCGTACTTGAACAGAAACGCGAAGTTGAGCGCCGTGAAAAGGAGCATGCAGGAATAAAGCACCAGGGCAGCCAACCATTTCCCCACGATGATTTCCAGGTCGCGGATCGGAGAAGTCGCCAGGAGCTCGATCGTGCCGGTGCGTTTTTCTTCCGCGAACAGCCGCATCGTGATCATGGGAATGAAAAACAGCCCGATGACGCCCGCGTTCGACAATAGAGGCCGGATAATCTGCTCGTTCAGATCCATGGGAAACGTCTGGCCGCGCATCTGCATTTCCATGCCTTCAATCACGAAAATGCCAAGCGCGTTCCAGAAAAAGAAACCAGAGATCACGCCAAACATGGTCAGCAAAATGTAGGCGACCGGAGAGACGAAGTAGCTATGCAATTCTTTTCGGCAAATGATCCATACATTTCTCATTGCTTTGGCTCCCGTGCCGCAGCCTTCTCATCGCCCGCAGATGACGGACTACGCGTGAGCTGAAGGAAGACTTCTTCCAGGCTCATGGCAGCAGGACGAAGCTCATTGAGATCCCAGCCAGACTCGACTACGGTGCGTGCCAGGTCGCCGCGAACCAGCCGTCCCTTCTGACTTTCCACTTCAAACAGGGCGCGGCTGTCAACCTGCTGCTTGCACAGCACGCGGCTGACCCCGGAGACTTGCTCCAGTTTGTGTTGCACGATCGGAACTTCCAGATTTCCGTTACGTCCAGCGACTTCGATCACGAGGGATTCGGCCCCGCGCGCTCGCGCTTGCAAATTCCGTACCGAGTCAGTCGCCACCAGCTTCCCTTTGTTGATGATGATCACCTGTTCGCAAGTCTGCTCGACTTCGGGAAGAATGTGCGTGCTGAGGATAATCGTGTGCTCGCCGGCGAGATCTTTAATCAGGTCGCGCGTCTCGTTGATTTGTTTCGGGTCCAGTCCGGCTGTGGGTTCGTCGAGAATCAGCACGTCGGGATTGTGGATAATGGCCTGCGCCAGCCCGACCCTTTGCCGGTAGCCTTTCGACAACTTTCCGAGGAGCTTGTTCTTGACATCGGCCACAGCGCACCGCCCGCAAACGTAGTCGACCCGCTTCTGCAGATCTGCGCCTCTCAACCCTTTCAGTTGTCCGACAAACTTCAGATACTCGGCCGTCTCCATCTCTGGGTAGATGGGCGGGGTCTCGGGCAGATAGCCGATTCGCCTCTTGACTTCGAGCGGCTGTTCGAGGACATCGAACCCCGCGACTTTTGCCGTGCCCGCCGAAGGCGGCAAAAAGCAGGTGAGAATGCGCATGGTTGTGGTCTTGCCCGCGCCGTTGGGGCCGAGAAATCCAACGATCTGGCCCTTCGTGACTTCAAAGGAAATTTGATCAACGGCAAGAGTGCGGGCGTACCTTTTAGTAAGGTCTTTGACAGTGATCATAGGTTTGTTGTCAACAGCCAGAACGCGCTGCTGTTGCGCCGAACTACACTCGAGCCGTGCGGGGCTAGAGTCATATTAAAAAGCGAGACCGCAGCGCGTCAATTTGCACAAACGCAGAACTGGAGTCCCTCACGGACGTGCCAGAGTATTACCCTGAAGAACTCGGCCATTGTTCTGCTTGGCTTCCGCAACGTTCAAGGAGGACCGGTCGCACGTAATGTCTTGTGCTTCGCAAGCCAAAGTGTTCCGTTGACGTTGCGCAACAGCCACGGCCTTTTCGTCAGCCGGATTTAACAGAGATTCGTCACAGTAGCCGCTGCCGGTCCTGCAGGCCAGAAGGTTCCTTTGATAATTCGACTCGGCGACGTTCTGCGCTTCCAAGGGCGTCAGTAACGTTGTATCGCAAAGAACCTGGCCGTTCTGGCAGGCGAGAAGATTGTGCTCACGCTCAAGCTGTTTCACTCTTACAACCTCGGACGGAGCTAATAAAGAGTAGTCACAGGAATTCAATCCGGTTTCACAATTGAGCTTATTCTGTTCAGCCTGGATTCTTGCCGCCTCACTGGCTTCGGCCGGTGTAAGCATCGATTGGTCACAGATCCCGATGGTTGTTTCGCACGCGAGAGCATTCCGCCGCTGTTCCACCGCCGCAACTTCCTTCGACTCAGTCGCAGTTAGGGAGGAATGGTTGCATTGGCCGTTGCCGGTTAAACATACCCAGAGATTCTGATCATGCTGCACATTGGCGAGTTGACGGGTCTGTGTCTTTGTAAGAAGTGAAGCATCGCATGTCCCGAATCCGTCGATACAATCGCGAAGATTCCGGGCCCTGCTGGCGACGGCGCCGGATGTCTGAGCGAATCCATAACAGGCGAGGACTAGCACTAAGGAAACCACTACAACGCGCTGCATTACACTCCTCCGTTTCCAAGATCTACGTCCGTTGAGGCAGCCCGGCAAACCTCTTGTAGAGCCACGCGAACAGCAGGCCCGCGACCACCCCGTTCAGCAGTCCATCGAGCATGCCTATGAAGGCGCCTCCGGTTGTTTGAAACGCGTGGACGCCTGGATCGGTGGAACTTATGATGCGCAAGAAGTCCACGCCACTGCTTCAGGTAGCTTAGATTCGTGGCAAGGGAAGGTCAGTTGTATCGTACGACGATATATAATATATACGTATCTCTTGCGCATCGTCCACAACAAGATTACCCTTTTGGTATACATCGTGTAGCGATAGCATTTGGCAACCGGCGACCGCCTCGCTGCATCATGCATTATCACTGGGACGCTGTCTGCCATCAGCAAGAACTCTTCATCGCTTGGGCAAGAGATGTTGAGTGATGAAATTAGGTTCAAGCATCCAGGAACAATCCTCAGGTGCATGATATTGATGTCTAGAAAATGCTCTTCGCGTATCGCTGTGAGTAAGTCTTTTCCCAGATTGACCTCGGCTTTGCGGTGGTGCGCTGTGCACCTGGTTCCGACTGTTCTTCTGCTGGGGAGCGCTGCCCTGGCAGATAGCGCGGCGTTTGATTTGCCAGGTCCGCGCATCGACGTGAAAGTGACGCGAGGCAGTAGAACACTGCCAATCTCCGAAGTGCCGGAACTCGAGTCTGGTGACCGGCTGTGGCTGCGCCCCGAGATCGCTGCGAACCAATCAGTGCACTACTTGCTGATTGCCGCTTTTCTCAGAGGCTCGACGAACCCGCCGCCCGAGCAGTGGTTCGTGAAGGCGGAAACCTGGAACAAGCAGGTGCAACAAGAGGGAATAGTGGTGACGGTTCCCGAGGGGGCGCAGCAGGCTTTGCTGTTCCTGGCTCCCGAGACCGGAGGAGATTTCGCCACTTTACGTTCGGCGGTCCGTGGCAGGCCTGGAGCATTCGTCCGAGCTTCCCAGGACTTGAATCAGGCAGCGTTGGACCGCTCCCGCCTGGATACATATCTGGCCAGTATTAAGGAAGCGGCCGACACCGATCCGAAGCTGCTGAAGCAGCGTTCTCTAATTCTGGCGCGAAGCCTGAAGATCAAGGTCGACGACCAATGCTTCGACAAACTAACCGAGGAACAAGCTCCGTGCCTCCTGCGAAATCCCGACCAGCTCGTGCTCGATGACGGCCACAGCCAGTCGATGGTTGCAGTGCTGACTTCAGGCCCGGGTGCCGATCTGGTCGGAGAGATGAGCAGCAGCAGCATCGCAGGTGGAGGAGCTTACAGTCCCTACGTCGGCTCTGTCGTCGATGTCGTGCGAATGATGGAGAACTTCCGCACGGCGGCCTATCAGTACATTCCCACACTGGCTGTGCCCAAGCACGATGAACTCAATCTCAAACTGAATAATCCTCCCTCCTTTCATAAACCCATGTCGGTGCTGGTCACCGGTTTGCCGGCAATCGAAGCCGCTCAGTTTCCCCCGCTTCGCGCCGTGGAGCCGACCCAGGTCTTCTGCCTGCAACGGTCTGGGTTGGCGCTTCCGGTGGAGGGTGCTCCTCTGGTGTTCTCAACCAGCTATCTGCACGATGTGGTTCTTCACGTCCAAACCAAAGCAGGGCTTGCCATCGATTTACCCTCCACCGCGGATGCAGCGCGAGGCGGTTTCGTGATCGATACTCATCCCCTGCACGCCGCCGACCTCGATACCGGAGTCACTGGGAAGTTGCGCACGTCGCCCTCAAGGATGGACGCGTGCTCGATCTCGACACGGTCGTTGAACCGCCCCGTCCGCGGGTGACCCTGCTCAGCCGGAGCGTACAGTCTGGTTCGACTCCCTCAGTGATTCGTCTGGGCAGTCCAGATGATCTTCCACAGGACGGACAAATTTCGTTTTTCTTAAGAAGTGACGTGCCGACGATTTTCCCGCGCTCGGAAAAAATTGAAGTCGCAACCGACGACGGCTCAGCCGACATTTCTCTTAGCCTGACGGATGGTTCCCTGGTTTTGGAAGACTCCCAGACGGTGCTTGGTACGTTGCGGCCGCTGAAGAGTTTCGGGCCGTCGGTATTCGGAGCGCTGCGGTTGCGTGCAGTCTCGGAGAACGGCGAGCGGGGTGACTGGCAGCCGTTGGCAAAACTCGTGCGCATCCCATCCTTGCAGGAAGTACGGTGCCCGGATAGTCCCGACCAGCCGTGCAGCTTGATTGGAGAAAATCTGTTCCTTATTGATTCCGTCGCTTCTGACTCGCAGTTTGTTCACAACATCGTTGTTCCAGTCGGTTTTGCGGACTCCGCGTTGAGCGTTCCACGTCCCAATGGCACGCTTCTATACATTAAACTGCGAGACGACCCGTCCACCGTAACCAGAGCCGCCCTTCGGGTTCTGCCCGAGCCATGAGCTTCGGTCGACCGATTGGAGAAGCTCTTCGTCGGGCACCGCATCGTCCGTATCGTATCGATCGGCGACTACTGTGAGATCCTCAAGAGTATTGTTCTGTCAGTCGGGTTAGAACGAGGTGAGGTTTGTTGAAATCGACGCACCTAGCTGGGAATAATCGGAGTGATTTCAGAGCGCGTGCTCGGGGAATGCATTCTAAAGAGCTTCGGCCAGGCGCATTGCACCATAGTGCATGAAATTGGGTACGAGCCCGTACCCAATTTCAATCTGCAACCCTAGAAATTGGTGCGGAAGGGGGGATTTGAACTACTCCATCACGTTGATAACACGTAACTTACTGATTTTGCATTCGGCGTAAAGGCCCAAATGCCCCACAATCCCGCTTCCATTGTACGTTTATTGTACGGCGAACGTGTAGCAGAAGAGAAAACCGCGCCGAAGCGCTTTCTCTCAATCCTGCCAGCAACAGTTTGACATCCGCCACTCCCATCGGTCAAGGCCCGTTGCATCGATTCGCACACCGCTTACTACAGGATTCAACGGCGGGCTCCGCCGTCCGCCTCCTCAGGGAGGCAGAACCTTTTCTTCAGGCCTCTTGGTAAAGTCTTTCGACCACAATTTCGGAAATCAATCTTCCGGCTCCGAGGGCACCCGCTTCGCTCCCCAAAGTCGAGATCTTGAGTTGAACTTCATTCGCTGATTTTTCCAGCGCGCGTTGCTTTATGGTGCGTTTCAAGGGTTCCAGGAATAGTTCAGGTGCGGAACGGAACAAAGCTCCTCCAAAAATGAGAACGTGCGGATTCAGTAGGTTCACAACGTCAGCCAGAGCTATAGCAATATGTGACACTGCCTCATGCAAAACGCGAAAGGACAGGCTGTCATTTTGCATGGCAGCTTGCCCGATCATCTCAATACTGATCCGGTTGAGATCTCCTTGCGCTAACTCTCGAACTTTCGAATCGACACCTTTTTCGATAGCGCTTTTCACTGATTGAATAATTGCTGCGCAAGAAGCCAGCGTCTCCAAGCATCCATAATTGCCACAGCAACAAAGGGGGCCGTGTTCATCGACTGTCATATGACCGAATTCGCCGGCGCTGCCACCAGGGCCGCGGTACAGTTTGCCATCAATAAAAATCGCTGCTCCAATTCCCATTCCTACGTCAACATATATGAAATCGTTCAAGCCTGTTCCGAGTCCAAAATGCTTCTCCGCTGTCGCAATCGCTCGTACGCTGTCCTCAAGCAGGCAGGCTACATCAAATTCACGCTCCAGGATGTCTCGGAGCGGGACGTTTTTCCATTCGGCCATCTGACCGGGGCGAGGGAAGGATAATACCAAGCCTTTACTCACATCGATCACACCCGAATGCCCAATTCCGATCCCTTTAAAGGCATTTCTCGGCTTTCCGGAATCATCGATCGCTTTGTGAATCGCCTTCAAGGTCCTGGAAAGAACAAGATCGCGGCCATCGGCCATTCCGGTCTTTAATTCCCGCTTGTAGACCAGAGTGCCTCGAACATCTGTGATGACTACTCTCGTGTAGAACGATCCCAGGTCGACTCCCGCAAGGAATCCAGCATCCTCACGAAGGCTGAGAGAAACCGGCTTTCGTCCAAAAGCACTCGAGTTGTGTCCGGATTCGATAACCAGTCCTTTGTCGATCAAATTTTGGACGATGGCGGTGATCGAGGCTGCGCTCAGGCCGGTCTCTTTTGATAATTCAATTCGCGAAATGTTTCGTTTCGCGTGAACCAGTTGCAAAACACTTAATTCGTTTTTGAACGATTTGGATTCTGGATTTCGAAGCGGGGATCTTCTTAGACTCCTCGTGTTCACGGATTCTTACCCTTTCCTGGAAAGCTGCTCAGTTCGCTTGGCTCTCCCGAAGCCTTTAGATAGTTAGAGCTGCGCCTCAATACAAACCAACTTTTCCACTTTAATTACGCAACCGTTCGCTAACAAGAATCGAGGTTTCTTAGGTCGCGCAATCCGATCCAAGACGGAATCGCCGCAAATAGTTCTTGACATAGTTGAAATAAGACGTGTAAATAGTGGCGTTAGCTTGTCATGTTACTTCAGTACATGAATTAAGTCTAGAGATTTTATCAGGGCCTTAAGCCGAAACTCGGAGAGCTATGCCACCTAAACGAGCTGCCGTGATGGTCAGAACAGGTCTTGTCCATCGATCCCAAACGATTCATTTGCGTTTCATTGTTTTGTCGGTGCTGCTAACTGGGTTGTGCTGCTTGTCCAGTCCACAACTCGCGAACGCGGGCGTGACCGGGAGCATTTCGGGAATCGTGACGGATAAGAGCGGCGCTGTGATTGCCGGAGCTCAGGTTACGGCCCGCAATGTCGAAACCGGGATCGAGCAAACCGTGAAATCAGACGCGGATGGCCACTACGTTTTCGTCTCCCTGCCACCCGGTCACTACGATCTCCGGATTCAAAGCAGCGGCTTCAAAAGCTACCAGCAAACCAGCATCGCGATCGAAGTAAACGCTGCGCTGCGGGTGGATGTAACGCTCCAGGTGGGGGGCATCTCGGAGAACGTTGTGGTTTCAAGTTCCACGGCCCACGTGGAGACCGAGAACACGCAACTGGGCGAAGTCATTGGAAGCACGAAGATGACGACGATTCCGCTGAATGGCCGTAGTTACACCGACCTCTTCGCGCTTCAACCCGGAGTCGTGCCGATTTCTTCGGGACAGTATAGCGCGACGTCGCCTTCCGGCAGCCTCAATCCGGGCAGCTTGTCGGTCAGCGGGGGACGGGAGGACGCCAACGGTTTTATGGTAAATGGCGGCAACGTTGAGGAAGGAACGAACAATGGCGCCGCAGTTATCCCCAACCTCGATTCCATCGCCGAGTTCCGAATCCTTACCAGCAACTTCGACGCGGAATACGGCAACTACAGTGGCGGCCAAATCAACGCCGTCACGAAATCGGGCACCAACCAGATACACGGCGACCTCTTTGAGTTCCTTCGAAACACGGACCTGGATGCGCGTAACTTTTATTCCCCGACGCGCGGCGCCTTCCGTCAAAATCAGTTCGGGGGCACGTTCGGCGGGCCCGTCGTCCATAACAAGGTTTTTTATTTCGTGGACTATCAGGGTACGCGCCAGGTCCAAGGACAGGATAATGGGTTAGTTTCTGTGCCTTCGACGCAGGAGCGGGGCGGTGATTTCACGGATCTCATTGCAGCGAATCCTGCGGGCCCGTTCACTACCGTCGACGCTAATGGAGTTACGGTTGCATCCACCGTGAACAGTAGTGCCGGTCCCAACCCTTGGGCGACTGTTCTCACGGGGCAGTTGGGATACGCGGTCACTACCGGTGAGCCGTACTACTACACTGCGGCGACGATCATCCCAGGGACTACCACAAGCGCGGGTGGAGGAACTCCCTATGGTTCCAACTGCACGAGCAATGATCCGACTACTGGGTGTGTTTTTCCCAACGCGACCATCCCTAGCGGCCACTTTTCCAGCCCTGCTAACAATCTTCTGACATACATCCCCACGCCCAGTCAGCCCGGTGGAGATACTTTCTCCACATCGTCCGTCAACCAAATCTTGCGCGACGACAAATTCGGGATTCGCTTGGATGGATCTACACACTGGGGCGATCTCTCCGCCTACTATTTCTTCGACGATTACAACCTGAATGCTGGTTACCCTTCTGGAGGCGCTACCGTGCCCGGTTTTGCGGCCATCACCGCAGGACGCACGCAGTTAATCAATGTGAGCGACACCAAAGCCCTGTCGGGGGGGACTGCTTTCAACGAATTCCGCTTTAGCTACCTGCGGAATGTGTTTTCTCCCACTCTGCCACAAGGAGGGCTGGGCCCCACGTTGAGCTCATTGGGGTTTTCTGAGAACGGGCCTCAAGGTGGCATCGTCCCCTTGTCGCCCCAATTTCAGGGAGTCCCGTCGATCTCATTTAACGAGTTCACCATGGGAGTCCCCAACACCTGGTACTACCAGACCAACAATACTTTTCAGTGGCAGGACAATTTCTCCCGCGTGTTCGGCAAGCACACCATGAAAGTTGGTACGAACTTCCACTATGACCAGATCACGCTGAACAATTTCGGCGCCAACAACGGTCAATTTGCTTTCACGGGAACGGAAACGGGGAATGACTTCGCCGATTTCCTCATTGGGGCTCCTACCAGTTACGCGCAGGGCGAACAGCTACCCCAGCACAATCGCAGCAGGTATCTTGGCCTCTATGGTCAAGACAGTTGGCGCGTGACATCCAACTTCACGATGAACTATGGGTTGCGCTGGGAATTTAGTATGCCGTGGTACGAGCAAAACAACGAGGTGGAAGCGCTTGTTCCTGGGAAGCAGTCCCTTGCTTTCCCAGGCGCTCCGCTGGGATGGGTAGTTCCCGGCGATCCGGGAATTCCATCGACCGTCGCCCCCACCCGCTACAAGAATTTCGGCCCACGCATCGGTTTTGCCTATTCCCCCGAAGCAAAAAATGGTTTTTTTCGAAAGCTACTGGGTGATACTGGCAATTCGAGCATCCGAGCCGGCTATGGCATTTACTACACGGCCATCGAAGAGCTGACCAATAATTTGGTGATAGGCGACCCCCCCTTCGGACTCTACTGGACCAGCCCGGTGCCTCCTCAATTCAGTAATCCGTTCGTAGATCTTTCTACCGGAAATAACGAAGGGCAGCATTTTCCGGCACCGTTACCGCCGCTGGGTGTCAGCCCTAAGAACCCGGACAACAGCATCGCTTGGGCAACGGCGTATGAGCCCATTAGCAGTGCGCCGACGTATCTGCACACTAACGGTCTGCCTTCCACCCAACAGTTTCAATTTTCGCTGCAACGCCAGTTTGGCGCGAGCACGGTCCTTACCGTGAATTACGTGGGATCTCTAGGTAGGCATTTGCTGGTTGACCGCGAAGCCAATCCAAGCAATCCCCAGGCCTGCCTCACCCTCTACAATGTCTCCCCATCACTATGTGGGCCACAGGGCGAGGTCGGCACTGTCCGCGCCCTTAATCAAGGGGTGAATGCTCCTGCACCGGCTGGTCTGGCGAACGCGAATGGGGCGTTTGGAAGTCTCGGCTGGTATGCGAACATTGGCAATTCCAGCTACAACGCTCTGGAAGCTTCCTTGCGACACACGAGCGGAAGGCTCGAACTGCTCGCTGGCTACACTTACAGCAAATCTCTGGACATGTCTTCCGGCTTGGGCGAGCAGGTGAATCCCATCAATCCAAGTCTCAGTAGATCTCTATCCTCCTTCGACATGACCCACAACTTTGTGTTGAGCTACAGCTACCAGTTGCCTTTCGATAAGTTGTTTCATGGGAAGCGCCTAAGCAAGGGCTGGATCCTAACCGGAATCACTCGCTTCACCACCGGCCTGCCTGTGACGATGATGGAGAACGACGACAATTCGCTGCTAGGAACCGCCGGGACAGGGCCGAATTCGAATACCATCGACGAGCCCGTTTATCAACCGGGTTTGGGGTCATTGAACCTCGGCGCAGATCCTCGCAAGTGCGTTAACAACCCCAGCTGCGCACCGTATTTCAACACATCGTTGTTCAGCTTTGAACCCCTCGGGCAGTTGAGCAGCACCAGGCGGCGATTCTTTTATGGTCCTGGACTCAACAACTTCGACACTGCGTTGCTGAAGGACTTCCATTTGACGGAGTCGAAGTTTTTCCAATTCCGGTTCGAGTTCTTCAATGTGTTTAACCACACCCAGTTCAACAATCCGGATGGCAACATCCAAGATGGCACTTTGTTCGGATTCGTGACCAGCGCGCAGCCCGCTCGAATCGGACAGGTAGCCCTCAAATTTCTCTTTTGATTCGACGTCGGCATTGTATATGCGACCGCAGTGGGGACCTGTTGTATCCAACTCGCCGTATAAAGGAGATTCACAATGAACGAAGCAAGGCATCAACCTTCAGCTCCCACCACAAAACCCTGGCCATGGCTTGGAGCGCTATGCGCGATTCTTGCATTTGTTGCACAGGCATACGCAGGCGCTGCGCCTGGCATTAAAGTTGTTGGGAATCAGTTTGTAACGACCTCAGCGGGAACCCTCGGCCTTAAGCAGGTCAGCGCAAATCAAGCAGTCGCCCTGCGCGGGGTTAACATAACCGGCCAGGAATATTCATGCCTAGACGCCGTCAACACGGTTTGGGACTCTAGTAGTTTGCCGACCGGAACGGGCGACTACCAGCAGGTCACCGCGACTGGCATGGTTAGCGATTGGCATGCAAATGTTGTCCGCATACCACTCAATGAGGATTGCTGGCTGAACGTGCCCTCGAATAATCCCCCGCTGACAGGTGGTTCGACCTATACGTCGGCAATCGTGAACTTCGTCAACACTGCCAATGCGAACGGCCTGGTGGCTGAGGTCGATCTCCATGTTGGCGCTGGTCCGGAGCTCGCGCAGGATGGCTGTTGCGTTGACAGCTTTCCCGCCATGGACACGAACTATTCACTGGAGTTCTGGCAGTCGGTGGCGACTACGTTCGCGACAAACCCGGCGGTCATCTTCAATCTCACTAATGAGCCAGAGTTTCCAGGCGATGGGTCGGGTGGGGAGAGTGAGTCTGGCGATTGGACGTGCTACCTCAATGGAGGGTGCAACACATCAGTCTGCGCGGTTAATGGTTGCCAGGGCCCGAATGGGTCGGGGAACACCTGGAACGTTGAGGGAGTAGCGAGTGTGGTAACGGCGATCCGCAACGCGGAGGTGGCCGCGCACGGGGTTACTCACGTGATCATCATTGCGGGGCTGAACTATTCGAACCAACTCAATGACTGGCTCACCTACGTACCCCAATACGTAAGTGATAAACAGATTGCCGCTGGAATTCACCTCTACTACGACATAGTCTGCACCTCGTTAACGTGTTGGAACCACACGTGGACGCCTATCCTACAGGCGGGATATCCGATCGTCATCGATGAGACGGGGGAGCTGACAAGGAAAAATGGCGGACAGGGCTGTACCGGCACTGACACGAACTCGATGGTAAGTTGGGCCAACGGTCAGTCTCCTCAAGTTGGCTACTGGTTCTGGGCATTCAATAAGCTTAGTTGCGCCAACGGCCCCGGGCTTCTCAGCAGCGATACTACCTTTGCTGCGCAGAGCGGCTATGGCGCGGCAGCGCTGAGCGCATTGAAAGCCATTCAGTAACCTCGGTGGTAGCCGGGCCGATGGCACTCTTAATGCAGGCACCGACTAAGTGCGGTGCCTGCACCTGAGAGGTTGTTGTCAACAAACAAAATGAGATGGAAGATGTGAGATCTACAGTTCTACAAGGAGAAAGGTCAAGGGCGATCATTGGAAAGATAGCGTCCGCAACGGCTTACTAGAGGAAAGTCGCAAACACGTCCGGGCGAGCCCACATTTGTGATCTGTTCAATACGGTAGCGACCGTAGAACACCATGCGAGCCGCACCCCAGTCGGCGTCAACCAAAATGTACGAGTACGCACACTTGCCGGACAAGAAGTCGTTCGATTCCACCAGTTACTCGCCATCCGGCAAAGCCGATCATTCTGTGATGTTTCTTCGACGGGGAGGAGAGAAATTGAGCGTGATGAACTTTGACACTGCGCGAATAGACAGAGGAAGGCTTGCGATATATCTCGCCGTGCTTGTCTTGACGTCCTGTATGGCCACTGTCGCGCAGGATGTTCAGACCTTTGTCTCCTCGAAAGCAGGAGATCGCATGAGTCCCAAACCAGTTCTGCGGTTCGAGCAGAAGCGGAACGCCGCGACCGCGAATTTCGAGATTGACGATCTCGTCACATACCAGAAAATCGATGGCTTTGGGGCGTCGTTCTTGGAGGCGGGTCTCATTTGTCTCAACAGCCTCCCCCAAAGCGAGCGCGAATCTGTCTTGCGCGCTCTCTTCGACCCTGACAAGGGCGCCGGCTTCTCCGCGATGAAAACGGTAATTGCCTCCACCGACTTCATGTCTGCCGGGCCTTTCTATAGCTATGACGACGTCCCTGGCGACATCGCCATGAACCACTTTTCCATAGCTCGCGACCTCGGACCAAATGGACTCATCACCTTCATTAAGCTGGCTCGCCGTTACGGCAAGTTTGTACTGCAAGCTCCGATGGATTATCCGCCGGACTGGATGTTGATCGATGTCAACAAGAATCAGGACGTGAATCCGCAATACTACGATGCGCTGGCTCATTACTATCTCCGCTATCTGCAGGACTACGAAAAACAGGGCGTATTCGTCGACTATCTGAGTTTGTTCAATGAGCCAGATATCTACACCAAAATTCCATACAACGAGATTGACGTTTTCCTGAAAGAACACGTCGGCCCGCTTCTTAAGAAAGAAGGCATTCGCACCCGCATCATGTTGAGTGAAGCGCCGAACCGGGAGGACGCAGCTCGCAACTATCCTTTAGTTCTGGATGATTCCGTGGCACGTCAGTACGTCTCAGTCGCACCCTATCACGGATACGACAATAAAGACTGGGACAAAATCTTCAACCTGCATCGTCAATATTCGGATCTGCCTTTATGGATGACGGAGGTGTGCTATGCCTACGATGCAGGCACTCCCAAGTCCATATCCCTTCCCCGCTTCGACTTTGAGGACGGTGATTACTGGGGCAATCAGATCTTCAACGATCTCGAAGTCTATACGTCCGCCTGGATCTACTGGAACATGATCTTGGACGAGAAGGGTGGCCCATGGTCCGTGTCGGAAATTCATGGAAACCCCGACCCAAACGTTCAGCATCCGGTGGTGATCATTGACCGGCACTCGAAGCAGGTCACCTATACGGGGCTCTACTATTACCTCGCGCACTTCAGCAAGTTTGTTCGCCCAGGAGCCATTCGCGTGAAGACTACCGGCTCACTCGACGGAGTGCGGGTCATGGCGTTCAAAGCGCCGCATGGCAAGATCGTAACTGAAGTTATGAACAGCAAACACGAAGACGTGGACATGAGTCTGAAATTCCATGACCGAGTACTTCGTTTGAAGTTGCCGGCGATTTCGATCACTACTGCATTCTGGAATAGCGAGAGCATTAAAGCTCAGACAACCCAGAATGCGCCCGAAAGGTGAAGAGCACGACAAGCAGGCAAAGGAGATCCACAAATCAATCACAGGGTGACCCACAATGAAACTGACACAAGATAATTTCACAGCGATAGAAGAGAAATTAGCGATCGATGGCGGACAGCCGGTCCGAACCGAGCCTCTGCCCCTGGAGTTCCCAGGCGTCCACCACATGGACAACGAGGAGATCGAGGCAGCGTTGCGTGTATTGAAAGCTCGCTCGCCCTTCCGCTACTACGGTATCGACCTGCAGGGCGAGGTAGATGCCTTCGAGTCTGAGTTCGCATCGTTTCTCGGCGTGAATCACGCAATCGCCGTGAATAGTGGCACGGCCGCCCTGCACACCGCGCTCTCTGCACTGGGTGTCGGGCCGGGACAGGAGGTGATTGTTCCGGCCTACATGTGGGTTTCGGTCGTCGCAGCGGTAGTAAATCTTGGCGCAATTCCGGTCTTGGCTGACATCGATGAAACTTTCTGTCTTGATCCCGCTGCGGTCCAGAAATGCATTACTCCGCGAACATCAGGGATGATTGTGGTCCACATGAGCGGAGCGCCCGCAAACATTGTCGAACTTCTTAAGGTGGCCCGCGAACGGGGATTGTTTCTTCTAGAGGACTGCGCTCAGTGTGCCGGGGGAAGTGTCGGAGGGAAAAAAGTCGGCACATTTGGGGATATGGGGATATTCAGCTTCCAGATGAACAAGAATATGACCAGCGGAGAGGGCGGGGCCGTCGTCACGAATGATGCCCGCCTCTACGATCGAGCCTTTGCCTGTCATGACCTGGGCTACGCTCGGGACGATAACGGCCGCACCGTCTTTGACAACCTTGCTCTGTGTTTGTGGGGACGAGGATATCGCATCGATGAACTACGCGCTTCCATCTTGCGAGTACAACTCCGAAAGCTGCCCCGAATAATCGCCGCAATGCACGGCAGCAAGTATCGCATTCGCAAGGCGCTGGAAGAGTTCCCTCAACTGCGACTAAGAAAGATTGTTGATCCGCAGGGCGATACCGGCTCCTTTCTGATTTCAACTTTTGACACGCCTGAAGTTGCCACCCAAGTCAATCAAGCATTGCGCGCCGAAGGCATCGTCACCTCATCCCAGGGTGTCAATAACGTCGTGATGACAAATTGGGGTCTTCATGTTTATTTCAATATCCCGAGTCTGGTGAATAAGACGAGTGTGGACAAGAAAGGATCGCCTTGGAAATTGGCGGAGAATCGGGACTCGACTCCCAGCTATCACAAAGGTACTTGTCCGATGGCCGATAGCCTATTCGAGCGCAGCATCTTGCTGGCGATTCCTTCGTGCCTCACAGATCGGGACGAACAAGACATTGTGCGCGCCTTCCGCAAGGTCTTAGGCAGGCAAGCATGAAATCCCGGAAACGACTGAATGTCGCGATGATCGGCCAGGGGTTCATGGGACGAGCGCACTCCAACGCCTTTCATCAGGTTGGCCATTTCTGTGAATCCTCCTACGAACTGAACTTAAAGGTGATCTGCGGACGGAATCAGCCGCAGCTGAAGGCAATGGCTGCGCGGTGGGGCTGGGAGGAAGTCGCAAGCGATTGGGAAGCCGTAGTAGAGCGGAAAGACGTGGACGTCATCGACATCTGTACGCCCAATTATCTGCACGCACCGATTGCGATTTCCGCCGCTCAAGCGGGCAAAATTGTGCTGTGCGAGAAGCCACTCGCCATGTCAGTGGAGGAAGCAGAGCGCATGGCCGACGCAGCGCAGAATGTTCCTACTCTGGTGTGGTTCAACTATCGCCGCGTACCCGCGATTGCGCTCGCTAAGCAATTGGTTGACGGGGGAAGATTGGGTCAAATCTACCATTACAGGGCCACGTATCTGCAAAGCTGGGGAGCGGACCCAGTCAGCCCGGACGCGTGGAGGTTCAAGCAGTCGGAAGCTGGCTCTGGAGCGATGGGCGATCTGCTGTCGCACTCCATCGACTTAGCTTTGATGTTGAATGGGTCGGTAGAGGAAGTTTCGGCTCTGGTGCACACCTTTACTCCAGCCCGCGAGGTGGATGACGCGGTACTAATGCTTGCGCGTTTTGCGAATGGAAGCATAGGAAGCTTCGAGGCCACCCGCTTTGCGATCGGCTGCCGAAATCGGAACTATTGGGAAATCCACGGGGCCAAGGGCGCTATCCGTTTTGATTTGGAGGATCTCAACCGTCTGCACGTGTTCAACGCCGATGACGCCACGGAAGTGCAAGGTAGTCATAACGTCTTAGTGACAGGCCCTGGACATCCTTACACATCCAATTTCTGGCCACCCGGACACATTCTCGGGTACGAGCACACGTTCATTCTGACGCTGGCTGACTTCCTTCAGTCACTCGAAAACAATGAGAAGTTTCATGTGAATTTCCAAGATGCTGTCAACGTGCAGAGAGTACTGCACGCAGTCGAAGAATCTGCTCGAACTAGAGCATGGGCAAGCATCGCCCCGCAGCTTGCGAAGAGGTGACTCCTATGAAGGGTTTGCTGCCATCCCTGCTTGTTTTGTCGAGTATCTCGGTTGTAGCTCAAGCTCAGGTAAAAGCGACCGTGGCACGTTGGCCGCAAGACCGGGCCGCAGCCATCTCCCTCACGTTTGATGACGCCCTGGCGACGCATCTTGATGTAGCCCGACCAATTCTGAAGAAACATCGGTTGAATGGAACATTTTTCGTGTCAACAGGTTTGGGGGTGTGGGAAAAGCGCAAGGAGGAATGGGTGCAATTGGCAAAAGATGGAAACGAACTTGGCGATCATACGGTACATCATCCTTGCCTGCTCCCCGAAATCGAACCACATTCTCAAGGATACACGGCCGAGATGATGCAGTCTGAGATCCAAACGCCTGCGCAGGAGATCACGCAGTTGTTTGCATCGAACCGCGGGCTTACATTCGCATACCCCTGTGGCGACATGAGTTTTGGAGCACCGAAGGATCAAGCGAAGAATGCCGCTTTGTATTTGCGCTATGTATCCGATGTGGCTTTTGGGGCCCGCGGGGCTGGCCCTGGGGGGGTACAAGATCCAGACGATTTGAGCGTCCTCACCGTTCCTGATCTTGGACCCACAGCAGGAAAAGACCTTGGAGGACTTCTCGCCTTAGCCGAACCGGCGATTCGCGACCATAATTGGGGAGTGTATTGTTTTCACGGCATCGGTGGAGAGTACCTGTCCGTAAGCGCACCGGCCTTCGACGAGCTGGCTGCCTACCTGGACACACATCGAGAGATTTGGACGGCACCGTTCGGAGATGTACTGCGCTACATCCAAGAACGCAAGTCAGCCGCAATCGAGATTCACGAAAACGGCGGCGGATCAATCGATGTTGCGCTTAGTTGGCCACTAGACTCGCAGATTTACGACCTTCCCCTCACGCTGGAAGTGGAGGTAATGGATGGCGCAAAAGAAGTGACGGCGGCGTCTGAAGGCAACTTCCTCCAGACAAAACTTATAAAACATAGCGCCACTGTCGTGGCTCTAGTTGAAGTTCCTCCCAACACGAAAGTCGTCCACATAACGAGCATCAGGCGCTGAATGAAGCCCACCCGGACCCAAACTCAGCCCCTCACCTCTTTTGCGAAACAGAATTCCGGCACGAGAAGCGTGAAGACCTCAACGGCAACTGCTGTCTCTCCGGCTCCGCGCCTTCGACGATCTCTCACCCTCTGGGACCTAATCCTCTACGGCATTATTGTTATTCAACCGACTGCGCCCATGCCAGCTTACGGTGTTTTTAGCAACGCTGGCCAGGGACACGTGGTCACATCCATTCTGATCGCCATGATCGCTATGGTTTTCACGGCGATGAGCTACGGTCGCATGGCGCGCGTCTATCCCAGCGCTGGTTCAGCCTATACCTACGTGGGTCGCGAGCTGCATCCCTCCCTTGGATATGTCACAGGTTGGAGTATGACTCTGGATTACATTGTCAATCCGTTGATCTGCACCGTCTGGTCCGCCAAGGCGATGGCCGATCTCCTCGGCGGAACCCGTTATCAGATTCCTTATCCCAGCCTGTTGTGGCCGACATTTTTTGCAGTGTTGTTCACGGTGCTGAACCTGCGCGGCGTGCGCACGTCGGCCCGAATCAATAAAACTCTTTGCGCGATTATGGGGGCCGTCATTCTCGCATTTTTCTGGTACACGATTCGTCACATTTTTCATCTGCCGCAGTATCCCGAGGCCTATTTTCTGCGTCCGTTCTACAACCCCGAAACCTTCACGATCAACCGGGTGTTCCATGGCACGTCGGTTGCGGTGCTCACCTACATTGGATTCGATGGCATCTCGACGCTGTCGGAAGAAGTTCAAAACCCTAAGCGAAACATTTTCCTGGCTACCGTCCTGGTCTGCGTCATTACGGGATTTCTGGCCTCCGCTGAGGTGTACGGGGCGCAGTTGTTGAGTCCGCAGTACATGTTCCCAGCAAGCGAGGTGGAGAACGCATTCAGCCACGTGGCGGCTATTGCGGGCGGCGCTCTGCTGACCAAGGCAATCAGCCTCACGCTGCTTATCGCGACCGTCGGTTCGGGGATGGGATCGCAACTGGGCGCGGCTCGCCTGCTTTATGGCATGGGACGTAGCGACGCCATCCCCAAGAAGTTCTTCGGCGCCATCCATCCTAGGACCCGCATTCCCGCCAACAACGTGGTTTTCGTGGGAGTGATTGCGTTGATTGGCGCCTTTCTTATCAGCTATGACAATGGGGCGGAGTTGCTCAACTTCGGCGCGCTGATCGCATTCATGGGCGTCAATCTGGCGTCGCTGACCCACTACTACATCCGTGGCGCAGACCGAACCTTGTGGCAACTGATTCCACCGGTACTGGGCTTCTTCATCTGCCTGTTCATCTGGTTTCACCTGTCCAAGCTGGCGATGGTCGTGGGTTCCATCTGGATGATCGCTGGCATCGCCTATGGAGCCTGGAAGACGCGAGGCTTCCAAAGCAGTTTGGTGAACTTCGATGTGCCTCAGGAGGAAGACTAGGAGGAGTAGCCTATCGAATCAGTAAGCAACCCGCGGGCAGGCAAACGGAAGTTACGCGCTGGAGGGTCTTGGTGCGGAAGGGGGGATTTGAACCCCCACGCCTTTCGGCGCCACCCCCTCAAGATGGTGTGTCTGCCAGTTCCACCACTTCCGCACTTTGTAAATTACTTGTAATCAGTTGCGTTGCAAGTGAGCCCTGCGAGGTATTTCCAATCGCGCCGGATTTTGCACTTCTCGTACGCGGAGCCTTCTTCTGTGGCTGCCGCAAGTCCGCCAGCCGCGCAAAAAGGTTATGAACTGCGGCCTCCGCCGGGAGAACGTAGCGCATCGTGGTCTCAATGTTATCGTGTCCGACCACATACTGCAACGTAAAGGGGTCCGTGCACTCTCCGGCCTCGGTCAGAAAAGTATGACGCAGAGCACTGGCCTTTTCGCCTCGGCTTACTAATTCAGCTATCCGGGGGATGTCAGATTTTCTAGTTCTACGAACGGTCTCCGCCCCGGTGTGAACCGCTCTCGATAGCAATCGTCCGCTTACACGTCGAGATCGTGGCCAGTCGAACTTTCTGGTCAACAGCCAATCACACTGCTTGGCCAATTTGTCACATTGGTAGGTGATTCCGGTCATTGCGGGATTTCGAGTTCAGGGCTGAAATGCCGTTGGTCAGTCATCAGACCATGCTCCAATGGCAACCACGGCATCAGCACCGAGAACTGGTTTCGAGGCGATCCCTAGAAATAAGGTCTACCAGGAAGTCGCCAAGCAATTAGAACGGCGCATTACGGAAGAGCTTAAGCCAGGCGACCTTCTTCCCCCAGAACGCGAACTCGTTCGGACGTTAGGTGTTAGCCGTGGATCGGTGCGGGATGCGATTCGAAGCTTGGAACTGATGGGCCTGCTTGAGCCGCGCCAGGGCATCGGCACAGTCGTTTGCAGTCCCGCCGCCGCGCCGGCCACCCAGCTGGCCAATGCACTTTTTGCGAAGCGAAAGATGGTTGCGGAGTTGCTCGATGTGCGCAAGATCATCGAGCCGCACTTAGCCGCGCGCGCCGCTCGGCGCGCCTCCCCCGCCGAACTCGCTGAGATCGAGGAGATTCTGGCTCGCCAGGCAGAGAAGATAAGCAGCGGCGAGCTCGCGATCGAAGAGGACTCGGAGTTCCACTATTCAATCGCACGGGCGGCGCGTAACAGCGTGATTTTGAAAGTAGTGGACGTTCTGATGGGTCTGTCGCGCGAGAGCCGGGAGCAATCGTTGCAGGAAGAAGGCCGTCCGCAAAAATCGCTCGTCGGCCACCAGCTGATTTTTTCTGCTCTTACACGGGGCGACGCCGTGGCCGCCGAGGCTGCCATGCGGCGGCACTTGCAGGAGATCGAAAACATCGTTCTGAAAAAGCTCTAAAAGAATGGAGGTTGCCAAATGGGTCAGCTATTCGCGGTAGAAGTCATTTACCGGGGTGTCTTTCAAAAGACTCTCGCCAAGAACATCACGCGCGACATCGTTTTGGCCGCGCACAACGAAGGCAAGTTAGGTATTTCGTTTGGCCGCTACGGAGATGCTCCGGAGCGGAATGGCATTCCCGCCAAGAGTTTCGCCATCGTCGCCGACGATGAACAGACACTCGAAGCTGGAATGGCGCAATACGAACCCAAACAAGTCGATCTGACGGTGGTTCTCGACGACACACTCTGCAAGGGCGTGGAGTCGTGGGCCTGGTACGGGTTGCAGCCGGTGCACCATGCTCTGAAGCCTGGACGCACTCTCGTCGTCGTTTCTCTCGAGGACGCTCCTGCCCTGCTGGAGAACATTCATCGCCGGGAAGAGCCCTACAAATTGGGCGCTGTGAAAGGCATTGCCAGTTTCTCCGGCATGTGGGTTTTTAAAGATGATCACACCGACGTTCGCATTCTGGGCATTATCGCCAAGGCGCTGCCGGAAGTGTTCGGGTTCAAGTCTGTAGAACAGTTCATCAACGAAAAGTTGAAGAGCCCGCTCAAGGTGGCTTCCGCTCGCCAAGCCTTCGATCGCTTCACTGCGGTCGATGTAAAACCGGGCGAAGGCAATTCCGACGAGCTGTTCAAGTTTGAACTCCCGGGCTGGGAAGAAATGCGCGGAGGCGTTTCCATCAAAGGTCAGCCACAGGGCGGACCTTATGAAGATCCGGTCACCGGAAACGTCGGCGGCTTCCGGCCGGTGCGCAACGAGTTGTTCAAGAAATACTCGACGCGCACGCAGCGGCCGGTGGTGAACTTCTCAACCTGCACCAAGTGCACGCTGTGCTGGCTGAACTGCCCGGATGCGTCTTTCGACGTCACTCCCGATGGAACTTACGACGCCAATCTCGAGGCGTGCTGCGGTTGCGGGGTTTGCGAAGACGTTTGCCCGGTCAAGGACTGCGTCACCATGGTGAACGAATCCGAATTCCATGGAAACGACAGCCAGTGGGAGGCGTTCAAGACAGACAAAGATGCCTACTTGAAATGGCTGGAAACCACGATTGAGAAAGCCGAACCGGTCGAAAAACGGTCGCACGGATTCCGCTATCGCGGTCAATATCAGGAACAGGTCCCCGAGGCCCTGGAAGTCGCAAAGAAAGGCTAGCAACCCGCTGGGCTGCTTAGAGACAAGGAGATTGAAATGCCGACATTAACACTACCTGTTGAGGAAACAAAGAAGAGTATCGAGCAGGAAGCCTTGATTACCGGCGCCGAAGCCATTGCGATTGCCTGCAAATTGGCCAACGTGGACGTGGTCACGGCGTATCCGATCCGGCCTTATGACACGGTGATGCAGTACATCAGCCAGCTGGTAGCAGATGGCGAGATGGATTGCGAATATATCGTGGCGGAAGGCGAGCATTCTCAATTCGAGATCGTGAAGCACGCGTCGGTTTGCGGTGCGCGCGTGTTCTGCGGTTCGAGCGGCGTGGGCTGGATGTACGCCATGGAAGCGTTGACCGTGAGTCCGGCTCTGCGCGTACCCATGGTGTGCATGGTGGGCAACCGGGCGCTTGACGATCCCGGCGCTTTCGGCGTGGAACACAACGACGCCCTCGCCGTCCGTGACCTGGGCTGGATGTTGACCTGGGTTGATAGCGCGCAGGAAGCGCTGGACACGGCACTGATCGCCTATCGTGTGGCAGAAGACCGCCGCATGTTTGTGCCGCTGGCCATCAGCTGCGATGGTGCATTCCTAACTCACTCGCAAGCCTTGGTACAGATTCCGTCTGCCGAGCGGGTCAAGAAGTTCCTCCCCCGTTACGACCGCGGCAATCTGCTTCTCCATCCCGACAATGTAATTTCAGTGGCCCCGCAGGCCAATGAAGATTGGGTTATGGAGATTCGGCGGCAGAATTACGCCGTCACCGAAATCGCCTGCGACGTGATTCGCGAAGTCTATACCGACTTCGAGAAGACGTTTGGACGCAAGTACGGCAATCCGTTCTTCGAAGAATATATGACCGAAGATGCGGAAGTCGTACTGCTGGGCATGGGAACACTCTCCACGCCAGTTAGGGTCGCAATCCGCAAGCTGCGCGAAGAAGGCAAAAAAGTCGGGTTCGTGCGCCTGCGCTGGTTCCGTCCGTTTGCCGGCAAGGAGATTGCGAAGTGTTTGGAGCGCTTCAAGGCCATCGGGGTAATCGATCGCGACTTCTCGTTCGGCTCGCCGGACTTGAGTGGCGTGGTGGCGACGGAAGTTCGCTCGGCGATGTATAGCAACAGCGCCACCAGACCGCCAGTCATTGGCTTCATCGGTGGGTTGGGCGGCCGCGAAGTGACGGTACCAGACGTGGAAGAAGCGACTGAGATCGTGTTCCAAGCTGCGAAAGGAAAAGCGCAACCTCTGACCCAATGGATCGGGCTGCGGGGATAACGCCCCTCGAAGAGTGGCGCTATTCATAGCCGGAAAGGACAAAAAATCATGAGCACATTTGTAGACGAAAAACCGACGCAAGAACTGGAAGCCTTCAAAGGAGTAAAGAAAGTTCCACACGAGGAGTACTACACGTCCGGCCACCGCACCTGCCAGGGTTGCGAGTCTGCGCAAATCATGAAACTGATGGCGAAGGCCGCAGGCCCCAGAACGATTGTCCTGAGCAGCACTGGTTGCATGTACGTGGCGAACACCTCTTACTACTCAACCCCATGGGGCGTGCCCTGGATGCACACGCAACTGGGCAGTGCAGGCTCCGGCGCGCTGGGAGTGGCGGCTGCATTGCGCGCCCAGATGCGCAAGGGCGTAATGAAGGATGAGCCCATCAACGTTATCGCCTTCTGCGGCGATGGCGGCGGGGCCGACATGGGACTGGGAGCGATCTCGGCCACCATGTGTCATCCCGATTACAACCTGCTGATCCTGATGTACGACAACGAGTCCTACGCCAACACCGATATCCAAATTTCCGGGACGTCACCGTATGGCGTTAACACCTCGTTCAGCACGCCAGGAAAAGTAAAGCGGATCATGAATCATCGCTGGAAGAAGAACATGGCACCCTTGATGATGGTTGGCCATCCCACAGTGAAGTATGTAGGAACGATTTCTACTTCATACCCGCTGCAGGCGATGAACAACGTGCGCAAGGCTCTGTCGATTGGCGGGCCGACCTTTATTCACTGCCTGAATCCTTGTCCGAAGGGCTGGGATTTCGATCCCAAGCTTTCTTTCGAACTGGGCGAACTCGCCGTGAACACTGGCATTTGGCCTTTGTACGAGGTCGAAAACGGCAAGCTGAAGCTCTACGGCAAGACCGAGCAGATTGCCAACGGCAGATTCAAACGCCTGCCGGTTCGGGATTATTTGCTCAAGCAGGGAAGGTTCGCACATTTTATCGAGGAAGATATCGAATACTTCCAGAGCAAGATCGATGACATGTGGAACAAGTGGCTGGTGCCGGGAATCATCCCGCTCCAGAAAGAAATTGAAGACGCTGAGTGAAATCTCCCGCCCCTGCGCAAGGGGCGGGTTTTTCCTTTGCCCGGATATTTTCCGGCTTGGAGTGTTTAGCGAGAAATCAAGACCGATGTTCTGATCTCTAGGAAGGTGCCTATGGCCGCGAACGTGAACGCCTTTGTTCGTTTCGAACCTAATCGCGTCGAACCTAAGATGGGCCGCATCTCCGGCAATCGCTGGATCCAATTGATATGCGGCATCATCGCGATGATCCTGATCTCCAACTATCAATACGCCTTCACCTTATTTACACCGGGGATGAGATTGAGCTTTCCCGGAGTTCCCTACGCAAAAATCGCCGCCATCTTCTCAGCGTTTATTTTGTTTGAGACGTGGCCTATGCCCGTGGCCGGGTATTTTGTCGACAAGCTTGGAATCCGCAAGCTGATGTCGATCGGTGCGGTCTGCATCGCACTTGGGTGGGTGCTCGGTGGGACTGTTGCGAAGTCACCCCTTGAGTTGTACATATATTACGGCGTGATTTCCGGCACGGGCGCAGGAATCATTTACATCTCCTGCGTCGCCAACGCCGTGAAGTGGTTTCCCGATCGCCGCGGGTTAGCGGTTGGCCTTACAGCCGCGGGCTTCGGTGGCGGTGCCGCGCTTGCCATCATGCCGATTGCCAGCACCATCCGCCACATTGGATGGGCGCATGCTATGGCTGCGTGGGGCCTCGGTCAGGGCATTATCGCAATCGGTGCGGCCATGGTGCTTCATCATCCGCCTGCCGGCTGGGTTCCTGCGGGTTGGGACCAGAAGGCAACACAGGCGCGCAAAGCGGTCGTGCAATCGAAGGTGAATTTTAACTGGTTGCAAACTCTGGGACGGCCTGAGTTCTACTTGCTTTACACAATGTTTGTCTTTGCGACCGCTGGAGGGTTGATTGCCACCGCAAACCTCTCGCAAATCGCCAAGTCCCTCCATGTCAGCGACACTACGGTCTGGGGTTTCGCGATTGTTCCACTAGCCGCAACCCTGACAGCGGCTTGCAACGCCCTGTCTAGAATCGTGTGGGGATCCGTCTCGGACCGCTTAGGACGCGAATATACGATGTTTCTAACCTTTGGAGTGGAAGCAGTGCTGGTGTTCCTGGTCACCAAAATAGCGGGAGCTCCAATCGCATTCCTGGTGCTGTTCTCATTTATTTTTCTTTTCTGGGGCGAAATCTATTCGTTGTTTTCAGCCACGACAGGGGATATTTTCGGCCCTAAGAACGCTTCCGCCAACTATGGAATGGTATATACGGCCAAGGGCGCAGCTTCTGTGTTTGCCGGATTTGGCGCGGCGGCGATCGCTGCATATTTCGGCGGCTCGTTTGCGGTGCCATTTTATATTTCGGCCGTGTTATGTGCGATCGCATCGCTCTGCTCGTTGTTTGTGTTGCGGCCGTTAGTAAGGCGCAGAATCGCGACCGAAGTTTCGGCGGCGAGGGCTGAAGGGATCGCTTTATCGGCGGCGTTAGCGCAACGCCCAACCGCAAAGGAAAAAACAGAGGAGAAGCATCTAACAGGCGTCGCATAAACTGCAACGCCGACTCGAACAGCCGAGTCAAAGGAGAAGCCTTATGCCAGTAGACACACTCATCGCTCCGGAAGAGGAGCTAACGTTCGAAAAGAAACCACCGAAGATCAGTGAACCGAGCTCAAGGCCGGCCGCCAAGAAGCTGGGCCCAAGTTTGCTGGTCGAGATCTTTGCCGGACACGAAGAATTTCTCGGCTACACTCCCGACTAGCGCTCGGAGACTGCCAAGCTAAGTTGGCGGAACTTTTCTTGCCTTCACAATGCCGGAGCGCCCTGCGCTCCGGCGTTTTAGTGTGCAGCAAGCCCCATGTAATAGTTTCGTAATGTGTATCAGGCATCACAGCGAAACGATTCCGCCCGGCGTTACTCTCCAAACAGAAATCAAATGGAACCTCATCCCAAGGGAACTCACGCTCGCATTCTCCTCAGCTCGGTATTCGGTCCTTATGCCCAAAACGATGAATTCGGCAGCCGCTCTATCAATCCGATGGAGCTCTACCACAACCAGGTAACCCGTGCCCAGGGCAGCTTTTCGCTTCGCATGTTTCATCGTTCCTGGGGCATCATGATGATTCAGGAGAATATTTCGGCTCCCTGCAGTGTGCTGGATTTCCCCACCCGCAAAGCGTTCGCCCGCGAATTGACCACAAATCACTACGACATTGTTGGTATCTCTTCGATCATCGTGAACGTCATGAAGGTTCGTGAGATGTGCCGCATGGTGCGGGAACTCTCTCCCAATTCTGTGATCGTGGTAGGCGGGCACGTTGCAGCCATACCAGGGGTTGAGGCGATGATCGATGCCGACCACATCGTTCGAGGAGAAGGGATTTCCTGGATGCGGCGGTATCTGGGAGAAGACGCGAACGCGCCGATCTGCCATCCTGCTATTGTCTCGGGCCTGCAGACACGAATCATGGGAGTGCGCCTTCCGCAGCGTAAGGGAGGGACGGCGGCAACCATTATCCCGTCGGTGGGTTGCCCGATGGGATGCAACTTCTGTACCACTTCTGCTTTTTTCGGAGGCAAGGGAAAGTTCGTCAATTTCTACGAAACCGGCGACGAATTGTTTGATGTGATGTGCCGGATCGAGTCTGAGCTGAAAGTAAATTCCTTTTTTGTGATGGACGAAAACTTTCTGCTTCACCGCCCGCGCGCCATGCGTCTGCTGGAGCGGATGAAACAGGCGGGGAAAAGCTGGGAGCTTTCCGTCTTCGCTTCTGCCAACGCGATCCGAAAATACACCATGCTCGAACTGGTCGAACTCGGTGTTTCCTGGATATGGATGGGATTGGAATCTCCCAAGGCCGGCTATAGCAAGTTGCAGGGTGAGGACGTTCGGCCACTCACGCAAGAACTTCGTGAGCACGGTATTCGAGTGCAGGGCTCTACCATCATCGGACTGGAGCATCACACTCCAGAAAACATCATTGGAGAAATCGAATGGGCGGTTGCGCACGGGACCGACTTTCACCAATTCATGCTTTACACTCCGGTTCCTGGGACGCCGCTCTATAAGGAAATGGCCGAGCAGGGACGCATGCTGACGGACATAGAATTCGCCGATGTCCATGGGCAATACAAATTCAATTTTCGGCATGCGGCAATTTCGCGCGAGGATTCGAAGAGGTTTCTGGATTGGGCATTCTGGCGTGATTTCGAGCTCAATGGACCGAGTCTGTATCGCATGTGCCGCACCATGCTTCAGGGTTGGAAGCGTTATAAGAACGATCCCGATCCACGAGTTCGCGAGCGCTTTGCACGAGAGGTGAAAAAGCTCAGCAGCACCTACAACGCCGCGCTTTGGGTGATGGAACGTGAATTCAGGAAAGTCAATCGTACGGTAAGCGAGCGCATTCACAAGCTGCGCCGTGAAGTCGAAAAGGAATTTCCTGTTGTCGCCCGCCTCACTGCCGCATCGCTTGGTCCGGTTTTGCTGTGGTCTACCCGCCGCGAAGAACATCGACTGGCGCGCGGATGCACTTATGAACCGCCTACCTTCATCGAGCGCCGCAACTGGAGTGCAGCCTTGTAGGATTCCACCCTGGAACACGATCAATCTCGATGTGTGATCTTTGTCACTTTCGCTTGTGAGAGACAGTACAGCCAGCCTCCCGGAACTAGAGTCTCATTAAAGCAGGCAGAGTGGACCGTTCACCTCGTCGCACTTCACAACGCCGAGAGGGAGTAGCCATGCTTGAGGATCTGTTCCAACCAATGCATCTGCTGGTCATTTTCATAATCGCTCTACTTGTCTTCGGCCCCAAGAAACTTCCGGGGTTGGGTAAGGGACTCGGTGAGGGCATTCGTGGATTCAAGTCAGCCCTGAAGGAACCAGCAGCAGTGGCAGATGAGAAGTCAGCGGACCATAAGGTCCTTGAATCCAAGCATGAGGCTTGATCGAATGGGGAGCGAGTGGGGTAACCCCTACGAGTGACCCTCGGCGTCGAGCGCAGTCGAACCAGCTAAAAAATGAATGCGGGCGCCCACTTGCCTGCCGACTCAACCCTGAGTCTAGTCACGATTCAGGGTGATGACGGTCACTGCCTCTCTCTCAGGAAAGGTTGAAACTTTCAACTAGGCCGCCTCCAAGTTGCTGAGTTGTTTTACATAAAGTTTTTAGCAGGGTTTTTGAGCGTTCGCTTTTGCAACCGAGCTGCAAAATGTCATAAGGAGAAAAAACCAAGTCATGAAGACCACGAAGCTGGTGATCCTGGTAATGACCATCGCGGTAGGCCTGTTCATTCTTATTCCCAATCTGTCGTGGGCCGCCGATGACGGAGCGTCCATCTACAAAACAAAATGTGCAATGTGTCACGGCGCCGACGCGACGGGCAAACCCGCGGCAAAGATTCCGAGTCTGGTGTCAGACGATGCCAAGAAAGCCTCAAACGACGATTTGGCAAAATCGATCACGGGGGCGGCAAAGCACCCGGCGACATTGAAGAGCCTGCCGCCCGACCAAGTGAAGATGGTTGTCGAGTACATTCGCAGTTTACAGAAGTAGGTGCAGTCATCGCTGGTGGTTGTTGCGCACCATGTTGCGCACCGACAATGCCATGAATTTACGGCGAACGGCAACAGAAGCGCGAGGTCGAGTATGAAGATGTCCGGCTCAATTCGGCAGATGAAAAGCGGAGTTCGCCGATTCGTGGCCAGCCGACGATCTACTCGCCGGTTCGCGTTGCTTCAAAGCGCAGGCCACCGGGCTCCGGAGGCTCACCAATCCGAACCCGGCTTCTTTTTTCCGGTTGAACCGGCAACTGTGTTTTGTACGGCTCCCAAGTCCGCTCCGTCACAGCATCCTTTCCCATCGTATTGCATTCCACTGGAACGGAAGTCGCGCTTCGGAGCGGCAAGGAGCATTTTCCATGAGTAAAGCTCTACTGTATGACGCGACGATGTGCATCGGCTGCAAACAGTGTGAGGTCGCCTGCGCGCAGCAAAATAAGCTGCGCTATGACGACCAGGTAGCGGCGGAATCGGTGCAATCGGAACATAAATATACCGTCGTCATGACCAAGAACGATAGGTTCATGCGGCGGCTATGCATGCACTGTGAACATCCTGCATGCGCATCGGCCTGTCCTGTTGGAGCCTTTCACAAAACAAAAGAGGGTCCGGTCGTATACGACGTCTGGAAGTGTATTGGCTGCCGGTATTGCATGGTGGCGTGCGCTTTTAGCCAGCCCAAGTACGAATGGGGATCGCTGAACCCACGAGTCCGCAAGTGCATCATGTGCCCGGACCGCGTAGTTGCCGGGAAGCAGACGGCGTGCGCTGAGATCTGTCCGACGGGCGCTACGAAGTTTGGGGATCGCGACGATCTGGTGAAGGAGGCGCAGGAACGCATCCGGCAGAACCCAACCACCTACCTCCCGCGAATTTACGGTCTTAACGAAGTCGGCGGAACATGCGTCCTCATTCTTTCCAGCGTCAAGGTTGAAGAGTACGGCTATCCCGCCTCCGAGAAGATCGGCAACACTCCCATGCCGGAATATACCGGGCGGGTGATGTCGTGGATTCCGGATTTCATTCCTGCGTGGTCGTTGGTGTTGGGCGGCATTCATTGGATTTCGCATCGCCGCGAAGAAGTTGCCGCCGCTGAGGCGGAAGAAGAGAAAGAAAAGAACGAAGGCGCGCGATGAAGATCAAGCTGACTTTCTGGCGAGTCGTATTCCTTGTGATCATGGTCCTGGGCCTGTACTCCTCATTCGTTCGCTACTTTCGTGGCCTGGGTGCAGTTTCAAATATGAGCGACCAGTTCCCCTGGGGACTCTGGATCGGCTTCGACTGCCTCTGCGGGGTCATGCTGGCGGCTGGCGGCTTTTGTATCGTCGGCGCGGTGTATTTGTTTAACGTCGAACGCCTGCACAGCGTGGTGCGCCCGGCGGTGCTGACTGCGTTTCTCGGCTACATTCTCTTCATCGTTGGACTCCTGTTCGATCTCGGGCGTCCCTGGTACATCTGGCACCAGCTCATCTATATGAACCCACACTCAGTCATGTTTGAGGTGGGTATGTGTGTGATGACTTACACGACCGTATTGTTCTTCGAGTTTCTTCCCAACGTCTTCGAGCGCTTCCATCTGCAGGCTCCTATCCGATGGATCAAGAAGATCTACCCGGTGCTCATCGTGTTGGGCATCCTGCTTTCTACGCTGCACCAGAGTTCGCTCGGATCGCTTTATTTGATTATGCCGAGCAAGCTACATCCCTTCTGGTATACACCGGCGCTGCCATTTCTCTTTTTTGCCTCGGCGGTTGCAGTGGGCTTAGCCATGACAATCTTCGAATCCACGCAGAGCGCGAAGGCCTTCGGCCGTCACCTGGAGCTTCCGGTTCTAGTCACTCTTGGCGGCGCTCTATTGGTCGCCCTCTGGGTGAATGCTTTGCTGCGTTTCGAGGACTACTTCCATCGCGGCATGCTTCGCCAAATCATTAAGCCAAGCTACGAAGCCTATTTCCTGTGGCTCGAACTCACGCTCACGTTCGTGATTCCGATCGCCATGCTCAGCTTTAAGAAGGTGCGGCTATCGCCGCAGCTTCTCTACCTGGCTTCCATCTTCACTGTACTCGGCTTCATTACGAATCGCCTCAATATCGCCCTCATTGGTTTTGAGACTTATGTAGGACATCACTACGTGCCGAAGTGGACGGAGTTTTCCATTACGCTGATGATTATCGCCATGGGCTTCGCCCTGTTCGGGTTGGCCGTGAAGTACTTGCCTATCTTTCCCAAGGAAGGGCATGCGGCCGAGGGACGTCAACGATCGAAACCGGAGCGATTAGTGGCTACGCCGGTGTTAGGCCATGCGGGAGACTGATCCAACTCGTGTCGATCTGGTGCGGAGGCGGCTGACTCGCAGCATCAGTGCAAAATTGATTGGATCGCTGCTGGCAGTGATGGTGGTAATCTTTGCGCTCCTCGGATATGTGAATATCCGATTGCACCGCCAGCAACTGGAAGCAGATCGACTGGCCAGCGCCGAGCGGATCAGCGATGTGATCAAGCGCAGCGCCACCTACTACATGCTGCGCAACGACCGCGAAGGACTCTATCACGTCATTCGAACCCTGGCCGACCAGCCGGGCATGGTCAGGGTGCGAATCCTCGACCAGGAAGGGCGGATCAGCTACTCCACCGATTCGGGGGAAGTGAACCACGTCCTCGACAAGTCGGCCGAGGCCTGCTATGGCTGCCACGTTCGATCCCAGCCCCTCACGCGGCTAAATCGTCCGGACCGTTTTCGTATTTACCGCAATGCCGGCGGGCAGCGCGTCCTCGGAATTATCACCCCGATCGAAAATCAAGCCAGCTGCTCCAACGCCGAATGTCACGCCCATCCGGCCACCCAGCAAGTTCTGGGCGTGCTCGACACTAATCTGTCGTTGGCGCAAGCAGACTCGCAACTCAGGGTCAGCAGTGCTCGAATGTTGTCTTACACGGCAGGTGCAATGCTGTTGGTAGTGTTATTCAGCTGGTTATTTGTATGGCGAGTTGTCGCCAGGCCTATCAACGCGCTCGAAAACGGAACAGAACATCTCGCACGAGGTGAACTGGGCTATCAGATCGATGTCCGGTCACAGGACGAGGTGGGAGATCTCGCCCATTCCTTCAATGACATGAGCCTACAGCTGCGCGCGGCCAACGAACAAATCATGACCTGGGCGAAAACACTGGAAGACCGTGTCGATGAAAAAACCAAAGAACTCCGAAGCGCCCATGATCACGTTCTGCATGTGGAAAAGATGGCCTCGCTCGGCAAGATGGCGGCAGTAGTGGCGCACGAAGTCAATAACCCTCTCTCCGGCATTCTCACTTATGCCAAGCTGCTGCGGAAGTGGGTGGCATCAGGCCAAGCCGGAAACGACAAGCGCGACGAAGCGATGGAGTGTCTCGAACTCATCGCCACCGAGAGCCGGCGTTGCGGCGAGCTGATCAAGAATCTTCTGAGTCTCTCACGCAGCGCACCGATGAACCTGCAGTCGGTCGACCTACATGAGGTGATCAACCGCAGCCTGCTGCTGGTGAGGCATCAACTGGAACACGCCGGAATCGACCTCCAATTGAAGCTTGAAGAAGATATGCCACGCCTGCATTGTGATGCGGCGCAGATTGAACAGGTTCTGCTGGCTTTGATCATGAATGCCATCGATGCCATGCCCCGTGGCGGCAATCTCTGGATCGCAACCCTGCTCAACCACGACGAGACCGAAATCAGCATTGAGGTGCGCGACGACGGGGCCGGAATTGCTCCCGACGTGTTGCCGCAGATTTTCGAACCCTTCATGACGACGAAGGAACACGGCCGCGGAGTGGGGCTGGGTCTGGCAATCAGTCGTGGCATCGTGGAGCGGCATAACGGCCGCATCGAAGTCGAGTCGCACTTGGGCAAGGGCACGACATTTACCCTGACGCTACCCGTTCAAACTCACGAAACTTCGTTGGCGGCGGTGGGCGACGGCGCGATGAAAATGAGGTGATTGAAGTGACCACACAAGGAAAACTGTTAATCGTAGACGACGAACTGAGCGTGCGCGATTCACTCGGCAAATGGTTTCGCGAAGAAGATTACGAGGTCACTACCACAGAAAACGCAAGCGATGCGCTTACTCGCATGGCGGAGCAACGCTGGGACGCGGCCCTGGTCGATATCAAAATGCAAGGCACTGACGGCATCGAACTACAGCGCCGCATGCATGAAATCGATCCCGAGTTGGTCGTGATCATCATGACCGGCTATGCCTCTGTCGAAACGGCCGTTGCGGCCTTGAAGAATGGCGCATATGACTATGTGACCAAGCCTTTGGATCCGGATGAAATCGCCCACCTGGTGAAGAACGCTCTGGCGCATAAACGAACGGCGCATGAGAACGTTCTCTTGCGCGAAACGGTAGCAGAAGTCGCGCGGCCCGGAGAACTGATCGGACAAAGCGCTCCCATGCGCAAGGTCTTCGACGCCATTGAGACGGTCGGTCCCACTGACGCCACGGTTTTGATCACCGGAGAGAGTGGTACAGGCAAGGAACTAGTGGCTCGCGCCATCCACCAAACCAGCCCGCGAAGATTTCATCCTCTCGTGGTGATTCACTGCGGTGCTCTTACCGAAACTCTTCTCGAAAGCGAACTCTTTGGACACGAGAAAGGCGCCTTCACCGGCGCGCAGTATCGCAAGAAGGGCAAATTCGAAATTGCCGAGGGCGGCACCGTTTTCTTGGATGAGATCGGCGACATTAGTCTCAAGACGCAGACCGATCTGCTGCGCGTGCTACAGGAGCGCGAGATTACTCGCGTAGGTGGCAATCAGATCATTAAGGTGGACTTTCGCTGCATCGCCGCCACCAATAAGGATTTGGAGAAACTAATCGATGAAGGGAAGTTTCGTCCCGATCTTTTCTATCGGCTGAACGTCTTCCGCATCGAACTGCCGCCACTGCGAACGCGCCGCGAGGACATCCCACTGCTCGTGGACCACTTCGTGCGCAAGTTTTCTCTGGCCATGAGTAAACGCATCAACAGAGTTTCACCCGCAGCCATGAACCAGCTGCAACAGCAGCCTTGGCTGGGCAACGTTCGTGAACTGGAAAATGCGGTGGAGCGCGCGATGGTCGTGGGACAGGAGCCGGAGCTCCACGAACAAGATTTCATCTTCAAACCGCAAAGCGCTTCCGCCGCATCGAAGACTCTTGACGATATAGAACGCGCTCACATTCTGAGCGTGCTGCAGGAGTGCGGCGGCAATCAGAGCCACGCCGCAGAGGTTCTCGATATCGATCGGGTCACTCTATACCACAAACTGAAAAAATACGGTTGGAGTCGTACGCCCGTGGAGGCCAGATAAACAGCCTGATGAAGGCCAGTGATGAAGCTGCTACAACTGTTGCCGATCGGGAATGTGGATGACGCGCATTTACAGGATCTGCGTCCCGCCATAGAAGAAATCCTTTGCGTCCAGTGCCGAATACTTCCTGTGCATCTGGATCCGGAATTTGCCTTCCACGGGGAACGCCAGCAGTACCACTCCTCCGAAATCCTGCAGCGTATGCACAGTGTTCTAACTGCCGATTCTTGGCGCGTTCTGGGCGTCGCGGCCGTCGACCTTTATATTCCCATTCTTACTTTCGTGTTCGGCGAGGCCCAGATGGGCGGTCCCTGCGCTGTTCTCTCTGCGCACCGGTTGCGGCAAGAATTCTATGGGCTCCCACCCGACCCGGAACTATTCCGCCAACGGCTCGTCAAAGAAGCGGTTCATGAAGTGGGACACACCCTTAGCCTGACTCACTGCGATGATTACCGCTGTGTGATGGCTTCTTCCCATGCCGTGGAATGGATCGATCTCAAAGAGAGCGCGCTGTGCGGGACTTGCCGCGCCGCAGTTCTTCCAACAAAGCAGTTTCCGGCGGCGCGAGTTTACTGACCAAGCGACAGCGCAACATCCGCTTTGACTCCGGCGCTCTTAATAGAAGAAAAATGCACCGGCCGCCCGGTATCCAGACTGTTTGGCCTTGGATCCGGGCGGCCGGTTTTCTGCGGCTCACGGCGAGGCGGTTCGCCTCGCCTGCCGCGATCTGTACTTATGACAGGAAGAATTCTTTCGCCAACGCTAGCCAATCCTGGTCCGGGATGAGTGCGGAGATATTCTCAAGGGCCACTCCGCCGTCCTGGGCATACGCTCCCGCGGCGGCCATTGGCATGCGGCGCTGCAATCGGCTCGCGGACTCTTCCGTCCACCATCTCGCCAGCGGGCCGCCCAGCAAGTTGCGGAAGCTAGTCTTGGCATCGGGCGCCTGCACCGTCAGCAGCCAGCCTTCTCCGTAAGGATCGCGAAGCGCTAGCTTCGCATCCTTCACGATCTCCTCGTTAATGTCAGACACCGTGCCTTCGATCGGCGAGAGCATGTCGACGGTGCAGCCGTCGCGATGAATCTTGCACATCTTCTGACCCTGGCGAATCCACTGGCCGCGTTGCGGCAGCGTGATGCTTTCTATTTTGCCGGTCAGCTTGGAGGCAAAATCATCCATGCCGACGCGCACCAGGTTGGGGCTCTCGCTCAGCGCCCAAGTATGGCCAGGATGGTAGCGCAGATTCTCAGGCACTTCAAAACCGCCGACCAGGGCGGGCTTCATGCGTGGCACGGCATCCGGCTCTGTGCCCGAAGCCTGCAAGCCGGCTCGAATAGCAACGTGGCGGGTGCGAAAGTAATCAATCAATAAGAACGTTGCGAATGTAAAGAGAACCAGTAGGACTGTCATAAGTCACTCCTCGGAGGGCCGTCTTTTTTTCGTCCTTTGCGACCCACTTACACTCTTCTAAAGGCAATCGCTATGCCAATGCGAGGCGGATCGCAAACAATCATGTCGCGGTCGGCCATCCTGCGCGTAATCAGGCGGATAGACGAAAGACAGTTTCATGACGCTGCTTTTTTCGAAGAATTTGTCAACCGAGTCTTGAGGGAAATCGCAACAGACAAAGCCGGCGATGCACTGCTTCAAACCCGTTGAAGAGATCAACAACTTGTAAATCAAGTACTTGTCGGTGGTAATGGAGCCCGATGAATCTCGCAACAGCACTGTTGAAGAATGCAACTCCAATGAATCATTCCGATAACACTTTGCAGGATGAATAGCCGGGCTGCTCGCTGGGCCTAAAGAAAATACAAGAACAGACGATGAATAGTTGGAGAGAGTTCCCGGCAACGATTTCCCACGAGATGTTAGCGCACTCATCCAAAGGTGCGCACCAAGCGGCACGAGCGGACAGGCGGCCGACGATTCGCCTCGTGCCGGTCGTGGAGTCACTCCAAGTTTCGAAAGGCAGGGCATGAGCGAGAGTGACATCGTCAAGGATTTTCTGGTCGAAAGCTACGAGAACCTCGACCGGCTGGACCGGGAATTGGTCGGTCTCGAGAAAACTCCCGAGGACCGCGAGGCGCTGGGCAGCGTGTTCCGGACCATCCACACCATCAAGGGCACGTGCGGTTTTCTAGGCTTCAACAAACTGGAGGCAGTGGCACACGTGGGAGAGAATTTGCTGACTCGCTTGCGCGACCGTCAGCTCACTTTGACCCCGGAGATTACTACCGCGTTGCTGACCATGGTGGATGCGGTGCGGCAGATGCTGAGCCAGATTGAGAAGACCGGGCTGGAAGGCGAACGCGATGATTCAGTTCTGATTGCGACTCTGACCCGCCTTCTGCAACCGCCCGCGCCCACCGCGCCGGCAAAGTCTGTTCGAGCGGCGGAGGGACCTTCTGAAACCACCGAGGTGCCGCCAAATATTGGCGACATACTGATGCAGCGCGCGGGCGTCACGCCGGCGGAGCTGCGTCTTGCCGCTAAGCAGCAGAAGGAAGGCGACCCGCGGCGCATCGGCGAGATTCTGGTGGAGCAGGGCGCGGCGCTGCCCGCCGATGTTGTGGACGCGTTGCGCATCCAACAATCCGCTCGTCCGCAGATTGCTGTCTCCGACAGCACGGTCCGGGTGGATGTTGGACTTCTGGACAAGGTGATGAATCTGGTGGGGGAGTTGGTTCTGGCGCGCAACCAGGTTTTGCAGTTCGCCAACCGGATGAAAGACACCAGCTTTCTGGCCGCCTCCCAGCGTTTGAACCTGATCACCACTGAGCTGCAGGAGGGAGTGATGAAGACCCGCATGCAGCCCATCGGGAATATTTGGGGCCAGTTTCCGCGGACGGTGCGCGATGTCGCGCTGGGCTGCAGCAAGGAAGTGGCCATCGAGATGGAAGGCAAAGAGACCGAACTCGACAAGACCATCATCGAAGCCATCAAAGATCCGTTGACTCATCTGGTGCGTAATTCCGTCGACCATGGCATCGAGCTTCCGAAAGACCGGGTGAAGGCCGGGAAGGATCGAACCGGACGGCTGATCCTGCGTGCCTTTCATGAGGGTGGGCAAGTCCACATTGAGATCACCGACGATGGCGCGGGCTTGAACGCAGAGCGTATCCGGAAAAAAGCAGTGGAACGCGCGCTGATCAACCCTGAGCAGGCGGCCCGCATGACCGAGCGGGAAATCTTCAATCTGATCTTTCTTCCTGGATTTTCCACCGCAGAGAAGGTGACCAATGTATCCGGCCGTGGTGTCGGCATGGATGTGGTAAAGACCAATGTCGAGAAAATTGGCGGCACTGTGGATGTCGAATCCACTGCGGGCAGGGGCACGACGGTTCGGGTAAAGATTCCGCTAACGTTGGCAATTATTCCGGCGCTGGTTGTGACCTGCAGCGGTGATCGCTATGCGATTCCCCAAGTGAACCTGCTCGAACTGGTTCGACTTGGCACTGAAGAAGTAGGCCGTAGCATCGAACTGGTCCACGGGTCGCCAGTGTACCGGCTGCGGGGGCAACTTCTGCCGCTGGTGTATCTCGACCGGGAGCTGAAACTAGCCGGGGGCGGCAGCCCCCGGACGGAACAGAATGGCGCAGTCAATATTGTGGTGCTGCAAGCCGATGGGCGGCAATTCGGGCTGGTGGTCGATCAGATCAATGACACCGAAGAAATCGTGGTCAAACCGCTGCGCAAACAACTGAAGACGCTGAAGGTTTTTGCCGGGTCGAGCATTATGGGCGACGGAAAAGTTGCACTCATCCTCGATGTGCTCGGTCTGGCGAGATACGCCAGCGTGGTCACGGAAACCAGGGAGCGAGCTTTGACTGGAAACGTCACGGAAGCGGCGGTTGCGTCCGAAAAACAGACTTTCCTGCTGTTTGCGGGTCCAGGCGATTCTCGCATGGCGATCCCGCTCAGCACACTGGCCCGGCTCGAGGAGTTTCCGGTGGCACAAGTGGAAATGTCGGGCAGACAGTGGGTGACTCAATATCGCGGCCAGATCCTGCCCCTGGTTCGTCTCAATGTAGTGCTGGAGGAGCGCCGCCATAAGCTGCAGGCCCTGCAAGCTCGACCTACACTCGATTCGTCGGCGATTCAGGTGCTGGTGCTGCGTCACGACCTGCGGTCTTTTGGCCTGGTCGTGGAGCGGATTTTAGACATTGTGGAAGACCGCGCGGACGTGAGGTCGGCAGCCACCAGGGCGTGCGTGCTTTATTCCGTCCTGATCGGTGACCGGGTTACGGAATTGTTGGACATTCCGGCGATTCTGCGGAACGCGGATGACAAAGCTGCGCTCGGCCCTCCGCAGCGATCGGCGGAGGTGGCGAACTGAGTCATGGGCGAAACTTCACAATTTTGCACTTTCTATCTGGATAAATTGCTGTTCGGCGTGGAATTAAAAGGGGTGCAGGAAGTCATCCGCTCGCTGGATCTGACCAAGGTCCCGCTGGCCCCTGCGATGGTCAGTGGCCTCATCAACTTGCGCGGTCAAATCGTCACCGCGGTCGATCTGCGGCGGCGCCTCGAACTGGAGCCCAGCCCGCCGGGCTTGCTCGCAATGAACGTTGTGGTGCGCTCTGAGGACGGCGCCGTTAGTCTGCTGGTCGACGAAATCGGTGATGTGGTCGAAGTCGAGGAAAGCACTTTTGAGCCTCCGCCTGAAACCTTACGCGGCTCCGTTCGGACCATGATTCTGGGCGTCCACAAGCTGAAAAGCCGGTTGCTGCTGGTGCTGGATATCGAGAAAGTTTGCCAGATGACTGATATGGCCGAGACCGCGGCGGCTGGCCGATAGTTATGAAGTTCGTCGATTTCGATGCTCGGAAATTGACCACTCGCCACCTCCTTCTGTGAACTCCATCCAATCCGCGGATCAAAGATCTGCACCCGGTAAAGTCTGCGCTTTCTATGCCGATGAAGTGCCTGTGGGCGGCTGCTGAGCGAGTCAGCCTCGCCGAATTGCCGGAGGGAAGAGGAAATGAAACTTACGCTTGGAAAAAAATTGGCATTGGGCTTCGGATTAATCCTCACCCTCATGATACTTAACGCGGGGCTCGCCTATGTGAAAGCTAATTCCATCAAGGAAACGCAGGCCCGCGCCATGCAATTGCGCGTGCCTTCGATTGCCGCGCTCAAGGATTTGCAGAGGGATCTGAATCAGACGCAGAGCCGGGCTCGCCAGACGATTCTCGCAGGAGGGGACCCGGCGCGGAAAGACGCGGCGAATTCATTATTCGCGGGAGCGTGGAATGATGTCGATAAGGATGTCGCCCAGCTGGATCAGCTCGCCACCAAGTGGACCCTTCAACTCAACCGCGACCGTCTGCTCGAAACCAAGCAGGAACTTCCCAGCCTCCGGGAATTCCAGGAAGCGGCCATGAAACATGCCAGCTCCGGCGAACGCGAGGCGATCTCTAAAGCCGGAAACGAGTTTGCAGATACGGCTACACCAGTTACCGACGCCATCGAGAAGCCGCTCGACGAGATGGCGGACTCCGTCCAAATGTTGATCGAGCAGGATACGGCGGAGGTGAATGCGAAGAACCGGTCTATGGGCCTCACCATGGCGGCGACCACCATTGGAGGGCTGGGCATTGGAATTTTCGTCTCGATGTTTCTGATCCGTGGCATCACCGCGGCGACCCAGGCGGTACTGGCGCAGTCTGAAGCAATCGGCAGGACGCAGGCTGTGATCGAGTTCCAGATGGACGGAACCATCGTCGATGCCAATGAGATTTTCTTAAAGGCCCTGGGGTACACACTGGAGGAGATTAAGGGCAAACATCATGGCATGTTTGTGGACGAGGCTTACCGGCAGAGCGGGGACTACCGCGAATTCTGGGCGAAGTTGAATCGCGGTGAGCCCCAAACCGGCGACCACAGGCGGATCAGCAAAAGTGGCAAGGAAGTCTGGATTTATGGCTGTTACAACCCAATTATGGCCCCGACGGCAAAGCGCTCAAAGTCGTGAAGTACGCCACCGACATCACGGAACAGGTAAAGGCCAAGAACGAGATGGCGCGAGTTCAATGCATGATGGAGAATGCGCCCACCAATTTTATTTTCGCGGATCTCGATATGAAGGTGCAGTACTTGAACCCAGCATCCAGCAAAACGCTGCTGTCGCTGGAAAAATATCTGCCGGTACGGGCCTCGGAAATCATCGGCCAATCGATTGACATCTTCCACAAGGATCCATCCCATCAGCGGAGGATGCTAGCCAATGATAAGAACCTGCCGCATCGGGCGAAGATCCAGCTAGGGCCGGAAACGCTGGACCTGCTGGTCAGCGCGATCTACGACAAAGACAAGAAATATGCCGGAGCCATGTTGACCTGGGACATCATCACGGAAAAGCTGGCGACGGAAAAGAAAGTTCAAGAGGCGGCGGAGCGGGAGAAGAGGATGGCGGAAGAATTGAATTCCAAGGTCGAGAGCATTCTGGCGGTGGTGTCGGCGGCGGCCCGGGGCGACCTCACGCAAGAGATCCCAGTGCGGGGCACCGATGCCATTGGGCAAATGGGAGAGGGACTGGGGAAATTCTTCACCGATCTGCGCCAGAGCATCGGCGGCATCGGCGAGAGCGCTGTAAACCTGTCGGCGGCGTCGGAAGAATTGACCACGGTAAGCCAGCAGATGAGCGCCAACGCGGAAGAGACCTCGGCCCAGACCAAAGTAGTTTCCAGTGCGACGTTGCAGGTCAGCCAGAATCTCCAGACCGTGGCTACCGGGGCGGAAGAGATGGGCGCCAGCATTAAGGAAATCGCCAAGAACGCAACCGAAGCAGCCAAGGTAGCGACCTCGGCGGTCAAGGTGGCCGAAACCGCAAATGCCACGGTATCCAAACTCGGCGATTCTTCCACCGAGATCGGCCAAGTGATCAAAGTCATCACTTCCATCGCGCAGCAGACGAATCTGCTGGCTCTGAATGCCACGATTGAAGCGGCCCGCGCCGGTGAAGCGGGCAAGGGCTTTGCCGTGGTGGCGAACGAAGTGAAAGAGTTGGCTAAGGAGACAGCGAAAGCCACCGAGGATATTAGCCGCAAGATCGAAGCCATTCAGACCGATACTAAGGCGGCGGTGGATGCGATCGGCACCATCAGCGAAGTCATCAACCAGATCAATGGTATTTCCAGCACGATTGCCACGGCGGTAGAAGAACGGAACGCCACCACCAACGAGATGGCGCGCAATATTGGTGAAGCGGCGCGCGGTAGCGGTGAGATTACCAGCAATATCAGTGGCGTAAGCGAGGCTGCGGCGAGCACGTCGCGCGGAGCTGACGACACGCAGAAAGCGGCACAGGGATTGGTGGAGACATCGAGGATTCTGCGCGACCTGGTTGGTAAGTTCAACATTGGGGCCAGCGGCACAACCGACAAAAAAGCGGGGGAAGGCAGTACACCGGCGAAGAGCAGGACGGCGCACGCCTCGGTATAGAGGGGGAGGCGTCCCCGGGCGCAGCTGAGATGATTGCAGCTGAGATGATTATGGTCAAAACCGATTCGTGACGAAAGGCGAAGAGAATTGCCGGCGAAATCGGCGTGCCGCAGACGGAGTAATCCCGGGAGGAAAAACCGCATTGGACAGGGCGCCCATACGCATCCTGGTCGTAGACGACTCGGTGGTGGTTCGCAAGCTGCTCTCTGACACTTTAGCGAGCGACCCAGCGCTGGAGGTCGTGGGCACGGCCGGCCACGGCCGGATTGCCCTGGCGAAGATTCCGCTTCTCAACCCAGACCTAATAACTCTTGATGTCGAAATGCCCGTGATGAATGGATTGGAGACGCTCGCCGCAGTGCGCAAGCTGTACCCGACGCTCCCGGTCATTATGTTCAGCACGCTCACCGAGCGTGGGGCGGCGTCGACTCTTGATGCGCTTGCGCTGGGAGCTTCTGACTACGCCACGAAGCCCAGCAATACGGGCAGTCCCGCGGTGGCAATTGAGTGCATCCGGGCCGAACTCATCCCGAAGGTCAAGGCACTTTGTGGCATGGCCACCTTGAAGCTTCAAGCGCTGCCTCGGACCCATCCGGTGCGGAAGCTCCGAGTGCGCGACTCTCGAATAGAAATTGTTGCTATCGGTACTTCGACCGGCGGCCCGAACGCGCTGGCTGAAGTCTTGCCGCGCATTCCGGGCGACTTTCCAGTCCCGATCGTCGTAGTGCAGCACATGCCGCCGATTTTTACCCGCCAACTGGCCGAGCGCTTGGCGAGCCGTTCCGCGATTCCGGTGGAGGAAGGCAGCGCGGGCGCGCTTCTTTCGCCCGGGCACGCCTGGATCGCGCCCGGAAATTTTCATATGAAGGTGATGCGCGACGGCACGGACAGGCGTTTGGATCTGAATCAAGAGCCCCCGGAAAATTTCTGCCGGCCGGCGGTTGACGTGTTGTTTCGCTCGGTAGCTGCCGCCTACAAAGCAACCGTTCTGGGCGTCGTGATGACCGGGATGGGCTCCGACGGCGTGCTGGGAGCGCAGCTAATTTGTGACGCAGGTGGAGACGTCATTATCCAGGATGAGGCATCTTCGGTGGTCTGGGGGATGCCTGGTCTGGTGCAGGCGTCGGGGCTGGCGGATGCCGCGTTCCCTGTCGATCAGTTGGCGGGGGAGATCACGCGTCGCGTGTTGCAGAGCCGAGATCCTCGTGTTCCCTTCGACCAGAAGAGTACCGCCGTCCTGCAGTCTCCCGCAAAATGACAATCGCAGCCCAAACCGCCTCTGCACCGCGCGCTCCCGTTAAGAGCGACGAAACCGCCGATCCCGTCTACCGGCAAATCCGCGATTTGGTCTACAAGGTTTCGGGCATCTACAAGGCCGACGACAAGCTTTACCTGCTGGCGGATGGCTGCGGGCGGCGAATGAAACAGCTGGCCGCGCGCACTCCGCGCGAATATTGGGACCATCTCACGGCCCAGCCCAACCGTGATGGGGAACTTCGGCAACTGCTGAACGAGATTACCATTGGAGAAACTTGCCTCTTCCGCAGCCAGCCCCAGCTGGATGCGCTTCGGAAAGTAATTCTACCGGAGCTTGTGGCGGAAAAAACTAAACAGATCACCAAGCGGTTGCGCATCTGGAGTGCAGGCTGCTCCACCGGCGAGGAGTCTTATACGCTGGCAATGAACCTGCTCGAGGAAAATGAACGCTTATTGAAAGGCTGGACGGTGGAGATTCTCGCCACCGACCTGAACGACCGTTCCGTAGAAACCGCCAAGGCTGGCATCTATGGCGACTACGCGTTGCGTTCCACTACGGACTACTTCAGACGCAAGTATTTCGCGATCGTTGACGAAAAGAAACTGCAAGTGCGGCCCGAGGTGAAGAAGCTGGTCAGTTTCAGCCGCTTGAATCTGCAGGACGATTCCAAGATGCTTTTCATGAAGGGCATGGATTTGATCTTCTGCTGCAACGTCCTGATCTATTTCGACGGCGCCTCGAAGTCCAAGGTGATCAACCATTTTTTCAGCAACGTTAATTTTGGCGGTTATCTCTTCTTGGGGATTTCGGAATCGCTCATGAAACTGAATGACCAGTTCCACCTGGTACATTTCCCCGGCGCGATCGGTTACTGGAAGCCATCCCTCAGTAGTGGCAAGTTATGACCGCATCGCAGGCCGCAGCCATTCGCGAGCGCGTGCAGCACATCGAAACCATCCCCGCGATTCCGGCGGTTTTTCTGCCTTTGCTGAAGATGTTGAGCAACTCCGAGGAGGAAGTAAGAGTAGACGAAGTAGTGCGCCTCGTGTCATACGACAACACCATCGCCGCGCAATGCCTTCGGGTGGCGGGCTCGCCGCTATTCGGGCTGGCGCAGCCCCCCCAGTCCATTAGGCAGGCGGTGGTAAGCCTGGGCCTGCGTCGCGTAGAGACCATTCTTCTTACTTGTTGCCTGGGGCAGGCTTCCCCAGCAGGAAAATGGGTGCTCGATCCCGCGGTCTTCTGGAGACATTCGTTGGGTTGCGCCATGGTTTGCCGCAAGTTCAGCGAGAAACTGGTGGCGGCGGACGCCGAGAAGGCTTACATGGCGGGGTTGTTGCACGACATAGGATTTATGGTGAACTGCCTGGTGTTTTCCAAGGAATTTGTCATCGCGATGGAGCATGCCTGCCGGGAGGAGATTCCTCTCGACGAGGCAGAAATCGCCACCATGGGTTTCACGCATTGCGCTACCGGACGGGCGCTGGCCGAAAAATGGAAGCTGGCGGACGAGATTATCGAGGTCATTTCGTGTCATCACGCGATCGAGCGAAGCCAGAGAGCGCAGCCGCTGGTTGCGCTAGTGCATTTGAGCGACCTGCTCTGTCGCATGCGCGGGCTGGGCTATGGGTATTATGAGCGTAACAAGGTCGACTTCTGCTCCGACCCAGCATGGGCCGTTCTTCTGAAGGAACACCGCGAACTAGAGCGAGTTGACCTGGCGCGGTTCACCTTTGAACTCGATGAAGCGGTTGAGGAGATTCACGCTCTGGTAGCAACAGTGCTTGGCACGCCGGTGCGAGCCTGACCGACTTTGAACCGTGTATCCCCATGATCCGAGCCCGCAGTTATCGGCTAGAAGGGCGCAGCATAAGGCGGCCGCGTCAGCGGAGTGTGGCCCCCTAAATCGCGCCACTCCGTCTACACAGATTCTCTGTACTCCTCCGCCCTTGCTACACTCGCGCCAACCGGTTCCCGCGGCAGCGCCACCAGCACAATTCCCCGCTTTCGGTCGTGCACCAGCGTCCAAACCTCGGCACACACGTCACACAGCCAGTACCGCTCCACCAGACGGGGGCGTTGCCGTACACGGATGGCAGCAGATTTGAGATCTTCCATCCTGACTGCGACTTCCGTCTCCACGAGAAACAGCTTGCCTTGGCCTAGCCGAAGAAACGGCTTAGAGCATTGCGAATTCGCGCAGTGGCTAAGCACTACTTCCTCCGCTGGACTGCTCTTTGATCTCGGACTCGGCAGGTGCAGCCTTGGTCTTGAGACCCTCAACAGCAGCCAGACTTGAAAGCCTCTGCATGTGGAATGCCAGACAATGTAAACGATATTAGGGTCGATTCCTTGAAGTTTGCCGCGAGGCGCCTCACCGGTGTCCGGCTAACCCGTGCCGAATCGTCGGCACTCTGACGTGGTTTCGTCTCGGTCCGCGCGCTCGAAAAGTCCGGGGCATGTCGGCTCGTATGAAGTTTGCGCCAAAGCTTCGCCGCCCCAACTTGCGAAACTTCGGAAAAGCTCAGTGTGCCATCGCCCCCATCACCCCCACGACCACTCCCACCACGCTCAGCACAATGCCCGCGTGCCAGAAGACTCTCCGTCCTGAAAGCAGAGTGACCGAGGTCACTACCAGGCCAATTTCCAGGAACACTTCTGCCAGGTCAAACAGGTCGGCGCGATTTCTCTCGGTCGCAACCTCCTGCTCCAACTTGCGAGCCTCGGCCTGAATTTCCTCTTTGTCGTGTTTGTAGCGGTCCGCTTCCTGCCCGGCCTTTTCACGGAACTTGGCCATTGCCCCAGCATCATTGCTGGCCGCCACCGCTGCCAGATCGCCGAACAACTCGTCTTCGTGCTCGCGAATATTCTTGGCCTGGTAATACGCCCACTGATCCGAGGACTTCGCCTGCAGCACCACTTCCTCGGTGTGAGCCCGGTGCCCCAGCAGCGACACCACCGCCACAAAGACCGCGAGAACCGCCATCGTCAGCGAGACTGCTGCCAGGGACCGGTCCTCTCGTGCCTTTTCCGCATGCTCTCGTAATTCCTGAAGTTCATCCGTCATACTTGTCCGATCCTGTTCATTCGATCTAGTTCAGAGTGATGGTGCAGATATTACGCAATCGGGGAGCTTTCGCCAAGCGTTGGGTTTTAGGCGTCAGATCAAGAAGAAATGTGCACAACGATAGTCCTACCGCATGGTCTCTTCGATCTCCGAAATCCAGTTGGGACGCTTCAACACTTCCCGAGGCTTCGGACCATCCGCGGCGCCTACGATGCCGTCTTGTTCCATCAGATCGATCAAGTGCGCGGCACGCCCGTAGCCGACACGCAGCCGCCGCTGCAGCAGGGAAGTGGAGGCTTTCCCAAACTCCACCACTAGCTTTACGGCATCCTGATACAGAGGATCATCTTCGCCCCCGCTCTCGGATCCCTCAACCCCGTCGCCGCTGCCGCTGCCAGCCTCGCGCTCGTCTTTCGGAGGATCGAGGAATTGCTGCTGGTACTCGGCTGAACCTTGCTGTTTCCAGAATTCAACCACGGCCGCAATCTCTTTTTCCGTGACCAGCGGAGCATGCAGCCGGTGCACCCGCGCCGATCCCGAGGGCAGATAGAGCATATCACCCTTGCCGAGCAAAGCCTCGGCGCCGTTGGCGTCGAGAATGGTTCGCGAATCCACTTTGGTCGCGACCCGAAACGAAATTCGCGCCGGGAAGTTTGCCTTGATCAAACCCGTAATCACATCGACCGACGGACGCTGCGTAGCCAGCACCAGATGAATGCCCACCGCCCGCGCCATTTGCGCCAGCCGCGTGATCGATTCCTCCACGTTGCTCGAATCGAGCATCATCAGGTCAGCCAATTCATCGATGATGATCACGATGTAGGGAATCGGCTTGTCGTCGGAATCCTCTTCAAACAAGCTTGGAGTTCCCTGGTCAAACAGCCGGTTGTACTGGTCGATATTGCGTACGCCCTTCGCAGCCAGCAGCTTCAAGCGCCGTTCCATCTCGCGCACGGCGTTGCGCAGCGCGTTCGCCGCCAACTTCGGCTCGGTGATGATCGGCGTGTAGAGGTGCGGCACGCCTTCGTAATTGCCCAGCTCCAAACGCTTCGGATCCACCAGAATCAAACGAACCTGATCCGGCGTTGCCTTGTACAGAATCGACATGATAAAGGCGTTAATCGCAACACTCTTGCCCGAGCCAGTCGACCCGGCGATCAGCAGGTGCGGCATGCCATTCAGATCGGCCGTCACGATGCGTCCATTGATGTCTTTGCCCAGGGCCATCGTCAGCTTCGACTTCGAGCCCATGAACTCCTGCGACTCGATGTTCTCCCGCAGCCAGATAATTTCACGCTCACGGTTCGGCACCTGGATGCCCACGGTCGATTTCCCGGCCATGCGCTCGATCAAAATGCTCTCAGCTTTCAACGCTAAACAGAGATCATCGGTGAGGTTGGTGATGCGGCTGTACTTGATTCCAGCGTCAGGCTTGAACTCGAACGTGGTGACCACGGGGCCGGGATTGATTTGCGTGATCTGCCCGTGCACATCAAACTCTGCATATTTTTCGGTGAGCACCTGGGCCAGCAGTTTCAGTTCTTCCGCATCCACGGCCTGCTGCTCGTCAGGACGCTGCAGTAAACTGCTCGAAGGCAGCTTGTAGCCGCCCGCGATGCGCGGCATCGTCGTCTTGGCTTTGTGATCGCTATCGCCACGCTCCGTCACTTCCGGATCCCCTGTCATGCTGAGCGGAGAATGAGATCGCGAAGCGAGCTCATTCGCAGTCGAAGCATCCCTATCAGCGCCCCCGAGCCCGGCCAGCGATTCCGCAAGAATTCCACCGGTCGAACCTGGTCCTTCCTCGGGCCCCAGCATGCGCTCGATGCCAGTACGACGAGGCTCACCAGAAGTCCGCGAGGCTTCGATTGACTCGCCACTCTGCCGCGAAGGGATCAGCTGCGTCCTAACCACCGGCTTCGAAATCCGGCGTTTGTCCAGTTCCTTCTGCTGACGCCGCTTGGCCCGTTCCGCTCGCCAATCCTGGTACCGGTTCCACAGCGCAGTGACAAACGCAAAGCGCGTCGGCGCCCACAGTCGAATCGACGAAAACGAGAACGCCGTCGAAAGGTAAAGCGCAACCGCCAGCACGCTGGCGCAAACGATATAGGCGCCCGTCAGGTTCAAGTAGTGGATCAGCACATCGCCGACCACTCGCCCCAGAAGGCCTTCGACCGGAATCACATGCAACCAGCGCCAATGTCCCGGCAGCAGCGCCAGCAGCGCCGGGACGAAGATTACCAGCCAGATCCCGCCCAGACTTTTCGCCGCGGGAGATTGAATCTTGCGCGACGCAAACCAGCGAAGTCCAAGCATTGCTGGGAAAATCGGCAGCAGAAACGCTCCGATCCCGAAGAACTGCAAGGCAAGGTCTGAGATAAGCGCTCCCACCACCCCAATCCAGTTGCGGGCAACGTGGGTCCCGGTCAGCACGGAAGCGCTGTTGAGGGAAGGATCAAGCGGCGAATACGAAGCCAGCGCGAGGAAGAGGAGGAGCGCAGAGACGCACAGCAGAAAACCGATCAGCTCATTCAGCCGCCGGTTGCCCGTGGGCACAAAGATGCTTGCCAGAAAACGCATGTAGGCCGTTTCTTCACCGGACGCAAAGCCGCCGTCCCGTGGCGCAAATCGGCCAGAGCCTCATTATTATGCCAAGAACCGGACACTCCGGCAATGCCGTAATCGGACAGGGGTATTGAGTTGGCTTCCGGGGCCATCGCCGCAACGTCAATGAGTGCTATCGCCTGTGGGTGTTGAAAAAGTCACTTCGATTAGCGAGGTGAGATTGAGCGGAAGCGTGTTAGAAGAGAGCATCCGCCCATGCTCTGGTTGATTCCGATCCTCGGAGGCCTGCTGATCATGATGGGGCAAC
>JBAPPL010000019.1:0-58447 GCA_049280095.1 Candidatus Sulfotelmatobacter sp. | reverse complement strand
GCCGCCGTTTCATTGCCGATGAAGTCTCGGGCGATCGCGCTGCCTTGGTCGGCGAGCACGCAGACCGTCTGGTGCGCGTGCTGCGAGCTCGCGTTGGACAGGAGTTCGACATCGCCACCGGGAAAGTCGTGCGGCGCGGGCAAATCGCTGTTGTCAGCGACGGGCGCGTCGAATTCTATTTGGGCGAAGAAGTTTCCGGAGCGAGCTCGGCCGAAATCACTCTCATTCTCGCCATCTTCAAGTTCGATCGTTTGGAGTGGGCGATCGAAAAGTGTACCGAACTCGGCGTCTCGCGGATTGTGCCGGTAATCGCGCGGCGCACGGATTCGCATCTGGCCACCGCCTCAGCCAAACGACTGGAGCGTTGGCAGCGCATCGCCCGGCAAGCGGCGGAACAATCCCGCCGCGGCGCTCCACCGGAAATTGCCGCGCCGGTAAAACTTGCAGAGGCGTTGAACCTTTCGGCGGCCTTGCGCATTGTGCTTGTAGAATCGGAAGAGCAAACTTTGCTGCGCGATGTTTTGAAGCAGAAGAACGCCGAAGACGGGGTTGCGATGGCAGTTGGTCCCGAAGGCGGCTGGACCGACAGCGAATTGCAATCGTTTCAGAAGTCCGGATGGATTTCGGCCTCCCTCGGCAACACCATCCTCCGCGCTGAGACCGCCGCGATGGCCGCGACGGCACTCCTCGCTTCCGCGTTGTATCTGCGTTAGGTTCCTGCGGGAATTTCTTGTCTTGCCCCGCGCCCTGCAGCCTGATCGTGGTGGTATTCTGGGGCGCGATGGCTGTTTCCAAGTTGCAATCTCATCCTGCTCCGTTTGTTTCCGACGATCGCCAGCGCGAAGCCATTGCGCATGTTCACGGGCCGATGCTGGTAGTGGCCGGAGCCGGCACAGGAAAGACTTCGGTGTTGATTCACCGAATTGCGCACCTCGTTGAGCAGGGACAAGCGAAGCCCGAAGAGGTGCTTGCCCTTACCTATACCGTGGCCGCAGCTGGAGAGATGCGCGACCGCGTTCGCGGGCTTCTCGGCAAACCGATTCATTCGGCAACCTTCCACGACTATTGCCTCGACCTGCTGAAGCGCAATGGAAAAGACTTTGGCGTGCTCGACGAAAAAGATCTCTGGATTTATCTGCGCAAAAGAATTCACGAGCTTCACCTCGAGCACTACATCCGGGCCGCGAATGTAGGACAGTTCCTCAACGACCTGCTGGGCTTTCTCAGCCGGTGCCATGACGAGCTGGTAACGCCCGAAAGGTACGCGGAGTACGTGGCGCGGCTGGAACGCGGCGAAACCCAGGTTCCCCGGGTTGCGAAGTCGAAAGATCAGCTGAGCGATGCCGAGGTCATCGGACGCTGCCAGGAAATTGCCCGTGTCTTCGCCACCACTGAGCGCTGGCTGCGCGAAGAAAATCTGGGCACGTTCGGCCACATGATCACGCGTGCCTACGAGTTGCTCACCAGCGACAAGGAGTTGCTGACTGCTGAGCGCGCTCGCGCTCGGTTCATCCTGGTCGACGAATTTCAGGATGCCAACTTCGCCCAGATCAAGGTTCTAGCCGCGCTGGCGGGAGCCGAAGCGAACGTCTTCGGCGTCGGAGATCCCGATCAGGCCATCTATCGGTTTCGTGGAGCATCCAGTGCCGCATTTCACTTGTTCCGCCGGCATTTTCCTCAATCCAAGCTGGTGGTGCTCGACCGGAACCGGCGCTCGACCACTCCGATTCTGCGATGTGCTTTTGCCGTGGTCGACAAGAACCCTCCCGTGTTTGCCGCGAGCGATGCACTTGCCTACCGGCGCACTCCCCTGCAGTCGGCGCGCGAAGAGGAAGCTAAGAGCGAAGGAAAGACGCTGACCACCTTCCACGTAGAAGCGATCTCTTTTGCTGCCAGAGACGCCGAAGCGCCGGACGTGGTCCGCCTGATCGAAGAGACGCAACGACGTTTGCACTGCCGATGGAAGGACTTCGGCGTGCTCTACCGCTCGCATGTTCAGCGCGACAGTGTTGTGCACGAACTGGCCGAGCGTGGGATTCCTTTCTCCATCGAGAACATGGACGTCAGCGACACCCCCGAAGTGCGCGATCTGTTTGCCTGCGTCGCGGTTGTGGTGGATCTGACCGCCGACGCCAGTCTTTTTCGCGCAGCCGCGTTGCCGCAGTTTGATGTGGATCCAGAGCAACTTCGAACGGCACTCCGCGCGATTGCAAGCGATTCGAAGGATGGAACCGTGATCCCGCTTGCCTCGGTCCTGGATCAAGTTGCCGGCGGCCGGGCCGTGTTGGAGTCCGTGCGACAGGCGCGCGATGAAGTCAGCCGTAAGCAAGCTAAGACTCACACAGCTCTGCTGCTGATCGGAAAACAATTCGCTCTCGATCTGAATTCCCCAGTGCTGCAGGCCGCTCTGAAGTTCGCCAGCGATTGGGAAAAAAAGGCAACCACCGAAACGAAAGACCTCGGCGAATGGATTGAATACTTGAATTATTTTCGCGAGGCCAATGGAGTAATTCCCCTCACCTCAAAAGATGACGAGGACGCCGTCCGCCTCATGACTGCGCACGGAGCCAAGGGGCTCGAGTTCGCACACGTTTTCATTCTGCGAGCGACCAGCGGCTCGTTCCCCGCCAGTTATCGGGAGACGCTGGTGGAATTTCCTCGCGAGTTGCGCGATCCGGATTCCGCGTCAGCCAGCGATGACAAGACTCTCTATGATCAGGAAGAACGACGCCTGTTCTACGTGGCCATGACCCGGGCCAAAGATTCGCTGCACATTTATGGAAAGCAGGGAATCGGTCGCGACAAAACACCGGCAGGGCTGATGCGCGAACTGATCTGCAATTCCGCATTGCAACCTTGGCTCAGAGCGCGGCAGGCCTTGCCTTCGCAACCGGAGTTGATCGAGATCGCCGCCGTGGCGGATGCGGTTCATCCCCAGGGCTCCCGGTTGGCAGAATGGCTTGCCCTTCCCGCAATCGAAGGCCTGGACGCCCGGTTGAGTGCCTCGGCAGTAGAGACTTATGAGACCTGTCCTCTACAGTTCAAGTTTCAGCGCGAGTGGAAGTTGTCGCGGCAAGTGCACGCGGCCGTGCAATTTGGTGCGACGATGCACCGCGTACTGCGCACCTACTACGATTCTGTGCGCCTCGGCAGAACGAAGAGCGACGAAGAGCTGATCCAATTATTTCATGACGACCTGGCCGAATCCGGAATCCAGGACAACTATCAGCGGGAACTATACCTGAAGCAGGGACTCGCGCAGTTGCAGGATTTTCTCAACGGCACCCGTGCAGTTCCTCCGCCCGAAGTTCTCCACACCGAAGAATGGTTCGACGTGCAGATTGCTGGCACGAAGGTTGCCGGACGAATCGACCGCGTCGATCGCGCCGCCGATGATAGCGTGAACATCGTCGACTACAAGACCGGCAAGGCGCGCTCCCAGGAGGACGCAGATGAGAGCCTACAGCTTTCGATCTACGCCATGGCCGCAAATGAAAAGTGGGGATACCATGTGGGTGCTTTAGTGTTTCACAATCTCGAAGGCAACGTTCCGATCTTCTCCCGCCGTACCCAGTTTCAATTGGAGGGAGCGCGAGAACGGATCCTGGCTGTGGCACGCGGTATCGCCGCCGGAGACTTCGAGCCTAACGTTGGCTTCCACTGCAACTTTTGCGCCTTCCGTGGATTGTGCACCGCCCAGGAAAAGATGGTTCCGAATCATTCCCGGAATTCCACGAAGAGCAGCGGGAAGCCGCTGGACTGATTAGCCTGGCTTGGGGAACTTCCGCACAAAAACTTAGGGGACGCTTTCGGCGTCCCCCTTTTTGACTTCGTACTGACTTTCTTAATGCTTCTTTTTCTTTTTTGCCTTTTTCTTGGTTGCCATTGTTTCTATTCTCCCTTCCATTGTTCATGGAAAAATCTGCAACGATCATTTGTTGCAACTAATTGATTGTATAGAGTTAATGAAAAATGAAGTCAAGAAAAAAATGCACGCGTCGAACGGGCGGTGTTGTACCAAAGTCACAGAGAGATGAGTGTGAAGCAGAAACTTCTAATGTTGCTCCATCAAGACATCCTCCACGCTCGCAATCACAAGAGAGAAACAAGCAGCTGCACTCGAGCGCGCGAGCGTCGAGCTTTCTCGCGCGATCGAATCGAGCAGCGATGGCACCAGCGCATTGAAGTTCATCGTTTTCGTCCGCCGCAGCATCTATAATGAAACTGCGAAATCTTCGCGGGAGCATGATCAATGGCGGCTTTCGATGAGGTTGTCATCATTTCTGGTTGTCGTACAGCGGTGGGAAAATTCCAGGGCAGTCTCACCGATCTGAGTGCTCCACAGCTCGGTGCAATAGTGGTGCGCGAAGCCGTCAAGCGCGCTGGATTGAACTCCGATCAAGTCGACGAATGCATCATGGGCAATGTTCTCCCCGCCGGGCTGGGCCAAAATCCTGCTCGCCAGGCGGCAATCTTCGGAGGATTGTCACCGGCGACAGGTGCCATGACAATCAACAAAGTTTGTGGTTCTGGATTGAAAGCAGTCGCTCTCGCAGCCCAGGCCGTGCAGACCGGAAACAGTTCCATCGTCGTTGCAGGCGGCATGGAATCCATGACGAACGCTCCTTACCTGCTCCCGCAAGCCCGAAAGGGATATCGTCTGGGCAACGGACAGGTCATCGATTCCATGGTGCACGACGGGCTTTGGGATATTTACAACGACTACCACATGGGCATCACCGGCGAAAACGTTGCTGAAAAATATGGCATCACGCGCGAAGAGCAGGATGAGTTCGCCGTGAACTCGCACCGCAAAGCCGTCGCGGCGATGAAGGAGTGCCGCTTCAAGTCGCAGATCGTGCCGGTAGAAATTCCCTCGAAGAAAAAAGGCGCAGCCCCTGCACTTTTCGAAAAAGACGAATCCCCGCGCGAGGATACGACCATCGAAGTCCTCCGTTCATTGAAGCCTGCGTTCAAGAAAGACGGCACCGTCACTGCCGGCAACGCTCCCGGAGTGAACGACGGCGCGGCCGCAGTAGTGGTGACCGGCGTGCAGCGGGCAAAAGAACTTGGCGCGCAGCCCATGGCGCGAATTGTCGCCCAGGCGACCAGTGGCGTCGAACCCAAGTGGGTGATGATGGCTCCCGTTGGTGCGGTGCGGACTATTTGGGAAAAGACGGGATGGAAGAAAGACGACGTTGACCTGTACGAACTCAACGAAGCTTTCTCAGTGCAGGCGCTGGGCGTGATGCGCGAGCTTGGTCTCGATCCCAACAAGGTTAACGTGAACGGCGGAGCAGTCGCGATCGGGCATCCCATCGGAGCCAGCGGCGCCCGCGTGCTGGTGACTCTGATTTATGAAATGACGCGCCGCAACGCGAAACGTGGGATCGCTGCCCTGTGTCTGGGCGGAGGCAACGCCGTGGCCATGGCAGTGGAAAGAAATTAGCCGACCGCTAGCTTGAAGAGGCGGAAGCAGCCGCCGCGTGCAGTGTGACAGTGAATACCGCTCCTCCGCCGGGCGCGTTCGCGGCCTCGATCGTTCCGTTGTGTTCCTTCATCACCGCCTTGCAGATGCTCAGCCCAAGGCCGGTTCCGCGTCCCGGCCGTTTCGTGGTGTAGAAAGGATCGAAAATGCTGGCCAGAATATCTCCGGGAATCCCCGGACCATCGTCGTGAAAGCTGGCCCATACCGCTTCCCCGTTATTTCCCAGTCGAATGCGCAACGTGCCCCGGTCGCGAGCCTCGCGAATGGCCTGCTCCGCATTCAGGATCAGGTTCAGGAAAACCTGCATCAACTGGTGCGGATCGGCTTGCACGTAAGGTAGCGTCGGCTCGCGCAGAAAGTCCACGGTGATGTTGTTCTTGCGCAGCGAGTAAGCGTGCAGATTGAGCGTGCGTTCCACGATCTCGCCAAGATTGACAGGACTTTTCCCCGGCGCCGGCGGTCGCGAGAAATAAGTCAGGTTGTGAACGATCTCGGCGGCCCGCCTCGCCTGCTGTTGCAGTATGCCGATCTGCTTGCGAGCCGCGTCCGTAGTCTGGCTGTCCTGCAGAAGTTCGCTGACCCCCAGAATGCTGGTCAAAGGATTGTTGAGTTCGTGGGCAACCCCGCCGATCATCGCGCCCATAGCAGCCAACCGCTCGCTCTGCACGATCTGCTGCTCCAACTTCTTCTCCATCGTGATGTCGCGCACAGAGACGATCACACCACCGATCTTTCCATCGGCGTCAAAGAACTGGCTGGCCGAGGCCCGCATGGTGCGCCAGCTGCCATCGCGGTGCCGCGCCCCGTACTCTGCCGCGCCAAAAATCCGGATGCCGGAAGACACGTCGCGGTAGAGCGCCGCGAGTTCCGGCGAGTGATCCTCGGTTTCGGAAATCTTCTTTCCCACCAGATCCTCGGGTTGATATCCCAGCAAGTCGCGCACTCGCGAACTCACAAACGTGTATCGCTCCTGCAGATCGACTACAAGAATCAGGTCGGGGAAGCTTTCCAGCAAACGCATCCGGAATTCTTCCTGCCCCAGCAGTTGCCGTTCCAGTTTGCGCCTTTCTGTGACGTCGATCAGCGTGCCCTGGTAACGAATCAGTTTGCCCGCAGCATCCCAAACGGCACGCGATGACTCAAGAAACACCGCGGGTGTTCCATCCTTCTTGCGCAGCGTAATCTCCCGCGCCCGCACAGCACCGCGATCGTCGGCAGCCCGGCCCAGCACCGGCGGTTCTGCGGGATCGACATTCAGCTTGCCCGGTTCGACCGCCAGCAGCTCATCTTTCGTCGCATAGCCCAGAACGCTCACCAGCGCGGGATTGGCATCCAGCAGTCTGCCCTCCGGCGTGCTGAAGTAGGCGCCTTCCTGCAGAGTCTCGAACAGCTCAGTGAAACGGAGCTCTTTCTCGTGCTGTCCAGTCACATCTCTTCCCAGCACGCTCACCCCAACCACTTCTCCACTCTTGACGATCGCATTGAGTACGCAATCGAAAAAAAGCGGCCGCGGATTGTTTTTCAGGCGTAGGCGAACGGTCCCCGTCCAATGCCTCTTCTCCAGAAACCGGCTAAGCCCCGCTTCCAGGCTCTCGCGGGTCGGTTCTTCCATGAAGTCGAAAAACTTCTTGCCCACGATCTCGGTGAAGGGAAGCCCCACCAGGTCGCTCACGCTTTTGTTGACGGTGCGCAAGGTGCCGTCCAGAGAAACGGCGCAGGCAGCATCTTCGAACGAGTCGATCAGTTCTTTGAAGCTGCGCTGCGAGCGCGCGATCATCTCGTTGAGCTGGTCAAGTTGTTGCTCCGACGGTGCCGCCCCCACGTGCTCCTGCAAATCCTGGAGCAGGCTCTTCAGCTCGACAACTTCCTTCCGCCGGCCGTAGGCATAAACAGCCAGCAGCACAGACAAAAGCAGAACGCCCAGTGCTGCCGGGCCCAAATGATAAGGCAGGGTTTCCAGCCGCTCCCAGGCGAGGTAGGCAAAACCCGCCGCCAGCAGGACCATGAACAGCAGAATCCATCGCCAAAGCTGGGACTCTTCGCGCTCCAGATTTTGCGGAGCGCGGGGACGTCGAGGACTATCAGGTGAAGCTTGCGTCATGGGGAGAACACCCGGCTTCGCGTTCGCAGGAGAGCAAAACCGTCAATCATTAAAATCATCGTAATTATACTGGCCCAGGCAAAACAATCGTGGCCGGGGCCACAGAATTCTGATTACTTCGGTTTAACTGCGGGTCTGTGTCGGGGATGCATTGACTTGCCGAAGCCTGCCTCATAGTACGGCCGCGCAGAGCGTGTAGCTTCCGCATGATCGAGCAAGTCATCTCGCACTACCGCATTCGTGGAGAAGTTCCGCGGCGCGATGGACGCAGCATCGAGGGATTTTTCTGCCCGCGGTCGGCGAGCGAAATCGCCTTATAGCGCCAACTGGACGCCACAATCCCTTTGCTGCCGCGCGGGACCGTATACAATTCCGTGGGAGGTTGACATGCATGACACGAAGGAACGGTTGTCTCTATTGTGGATCTTCGCGTTTTTGAACTACCTGTATGCGGACGTTCTTGCCTTGTGGGCTATTGTTGGCTCGCCAAATCTAGGCGATGCCCCGCATCTCCCACCTTGGGCTCTGTGGGGTTCAGCGGTCTTGATGGAAATACCCATCGCCATGATTGTGGCGTGTCGACTACTTCCGTTTAGAGCGAACCGGCTGGCGAATATCATTGCGGGTAGCATCGTGACCCTTATAAACGGTGGCCTGACCTTCATTCCGCCTCTTTTCGGCGCCACCCACACGCCGGGTCTTCCTCAGTACTTGTTCTTCGCGACGATTGAAACTATATGCACCTCGGTCATCGTCTGGCAGGTGTGGACTTGGTCAGGGGTTGAGACTGTCCGCACGACGTAACTGGTCGCTCAAAGAATGAGGTCAATGTGAAAAGAGAACGCCTGACACAGATCGTCCTCGTGATCGTGGGGCTGCTCAATCTGGCCCAGATTTATTTTCTATATTTGGATCTGCGGCATTCCAGCTGGCTTTTGCAGCGGAAGAGCGAGATCCACCCGATGTTTCTGAGCTTTTTTATTCCGGTCGGGGTCTTTCTACTCATAGCCGCAAGACGACCGTCCGAGCATCGCTCGATGATTGCTTTAGCAGCTTGGTTGCACATCTCCCATGGCGCTGTAATGGCTATTCAAACCGTGGAAGCGTGGATTCATGGTGTCCACCGGAACTTTGCTGATGTGATCGCATTCTTTGTGATCGGAGTTGTCCTGTTAGCCCTTCTGCCGGCAAAACGAGAGGCAGTCGCGCCGGGAGTTGCGTGAACGAGGGCAGAAACCCCACTCGTCTTCTTTTCACGGGTTTAGGGATGACAGTGGTAGCGCAGCGGCTCTGGGGTAGACACTGGCGGCCTCTTATCCACAGGCCCACCCTGTGACATCCGTCACAGCCTTGCCCGCTTCTACACGCGTACCGTAGCTACATTCCGGAATCAGGCCTCGGTGTGCCGACGGCGGCACGAAGCAGGAAGGAAGGGTCGCCCGGAGCACCCATGCTCTACAAGACCCTCAGCGCCGCGGTCTACGGCATCGACGCCAACATTATTCAGGTGGAAGTCGACTGCTCCGGTATCAAAACCGACCAGGATCACTTTCACACAGTCGGCCTGCCCGACGCCGCAGTTCGCGAGAGCCGCGACCGCGTTCGCGCAGCCCTGAAAAACTGCGGCTATGACATCCCGCCCACCCACATCACCATCAACCTCGCCCCCGCCGATATAAAGAAAGAAGGCTCGGGTTTCGACCTTCCGATGGCTCTAGGCATCGTAGGCGCCTACGGCGGCCTCACTCAGAAGGCAATCGAGGACTGCCTCTTCATCGGCGAGTTGTCGCTCGATGGCGGCGTCCGCGGCATTCGCGGCACGCTGCCGATCGCACTCGAAGCCCGCACTCGCAAGATTTCGAAGCTGGTCGTCCCAGAAGCCAATGCCCGCGAAGCCGCCATGGTCGGCGGAGTCGATGTCTACCCCGTCCGCTCGCTCCTCGATGTGATTCACTTCGTAAACTCCGGCAACGGAATCGTCCCGCTAAAAGCCGATGGCGACGCGCTGCTGAAAGAATCGCAGGAATTCCTCGTCGATTTCAAAGACGTCCGCGGCCAGCAAACCGCCAAGCGCGCCATCGAAATTTCCTGCGCCGGAGGCCACAACATCCTCATGATCGGGCCGCCCGGCTCCGGCAAAACCATGCTGGCCAAGCGCATGCCGACAATCCTGCCGCCGCTGACTTTCGAAGAAGCCCTCGAGACCACGAAGATTCACAGCGTAGCCGGAGTCCTCGACCCAGGCAGCGGCCTCGTCGGCAAACGTCCGTATCGTTCCCCGCACCACACCATCTCTGACGCCGGCCTGATCGGCGGAGGCGTGATCCCGCGCCCCGGCGAAGTCTCGCTCTCCCACAACGGCCTGCTATTCCTGGACGAACTCCCAGAGTTCCCTCGCAACGTCCTCGAAGTCCTGCGCCAGCCGCTCGAAGATGGCTCAGTCACCATCGCGCGCGCCGCCATGGCCCTGACTTTTCCCGCGCGCTTTATGCTCGCCGCCGCCATGAATCCCTGCCCCTGCGGCTTCCGCAACGACCGCACCCGCGAGTGCCAATGCACCACACCAATGATCCAGCGCTACATCTCAAAAATCTCCGGCCCGCTCATGGATCGCATCGATATTCACATCGACGTCCCCGCCGTAAACTACAAAGAAATGCGCTCCACCAACGAACCGGAAAGCTCAGCCAAGATTCGCGAGCGCGTCATGCGCACCCGCCAAAAGCAGCTCGAGCGCTTCGCCTCATCCCGCGAAAAGATTTACTGCAACGCCCAAATGTCTTCCCGCCACATCCGCACCTTCTGCGAACTTTCCGCCGACTGCGAACGCCTGCTCGAACGCGCCATGACTCAGCAGGGCCTAAGCGCCCGCGCCCACGACCGCATCCTGAAAGTAGCCCGCACCATCGCCGACATCGAAGCGACGCCATCCATCGAACCCAAACATATCGCCGAAGCTATCCAGTACCGCAGCCTCGACCGCACATACTGGACGTGAGGTCTTGCTTATGTGGGGACAGCCGCCCCCGGCTGTCCATCGAGCGCAGCTCGACGGTTTTGTTGGTAAGCGCGGCAAACCCAGGACACCGTCCCATCCCCTTGTGATTGACCCAACCCTCCTAACATGTTATAAATGCCCGTTTTGCACTGGGATGCCCGGAGCAGAGTCTTAATTCTCCAGCCCTCCCAGGCGCAAACTCCGACGCGGCCAAACTCCAACTCTCCGTTGAAGGTTTGCGGTGGAAGCGTGTTCGGAATTCCGGCGACGAAATCCCGTGTGCGTGCTCGAACCAGGGATTGTCTCGTCGGGAGGCAGTGCCTAAACACGTTTGTAATTCCTAAACCCGATTCATCTGGAGGACTCATTATGCGTACCGGGCTCGCCACGGCTGCGTTCCAAGGACGCCGCATGATACCTAATTTCCTGAAAAGCGCTTTCCTGAACGCCTTACTCAAAAAGACTCTGGCTCTAGCCGCGCTGCTCACCGTCGGCGCGTCCACCGCTTTCGCTCAATCTGAAGCGGGCGGCGAAGCCTCGCTTAAACTCCCCGACCTTTCCTCCGTCAGCTTCCTCAACGGCGCCATCGACGGCCACAACCTGCTCATGATCGGCATTCTCTTCTGCTTCTTCGGGCTCGGCTTCGGCATGGTCATCTACATGCGCCTCAAGAACCTGCCCGTGCATCGTTCCATGCGCGAAATCTCCGAACTCATCTACGAAACTTGCAAGACCTACCTCATCACCCAGGGCAAATTCATCCTTCTGCTTTGGGCGTTCATCGCCGTCATCATTCTGCTTTACTTCGGCGTCCTCCAGCATTTGGAAGCAATGCGCGTTGCCATCATCCTCGGCTTCAGCCTGGTCGGCATCGCCGGCAGCTACGGCGTAGCCTGGTTCGGCATTCGCGTAAACACCTTTGCCAACTCGCGCACCGCCTTTGCATCCCTGCCGGGCAAGCCCTTCCCGGTCTACCAGATTCCACTCGAAGCCGGCATGAGCATCGGCATGATGCTGATCAGCGTCGAGCTCCTCATCATGCTGATCATTCTGCTTTTCGTCCCCGGAGACTACGCCGGCCCCTGCTTCATCGGATTCGCCATCGGCGAATCTCTGGGCGCAGCCGCGCTCCGCATCGCCGGCGGCATCTTTACGAAAATCGCCGACATCGGCTCCGACCTGATGAAGATCGTTTTCAAAATTAAAGAAGACGACGCCCGCAACCCCGGCGTAATCGCTGACTGCACGGGAGACAACGCCGGCGACTCCGTCGGACCCTCCGCCGACGGCTTCGAAACCTACGGCGTAACCGGCGTAGCCCTGATCACTTTCATTCTCCTCGGCGTGAAAGATCCGGCCGTGCAAGTCCAGCTGCTGGTCTGGATTTTCGTCATGCGGGTCATGATGTTGATCGCGAGCTCGCTCTCCTACTTTCTTAACAGCGCCATCGCCAAAGCCAAATTCGGCAACGCCGACGAGATGAACTTCGAGCACCCGCTCACCTCTCTGGTGTGGATCACCTCCATCGTCTCGATCGCCTTGACCTATCTGGTCTCCTACTACATAATCCCCGCCCTCGGCAGCGATTCCACGCAGTGGTGGAAGCTGGCAACGATCATCTCCTGCGGGACTTTAGCCGGCGCCATCATCCCCGAACTGGTGAAAGTTTTCACCTCAGTTCATTCCCGCCACGTAAAAGAAGTGGTCATCTCCGCGGAAGAAGGCGGAGCGTCGCTGGGAATTCTCTCCGGATTCGTAGCTGGCAATTTCTCCGGCTACTACCTCGGTCTCTCCATGATGTTTCTCATGGCGATTGCCTACTCCATGAGCACGCTGGGCCTGGCCGCAGCCGCCACCATGCTGGCTCCCGCCGTATTCGCGTTCGGCTTGGTGGCCTTCGGATTCTTAGGCATGGGCCCGGTCACCATCGCCGTAGATTCCTACGGCCCGGTTACCGACAACGCACAATCCGTCTACGAACTTTCGCTGATCGAGCAGATTCCGAACGTCGAAGCCGAAATCAAGAAGGACTTCAACATGCCAGTCCACTTCGAGCGCGCCAAGCACCTGCTCGAAGCCAACGACGGCGCAGGCAACACCTTCAAAGCCACGGCCAAGCCAGTGCTCATAGGCACTGCCGTAGTCGGCGCCACGACGATGATCTTCTCCATCATCATGGCGCTCACCGCTGGCCTCACCGAAAACGTCGACAAACTTTCGCTCCTGCACGCCCCGTTCTTCCTCGGCTTGATCACCGGCGGTGCCATGATTTACTGGTTCACTGGCGCATCCACCCAAGCCGTGACCACTGGCGCTTACCGCGCCGTCGAGTTCATCAAAGCCAACATCAAGCTCGAAGGTGTGGAGAAAGCCTCCGTTGAAGACAGCAAAAAGGTAGTCGAGATCTGCACCAAATACGCGCAGAAAGGGATGCTGAATATCTTCATCGCCGTCTTCTTCGGCACGCTCGCCTTTGCCTTCGTCGAGCCATTCTTCTTCGTCGGCTACTTAATCTCGATCGCCATCTTCGGCCTCTACCAGGCCATCTTCATGGCCAACGCCGGCGCCGCCTGGGACAACGCGAAAAAGATCGTAGAAGTAGAAATGAAGCAGAAGGGAACTCCCCTGCACGACGCCACAGTAATTGGCGACACCGTAGGCGACCCCTTCAAAGACACATCGTCGGTAGCGCTGAATCCGGTAATCAAATTCACTACGCTATTCGGCCTGCTGGCGGTAGAGCTGGCAGTAACGCTGACCCACGATCAGGGCGCAACCATCACAAATGTACTGGCGCTGTTGTTCTTCCTGGTCTCGTTCTTCTTCGTCTACCGCTCCTTCTACGGCATGAGGATAAGAAGCGGCAACGCTGAATAACCCTCACCCCTTGGGAGAGAACAAAGCGCCATCCGGCCTGCCGGATGGCGCTTCTTCTTTTCACGCCGGGGTTTCAAATTAAAAAATTACCCGATTACGAAATTACCAAATCTCCCTAGTTCGGCCCTTTCATCTTATCCTTCACGCTGTGCGCCAGCCTCTCGATCTCGTCGGCTTTCTTGACCACGTCGAGCGACAAGACATTCTCATTCGATTTGTCCACGTAGGCCTTCAGTTCCACCGCCAGCTTGAGAAGTTTATCGGTATCGGCCTTGAGCGAGGCCTCCCGCGACTGGTTGGCCTTCTTGGCCATGTCGTGAGCCATCCGTTGCTGGGCGTCATCCGCATCGCCGGCAGACGAGGCGGCATCTCCCCTTAAGGGCGGAATTGCTCTGGGGGGTTCGTTCTGGCTCTGAGCCTTGCCGGGAATTGCGAACAGCAAACAGAGGGAAAGTGTCCAGGCTATTCGTTGGGGTCGCATAGTGTCCTCGGAAACGGGGCGCGGGTTCGCCTGCCGATCTCCTAAAGTATGACACTTTCAGCGAGGACGAGAAACGGGAAATGTTCAGGGTAGAAACTGCGGAAGAACCGCATCCTGCCCAGTCGCGCCAGCGACGGCATTCATTAGCCCCGCACGTAAGTGCGGGGAAGGGAAAGCAGACCAGACTCAAGTCCCTTCAGGGACGGCACCAGACCTCGGAAGCTAGCCCGCGGATGGCCTTACAGCGCGCTCATATTCGCCAAAAACTCGCCGTTCGACTTCGTCTTGCTCAGTTTGTCGATCAGCAACTCCATGGCTTCCACCGGAGACAGCGGGTTCAGCACCTTGCGCAGCACCCAGATCCGCGACAAATCTTCCCGCGGGATCAGCAACTCTTCCTTACGCGTACCCGACCGTTGAATGTCGATCGCAGGAAACACCCGCTTATCCACCAGCTTGCGCTCCAGGATAATTTCCGAGTTACCGGTTCCCTTGAACTCTTCAAAGATCACATCATCCATGCGCGACCCGGTATCGATCAGCGCTGTAGCAATAATCGTAAGCGATCCGCCTTCCTCAATATTCCGCGCCGACCCAAAGAACCGCTTCGGCCGTTGCAACGCATTCGAATCCACGCCGCCCGAAAGCACCTTGCCCGAAGGCGGCACAATCGTGTTGTAAGCGCGCGCCAAACGCGTAATCGAATCCAGCAGAATCACCACATCGCGCTTATGCTCAACCAACCGCTTAGCCTTCTCGATCACCATCTCCGCAACTTGCACGTGCCGCGCCGCAGGCTCGTCAAACGTCGAAGAAATCACTTCGCCCTTCACCGACCGCTGCATATCCGTAACTTCTTCCGGCCGCTCATCGATCAGCAGCACCATCAGCACCACTTCCGGATGGTTCGTAGTAATCGAGTTCGCCACATTCTGCAGCAGCATGGTCTTGCCCGCCCGCGGCGGAGAAACAATCAACCCGCGCTGTCCCTTGCCAAGCGGCGTCAGCAGATCCATCACCCGAGCGCTCGCGTTCTCCCGGGTGGTCTCCAGCTTCAACCGCTCCTGCGGATAAAGCGGCGTCAGGTTGTCGAACAGAATCTTGTTCCGCGCCTCATCCGGCGACTCAAAATTCACCGCCTCGATCTTCACCAGAGCGAAATACTTCTCGCCCTCATGCGGAGGCCGTACCTGCCCGCTGATCGTGTCGCCCGTTTTCAAATCAAACTTGCGAATCTGTGACGGCGACACGTAAATGTCATCGGGGCCCGGCAGGTAGTTGTAATCCGGCGAGCGCAAGAATCCGTAGCCGTCGGGCAATATTTCCAGCACACCTTCGGCGAAGATGTGTCCTTCTTTTTCGCTCTGCGCCTGCAGGATCTTAAAGATCAGATCCTGTTTCCGCAGCCCGCTGGCCCCGGGCAGCTCCAAGGTCCTTGCGATCTTGGTCAGCTCGGTAATGTTCTTTTCTTTTAATTCAGCAATGGTCATGATTTGTCCTAGAAACGATTCACCTAAACCCGTGCACTAAAAGTTATTCGTTAGTGGCTTCGGGAGATTTTCAAAAGGAGGGTATTCAGGGAAGACAGTACACACACACCAGGCAGGCGGACCGGGCTGCTTAAGCAGCCCGCCTTTGTGCCTCAGCAAAATTCTCCGGCTCCGACAGCACATCCTGCCGCTCCGCGCCCGCGATCCGGTCCAGCACACCATTCATCGTTTCCTGGATTCTGGTGCTGGGCCGATGGAACTTCCGCGTGGCCTTGGAGGCGAGCTGGCACAACATATAACGATTCCGCAATGTTTGTAAAGCGTCAAACACACGATCAGAGCGCATGTCTGTCTTGCTCCTTCCTTATAAGTATGGGCATTTCGCCTTCGCCCCTGTCCCCAAGCCCGCAGCCAGAACCCAAACTCCGTCCTAAGCTACTGATTCCACCAGAGTTATAAAGGAGTTAGCGCAATTCCTACTGGAATAGATGCGCAACCGGAGTCCGAAGATGCTCGTTTTTCCTAGTTTGGGATCACAGGCCGAGGCAGCTCAGAACAGACCCAGAGACTCCGGATGTCCGTGGAACAACATACTCTATCCGGAAAGCCAAAACAGGTCAATATATTTCTCGCAGCTTTACTTAACTTTACCGTCACCCCCCAAAAGCAGTGGCCACCGGTCAGTGTTCAGTGCCAGTAAACCCAAGCCCAAGTTCACGATCCGGATTTACTACCACTAGCCTCTGAGCACAGACCACTGCTCCCGATACCCCTCCCACCGCGCATTCCTGCTCTTCAAATCCGGAAAGAACCTCAAACTCTTCACCCCGGCAAAAGCCCTCACCGGCAGCAAATACCAAACTTCCTCCGCGCCACTCCCCTCGAGCACGACATGCGCCGCCAGCACATCAATGTCGGCAGCCGTATAAGTTTTCTTCCCCTCCCCGCGCGTCGAGTAAACCGGCTGCACATCATATCCTCCGCAGTTCAACCGGCCCGTAGCCTTAACCTGCACCCGCAACAATCGCCCCTGCGGTCGCGCCCAAACAATGAAGTCATACTTCTCGCTGTCGCCCCAGGGCAACGCCAACCCCAAATCCCAACGATTGTGCCTTCACCAAAAACGCCGCCTGCGACAACTCCCCCATCCGCTTCGGATTCGACCCTTGCCGTTCCCACCATCCCGGATCACGATCCTCGACCGCGAAAATCCAGGGAATAAATCCCGGCACCGGCGCGTCCCCCGGAACCGCCTTACGATCCTCAGTACCATCTCCGCCCCAATCACGGTCCGCCATATCCAATCCTCCAAGCACCTGCTACCAACCATTCGCCGGAAGCCTCAAACCGACAAACTTCCCCACTACTAATCCAGTAGATCGCCCGCGTCAATCGAAGTCCAGGTCATCCCGCCAAATATTTTCAAGGATTTCCACATGCGAACACGGAGAGAAAACAGAAAAGCCCAAGGCAGGAAAAATCCAGACCAAGAACTGTTGTCATTCCGAGTTCGTTCGTAGCCGCAAAGCGGCGAGAACGAGCGAGGAATCTGCTGTTTGCCGGAAGCCCCCACAGCCCTCAGCAGTAAAACACGATCCAGTCCCCATGGCACGAGCGGCCGCCCAGCTACTCCAACTTCACCAGCACCGCCACATCAAGCCCCGAATAGTATTTCTTAACATCCCCAGCCCCATACTTCTCCCGAAATTTCTCCACCACATCCTTCACCGCCTTAACGCCCGTCACAGGCGCAGCCCGAAATTCCGCCTCCACGCCCCGCGCATCAATCCCAATCACGCGATTCTTGCGTACGTTCTTGTACCACTGCGTCTCCGACCCAGCTACCGGCAGCAGATGGAGTTCGTCACCCTCCGCCACAAACCAAACCGGAATCGAAATCTTCCGACCCGACTTCCTCCCAATCACGCTGATCGTGATCTGCCTGTACCGGCTGAGTCGATCTTTAAGCATGTTCTTAGAAGTCACCACGGCAACCCTCCTCAACCACACAGCAAATTATTCTACGTCCACCCGGCACGTATCGGCGGGTGTGGAGCGGGCGCCCCCGCCCGCTGCCTTTGACCTTGCTACCACCATCCGACCGGCGTCATCCCGAGCGCAGCCGTTCCTCAGGCGGAGGGAGGGATCTCGCGCGCATCGCGACCAGCGGGCGTGCAAGAAGGGCGATTCAGCGCGACGCAAAGGAATCCGAAGTGCAACCGACAATCTGTCTGCACCGCAAGAAATAAGGAGAGACTTATGCTGGATATAGTTGAACTGCTCATTCGCATCTGGATGCACCACAGAAGCCCGGAACCCATCGGCCCCGAACCCTGGAGACCGTTCTAAGTTTGCATTTGATCTCCCAAGTGTGGAGCGGGCGCCCCCGCCCGCTGTTTTGACTTTCATAACGCCTGCCGGCAGTAACGTGGAAGAGCGGCGCTTCAGCGCCGCGTAAAGTCCAGGATCTGAACCGGGCTTCAGCCCCTGTACAGTCCTATGCCAATGGCCCTTCTACACGTTTGGCATCGTCCTTAAGCACATCCGAGCGCAGGTAGACGATGAAACAGTAGAGTGCGGGTCCGAGTGGTGGGAACAGCATCACGCAAAACCAGAACACCTTTTTCGCCGCAGAGGAGCTATCGAAGCCGAACAGGAAATACTCCATTGCAACCATTGTGGTTGCAGTCCCGAGTACGCCGGCGAGTAGAACCAACTTCACAGTGGAAACCAGACCATTGGGAATCTCACCCATCAACCGCAATGCGACCAACAAGAAAAACAACACCAGGGACAGACTTGCAGTGACCCGATAGACGTGCTGTGCTGTTCCGGACACCATCCATTCCTTGTTGATGTAGTAGTACCTCAGCATCGCAATCCTCGGCGCTTGGCGGTCGCAACATTCTATGCCCGCCTAGCGCAGTCATCCAAACGTGGGTGCCCCATCTTTCGCGCCCTTTGCGAAAGGTGGGAATCACGGACGCCTTCAGCGCCGCTCTTGACCCTGATGTTGTCTCTGAGGGTGGAGCAGGCCTTCCATGCCCGCCCTAAAGGCCCAGGATCTGAACCGGGCTTGAGCCCCAACTGCCGATATTTACGTTGTGTAAATACACCCTGTCCGATATAGTCGACCCGATGACCAAGAATGCCAGGAGCCGCGCCGCCACAGACTTGAACAAGCTGCGCCGCATGACCCCGGCCGAAATACGCAGTGGCATCCTTGCCGACCCCGACGCCCACCCCACCGACACAGCCTTCTGGAAAAACGCCAAGGTGGTCATGCCGGCGCCCAAAACAATCGTGACCATGCGCCTCGACGCCGACTTGCTTCGCTGGTTCCGCCAACAGCGCGGCTACCAGACCCGCATCAACGCCATCCTCCGCGCCTACATGAACGCCCAGGCCTGAACCGTGTGGAGCGGGCGCCCTCGCCCGCTGCCTTTGACCTTAGTATCCGTGAAAAACAAAGCGGGTGCCCCATCTTTCGCGTCCTTTGCGAAAAAGCCTGCCCTGAGCTTGCCGAAAGAACGTGATGTTGCCTTCGCGGGTGGAGCAGGCTTTCCAGGCCTGCGTCAGAGCCGCCGATTTTGGGTGGCGCAGCGCTTCCAGCGCTGCGGTCAAGGAGTTGCGCCTTAGTTCTCGTTCAACTGCCAGGAACCAGCGCCAGTTCGGCAATGGTCATCGATGTCGTTTTCGGCGCCATGTTCCCCGAGAACACGGTGGCCGTCGCCTTCTTTTCCAACTGCTCGGGACGTTGCCGCTTGGTCTCGTCCCTCACTGCGTAGTTGAAAGCAATGAGGGTCAGACTCCTGGTCCCGCGATAGAGGTTTCCCGTGGGAGGGTGTCCCTGCTCACTCGTAATCTCGAATCTGGAGAACCCGGGCAGTGCCCCAGGGCAGCTCAGACCATAGGGCGGCGCACCGTCCATAAATTCCGATGGAAAATCGAGTTGCAGCTTGAAGTCTGCAGCTGTTTGTTCGCCGTCATTCTCGACGCTTACCCTCAATTGGAAGACGTCGTCACTCCCGCCATTCTGAACAGGGTACCTGCGCTCAAGCTGGTGCTCAAGAATCGCCCTGACCGACAATTGTTCCTTGATCCGAGGTGGTTGTTGCAGGAACGGTTTTAGCTTTCGAACAAAGTCAACCGCGAGTGCCCTTCGCACAGCCGCTACCGCCTTACGGTCCGCTTCGGGAGACAGATCGAAACCACCGCACCACCCTTGTGGCGTAGATCAAACGGAAGATCGTTGTGCGTTCCATAGTTCCTGTTGAAGACCAATACTACCACCCGTGCGTCCGTGCATTCACTTAAGGCATATCCCAGTTCGATTGCGACGTTGGAATTGATGAGTTTCTTACCTTCGTCAGTCTCGCCGACGATCGTTACGTCGGCAACGACTACTTCCGATTTCTCAATCTTACCGAAGATCGTACTCACCAAATCAGGGCTTCCGGTTGTTCCCTGAGTGTCTTGATCGAGGTGTAGGTCCTCACGCAGTGCCTCTTCGATATCCTCGGTTTGCCTCAGCTCGCTGACGGCTGCCTTTAGGGCGTCTCGAACCAGATACTTCCCGATTTGCTCGGGAGTGTCCGACTGCCAGGACCAGAAGATCTTCATTTCAACCCCCACGCGCTAAGGCCTTCCTCCTCACTTCACCCCCAACTGCCAAAACAAAAACGAGTAAACATCGGCATACTCCTCAATCCGCTTTGCAACCGGCGTCCCTGCACCATGCCCCGCCTTAGTCTCAATCCGCAGCAGAATCGGCCGCGTGCGGCTCCCCCCGTTGGCAGCCTCAGCCTGCATCAAAGCCGTCATCTTCTTCGCATGCATCGGATCAACTCTCGAATCCGAATCCGCAGTCATAAACAACACCGCAGGATATTCCACCCCTGCCTTCACATGGTGGTAAGGAGAATAAGCATAAAGCCACTTAAACTGCGCAGGATCCTCCGCAGTGCCGTACTCCGGAACCCAGAGCCTGGCAATCTTAAAGTTCTGGTAATGCAGCATATCGAGAAGCGGCACGTCGCAAATCACAGCCCGAAACAAGTCAGGACGCTGCGTGATCATCGCCCCCATCAGCAATCCGCCATTCGACCCTCCCCAAATGCCCAGATGATCCTTGTCCGTATATTTTTCCGAGATCAAATAGCCGGCAGCCGCGATCATGTCGTCAAAAACGTTCTGCTTTTTATCCAGCATGCCGGCCCGGTGCCAGTCTTCGCCAAACTCCGAACCCCCCCGCAGATTGGCGACCGCGTAAACCCCGCCATGCTCCAGCCACAAATAAATGTCGCGGTCGAACTCCGGTGTGAGGCTGATGTCGAAACCGCCGTAGCCCGTAAGCAGTGTCGGGTTCTGTCCGTCCTTCTTCAATCCTTTCTTGGCGACGACGAAGATGGGCACGCGCGTTCCATCCTTCGAGTGGTACCACTCTTGCTGCACTTCGTAGGCTGCAGGATCAATCGCAGGCGCGTCCACCTTGGCCCAGAGGGTTGTCTTCCCGCTTTTCAGGTCGTAACGATAAATCGAGGGAGGAATAGTGAACGATTCGAATCCGTAGAAGACCTCGTCGCGGTCCCATTTGCCCTGGCTCGCGAAAACACCGCCGATCACCGGCAGCGCCAGGCTGCTGAGCAGAACGCCTCCGAGATCGAATATCTTAAGTTGTGACGTAGCATTCTGCTCATACTGCGCGAAAATCTTTCCGCCCCATAATTCAGCATCTTTCAAGACTCCGCCGGCTTGCGGAATGATTTCCTGCCAATCGTCGCGGTCATAATTGCCGACCTCAGCCATGAACACGCGGAAGCGCGGAGCATCTTCGTTGGTGACAATGTAGACTCGCCCGTTGTACAGCGTTCCGCTGTAAAGAAAATTCTTGCCGGTAGTGATGCGCGTGGGCGGCGTGCCTTTTCTCAAATCCACCAGGAACAGCTCGGTCTTGGTCCAGCCCTGCGACACTGTGATCAGCAGCAGGCTGCCATCGTTGTCGAGACTCACACTGGGCCAATCCTCCGGATCGCGCCCCTCGCCAAAGATCGGAGGGTCAGTCGTGGCATCGGTTCCCAGCAGGTGATAGAACACATGCCGGTTATAGCGCTCCTGCCCTTCAGGCACGTCCCCCTTATTGGGATACCGCGTGTAATAAAAACCGGAGTTGTCGAGCGACCACGCAATGCTCGCCGCCCGCGTGCGCTCAATCGTGTCGGGCAAGAGAGTGCCAGTCTTCGTATCGATAACATGCAGCGTGCTCATCTCCGACCCGCTTGCCGAAGTCCCGTATGCAACGTATTTCCCGTGCTCGGCGGGATAGAACCAATCCAGCGCGATGGTGCCATCCGCCGCGAGCTGGTTGACGTCGACTAAGACGCGATCTTTTCCGGCAAGTCCTTCGCGCACATAAAGCACCGGCTGGTTCTGCATTCCATCGCGCCGCGTGTAGAAGTAATATCGCCCCGCAATCCGCGGCACGCCGATACTCCCAATGCCAAGCAATTCACTAAGCCGTTTATGAATCGCATCACGGCCGGCCAGAGGATCGAGCACCGAGCGGGTATAAGCCATCTCCTCCGCATCCCACTTCTGCGTATCAGCGCTTGTCGCATCCTCGAGCCACCGATACGGATCAACAATCTTGGTTCCATGCAGATTTTCCGTAACCGCCCGCGTCTCCGCCTTAGGAGGACCAACCGGCGCAGAAGTCTGCACCTCATCCCCCGCACAAACCGCAGCCACCATAGAGAACAGAAAAGCAAAAACCCAAATCGACCGAAGCCCCGCACCCATACCCACCTCGCAACAAACCCAGAACCAGCAAGACTACCAAAACCCAGCCACCAGATTGAGGCCCGATCAAGCGCCCTACAGTATTTTCAGACCCCGCAGCAAGATGCTATGATGTTCAAGCAAGCACGCGCTGCGCGCGTGCGCTTCACCACACTCCTCAGTAGCTCAATGGCAGAGCATTCGGCTGTTAACCGAAGGGTTGTAGGTTCGAGTCCTACCTGAGGAGCCATTCTTTCAGTAGGTTAGGAATCCCCGGGCTGTTTTCCGTGCTGCTCGCGTGGGCGAGCTGCGTCTGTTCGTTCGGCGTTTAAATCGGCGTCGCATCCTGGGCGAGCGTCGGAATGAGCCACGTAATCGCGATCTGAATGTGCCCAGACACACCTTTGCCGTCGCCTCTGCTCATGATGCGGCCGCCGAAGACCTTTTCATAAAAATCAGCCGATCGGTCGATGTCGGCGCTCATTGACGGCTCCAATCCCGATAACAGTGCTCATCCGGTAGACTGCGTATATTGTGCCGGCTAGCGTCGACGAGGGAGCCTGTTTGCCGAGGCCTCGGATCCAGGCGGTTCACGGAACGGTTCCACGTCAATGCGCTCGTAACACACTTCCAGCACGGTCAGGTATTCTGTACCGCCCGGCAATTGAAGGACCACGCTGTCACCCGCTGCCGACTTCATCAACGCGCGCCCCAGAGGTGACACCCAACTGATGTGGTTACGGTTGAGATCGATCTCGTCGGTGCCCACGATGCACACCACTCGCTCTGCTCCCGCGGCATTGGCATAGCGCACGGTCGCTCCGAAGAATGCCTTCGCCGCCTGCCCCGATCTTTCCGGTCTCGATCTGGGAGTTTCCGGGTCCACCACTTCCGCGGTTTCGATTCGCTTCGTGAGAAAGCGAATCCGCCCATCGATCTGGCGCAGCCGCCGCTTGCCGTACTGATAGTCGGCGTTTTCACTGCGATCGCCGTTACTGGCAGCCCACGCCACCACCTCCGTCACCGCCGGGCGTTCCCTGGTGAGCAGAAACCGGTGCTCATCTTTGAGGCGCTCGAGGCCGCTCCGCGTTATGTAGTTCTTGACTGGTGTCGCGGGCTCGTCCGCTTTTGGCTTTCTCGTGAAACCTTTTCGCATGTCGTAGTCTTTCGTCTTTCTAGCGCGAATCCAGCGGGTGCCCCAATGAACACTGATAGACTGCCCTTGCAACGGGGAGAAGGATTAAACGTCGTATAATCTGGTGCGCGCAGCTTGGGAGCAGGACATATGAACGTACAAAAACAAATCGAGAAGTATATTACCAGCCAGCCGGAGTCAAAACGCAGTGACATGCGCGAGTTGCATCGGCTCACACTTCAAGTGTCACCAGAATGCAAATTATGGTTCTTCGATGGTAAAGACAGCAAAAATCATACTGCTTCCAACCCTACGATTGGATATGGATTTCACACAATAAAATATGCCAATGGAAAAAGTAGGGAGTTTTTTCAAATTGGTGTGAGCGGAAACAAAACTGGAATCTCTGTCTATATTCTTGGTCTCAAAGATAAGAAGTACCTAGCCAAAACGTATGGAAAAAAACTAGGCAAGGCGAGCGTGACCGGATATTGCATTCGGTTTAAAGCTCTAAAGGATATAAACATCGGTACGCTTGAAGCGGCAATAAGATATGGGCTTGCAGCTTAAAACGAAAAAGGGCGTGTGGCCTATCTTGGCATAGCACGATTCCCACAGAGGGTGCCCATCCTTGCGTTTTTTGCAAGGGTGGGCGGCGATGCTGCCCGCGCAACTTGATTTGCAGTAGCGGCGCGATCAAACCCACTCGACGCACGCATTCCCGACTCCCGCCCTTGCAAAGAACGCAAGAGCGGGGCACCCCCTGTGTTGCTGATGCCGGCAAGGTCAAAAGCCTGGGCCACCCGCCTTTTCGATTCTTACAGACGAAGCGCAACCCAGAAAGACAAAAGACCTACACTCGAGACGACACCTCCCTGGCACCTCCGCCCGCATTGGCCGCCCGAAGAACTCCGAGGCCCCGGCGGCTAAGGACAGTCGTCGTGCTATCGACTGCCACATTGTTCGGCAACTCCGCCGCCCATACGTCCACCGACAGGACAAGACAAGTCATGAGTAATGATATTTGATGCCCTACCGTGAGCTACACATCTGACCTGCTCCCCGATTTCCGCACAAAGCTGAGTATGATTTGTGCGGAAAATGGGGAGCAGATCACAGGCAGCCTGCACAAGTACTCTTACACGAAGAACAATCCGGTGAATCGGAGCGATCCGAGCGGGAAAGACATTGCAGAGGACGTTGAAATCAGATTCTCTAGTCACGCGCTGGACCACCTCGTCGAAGAGAGCTTGGAGTTTGAGCAGCCTGGGGTTCAGGCCCAGGTCGAGGCGATGGTGCGAGAGTACATCGTCGAGGCGGAAATGTCTCCCGGCCAGGTGGCCAATGTCACGTTTATCTTGTCACAACTAAATTACGTTCCATGGGTCGCCAGGATTTACATTGTTACCGAGGCACTAGTGTCAGTGAATTATTTCCCCAAGCTCTAGGTATGAGGCGAGGCAGAATGGAAATGGACACGGAATTCCGGCAAATGAGTAGCCGAGAACGAGAGGTCGTAGAAAAGCTCCTTGAGGCAGAGTTTCCGGGTCGCGACGCATTGCGCGAGCAGCTAGCTTCGGTTACCGCTAAGCAGATTGAGGAAGACGGAACACTGATTCTGCGTTGTGCTTCGGGCCCGCCCTCGTCAGGAAAATATAGGCTCGCAACAGAAGGTGCGTACAAGGATGCTGACGGGATGGCCGTCTCAGTCATGCTCCACCTTAACAAGGGCGGCTTCATGCGGATGCTTGAGATCTACAAATACGACGGGTCACCCATCATAAATCCTCCGTCCGCCACCGATTTGGTGCTTTTGATGCACGATGATAAAGAATGAATGTTAGAACAGTGAGGTCAAGCCTTGGAGCACAGTCTACCACTAAAATCGCTGTCTGCACTGCCAGGTCCTTGATTCTTGGTCTTCAGGCGGATTCGCATCCCTTCCTCGGATGCGAAAAAAACTGGGGACACACGGGACGTTCACTAATCTCCATTGCCGAAAAATGGAAACACCTCCCGCCTGTCCCCGGTTTTCCTCCAATTCTTATGCCGCTGAAACCGACTCCCTCCTCCGATCGAGTGCCGGTAGAAGAATCTTCAGAAGCGCTTCATCAGAGAACGGGTTCTGACCTGAGATCAGCTCGCGATCTTGCAGGACATAGCTCCCCCAAGGCTCGACCACGCTTACGTCGCCGCCCGCCGTTTGCAGAGCGAAGTCCGGGTAGAAGAGAACCTTGCCACCAATCTCAAGCGGTTCCCGCTGCTGCTCTTCGGCTGTCGAAAAGATAGTCATTTTATACCCAGCATAGATCCAACCTTGAGCCTTTGCGTGCGCACCAGCGGTATCGCCCGCCGCCAGCGCGGCGACAAACTCCTTTGAATTCGGAAGAGCCGAGAGAAGTGAAATCGGGCCATGGCAGAGCACTGCCGTAGGCTTGGACGTTTCATGAAAGTGTCTCATCACGGTGCCAGCATCGGGATCATCGAGAAGATCGATCATCGGGCCATGGCCGCCGGGGACGAAAACAGCGTCGTATTGATCCAGGCCCGATGCGATGACATCCGCGATGCGGCTTGGATCTCTGAGCCCAGCCAGGCCGTCGCGGAATAACATATAGTCCTGAAGCTTGGCCGCGTCCCCGCCGAAGAAGTCGGCGACCTCTGAATGCACATCCACTTGGGGCGTGTTGCCTTTGGGGTTGGCGAAAGTGATTTCGTAGCCCTCCTTCATCAGGGCGCGCACCGGAACAGTCAGTTCGTTGAGGTAGTAGCCAGCGCCCTTGTAGCATCCGCCATCTTTCAAGGGCAGGCCACGACCGCTCGATACCAGGACTAAGACTTTTCCTTTAGTTGTCATTTTGTTCTCCTTTTTGAAATTGAGTCTGTTTCCGATAAGGCGAGTTATGCCCCCGGGAATCCGAACATCAACCACGACTGATTGGCTACCCAGTGCGGGTAGAGCTCCGTCATCTGGTCGAACAGGTCTTGCTCGGATGTGGAGGTTTTCTGCAGCCGATCGAAGTCCTCGAGGTAACGCTTGGTGTCTTGGATGGTCGAGGGAGAGTCGGGCGCGCCAGGCTTCTTGTGACCGGCGACGACCATCGTCGGATTGAGCGCCGCTAACCGGTCGAGCGCCGCGATCCAATTCTTTCGGCTCTCGGGGGTGGTGTCGCCCACGTACATGCGGCATTGGTTGTACACAACGTCGCCAGCGACGACGAGGCCGATCGATGGGACATATAAAGACGTCGAATCGGGACTATCGGTGCGGCCCTGCTCGATGATGCGCAATTCGTGGCCCTCGAGAGTGAACGTGTCGTGCTCATAGGGCTCAGGTGGAACCAACCTGGTGGGCACTTGCCCGGGAAACATTCGGCGGGCTAGCCGCTCCACTGTAGGAGTGAAAGACATCTGCATGGCGCTCACCGCCTTGGGCGTTGCGATCGCCCGAGCCGCCGGGAAACGGTCGAGCAGAATACTGAGGCCGTAGAAGTGGTCGAAATGGGCGTGCGTTATATAGATGGTCTGCAGGTTGCGGTTGTGCAGAGCGATCCAGGCCGCGAGAGCCTCGGCCTCAGCCACGGTCCCCATTGCATCCACCAGCACTGCGTCATACTCGCCGAAGATTAAAGTCGACGTGATCGGATCAAAGCCGAACGCTTCGCCGAAGGGCTTTGGCCGCTCGCCGACCATCGTCTTTCCCGGGGCCGTAAAAACGTTCACACTTAGTGCGTTCGACTCAGGCGTGTTCGAGTCAGGCGCGTTCGATATGACAGGCGCGGTCACGCGCGTGGTCTCTTTTCCATTTGTGCGGTCCATTTGGTATTCCTTTCGATCTCAGAGCGAATGACTGCGCCAGACAAGATTCGCAGAAACGCGATGACGAATCTATTGGACGAAGGTATCGAGCAAGGCCAAAGTATTGGGGGTCTGGCCCACACAGGCTGCGTGCTCGTTCCGATCTCTACGACGAAGGCTGCCCCACCGACGCAGCATATCAGGGCGTCGGGGAATATACGTGAACGTTCGTCGCTGCGTGTGGCGTTTGTAAGAAAAGCGGAGCTTTGAGGTCCGTGGTGCCCACTCGTCGAAAACCGCGACGAGTGGGGCAGCCTCGGTGTGGAAGTGGGAGCACGTGTGCCAGCCCCCCGCGCGCTAACCGTAGGTGAGATCGGTGCTCTGCCCGACCTCGATGATATAACCGTCGGGATCGCGGATGTAGCAGCGAATCTCACCGTACTTGGGTATTGGTTCGGTGATGAATTCGGCGCCTCGACTTTTCCACAATTTGTAGCACGCTTGAATATCCGCAACGCGGAAGTTCATAAAGCTGTTGATATGATTCGGGTCAGGGACGCTAAGGATTACCGTTGGCTTATCCGGGGTCGGCCCGCCGCCGACGTTGAGGATCATCCAGATATTCGCAAGTTGAAGGTACGGAGGTGCGTTGCCGTCACCCATGGTAAGAATGCGAGCCCCGAAGACCTTTTCGTAATAGCGAGCCGATCGCTCGACGTCGGCGACGGTGAGAAAATGTGCGATGCTGAATCCCTCCCGCGGAGGCATCTCATAGCTCTTCTGGTCGATTTGTACGCTGTTCATTGACGTTTCCTTTCGATGCGGTGCTCATTACAAGTAAAGTGTCCGGCGAGTTCCGACCGGAGGTCAGGAACGGTGGTTGCAGTGGTCATAGTCTCTCCGGGTTTCTCCGGTCCGTCGTGAGTCGATTAAGCCAGAAAGGCGACGACGAATCTATTGGACGAACGTATCGATCCATACCAAGGTACTGGCTCGTATTCCAGGCACCTGAGCGGTCGACTTTCCTGGCGGAGGAGCCAGTTCTTTATTGGGCGTTTGCCGAATCGCGGCCGGCTTGCGATCCTGCGAGCGGGCACACTTGGGTGTCTGATCGGCGTCGAATATGGTGCGCGCGCGGGATGCGGCGATCTTTTGCACCGTGACACCCCGTAATGCCCCGAAATGTCCCGTATTGTCCCTTGCTGAGAAATAAACAAGACCACTAATATACCGCGATCAGCACCAGGAAGAGGAAAGCGCAGGCGAGGGCGCATCGGCTGCTCGCTGCGTCGAAGTCGTCGAAGTGGGGAGCCCCGTGCGGCCTAGTTTGAGGCCAATTCAATTCGTCTGAGCGGCTGGAAGATGTGGCGGCCGTTTTCTGAAGAGGAGAAATCAGTGCAGAGTGCGGCAGCGCGGCCCGGTCTGATGGTGGTGGATACCTCGGCGAAAGTTGTCGGTTCCAATGCCGAGGTGCTGCAGATACTTACATTTCCGGAGCACCCACGAAACATTCGCAATCTTGGCCAGTGGCTGGCCAAGAAGGTTCGCGCGACGCTGGTCGAAGGGCAAGCAGCGTCCGGACTTGCAGGAAAGGTTCAATCAGCGAGGCGGACGTATCTTTGCCGTTCTTTTGCGCTCGACCTTCCGGAAAATCACAACAACCATAACAGTCATAACATTGGTTCGGGTCAGTCTGGAAGATTGACGATCGTCATGATGGAGAGGAAAAGCCACGAGTCGACTACGATTGCGGAGATCTCGGAACGATTTGGCCTGACCGCTCGTGAGCGGGAGACGGTGCAGTTCCTGCGGGAGGGCTTTACCAGCAAAGAGATTGCTCAGCGCATGAACATCAGTCCAAACACGGTGAAGGCATTCATTCGGTTGGTGATGGTTAAGATGGGCGCTTCGACGCGCTCCGGGATTGTAGGCATGATTGTTTGTCCGAGATCTTGAATTTCTACTCCGCGCGGCGCGGCCGACCTCGGCCGCTTTCAAGCTACCTTGACATTCGACTCTGCCAGGTTTCCATTCGAGATTGAAGTTTGTGATTGCGAAACGGGATTCGGCTTTGCGGATCGAACCGATCTCTTCCAGCGACTCGGGTCCAACGAACCGGCTAAGATTCCGGCAAGGTGCGACACGATGATACTGTGAGCTCTGTTCAGAGCTTCGTGGAACATCGTGGAACGCGGCTGGTCGACTGGAATCTCTTTCAGCGCGGATCTATATTTTGCGATCCACGCTTCCTCGGCATCGTTCAAGGGGGTCCGATCCATCTTCATCTCACTACCTCACATCGCCTATGATTGGTGCTCCGCCTTATAACATCATCGAAGGCTCGAAGCACCACCCCGAAGGAACTAGTCCCGTAGTTGATGAACGGGGCCAATGAAGTGCTGAAGTTGTAGGCCAGATCCGGGAGCACTCGGGTCAGAGCCACAAGTTAGATAGATTCCTTTCAATCCCCTGCGCCGCAAGTGCAGATGCCGTGACTTTCTGCCATCAAAAATCCGCATTGGCTTTGGAGTAGCGACGCATTGGTCGGAGTCAGGGGCACGACCTCAAACGGGGCCTCGGTGACAGCGAACGTACTTGTGTCCACAACCTGTATGTGGGTAGACCAAGCCCGGAGTTCTCCTCCGGGGGAAGAACTACTTGCGTTGCAGGCCTGGTTGCCACCGGCGGATGCGATCTCAATCACTCCAGTTGCTGGCAGAGTACCGGTGGCCGGGTGATTCGTAAGATCGTTGTTGATCGACAAGGTGCGGAGGTCATCTGGCGAAGCGGAGCAGGCGCAGCATTCCGTCATCTCTTGCTGCGTGTCGAAGACATAGACCATTGCACAGAGGGAATTATTTGTCATTCCGACATTAGTGACATATACGGTTGCATCCACATTTGTGGCGGAGTTGTTGGCCTGGGTGAAGTAGGTGACCAGTAACTGCGGCTCGACCGTGAGGCTGGTCGACCCAGCCAGATCGGAGGAAGTGGCCGAGATGTCAGTGGACCCGACAGAGTTCGCGGACGCCAGGCCTGCAGGACCAATATTCACCATGGAGGAATTCGCGGAAGACCATGCCGCGGAGCTCGTAAGATTCTGAGTACTGCCATCGCTGAAAGTACCGGTCGCGGTTAGTTGTTCGGTGGTTCCCAACATGATTGATGAATTCGCCGGCGCCACCGCAATTGAGACCAGGACGGGCGGCGAGACGATCAGCGGATCGCTTGCGCGGACAGAAGCTGATGCGGCGGTAACCGTGGCAGAACCCACGGCCTGGGCCGAGACTGATCCGGTGGCGCTGACGGTGGCGATTCCGGCTGGGGCAACCGACCAAGTCGCCGAATCGGTAATGGTTTGCTGGGTGCCGTCGCTGAAAGTAGCAACCGCATCGAGCTGTCGAGTTGCGCCTTTCGGAATCGAGGGGTTCAGCGGACTTATGCTGATTGACTGTAAGAGCGCCGCAGACACGGTCAGAGAACCGCTTCCGCGTATGGAATCTAAATCAGCCATGACTGTGGCAGAGCCCGCGGTTTGGCCCTTGACTAACCCGGCGGCGCTTACGGTGGCAATCCCGGTTGGAAGAATAGACCAAGCCGCTGAGCCGGTGATAGTTTTGTGGCTGCCGTCGCTGAAGGTAGCGACCGCGTTGAGCTGTTGCGTTCCGCCTTTCGGAACCGAGAAGCTTTGGGGAGTGACGGCGATCGATACTAAGGCGGCCGGCCCAACAGTAAGAGTGACCGAAGCTGCAACGGAGCCTGAAGTAGCGGTGAGCTTAGCGCTTCCGACTAGCTTGCCCGAGGCCAGGCCTGACTGGCTGATACTCGCGACTGAAGGTCGAGCGCTTGCCCAGGTAACCGTTTTGGTCATGTCCTGCTTGCTGCGGTCACTGAAGACTGCAGTGGCGGTAAGCTGTTGGCTTTGATCCAGCGCGACGGTTGGAGCGGTGGGAGAGATCAAGATTGATGTTAGAGACTTAGTCGAAGGTGGAGTTGCCACGGCTGCCGATGGGCTGCCACCGCACCCGGACTCAACGATAGCGAGGGAAAGCAGCAAGACGAGAGATAGGGCGGCGGTGCGGCTGCTCCGAATTTCTCCCCTGCTTGCGAGGTCCATACTTCACCAACCTCTGAATTGGCCCAATCCGGGGGAGGGCGGATGGGCGGCGTACGGTGAACGTAGACTGTAACGCCGAAGTACAGGTTTTCAACTCTCTTTGCCGGCTAGACCGTAGGCAGTAGGAAAATCAAACTAGTCCGAGGGACTAGCTGATTGGGCTAGTCACATACGGATAACCGAACCGATTAAAGCAGGAATTGCAGACCGCAAAGGTAATTCTGGCCCCGCAATTTCGGCTTCTTAGTCCAACGGACAAGCAAGAGCGTGGGGATCGGTACGGGTACATCCGCAGCTCGCATCTCGCAGCGCAAGAGTGACGATTGTGAAACGGGCCGCTCACTCAAGAAGCAGAGGCCGCCTCGACTCACATTCTGAGCTCGCCCGAGTATGGGCTTGCCCGGGCCTTCGGCGGAATCGAATGGAGGTACGAGGTTGACCTCAATCTCTAATATCTGGGGAAACCGAGGGTCTCTCCTGCGCTCTACTTCGTGAGATCGCATGGCGAGCAGCGATCTTACGTGAGCGCAATCTTAAGTAAAGTCCACAAATGGACTAGTTCGCCACGGCTAACTTCTTCGGGTTCCAAGAACCCCGCTATCGGAGTGACAGTGCTAGACGGGCCCGACGATTCTACCCACGATTCCGGAACGGGTGGAGACACCCATTTTCACCATTACCAGACGAAGGAAAGCTTTTACGGTGTTGGGACTGATATTCATTCTGGCCGCGATCTCCTTGCTGGTGAGGCCCTGGAGCAACAGTTGGACGGTCTCCTGTTCGCGGACGGTTAGATCAAATTCCTGGGACAGCTGCGACAAAGAAGCAGTTCGGGATGCCAAGCGCTCGAGCACGAGCACTAACAGTGCGCCTTTGTCGGGAGAGTCGAGTTGGAAAATTCGACAATTGTAGCGACGCTTGCCAGACCTGAATTCCTTGACGAATTCCAGGGAATCTTTCGACTGGCGATCAACGAGGCTGACGCGGATCTTATCGGAAAGAAACACACTCATCCGCTTGACCTGGTCGGCCAGGTTGGGAAAGGCAAGGATCTTGATCACCTGCTGATTGCAAGCCACAGGATTCAACTTGGAGTCCAATACGAGGAACCCAGGTTCCGATACCCCCATCGTCACGGCTTACTCCTTAATGAACTCCAGGAATTCCGCCATAGCTCTTGTGTCAGAGCCCGCTGCGGGTTCTTCCTTGTGAAGCGAACAAGTCCTCAAACAACGCCGGAGTTGCTTACCGAGGCGCCAACGATTCGTGGCGACACGACCTCGCGAACACCTGCCCCGGCGTCAAGTCATGGAAGACGGATCAAGTTGTTAGCGGCAGAGGGGAGGAACGCGCAAAGGCCGCCAACAAGAGAGGGCGCAGCAAGCTTCCCATTGAAAGGCCAGTGTTGTCAAGGGATTGCTGCCGCCTGCCGGCGAAAAGTTCCTCTAAGCGCTTGGAAAACCAGCTCGTTGGACCAAGGAACTAACACAAACGAACTAAATCTTCTTTGGGACGAGCAGGGCGGGGGCCGTCAGGCGCGGATGACAAATCCGGCGCGATTTTGCGGAGCGATATCGATAAGGTTGCGGTACATGGGTGAGGCGATGACTTGGGAACTAGCCAAAACGACTAGCACATGGGCAGTATTGCAGCAAACGAAGCAGCTGCTTAGCCTGCATACGTGCCGCGTGCTTATGTAGGTTGAGGTTGCGACCTGAGGGAGGATGAAGACCGAGTTGAACAGGTTCAGGACATTTCGACTAATCGGCATGATCGCCGCATTGCCGTGGTGGTTGGTAGCAACGGGGCATACACAGGACTCCGGTACTGGCTGCGGCGCGCAGGTGATGGACAGAGGCTGCGAAACTGCGCAGAAGAGTTTTTCTGACAGCAATCAGACGCGCGTACCGTCGACTGCAGAGCAGCCCGTCGTAACTTACCGGCACGGCAAGCTGATGGTCACTGCGGGGAACGCGAGCCTAGCCCAAGTGTTGCGTGCTATAAGTGCGCAGACGGGGACGGTTATCGACTTTCCGCGTGGTAGCGCGGAAGACCGCGTTGTCGTGCGTGAAGGTCCGGGCACGGTCAGGGAAGTGCTGGGGAATCTGCTGAACGGATCGGGCTTCAATTATGTGATCGTGGGATCACTGGACACACCGGATAAATTAAGTCGCGTGGTTTTGGCGAAGGCAGGGCAGGCGTCAAATTTACCACTACCAGGGGGCGAGCAGAAAAGCGGTGAGGCTGATCAAGCAAAGACGGTCCGCGATCCTCTGCTTTGGACAGCTCCCAGCGGCTCGGCGTTTTGGACACCTCCGGAAGAGGATCCTTCTGCCGAAGTTTCGCACCCGCCGCTCGACAACCTGGTGCGGCCCGATGAACCGATACCCCCGGATGTCCTCGAGCAAATGATGAAAGACAGAGCCCGGCAACTGCGCGAGCAAGCACAAGAGCCGCAATGATGATAAATCGCCGACCGAAGCCGAAGACTTGCTACTTGCATCTCGAAGTCTTGAACAGCAAAGTGAGCGGCGAAATGTTTCGCTGCATGGGACGGGGTGAGTAACTACGCCATAAGCAGTAGCTCCCCGACCTAGTGTTTCCGGCTAAGCCACGTGGGTAGTTGTAAAGAATTCACTAACGGTTAGAGTTCCGCAAGCGCGCTAATAGCTGATCTCCCCCCAGCCGCCGCGCCAAAAAGAAAGATACGGAGGACTTACAAATGAAGAGAGCTGGATCTTTGCTGTTTTCGGTGCTGGCCATCTCTTTGATGCTGGGGATCGCTTCAGGAAATGCCTTGGCACAAGGGGACAACAGCGTCTATTTTGTCACCTACTATTCCAACGCGCGTACGGCTGGGGCGCCGAGTGCGGCTTTGCGCCTCATCAACGATGGCGACAAGTCAACTACATCAACAGAGGGAGTGCCCAACGGAAACCTGTGGGCATCCATCTACATGTTTGATGACAGCCAGGAGTTTCAAGAGTGTTGCAGCTGCGAAGTAACACCGGATGGACTGACTTCGGAGTGGATCAATACCGAACTCCTGGGCAACAGCCTGACCGGCAAGTCGAACACCCGCGGCGTCATCAAGGTGGTTTCTTCTTCGACCAACCCTGGTGACCCGACCCACAACACACTGGCGCCTGGACTGCGGGGATGGGCCACGCACATCCAGAACACGAAGGTTGGGTCTGGACCCCAGACCTACGCCGTTACCGAAACCGCGCTAGCCGACTCGAACCTGTCAGCGACCGAGAACGGGGATCTTGAGAACCTCTGTTCTTACGCTATCACGCTCGGCAGCGGCAGGGGCACTTGCTCCTGCACACCGGAAGATGCCGACTTTTAGTCTTCCGACATGAAGGGCGGTCCGGTAGGACTGGAGTGGCTCCGTCGGGGAGATTCTTCAGCCAGGCCAGATCGAAGCATTCCGGACGCCGGGTTTACACCCGGCGTCCGGTCTCTAAATTTATCTTCCTCCCCCTGATCAGCGAAAAGTTCAAAAATCCTGAGACTCGAGAATCCCGAAGAGAGGAATTTCTATGCTGGCGAAGCAAGCCTTTTTCGCACTTGTACTGGGGACATCTCTTGCGGCCTTTTCCATTCCCGGCCACAGCCAAGATAACTCCGGCGTGGTAGCCGAGATTGCCGGTCGTAAGGTAACTGCAAGCGAACTGGAGGAAAAGGAAGCAGCCAAACTGCTTCAGGCGCGATACAAATACTACGTTGCCGAGCGGGATGCGCTCGAGCAATACATCGACGATGAGCTATTGGAAATGCAGGCGAAGAAAGAATCAGTCAGCCTTGATGAATTATTCAAACGTCATGTTTCGATTAACGTGCAAGACCCGACGGAAGATCAGCTCCGGTTTTATTATGAGGGGGTACAAACCGACGAATCTTATGAGGAGGCGCGCAGCAACATCATCAACACCGTCCATCAGCTGCGAATGAAAAAAGCGCGGGACGCCTATATTGCCGAACTGCGTGGGGAATACGGGGTGGTGGTTGAACTGAGCCAGCCGAGCGCCCACGTCGAGCTCACGAACGCTGCCAGGCTGGGTTCTGAGAAAGCTCCGGTGCAAATTGTCGAATTCGCGGACTATGAATGCCCTTACTGCCAGAAAGTGAGCGGAGATCTCAACCGGATCCGAGAGCAGTTTGGCGATCAAGTGTCAGTTGTCTTCAAAGACTTTCCTCTTCCCATGCACCCGCTAGCTGCGCGAGCCGCCGAGGCCGCGCGCTGTGCGGGCGACCAGGGCAAATTCTGGGAGTTTCATGATGCGTTGTTTCAAAACAAGAGACTTCAAATTCCAGACCTCAAGCAGCAGGCTCGCGACCTGAAGCTCGATGGCGCCCGCTTCGATCAGTGCCTCGATTCCGGAGAAGAGATTGCCACGGTGAAGAAGGATTCCCAGGAGGGCCAGCGGCTTGGATTGCTGGGCACACCGAGCTTCTTTGTGAACGGTCATTTCATGAGCGGGGCCATCGGATACGTGAAGTTGCGCGAAGCGGTGCTACAAGAGCTGTCCGGGACGATCAACGCCAGGAAGCAAAGCGCGGCGTTGGTGCCCTTAAAGGATGCCGCGGAGAAGAACGATGCAGGGAAGAGGTGAGACGTCACCTTCTGGCAGCATCGGCCGCGCTCACTCCCCTGGGGTCATCTGGTGAATGCGCGGCCGAGTTGCTTCGTTACTTATTTTTGCTACCCGTCGTTGCTGGTTATCTTTAATGCTTATCTTCGAGGCTATTTGTCGTCAGGCTGAATTTTGATTCGTGAACGATCGACCGCCATGATGTAAGGAACAGTGGCCATGGTGATCTTGCCGGTGACGCATACGCGCTTGTCCTGGTATGCAGCTTGTGCCTCCTCGGGGTTTGTCCCGGACTCGGATCCGAATGTGACAAAGGAGAATACCGGATGCGGTTCAGGCTCGTCGAGATAAAAGGTTACCGGCTTGCCGCGGCCTGCGAGTCCATATCTGGAAATCCTGCTGTCCACAACTTTTCCGCAGACGATTACCGTCTCGCCGGCGTGGTTTTTTGCCTCGACGCTGGTTACGCGGGGCGGCGTCGCAGTTTGAGCAGCCGCAAGAGGCAAAAGGCCCGCAATGCACATTGTCACGATAAGAGTTTTGCTAGTCGTCATATTCAAGTTCCTCGGATTGGCTGACTCATAATGCCAGCAGGATTTGGGGCGTCGACCCGGGGAAGTTCGGCATCCCGAGCGACATCTAAAATGAATTCCGGCCGGGCGTCAATTCTCCTTTTGGCTAGGTAGTCTGGAGGATCGTTAACCGGGAGGGCTAACTCGTTTGGCTAAGCCACCTGGAGAGTTGTAAGCGAATGGAACAAGAAGTAGTTCCTGTAGGCGATGACCGTTCTGAGAAGAGGTGATCGTGAGGTTTAGTCGCGGCCTGGTATGGGTTTTTACGACGTGTCTGTTGTCCGGTGCGGTGGCGATCGCACAGGGCGATCAGAGTTCGGCTACGTTTAGTGCGACGGCGACGGTGCCGCGCTTGATTCGCATCCGGGGGGCGGTACGGGATGAGAACGGGAGGCCGCTCAGCGGTGCGATCGGCATCACGTTTGCGTTGTACGCCGATGAGAACGACCAGACTGCGGTCTGGCAAGAAAACCAAACCATACAACTGGATTCGGGCGGGCACTATGGTGCGCTGCTCGGAGCGAGCAACGAGGAGGGCCTGCCGCAGGAAGTTTTCTCGGCAGGCGAAGCGCGGTGGTTGGGCATCCGGCCCGATGGACAGGCGGAGCAGCCTCGAATTCTCTTGTTGAGCGTGGCCTATGCGTTGAAGGCTGCGGATGCAGACATGCTGGGGGGGAAACCGGCGTCGGCTTTCGTGCTTGCAGACAGCCAATCTTCATCCGTGTCATCGGCGTCATCCATGTCATCGGCATCCGCATCATCGGCTCAGCCAGGCAACGGCGCTCAGGCGCGCTCAGCGACCTCGCAACCTGCCTCACGGGCCGTCACCGGCGGTGCGAGCGTTGCCGCGTTAGCGTTGGCCCCGGCGACAACCTGTGCATCTATCACGAGTGATGGAACCGCTACGGGCAACCAGATCTCGAAATTCACGACCGCCTGCAACATCGAAAATTCGGCCATCTTCGAATCGGGCGGCAGCGTGGGGATCGGCAACACCAGCCCTGCGGCCAAACTCGACGTATCAGGGACATCCATCATCCGAGGCTCCCTGACGGCGCAGGCGGGTGCGGTTTTTCCTCCCACGGCTGCAGCCACAACTACACAGGGATTCAATTCCAACCCTCTATACCTTGAGGCTGCGTCGTACAACACGACTTTGTTGAGATCGATCGATTACATCTTCCAATGGCAGGCTGAGCCCACGGGAAATGATTCCACGAACACGGGAGCAACCCTGAACTTGCTGTACGGCGTGAGCGGGGATGTCACCGAGACTGGGCTTTCGATCGCCAAGAATGGGATTCTTACTTTCGCACCCGGGCAGACATTCCCGGTCGCGGGAACAGTCACCAGCATCAGTACAGGCGCCGGGCTGACAGGCGGACCGATTACAAAGAGCGGCACCATCAGCATTCCCGCACTCGGGGTAACGAACAGCATGCTGGCAGATTCTTCCATCAAGGTGCTGGCGGGATCAGGATTGTCGGGCGGAGGAACGGTGGCGTTGGGGGGTACGATCACCCTCACCAATGCTTCCCCTAGTTCGGGAGGAACGGTCACGAGCATCAGTACCGGGGCGGGTTTGACGGGCGGACCGATCAGCAAGACTGGAACGATCAGTATTCCCGCACTCGGCGTGACCAACGGCATGCTGGCTGATTCTTCGATCAAGGTGCTGGCGGGATCAGGATTGTCGGGCGGAGGCACGGTGGCGTTGGGCGGTACGGTCACCCTCACCAATGCTTCTCCGAGTTCGGGAGGAACGGTCACCAGCATCAGTACCGGCGCAGGGCTGACCGGCGGACCGATCAGCAAGACCGGAACGATCAGCATTCCCGCACTCGGTGTGACGAACAGCATGCTGGCAGATTCTTCCATCAAGGTGCTGGCGGGATCAGGATTGTCGGGCGGAGGGACTGTGGCGTTGGGGGGTACGGTCACTCTTTCCAGCAATATTTCTGGCACTACGGATGGACTTGCCTATTTTTCGAGCCCAACAAGTGTGACTTCGACGGCTGCCCCCACGGATGGGCAAATCCTTATCGGGAGCACGGGCGACGCACCGGTGCTGGGCACACTCACGGCGGGAGAGAACATCCAGATTGCGAATAAACCGGGATCAATCACTATTTCCGCAATGGAAAGCGCGTTCCAGTTTTTTGTGACGGGCGGAGCACGTACCGGGGGGTCAGAGGCTGCGACCGAAAACGTTACCAAGCTCTGGGGTTTCCTTTTGCCTTACGCGGTTACCACCACCCAGCTAACCTACGATGTAACAATCGTGGACAATACGGCGAATGATTATGACATCGGCATCTACAACACCTCAGGGAAACTGCTGGTGGATACCGGCGCTACTCCGGGAACGACCTTCGCGGCGTCGAATGGTTTCCACACGCTGCTTTGGACTCAGGGTTCTACCGGTCTTGCGGCTGGTGAATATTATCTTGCGCTGACTACGAATTGCGCGAGTGCTTGTGCGCAGATCGCGGCTGCGGTTGGCAATGTCAGCTTCGCCGTCGACGTCTCGGCTGGAGCATCCACGGGCGGAGCCTTGCCATCCACAATGACCGTGCCCGCCCAAGTGTGGGCCTCTGGAAATCAGCCAATGGCCGTGATCCACTGATCGATCCCGCGCAGGGAATCTTCAGCGGAACGACCCTTCGTAAAGCTCTTCACGTTTGTCTGCGCAGACAGCGTTTAGCTCCCACCAGATGATCTACACTGATGTCGCTGCCCGGAAATGGGGTTAGTGAATCCGGCTGCGGGTCCAGCTCCGTATCTGTGGATATGGTACCGGCGTGGGCGGAGAGTGGCAACGCAATCCGAGGTGGTGGTTTCTAAGTAGAGGAGGGGTGGGAGGGTGGAATGGCGAGGGTGACGCAACTCAACGTGAACGGGAGTATGCTCGCGGTCGATGCCGATGCGGATGCCAGCTTGCTGTGGGTCCTGCGCGATCAACTGGATCTTACGGGAAGCAAGTACGGTTGCGGCGAGGGGCAGTGCGGTGCCTGCACGGTGCTGATCAATGGAAGTTCGCGGCGATCTTGCATTACCGCGGTGGGAGCAGTGCGCGACCGACAAATCACGACTATTGAAGGGCTAGCCAAAGGGGAGCATCTGCATCCGGTGCAGCAGTCTTTTCTTGACAAGGCGGCGATGCAATGTGCGTACTGCACTTCGGGCATGATCATGACGGCGGTTTCGCTGTTGAACGCGAACCCGAATCCGTCGGAGGGCGAGATTTGGCATTTCATGGAAGGCAACATCTGCCGATGCGGAACTCATCCGCGCATTGTGGCTGCGGTGCGGAGTGCGGCGACGACTATCAAGGAATCGCAATCCTCGGGGAGTGCTGGCCATGAATGATGATTTAGTTCTCGAACCGCTAGATTTGGAAATTGCGACTGAGCCGGAACGCTATGAACTTCGCGCTCGGCCTGCTTACTATTTCGAAGTTGACCGGCGGGAGTTTTTCAAGTTTATGGGCGCGGGCATCCTGGTTGTGTGCACGCTGAAGGGTGTGCACGCGCAGGAATCTGGTTCCGGTAAACGGCGATCCGGTGAGGAACTTCCTAACGATATTGGGGGCTGGCTGCATATTGGGGAAAACGGCATCGTTACTGTTTATACGGGGAAGGTAGAAGTTGGGCAGAACATCAGGACATCGTTGAGCCAGGCGGTTGCCGAGGAATTATTGGTCGGAGTGGACAAAATCCAAATGGTCATGGGGGACACACAACTTACTCCCTTCGATATGGGGACGTTCGGCAGTCGGACCACGCCAACCATGAGTCCTCAACTCAGGAAAGCGGCGTCGGCTGCTCGTGAGTTGCTGATTGGTTTGGCGGCGGCCGAGTGGAAAGTCGACCGGCAGCGGCTGATCGCCGCTGACGGCAAGATCACGGATCCGCAGAGCAAGCGGTCGGTGGAATACGGAGCGCTGATCAAGGGGCAGCAACTTACGCAAACTATCGACGCCGGAGACGCGCTCTTACCTGCGACGCAGTGGAAGGTGCAAGGGCAATCGGCGGGCAAAGTGGATGGCAGAGACTTTGTGACCGGAAAACATCGGTATCCGATCGACCGGAGACTGCCGGGGATGCTGCACGGGAAAATTCTGCGGCCTGCCGCTTTCGGGGCGACGCTGACGTCGATTGATACGCACGAGGCGGAGCAAATTTCTGGCGTGACCGTGGTTCACGATGGCAATTTTGTTGGGGTAGCAGCGCCCAGCGCGGAGATTGCCACGCGCGCAATCGCTGCGATTCACGCGGAGTGGAAGTCTGAACCGCAGCCATCGAACAAAGAGCTGTTCGAATATTTGAAGAAGACCGCTACTGCAGGTAACGATCCCACGGGGGACGAGTCACGCTATGAAGTTGGATCGGTGGAGAAGGCTCTGGCTGCCGCCGATCATCCACTGCAGCAGACCTACACAGTTTCTTATATCGCACACGCACCGCTCGAACCCCGGGTTGCGCTGGCGCAGTGGGTGGGCGACAAGCTAACGGTATGGGCCGGGACCCAGCGGCCTTTCGGAGTGCGGAGTGAACTGGCTGAGGCGTTCCGGATTCCAGAGGAACGCGTGCGTGTGCTGATGCCGGATACGGGATCAGCATACGGAGGCAAGCACACGGGCGAAGCTGCGATTGAGGCGGCGCGATTGGCGCGGGCGGCAAAGCGGCCGGTGAAGCTGGTGTGGACTCGCGAAGAAGAATTCACCTGGGCTTATTTCCGTCCCGCGGGGGTGATCGAGGTCACCGCCGGAGTGGCTGGGGACGGCGCGATCGCGGCCTGGGAATTTCATAACTACAATTCCGGCTCGGCAGGGATTCGCACTTATTACGATGTTCAAAACCAGCGAATCGAATTTCACGCCGCGCACTCGCCGTTGCGGCAAGGCTCATACCGGGCGCTGGCGGCTACGGCGAATCATTTTGCCCGGGAGTCATTTATGGACGAACTGGCGCATCTGGTGAACCTGGACCCGCTGGAGTTCCGGCTGAAGAATCTGAAGAATGAACGGTTGCGCGCGGTGTTTCAGGCGGCAGCGAAGAAATTTGGCTGGGGAGGCGCGAAGGCCGCGGGGCACGGGTTTGGGATGGGTGGCGGATTCGAGAAAATGGGAAATGTGGCAACCTGCGCTGAGGTTGCAGTGGATCGAACGTCCAGGGACGTGCGGGTGGTTCGCGTGGTTACGGCTTTCGAATGCGGGGCCATCGTCAATCCCGACAATTTGCGGAATCAGATCGAGGGATCGAACATTATGGGACTTGGTGGCGCACTTTTTGAGGCGATCGAATTCGAAAACGGGCGGGTGCTGAACGGACGATTCTCGAGCTACCGGGTGCCGCGATTCAGCGATGTACCCGCGCTCGAGACCGTTCTGCTCGATCGCAAAGATATTCCGTCGGCCGGGGCCGGGGAATGTCCGATGGTCGGTTTGGCTCCGGCGATCGGCAACGCGATTTTCGATGCGACGGGCGTGCGGTTGCGTTCACTGCCTATGGTTCCAAATGGGCTGAAAGCAAGCTAGCTCTAGCCACTTTCGCTCCTACGCATCCAGATCCTCGAACACCTTCTCTGGTCGTTCGTGATTCCGAAGATATAAATCAAAAAAACGAAGCAGGAATGGCGTCTGGCTGCCGACTCCAGAGAACAACAGAACGGGGACGTCCTGCTTGATGCGCTTCATCTCCGCGCGTACGGCGGTGCCTGTGGCGTCAGGCAAGTCATACTCGAGAAGGACGCCGTCGATTTCCCGGTTTGTGAGCAAGCGCAGAGCTTGGGTGCCGGTGGTCGCCGACACTACCGAATAGCCTGCTGATTCCAGCATGTACTTCAGGGTACCCATGTATTCCGGATGGTGCTCAACGCAAAGAATTTTCATGTCAGTCATTTTCGTGTGGGTCATGGGGATCCGTTCCTCCGTGTTGGAAATAGCCGAGTCTGTGGCGCTGTTCTTTCCGCAGGGGGACTTCGCGGGGCAAGATTTCCCGGAGAGCCCAGTCGATGCGGTCGATTCCTTCGGAGATCACACGAATGAGGTGTTGGTCGTCGGTGACGTCTGCGGAAAGGGAAATGGCGGTTAGAGCGTTGCGGATGTGATGGTTCATTTCGGCGATCACTTGCATTCGGGCCGCGGTGAGCTGACGTTGCCGACGGGTGATCTGGGCTAACTTTGTGATGAGGCAGGTCACGATGAACGCGGAAACACCTTCGGCCAGGAATCTTTCGCGACTGCGGCCCAAATCCGGCACCAGCAGATAGTGCATGAGTTCGGTGGCGAGGAAGGAGATGATTCCAACACCCAGCGCGACGCCCAGAACCAGGAGCCACGAGTCAGGGTTCCCCCGCGTCCATGCCGGACCTCTGGCCACGCCTGAGCGAGTGGTAGCGGTAGTAGCGACGGTTTGCCGGCTTGTATCAGTTACTGGCATCGGACCTCCTATGGAGTCGCGGTAATTCTGGCCTTTGGAATCGCGACGATTCGGTAGTCATTCTCAAAATCTGGTTGCGATGAAGTTCACTTGCAGCCAATGGCACTGCAAGTTGTGGGGCTGAGGTCGACGAAGAGTACTTAGCTGATCGGAGGGGGGCGGTTGAAATGCCAACCATCCGTCACGAGTTCGACGAGAGATTCCGAAGCGTGGATTGGTTGAGGCGAAACGACCGGAGGCGGCGCATGCAGCGCGGCGCCCGGAGTGGCGGCCCACTGGGAATCTTCATGATCGAAACAGTGCCGATGATCATGGTCCGCGCGGGTGGTGGCAGTAACGGAGGCGTGCGAAAAGCTCGGCGGAGCAATGCGCCCCCAGAAGATGCCGAGAGCGGCGACACACATGATCGCCGCACGGTACGAAAAGAAACCGCGGCTGCTTTTCCGGATAAGCCGGACAAGCGACATGTGTACCCCCACAACTATAAAGATGATTGTACCGAGGTTTTAGTTGCCGATAGGGCGTTTTTCGGGTCTCGCAGGTTACTGGACTGGGTACCCCGTTTTTCGCGCTGGTGGTAGGATATCGGCGCTGCTTCAAGATTCCAAAAGTAGAGATTGCGAGATTGGAATTGCAGATGACGAGAGCTGCGCGGGCTGTGGCGTCGCCGCGGGTTGTGTGCATCGAAGACTTCCGGCCGATCGCGCGGGCGCGAGTGCCAAAATCTGTATTTGATTACCTGGATGGCGGGGCCGAGGGCGAGGTCACGCTGCGGGAGAATTGCCGCATATTTAACGACGTGACTTTTCGGCCGCGGCATGCGGTCGAGGTTGCAAAGTGTGATTTGCGCACTCGGGTTCTGGGGCTCGATCTGGCGCTGCCTTTTTTGCTGGCACCGGTGGGATACAGCCGGGTTATGCATCCGGGTGGGGAAGTGGCGGCGGCGCGAGCCGCGGGCCGGGCGGGAACTGGCTATATTCTTTCGACGATTTCAGGACATAAGCTGGAAGATGTGAAGGCAGGTTCCGCCGGACCGGTTTTCTACCAGCTTTACCTGATGGGTGGCCGCGGGGCGGCTGAGGCTAGCATTGAAAGAGCGCGGGTAGCTGGCTTCTCGGCGCTGGTGGTGACCATTGATACTCCGGTGTCGGGGATTCGCGAGCGCGATTACCGCAACGGGATGAAAGAACTGATCAGCGGCGGACCGCTGGAGAAAATTCCGTATCTTCCGCAAATTCTTTTGCGTCCGGGATGGCTGATTAGTTTCTTGCTGGATGGGGGCGTGCCTTTGTTGCCGAACGTGGTGGTGCCGGGCAAGGGGCCGATGCCGCTGATGGACATCAACGCTGCTCTCGCTGAATCGACTGCGACCTGGGCTGATTTCCGCTGGATTCAGGAAATCTGGCGAGGACCGATCGTGGTGAAGGGTGTGCTGACGGGAGACGATGCGCGCCATGCCATTGATGTAGGAGCCGCGGCGATTTCGGTTTCGAATCATGGCGGACGGCAACTCGATGGGGTTCCGGCTTCGTTGCGGGCGTTGCCTGAAGTGGTGGAGGCGGTGAAAGGCCGCATTGAAGTATTTATGGATGGAGGCATTCGCCGCGGCGCCGACATTGTGAAAGCTCTCTGCATGGGAGCACAGGCGGTGCTTTGCGGCCGCGCATATGCATACGGGTTGGCCGCCGCGGGTGAGGCTGGAGTGGATCGGGCGATTGAGATTCTGCGAACGGATCTGGAGCGGACTTTGCGGCTGCTGGGGTGCGCGTCAGTTGCGGAATTGGATCGGTCTTATGTGAATGTGCCGAAGAGTTGGGAAGTGGGTTGAGGGTGGCAGCGGGGCTCGACAAGGAAGCGAGCCGAACGCACGATTAATGCGTCGCAAAGAGCGCGACGCTTCGTGCGGCTCGCCCGGGTCCTTCGTTCGCGCAAAGAGCGCGCTCTCTCAGGATGACAATGCTTTTGTATCTTGGCTATTGTTAATTGGCTGACTCCGTCGTGGGAGGTGGTTATGCAGTGGACTCAGATCTACGATCCGCTTGGCCACTGGTGGCTTTCCACGCTGGTAGCGGCGCTTCCGATCATTGTTCTTTTCGGGCTGCTGGCCGGGCTTAAGGTGAAGCCGCACTGGTGCGCGATTGCCGGGGCGTCGACGGCGGTAGCGGTTGCGATTATCTTTTTCAAAATGCCTGCGGCGCTGGCCGGTATGAGCTTTGCATATGGCGTGGCGTTCGGAGTGTTGAAAATCGCGTGGATCGTTCTGGCTGCAGTTTACCTCTATGACATTTCGGTGGAGACCGGGCAATTTGAAATCATGAAGGAGTCGATTGCCGGCATCACCGCCGACCGCCGGCTGCAGGTTTTGCTGGTGGCGTTTTGTTTCGGTGCCTTCATTGAGGGAGCGGCGGGCTTTGGAGCGCCGGTGGCGATTGCCGGGGCGTTCATGATTGGGCTGGGGTTCAGGCCTTTTCATGCGGCTGCATTGAATTTGATTGCGAATACGGCGCCCGTGGCCTGGGGCGCGATCGGAACGCCGATTCACAGCCTTGCGGCTGTGGCTGGGTTGCCGGAATCGGATATCAACGCGATGATTGGGCGGATTCTTCCCTTCACCGCGGTGATCGTTCCTTTCTGGCTGGTACGGACGATGGTCGGCTGGAGAGAAACCTTTGAAGTATTTCCCGCGATTCTGGTGATTGGGCTTTCATTTTCCCTTACGCAGTTCTTCTGGTCGAATTATGTGGACAGCAATCTTGTGGACATTATGGGAGGCGTGGTTTCGATTGTCGCGGCTTTGATTTTTCTGCGATTCTGGAAGCCGAAGAAGATTTGGCGATTCGACTATGACGACAAGCCGGCCGCGGTTACGCCGCCGACGGGAGAGATTGACGACCAGTTTGGCGGAAAATGGGATGCGGAGAAGTTCGACGGATATGTAAAGCCGCGCAGTTATAGCGCAGGACAAGTGTTGAAGGCGTGGATGCCATTTGCGATCCTCTCGCTGTTTGTTTTGCTTTGGGGATTGCCGAAGATAAAACTGGCGATGAACCAGGCAACCACGCCGGCTTTCAAGGTGATGCTTCCGAATGGCAAGGTGCGGCCGGGTCCGGCAGGATGGGATGTGCCTCTCTTGCACAACGCAATTTCACGCGCGGCTCCGATCGTTGCCAAGCCGACGCCGGAGGCGGCGCGATACGATTTCAACTGGCTCTCGGCCACCGGGACGGCGGTTTTCTTTGCCGCAATCGTCTCCGGATTGCTGCTGGGACAAGGCCCGGTGCAGTTGATGAAGATTTTCTGGAAGACGCTGGTGCGAATGCGGCTGGCGATGATTGCAATCTCATTTATGCTGGGGCTGGGTTACGTGACGCGCTATTCGGGACTGGACGCCGTGCTGGGTCTCGCGTTCACGCGCACGGGATGGATGTATCCATTCTTCGGGACGTTCCTGGGGTGGCTGGGAGTTGCGCTTACGGGGAGCGATACATCGTCGAACGTGCTGTTTGGCAGCTTGCAGCGAATTACTTCTCAACAGCTGGGCATTGATCCGGTGTTGATGTGCGCGGCGAACAGTGCGGGAGGAGTAATGGGAAAGATGGTGGACGCGCAGTCGATCACGATTGCCACGGCCGCTACCGAACAAGTGGGGAATGAAGGGGTTATTTTCCGCTTCGTAGCGTGGCATTCGGTGGCGCTGTGTTCTATCGTTGGAATCATCGTGATGCTCTACGCTTACGTTTTCAAATATGCCGTACCGCATGGACTGACATTTGTGAAATAGCCTCGATCATGCGACACACACACTGCGCTCTGCTGGTTCTCGGGATACTACTCGCGGCTTCGTCCGCGCGGTCGCAACTTGCGCCCGGAGTAATCGACATTCATTGGAACGAAGGCGCTAAGGGCTGCAAAGCCAGCCCGCAGCCACCGCTCGAAGTGCACGCATATAACCCGCAGACATTCATCCTTCGGGAAAATCTTTGCGCTACTTTCGAAGCGCCTTTCATGTACCTGCTGATTGGATCGACGAGAGCGCTTCTGATTGACACCGGCGATGTGGCAGACGCGAATCAGATGCCACTGGCGAAAACGGTGATGGATTTATTGCCTGGAGACGGCGCCGCAAAGTTGCCCCTGCTGGTGGTACATACGCATCGGCACCTTGACCACCGTGTGGGCGATGGGCAGTTTATGCATTTGCCTAACGTTCAGGTGGTCGGGTTTGACGTTGACAGCGTGCGGAGCTACTACAAATTCGCCGACTGGCCAAACGGGACCGCGCAGATCAATCTCGGCGATCGAACCGTCGACGTGATCCCGACGCCCGGACACAGCGAGACTGAAGTCTCGTTTTACGACCGGAATACAGGGCTGTTTTTTTCGGGCGATTTTTTAATGCCGGGCCGCCTTCTCATCGACGACGCGAACGCCGACCTTGCCAGCGCAGAAAGAGTCGCGGCTTTCGTGAGGGAGCGCCCGATCAGCTACGTCCTGGGCGGGCATATCGAACTCGATGCTAATGGGGAGACGTTTCCATGGGAATCCCAATATCACCCCAATGAACATGTCCTGCAAATGACGAAAGAGGATTTGCTGGCGCTACCGGCGGCGATCCTCAGCTTCAATGGGTTTTACAGCAGAAGCGGCAAATTCATCATGATCAATTCGATACGCATGCTGATTGTCTGGGCGGTTCTGGCGTGTGTGGTGCTGATTGCGCTGGTGATGATGCTGATTCTGTATATTCGGCGCCGCCGGCGCGCGCGCAGGCTGCGAGCAGCGAATGGCGGGCAATCCTGAAGTAACGGGCCCGTTTCTGATTCTTACCGACTAAATCCAAGTCTTTATGCTTTCGTGGCTCAATTCGTTGGCGAGCGATCGATTTTTGATTGCAAATCCCGGCAATGTTATCGTGTGTGTGCTCGACCTGGCAAATGGAGTAGATCCTGTTTTCCCGAGGTGAGCACTCCACTGAGCGCCATCCCGCATGAACATACTTGATCTCGTTGTTGGCAAGCCCATCAAGACCAGCGACGAGCGCGCGGAGGAGATCGGGCCGGCGCAGGGCATCCCGATCTTTGGCCTTGATGCGCTGAGCTCGGCGGCTTACGGTCCGGAAGCGGCGCTCAGCCTGCTGATTCCGCTTGGCCTGGTTGGAGTTCGATATATAGTTCCCGTCAGCGCGGCGATCATCACGCTGCTGGTGATTGTGTACTTTTCTTATCGCCAGACGATCGCGGCGTATCCCTCCGGCGGTGGTTCCTATACCGTAGCGCGCTTCAATCTTGGCGCGTCTGCCGGCCTGCTGGCTGCCGCCGCGCTGCTCGCCGATTACATCCTCACGGCGGCCGTGGGTATTTCGGCGGGAGTGGGCGCATTGATCTCGGCGGTTCCTGGCTTGCTACCTCATACTGTTTCTCTCTGCGTGGGGATCCTGATTGTGATCACGATCTTGAATCTTCGCGGAGTGCGCGAGGCTGGCACGATTTTCGCGGTTCCCACTTATCTGTTTGTGGGGACTCTTCTCATCACCATCGTCGCGGGCCTTTTCCGTGTGCTGCTCAGCGGCGGGCATCCCACGCCAGCTGTGGCGCTTCCACCACCGCCGGCGATGACGGCGGTTGTAAGCTTCTGGCTGCTGCTGAAGGTTTTCGCCAGCGGTTGTACAGCTTTGACCGGCGTGGAGGCGGTTAGCAACGGCGTGAAGGCTTTCCGGGAGCCGACCGTAAAAAATGCGCAGCGTACTTTGACGGTGATTATTTTCCTGTTAGCTGCGCTGCTGGCGGGAATTTCCTATCTGGTGAAGGTATACGGAATTGCGGCGACTGATCCGGGCCAGCCGGGTTATCAGAGCGTTCTCTCCATGCTGACGGCTGCAGTTTTTGGAAAAGGGATTTTTTATTACCTGACGATCGGGTCGATCCTGGTCGTTCTTTCGCTCTCGGCCAACACCGCCTTTGCGGATTTTCCGCGGCTGTGCCGGGCCATTGCGCAGAACAACTATCTGCCGCACGTTTTCGGGTATCGCGGGCGGAGGCTGGTTTACACCTACGGGATCGTTGTTCTGGCGCTGCTGTGTGGAGGCGTACTCATCCTGTTCGGTGGCATTACGGACCGGCTGATCCCGCTCTACGCCGTGGGCGCGTTCATGGCTTTTACGCTTTCGCAAGCCGGCATGGTGATGCACTGGATGAAAAATCGTGGTCCCGGCTGGGTGAAGAGCGCGCTGGTGAATGGACTGGGCGCGCTGGTCACCGGGACTACCACGGCGGTCGTGCTGGTTGCGAAATTCGCGCAAGGGGCGTGGATCACGCTGCTTTTCATTCCCCTGACGATCGTTTTCTTCTCCATGGTCCGGCGGCACTACCACTCCGTGAAGATGCTCACCTCGTGCAAGATTCCCGTGGATGCAGAGGGTCTCAACCAGCATCCGATCGCGGTGATCGCCATCGATCGGTGGAGCAACATCACGCGGCAGGGAATTGAATTCGCCGCGCGGCTTTCTCCAGAAGTGATTGCGCTACACGTGGAGCCCACCGAGCATTCTGAATTGCTGCAAGACGATTGGGAACACTACGTGGACGAACCTTTTCGTGCGGAAGGCAAGGAACCTCCGCAGCTTCGATTTCTGCCTTCCCCCTACCGCTTTGTGATTATTCCTATCGTTCAATTTGTTCTTGATCTTTCGAAGAAAAATCCCGATCGCAGCATTGTCGTGGTCATACCGGAGCTGGTGGAGGACAAATGGTACGAATATTTCCTGCACAATCAGCGTGGGCGGCTACTCGAATGGGTGCTTCTGGCGCGCGGCAATGAACGCATCTTTACGGTAAGCGCACCCTGGTATGTCAAGAAACAGGGCTGCTGATTCTATCTGATTGGCTGGGTCGGTCTCACTCCTTCTTGGGGGAATCGCCGGGAGGAGGTGCAGGGCTTTCGCCGGGTTTCTTCTCAGCGTTTGGAACGGCGGGTTTCGCGTCTTCGTCATCGGCGTTTTTTACGATGTATTGCACGATCAGCGAAATACGGCGGTTGGCGGGGTCGAGTGGACTATCGAGTTTGCGGAGGCGCTGATCGGCAAATCCGCGGACCTGTGTCACTTGGTTTGCCCCGATGCCGTTCGACTGCATGAGACGGCGGGCGGCGTTGGCGCGGTCGGTGGAGAGCTCCCAGTTGCCGTAGTTCGCCGACGGGGCATAGGGTTTGGAATCGGTGTGGCCTTCGATAGAAAGTGTGTTGGGCAACTTGCCAAGTTCCTGGGCGAGAGTGATGAGCAACTCGCGGCCGTCGGCATTCAGTTTGGCGCTGCCGCTGTCAAAAAAAGTTCCAGAGGCGGATTCGGTGAGTTCGATGCGCAGGCCCTCGGAGGTGACGGTCATCTCGACGTGGCTTTTGAGTTTTTCGAAGTCGCTCATCTGGCGGATTTTTTGCTCGAGCTGATCCTTGAGCTTGGGCATGTCGTCTTTGGTGAGAATGAAATTATCGGCCGCCCCGGCCTGAGTGGATCCTTTCTTGGTGGCCGTACCGTTGGGATCGCGGAAGTAGCCGCCCACAGCCTCCTGCACCGGCTTGCTGCTGCTGAGCAACCATAAGACGATGAACAGCGACATCATGGCGGTGACGAAATCGGCATAGGCGACTTTCCAGGCGCCACCGTGATGGCCGCCGTGGCCACCTTTTTTCTTGAGAATGATGATGGGGCGAGTCTTGTCCATGAGAGGTTGGCAGCGTATTTTCTAGCCGGGCGCGGCGTCAGCCGCAGCTTCGGGCGCGGCGGCGGTTTCTTCAGACGATCCTTTGTTCCGGCAGGCAGCTTCGACTTCTTTAAACGACGGGCGCACGTGACCGGGAACGGCCCGACGAGCAACCTCCACCGCCATGATGGGAGCTGTGCCTTTTAAGAAGGAGACGATGAGGACCCGGAGCACGTAGAGATAAGCGTGCTCGTCATCGGCAAGTTTGACCATGTTGGCGGCGATAGGACCGACCAATCCGTAGCACAGAAGGATGCCGAGGAAAGTGCCGACCAGGGCGGCGGCAACTTTCTTGCCGATTTCCTCGGGAGGGCCGCCGAGCGCGCCCATGGTGATAACTATGCCGAGGACGGCGGCGACGATGCCGAGGCCGGGCAAGGAATCGGCCATGCTGTTGAGCGCGGCCGTGGGCAGCCCAGCTTGATGATGATGAACTTCAAGATCGAGGTCGAGCATCTGGTCGAGATCGAAGGCATCGACTCCGGTGATGGCCATGCGCAAGGAATCGCATACAAAATCGCGGACATGGTGGTTTCTGAAAACGGCCGGGCCCTTCAAAAGCAGCGGACTCTTGTCTGGTTCTTCTACGTCATTCTCAAGGGCCATGAGGCCATCTTTACGGGCCTTGTTGAGCAGGTCGTACATCATCTTCAGGGAATCGATGTAAGCCTGTTTGGTGTACTTGGAGCCGCCGAAGACGCCGCCGATTCCGCCGGCGATCTGCTTAAGAATGTAAAGCGGATTGGCGATGAGGACGGTTCCGATGGCCGCGCCGCCGATTGTGACCAGCTCGGCGGGCTGAATGAGGACGCTGAGATTTCCGTGCTCCATGAGATAGCCGGCCACAACACAGCCGAACACCACGACGATGCCGATGATGGCGAACATGATTTAACTCGTCTCGCTCAGTTTCCCGACCTCAAATTGGCGGCAGGAACCGCGACCGCGCGGGCGGGCAGGGCGACCTGATTTCCGCCGAGCGCGGGTTGTGCGCGATCCAGAATCGATTCGACGGTGTCGCCGGTTCGAGCACCGGTGCAGCCGATCAAAACGCTTACTGACAGTTCTTCTCCCCACCATTGAATCGTGGCACTGGCCATCATCTTGAGAATGCGGGCGCTGACCGCTTGCAGTGCATCTTCGCGGCAACCGCTCAAGATCACGAAAAATCGATTCTCACTCCAGGTGCCGACAAAATCGGTGGGCCACACAGTATTTCTCAAGGTTCGAGCCAGGACCTGGAGTATGGATCGGCAGGCGACCTGCCCGTTCCGGGTGCGAAATTGAGCGAACTCGTGAACTTCGATGCAAACCACACCAAAGGGAATTTGCAGCTGGGTGAACGTGCCCAGCGTTTCCTGGAGATGAGCTTGCATCATGGCCTGATTGGGCAATCCGGTGGTGTCGTCGAGGCAGCCGCGCTCCCGCATGTTCCGGTCGTTCAGATCAGGACCAGCGATGGCGAACTCGCCTTCAAAGGTCTGGATGATGCCGATGATCGAGCCGTGCTTGTTCCGCAAAGGGATGGCCCAGGTATGCACTTGGGTACGATGTCCGGACTTGTGGTGAATGAAGGTGACCGCTTCCACGGGTTTGGCGTCGTGCAGGGCGGCGGCGATGAGGCACTTCTCGTTGCACATTTCACAACTGTTCCGGTTGCAATGCAGAAGGATGTTGTCAGTGCAGGCGTGGCCGAGGACATCGATGCGGGAGTAACCGGTGATGTGTTCGGCGCCGTCGCTCCAGAAGACAATTTTTTTCTCCAGGTCGAGCACGCTCACGCCGATTTGCAGGCCATCGAGGATGTCGCGGTAGGTATCGGGATCGCGAAAGGCTGGCATGTCGGCGCAGGAATTCTGCTGGTTTGTTCATCGGCAGAAAACGGCTTGGGCTTCAGAGGCGAGAATCGGGAATCTTGTTACTTGAAATCAGGCGAAAAGGCGGTTGGGTAAGGGGATAGCACTTAAGGGACAGCCCAATGGCACGACCGTGCCATTTGCAAAATCCCGTCTCAAGGTTAATTTCGCAGGTGAGCAGTTCTGGGGGAGGGCTGCCCGGGCGCCTCGATCTCGAAAGAGATTCGAGGCGCTCGTTATTTTGGGGGAGACATTCTTAGATCGGCTCGATCTCTTCCCGGCGGTTTCAGGCGAGGTCTTAGGGTTTCGCCTAAGACCTGAGGCCGAAAACCTGGATCCATCATCCTCAGTTCGTTGAGATCGTGAAGTTGACGGTGATCTTGGCTTCGGTTTCGACCGGGTCGCTGCCTTCCAGGTGAGGTTTGAAGTGCCACTGCCGCACGGCATCCTGGGCTGCGGAAGCGAGGATATGCGGGCCGCTGACCACGCGCAGATTCTGGATGATTCCGTCCCTACCAATCAGCGCCTGCAGAATCACAGACCCTTGTACTTTCATCTGGCGCGCCAGCAGCGGATAGTTAGGGCGTACGGGATGGGCCACGATGTCGGATGCGTCAGTGGACATGCGGACGCGCTCGGAGGCATTAGTGGTCAGATTCGCAGCGGTCTCGACGTTACCGGTTGCGCCGAGTTGAGTTACTGCTTGCGGTGAGGCGCGCGGTTGCAAATCCACACGCACGGAACTGCTGCCGGGCCGGAGGGTCTGATGGGAATCGCCTGCGACAACCTCCACTTCGAGCGGCGGCAATGCGGTGCGAGAGGTGATGGCTACGGGAGTGGCCGGATCAGATGGGCCTGGGCTCTGGACGGCGGACGCGACTTGGTGTTTCGACCGGTGCTTCGATCTTGCAGCTGTGGCTGGTTTGGTGGCTGTCCTGGAAAGCTGGGCCGGAACTGGCTGGTCAGCGGGAGAGCTTTCGGCCGGCTGGTCGGATTCGGCATCCGGCGCATCGGGGAACCAGAAGTCGCGATCGTGCCAGAGCACGACGCCCAATGCCAGCAGAAGCAGACAAAGCGACCCCACCATTAATCTGCGCTGTTTGGGATCTTCCGGCGCACTCTTACCGGAATCCGCTAGCAGAGCATGGTTGGCCTTCTTCGCGATGACGTTCAGATCCGACATGGTGGAGACCGGCACGCTCCCCGGGGGCTGGGGCATCGCTAGTATGCCTCGAAAACGAGACAAAGGCCAGCAAAACGTGCGACTTGACCGAAGTCTGGCAGGGTATGATTCCCTCAGTAGGCTAGGTCAGAAACCTGGTCTGGGGCGAAACTTTCGGAGGCTCTGGTGAATCCCATTCTGCAGGACGAAGGTAAATCCTTTTGCCGGAACATAGTTCCTGCTAACCCCGCTGCTGTGAAGGCCATTTCATGAAAAGCGAGGATCGAAAAATCAAGGAAGGTAAAGTGGACGAAAAGAAATTCCGGCAAATTGGCCGACGCGAGTTGCTTAAGCTGACGCCGGTGCTGGCGCTGGGAGCGTTCGCCATCCCTAGCCTGCAGGAGGGGTTACTCAAGAAGGGGTTGGGGTTCAGCGACTGGGCTTCGGCGCGGCTGTTCCGCTCGAGCCATCTGGCGCCGACTTTCGACAATTCTGATCTGACTCCGTTTGCGAAGTTTCCCATCAACGGGTATGACGTGGACGATCCGGGAGTGATCTTTGAAAACTGGACCCTGACCGTCAGTGGCGCGGTTCAGAAACCTGGGGACTACACGTTGGCTCAAGTGCAGGCGCTGCCGCGCTATCGGCAGAATACCCGCCACATTTGCGTTGAAGGATGGGATGTGATTGGGCGGTTCGGCGGGGCACGACTTTCCGACTTTTTACAGATGGTGGGTGCGGATCCCACGGCGCGCTTCATCGAAGTGAACTGCGCCGACGACTATTATGAATCGCTGGACCTTCCGACCGCGCTGCATCCCCAGACTTTGCTTTGCTATGAAATGTATGAGCAGCCGCTGACGCGAGCGCATGGCGCGCCGTTGCGACTGCAAATCCCCACCAAGATCGGCTACAAGCAGGCCAAGTATTTGACTGACTTGAAGGTCTCGCACGTGCTGGATCGAGTCGGGTACTGGGAAGATCAGGGCTATTCGTGGTTTTACGGGTTGTGAAGCTTAGGGTGCGCGTCGGAGGTGGGAATGAGCGGGGCAGTTATCGAAATCATACAGGCTAAAGGCAAGACTGCCGACGGGGAAGAAGAAGCGCCGGTGGTGCTGGGGCGGGCGGTTTATGAGCATCCGTTTGTAGTGCGGCTATGCCATTGGCTGAATACAGTGTCGCTGTTTGTGATGGTGGGGAGCGGGCTGCAGATTTTCCGGGCTTTTCCCAGCTTTGGAGCCAAGATTCCGCAGAAAGATTTGCTGCACTGGCCGCGTGCGTTCGCCATTGGCGGATGGCTCGGCGGGGCGCTGCAATGGCATCTCACCTTTATGTGGATCTACATGGCGACCGGGCTTTTTTATCTGGGCTACCAGCTTTTCAGCGGAAACTACCGGCAGGTGTTGTTCGCGCGTCGTGATATTCCGGGCGTGTGGCCGATGGTTCGACATTATTTTTTCTTTGGTCCAAAGCCGCCGGTTCGCGAAGCTTATAACCCGTTGCAGAAGCAGGCTTACACGACGGCGATCGTGCTGGGAGTTTTGTCGGTGCTGACTGGACTTGCGGTGTGGAAGCCGGTTCAGTTTTCCTGGCTCGCCTGGATGATGGGAGGATTTCACTACGCGCGCATCTGGCATTTCGCGGTGATGTGGGCGATTTTGTTTTTTGTGCTTGGGCATCTGGTGATGGTGATTCTGCATGGGTGGAACAATTTCGTTTCCATGATCACGGGTTGGAAAAAAGATCCTGAGTACTGAAACCGGCGAGCCAGAAGATACCGGAACCAAGAATGGCTTTGAACATCACCGTCGACAACCCGGCGCCAACCGGCGGCACGCGCGAGCACGATCTGATTTTGAGCGTGCAGCGCGGGAAGCATGAATTGTTCTACGAGCTGGTGCGGCCGTATGAGCGGCGGGTTTACGCGGCGGCTCTGGCGATTCTTCGCAACGAGCATGACGCTGAGGATGCGGCGCAGGAAGCGATGCTGAAGGCATTTGCGAACATCCGGCAATTCCGGGCTGAGGCGCGATTCAGCACCTGGCTGATCCAGATCACGGTGAACGAAGCCCTGATGCGCCGGCGAAGGGAGCGAACTGTCGTGATGGAAGGCATTGACGGTCATCGTTCTGGCGATGAAGAAAGCGAATATGCTCCACGGGAATTCGCCGACTGGCGCGAGATTCCATCGGAAGCGTTGGAGCGCAAGGAAGTGCGGCAACGGCTGGCGGAGGCGCTGGGCACTCTCGACCGGAAGTATCGCGAAGTCTTTGTGCTGCGTGATATGGAGCATTTGAACATTCAGGAGACAGCCGAAGCGCTGGGCATTACGGTGGCTTCGGTGAAGACGCGGCTGTTGCGAGCGCGGCTGATGCTCCGCGATCTGCTGGCCGCCGGATGGGAGCAGGGCTGGTTCAGCCGGCTGCCATTCGAGAAGGGAAACAAGCCATGGTAGAGAACGAGAGCATGTTGAACTGCGAACAGGTGTGGCGCGAGATTTCGAATTACGTCGATGGGGATGTCGATGCGGGGCTGCGCTCAGCCATGGACGAGCATTTCCGCACATGTGCACACTGCGCTTCGGTGCTGGTGGGGACGCGGAATGTGGTGCGGCTTTATGGGGACGAACGGATGCTCGAGGTGCCTGCCGGCTTTGGGCAGAGGCTGGAGAAGCGATTGGAGAAGCGGCTGGTGAAGAATGCTGCGGGGAGCGGGCGAGGATGGTCGAGTTGGTCGGCGTGGCTGGTGCCGGTGGCGGCTCTCCTGCTGATCGCCGGAGGTGTGATGCTGACGAACTCGCTGACTGGTGGGCGTTTTATGAGGTCGCACCATGCGGAACCTGCCAACAATATCCCTCCCGATCTGGTAGTGGTGGTTTCGGATGGATCGAAGCTGTTTCACGTGCCGGGATGTCCTTTCATCCATGACAAGGCTTCGGAGCGGACGACGACTGCGAAAGAAGCGATACGGGATGGGTATGTGCCTTGCACGCGGTGCTTACGGCAGTATCTGAAGACGGGGCTGACGGGGCATCCCGGGGGCAAGGCTGCAGATAATGTTCGGGCGGAGGCGGAAGAAGACCAAGACGAAGTTCTGACCACGGCGGGACATTAGCAAAACGGTAAGGCGCGGGTTATCAACCCGCGCCGGCATTCCAGACGACGAACTAGTTGGGCTTCATCTCATCGTTCTTCATGGTGTCATCTTTCTTCATCGTGTCGTCCTTCTTCATGCTGTCGTCTTTCTTCATCGTGTCTGCCTTCTTCGCGGTCTTTGCCTTTTTGGCTGTTTTGGGCTTAGCGGTGGTCTTGCTGTCGTCTTTCTTCATCGAGTCGTCTTTCTTCATGGTGTCTTGCTTCATGTTGTCTTGCTGCATCGAATTCCCGCTGGACTGGGCGAAGGCTGCCATCGAAGCGGCCAAGATGCAGGCGAGCGTCAAGCCGAGAGTCTTCTTCATGATGTTCTCCTTGTGACTAGCTAGTAAGGTCGTCCGGCAGGTCTTCACCTGCAGGCTTAAGGTGAGATGAGCCGGCGCGGGCAAAGTTACATCAGGAAGGTGGGAAGAATCGATAACCGGGGATGAAGGTAGTGCTGCAGTTTAGCTTACGCGCTGGGCCGGCTAAGAGGGAGATCCTTCGCTACGCCTGAAAAACGGCTCTGCTCAGGATGACAGTCGTCGGCAATATCGGAGTGCACCAGACACCGGCCAAAGACAAGGCGGGTGGCTGAAGCCGCGCCCTTTCAAAGCGGCATGCCTTCGTGCGATCCTGTTCAGCAGGTCAGCTGGTCGCGGGAGATCTTCAATCCGCTAAGATTGCCTAGCGCAGTAACGGCTACCGATTCGGTTTTGAAGAACTCCTGGGCGAGGCTCTGCAGATCATCTGCGGTTACGGCTTCGATCTTTTCGATGAGTTCGTCCAGGTCCTGGAAGTGATCGAAATACATTTCCTGGCGGGCGAGGTTTGACATGCGGGCCGTGCTTGATTCGAGCGAGAGCATCAGGCTGCCTTTGAGTTGATCTTTGGAGCGGCGCAGTTCTTCCGCAGGCACGGACTCGGTCTTCAAATTATGAAATTCGCTGACCACTGCTTTTACTACTTTGGTCGCCGATGCCAGCGACGTTCCAGCGTAGACGGCCATGCAGCCAGTATCGCGGTAAGGATTGAGATCGCTATAAATCGAGTAGGCCAGGCCCTGGCGCTCGCGAATATTCTGGAACAGTCGGGAACTCATGCCTCCACCGAGCAGGGTGTTGAGAATGTAGCCAGCGTGGCGTTTCTCGTGGGCGATGGGATAGGCCGGCACGCCGATGCAGAGCTGCACTTGCTCGAGCGCTTTCTTGTTGCGTAGCACGATGCGGGGGACGATCTTCGGTTCGGGTGAGTGGAATCCGTTCTTCGCGGGCTTCAGGTGCTCGAAGTGTTTGACGACAAGATCGACGAACTGGTCGTGGTCGAGATGTCCGGCGGCGGCTACGATGATGTTGCCGGGAGCGAAGCGGTGGGAATAAGTGTCGAGCACGGTTTCGCGCTCGAATTTCTTCACCGTTTCTTTTGTGCCTAAAATCGGCTTGCCCAGCGGATGATCTTTCCAGAAGTTCTGGGTGAAGATTTCGTGGACCAGGTAGTCGGGATTGTCCTCGTCCATTTTGATTTCTTCCAGGATCACGCCGCGCTCGCGGGTGATGTCCTCAGGAGTGAAGGTGGGATGCAGCACAAGATCAGTGAGAATATCGAGGGCGACCGGGACGTGCTCGTCGAGCACTTTGACGTTGAAGCAGATGCATTCTTTGGAGGTGAA
>JBAPPL010000018.1:0-21304 GCA_049280095.1 Candidatus Sulfotelmatobacter sp. | reverse complement strand
CGAGGCCTTACAGCTTTTTTGATACGATCTCCTGCAGGATCTGCCGGTCCAAGCTCAAGTCCGCCACCAACCGCTTCAGTCGCCCCACCTCTTCCCGCAATTGCCGCAGCTCACGCAACTCGCTCACTCCCACCCCGGTATACTTCCTCTTCCAGAGGTAGTAGGTCGCCTGGCTGATCCCCACCTTGCGGCAAACGTCATCCACTCGCGCTCCCGCCTCCACTTGCCGTAGTACCGCCACGATCTGCTCTTCCGTGTGAGCCTTCTTGGGCATCGTCCTTGTCTCCTGTTCCGGACTCCTGCCCCAGCTTACCTCTAATCCCCTCTGTGTCAGTTTTTGGGTTTTGGGTCACGGTGGCAATTGGAAATCGGGCATGTACCATCGAGACCTACTCGGATAGGAAGGGGTGAAATATAAGGGTTGCAGGGTTTCCGGCATTTGTCAGCATTTCAATTATCCATGGCTGAGAAACCCCACAAATTCCCCCCCGGGGAGGTAAAGCGATGTTTGCTGAAACTCTTTGTTTTGTGCCACGTCGAAATTTCACGATATTGGCTTTGATTGCTTTTTGCAGCTTGGCTGTAGCGGTAAGCCAGGCTGCCACAGTCGAGATTCATCCTGGACAGGACATCCCCAGCGTGGTGGCCGCCAATCCCGCCGGAACTACATTCCTCATCTACCCTGGCCTCTATCGCTTGGTCGAGCACATCGTTCCCAAGAATGGGGACAGCTTCATCGGTCAAACGGCTTGCGCTCCCCCGCAGACCTCATGCCCGGCGATCCTCAGTGGGTCTAGAAGGGTCGGATATCTGGCGACTTTCAATGGCAAGAACTACCAGGTCACCGGCCAGACGCAGCAAGGCATTATGTCTGAGCCCACCGACGCGTGTGAACCGGGATTTCTTGCCTGCAATCGCCCGGAGGATCTGTTCTTCGATAGCGTGCCCTATCAGCACCTCTACGCAACCTCAATGCCCGCCATCGGGCCCGGGCAGTGGTGGTTCGACTACGCGACTCACACTATATATTTCCACGACAACCCTGCTGGCCAAACCGTCGAGACCAGCGTATTGGATACGGCGTTTCAGTCATTGGCTAACAACGTCACAATTCAATATCTCACCATCAAAGAATTCGCTAGTCCGATTCAGCGAGGGGCGGTGCAGCCTACGAATGGTGAGCCAAATCAGTCTTCGAGCTTGAACTGGGTCGTCAAAGATTGTGAGCTGTATGACAATCATGCGATGGGAGTGCGAATTAGTTTCGGAACCCAGGTTCATAACAGCTACCTCCACAATAATGGCATGTTAGGAATTGGAGGCGGCACGGATTCGTTAGCTCCCTCTGGTGTTATTATTCAGGACAACACGATCACGCATAACAACTATGCCCACGTGCTTCCCGACTATGCCGCGGGCGGAATCAAATTCGGTGACACAGCGAAAGCCGTGATTCGCGGCAATATTGTTAGCTACAACGGAGGGACGGGCATCCACTTCGATGCCTCGAGTTCGAGTCCGTACATCGATGGCAACACGGTGGTCGGAAACTATGGCGGCGGTGGCGCAGCATACGAAATTAGTGTGAACTCCGCGCTGGTCCGGAACAACATCCTGTTGAGAAACGGTCTGCCCGGTACGGTTCCGGTCTCGGTCTCAAACGTAGGCTCCAACGCGTCGGTGGGCGTCGATGTGTACTGCAACGTGGTGGAAATTCCGGAAGCCGCTGGAGCCAATGGAATCCTGGTCGGGGCATCCCAACGCGGCTACAACCCTGTTCCTCCGTATGAATATCTGATGAGCACTGGGAACAGCGTCCATCACAATACGGTGATTTGGGATGCGGGCGCGAATGGAGCCTTCGGGTATGAACAGCACGATGCGGCAAATCAACCCGATTTCTGGTCCCACAACGCACCGCCGGACAACAACACGTACCATCTGCCCAGCCTCTCGGCGTACCATTTTCTCTACGACAACAACAATTCGGAGGAAAATCGTGCCAAAACCTTCTCTGAATATCAAGCCGCCGGTGCTGATATCCACGGCGCCGCGGATGCGAACTACACCAGCGGCTATCCGACGGTGAGAATTACCTCTCCGGCGGACCAGTCGTCGTTTGCAAGTACTGTCACGGTGGCTGCTACTGCAGTGGATAAGAGCGGAATCAACCGGGTCGAGTTCTATGTTGACTGGAAGCTGGCGACGACCGTCGCAGGTTCACCCTACAGTTTCGATTGGACCAGCGCGACCGTCGGAACGCATACGGTGGCTGCCATGGCTTACAGCAATGCCGGAATCCGTTCCTGCTTTGCGGTCACGTTGACGAAGAACTAAGAAACCTCGTCGGTGGTTTGATCCAGGCGGATCGGGCTACTTTGACAGGTCAGAAATGGACAATCCTCCGGCTCGGATGCCGGAGGATTTGTTTTTTAGGAGAAGCGTGTCTCGATGAGACCTTTGCGCTGGCAGGCAATTCCTCTGTTTTTCACAGGTTTACTCCCATCCCACGCCGATCTGGTGGTATATTTTAGCCCTCCCCCAGTAGGCTCCGCGCAGCCTGACGCGCGGAAACATACATCCATCGCTGAAATCGGAACGTCCTGACTGTCATGCGTTTGATGACTAGACCGAGGCTTATGACTAGATTTTGTCCGCAGGGCGTACTCCTCTTGGCTATGTTGCTTGCGGCAGCTCTCGCTTCGAGGGCTCAGACTCTGAATCAGACAACCCTCTCGTTCGGGAACATCACCATCAACACTCCCAGCACGCCCAAAATCGTCATACTCACCAATACACAGGCGGTTCCCCTGACGATCAACAGCATCACGACGTCAGGGGATTTCGTGGAAACTTCCAAATGTCCGATTGCGCGACAGACCCTGGCAGCAGGAGCGACCTGCCAGATCAGCGTTACGTTTATACCCACAGTTTTGAGTACCGAAACCGGCAGTTTAGCGGTGAACGATAACGTTTCAACCAGCCCACAAACTGTCCAGATGAGTGGAACAGGGGTTCCTCCCGTAACCCTCTCTCCGGCCAGCTACAGCCTGGGCAATCAGGCCGTGGACACGGTCGGATCGGCGCACAATGTCGTGGTCACGAACTATCTGACGGTGCCAGTGACGCTTACGGGCGCCGCAGTCTCTGGCCCGTTCACCGCCACCAACAATTGCCCAGTTCCGCCCAACACTTTAGCCGGAAGAGCCACCTGCATCATCCTGGTTGCGTTCGCGCCCACTGCGGTTGGGGCCGCCACCGGAACGTTAACTGTGAACGACAGCGCGGCGAACTCGCCTCAGACGATGCAACTGAATGGCATTGGCATTGCTCCCGTGTCTTTCTCGCCGGCAGCGTGGACGTTCCCAGTCCAACTGGTGAATACCAGCAGTACCGCTGAGACCTTCACCTTCAAGAATCTTCAGACCGTGCCTTTGAGCGTTACAGGCATCTCGACTTCCAGTAATTTCGCGCAAACGTCCACCTGTCCGATATCACCCAGTACGTTGGCAGCAGGATTGAGCTGTACGATCTCTGTTACGTTTACCCCGACCGTTCTCGGCGCCATAGCGGGGAACCTGATGGTTACCGACAACGCAGGCACAAGTCCGCAGGTGATAAACCTGGCAGGCACGGGCGGCTTGCCCGGTCTCACCACGATTTCAGTCACGCCGGCCGATTCCACGTTGTTCGCCGGGACTCAGGAACAGTTGACCGCCACAGCAAATTTCGCGAACGGGTCAACCCTCAACATCACCAACCTTCTGAACTGGTCGTCCTCTGTCCCTTCATATGCGCAAATAAGTTCTACGGGGATGGTGCAGGCTGCGGCCCCCGGCCAGGCGATAATCTTGGTTACCGGCTACCAAAAAGATACCTTCGAAGCCACAGTTCAGGTTGTCGAGCCGGCAGTGACCTCGATCGTGGTAACCCCGGGGCAGCCCACTCAACCGGCGGGTGCTTATCAGCAGTTCTCCGCTATCCTCCATTACAGCAACCACACCACGAATGACTCGACCAGCGCCGCATTGTGGTCGTCTTCTGCACCCGGCGTTGCTACGGTCAGCCCCTCTGGGTTGGCGAGCGCCTCCTCTGCCGGGAGCACTACCATCAAAGCATCCCTGGGGTCTTTAACGGGCAGCACAACTCTCACCGTCTCCCCGCCTGCGTGCACCGTGCCCCCAGCCGGTTTAACCGACTGGTGGACGGGAGATGGAAACGTTGTGGACCTGGCAGGCAACAACTCGGGAACACTCCAGAACAGCAGTGCCCAAGTCAGTGGTGAAGTGGCCCAGGCTTTCGCGTTCACGGGGAATAGCAGTTCGGTGCTGGTCAATTCCCCCGTCTACTCACCTACTGCCGGAACCCTGATGTTCTGGTTCATGTCGACGGGTGGAGGAGCCCTAACCGGAAGCTCCGCCGGAGGACGGAACCAGGGTCCCGGTTTCCAGGTCGACTCGGGAGGAAATCTGGACTGGGAGTTCGGGAACTTGCCTTTCCAGTCAGTCGGGCAGGTGAACCCAAATCAGTGGTATCACGTCGCCCTGACTTACGCCACGTCAAATTCTGAAATCAACATCAGCGTGTATCTGAACGGAGGCCTAGTGGCGGAGGACGTTGCCGATGCTAATGTTTCCTGGAATCCGCAAGTCGCATTCGGCGCGTACCTGGGTGGGCAGCAGCCGTCCTTCGTCGGCTCAATGGATGAAATCGCAGTATTCAATAAAGCCCTGACAGCGGCGCAAATTCGCCAGATCTACGGCGCGTTCAGCGCCGGAATGTGCAAACCCGCGCTGCAAACGATCGCGATCAACCCCACGAACCCCAATCTTGCTCCCGGACTGACCTTCCCGTTCGATGCGGTCGGAACCTACAGCAACGCCACGACGCATGACGTGACCACATCGGCAAACTGGAGCACCACCAACATAAATGTTGCGACGATCGGCCTGAGCGGGGTGGCAACGGGCATCGCAACCGGAAGCACTACGGTTTCGGCCGCGCTGGGCTCGGTTCAAGGCTCAACCACGCTAAATGTGACGCCCAGTCTGGTTTCCATTCAAGTGAATCCGCAGAATCCTTCAACGCCGGTTGGAGCAGTGCAATCATTTACGGCGACTGGCACTTTCTCAGATGGCAGCCAACAGAACCTGACCGCGTCGGTAAGCTGGACAAGTTCTACACCAGCAGTTGCAACCATCGCCCCCAACGGAATCGCCACCGGCGTGGGTTCCGGTCAGACGACGATTGTGGCGGCTTCCGGTTCAGTAAGCGGCTCCGCCCAGCTAACCGTGGATTCAGCCACTCTCTTGTCGATAGCCCTCAGCCCGGCGACTTCCAGCGTTGCCTCAGGCATCGTCCAGCAATTTACGGCGACTGGTGCGTTCAGCGACGGAAGCCGGCGGAGTTTGACAACGTACGTGAGTTGGAGCACTTCATCTTCAGCGGTGGCAACCATCACCTCAAGCGGCACAGCAAGCTGCGTGGGCCCGGGCACGGCCACGATCACGGCTACATTGGGGCCGGTGACTGGAACAGCCAACCTTACGGTCACCACTGCCATTCTGACTGCAGTTCAGATCAGCCCGCAAGACCCCTCCGTAACCGTCGGAGGCAGTCAACAATTTTCAGCCACGGGAATTTACAGCGACGGCACATCGGGGAACATCTCTGCCACCGCAAAATGGACCTCATCTGCTCTTACTGTCGCCACGATGAGCGCCACCTCCTTGGGACTGGCTGGCAGCATAGGATCGGGCACGACCGCAATCTCCGCCAGCTATGGTGGACTGGCTGCCTCGACGACCCTGACCGTGCAAGACCAGCTGGTCTCGATTGCGATTACGCCAGCGACTGCCTCGCTCGCTACAGGGCAGACAGCACAATTCAGCGCGACCGGAACCTATGTGAGTGGCGTCACGGAGAATTTAACAGGGATCGCAACCTGGAGTTCCTCTGCCCCGAGTGTGGCAGGAGTGTCCTCAGGCGGGCTGGCAACGAGCCTGACTGCGGGTCAGACGAGCATTAACGCGAGCCTTGGAAATATCGCCGGGCTGGGAACCCTCACGGTGGGGTCGCCCAGTGCGGTCGGGCAGTGGACCACGCTGACAAATACCATGCCTATCAATCCCATCCATACGGCGCTGCTGAGTAACGGCGAGGTGCTGATAGTTACCGGCTCGGGAAACTGCGCGCCCAACATCTCGGGTTGTCCGTCGGGCCCGCCGTACGGGCCATCAAATAATTCGGGGGCATTGCTGGTGAATCCCTTTACTGGGCAAGTTGTTACCCAATTTACGGTTTCATGGGATATGTTTTGCAACGGTATGGCACTTTTGCAGGATGGAACGGTGCTGATCGCCGGTGGCAACCTGCAGTACAACCCGTTCATGGGCCTGCCGCAGGCGGCAATCTTCGATCCGGAGACAAACACATTTACCAATCTTCGGAATATGGCGCAGGGACGCTGGTATCCCACAGTGTTGACTCTGGCGAATGGGACGATTATGACTTTTTCCGGACTGACCGAGACCGGCAGCACCAACACTTCAGTCGAGTTCTTCACCGAGGGCTCGGGCTGGAGTACGCCGTATGTCGCGCCTTTTACTCCCGATCTTTATCCGCGGCTGCACCTTCTGCCCAATGGCACAGTGCTCTACTCCAGCGCGACACCCAAATCTAAGCTCTTCAATCCGTCGACGATGACTTGGAACACGAATTTGGCCACCACGAATTACGGTGGATCCCGCGTGTACGGCAGTTCGGTTCTGCTGCCGTTAACGCCGGCGAACAACTACGATCCCCGGGTGATGATCCTGGGCGGCGGCAATCCCGCCACCAATACGACGGAGATCATCGACATGGGCGCTCCGACGCCGGCATGGGTCTATGGGCCAAACATGAGCGAATCACGCATTGAGATGAATGCGGTGCTCCTGCCAACCGGCGACGTTTTGGCGCTGGGTGGTTCTCTGAATAATGAAGATGCGAGCACCGCCAGCTTGAATGCCGACCTCTACAACCCGGCAACCAACACTTTTTCACCGGCCGGTGCGAATGCTTTTCCGCGCTTGTATCACTCCGTTGCTTTGCTGCTTCCGGATGCTACGGTTTGGGTGGCCGGCGGCAATCCTGCGCTAGGCAACTACGAGCACCACATGGAGATTTATCAACCGGCATACCTTTTCAACCCGGACGGTACGATGGCGACACGGCCTTCAGTCACCAACGCTCCAGGTTCGATTTCTTATGGCAACACCTTCAGTGTGACGACTCCAGATGCTACGAGTATTGCCTGGGTGGTCCTGGTACGTAACGGAACCGTGACGCACGCTTTCGGCATGGACCAGCGTGAGGTGGTGCTGTCGTTCACTGCTGGGGAGGGATTTCTGACGGTGACTGCGCCTCCCAACGGCAATATAGCTCCGCCGGGATACTACATGTTGTTCCTCTTGAACAGTTCCGGGGTCCCTTCCGTGGCTCCGTTCATCCAAATGACGACGGCTTCTTCAGGCTCGGCAATCGTCGCTTCGCAATCGTCCATGGCGGTGACCCAGTCTATATCGGACAAAATTGGGCAGGCACACGTACCAACTGGAACCGTTGACCTCGAGGAGCCCGAATCCCGTGACGCCCGGAGGCCGGCCGCGGGCCCTCTCGCGTCAACCGCGTCCGCTGCCGGCCCGACTTCGAAAGCTCGAATCGACCTCAGAGGGATATGGTCCGGCATCTTTGTTTCGAGGGATGCAAATGCCGGTTCCTTCGCGATGACCGTGGTCGTTCATGAAGACTCGCACGGACAGCTAATCGGCAGCTCTACCTTGAATTCTGGTTGCCTGAAAGACGCGCAACTTCAGATAAAGGTAACGGGTTCGGAGATTATCCTCGCCGGCAGCAATGAGGCAGGGGACGACATTACAGTGCGGGGCACAATCGACAAGACTGGGACCACTCTGAAGTCCTCCTACATTTTGGACGGAAGTGCTACCGGCAGATGCGAAACGGATGCGGGAACGGGGACCTTAACGAAGCAATAAGCGATTGTAGACCTGGCAGGTTCTCTTTCTCGAGGGGCGATATCGCCAGAGCGGCGTTCGGCTTCCCGTGAGCAAATCCCTGCAGCCTTCCTTAGACGTTGACAGGAATTTTGATGCAACAGAACCTATGACCACATCGCGCAGAGGCTTTCTTCGATTGATCGGCGCTAGTGCTGCCGTTGGCGCGACCATACACAGTCCCACGCTGGGCGCTTCCCGCGCTGCCATTTTCGAGCCCTCTCGACTCCAGCCGGATGACGGCCTGATCCGCCTCAATAGCAATGAAAACGCCTACGGTCCATCGAAGAAAGTGGCCGATGCCATTAAGTCTTGCATCGGCAGCGCCAACCGTTATCCCCGTGGCGAATACGATTCGCTGACGGAGCGAATCGCCAGTAGCCACAAAGTGAAGGCGGAGCAAATCCTTCTCGGCTGCGGATCTACTGAAATCCTCCGTGTGGCCGCCTTCGCTTTCCTGGGAGCAGGCAAGCAACTGATCCAGGCTTCTCCCACTTTCGAAGCCATGGAACATTACGCGCGCGCCGCAGGCTCAGGAGTCATATCAGTGCGCCTGGCTCCGGCATTCTCCTACGATCTTGGCAGCATGCTGGCGCATGCCACTACATCGACCGCTCTTGTGTACATCTGCAACCCTAACAATCCGACCGCATCCCTCACTCCTCGTAAAGATCTCGAAACTTTCATAGGCAAGCTTCCCACATCCACTCTTGTCATCATCGACGAGGCGTATCACCACTATGCCGGAGAGTCCGGGGCGTATGCCTCGTTCATCGATCATCCGCTAGACGACGAGAGAGTCATTGTGGCTCGGACATTTTCAACAGTCTACGGGCTGGCTGGGTTGAGGCTCGGCTACGCGGTGGCCCCGCCGAAACTTGTTCAGCAGATGCGGAAGTTTGCCACTGAAGACAGCATCAATGCCGTCGTTTCCCAGGCCGCTGTAGCCGCACTGAACGACTCCGACGGGCTGAACGAGTCTATTGAACGCAATACGGATGATCGCCAGGAATTTTTCAATGCAGCCCTGGCACGCATGTTGAAGCCCATCGATTCGCACGCCAACTTTGTAATGATGAATGTCTTTCATCCTGCTAGCGGCGTGATTCAGCTTTTTCGCCAGCGTAATATCCTGATCGGGCGCCCCTTCCCGCCCTTTGACACATACATCCGCGTCTCTCTGGGCCTGCCGGAGGAAATGCACTCCTTCTGGCAGGCATGGGATGGGCTGCCATATTCGAAAGACATAATGTCTCATTGAGCCCAGGCGTCATTCCGGAAATGGGTTTGCTCGCGTAAACTGGCCATCGTGCTGAGGGCGGACCGAGTGATAAAAGAACTCTGCGATTGGCTTAAATTGACGTCATCTGCAAACAGGTCACTGTTCGTTAAGCGTAACTGCATAGCAAGACCGAATGCCCGCATTGCTATAGGCCATTGCTGCGACGGTGTGCGATCCGCTGGTCGCGTCGGTCCAGTCGAAACCGTATGGCGCGCTTGTCACCGTCGTCTGCAAGGCCCAGTCCACGTAGAACTCCACTTTGCTGATTCCGCTCGCGTCCGATGCTGTGGCCGCAACCGTCACCGGATTGGCAACTGATGATTGGTCAGCAGGAGATGTGATCGACACCGTAGGATAGCCGCTGGTGTAGTTCGTGTCAGCGGTGCCATGGATATCAGCACCGGCAGCTTGGTATTCAGCAAACGTCTTGCCCTGATTTTCCTCCGAATTGTTGTTGTCATAGAGAAAATGGGCTGCCGACAGGGTAGGCAGATGGTATGTGTTGTAGTCGGGCGGTGTGTTGTCGGACCAGAAATCAGGTTGATTCGCCGCATCATGCTGCTCATACCCGAAGCCTCCATTGGCGCCGGCATCCCAAATGACCGTATTGTGATGGACGCTGTTGCCCGTGCTCACCAGATATTCATACGGAGGAACTGTGTTGTAGCCTCGCTGGGATGCGGCAACCAGGATTCCGTTGGCTCCGGCGGCCGCGGGGATTTCAACTACGTTGCAGTACGCGTTGACGCCCACCGAAGCGTTGGAGCCTAGATCTGAGGCCGAGACTGGAACCGTACCCGGCAGCGCGTTTCTCAACAGAACGTTGTTCCGAACAATCGCTGAGTCAATGCTGATTTCGTATGCAGCACCACTGCCGCTAGCGTTATCTGTCACGGTGTTGCCGTCGATAAGCGGACTCGAGCTGGAGGCATCGAAATGGATTCCCGCTCCTCCGTTGTAGCTGACGGTGTTGCCCCGAACGACCGCACCCAGGGTGTCGCCAAACTTGATTCCACCCGCCCCAAAGTCGGGAACTACGTGGGCATAGTTGTTGTAAGTGATCGTGTTGCCCGAAACCACGATCCGCGATTGGACCGCGTCTGAATTCGTCCCGCCACCAATGCCCATTTGTCCGTTGTTGTGAACGTAACTATTAAGAATTTGTGTGCCGTAATTTATATGTACGCCGATTCCGTGATTCAACAGAAGCTCACAATTCTCGACCACCCAATCGAGACTCGCGCCTTGAATTCCACCGCCGGAGTCCGTTGGGTCGATAGCCCCTTGTTCAATCGGAACAGCAAATTCCTCGATGGTCAGATATTGAAATGTGATGTTGTTTGCCCCTGGCCCACGCAGTACTCTGGCCACCGTCGGTACAACGCTGGTCTCGACCACGTGGCCGCTTGGATTATCGTGAAAGTAAATAATGTGGTTCGTATAGTCAAACCACCACTGGCCAGTCAAGATGGTCGGTAGTGAGGCTGAGTACAGATGTTGCAGCGGTACACCATCAAAGAACAAATCTTCAGGATAGAAGCAGCCTAACCAGCCAGGTTCACATTCATTCGTGTATTGCTGAACCCCCCGTTGTGCTTGTCCAGTGACTTCGTAGTTCGCTCCGTCGTATGCAGCTAAACTCCCAATCACTCTCCCACCGCTTAAGATAGCCGGACAGGAACTCGCGGGAGGCGCGCAAACGGTTTCGCCGATGAAGCTGTCCCCATTCTTGGGAATGATCGGACTCGACAGACGATAGGTACCTGGTTGGAATACAAATGTCGTACCCGCGGGATTGGCATCAACGACGCTCTGAATCACCGTTCCAGGACCGATGGTGATGACACTCCCTGCGAAGGCTGTGAAGTTCATTCCCGTGACGTTAGTTCCGCTCACTATTGCTCGCAGGCTGGATGGGCTGAAGTTGAACCCGTTCTTGCGTGGGGTGACGGTGTAGGAACCATTGGCGAGGCCGGTGAAACTGTAGGCACCGGAACTGTTGGCGGTGGTGGTGGCGCTGGCTGCGCCACTAAGGGTCAGGGTTGCTCCAGATCCATTGGCCGCGGTGCTGATGTTTCCCGAGATGCTATAGGTAGTCGGTGGCACCGCCGACGCGGTAAAGTTCTCGCTCGTGACGTTAGCTCCGTTCACCGTGACCGGCAGGCTCGACGGACTGAATGTGAACCCGCTTTTGCTGGCGGTGACGGTGTAGGAACCGTTCGCTAGGCCGGTAAACGTGTAGTTCCCGGAACTGTTGGCGGTGGTGGTGGCGCTGGCTGCGCCGCCGAGCGTGACCGTTGCTCCGGATCCATTGGCGGCGGTGCTGATGTTTCCTGAGATGCTATAGGTAGTCGGTGGCACTGCCGACGCGGTAAAGTTCTGCCCGGTGACGTTAGCTCCGTTCACCGTCACCGGCAGGCTCGATGGACTGAATGTGAACCCGCTTTTGCTGGCGGTGACGGTGTAGGAACCGTTGGCGAGGCCGGTAAACGTGTAGTTCCCGGAACTGTTGGCAGTGGTGGTGGCGCTGGCTGCGCCGCCGAGCGTGACCGTTGCTCCGGATCCATTGGCGGCGGTGCTGATGTTTCCCGAGATGCTATAGGTAGTCGGTGGCACTGCCGACGCGGTAAAGTTCTGCCCGGTGACGTTAGCTCCGTTTACCGTGACCGGCAGGCTCGATGGACTGAAGTTGAACCCGCTCTTGCTGACGGTGACGGTGTAAGAACCGTTGGCGAGGCCGATAAAGTTATAGACACCAAAGCCATTCGTGGTGGTGGTGGCAGTGGCTGCACCCCCGAGTGTCACCGTAGCGCCGGACCCATTGCCTGCGGGACTGACTGTGCCTGAAATCGTGAAGATGTTCTGCGATCCTCCGGAAGCTGTGAAGTTCACTCCCGTCACCCCAGATCCATTCACGGTCACCTGCACGCTGGTTGGACTGAAGGTAACGCCGCTTTTGCTGGCCGCTACTGTGTATGAGCCATTCGCCAGGTTAGCGAAGCTGTAGTTGCCGGAGCTGTCTGCGGTTGTGGTGGACTTGATGGGGCCGTCGAGAGTTACCGTTGCCCCAGAACCACTCGGCGCCGGACCAATGCTGCCGGAAATGCCAAGCGGATTCGTCAACGAGGTGGCCGGAGGCGGGGCAGACTCTTGTTTCGCGGAAAGACCCTGGCAGCCCACCATCGCAATCGACATAATTGCGACGATCGCCCAAGCCAAGCCCTTACAACGTGAACCCAAGTCTTCCACGGGGGAGCCTTTCACGCCGCATGTGTTCAAAGCAGCGAACAAAGTTTTCGCCTTGGTGGATTCCAGCGAAATCAAGTTGAACTTTAGCGGTGGGGGAGAGGCGAAACCATGTCACCAAAGGCCGTGCATGGTGCGATTATTTTGGACTTATGCGATGGTCCTTTTGGACATGGACGGAAGGTATGTGGGGTGTCGAGTTTGTCTAATTGACAGAGGAGAGGCAGCCGACTTCAGTGCTAATTCGGCTTTCCCCCCACACTGCGAATCACCTCAAACCGCGGGCTGCCAACCCTAAAGCCTTCGCAATATTGAACCAAATTGGACACTAACTAGCTTGTTCGCGATTGACGCGGCCTGACGGCTAGCAGATACTTACGAGGTCGGTCTCCACCGCCCTCTTGTCGACGACGGGTGATTAGCTGGGGAAACAACAACCACAGACAAATTCTTGAAGGAGCGAATCCAATGAGGCGTATTCGATTGACGAAACCCATACGAATGATCGCGGGGCTCGTGGCTGGCCTGCTGTTTGCGATCCTGGCTGTTCCACTCGGCGCGCAACCGGCGTCTGAAACCCACGTTGGACACGGCTTTGGTGTTATCTACGATAGAGCTCACGAAATCACTCTCAGCGGCGACGTCCAGGAAGTTGTCACGCGGCACGTCGTCGGCACCCCAGGCGGCATGCATCTGCTCGTCACTGGTCCCAGGGGCTTAGTCGATGCTCATATCGGACCTTTCCTGAGCAAGGAAATGAAAGATGCCCTGCACACCGGGACCCCGGTTCAGATCGTCGGTGCCATGGCAACCCTGAACGGAAAGAATTACCTGCTGGCCCGCGAGCTCACCGTCGGCGGAACCACCATCATTGTGCGCAGTGAACACGGCTTCTTGCGCCGTTCACAGCTCACTCCCGGGCAGCATTCTGCAACCGAAAAGACGTCGAACGGAGGTGCACGATGACATTGCGCAAATCGATTCTTCTTCTGCTCAGCCTGGGCACGATTGCCGCGCTGCTGGCATGCGGCAGTTCCAGCCACAAAAAGACCACCACTCCTCCCCCGGGTCCTCCTTTGCCCGATGGCACCTATGTATTTTCACTGTCCGGAACAGACACCAACGACTACAGCCCTTACTATGTTTCTGGAGCCTTTACTGTTGCAAGCGGGGCAATAACCGGGGGCGAACAGGACTTCACCGACTTTGTCAGTTCTGATCTCTTCGACCAGATCAACCCCACGGGCAGCTCCTTGGCCACCACCGCTGACGGCAACCTCCAGATCACTCTGGTAACGTGCGCCGGAGCCGTCTGCACCAGCACGGACGACAACATCGGTCCGAGCGGCAACGGGACCGAGACCATTAACGGCACGTTGCTTCCACTCAGCACGACGAGCAGGACCTTCATCAATGAGTTCGACGCCTGGGCTTCAGGCAGCGGAGAGCTTGACACTCAAAGCAGTGTCGCCGCTCTGTCAGGCGGGTACGCCTTCGTCCTGGGCGGCTGGGATTTTAATGGGGATCCACTCTCAGTTGGCGGCATTCTCAACGTCAGCGCTGGGTCCATCTTGCCAGCCGGCAGCACTTTCGACCTAAACGATCCTAGCAAGCCCACGCTGGTTGAGGGTGGGGCTTTCACCGGTGCCAGTTCGGTTACCGCCGCGCCAGACACTTTCGGCAGGGTTACATTCTCAATTGATCCAACCAACGCCACCGGCATCAACTCCCTGGTTGTGGTTGGCTACACCGTCGACGGCAATCGCATCACGCTGCTCGAAGGTTTCGGCGACAACCTCGGCGGCACCGAAGGCGGCGTCGCCCTCAGCCAGAGCAATGGAACCGTGACCACCGGAACTTTCACCGCCGCCAATGCCGCTGGCACTTACGTAATCGGCTTGAACGGCTATGACACCGGCTTCGATGTGCTCCAGATTGTCAACCAATTGACTCTGACTGGCACTGCCGTCACCGGTTTCGTCGACTTCAACGATCTCGTCAGTTCATCAGTGAGCATCAGTCCAGATCCTATTACAGCTGCGACCTACACGGTGGATGCTGCCGGTGCTGGAGACGTTACGATAGCCGGCATAACCGACGGTTCTGGCGTCCACTATAATCTGCATCTCTATTTGGACGGCAACGGCCATGCGCTTGCGATCAGCACTGACGCAACCGATGCCCTTGCCGGCGTCGGCTTCACCCAGGGGGCTGGCCCGTACGCCTTCAGCGGCGCCTACGGCGTGGATGTCACTGGCTGGGATTTCAACTACTTTGGCGAGTTCGATGGCGTCGGCCCGGTCACGGCCGCTGCAAGTGGCGGAACTTTTTCTGGAGATCTTGACGTTAACTGGCTGAACCTCCAGACTGCGCCACTCGAGGTTACAAATAACTCCCTGACCGGCACCTTCGTCACCACAGGTACGGGGGCTAGCAATGGCATCTTCGCCGGTGGGAGCATCACCGGCATCGATATGACCACTTGCCCGGCGTTCACCTCGGGCGGCACCTGCACGGCCGACGCCTTCAGCTACTACCTGATTGACGCGGCCGGAGACAACATCTTTATCGAAACCGACCTCTTCCAGGCAACCCTCGGAGTTGCGGCTCAGCAATAGCCCGAGGCTTTACCAATTCGTCTTCAACAGTGGCGCACTCCAGTGCGCCACTTTTTTCTGGCCCGAGAAACATTTCAGAAGGCCCTCGCGCCGGCAACCGGGCCTACCATCTCCCGCTAGCTCTACGCCGTTTCGCATGACTCGGGCCCAGCAGTCTAACCGCTATTCAAACTTTCGTCGTGCTACCCCATGAATCAAACGCGCATCGGAGTGTGTCGGTTGTCCCTGCTAAACAGGTAGGATAGGGAGAACGGAGCTGGTAGGGAGTGGTTGCGAGCAACGCTTGGTACGGATACAGCAACTAAAAAACTTGAGCCGCTACGGCTCTTCGGCCTGTAGAAGCATACTCCAAATTCCGTCAAGTAATTTTGCACCTACCGAGTGGAAAGTTCCTGTGCCGGGTTTGATGCGGTGAAAGTCTGGTGCTGCACGTGTTAACACGGGGAGATGTCAGGATGAGTCGTAAGGCATTGGTATCAATCTCAATCCTGCTGCTTGGTACAGGAGGAGTTCTCCTGAGCATGAACGGCTGCGGAGTCAGTAACCGCGACAATATCAAGCTCCCGCCAAACTATAACTTGCCGCACGTAGTGATTATCTTTCAGGAGAATCGCACGCCCGACAATCTGTTTCAGGGGCTGTGTCTTCCACCGAACGGCAGCGGCAGTTCCTGCAACAGCGTAAGCCCGACTGCCTCGCAGTACGACATCGCCAGTACGGGAGTCGATTCCAAGGTTTCAATTCCGCTCACCCCCATCGACCTGGGCACGGTCGGCACCAACGGCAACCCGGATAAGTATGATCTGAACCATGCCCACGTCGCGTTCGTGCAGATGTGCGACCTGAACTCATCAGGGGTGTGTGCGATGGATGGGGCCGGCCAAATCGGCACGTCGTGTGCTACGCACGTTACCGGGTGCGTACCCCCCCACCCGCAGTTCAAATATGTGTACCCGGCTGACGTGGAGCCTTACCTCCAAATGGCCCAGCAGTACGGGTTTGCCGATCACATGTTCCAGACTAATGAAGGGCCAAGCTTCCCGGCGCATCAATTCATTCTGTCCGGGACCTCGGCGCCTACGGCTACAAGCAATTTGTTTGCGGCCGAGAACGGGACTGACACTTCGGGTTGCATCTCTCCACCCACGGCTACGGTTAGGGTAATCGATTCCTCAGGCAGTGAGACCAGCAACCCGCCGATATACCCGTGCTTTGAGCATCCAACGCTAACCGACCTACTTGATGCGGCCAACATTACGTGGCGTTACTACACGCCCTCCGCCGGCGGCATCTGGACTGCCCCCGACGCGATTCAGCACATGTGCGGACCCAATGCTACTCCGCCGAATGCCACCGCCTGTGTGGGAGCGGATTGGGCCGGGGCGGTGCCCAAGGTTGTCGTCGGCCAAACGCAGAGCAACCCGCAGGTACTGGCCGACATCGCCAGCGGCCAGCTGCCGCAAGTGACCTGGGTGATTCCGGATGGGCAGGATTCCGATCACGCCTCGCTCAACGACGGTTGCGGTCCATCCTGGGTGAGCTCGATTGTCAACGCCATCGGCAACAGCCCGTATTGGCCGAACACTACTATTATCCTCACCTGGGACGACTGGGGAGGTTGGTATGATCACGTGCCGCCGCCGCAAGTGCTGGCGAACTGCGCACAGTGGGGTTGCGGATACGTGTATGGATTCCGCGTTCCCATGATTGTGATGTCGCCCTACGTTCAGCCGGGGCACATCTCCCACGTTAATCATGACTTTGGAAGTATTTTGAAGTTTATCGAGACGAAGTTTGATCTGCCGTCACTGGGCTATGCGGACACGAATGCCCTGGACGACCTCTCCGACTTTTTCAATCAAGGGCAGGCACCGCTTACGTTTCAGCCCATCACGCCGCCATTCAACGACGCCACCTGTAAAGCCGATACCAGCGCGCCTACCGACCCTGATGATGATTGACGTGAAAGGCCTGGAGCGCGAGAAGGATAAGGTAAAGACGTTGACGCAAGGCCCCAGCCGCCGATCGTCAAGCTGCGACGGCTCACTGAGCCGTAGGCATGGCCGAGCCGTAGGTCATTCCGAAAGAATTAAACTCTCTCTCGTAGTAGACAACTAGGGAATCGCAACCTGCACCGGAGGCGTGGCGAGAGCGCTCTCCACTCCGCTGGAACTTACCGACGTGGCAGAGTAGTAGTACGTCTGGCCGGACACGACTTTGCTGTCGGTGAAAGCGGTGTTCACATCCAGGGTGGAATTCATCCGGGAATATGTGCCGCTGGCGGTGGTGCTGCGATAGACGTTGTAACCCTCCACGCCCGAACTGGGGTTCCAGAAAAGGTTCACGCTGTACTGCAGCACTGTCCCCGTACCCGTGAGAGGTATGACCAGACCGGGACCCGAAACAAACAGGTTGCCTCCCTGTAGGGCGACCGCAGGCGGAGTGAAGGTCACATTCACCGTAATGCTCTGACCTGCCTCCAGAGTCAGAGGAAGTGTGGGGCCGCTTACCGAGAACCCGTTGCCCATGGTTTGAAATGTCGAAAGGGTTGTCTTCCAGGAGTGAACATTGGAGAGCACGACAGGAACAGTGGAACTGGTCCCCATCACTACCTGGCCAAACGACACAATCGAAGGGCTGGCGCTCAAGGACTCGGTGCTCACGCCCGTGCCCTCAACCCCAAGCACAAGAGTTGCGTCGGAAGCGTTGCTGGAGAAGTTGATCTTTCCTCCAGTCCATCCCAGTGCCGTCGGAGTGAAGGTTACACTCAAATCAAAGCTCTGTCCGGCAGCCAAAGCCAGTGGCAGGTTCAAGGTGGACGGAGTGAAATTGGAGTTATTGATCGCCATTCCGGAGACGGTCACACTCGTCTGTCCATTATTCCTTACGGTTACCAGCAAGGTTTGGTTCTGCCCAACGACGACAGCGGCAAACCGAAGGATCGTCGGTGAGCATGCGAGTTGGGGCATAGCGCTGGCCTTGCCGGGCGCAATGCCGACAAGCGTAATCGCTATACCGATTGTTAGAAGGTTGACTGTTCGAACGGAGAAATACCGGAGGATGGACTGGGGGAGTCTCATACCGCCCAGTTTGAAGGAGAGGAGGCGATAGAACTAGATTCCGAGAGTACAGCAACTACCCACTGTCCATTCGGCCAATAGTTCCAAATTAGGATTTCCTGAGACAATTCGTTCTTGTACTAAGGCATTTTCCTCAACGCTTGAGTTTTAAATCTGCTGAACCCAACTTACAAATCGATTGGACGATGCTCCCTTCGGTTCAGTACGCTGAGGGAATCAAGCAAAACGGGAGAAGACATCGGCGCGTCGCTGGCCGCCTTGAGTTTCCGCGCAGTACGTCTTCTGACAAAAGCAGCGTGAGAGAGGGTGTGTTTTATTGGCCCGCGCGCGAGGTTTCGGCGAGCCCTTTCGGTGACGTCAGCAGAAATCCCCACCGGTCGAAAACAGTGATGGGTGGGGCAGCCTCACTTGTGATAGCGCGAGCGTGCCTCAGCCGACGGTGTGATGTTTTGGGAACCACCAGAAGGTCTAAAACCCTTGCCTGAGGCGGGTTTTTCCACTATCGTACAAGGAAGGAATTGATCGGCTTGCGCTCGGGTGGTGAAGGTTGGGCCCGCCCCTGGCTGGCGCATGGCTTGGGAAACTGATAATTGGGTTACCCCCATTGATGACCCTAAAGGCGTCACGGCGTGAGACTTTCACACGCGCACCGGAACGAAGCATTTCTTTCGCAAGCCCACGCACTCTGCCCGTTTTGCTGGTGCTTTTCGCAGGGTCTCTGAGCTGGGCGCAGGACTTATCCCATGCCGTTGTAGTATCGGCCACGAAACACGTCACCACGTCGCCATTGATCCAGATCGCGCCCATTGCTCCAGGTGAGCAAGTGAGCGGGTCTTCGTCTGCGGGCGCGGGCGGCGTGTTCCCGCGGGAGTCGGGATACACACACTCGCCTCACGATTTGACCCATGGATCCTCTGAAGCGAACGCTGATGCGACTCTTACGACGAATTCCGAACTCGACATTCTCGGCATTGGGAAGGGGTTCCCCGATTACACCGAGCAGGCGAACATAGCCGTCGCGAATGGGGCCGCAGGCGCAACGCAATTTGTGCAATTCGTGAATGAATCCTTCGCGGTATTCGACAAATCCACTGGCAATGTGATCAAGGGCCCGATCCCCGGGCACACTTTGTGGCAGGCTCTGGGAGCGCCCTGCTCCGCAACTTCCGATCTTGATGAAACCGCCCAGTACGACAAGCTGGCTAATGTCTGGGTGATGATGATGCCTCTTTACACGGATCCGCCGTACCTTTGTATTGCGGTATCACAGACGTCGGACGCCACCGGATCGTGGAATCTCTACGCATTTGAAATACCGGTGAATGCCACATTGTGTAACTGCAGCCCGATGCCGGACTATCCCAAGTTGGGCGTCTGGCCCGATGCTTACTACATCGCGTACGCACAGTCTGTGAACCTAATTTATCAGGGTCCTGCGGCTTGTGCGGTCGACCGGGGTGCCATGCTAAGCGGAGCGGACGCCACGATGCAGTGCTTTGCGAACAACGGGGCATCCAACAACCTGTGGCTGCCTTCCGACGTGGATGGGACCACGGCGCCTCCCAGTGGCACGCCAAATTATTTCCTGAATTTCGACGTGAACGATCAGTCGCTCGATCTCTGGCAGTTTCAAGTGGACTGGACGACGCCCGCTAATTCCACGTTTACCGAAACGACGAATATCCCTGTGTCGGCGTTCATCGAGCCTTGCGGCGACACGGTGACAGTATTTACCCCCGCCGATAACTGTGTTCCCCAGGCGGGAACCTCGGAAATGCTAGGTGTATTTGGCGACCGGCTGATGTACCGGCTGGCGTATCGCAACTTTGGCGGCTACCAGGATCTGGTCGCCAACCACTCGGTCCAGATCGCTTCCGGCAACGACCAGACGGGCATTCGCTGGTACGAACTGCGCGACACGGGCTCAGGTTTTTCGGTCTACCAGCAGGGGACGTACGCGCCGGATTCGAATTATCGCTGGATGGGAAGCATCGCGATGGACCACGTGGGGGATATCGCGGCAGGGTACAACGTCTCGAGCAGCAGCATGGGTCCGTCGATCCGCTACACTGGCCGCCAGTCCACAGACACGCTGGGCACAATGGAAACAGAGATCGACATTTTGTCCGCGGCGGGTGTTGCCACCGCCTCGCAGACCAATTCTGCGCGCTGGGGTGACTACAGCAGCATGGCGATCGACCCTACCGATGACTGCACCTTCTGGTATACGAATCAATATCAGCCAGCCGAAGGTAACAATCAGTGGAGTACGCGGATCGCATCCTTCAGCTTCCCAGCCTGTGCGGGGGGCTTTGCGCTGAGTTCCTCTCCGAGTTCACTTACGGTGAACTCTGGCGATCAGGGTATGGTGACGATAACCGTGACACCGCAGGGAGGGTTCAACTCTACTATCACCTTCAGCTGCTCCGGTCTCCCTTCGGGGTCTACGTGCGCGTTTAGCCCGTCCCACGTAACGCCTTCGGGAGCGGCCATTACGACCCAACTGACCGTCGCGGTCGGGGCGCAGTCTGCCTCACGGTGGATACCGAGCCCGTTTTTGCCCGTGACCGCGATGGCCGCTGCTTTTTGTCTGATCGGCTGGCGCAGAGCGCGCAGTCCGATCACGTCAATACTAGCGGCGTTGCTCATCGGCCTGGGCATGACCTTGGGCTGTAGTGGCGGTGGCACCGGCGGAGGATCAACCCAAACGACTTCGACGGTTACCGTCGCCGCCACGGCAGGCAACGTTCAGCAGACCACGACGATTAGCCTCACGGTGAACTAGCCTCGGTGCACTCTTGTGCGCGCGGTGTATCCTCGTACTTGACTCTGCTTCTCAGCGACGAAAACCGTGGAACAGATCGTGGAACAACTGTGGAGCAGAATACGCCAACCACTGACCTGCCCCCAATTTTCGTTCACGTAAGAATACGACAACTTTCAGGTGGACCGCTCCCATTTTCTATCACAGACGAAGCTAGAGATTTTGGGCAGTGTAAGTCCTTTCTTCCGCTGTTGACGCGG
>JBAPPL010000017.1:0-52536 GCA_049280095.1 Candidatus Sulfotelmatobacter sp. | reverse complement strand
TTCATCGCCCGCTCCATCGCGGCCCTCGGGTAAGAGTCCATGCTTCGCATGGTCTCTCATCCTCACCGCCCGCAAAGCGGACATATCACTTGCTATCTCAACCGGACATATCATGTGCTACCGACAGACAGGACTTGTTCCATTGACGATTCGAACCTGTGCCCTTACCCTGTAGCGTGCACCTGAAAAACTCCGAAGCGTCTCATCTGGGCGTCGTTGACAACATTACGGATCTGGTCGGCGGAACTCCCGTGCTTCGCTTGAAGCGGCTGGTCCCTTCAGGTTCGGCCGACCTCTTCGCCAAACTCGAATACTTGAATCCCGGAGGCAGCGTGAAAGACCGCGCCGCCATCGGAATCATCCGCCGGGCAGAGCAGGAAGGTAAGCTGGCGCCCGGCGGGACCATCGTCGAAGCAACGGCCGGCAACACCGGAATCGGTTTAGCGCTGATCGGGGTGAATCGCGGTTACAAGGTAAAGCTGTTCGTGCCGGACAACTTCTCGCAGGAAAAAGTAACCATCATGTTGGCCCTGGGCGCCGAGGTGGAACGCACTCCCGACGAAGAGGGTATGCAGGGCGCGATCCGGCGTGCCAAAGAGCTGGTCGCCGGCGACCGCCATGCGTTCATGGCCGGGCAGTTTGAGAATCCGGCGAATCCCGACTATCACTACGAAACAACCGCCGTGGAACTATTCGAGCAGATGGACGGAAAAGTCGACGCCGTTGTCTTAGGCTGCGGCACCTGCGGCACTTTCACCGGCGTGGCTCGCTATATGAAAGAGCACGCGCCGGGGGTGCTCGCCGTTGCTGTGACCACCCAAGGTTCTGTACTTGGGGGCGGCGCCGCAGGGCCGCATAAAGTGGAAGGGATCGGAAATAACTTTATCCCAGAGACCTTTGACCCGGCCGTCTGCGATGAAGTAATCGCAGTGACGGACGACGACGCCTTCGCAACCGTGAAGCGGTTGGCGGCAGAGGAGGGTGTACTGGCCGGTTCGAGCGGAGGCGCGGTGGTATTCGCCGCGCTGGAAGTAGCCCGGCGTTTGGGGGCGGGGAAACGGGTCGCCACGATCATCCCTGATTCCGCAGAGCGCTACTTGTCGAAAAAGATTTTTGAGGGGGGCATCTAAATCGGCGGTAGAGGTCTGCATGAAAAAGAACCGACAAGCCGGCTTCGCCACTCGCGCCATTCACGATGGACAAGAGCCTGATCCCCTGACCGGCGCCGTTGCAGTGCCGATTTATCCCACCTCCACCTACGTGCAGCAGGGTATCGGCGAGAACAAAGGCTACGAATATTCGCGAGTCTCAAACCCCACCCGTACGCGGCTTGAGCAGAACCTGGCGTCGCTCGAAGGCGGCGTTGCTGCACCAGTTTTCGCTAGCGGCATGGCAGCAATCAACGCGGTCGCCAGCCTGCTGAAGTCCGGCGACCACATGGTCTGCGGCAACGATTTATATGGCGGCACGCCGCGTTTGTTCAATCAGGTGCTGACCGGTTTCGGGCTGGAGTTTTCCTACGTGGATACTTCTGACGCGGAAAATGTGGAGCGCGCCATCCGTAAGAACACGCGCATGGTGTATGTAGAGACGCCCACGAACCCGCTAATGCGCTTGAGCGACCTGGCTGCAATCAGCAAGATTTGCCGTCGCCGGAAAGTCGAGTTGGTTGTCGACAACACGTTCATGTCGCCCTATTTTCAGCAGCCACTAGCATTGGGCGCGGATATGGTCCTGCACTCGACCACAAAATTTCTTAACGGGCACAGCGACGGATTGGGCGGCGTAGTCGTATGCAGCACACGCGAGCAAGCTGAGAAGCTTGCTTTTTTGCAGAAGGCTGCAGGGGCAATCCTTTCTCCATTCGAATGTTGGCTAGTGCTGCGCGGCGTGAAAACGCTGGCGGCTCGTATGGAGATCCACGATCGCAATGGCCGCGTAGTCGCGGAGTTTCTCGCGAGACACAAAAAGGTCAGCAAAGTATTTTATCCGGGCCTGGTGGATCATCCCGAGCATGAACTGGCGAAGAAACAGATGAGCGGGTTCGGCTCCATGATCACGTTTGAGACCGGATCGCTGAAGAACGCGAACAAAATGCTGAAGAAACTGCGCGTTTGCTCCCTGGGAGAATCGCTCGGCGGAGTCGAGACATTGATCTCGCATCCCGCCACCATGACGCACTCAGGCTTAGGCCCAAAGGGACGTAAAGCGATCGGCATCACCGACGGCATGGTGCGCATTTCGGTAGGCATCGAAGATATCGCCGACATTCTCGACGATCTGAAATCCGGCTTGGCCGAGATCTAGAAACTCTGCGAACAAAAAAGAAAGCGCGGGCGAATTCGCCCGCGCCCGCAAACTCGATAACCCTAAGCCCCGACCAGCGCCGGCTCCACCCCGTAAATCGGATACCATGAAGTCGCAGCCTTCAGTTTGCTGTTAACGTTGTTGATGTTCTTTACGCCTTCGGTCTCCAGCCACGAGCGGAATGCTGCGGCGCCCTGCTTCGCATAAATCGGAATGCCGTCTTTCCAGGTTGCGCGCCCGCACAGCACGCCATTGAACTTCACTCCAGATTCCCCAGCCAACTCCAGCGTCTCGCTGAACTCGGCATTGCTCACGCCCGCGGAAAGATAAATGAACGGCTTGGTCGCCACATTCGCCGCCTTATGGAACAGGTCAATGGCCTCTTTCTTCGTGTATGCTTTCTGCCCAGTAAAGCATTTGACGCCCTCGACGAACTTCATATTCACCGGCACCTCGACCTTCAGCACATCGACTCCATACCGGTCCTTGCTGAACTCCCGCATGCTCTCAGTGACGATCTGCGGCTTCTTCTTCGCGTAATCCAATCCCTTCTCATCCGCGCCCTCGTCATATCCAACAAACTCCAAAAAGAACGGAATGTCATTGGCGCGGCACTCATCGCCAATGCGCTCCACCCACGCATGCTTCTTGTCATTCACTTCCTTGGGATCGAAAGGAGTGTAGTAAAGCAGGATCTTGACGCAATCCGCCCCAGCTTCTTTCAGCCGACGCGCCGACCAGTGATCGAGCAGATCTCCCAGTCGCCCCGGACCCGTCTTGTCGTATCCCGTCTTCTCATAAGCCAGCAGCAGCCCGGCATTCTTGGCCCGATGCTTGGAGGCCTGCAATCCCCACTCCGGGTCTAGCAGAATAGCGCTGGCGTGCGGCGTCAAAACTTCCGTGACCAGCGTCTTGAATTCCTCCATCATGGCATCGCTGACTTCCCCGCCGCCCTTTTCCTTGCCGAGCGACTTCTGCAGCGAACCGCGCTGATCCATAGCCGCCGCCGCAATCACACCCCGTTCATTCGAAACCTTCTTGAGACCCGCCAGTTTGCCAGGGGTAAGCTTCATAGATTCCTCCGAATCATTGCTGAAAAGATGAATGCTCTAAAACACCCAATTGTAAACCAAGGAGGGCGCAAGCGAGCCGATCCTTACGTTGTACACTCTCTAATGAGGGATTTCTCACAAACCACATCCCGCAGGATACATACATCATGGCCATCGCAACCACCAATCCCGCCACCGGCGAGGTAATCGAAACTTTCCAGCCTCTTTCCGCTCCGCAGATCGAGCAAAAGCTCGAGCTGGCAGTTACCGTTTTTCACTCCGAGCAAAAAACTCCCTTTGCCGAGCGCACCCGCCGCATGCGGAAGGCCGCCGACATTCTCGAACGAGACAAAGACAAGTTCGCTCACCTCATGACGCTCGAAATGGGCAAGCCTTACAAAGCCGCGTTAGCCGAAGCTGTGAAGTCCGCCGGAGGTTGCCGCTACTACGCCGATAACGCCGAGAAATTTCTCACCGATGAAATCATCGAAACCGGCGCCAGGAAAAGCTTCATCCGCTACCGTCCTATCGGCCCGATTCTCGCCGTGATGCCCTGGAACTTCCCTTTCTGGCAGGTCTTCCGCTTCGCCGCTCCCGCACTAATGGCCGGCAATGTCGGACTGCTGAAGCACGCCTCGAACGTTCCGCAATGCGCGCTGGCGATTGAAAAGATTTTTCTCGAAGCTGGATTCCCCGAAGGCGCCTTTCAAACTCTGCTGATCGGCTCGCAACAAGTGGACGCAATCCTTAACGACCCGCGGGTCGTCGCAGCCACGCTCACCGGAAGCGAGCAGGCAGGCATTCAGGTTGGAGTCGCCGCCGCGAAGCGGATCAAGAAAGTCGTCCTCGAACTCGGTGGCAGCGACCCTTTCATCGTCATGCCCAGCGCCAATCTCGACGCCGCCGTGGCCACCGCGGTCGAGGCTCGTGTCATCAACAACGGACAGTCCTGCATCGCCGCCAAGCGTTTCATCGTGGCCGAGCCCATCGCCGCCGAGTTCGAACGCAAGTTCGTGGATCGGATGAAGAATCTGCGTGTAGGCGATCCTTTCGACGAGAAAACTGAACTAGGTCCGCTAGCTACCGCCGACGCCGTTACCTCGCTGGATGCCGACGTCCAGAAAACTGTTAAATCCGGCGCCAAGCTGCTAACTGGAGGCCATCCCCTGAAGCAACCTGGCAACTACTATGCGCCCACAGTTTTGACGGACATCCCGAAGGACTCTCCAGCGTACCGTGAGGAATTTTTCGGCCCGGTTGCGTCGCTATTCCGTGTCAAGGATATTGATGAAGCCATCCGCCTCGCCAACGACAGCCGATTCGGCCTCGGGGCCAGCGCCTGGACCACCGACGACCGCGAGCGCGAGCGTTTCATCAACGAACTTGAGTCCGGCATGGTCTTCATCAACAAGATGGTCGCCTCCGATCCGCGCATTCCCTTCGGCGGCGTCAAGCAATCCGGACACGGCCGCGAATTAGCCGCCAACGGCATCCGGGAATTCATGAATATCAAAACGGTTTCAATTGCTTGAGGAAGCGAACGGGAAGCTAGCGGGGCACGGCTTCTTGCGTGGTGTTCTGCTTGTTCTCCTGAGAGGAAGACCGTTCCCGCAATTCGCTGGTCAAAGCCGTTGCCTTCTCGCTGGAAAGACGGATATCCCCATCCAGCACGGCCAATAACCGGCCCGCACCGGTTCCCTCGAATTGCGCGTGGCGGAGCGTAGCATAACCCTGCGCGGTCGCGGGAAGGTTCACCTTGAAATCCCCGCCCTGGCGCACGGTAGATAGAAGCGACTGCACGATCGCGTCGCGCACTTCGTCTCCCAGCGAACCTGAGCGCAGCAACTCGCCGATCAATCCTTCAGCATTAATTCGCCCAACCTCCGGCACCAGGCGCAATGTCCCGTCTTCCCCCACCGCCGGCGTTAGCTTCACTTCGATCGTGCCGTTGCCTTCCGCCATTTCGTTGACCGTGTCCCGGCCAAAACACGCCCAGCGTTCATAGTGCAACTGCACCGTGACCAGCGTGGCAGGGTCTTGCGGGCTAAGTGTTGCGTTGCGAATTCCAATCCGCTCCCCGCAGGGCTCTGCTTTGTTCAGTTGGGCACCCAGGACCGCGGTCATATTGTCCTGCAGGTCCGACAAATCCGCAGCCATCTCCAGTTTGAATGTGTTCTGGCCGCCTTCGGCCACGCCCTCGGAAATGACTGCCGAAGTTGTGATGGCGACAGGCTGATTCCGGAAGTTGATCGAGTTCTTCACGGGCGTAAGGTGGAACGCGAAATCCTGGCCGCTGTTGTCCGCTCCGATGCTCATTTCCCGTCCCAAATCGGCCTGTTGGCTTCGGAAAATTGTGAGCGCGCGATCCAGATTCTCCGCCGACGCGGCGATCTGCTGGCCCACTGCTTTCGCATCCGGCTCCACTTGATCGAGCGCCTTGGCCTGCTGCTGCAGGTCGGATTCCGCCTTAGTGAGCTTTTTGACGACTTCCTTCAGCCCGGACTTCTGCCGCTCCGATAGTCCGTCTACAAACTTCTTGTCCTCGGCCCGCGCTTTTTCGAGTGCCTGATCAAGAGTTGCGCCGCGACCGGCAAGTTCGGAGCGACTGTTTTCTTTGCCGAGCTGTTCCCGAAAGCTTCGCAACTCGGCGCTAGCTGCTTCCGAAATCTTCACCATCGCAGCGAACTGAGCAACCTGCTGGCTGGTCGCTTGCACCGCCAGCACCGCGTGAAAATCCTTCAATTCGTCCTTCGTGGAAACTCCGCTCGCTATGCCGTTAGACCCACTAAGGCCGCCCCCCGCAGATCCCCCGCCACCGTGCTGGGCAAGCATGCCGCACGGATACGCCAGCAACGACGCTCCCACCAGCACTGTCTTTATCCCGGAAATAAGACTTGCTTTGCGAAACATATTGCGGAACCTGCGACGTATCTCCAACACCTAGACGCCAGCCTACCTGCTAACCTCAACCGCCTCCCTAACCTCGATCCCCGGCACAGTCCTTCCCACCACGCTTGCAATCTGCCGCACCTGCGCCATCAACTCATCGAACTGATCGGGAAACAGCGACTGCGGACCATCCGACAACGCCTCATCGGGCTTGTGATGCACTTCCACCATCAATCCATCCGCGCCCACCGCCACGGCAGCCCGCGAGAGCGGAGTAACTTTATTCCGCTTGCCCGTCCCGTGGCTGGGGTCGACAAAAATCGGCAGATGGCTGAGCCGTTGCACCGCCGGCACCACGCTCAGGTCGAGCGTGTTGCGAGTGTGGTCGGCAAAAGTCCGTACTCCACGCTCGCACAGCGCCACGTTGTAGTTGCCCTCGCTCAAAATGTATTCCGCGGCCATCAGAAATTCTTCCAGCGTGGCAGACATGCCGCGTTTCAGCAGCACCGGCTTCTTCGCCCGCCCAGCCCGCTTCAGCAGCGAAAAATTCTGCATGTTCCGGGCCCCGATCTGGATCACGTCCGCATACTCTTCCACCAGGTCAAGTGACTCATTATCAATCGCTTCTGTAATAATCTTCATCCCGTACTGCTGCCTGATTTCTGCCATGATCCGCAGCCCTTCTTCGCCCAACCCCTGAAACGAATACGGCGAAGTCCGCGGCTTGTAAGCTCCGCCCCGAAAGAACTGCGCCCCGGCGCGATGCACGCGCTCCGCCACGGCAAACGCCTGTTCCCGGCTCTCGATGGCGCAAGGTCCCGCAACAATCGCCAGTCCGGTGCCGCCGATCGTAGCCGCGGTGCCGGCAAAACGAATCACCGTGTTGTCTTCTTTAATATCGCGGCTCACCAGTTTGTAAGGCTTTGAAACCTTGATCACTTCCTGCACGCCCGCCATTTCTTCCAGCGTGCCCTGCTCCACCTCGCCTTTATTCCCCGTGATGCCGATAGCGGTGCGCTGCGCCCCCGGCATTGCGTGCGCCCGATAACCCAGCGCCTCAATCTTCGCGCAAACCGAGCGCACCTGTTCCTCAGTAGCGTGCGCCTTCATCACAACCAACATAAATTCCCCTCTAACTCAGCCCGTGCGCTAGTTTGGCTCGCGTGGGGACAGCCGCCCCCGGCTTTCCGGTCAAGCACAGCTCGACCTCGAGCGCAAAAGAACCTGCGCCCATCAAGTCTACCGTCACCAGCCCTGCACCGCAAACGGGGCAACGGCTTCTCGGCTGCTCTGCGGAGCGAAGTTCCCCATTTCCGAGCACAGTTCGCTCCGCTCATTGTAAAATCAGAGGCTTACTCGGGGTTCGCCCCGTGCCTATGCCTGCGCAAGACAATTCGGAAATCGCCACCGCGATCAACCACAGCCGTTCCGATCGTGCCAATGACGACCGTTCGAACGACGACCGCTACGATCCCCAGCGCGTAGAAGCTAAATGGTTCGAGCGCTGGCAAAGCGATCCCGGGCTCTACGCCGCCGAACCCCATACCGCAAAAAAGAAATATTACGTGCTTGAAATGCTGCCCTATCCCTCAGGCGCCCTGCACATGGGACATGTGCGCAACTATGCCATCGGAGACGCTCTGGCACGCTTCATGTGGATGAATGGCTACAACGTTCTTCATCCCATGGGATGGGATTCGTTCGGCTTGCCGGCGGAGAACGCGGCCATCCAGAACAATACTCCTCCACGCCAGTGGACCCTCGGCAACATCGCAAAAATGAAGGCGCAGATGAACCGCCTCGGCTTCGCCTACGACTGGTCCCGCGAAGTCACCACCTGCCTGCCCGATTACTACCGCTGGAACCAGTGGTTCTTTCTCAAGTTCTACGGGCGGGGACTCGCCTATCGCAAGAGGAGCAAAGTCAACTGGTGTCCGAAGTGCGCCACTGTACTGGCGAACGAGCAGGTCGTCGACGGATGCTGCTGGCGCCACGAAGATACGCGCGTCGAACAGCGTGAGCTCGAGCAATGGTTCCTGCGCATCACGAAATACGCAGACGAATTGTTGCGTGATCTCGACAAGCTCGGCGGCTGGCCCGAAAAAGTCCGCACCATGCAACGCAACTGGATCGGCCGCAGTGAAGGCGCTCTGGTCGATTTCAAACTCGACTACGCGGAAAATCATAAAGGGTTTGGCCCCGCCGGTTCGACCATCAGCATCTTCACCACGCGCATCGACACCATTTTCGGCGCGACCTCGGTGCAACTCGCTCCCCAGCATCCCATCGTCGACGATCTCGCGGCGAACAACCCTGAGTTGCGGGCCAAGGTTGATCAACTCATCGCCGAACAGCGCAAAGCCAGAGAGGTGGGCGACATCGGCGAAATTGAGAAACACGGTGTCTTTACCGGCCGCTATGCCATCAATCCCTTCAACAGCGAGAAGGTTCCGGTGTGGGTGGCCAACTACATTCTCACGGATTACGGCACCGGCGCCATCATGAGCGTGCCGGCGCACGATGAGCGCGACTATGAATTCGCCAAGAAATACAAACTCGAAATTCGGCTCGTAGTTCTTCCAATCTCGAACGACCCCGAGGCGACGGTAGCCGAGCCGCCCCTTCCGTTTACCGCGCATAGCGATGGCATGCTCATCAACTCTGGCCAGTTTGGCGGTCTCGAGTGCGCCGATGCCATCCAGAAGATGTCGGCGTTCGCCGAGAAAAACGGTTTTGGCAAAGCCACGGTCAGTTATCGCCTGAAGGATTGGGGGATCTCGCGCCAGCGCTACTGGGGAACGCCCATCCCCATGCTCTATTGCGAAAAAGATGGCATCGTCCCCGTGCCAGAAAAAGATTTGCCGGTGATTTTGCCGGAAAATGTCGATATCGCGCACGCCCTTGGGTCCCCACTCAGCAGTTTGCCAGAGTTCGTCAACACCACGTGCCCCAAGTGCGGCGGCCCGGCGCGCCGCGAAACCGATACGATGGACACCTTTGTCGATTCGTCCTGGTATTTCTATCGCTACACTGACGCGCACAACGACCGCGCCCCGTTCGATTCGAAAATCGCGCAGTATTGGTTCCCCATCGACCAGTACATCGGCGGCGTCGAACACGCCATTCTCCACCTGATCTACTCGCGTTTCTGGACCAAGTTCATGCGCGATCTGGGAATGATCACGAACGACGAGCCGGTGGAGCACTTGTTTACGCAAGGCATGGTGATTAAAGACGGCGCGAAAATGTCGAAGAGCCTGGGCAACGTCGTCAGTCCAGACGAAATGGTGGCCCGCTATGGCGCCGACGCCGCGCGCCTCTACAGTTTGTTCGCCTCCCCTCCTGACCGTGATCTTGACTGGCAGGATTCCGGAATTGAAGGCATTCAAAGATTCCTAGGCCGCGTATACCGCTTTATCGAAGCGAATGCACGTCCGCAAGATTCAGATTGGCGCAAGCCCTTGGCCGACTCTCTGACCGGTTCCGCGCGGCGACTTCAGCGCAAGCTCCACCAGACTATAAAGCGCGTGACCGACGACTTCCAGGGACGCTGGCACTTCAATACGTGTATCTCGGCGATCATGGAACTGCTGAATGATGCGAACCGGAGAACGTTAGGAAGTGAAGACACCCAAAACCCGGCAACGAGAGAGCGGGTGACTGGGGATAAGATTCCGCTAGCTCTTCTGGCAGAGGTCCAGCGGAATCTCGCCTTGCTGCTCGCGCCCTTCGCTCCTTACCTGGCTCACGAACTCTGGGAGATGCTCGGCGAAAAGGGAAACCTCTTGAAAGCTCCCTGGCCGAAGTACGATGCTGCGCTCGCCAAAGAAGAAGAGTTGGAAATCCCAGTGCAGGTCAACGGCAAGCTGCGCGGCCTCATCGTTGTCGCCGCGGATGCAACCGAGAATTTCGTGATCGAACGGGCACTCGCCGGCGAGAAGGTGCGGTCCGCAATTGCCGGCAAGCAGATCGTGAATAAAATCTACGTTCCTGGCAAGCTCCTCAACTTCGTGGTGCGATAATTCATGCCTCGCTTCTCACCCACGCTCGAAGGCTTTCGGGCGAGTTTTCGCCGGCCTTCACTGACGCTGGCCGAGATTACTTGGCGCTGGACCGTCGGCGCAGCCGGCTGGGCATTAGTGTTCTTCTGGATGATCGAATTTCTTGACACGCTGCCGGTGACCCGGGGGGACGAAGCACTTCTATCCACTAGACACCCCTTGCTCGTCGGACGTGCGATCGCGCACATCCTTCACGGCAGCTTGAATCGCGCCGTGCTGGCAGCACTGCTGGCGGCGATCGCCCTCTCGTTGCTTTGGATCATCACCGCTTCCATCGGCCGCGCTGCCACCGTTCGTGCCCTGCTGGAATACTTTCGTAGCGGTTCTGCACGCGACATCTCGACTGCGACGGATACTACGAGTGAGGCGCGGCCTTTTGGCTCGCTGATGGGGTTGAACTTCCTGCGCGCGGCGGTGATGCTGTCTGCAATCCTCGCGTTCATAGGTGCCGCAATTCTTGCCGGTTTCGCCTCGCCTGATTCACACCCACGGCCCGCCCTGGTTTTCACTTTTTTCCTTCCGTTGGCTGGATTGATCTGCATCGCGTGGCCGGCCCTAAACTGGTTGCTCTCGCTCGCTTGCGTGTTCGCGGTTCGCGACGGTGAGGACACGCTGGGCGCGCTCTCTGCCGGCGTCACTTTTTTTCGAGAACGACCCGGACCAGTATTTGCCGTGAGCACATGGACAGGCTTGGCGCACCTCGTAGCTTTTAGCGTTGCCACGACGCTTGTGTCGATGCCGCTCGCTTTCATCCAGATCGCTCCCTGGCGATTCGTGATCATCGGTGCATTTCTGGTGACGCTGGCGTATTTTGCGGTTGTGGATTGGCTGTACATGGCGCGTCTCGCCGGGTACGTCTGCATCGCTGAAATGCCCAACACTCCTGTTTTGTCTGCGCCAATCCCGATTCCTCCGTCGCCGGCCCAGACCGGCATCGACCGCGACGAAACAATCCTCAGTGATCTCCCGAACCTGGCTGCAGAGGCCTAGCTTGCGAATTTCTACGATGTGGTTCTTTACATGAGCCAGCTGATTTGAGAAACTCATCCGTGGAACCCCAATCCAGGCTTAACGAATCCATCGTCATCCTCGATTTTGGCGCGCAGTATACGCAGCTCATCGCGCGCCGCATTCGCGAACAAAATGTTTTTTCCGTGGTGCTGCCCTGCACTACTTCGCTTGACGAGGTCAAGAGTTGCTCGCCTGTGGGGATCGTGCTCTCCGGAGCGCCGTGGTCGGTCTACGACAAAGATGCTCCGCCGGCGGACCCGGGCGTCTTCAAGTTGGGACTGCCCGTGCTTGGCATTTGTTACGGACTGCAGTTCATGGTGCATACTCTCGGCGGCAAGGTCCGTCCGGCGGACAAGCGCGAGTATGGGCACGCGGAAGTCGATATTGTCGCTGAATCGGTGCTGTTCCAGGGACTGGCCAAGCGACAGGAGGTCTGGATGTCGCACGGTGACGAGGCGCTGGAACTGCCTCCGGGGTTTGAGCTGACGGCGAAGACTTCGCATGCCGTAGCTGGAATTCAGAATGTCGAGAAGAGATGGTTTGCGGTGCAGTTCCATCCTGAAGTTCATCACACACGAAACGGTACGGAGATCCTCCGCAACTTTGTCTTTCAGATTTGCGGGGCCAAGCCGTTGTGGACGCCGCAGCACTTTATTGATTCGACCGTGGAACAAGTCAGGGAACAAGTGGGCACGGGACGGGCGATCTGTGCGCTTTCGGGCGGAGTGGATTCTTCGGTTGCGGCGGTGCTGGTCGATCGGGCTCTGCGCGATGCTCGGGGCAAGTCGCGGCTGACCTGCATCTTCGTGAATAACGGGGTGCTGCGCAAGAACGAATTTGAGAAAGTGCAGAAGACTTTGCACGACAAGCTGGGGCTGCGGCTCGACGCGGTCGACGCTACGGGACGCTTTCTTGGAAAGCTGAAGAGCGTCAGTGATCCCGAGAAAAAGCGCAAAATCATCGGGAATGAATTCATCAAGGTATTCGAGCGGGAGGCGCGGCGCATTGAAAAAGAAGAAGGCAAGGTGAAGTGGCTGGTGCAAGGGACGCTTTATCCGGATGTGATCGAGTCGCGCTCGGTGCGAGGGCCGTCGCAGGTGATCAAATCGCATCACAACGTGGGTGGCCTTCCCGAGAAAATGAAGTTGAAGTTGATTGAGCCGCTGAAGGATTTGTTTAAAGATGAGGTCCGCAAGATTGGCCGCGACCTGGATATGCCGGAGGAAATTTTGCAGCGGCAGCCGTTTCCCGGGCCCGGGCTGGCGGTGCGCGTTTTGGGAGAAGTCACGCCGGAGCGGCTGGCGCTGTTGCGCGAGTGTGATGACATTGTGGTAACCGAGATCAAGAATGCCGGCCTCTATACGAAAATCTGGCAGTCGTTTGCCGTACTGCTGCCGGTGATGTCGGTGGGTGTGATGGGCGACATGCGGACTTATGCTTACACATGCGCGGTCCGGGCGGTGAGTTCTGAAGATGGCATGACCGCGGACTGGGTGGCGCTGCCGCACGAGGTGCTGAAAACGATTTCCTCGCGGATTGTGAATGAGGTGAAGGGCGTGAACCGCGTGGTGTATGACGTTACTTCCAAGCCTCCGGGGACGATTGAGTGGGAGTGAGGGGAGTTCTCAGTTTCCAGTTTTCGGTTTCCAGTTCTGCGTTTCTCAATTTCTCCTTTTAGCCTTCGATTCGCTCTCTGCTTCCAACCCCAGCCCTCAGCTTTGAATGAAACCGATGCTCACCAGTTCTTTACGCAGTGTGGGGGGGTCGGTGAAGAGGATGGCATGCATGCCAAAGGCGGTGGCGGCCTCTACGTTGGGTTGCAGGTCGTCGATGTAGATGGCATGGGCCGGATCGATGGAGAAGGTTTGAAAGAAAAGCTCATAGAAACGCGGATCGGGTTTCAAGAGGCGGGCTTCGCCTGACAGCAGGACTCCGCGAAACCATTTCAAGAAATCGAAGCGCTTTAAGGCTGTCGGGTAAGTTTCGGCGGACCAGTTGCTAAGCGCGTAAAAAGGCACTCCGCAAGAACGCAGTTCGGCGAGAAGGTCGACCGTGCCGTGGATGGGGCCCCCAAGCATTTCGTCGTAGCGATCTCTCCACGCGTCGATCATCTGGGATTTATCGGGATGGATTGATCTAAGTGCTGCGCAGGCTTCAGCGAGGGTTCGTCCGGCATCTTGCCGGGCGTTCCAGGACGGGGTGCAGACCGTGGAAAGGAAGTGCTCCATCGCCTGGTCGTCTCCGTCGAAGAGTTTGCGATAGAGATAACGCGGATTCCAGTCGATGAGCACACCACCGAGATCGAATACTGCTACCGAGCGATTGGCCGTCATGCTGGTAATTCTATCGAATGAATGCTTTCAGGACTGGTCGCGGTGGACAGTTTCCATAGAGAAAGCCGGCAGGCAGACGGCGATGTATTCGGCTCCGCCTTCGTGTGGAGTGGAGTAGCGGATCCACTCGCCGGAGTAGGCGATTACGGCTTGTCCTGCGGCGACGTCGATGGAACCGTTTTCATGTTCGACGTGCAGCGTGCCTTTGAGGACGATGGTGAACTCGTCGAAGGCGGGAGTCTGGCCAGGCTCGAGCCATCCGGCAGGGCTGCGCATGTGGGCCACGCTGGCGGATGAAGTCTTGGAGTTGACGCGGCCGATGTATTCATCGATCAGCTTGGGTTTGTTGCCGGCGGATTGGATGCGCGTGGGTTGCGGAATTAGGGTGGGCATGAGTCTGTCCTGATTGTGAGTCTCATTAGATCATGAGAGGGTGATCGGACGACCGCATCGCTGCGCGCGGAGGCATAGCCTAGGCGGCTGTCCCCACGCGCGAGATTTGCGTTAGCAAATTCGAAAGTTTCCTGCCTTTATGGGCAGGGATGGGCGATCGGAGGAGTAGGCGGGATGCCGGGAATATGGATGGATGGAGTGCCGGGGGAATCGGCAGTGGCTGGCGTGCCGGGGATATCTGTGCCGGGCGTGCCCGGAGTGCCTGGGGTATAGCAGGTGCCGGCGTCTGTGTCGGGCGGCGGCACGGGCTGCGGGCGCTGCGCGATGGGCTGCTCCGGCACCGGGTGTTGCTCGGATTGGCGGACTGCGGCGGCGACCTGATCTTGTTCGAGAGTAAGCGGATGCTGCAGGAGCATCTCGACGGGTGAGCCTACGTCGAGAAAGAAATTGTGAGTGTTAAGGAGCAGCGCGATTGCGGCTACGCCTCCGATGGCTCCGCCGACCATGGCGCCGATGACTGTGCCTTTTGCTGTGCTGCCGGGGGCGGTTACGCTCGACGAAAGGCAGCCGGGCGGCGGACCGCTGCATCCGGGCGGCAAAGTGCTGGTGATGGTGTTGGGTTGCGAGTTGGCAGCAAAGTGTCCGATGAGTGCGCCGACACCGACACCGCCTCCGGCGAGAGCGAATGCGCCGCCGGCCCGGCCGTTGCCGGGATCCTTCAGAGCATAGCCGTCGGGGCTCTCAAGCATCATGGGACCGGGGATGGGAACGGTGTAGCCGTCAGGAAAGGTGACGGACATGGATTGCAAGCGCAGCTCTCCGCGTCCGCCCTGGCGCTCGAGTTTGTCGATTTTTCCTTGCACGAATGTGCCGGGAGGGATGACTACTTCGTTGCCGGCGGTTACGGGAGAAACAACTTGGGCGTAGATGTCGTCTCCGCGGTGGAGGTAACGGGTCTGGATCGGCTGTGTCAACACCAGAGCAATCCGGCTGCCGGCGGGAACAGTGACATTGGTGATTTCCGGGCCAGGTTTTGCAGATGAGGCTGCGGATCGAGAATCGGTCGGCGGATCTGCAGTCTGAGTTGCGGAGGAGCTCTGTTGCGCAAACGCTGGCGTCATCGCGAGGAACGCGGTTACGAGCAGCGTGGAGTTCATCGCAAGGCCTTTCGTGATTGTTCTGGCCAGGGACGTTAAAGAATTTTTAGATTGGGTGAGAGGACGACGGCCGTGTGTAGCCATTGCGGTTCCTCCTGTCGAAGGTTAGACCTTCCGTGTGGCGGTTGGAGAGCCTTTATTTGCCCTCTTAGCGTGGTAGACCCGGATGCACCAGGTTAGTTGCATAGAGATTGGTGAAGAATTGCAAAGGGTTTGTAAAGTTGGGGCGGATGGTGTTGCGTTTGTACACAGCCCCACGACGGAACACTTGAAGGGCGCATTTTGTGCCGCTGCAAGTCGAGCTTCGCGGTCGGCGCGCTCGCAGTAGTGCCCGTCCCCACATCGGCATCGGTTACAATCGTCGCTTATGTTCTATCGTTCGGATAATCGATCGCCCGATCAACTGCGGCCGGTTTCTGTCGCTCGCGATTTTATTACCACGGCCGAGGGGTCGGTGCTTATTGAGGTGGGCAATACTCGCGTGATTTGTACCGCGTCGATCGAAGAGTCCGTGCCGTCGTTTATGCGGAATACCGGCAAGGGATGGATTTCTAGCGAGTATGCAATGATTCCGCGGGCAACGCTGACGCGGACTCCGCGGGAAGTGGCGAAGGGGCGACCGAGCGGACGGACCCATGAGATCCAGCGGCTGATTGGGCGGTCTTTGCGGGCGGTCACAGATCTGGCGCGGCTGGGCGAACGCACGGTGTGGATCGATTGCGACGTGATTCAAGCCGATGGAGGGACACGGACTGCTTCGATTACTGGGGCGTTTGTGGCTTTGGGACTTGCGCTGGAGAAGTTGGTGGATGCTGGGACTTTGACTTCGGTTCCATTAAGGGATTTTGTCGCAGCCGTTAGCGTGGGGATTGTGGATGGAGAAGTTCTGCTTGACCTTTGTTATGAGGAAGACTCGCGGGCTGACGTGGATATGAATTTTGTGATGACTGCCGGGCACAAAATGGTGGAAGTGCACGCTACAGCAGAACGCCAGGCTTTTGATGAGGCGCAGTTTGCTAAGATGCTGGGGTTTGCGCGGTCGGGGGTGCAGTCGCTGATCGCCAAGCAGCAAGTGGTCTTGAGCGGGCTGACTTTGCGGCAGTAGAGCTCGCCGGACGGCCGAGGCGGCCGTCCCCACATGGTTCCGTTCCTGCTTCTCTATTTCTGCGATGCCACCCACTCATGGATTCGGGCCGAGAGAACATCCATGGGCAGCGCGCCGGCGCCCAGGACTTCGTCGTGGAAATTGCTGAGGCTGAATTTGTCGCCTAACTGATCCTTGGCGTACTGGCGAAGCTTGAGGATCTCCAGCTGGCCGATCTTGTATCCCAACGCCTGGGCCGGCCAGGCCATGTATCGGTCGGTCTCGCTCTGCACTTCAGCTTCGTCGATGGCGGAGTGGTCGTGGAAGAAATCTACTACTTGCTGGCGGGTCCAGTGTTTGTAGTGGAAGCCGGTATCGACGACGAGGCGGATGGCGCGGAGCATGTCGTCCTGCAGGTGACCGTAGTAGCTGTAGGGATCCTGGAAAAATCCAACTTCCTTTCCTAAGCGCTCCGCATAGAGAGCCCAACCTTCGGTGTACGCGGTGTAGTACTCGTTCTGGCGGAAGGGTGGAAGCTGCGGCAGTTCCTGGGCGATGGCGATCTGCATGTGGTGGCCGGGGATGCCTTCGTGGTAGGCCGTGGTTTCAAAGTCGAGAGTGGTGCCCTTCTCGAAGTTGCCGGTGTTGACCATGATGTGAGCAGGGCGCGAGCCATCTTGCGCTCCCGGAACATAGTGCGTGGCGGCTTCTTTCTCGGTGTATTCCCCGATTGACATGACTTCCAGCTTTGCTTTGGGGAGACGTCCGAACATGGTCGGCAGCTTCAAATACATCTGGTCAGTGTACTTTTGATAGAGGTCGAGGATTTCCTGGCGCGAATGTACGTGGACTTTGGGATTGGTTGGGAGCGAGGCGCTGAAACTTTTCAGGTCCTTGTAGCCGAGCTGATTCACGACTTGCAGCATGCGGGCTTCGATCTCTTTGACCTGAGCCAGACCGATCTGGTGAATTTCTTCAGGCGTGAGATTGGTGGTGGTGCTTTCTTTCACGCGGAAGGCGTAGCGCTCCGGGCCGTCGGGCAGCGCCCAAATGCCGGGCTCAGTGCGGCCTTTCGGGGCGTACTCGTCGCGGACGAAGCTGGTGAACTTTACGTAAGTAGGAAGCACGGATTCGCGGATCGCGGCCAGGCCCTGCTCGCGTAACCTTTTCTGGTCGGCGGCTGGGATGGAATCGGGAAACTTGAGGAAAGGCTGCGCGAAAGGCGAGGCGTCGGGCGCTTTCGTGGCGAGGCCGTTGCACTGCTCAACCACTTTCTCGAGCAGGATGCGCGGGGGCATTAAACCCTCGGCCATGCCCTTGCGCATCTGAATTACGGTCTCGTCGAAGGCCCGAGGAAACTGCCGCAGCCGCGAAATGTAGTCGTCGTAATCCTTCACGCTCTCGAAGGAGAGCACGGTCACCAGTTCGGGAAGTTCGATGGGCAGACCGCCGACCTGCGACACCGGCATTTCCCAAGGCTTAAAACGCGCTTCCTCGAGGACCATGCGGAGGTCGCGGACCATAAGGGTTTTGTTTAAGGCTTCCTGCTCGGGGAAACCGGTGGTGTCGATGGCTTCGAAGCGAGCGAGGTATTTTCTGCTCTGACCCAGGTCGTCGTCGATAGCTTTCTGTGACAGGTCGTCGATCTTGTCGTTCCAGCGCTTGTCTCCCAGGATGGAGGCATAGATGGGGCTAGTGCGGAGAGTATACTCCCAGCGCTCGGCGAGAAGATCGTTCAAGGCTTTTCTTCGGACCTCGAGGTCAGACTGCGGCGCCGCGACGACAGTCGAGCACAGCAGAGACATGAGCAATACCAACAGGACCTTGGATCGCATTCAGTGAGACTCCTTACGTTCCGACGGGCACGCAGCGTTGATGATTGTACACGGAACCACTTTGACGCTATCGGTTCGACTGATGACAAGGAGGGAGGTTAGCGCCGGCTCGAAGGACTCTCTCTGGTAATCTTGTTTCTTCCGGGGAAACGGCTTTCGATCTTGCGAAAAATCCTCATTCTCATTGTTTTGATTCCGCTGCTGGGCGGGCTGGGCTGGTGGTATCTGCGCGAGCAGGCTCTGCCGGATTACGGACCCGCGTACCGTGAGTATGCCTACGTCACTAACGGGAAGAGCAACACGGTGAGCGTGATTGATCTGCGGACGTTTGAGCCGGCAAAAACTATTGCGGTGGGCGTGGAGCCGACCGGGGTCGCGGCCAACAGCAAGAAGAACGAAATCTATGTGGTCAACACGGGGTCGAACAACATTAGCGTGATTGATGCCGAGAAGAACGCGGTGGTGGCAACCATCGGCGTTCATGGGAGGCCGTACTTCATCGACGTTTCGGAAGATGGAAAACGTGGTTATGTGGCGAATTCGGGGTCGGCCAATGTTTCGGTAATCGACCTCGACAAAAAGGTTGTCATCGGCAATGTGCGGGTGGGCGCTGCGCCCGGACTGGCGCGGGTTTCGCCCGACGGCACGAGCGTGGTGATTTCGAACCGGGGTGACAATACGGTTTCTGTGATTGACGCGAAGCTGTTGCGAGTGCGGGCGACCTTGGCGGTGTGCCAGCAACCGGAGGATATCGCCATACTGCCGGATTCGAGCAAAGCATTTGTGGCGTGCTCGGGGTCGTCGCAGGTAGCGTCGATTGCCTTAGCCAGAAGCGAAAAGAGCACCGAAGGGGCGGGCGACCGGGTGCTGGCGCTGCTGGATGTGGGGCGGACGCCGGTGAGTCTGGCATTAAAACCTGATGGCGGGGAACTGATCGTGTGCGATTTTGATTCCGATAGTATTTCAATCATTGAGACGGGAACTAATGAGGTTAGCAGTAGCGTGCTGATCGGGCAACATCCGGCCCACGCCGTGGTCACGCTGGATAACTCGCGGCTATACGCGAGCAACTTCGGGTCGGATAGTGTTGCGGTCTACGACATTGACCTGGGCCGGAGGATTGCGACCTTGGGAGTAGGCAGCCATCCCGACGCCCTGGCGCTGTCGCCGGATCAGAGGTATGTTCTGGTGCTGGACACGCAAGCCGGGGATGTGACAGTGATTCAGAAGCGCACGCCGCGCAAGCTGGAGCCTACGGAATATTCGCTGTTGACCATGATTCCTGTGGGGGTGCAGCCAAATGGGATTGTGGTGAAGGCGTTTATGAGGACCGGGCCGGGCCGTCGATAGAAGTTCCGACGCGGCATCGAATTATTGCATCGTTACTGGTTTGGCGCAGAATTTGTCTAAGGCTGCTTTCAGGTCGGCGGCTATGGCTGGGGCTTCGCGGGATTCGATGTCGCGGCGGGGCATCATGTAAACCAGTTGGCCGTCGCGCAAAATGGCGATTGACGGGGAGGACGGCGGCTGTCCCGTGAAATAACTGCGGGCGCGTTCGGTGGCTTGGGTATCCTGCCCGGCGAAAACGGAAAATGCTTTGTCGGGCTGGGCGGCTTGCTGCAGAGCCATGCGAACGGCGGGACGCATGCGGCCGGCGGCGCATCCACAAATCGAGTTTACTACCACCAGGGTTGTACCCGGCTGTGCTTTCAGGGCTTGGTCGACGGCCTCGGGGGTGCGCAGTTCTTCGATGCCCAGGCGAGTTAACTCTTCGCGCATAGGGATAACCATAATTTCCGGATACATTCTGTGTGCTCCTTGGCTTCTGCCATTGATTCTATCTTAGAACTCGAAAGTTAAGAGCTGCGCAAATGAGGTGGCGACCCAAGCGCGCAACTATTGCGTCGCAAAGGTGTTTCAGTTCGGAGTTGTGCACAGTGGTTTTCGGGTCGCGCACCATGTGATCTTTGCACACGCAGCTTTGCTGACGCTGATAGAGTTCGCGTTTGCGAGCTGTTGTTGTGAACAACCCCTGGGCAAATTCCGGCAACGAACTTGGACGCATTCACACGGGGTGGAGTGATTGCCTGGAAAGATGGATGGTCAATACTTGGTGATTGAAACCATGAGGAGGAACATTCGCCGATGAACAGCAAGTCGCGTTTTGTTAGCTCACTTTTCCTGGCCGCCGCCCTGGCTTCTTCCGCGTTGGGCACGGCTTGCGCACACCACTACTACCGGGTCTACGACCCCTACTACAGCGATTACCATGTCTGGAACGATACTGAGGTCACCTATTACCATCAGTGGGCCCACGAAAACCACCGCGACGAGAATAGAGACTTTCGCAAACTGCCCCCTGAAGAGCAGAAAGAATACTGGAACTGGCGGCACAGCCACGGCAACCATCACTAGACAGGGTGCGTCTAGACAGCCTTGCTGATCGGCGGGCGCGCCCCAGTGTGCGGCGGGAGTGGTGCGATTGCTGCGTTCTAGCTGGCGTTCGCCGAATCGTCGGCGATTCGAATCGAGAAGTTGACCGTGATTCTGGCTTTAGTCTCCACCGGCTGTCCGTTCTGGAGATAGGGTTTGAAGCGCCATTGGCGGACGGCTTGCTGTGCCGCGGCTGTCAGTATGGCTGGGCCGCTGAGCACGCGCAGGTCTTCGATGTTGCCATCGGTTCCGACGAGGGCCTGCAATACCACCGAGCCCTGCACCCGCATGTGCTGTCCCAGTAGCGGGTATGTAGCATCGACGGTTTGCCGCATTTCCGGTAAGCTGCTGGCGGTAAGCCGCTCATGCTGGGCTGCATTGGTGGTTAAAGTCGCTGAAGCGAGAGTAGAGGCGCGGTTCGAATCGTTGGGGATCTCCACCTTTGCTACGTTGCTGCCGGGATGAACGGTGCGGTGGTTGTCGCCGGCGATCACTTCGACATCCAGCGGAGGAACGGCGGCGCGAGTGGCCACGACTACCGGAGAATCTGACTGGGCGACCTCTTGCTGAGACAGCACGGTGACGGCCGTGGTGGCAATCTTCTTAGTAATGTGGTTCTTCACGGCAGCGGTGCGTGTCACGGGCGCCTGGGCGGTTTTGGCAGGCACAGTCGAAGCCGCATTTTGGACGACCTGTGAGTTGATTGCATCGGATTCGATTGCGTCGTCCGAGCCGAACCAGAAATCGCGGTCCTTCACGATTACAAAGGCGAGGGCAATTAGCAGAAGGGCCAGAGCGATCTGGAGGCGGCGAGGTTGTTCATCGGCGAGAGCGGCTTGAGGTCTGCTAAGCTCCCCGATTGACCTCTGCTGCAGGATCTGGTGTGTTCCCATTTCAGCCTCGCCTTGCGAAATAGCCCTTAAGTTAAGATGGCCGATCACCAGGCACGAACATCCTGAGGCCGTAAGCGCGTGCTGGCAATGGCACGATCCGGGAATACGAGGCCCAAGAGTGCCATACGCGTAGTTTTTAGGGGCCGCGTGACCGGACGGGGGTAGGTCTGGCTTCTTCAGCGCAGGAAGAGGTGCGCCGCATCGTCAACGCGGATGGTCGACTTTCGCCGGGTGCCTTTCGGGAGGTTATAGGCCACTAGCAGATGCCCCTCGACGATGAGGATCTCCTTGTCGCTGATCCAGCCCACTAGCGTGGCATGGGGCAGAAATGCGAGGCGGCGGGGCACATCCTCCGTGCTCTTTACCTCGACTGCCGGCAGATCGAGCAAAGCTTTGCGAATACGCTGCGATTCTTCCGGGCTGGCCTGTCCTTGCTCGGACATCTGAATCGGCGTGTTGGGCTGGGAAGTGGCGACGATCGTAAAGGCCACCGAGGCGAGATCGGGCGACAGCTTGCCGTTCTCGGTGTAGAAGCTGACATCGTAGTCGGAATTCTTATACGTGGCTTGTTCGTCGAACACGATCAAGGTCTTGCCATGAAGGTGCAGCAGAGTTTGATCGTCGCTCTGATTCTGCCAACCGCAGCAGGCCGTGTCGGGGGTTGCCTCCAGGATGGTCGCGGCATTGGCGGCGTCGAGCACGCGGCGGAGAGGAGGGTTGATCGGCGTCGCGGCCCATTTTCCAGCGTTTTCCTCGTACAAAGAGGTTGCCTTGTAGAAGGGCTGGGTCTTTCCGGAGACGAACTGCGTCAGCAGAAAAAACTTGCCTACGCCATCGTCGGGAACCCAGACTTCTCCGTAGGGGCAGGTTTCTTCACAGCCTCCGGTCGGGCAGGGGCACTCGGGGAAGGCCAAGGAAGCCAAATCCTGACGGCCGCCGCCGGCGAGATCCGTTTGCCAACTCAGCCAGGTGGTTTTAGTCGAAAGATCCACACCATCGCGCTGCAGGCGGCGCGCCTGGTTCGAAAACCAGTCGATACGGGTTCCATCGGCCGAGAGAAAAGGCACGGCCGCGGACTCGGTGATGGCCAGGTTTGAGCCCACCGCGGCTGTGGTGCGCGAGACCTCGCGGGTCAGAGTGGTGGCCGCGTGGCCGTCCCAGAGCCAGACCTTTTGCTCGGGTGCAAGATCGCCCTCTGTGAGCGGCAAAGACACTGGTGCGGCAAACAGCATTTGCCCCAGATGATTGACAGAGAAGTTCTGCGGCGAGGATGCGGCTTCTGCCGGGACCTTCACCGATTGTTTAGCAGAAAACGTAGCCGGATCGTACTCTACCATCTCGCCGGGCGCGCGCAGAACCCATAGGCGCTGGCTTTGCGCCACCACCGACGCAGCTAGGGCTAGAACCGCACACAATGCTGGGATCAATTTTCGCATGGATACCGCGTTCCGCCGCGGACTCAAAATGCCAGCATGATTGTAAACCGCGGACTCGCTGGCTCCGCGGCTCTTGCGTACAATGGGGATTGAAATTATGAGCACACATCCCGAGAAGACAATGACGATGACATCAACACCTCCCGTTCCGCCACAGACCAGCTCGGCGCAGATCCCTGAGGTGCCTCTGACTACTGAGGGCTACAGCGTGCTGCACCAGATGATGCGCTTCCGGTGGACTGCCTGGCGCGGCCTGACCGATGCCACGCGGTCATTGATCGCTCAGGAAGCGTCGACGGTATTGGGAGAAATGGAAAAGAATTCGGGCGGCCAATCCGCACTTTTTTCATTGATTGGCCACAAGGGCGATCTGATGCTGGTGCACTTCCGCAACTCGTTTGCCGACCTTAACCAGGCGGAACTCAAGCTTGCGGGCTCGCGTCTCAGCGATTACCTTGAGCCCACATCTTCTTATCTCTCCATCATCGAACTTGGGCTCTACGATTCCACGCTCAAAATTTACAAGGAACTGGCCGACCAGGGCATCCAACCGCACTCCGACCAGTGGAAAGCGGAGATCGAATGCAAACTTGAGCGGCATCGGGAGGCGATGCGTCCGCGGCTGTTTCCTGAGATTCCTCCGAATCGTTACGTCTGTTTTTATCCTATGAACCGGCTGCGCGGCGAAGACAAGAACTGGTATACGCTTCCCATCGAAGAGCGCGCCCGCCAGATGAACGAGCATGGATTGGTGGGCCGGCGCTATGCAGGCGAGGTGAAGCAGATCATCACCGGCTCGATTGGCTTTGACGACTGGGAGTGGGGCGTTGATCTCTTCGCAGATGATCCGCTGGTCTTCAAGAAATTGATCTACGAAATGCGCTTCGACCACGTCAGCGCCGTGTATGCGTTGTTCGGCCAGTTCTTTGTCGGCGTGCGCTGCCCGGCAGCGGCACTGGAGAAATTGCTGAGCGGGGAATTGCCGAAGTAGCTGAGGGTTCTGAAAGAAAACATGTCACCACAGAGGCACAGAGAAAACCGTTTTGAGGTTTTGCATTTCTCTGTAGCTTTGTGACTCTGTGGTGAATTGATTTTGAGGAGTCAACCATGGCGACGCTGGGACTCATCGAGTACAAGGACGCCAGCCCGGAAGTGCGCGCCGTTTATGACGACATCATGGCCACGCGCAAGACCGACTGGATCAACAACTTCTGGAAGGCCATCGCGCACGATTCCGCAACGCTGAAGCGCACCTGGGAAGACATCAAACAGGTCATGGCCCCCGGCGCGCTTGATCCGCTGACCAAGGAAATGATCTACGTCGCCGTCAGCGTGACCAATCAATGCAATTACTGCATCGCTTCACATACTGTCTCGGCGCAGAAAAAAGGAATGACCGCCGCAATGTTCAAAGAATTGATGGCAGTTGTCGGCATGGCCAACGAAACCAATAGGATGGTCAGCGGATATCAGGTGGAGATCGACGAGCAGTTCAAGAAATAGCGGCTGCCGCAAGAGATGTACTCAGCGTTTCTTCGTCCCGCGCACAAACTTGTGCTCACACTGTTTCATATCCACCTTCCGGCCGCGGAAGCGCACACCCTCAGCCTCCAAACGCAGCCGCTGCTCGATAGCCGAGTCTCCACGGAGCTTGATTTCTCCGCCCGCGCCTAACACCCTTTGCCAGGGCAATCCGTAGCTCCGATGCAGCACCTTGGCCACCTGCCGCGCCGCACCTGGTAGGCCGGCCGCTCGCGCGACTGCGCCGTAGGTAGACACTTTCCCGTTGGGAATGCGTCGGATCACCGCCTCAATGCGCAGGCGCATCTTCGACGACCGATCTGACGACGGATCCGGAGAAGACTTGGCTGCACGTTTCCGGAACTTCCTGGTTTTCTCCTTCACAGCGCAATCCACCCGATGTGAATCAGCCACAGCGATCCGACTGAAACCAGCAGCCATAATATGATGCCTTGCAACAACGGGCGATGCCCTACCTCCTTGATGGTTGCCACCGAGATGCCGCTGCCGATTAAAAACAAAGTAGCGGTCAACCCGACCTTCGCAACTTTCACCGCGATGCCGTAGACGTGCGCTCCGGATGGGAGGTACGTGTTGCATATTGCGGCCAGGCAGAAGAGGCCGATGAACCACGGCCACTGAATCTTTGCTTTGGTGCCGCGCACTACGGCCGTAGCCAGCGACAGAGGGACGATCCACAAGGCGCGCGCGAGCTTCACCGTGGTTGCGATAGCCAGCGCCTCTGCGCCATACTTGGCAGCCGCGCCCACCACTGAACTGGTGTCATGAATGGCCAGCGCCGCCCACAGTCCAAACTGCGATTGCGTCAGCTTAAGGCCGGCGCCAATGGAAGGGAAAATCAGCAATGCTACGGAATTCAGGACGAAGACGGTTCCCAGCGATATAGCCATTTCTTCGTCGCTGGCCTGCGTGATCGGACCGACGGCGGCGATCGCGCTTCCGCCGCAGATCGCCGTGCCGGTGGAAATAAGAAAGGCCGGCACTCGTTGCACACTCAACAGCGCGCCCAGGCCCATGCCCGCGAGCAGAGCGAAACTGATGCCGAACATGGTATAGACGAAGCCGCTGCGCCCGGCGCGCACGACCTGGTGCAGGTTCATACCGAAACCGAGTCCTACCACTGAGGCCTGCAGCAGGAATTTGGAGAATTTCTTGGCCTCGTTGCCGTAGGGATGGGGTAATGCCAGCCCGAACACAAGTCCCATGCCCAGCGCTACGGGTGGCGAAACAAAACCGCTGGCACTCACCAACAGGCAAAGAAGAAAGACGAGACGAGGCAGCATTCGGGAGGATGGCTGCGTGGCAGCAGCGGTCGTTTCGTCGATCATGCGATGTGGATCATACTCCGTTGATCCGAGCCGCTGATCATATTCCGGTGATCATCTTCCGCTCGTCACGGGCCGGGCTAGGCCGCCTTGCGGAAGGATTCGATGGCCTCCGCTTCAGAGTTATACACATCGAAAACCGTGAGCAGCTTCGTGACCTGCAGCACGTCGCCCACACGCTTGGTCAAATTCGTCAATTTGATCAAGCCGCCGGCGTTTTGCGCAGTGACGCGCAGGGCTACTAGCGTGCCCAGGCCACCGGAATCAATGTAATTCACCTCGCCCAGATTGAGCACGATGCGATTGTTCTCCGTTACGGCTTGCCTGACGGTGTCCCGAAGCAGCGAAGACTCCTCGCCAAACACAATCCGGCCGATGCAATCGACCACGAGAACTCCATCTTTGGTTCCCGTTGTTACCTTGAGCTGCATAAGAACTCCTTTGCGGTCGCGCCAACTTCGGCTGGAGCGGACCACCATGATTCCGGTGTTACCCGGAACCAGTCGAGAGACAAGCGTAGCGCTTGCGCGGCAGTTTTAGCAAGCATGCCTGAGTGATGTGGGCCTGGCAAGCTCACCTTCCGATGATCACGTATAATCATCTCTTCCAGCTCATGAGCTATACCGTCCTGGCGCGTAAATATCGGCCGCAGAAATTCTCCGAAGTCATCGGACAAGAGCACGTCACCCGCACCCTGCAGAATGCTCTCGAACAGGGTCGCACCGCCCACGGCTACATCTTTAGCGGGCATCGCGGCATTGGAAAGACAACTGTTGCGAGGATTCTGGCCGCGGCTTTGAATTGCCGCTCATCCAACAAGCCGGTCGCAGAGCCTTGCGGCATTTGTGAATCCTGCACCGAGATTCGCGCCGGGAATGCGGTCGATGTAATCGAGATCGACGCTGCCACGAATCGTGGAATCGACGAAATCCGCGAGCTGCGGGAAGCGGCGCGCTACAAGCCGGCGCGCGACCGCTTCAAGATTTACATCCTCGACGAAGCGCACCAGATAACAGATGCGGCCTTCAATGCCCTGCTCAAGACACTGGAAGAGCCTCCCGACCACATTGTTTTTATGCTGGCGACCACGCAACCGGAGGATATTCCGCAAACCATCCGCTCACGCTGCCAGCACTTCAGTTTCCGCGCCGTGAAGTTTGACGACATTGTAGGCCAGCTGCGCGATCTGGTCGGCCGCGAAAAGATTGAAGCCGATGACGACGCGCTTGCCTTGCTGGCCGAGGCCGGCGACGGCTCCATGCGCGATGCGCTGTCGATTCTCGATCAGGCGATTGCTTCCTCCAGCGGAAAGATCACGGCCGATTCCGTGCGCAACCTGGTCGGCGCGGCGCCGGCACACATTCTCGAAGAAGTGATGCAGGCGGTCGCTCGCGGGGCTAGCGACGAAGTGCTGCGGGAGGTCGACCACCTTATCAGCGAAGGCCACAGCCCTACACACTTTGCGCGCCAGATGGTGCGCTTCCTGCGCAATGCAACCGTTGCCAAGATTGCGGGTAAGGATTCTTCCCTGCTGCAGATATCGAGTGAAGAACGCGAGCGCGTCGCACGGGTCGCGGAATTGTTCGGCGAAGAAGATCTGACGCGGCATCTGCAGATCATGCTGCGAACCCACGGCGAGCTGGGATACAAGCAGGAGCAGCGCTTTCACCTGGAACTTGGCCTGCTCAAAATGGCGCACGCGCAGCGTATTCTGCCGATCGAGCAATTGCTGAGCGACGTGGCTGCTTCTTCTGCCAGCGGATCTGGAGGTGGGGCTTCGGCGAGACCTATCGCGATCGGGCCTGGGAGTTCCGCGCCGCAGAAGAGTCGGTTCGCACAGGAGCGCGAGAACGCGGGTCCGGTCACTGGTTCCAGGCACGTTTCTCCGTTCGATGCGGATTCCGCGCGCAAAGGCGGTCCCCGGCAAGACTCTGCTTCGAATCCTGCTCCGGGCAACGGGCCGCGCATGGTCGCCAGTGGAAGCTCTCCGCGGGTAGTGATGAGTGCAGCCGCGCCGGCAAATCTTCGCGAGGATCCGGACCTCCAGCTCAGTTCGCGGGCTGAACCGGATGAACCGAAATTGCAGGTTGCTCCGCCGTTCTCTCAGCTCCCGGGGGCGACCATAGTGCCGGCACCGGCAATCGAGAGACTGCGTGGTGCCGTGCTGCAAGCGCTGGGCGATGGAAATCAGCGCATCCTGGTCTCGATGCTCCAAGACGGTGAATGGACGGTCGAAGGCAACGAAGTGGTGATCAAGGTGTCGGAGTCGCAGACCGTAGTCGACATGTCGGTAGGCGCCGATGCCCGGCGCCTGGCCATCGCTTCGGCCAGTGGAGTTTTGGGGCGCGCCATCAAGCTGGGGATCGTCGCCGGCGCAACTGTGGCGAGCGCCGACGGAAAAAGTAATGGCAACGCAGCCGAGTCTAGCGGGACGAACTCAGGGGTTAGCGGCCGGGGCCGCGCTGAGCAGGATGCGGTGGTCCGGCGGCTGCAAGAGAAATTTGGCGCCGAGATTCGAACTGTGATCGATTACAAGGAGAAGCGGTGAAAATCAAGGTTTCAGAGTTTCAAAGTTTCAGGGTTTCGAAACTTTGAAACTTTGAAACCTTGAAACGTGAGGTTTTATGGGCGGATTTAATCTGCAGGAACTGATGTCGAAGGCGAAATCGCAGTATGACTCCCTGCAGAAGAAGATGCAGGAGACGGTGGTTGAGGCCTCATCGGGCGGCGGCACGGTCACGGCGAAAATGGATGGCCGCAAGCAATTGCTCACCCTGCGTATCGATCCTGAAGCGGTGAAGTCTGGCGACGTGGAGATGCTGCAGGACCTTGTTCTCGCTGCCGTGAACGAAGCTGCGCGCAAGATCGATGCCGCGATGCAGTCGACCGTGGGTGGAATGCTGGGCGGGTTGGGGATCGGCGGGCTCTAGCGATTGAATCATTGACTCAATGATTCATTGACTCAATTACACAATTCCTTATGTCGAAATTTGCTGAGCCGATGTCGCGGCTGATCGACGAGTTGAAGAAGCTGCCGGGCGTGGGCTCGAAGAGCGCGCAGCGGCTGGCGTTCTATATTCTGCGCGCGAGCGACGAAGACGCCGAAGCTCTTGCGGCCGCGGTGCGCGACGTGAAGGCCAGCCTGCGGCTGTGCTCGGTGTGCAATAACATTACCGACGTCGATCCCTGCGTCTATTGCACCAGTGCAACGCGCAATCAGCGGCTGCTGTGCGTGGTCGAGGAACCTACCAACATCGCCGCGATCGAAAAGACCAAGCACTTCAACGGCGTTTACCACGTCCTGCATGGATCGCTTTCTCCACTGCACGGGGTGGGGCCAGAGCAGTTGCGCATCGCCAACCTTATCGCCCGGGTCGATGCAGGGAATGTGGATGAAGTGATCGTGGCGACGAATCCGACAGTCGAAGGCGAAGCCACGGCCACTTATCTTTCGCAGCAACTGAAGCGCGCGGGAGTGAAAGTGACGCGCATCGCCATGGGCATCCCGGTTGGCAGCGACATTGAATATACGGATGAGATCACAATGCTGAAGGCTATGGAAGGTCGGCGGGAATTGTGAGATCTCAGCTCCTAGCGCCTAGCTTCTAGCCTCTTCGAGCTTCTTTCTTCCGGCGGAGCTACTGCATCAGATCTGTTCGAGGAAAACATTGAGTTCTTCTTCGGCGGAGACCAACCCTTCGGGCAGCGTGCCGCGGTTGTATTCTGCCATGCGGTTCTTCCATTTGAGGAAATCGGTGATGCTTTGAGGTTCCACGCGGACCTCTACGCGTCGCAGGCTCGCGAGTAATAGGTTCATTTCGTTGCGGAAGCCGGCGGCGCTGCGCAGATTCTTGCCGGAGGCATGCGCCGTTTCAATTCTGCCGCGATTGTTTTCGAGCAGCCCCCAGCCTTCGGGAAGTTCATCGCGCCGCACTAGTCCGGCCGGGACCAGATAGAATCGCTCGCAACCGACTCCCTGTTCCGGTTTGAGGCGGAAGGGCTTGGCGCGGTCGGCCAGGAAGTCGGAGCGCGTGACCTTACATTCGACTAACACGGAATGGCAGGCGCGCTTCCAGCCGATGGCGTCGGGCATCTCGCCGCTGACGCAGGCCTGCTCGGAGAGCACTACTCCGCAGCGGTAGCGGCGCAGCCAGGCTACGGCTTTTTCGACTAGTTGGGCATGAGTCATGTTCAGCTTGTGGCCTTCCACAAAAACAAGAACATTTGTATCTGGAGAAGCGCACATGCGGAAGTGACTGGAAAGCTACTGGCTGCCACTGAGTGCCGTAATACGATTACCGATAATGCCGCTCTCCGATCACTCTGCGATGCTGGCGGTGGCGATAGCGGAAGCTCGCAAAGGGCTGGCCGAAGGCGGCATTCCGATCGGGGCCGCGATTTTTGACGAAGGCGGCAAACTCACTGGCGCCGGCCATAACCGCCGCGTGCAGAATAGCGATCCTTCGCTGCACGGGGAGACTGACGCTTTCCGCAATGCGGGACGACAACGCAGCTATCGCAAACTCATCATGGTCACTACCCTTGCGCCTTGCTGGTATTGCAGCGGCCTGGTGCGGCAGTTTGGGTTTGGTACGCTGATCGTCGGAGAGAGTCGCAATTTTCAGGGCGGCATAGAGTGGCTGCGCTCGCTCGGAGTGAAGGTGATCGACCTCGATTCGGAGGAATGCGTATCCTTGTTGAGCGCCTACATTCGCGCCAATCCTGAGATTTGGAATGAAGACATCGGTAAAGAGTGATGGGAGAGATTCCGGCAATGCTAATCGTGGTCCGCACCGAACGTAGCCTGCCATGAAACTTGATAAACAGTTGCTGCAGAGCCTTCCCAAAGTTCTTTTACACGAGCACTTGGATGGCGTTCTGCGGCCGCAAACGGTTATTGCCTTGGCAAGAGATTCCAAATACTCCGGCCTTCCAACCGCCGACTCCGATGCACTTTCCCAGTGGTTCTTCCGCGGCGCGAATCAAGGGAGTCTCACAAAATACCTGGAGGGCTTCAAGCACACGATTGCAGTTATGCAGACTGAAGAGGCGCTGCAGCGCGTCGCTTATGAACAAGCCGAAGACCTGAGCCGGGATGGAGTTGTTTATTTTGAAACACGCTTTGCGCCAGTTTTTCACACGCAGAAAGGATTAACTCATCAACAAATTGTGGCTGCGGTATTGAAAGGACTGGAACGTGGACGAAAGGATTTCGGCATCTCTTCCGGTTTGATTATTTGCGCCATGCGAAACATGAATACTTCACTCGAAATGGCGGAACTTGCCGTTGACTTCCGGGCGCGCGGGGTTGTGGGCTTTGATCTGGCGGGGGAAGAAGGCGGTTATCCAGCGAAGAAACATGTAGATGCTTTTCATTACATCCAGCGTGAGAACTTCAATATCACGATTCACGCCGGCGAAGGTTACGGAAAAGAATCGATCTGGCAAGCCATTCAGTATTGCGGCGCACACCGCATTGGGCACGGGACGCGGTTGATCGACGATATCGCCGTCATGGACGGAAGGGCGGTGAAGTTGGGAGATTTAGCGCAATATGTATTGGACAAGCGCATTCCACTGGAGATTTGCCTGCTCAGCAACGTGCACACCGGTGCCACGCCGAGTTTGGCGGAGCATCCCTTCCGGATTCTTTATCAGGAAAAATTCCGGGTGACGTTGAACACCGACAACCGGTTGATGAGCGGTACAACCATGACGAAGGAATTCGAAGCCGCTGCCGAAGCCTTTGGTTTGACCGTCGATGATTTTGAGAAGATCACGATCAATGCGATGAAGAGTGCCTTCCTGCCGTATCGACAGCGCTGCGATTTCATCTATTCCGCTATCAAGCCTGGCTACGCGAAGGTCCGCGCGTCAACCGGGAAAACAGGATCCATCTAAACATGGATAACCCTTTCATGGCCCGAGCTATTCAGCTCTCGATTGACAACGTCCGTTCGGGACGCGGCGGGCCCTTCGGTGCTGTGGTTGTGAAGGACGGCAGCATTATTGCCGAAGGCGCGAATCAGGTCACTGCCACGAATGATCCTACCGCGCATGCGGAAATGGTCGCCATCCGCGAAGCCTGCAGGAAACTTGGCGCTTTCGAGCTCGAGGCTTGCGAGATTTACACTTCCTGCGAGCCATGCCCGATGTGTCTGGGAGCGATCTACTGGGCTCGCCTCTCTCGCGTGTATTTTGCCAATGCGGACGCAGACGCGTCGCGCGTCGGATTTGACGATTCGCTGATCTACCGTGAACTCGCACTGCCCTACTCGCAGCGCAAGATTCCGATGATTCAGATGATGCGCGAAGAGGCATTAGCGGCGTTTCGTGCGTGGCAAAATAAATCCAATAAGGTCGAATACTGAGCCGGTTCGAGTTTTGCGAACTTCAGCCCAGGGAGATCCATTGATCGATCGCTACTTCAAACTCGCCGAGAATCAAACTTCCGTGAAGCAGGAGATGCTCGGCGGCCTCACCACCTTCCTCACCATGGCTTACATCATCGTGGTGAACCCGCAGATTCTTGCCCAGGCAGGAATGCCGGTCGAGGGCGTGGTCTTCGCGACCTGCGTCTCGGCAGCAGTGGCTACGCTGGTCATGGGACTCTATGCCAACTATCCCATCGCGTTGGCGCCGGGAATGTCTCTGAACGCGTACTTCACTTATTCCGTTTGCATCGCCATGCATATCCCGTGGCGTACTGCGCTGGCGGTGGTTTTTTGCTCAGGAGTCCTTTTTCTTGTGCTCACGGTGACGCGGGTTCGCGAACAGATTGTGAACGGCATACCCGATTGCCTGAAGCACTCGACGGCAGCGGGGATTGGAATGTTCATAGCATTTGTGGGACTGCGCAATGCAAAGCTGGTGGTGGCGAATCCGGCAACGTTTGTCGGGCTCGGCAGCTTTGCCGACAAAGAAGTGCAGACCGCCTGCTTCGGCCTCGCCCTGACGCTGATCCTGATGTCAAGGAAGTTTCATGGCGCCATCCTGATTGGGATTTTTGGCACGACTCTGCTCGGAATTCTTCGCGGGATCGCAAGCTGGCCGGCGGCAATTTTTTCGATGCCACACCCTTCTTCCACCTTCCTGCAACTTGATTTTCGAGGCGCCAGCCATCTTGGCTTACTCGAAATCCTGTTCGCATTCTTGTTCGTCGATTTGTTCGATAACGTCGGCACCCTCGTGGGAGTGTGCGAACAAGGCGGCTTCGTCAAAGACGGCAAGATTCCCCGCGTGGGCCGTGTTCTGGTTGCAGACGCCGTGGGCACCATTTTCGGCGCCCTGACGGGAACTTCGACGGTGACGAGTTACATCGAAAGCGCAGCCGGAGTCGCTGCCGGGGCTCGTACCGGCCTGAGCAATATTGCAGTTGCCGCGCTCTTCCTGCTGGCCACTTTCTGTTCGCCGCTGGCTACCGCGATTCCAGCCTACGCAACGGCGCCCGCGCTGATTCTGGTTGGCGTTCTGATGACGCAATCCATCGCGCAAATCGCCTGGCAGGATTTCAGCGAGGCGGTCCCCGCATTCATCACCATGCTGGCCACGCCTCTCACCTTCAGCATCGCGACCGGCCTGAGCCTCGGTCTGATCTCTTTCACCGTCGTGAAAATTGCGGCTGGAAGAATTCGCGAGGTGAATGCGCTGATTTGGATCCTCACGATCCTGTTTATTCTGCGTTACGTCTATCTGGCCGCGACCTAGGAACCTGCGTTTGACTTCAGGTTGCGTGCCCGATCGAAGCTCCCCGGCCTCTCGCAAACCCGCGAAAGGCCGGGCCCTTAGCTTTCTCTATGCGGCGGCTTGCTTGCTTCGCTGCACAAATGCCAGCAGATCGGCGTTGATCTGGTCCGCATTGGTGGTCGGCATCCCATGCGGAAAACCTGGGTACACCTTCAGGGTGGAGTTCTTCACAATCTTCGCCGAGAGGGGGCCGGCCGCGACGATCGGCACGATCTGATCGTCGTCGCCGTGCATGATGAGAGTCGGCATATCGAACTTCTTCAGGTCCTCGGTAAAATCCGTCTCCGAGAAAGCCTTGATGCAGTCGTAGTGCGCCTTCATTCCTCCCAGCATGCCCTGCAACCACCAGTGTTCGCGGATGCCTTCTGAAATCTTGGCGCCGGGCCGGTTGTATCCGTAAAACGGAAGGGTGATGTCCCGGTAAAACTGCGGTCGATTTGCCGCCAGCGCGGTTCGGAGTCCGTCGAACACCGACATGGGAGCGCCCGTGGGATTCTTCTCCGTTTTCAGCATCAGCGGAGGCACCGCGCTGATCAGCACCGCCATGCCGACACGTCTTGAGCCATGACGCCCGATGTAGCGGGCGACTTCGCCGCCGCCGGTGGAGTGCCCCACATGAATTGCGTCCTTGAGGTCAAGCTTCTCGGTGAGTGCCGCGAGATCGTCGGCGTAGGTGTCCATATCGTTGCCATCCCACGTCTGGGTGGAACGGCCGTGCCCGCGCCGGTCGTGCGCGATGACTCGGTAGCCGCGCTGGCCGAAGAACAGCATCTGTCCATCCCAGTCATCTGCGGTGAGCGGCCATCCGTGACTGAACACTATGGGTTGACCCGTGCCCCAGTCTTTGTAATAAATCTGCGTTCCATCTTTTGTCGTAATCGTTGGCATAATGTTCTCCTTTGTAGTTGTGATTTTCTGACGATTTCACTCCGCGGCTTTGGCCGCCAAGGTTTCGACCACTGCAATATTTTGCAATAGCTCTGGCGGCAGGCCGTGCCTTTCCTGTAAATAGCCCGGGCTGTTGTAACTGACCCAGACGCGGGCCTGGGCATCTTCCCAGACCAAAACCTTGAGCGGAAGATCGATGGCAATACTGGGAGCGGCCAGCATCAACGGCGTGCCGGCTTTCGGGCTTCCAAAGATCAGCAGCTTGGTGGGAGGCATTTTCATTCCCACCTTTTCCGCTTCTCCGCTGTGGTCGACCATGGCGAACAGGGTCACTCCCTTCGCCTGCAGGATCCCTTTGAGCTTTTCTACCGTCTGCTCTACCGAGTGGTTGCTCGGCGTGTCGATGATCCCATTACCCTTACTGAGCGTCATAGATATCCCCTCGCGGCTTTTGCAAAGTACGAATGAGTAGAGGTTCGCCCCGACCGACCGGACCGGCGGCAGACAATTAGCGAGTGTAATTATCGCTCTTCGTCGAAGTATTGTGTTGGAAACGACGATCCCGCCGTCGCGTCTTAAACAAGCCAGGAGTCGAGGCGCAGAGCGTGCCGTGGGCAGGGCTATCTGACAGGACGGTCTCTGAGCAAGCCTCAGCCTGCACAGCCACGCTATGCGATTACCGAGCCTCCCTTAGTGCGGCTATAGGGAGGCCGGCAATCTATCAGAGGACTAGGAAGCGCTGATCTGGATTTTCTGAGCCAAGTTGCCATTTGACATCGGAACGAAATGAACCGTGGCCTGTTTGTGATCCTCGGTGGTTAATTCGTCCGCGCCGATCTTGTTGTTCGAGAGTTCAACCAGCGTCTTCGTGGTTACCCTGAAATCGTAGGGCACCCCATTGGAACCAATCAGTGTGACCTCTTTATCGGTGGGATCCACCATGGAAATTGTTCCGCTAAGGTCCTCGGCTGATGCCAGCTGCGTCTCCCTGGCAGAGGACTTTGCCATGGACCTCGCAGTCGTCTTGGTGGCTGAGGGTTTGGCTTTCATGGAAGTGGTTGTGTTCTTGGTGGTGGAATCTTTCGCCGCGGGGACAGCGGCTAGACACATGCCAACGGCCAGCAGCAACACAAACGTGAACAGCTTTGGAACGAGCCTGGTTACTTTGTACATGTGACGAAATCTCCTTTTCTTCTTCTTCATTTTATTGAAACCAAATCGATCGACAATTTTCTGCGGCCCGTGGGTTCGGCGATGAGGGAAGAAGCAAACCGCCGCACCCACAGGCGCGCGGACCGCGCGAGTCTGCATAACCGCAGCCGCCGCGGCGCGCGGTTATGAGGCGCGCTCGGATTCGCGTGGGTACCATCTCCGGCTTCACGCCGCTTAAATCTTACTTACATAGATTCCCGGCCCAGATTGCTAGTTGTATCGTTGTACGATATAATGTCGCTTGTAGCTTGGAGCGGCCAACTCCCCGTTTGCCCCGCTCATCCAAGCACTTGGGCGCCGTACCAGGACCTCTTTTAGTACATGTGGAGCGGCAAATCGATGTTTTCCCGGCACTTGGGGTACGAAATCGCCATCGTAGTGGTAATTTGCACTGTCTGCCTGTTCTTATTCCCGACAGCGGGCGGTTCTTACTCCGCCGTCCACGGGCCAGTGACAGCCCTACGCAGCCTCCGCCTCAGACTCAAGCTTTCGCTGGCCATGGCACTGGCCGCATTGCGTTTACTGCGGCTTATGCTGGGAGACAGCTCTGTGGCGTTGCTGCACGCCTGGCGAAAGATCTCCGCGCATTCAGTTCTTCCCCTGCAAGTCGCTGTCCTTCGCTGTTAGCTGACTGAGGCATATCTGGCCTGGCCCCAGGCCAATTTCCTGACATTTCTTCTCGTTGCAGTCGCTGAAACAGCAATGAGGTCTATTTCGCAAGCCCGGGCTAAGCTCCGGTCGTCCGCCAATTCGTTCACTGAGAGGAAGAAAGTTATGAGACACAGAGAGTTCAGATTGTTTTTCATGATTGCCGCGCTATCGGGTTTGTTTATGCTGGCCGCCTGTTCCAAGAAAGTCGCAAAGGCAACTCCGCCGCCCCCACCTGCGCCGCCGGCTCCAACCGCAACCCTTGCCGCCAACCCTAGCGTGCTTCAGCAAGGTCAGTCGACCACGCTGACATGGCAAACCACAAACGCGAATGACATCACGATTCCTGGGCTGGGTACGGTAGCTGCATCAGGCTCGCGCACGATCACCCCGAGCGCATCCACAACTTACGAGCTCGTAGCCAAAGGTCCGGGCGGAAGCCAGGATGCGAGTGCACGGGTGACTGTTAATTCCAAGCCAGTGGCGATGAATGCGACACCGCAGCCCAGCGAAGCGGATTTGTTTGCCAAGAACGTCAAAGACGTATTCTTCGACTTCAACAAGGCCTCAGTCCGCCCCGACGAAGTGCCGGTGACTGATAACGATGCGCAATTCCTCGCACAACATCCGGACATCAAGATCATGCTCGAGGGCCATTGCGACGACCGGGGCTCGGAGGAATACAACCTGGCGCTCGGCGACAGCCGTGCCCAAGCTATGAAACAGTCGTTGGAGCAGCAGGGCGTAAGTGCGAACCGGATTCAAACCATAAGCTACGGCAAAGAGAAGCCTTTTTGCTCGGTTGACGACGAACAGTGCTGGCAGACGAATCGCCGCGATCACGTTGCGCTAGCGCAGTAAGGATGCAATTCGCACAGGGCGGTGGTGGTGCGCCGCCCTGGTGCCTATGCTCTTTCCAGACGCCGGAAGATCGAGGCAACCCGAAGGCCTCCCGCTGCAACTAAATAATTAGTTACGTTCTAATGTTTGGACCGTCTAAACGTTCGGGGAGTGTGCAGGTGCCGCGAAGACAATCCAGAACCCTTACAGAAGCCGAGCTTCGGATCATGAACGTGTTGTGGCTGAAGGGTTCCGGTACGGTTCAGTTAATCATGGATTTCATATCCGAGAAGACCCCTTTGGCCTACAACTCAGTCTTGACCACCATCCGCGTTCTGGAGCGAAAGGGCTACGTCAAGCATTCCAAGGATGGCCGCGCACATGTATACGCTCCACTCGTGGGACAGAAAGAAGCGACCCGGTCGGAGATCCGCAACCTCGTCGGCCGTTTCTTCAAAAACTCCCATGAGCAACTCGTCCTGAACATCCTTGAGGATCGGGGCATCGAGGCGGAGGAACTCGATCGCCTGCGCGAGATGCTGGAACGGAGTAGCGCGAGATGATGTCGCCTCAGTTCCAGACAATTGCTCAGATAGTCATTAGCCATATTCTTAATTCTTTACCCGAAGGATTGCTGATCGCTCTATTTGCCTGGGTCACATTGCGACTTCTGCCGCGACAGAACTCCGGTACGCGATTTGCAGTTTGGTTCGTGGCCCTGCTGGCGGTAGCTGGATTCCCCTTCGTCGGCAGCATCGTGGGTGGACGTTCCCTTCTGCCGGGGGGTGGTTGGCGCCCTCTGATCACCTTGCCTGGTCCCTGGGGCGCTCTCCTTCTTCTCGCTTGGGTTCTTGCTGTTTCGGCCGGGATGCTGCGACTGGCAGCTGGACTTTGGCGGCTGCGACAGCTTCGCAGGAATTGCATAGCGATCGACCCTGCGCAGCTTGAGCCTGCAGTACGAAAAACCATGGCCGAGTTCCCTTCGTCCAGATCGGTTGCCCTTGCTACTTCGGAGGACGTGCGCGTGCCTTCAGCCCTCGGCTTCTTCAAGCCCATGATTGTCATTCCAGCCTGGGCGCTGCGAGAACTCCCGGCCGAGGAATTGAACATCATTCTGCTCCACGAATTTGCGCACGTCAGGCGCTGGGACGACTGGACCAATCTGCTGCAGAAGGTCGTGCGGGCCGTGTTCCTTTTCCATCCTGCGGTTTGGTGGATCGACAGCCGTCTCGCGCTGGAACGCGAAATGGCCTGTGATGATGCAGTGCTGGCCGAGACCGCCAACCCTCACGGTTACGCGAAATGCCTGATCGGTCTCCTGGAGAAAAGTTTCGCTCGACGGGGATGGACCATGGCGCAAGCTGCCGTGCACCGAGCACGCGAGGCTTCCTTGCGCGTGGCGCAGATTCTCGATGCCCGCCGACCACACGCCAGACACGTCTGGAAGCCAGCTCTAGGCATCGTGGGTGCTTTTTCTCTGCTCTGCCTTGGGGTGGTGCCGCGTGTACCCGAGTTGGTGGCGTTTGACCGAGCGCGCCCGCCGATGCTGAGTGACAATGTCCACCCCATTGCGTTTAGTCCGCCCGAATTCCCAGCGGCGGTAGCGATTCCGGCCGCGTTGCGGACCGGCGAGTCACAATCGATTCGAAAACTGCCGCGACCAACTGCCGGGCGAGTGGTTAGGCACGCGGTTGACCGTCAAGCAAGCGAACGTCGACGCACTGCCCGGCAGGTAATTGCGGCACGCTGGAGCACAGACGCCGATCCCAGCCTGGTCGGCATGGTGCTGGCGGAAGCGAACGAGATCGTCGTGCCGGAGGAAACTTTGTTGGTGGTCCGGACAACACAGCAGGTGGCACCGAATTCGTGGGTGTGGAGCGTCAGCGTGTGGCGCATCAGCGCGGTCCAGCATGGAACCGACAGAGCGCCCGGCGCGAAGAAGACGTAGGCAAAATTTTTTGACAGCAACAACTAAACAATTAGTTCCAAAGGAGAAGTGAAATGAATACTTGGAAGAAAATCCTGACCCGGCGTTTGATCGTCGCCGTGGTCGCTGTGTTAACCGTCGGGTCGCTGGCGACCTTCGAGTTCGCATCGGCCAAATCCGCCAGAGCAGCTGCAGCGGCCCCCGCTGCTGCCCCGCTCGATGAAAGCAGCGTCGCCCCCATACTGTCGCTCGACCGCGCCATGGAAACGCTGGCAGCCCGGGTTACCCCCGCCGTCGTCAACGTGACCGTGACGTCGAAGGCGAGTCCGCAGCAGAGCGACGACTCTTCACAAGACATGCAGCAGTTCTTTGCGCCCTTCGGTGGCAACCCGTTCGGTGGCACGCCCGGGCATCAGTTTCAGTTCAACATACCGAATGCTCGGCCGAGGGTGGAGCACGGCCTGGGCAGCGGTGTAATCATCTCCCCTGATGGCTACATCGTCACCAACAATCACGTGGTCGATGGAGCCACCGACATCCGCGTCACCATGAGCAACCGCGACGTATTTTCGGCCAAGCTTATCGGTACCGACCCCCTCACCGACCTGGCAGTGATCAAAATAAATGGCACAAACCTGCCCAGTGTGCCCTGGGGCGATTCGGCCAAGCTTCGTCCCGGCCAAACCGTGCTAGCGTTCGGCAACCCGTATGGATTGCAGTTCACGGTGACGCGCGGCATCATCAGCGCACTCAACCGCCCTAATCTCGATGCCAGCGACCGCCGTAAACCCGGAGAATTCATTCAGACTGATGCCGCCATCAACCCTGGAAACTCCGGCGGCGCGCTGGTTGATGCGCGTGGCGAACTCATCGGGATCAACACTTTCTTGATTTCATCGAACGGTTCATTCTCCGGAATGGGTTTCGCGATTCCCACGCAGATCGTCGAGCCCACGGTCGAGACGTTGATCCGCGATGGCAAAGTCAGTCACGGCCTTATCGGGATTGGCATTTCCGATGTGACTCCAGACAACGCCAAGTTCTTCCAGATGAGCAACGCCAACGGAGCCGTCGTGACCGAGGTCGAGCCGAACTCTGCTGGAGGCAAGGCTGGCCTCCACATTGGCGATGTCATCACCAAATTAAACGGACAACCCGTGACGGATGCCGGAGAGTTGCAGATGGAAGTCGGACAAAAGCGGCCCGGCGAAACCATCCAGCTTGAGGTGATGCGCGAAGGCAAGACGATGAACGTTCCAGTCACGCTGGAAGCGATGGGCGCAACAAATGGCGGCGCGACAGTAGCCGGCGACCACGAAAAAGGCCGCTGGGGACTGAGCCTGGGCGATCTGAGCCCAGACGCTCGCGATCAGATGCAAATCCCCAGCACCGTTCATGGCGCGGTTGTACAAGATGTGCAGCCGGGCAGTCCGGCGGACAACGCTGGCTTGCAGCGAGGAGACGTGATTGTCGAAGTCGACCGGCATTCCGAACAGTCCGCAGCCGATGTGGCCAAGGCGCTAGCCGACGTGCCGAAGGGGCAGGATGCGTTAGTGCTGGTCTGGTCAAGCGGGGGCAATACGTTCCGTGTATTGCATCCCACGCAAGGCTAATTTGCGTGCTTGTGCTCCGCTCCGGCGTCTGCCGGGGCGGAGTGCATCCCGCCGTTCTCGGACGGACGGGCTTGCTAAGGAGAATGGACTCCGAGAACCTCAACGGCGACGACCGCTATGGCAGTCTTGCCTGGTTTCGTTCTTGCGTCGAAATCAGAGGCTCCCACAAGCCCATTTCTGGATAGTTTCGCGTTGCGGAGTGCAATTGCACGACAAGTCCTCATTCAATCGTCCCGTCATTGCTGTATGCGCGTGGGAGGCGCGCGTCATCGGCTATTTTCACGCTGCCCCTTGCGTTAATTGGTGGTCACATCTGGAGCACTGACGATCTCGTGTGGATCGCTAAGCTAGCAGTGTGCGGTTTTGTTCGTAGTCGGGGCCGTAGCGTTCTTGGAGCGCGGATTATGGCGACTACCACTGGCCCAGCCACGCTCCCTCAATTTCTTCAAACAAAGACTGGCGTAGCCTCCTCCCGGCGAGGGGAATGAGACAATTCTACGGTGCCTAGCAAGCAAAAGATCAACCTGGAGAAGGTTCAAGCCGCGCTCAACACCGTTTGCCCAAAATGCGGTACTCAATAACACCCGCTGAGATTCGCCGCGTGGACTTCGACACGATGAAGTGTCCCAAGTGCGGGGAGATTTTTGCTGTCAAGTAGAAGCCTTTCACACGCAATATAAAAGGCGCCCACTTTGCGGTAGGTTGTGATTGTTCGCACCACCACTTACCGAAAAGGAGCGCCGTTATGAACCAAGAAAAGTATATTGGCATGGACGTTCACCAGGCAACGATCTCAGTTGCTGTCATGGACAACTCGGGCAAGCTGATAATGGAATGCATCTTGGAGACCAAAGCGGCCACGATTCTAGAGTTCATCGCTGGGCTACGCGGAACTTTATCAGTAACCTTTGAAGAAGGAACTTCTGCCGCCTGGTTACATGACCTGCTGAAGCCTCACGTCAGCCATCTTGTAGTCTGCGATCCACGAAGAAACGCCCTGTTGAAGGATGGCAGCAAGAGTGATCGGATCGATGCACGGAAACTGGCTGAGTTGTTACACGCCAACAAGCTCCATGCTGTGTATCACGGAGAGCACGGGGTTCGCACCTTAAAGGAGTTGGGTCGCAGCTATCTGACGATCACGAAAGATCTCACGCGCATCATGAGTCGGATCAAAGCCCTGTATCGCAGCTGGGCGATACCCTGTAGCGGTGCCACTGTCTATGCCCCGCGGCATCGTGACGAATGGCTGGCCAAGATTCCACACCCTGGGGTTCGCCTGCGGGCGGAACGGTTGTATCAGCAACTGGATCTGCTGCAGCCGGTGCGCCAGGGAGCGCGCCGCGACCTGATGGTAGAGAGCCACAAGCACCATGCCGTGAAATTACTGAGACAGATTCCTTCGATCGGTCCGATTCGTGCCGCCTTGCTGGTGGCGTTGCTGCAAACCCCACACCGTTTCCGTACCAAGCGGCAGCTGTGGGCTTACAGTGGTTTCGCAGTCGAAACTCACGACAGCGGCGAGTACCGCTTGGTGAGAGGGAAGCTGGTACGCAACCGGGACCGCATCACCGTGCGCGGTCTGAATCACAACCATAATCACGATCTGAAAAATCTGTTCAAAGGCGCTGCCATATCTGCCAGTACTCGGCCTGGACCACTCTGCGATTTCTATGTTGCTCTGGTAGAGAAAGGAATGCGGCCAACGATGGCGCGTCTCACCCTGGCACGAAAGATGGCCGCCATTACATTAACCATTTGGAAGAAGGGAGTGGAGTTCGACGCCAAACAATTGAATCGGCAAGCAGCTTGAGTGTCTCGCGGAATGAGGCCTTTCCATCTCCGACGATTTCTCTCTGGTGGTGGTCGGTCGGGTTCTCGAGACGCTCGGTTCGAGGTGAGTATCAGTCAACGAGATCGGCCCTGTGTGCTTCGGCACCGAGTCACCCATTTCACGCTATGCCTCCTCGGATAACCAGAAATAGCGATAGGCCACGAGCCTCCGATAGAACTATGGTTGCCACTCAAATACCGATCCGCTTGCCCAGTTTCAAGACTTGATTGGCGTGGTCACCACCGGACGATGAAAGCTACAGGAATGGAAGACAACTCAGAAGCAAAACCTCTCGCGCAAATCCAGAGGCACTCTTACAGTGAAGTGGGCTGGATCTCGAGACAAAATCTTCTCGCCCTCCGGTCGAGGGAAAACTTTTCTCTTGACATCCCTTTTTATAGAACTCATTGAGGCCCTGTCCCAGAGTCAACGAGTGATAACGCCTGTTACCGGCAGCTATCGCAGGCGAGACTTTCTTTCGAGTTGTGTCGGTTGTGGTTCCCAAAAGGTTCCGAAGGTGGCAAGGAACAGAGCGAGCAACAGAGCAATAATGGATGCCCCACCCCATCCCATCTTGTGGTACCCAAGTACCCGAACATCGAAGTAATTTACAACGAAATTCAGTGGCACACCCAGTACGAACAAAAACAGAAAGCGATACACCCATTTGTTCGGTATGCTTGGCGCTGTTTTGCTGAGGATGAAGGCACTTCCGAACAAAATTGCGATCCTAGCGACAATTCCAAGGATGGGTAGCATAGTTTTCTAGGTGAATCGTAGGGGGTAAGGCCGTTCGCGTCTAGGTTACGTTCGCTCATAGAATCGGAATCAGGCGGTTGGCGTTAAATCTCGATTTGACTCATCGAAGATTGGGGCCACCCGGTATACGGCGGAGGCGTGCACGCTTTGCGGATTCTCACGCATGGATGGCATGTACCCCCGCGCACGCCTGACTACATCGGAATCCTGATGCCGGCGACCATCCCGGCCCTGGCGTGCCTCGTTGTTTGTGGCGAAGCCCACAACAAAGCCCACAAAACCCTTGACCTCGGGTGACCTTCAATGACTTACGGTGTCGTCCGTGCGTTCCAAGTCATTGAAAATACGTTTCTGTGCAGCCCTGAAAAGGCTGGCGTCGGGGGTTCAACTCCCTCCCTGGCCACCACATTTCAAAGCAGTTAACATCACTTTCCATTCTTCATATTACCGGCAGTTTACCGGCAGTTGCTGCGATTGCTGCAACACAACACCATCCAGCAGCTCGGGTTTCTTGTGACTAAACAGAAGTTCAAGAAACATTCCCTGAGCCAGCAGCCTGTCTTCCGACATCGACTTGGCGTAGATCTCAAGAGTCGTTTTCAAGTTTTGGTGCCGCAGAATCTCCTGCACCGTCTTGACATCGACTTTCATCTTCACCAACACCGAGGCCAGCGTTCTTCGGAAGGTGTGAAAACCGAAGGTACGCGGTGGAGCGACCACTCCGGCCTTCCTCGCCGCTACTCTCAGGTAATCCGCGACCAGCATGTTCGCGGCGGGCGGCTTCTTCCCTTTCAGGCGAAGACTGGGAAACACGAAGTCTTCGTCTCCGGGATAGAGCGTCTCCTTGCGCCAGGCAAGAAGATGCGCCGCCAGCAGCGGATGCATGGGTACGGGAGCTTTCGATGCCTTCGACTTGGGAAGGCCGAAACGTCGGTCGACGTAAGCGCGCCGCACTTGGATCAGATGGTCAATGAAATCCAGGTCGTTCCACTTGAGGGCCAGGACTTCGCTGACGCGTAGTGCCGTCGCAGCATCGGTGAGAGCCATGGTGCGACGCATCAAATCCAGGTTGTCGAAGATTTCAAGCACCTGGGGCAGGGTGAGGATGACTGGCTCGAAGTCGCTGGCAAGCGACTGGCGCACGAAGCCGATCGGATTCCCGTCCGTTGTGCGGGGTAGAAATCCCTGGCGCTGTCCGTGCACGTAGACGTTATTCATGGCTTTGCGGATCTCACCCAGGGTTGGATTCCTGAGCTGGAACTTTTTCTTGAGTTCCCTCAGCCAGTCCTCTACATCAGGCGGATGGACTGCCAGAGCTGGAATGGTTCCCCAACGTGGCAAGGCCCAGCGACTGAGGTAGCGCTTGTACTTGCGGATTGTCGAATAGGCCTTTTCGATCGTGGCCTGCGTCTGATCCTCGGGTAGTTCTTTTTGTATGTAGTGGGCCGCAAGTTCCCCGAACAGGGGTTTCGCACCCACTTCAAAGGGTGATTGATTAGGATTGAGATGGAGCTCGTCTACTCGCCGCCAAGCTGCTTCCTCGCTCGGATAGTCCTTGATCTTGCCAACCTTGATGGGCGTGGCTTGCACCCAATCGCCATCTTCCGGTCGCTGCCGACGGTAGCAGAACACCCAAATGTCCCCTGATTTGCGTGGCTTCTTCTGAAGCCACCCATTCTGAAATCGTGCCATCACTTCTCCTTTGAAGAGGTGGCACTCCCGGCTGGTATGGAGTTTCGCTGAGTACGAGCCCACTGGTCAAGTTCGCTGAGCTTGTACCGCCAAGTTCTGCGGCGGTTGCGGGGTCCGCTGAGGACCGGGTGTGCTGGAATTTTGCCCTCACGAGACAACTTCTGCACCTTCTTCCAGTCAAGGGCCAGGAATACGGCTGCCCGTTTGCTGTCAACGTAAGGTTCGAGGTGAGGCGGAACAACTAGGTTGACCGGACTAGGCTGGGTTGACATTGGCTCCTCATCGTCGCGGGATCTCTGTCATCCGCGGTAGACGCGCATCAAGCCTGTGACACAATTTGCCGGCGCGGTGTGGCGACCCGGTTACGACGGTTTGGCGGGAGCGCGTGATTTGCACTTCTTTTAGACCGAAAGTGGATTTCAGTCAAACGACCTCAATCGCTGGCCCTCGACTCGATCGAAGCAGAACCGTCGCCACTGACAGCCCTCTTGGGCAGCATGTATTTAGCTTCCCTTGTGACGAGCCAAGGGTGTCACACGGTCCACCACCCAAAGTGCATACAGCCACAAGATTCCCTCAGTGTAAGAGATTCGGAATCTTGCACCCGATCCAGATGCCGTCCCCAAAGCATAATTTCGGTAAGACGAAGCGCTGGTCGGGCGATTTGACCGAAATTCGATTCGGGGTTACGTTCCTGACGCTCGCAGCTAGGAATTTCGGACACAGGAGCCATGGGTGTTTTCATCTCTTGAAGAAGTCAGCAAACGGCTTAGGTCAACTGGATACATCGCCGATTCGATTGCAACGACAACGGTGTACTTGGCCGCGAGGCTCCAGAAGCCACTTCTGCTCGAAGGCCCAGCAGGCAGTGGCAAAACGCAACTCGCATACGCGGTTGCCGAGGCGGCAAACACATGTGTCGAACGGCTCCAGTGCTATGAGGGCATCAACGAAGAGAAAGCCATTGGGAAATTCGATGAGCCGTTGCAGAGGCTTTGCGTCGAGTTGAAATCCAAGTCCAGCAGCATCGATTGGGAGTCATTGCGGAATGAATTGATTGGCCAGCAGTTTTTCAGCGCCGGGCCTTTGTTACGCGCTCTCCAATACGAAACGTCCTGTGTTTTGCTAATTGACGAGCTAGACAAAGTAGACCACGCATTTGAAGCCACGTTGTTGGAACTCCTGAGCGTTTGGACGCTCAGTATTCCGAAACTCGGGACGATTCGAGCCAGGAGCGTTCCCTTTGTTGTACTCACATCCAACGAGGAGCGGCGCATCGGGGATCCGCTGCGTCGGCGCAGTTTTTATCTTCGGGTCGAACACCCCACGGCCGAACGCGAAGCAGAGATTGTCGCGTTGAGAACGCCAGATTCCACACGCGAGTTTCATGCCTGCATGGCGGGACTCGCGAAGGCCTTGCGCGGCTGGAGCATGGAAAAACCACCGTCCGTCTCAGAGATTCTCGATCTTGCGCAGGCACTCAAAGTTCTCGGCACCGAACAGATTACGGCAGAGATGAGGGACGTTCTCCTTCCGTTGCTTGCCAAGACCGAGGCCGACCGGCGAAAGCTGCTTCTGCGCGACGGTTTTGCCAGCCTGATTTACGACGCCCAGCAGTATAGCGCCGACGCCCTGCGAGGGAGTGCAGCATGAAATCGGTATTCATCGTGGCGCAAATGCTTTGTACGATCTCGATCTGCTGGGCGCAAGCGGGTAGGGCACCGGCGAGGATTGAAGCTGAGTACTACGTCACGGCATACGCGCAACACTATCGAGTGCCCGTTGCGCTGGTACGCGCCATTGTCGTGCGCGAATCGAATTGGCAGCTCTGCGTGATTTCTCCGAAAGGCGCTGTGGGGCTAATGCAGTTGATGCCCGCCACTGCCAAGCGGCTGGGTGTGAGCGACCGCTGCAATCTCGACGAAAACGTCTCGGGTGGCGTGCGCTACCTCGCTTGGCTGATGCGACAGTTTCATAACGATCTCAGGCTCGTGTCTGCCGCTTATTACGCCGGCGACGACACGATCAGCAGGCGAGGCCTTGATTACCGAAATTCTGGGGTGGTCGCGTACGTCTCAACAATTAGAACAACTTACCTTCGAGAAGCGGGGATGGAAACGGAGAGCACGAAGACCGCTCAGAAAAGAGATGTGAGATGAACAAATGTTTGAGTTTGGTGCATCTGATAACGATTTGTTTCATGCCTTTCTACATCGCCTCGGCACAAACCGAGTTGCCGCAGGCGCGAATCGTGAACTTGAGTGTTGATCCAGAACAGGTTGTGGTGCTGCACGTGCGACCGGGCTACGTTAGCTCGGTGCGAGTGTTGGAGGAAGTTAGCTCGGTCGTTTTGGGCGACCCAGGTGCCTTCAAGGCCGAACACTCTGAGGACGAACCGCAACTGGTGTTCTTCAAGGCGACGAGTACCAAACCAGCTCAAACCAACGCTCTGATCACGACCAGAAGCGGCCATGAGATCTCACTTAGCTTGGTCAGCCAAGGAAAATCAGACCATAGTGAAGTGGTCGACTATGTCCTCAACTGCGAGCGACCCCACAGTTTTCTGATCACTTCCGTTCATCCTAGCTTTGAAGTCGGCGAAACAAAGAATGTTGCGCCAGAAGGCCTGCCAGCCGCCAATCCCCAGGAGAAACCCAATAGCCAGGAGCAACAACTGCTGACAGCTCGACGGTTCGACAATCCCCATTGGGAAGGTAAGCTGTTGCGGGTTGCGGTTGGACAGACGACGGAAAAAGAGGAGCAGATGGCAGTCCCTTTCTCCGTTCTTAACTCCTCTGCACGAACCATAGAAGTGCTGCCGCCCCAGGTACAGCTCGCCGGGACATCGAGAGATAAGCACCGGAAGGCGATCAAGGCCGAGCCTGTGGCGATCAAAGATTACTGGATGACCGCGCGCAGGCTCGCACCTGGCGCGAGGGCCGATGGAGTAGTCGTGTTCGAACGGCCAAGTTTCAAGGAATCAAGCGAGCGGTTGTTACTGGCAGTTGCCCAAGCGGAGGAGGTCGATCATCCGGTCTTGGCTCCTATCCCGTTTGTATCTCCGGTAACAGGAGGTGGAAGGTGACTCGCCCCAACGGACACAGCGACAACGGCAACGTCGGATTCGTGCAAGAGCCAGACGGAACTGAACTTGTAGACGGCGTGCCAATCCCTCTGCCAGCACCTGCTGCCCTGCCGGAGTTTGCCACCAGAGCCAAGCAGCGTGCGAAGCAGCAGATCCAGCAGAACCGGTTCGTAATCATCGGCGCGGGAGCGATCGTGACGGCGCTTCTGATCTTTGTTGCTATCTCCATGCCTCACCGAGGCGGCCCAGATAAAGCGAAAAGTCGCGGTTTAACCTCTGAGGGCAAGTCGACTCTGGAACCCAACAGCGAAGGCATCGAAAAGAGCTTATTTCCGATCACAGATTCCGGGCGCCCTGCCACAAAAGAAGAGCACCAAGGTTTTCTGAACGAACGTGACCTACAGCGAACCGTGATTCGTTCGACATCGCATGCTTCGCCGACAGGGCAGACGAACGGGACAGGGACGTTGGGTTCGATACCGCCTTTTGGCGACCAGTCAGGGGAAGCGCCGCCCTATCAGCCGGCCTCGAATACTGTGACTTCCGACGTAGGTAAGGCGGAGCGCGAAGCGATGGAGAAGCCTTCGTTAATGTACGTGCGAAAGGTCTCAGCCGGCCCGGCCGGTCTTCAGACCATCAATGACGCAGTGCCGCAACTGGGGTTGGGCCTGGGCACCGGCACGCGCTTACGGGCCCGCCTAGAATCAGCAGCCAGCACTGCTGTACGGGCGCCAGTCCTGGCGGTGATCGAGTACAGCTACGAGCGCGATGGAGAGATTATCGTTCCTGCGGGAGCCAAAGCGGTCGGCCATATTAGGAATGCGACCCGCTCAGGGTATGTTGACCTCCAGTTTGATTCTCTCCTGATGCCGGACGGCGCATCAGTTCCCATCGAGGCTGCCGCAACAGATTTGGACCTGCGGCCGCTGAAAGGAAAAGTTTCGGGGAAGAACACAGGGAAGAACGTCCTGGCCAGATCGCTGTCAGGAATCGGCCAAGCTGGCGCAATGTTCTTGGGACAAGGCAGTCTCAGCCAGCCTCTGAGTGAGTCGGATCTGATGCGAGAGCGCGTCAGCAACAATATCGGGGAAACTGGGGACGAAGAGGTTTCTCGATTGGCAGTAAATCAGCAGATTGTGGTGACGGTCTCGGCTGGAGCGCCCATTTACGTCATCCTTGAACAAGCACCCAAGCCCAATCAACCCGCAGCGCCAACAGGCGCGCGGAACAGTGTGACCTCGAACTCGTCCAATGTTGACCAGTTGCGCCAACTCATGCAGTTGCAGCAGGAGTTAAACCAATCGGCTACAAATACCCAAACAGCGCAGTAGTTCGATTGGTTAAGAGCCCAGTCTCTCCCCTTTGACTCTTCGGAACCAAGTGAGTGAATTCTGAATGCGCTTGTGAGATGCACCAAAGTCAAACATTTGTTCATCTCACTAAGAATTCCGCGGCAGCCCAAAAAAATCTCGTACCGCGTCGTTTTCGACGAAGGGCCTTCGTTGTGAGATGCACCAAAGTCAAACATTTGTTCATCTCATAAGACTTCTCCTAACGCGCCACGCAGGAATTCGGTGGGAGCTCTTCACTCTTGAAATCCATGGCAACAAGGACTCTTCGCAACTTTCAATCTGTGCTTTCCACGGTTCGGCGCCCTAACGTCCTTCTGTAAACGCTTCGAGACTAGCCTGCTGACTTGCCCGAAATCTGAAATGGCAATATGTTCTCGCCTGCGATGCGGGAGATTTATTCACCGCGATCGCACGCGAGGAGCATATGAAATTGTTGAGTTGGAGAGACGTACGGTATCGCTGTGCACTTCTGAGTCTCTTGATGCTTGTTTCCGTTGAGCTGTTTCCATTGCTGTCCGATGCCCAAAACCTCGGACAGTCGCCACAGACGGGCCAAGCGGTACAGGGGCAAACCGCGGCCCAACCGGAGGGAACCGTGCTCAACCTGGTGAACTGGGTGGGCAACGTGATCTCTCCTGTCGGAGCGGCGCTGGCGGTGGTCATGGCAGTCATCTCTTATTCCCAAGGACGCGGTGTCGCGCGATGGGCGGTAACAGCGGCCGGACTGCTGGTGATCTCGGGGCTCACTCGCCTGATCGAGTTCTGGATTCAGAACGGTACGGCGGGCGTGCAGTAGGAACGCTCACTACGGAGTGCTCAGGCAATGACGCTGCCTCAAATCGTCGTCGATCTGTTGACACTGCTATTCGACATGGCAGTTCCGGCCGCCATCTGCACGATGGTGCTGGCTGGGATCGCATTGCGGCAGGAAGGGGGCGTCAACTTCCAGGCGGGCGGCAGGTTCCAGCGATGGGCCCTCTGGTCGGTAATTCTCTTGACGCTTCCGCAGTTGCTCTCATGGTTTGCGGCGCAGGGTATCGCCATGCCTGCGCAGGGCGGAGGCATCAGCAGTTCGTGGGTCGCGAGTTTGCAGACGAGCTTCAGCGGTTTTGTTTCGAACGTGCTGGTTGCCCGGCTGACCCCCGTGCTCGCCGCTTTCTGCGTGCTGAAGGCGGCGCTCGATGCGGCTGAGGGGTACAGCCCGCTCGGATCCATCGTCTCCGCCATTTTTTTGCTGTCTGCGCCAGGCACAGTGCAGCTTTTCCAGAGTTGGAACAGCGGGTCACAGTTCGCAACCACGGACATGCTGACTGCAGCCTGGAACTTTCTCGCCGGAACGATCCTGCCGGAAGCAGCAGGATTGGCGATTGTGGGAGCGATTTTCAATTACGCGCGCCATCGGCCATTTATGCCGCTGGTGGGGTCGGGTCTTGCGTTCTTGAGTGTTTCGGCCATTTGGAAGCTGGTCCAGGCCATGGCCGGCGGATGAGGATTGGAGGTGATCCTGTGAATCTTTCAAACGGTTTGCTCAACCTGACGAACTGGCTGGGCAACGTCATCATGCCGACCATGGCAGGTTTGTTCGCCGCCGCTGCGATTTACCGTTTCAGCAAGGCGCAGCCGTACCAACACCTCGGTTACGCGGCACTGGCCTCTCTGATGTGCTCCGGGCTCTTGCGTGCCATGGAGTCCTTCAGCAACCAAGCCTCCTGGAACAACCCCGACCGCTACTGGATCTCGATACTCACACTTGTGAACTGGGTGGGGAACGTTCTGCTGCCACTGTACGGGGCTGGCCAGGTAGTGCTTGCGGTCGTGCACTTCGCAGGGTTATTGGAGCGCATGACGATTGGCGAAGCCTGGGTAAGAAATCTCGTTGCCGCAATGTGCTGTTTCGGACTGTCGGGATTGTTGCGCTTAGGAGAATTCTGGATTCAACACGGAACGGCTGGAGTTCGTTAGAAGGAGGTACGAGATGTCATTACAGGTGACGCCCGTGAATCGCAACTTGCAGACGCGAGTGACCTTCATGTTGCTTGAGCTGGAGGACCTTTTTATTGTGCTGGGCGCTGCGGCGGTCATGAACGTGGTTGGTCATTTCGTGGGAGGTGAGGTCGCGGGAATGCCACTGAGCATTGTCCTCCAGTACGGAGTGCCGCTGCTCATGGTGCCAGTGTCCTCGTTCTGCGCGATGTGGAGCTTCTGACCATTCGCGAGACTGCGGAGGTTCTAGGCACCTCCGAGGCCAACGTAAAAACCCGGCTGAGCCGGGCCCGTCTGCACGCGCGAGACATCGTTTCCTCTTTGCGAGGAGCTCTATGATCTCAAACATGGATTGCGGGCGTTGGCCTATATTCAGCAGATGGAGAACCATGATCGCACTGGCGTCCACGGCGCTGCCCGGCCTAAGAATCCAGGATTCACTGCGATGGGCGTCTTCTTGTTTTTTGGTGCCGTGATGGCAACCCTTGCCGCCACTACTTTGCTTTGGCGAGGCACGGAAGCCCGCTCGGCGTTGGCAACGTCGACGATCCAAGCCCAAGAGAAACTCTTTCGATTCGGGGAAGATGCCGTCGGTAAGCCTAGGGTAGGTGTATTGATGCGGAAGGGGATTTGTGACGTAACGCGGAAATCGAATCCATACCGTCCATACTGCAATACGCCCAATTAGGGTTGATCAATGTTTTTTCTGTGACTACTGTTCCAGATATGATAGAACCTAACTGCCGGTAAGGACTACGGTTTGCGGCATCTCGTTGAACGCAAAGTATCTGCCCGAAAGAGCCTTTTCGAATCCCACTCTCTCCGCCATTACCTTTGTAATCTAGCACTTACGTCGTGGTGCTGGCGCTAGTAGTGGCAGCGACATGTGGCGGAGAACACTGCACTCTACGCTGGCATTTGATCCTAAGGACTTAGGCGAGAGATTCGTATCAGCGCAAGGTATCAGGCCCTCGAGTTGCGAGTCGAGTCATCTAGCATTCGCAGACGCGCAGGCGACAAGCTAAGGCAACAAGCTTCGTAACGCAGAGATGGGATCATTTCCTATCAGTGCCGCCTAGGGAACCTCTGAAATACTCGCCGATCCACAGGCTGCGCGGGTAGTGTGTAAGTCGGAGGGAAAACACGAGTGCGACAACAGACGCTGGCGGCGCAGATAGGTTTCGAGAGGTACGGGCGGAAGTCCAA
>JBAPPL010000016.1:0-76376 GCA_049280095.1 Candidatus Sulfotelmatobacter sp. | reverse complement strand
CTTGTCATCCCGAGCGAAGCGAGGGATCTTGGTTCTTGCCCGCACCGGCAGTATAGACGCTGCGGGCAAAGACCAGGATCCCTCGCTTCGCTCGGGATGACACTTTTTGTGCCCTGTAACAGTCCTGGAGCAGTTTCAGTTAGGCGAAGCCAGCACGTCGTCGTAGTAATTGACCACGGCTCGTCGCGGCTTCGCTTTCAAGCCTTTCAGCGGAACTTTCTGCTCGACTGAGTTGTTCCCGGTAATCCGGGCTCGTCCTAGAAAGAACATGCCTCCGTCGGCCAGTTCGAAATAGATGGGCACCAGCATGTGGAAGTCGTCTTTTACGTTGGACTGCGTGACCTTGAAGCTGAAGACGACGTTGCCATCGGCTCCCGTGTCGAACGAAGAGTCGAGCTTGTAGGTGGGCAACTGCGTTCCATAGACGTACTCGTTGAAGAACCAGTCCATTTTCTGGTTCCCCTCCAGGTCCATCTCGCGCGTCATGTGCTTCTCCACCATTGCCTTGAAGTCTTCAGTGGTGGCGGACTTGCCGGCGTAGGTCTTTACGAAATCCTGCATCATCTCCTTGAAGTGCTGGTCGCCGGTCCGGTTGTCGTGCATCATCATGCGGACCATATGCAGGATGTAGGCGCCCTTGGGATAGATGAGGCGTCGAGTCAATTCAAAACCGGTTCGCGAATTGCTCATACGATATCCCATGGTGACCGGACCGGCATCGATGGCCCGGAAGCCTTCCGCGTTGCGCTCCAGCAGCAGCTCGCGCTCATCGTTCCAGAAGCTGATGAACTTCTGCTGGCTCTTCTCAATGAACGAGAGATAAATCGAAGCTGACATTTCGGCAAAGCCTTCGCTCATCCACTGGTCGCGGTAGGAATCAAAGCCCACAGTGTGGCCCCACCATTGATGGGCCACCTCGTGTGGCGTGACCACCTTCCAATAGCCGCGGTCGCCATAATCCATGCGGAGTTGATGGCGAACCGTGGTGTCGAAGAAGTAGCACATGGGAATCCACACCAGTTCCGGCCAGGATTGGCCGAAGGTGCACGCTGTTTGCTGGGTGATCGCGAGGCGCTTGAACGAGGACGGGCCGAAATAGATGGTGTAGACCTCGGTGGCGAGTTCGCCCTCGGCCAGCGCTTTCTTGATGAGGCCGGTCGTGCTCATGGCTCCCAAGGTCGACTCCATCTCCACGTGGGATCCCAGTGTGGGTAAGTCGCTGCCCCCCGCACGTTTCAGATCTTCGACCCAACTCGGGGGATCCTGGTTGGCAAAGGACTGCACCAGGTATTCCGGTTTGGTCAGTTTGACTTCTTCTTCTTTGAATCTGCCGAAATTGAATCCCGCCACGGTTTGCGGGACTTCGCTCTTCCACACCGTCACGTTCTGGCCGCCGTCGTTGCTCTCGCTGACCAGTTCTCCGGTGGCAGCAATCTTCATCCCCTTCGGAATGTGAAAGGTCATGTCATAACTCACACGATCGCCGAATGCCGAGTTGGGATACCAGTCCTCACGGGCGATAGGGAAGTAATTGCCTCCGCCTTCGTCAGAGACTGCCTCCTTGCCGCCGTAGGTCGTGGTGATGGTGAATTTGTCGCCCGCACCCAGCGGCTTAGGAAGGATCACCGAGAAGTCCGCGTCTTCATTCTTGTCTTCCTGAATGAAGGCCAGACCTTGGCCATCCGCGATGACGCTTTGCACTCGCAACGTATGAAACAAATTGAAAGGGATTACGCGCGAACCGTTGACTCGCACCACAAACGTGGTCGTGGCCTTCCCTGTGAGGTTGGCGTTTTTTTCGATGGTGGTGTCGAGCAACTGATGTTCGATATGGATATGGCCGCCTCGTTTGCGCCCGCCTGCCATGGGAAATGCCGCCCACACCCCATACCGACTCTCATCGTAGGTCATTAACCCGACTTCTTCGTGCATAAGGTAACCCGGCCCGTGTGGGTCGACCGCAAAAAGCTCCTTGTCGTTGTAGTGCTTGCCGTGAACGAAAGCTACGAACAGGCGGCCTGGTTCCGGGCTGAGCACATCCTGCAGAATGCGCGCATCCAGGTTGTACTTCAGCAGCTGCCCGTGACGCATGGCGTTCTGGCTGTCCTTAAGCAGGCCGTTGTCGCAGCCGCCGGAGGCCGCTCCGCCGGCTTTCTTGATCTCGTCGTAGGTCGAGTCGGTGAAGCGCAGCACCAGGTGGCTGAAGTTTTCGCTGAATTCATTCTCCTTGGTCAGGAGCTTCAGCATGCCCATTTCGGAGGGTGGGGGCGTGATCACGAAGTTGCCCTCGCCCACAAAGACTGCTCCCGTCACCTTGCCTTGCACTGGCGCGACGAAGCAGATCGTGCCCGAGTGCAGGTGGAAGGTTCCGGCCTCGCGCTTCAGTTCGAGATTGCTGACGCTAACCGCTTCGCCTCCCAGCGTAAGGTTGCGCAGAGCCTGATACGTGGGATCAGAGTTAGGCCCGGGCGCGGCGTTCTGCGCCGTCGCGGGAGCAACCGCCAGCAACAACGCGGACGCGAGGAATAAGGATCGTGTCGATGCAAGTGGCCGGACAAGAGACACTACTGCGGAGTGCAGGGCAAGACGAAGTGACGGCATGAAACCTCCCGGGGGGAAGGAGAGTGGGTATTATGCCGGGTTTGGGGGGAAATGCAAGTACAGGATTCTCGGAAGAGAAAACTGATGTGGGGACGGCCGCCTCGGCCGTCCAGCTGAGCGAAGCGAGGCGTGCCTGCTAGGGGTTCGCCGTCTTCTCTAACTCCGCGTTCAGATGAACGCTGCTCCCGGCGGTCACTTTCAGCTTCCGCTCCCAGTCCTTGAATCCCGCCTTCTTCACAGCGATGGCGTGTTCGCCTTCTGAGACCCGGATGTCGGAAGGCGTGTTGCCGACGAAGCCGCCGTCGACCTCGATGTCAGCGCCGTCGGGAACGGAACCGATCGACAGTTTGCCGGTCGGGTCAGCCGCCGGAGCGGCAGCTACGGCCGCAACTGGCTGCGGGGCTGCGACGGGTTTACTCTGCTCCGCGGCAGCAGCCGCGGCGGCGGCACGGATCGCTGGGCCGTGTTCGGCCCAGTCCTTGGTGATAGCTTCACAGGCATCCTGAACCGAGCCTCCTAGCGAGAGCGTCGATTTGCTGACGATCGAGTCACCCGAAACGCGCGCGAAAACTGCAACCTTGTTCTTGTGTCGCAATGCCCCTTTCCCGCCCTCATGGTCGAGCAGTACGATGTAATCAGTCTTTGTTTGAATGTTGTTAATTGTCACCTGAGGGCATCGTTCCCCGAACGTCTTGATGATCTCAGCCGTTTGGGGGCGAGCACCGCCAGCCATGCTGCCTCCGTAGGCTCCTCCGGCTCCTCCGCTCGATCCGGCGATCGACCACGACTGGCTGTCGGTTACGAAGACTCGTGCCTTCTCTGCATCGGGAGTGGCGGACGGCTTATCCTGAGCTAGAGCGCAGCCCAGCCACGCTAGGAAACAGAGGCAGGAAAGCGATACTGATGAACCTCTCTTCATGGGGACCTCCGGGAACTCAACCAATCTAATCACTGGGCAGATAGTTTTTCCAGTTCGGCGTTGAGGTGCACGCCGCTGCCGCGGCTCACCTTCAACTTTCGCTCCCAGTCCTTGAATCCCGACTTCTTCACAGTGACAGTGTGATCGCCCTCGGCGACCTGGACATCGGAAGGCGTGTTGCCGACGAAACTGCCGTCGACTTCAATGTCAGCTCCCGGCGGATCGGACTCAAGTTGCAGTTTCGCGGACGCCGAGGCCTCAGCTACTTGTGCTGGCGCATCGGTCGGGGCAGCCGGCTCAAATTTCGCGATGTCCAGTTTCGTGTCTCCATTCACGTAAGCAGTGATCTCGGTGCCTTTCGGAATACTGATGTCCTTGCCGTGCATGAACAGAAAAAACGGTGCTGCGGGGAAGAACAGGATGCCGGTTACTACCATGCCGCCCACCATGCCACCGGTGTGACCGCCGCCTTTGACGTCCTTGACCGCTCGCAGTGCTGCTTTCTCCCCGCTCACCAGCTTCACATAATCGATGTTGATATCGAGCTTTCCACCGCGAGCCATTCTCCTCTTAGCTTGGGCCTCGGTGACAGTCGCGAAGGCCAGTCCTCCTTTTGGAATGACGAGTGTGCCGTTTACGGTGATGTCATCCACCGTTGCAAAGTCGACGGTGTCGCCCACGTGTGCGTCAGCGGAGGATATGGTTCGATTCAGTCGCAGCCTTACAGGAGTTTCGTCCTCAAGCACGAAGCCTTTCTTCGATGTGAAGTCGGTGTGTGTCGCCTGCTCTTGCGCCGCCGGCTGCGTGGGTTGTTGTGCCGTAGAAGAGCCGGCAGGAGAAGCCGCGGTCTGAGCAACCGAAGCTGAGGATAGAGACAGCAAGGCAAGCCATAGAGGCAGATGCTTTTTCACAGCGATCCTCCGGCCACACGAATATCAGGAATGTTAGGGGGAAACCTAGGAGCGCGAACAAGAGCATTATGCGCCCCCGCAGGTAAATGTCAATCTGCCGAGATCCGGATTCGTGGAACGAATGAATCCGCGTCCGTCCCGATCGCTAAGCCTGGCAGCCAGCATTGCCCTTCAATACTTCGGGACCTTGGGATCCACGCGATCCGACCATGCCGTGATGCCGCCGGCCAGGTTGTGAACTTTGGTGAAACCTGCCTGCTGCAGGAAGGCTACCGCCTTTGCGCTGCGGCCGCCCATTTTGCAGTGGACAACGATTTCGCGGCTGGAATCGAGTTCGTTGACCCGCTTGGGCAGGTCGTTGAGCGGAATCAGATGTCCTCCGATGTTGCAGATCTGATATTCGTGGGGCTCGCGCACATCGAGGACGAAGAGATCTTCTTTCGCATCCAAACGGCGCTTCAACTCTTCGACTTGAATTTCCGGAACGCCTGCTCCCACCGGTTTTTCCTCCCCGCGAATTCCGCAAAATTGGTTGTAGTCTATCAGCTTCGTGACCGTGGGATGGGTGCCGCAAACCGGGCAATCGGGATTTTTGCGCAGCTTTAATTCGCGGAACTTCATGCCCAGCGCGTCGATCAGCAACAGGCGGCCAATGAGAGGCTCACCGACTCCGAGAATCAGCTTGATCACTTCCGTCGCCTGCATCACGCCCACCAGACCGGGCAGAATGCCGAGCACCCCACCCTCGGCGCAGGATGGAACCAGCCCCGGCGGTGGCGGCTCGGGATACAGGCAGCGATAGCACGGGCCATCTTTCGTGGCGAAGACACTCGCTTGGCCCTCGAAGCGGAAAATAGATCCGTAGACATTTGGCTTGCCCGTGAGCACGCAGGCGTCATTCACCAGGTAACGCGTGGGAAAATTATCGGTGCCGTCGGCGATGATGTCGAAGTCACGGAAGAGTTCGAGAGCGTTCTCGCTGCTCAGGCGCATGTCGTACTTCTGCAGATTCAGAAAGGGATTGATCGCCGTGAGTTTGTCGGCCGCGGAATCCAGCTTCTTCCGCCCCACATCGGCGGTCGAGTGAATGATCTGGCGCTGCAGGTTGGTGTAGTCGACCACATCGAAATCGACCAGGCCGAGAGTGCCCACGCCGGCGGCAGCAAGATATAACGCGAGCGGCGAGCCCAGGCCTCCGGTGCCGATGCAGAGCACACGCGCCGCTTTCAGCTTCTGCTGGCCCTCCATCCCGACCTCGGGCATGATCAGGTGGCGCGAGTAGCGCAGGATTTCGTCCTTGCTCAGGGTTGCGGGAATTTCGATCGTCGTAGCCATAAAGTCCTCAACAGAAAAAGAGATTTGTGTTTTCGCAGGGCGCCGGAATTCGGAAGCTACCAGCAGGAAGGGCAACAACAGCGGCTTGTGGCGGAAGGCTTCAACCTGATCCTTGCTGCTAGGCCCATTAGATAGCTCCTCCTGCAATGGAGGGCACAATCGAAATGTTATCACCTTCCTTCAGCGCAGTGGCCTCTTTCTGCAGGTAGCGGATGTCTTCGTCGTTCACGTAGAGGTTGACGAAGGCGCGCAGCTTGCCCTCTTCGGTGTAAAGATGACGCCGCAGGTCGGGATGCTGTGCCACCAGCGAGTTCATGGCTTCGGCCACCGTAGCGGCTTTCACGTCGACGGTTGATTGCTTGCCCACATACTGGCGCAAAGGCGTAGGGATGTGAATCTTGCTCATAGGTCTAAGAATAAAAGATGCGGCGGGGGATGGGAAGATTCACAGCCGCGAATTTAGGCGCGGGGATGTCAAATGCCGCAATAGCCTGGCTGCCACAGAATGAGCGCTAATCCCGAGCGGGCTTTGCGACGCTGCTAACATGACAGCGTGGCTCCTTTACTCGAAGTACGCAACCTGAACATTGAGTTCGCCACCGGCTCGCAGTCGAGCGGACAGCCCCCTCGTCTTCGCTCAGAGCAGACTCAGGCGGCTGCCCCCAGACAAGTTCTCCCTAGCCTTGGACTCCGTGCGGTGCGCGACGTCAGCTTTAGCATCTCCCCGGGAGAAGGCCTCGGACTTGTTGGTGAATCAGGCTCCGGCAAGTCGATCACTTCCTTGGCGATCATGCGCCTTCTGCCACCCCAGGCGCGGGTTTCTGGCGAGATTTTGTTCGCCGAGAATGGCGCTGCACGGAATCTTTCTGTCTTGCCTGACGACTCCATGCGCCAGCTGCGCGGGTCGCGGATCGCCATGATCTTCCAGGAACCGATGACCGCGCTCAATCCCGTGATGCGGGTCGGCGACCAGATCGCCGAGGCGGTTCGGGCTCATGGTACGCGCTCGAAGAAGGAGGCAGCACAGCTTGCAGTTCAGGCCATGATTGATGTCGCCATCCCCGAACCTGATCGCCGGGCGCGTGACTATCCGCACCAGCTTTCTGGCGGAATGCGGCAGCGGGTGATGATCGCGATGGCGATTGTGAATCGACCGCAGTTGCTGATCGCCGATGAGCCCACTACGGCACTTGACGTCACCATTCAGGCCCAGATCCTTGAGCTGCTCGCCGAGCTGCGCCGCAAGTTTGGCCTGGCGATGCTTTTTATCTCGCATGATCTTGCCGTGGTTTCGCAGGTGGCCGATCGCGTGGCGGTGATGTATGCCGGGAGCGTGGTGGAACTAGGGACGAAGCAGGAAATTTTTCGGGCCCCCGCGCATCCTTATACTTGCGGTCTGCTGCAGGCTGTGCCCGACCTGAAAACGGACCGTGGACAACCGCTCGGCACGATCGAGGGCACCGTCCCGCCGCTGCAGGCCATGCCGCCGGGCTGCACCTTCGAGCCGCGCTGCGGACTCCGCGTGGCCGAATGTGCCCGCGAACTGCCGCCGCTGGTAGAGGTTGCTCAGGGGCATTGGGCTCGTTGCCCCGTGCTCAATGCGAGATAACGACGTCGTAATAACTCTGGGTAGTGGGTCAGTTTCCTTTTCCACAGGGGACGGCTATGCTAAAGCGGGTGGCCACTAGTGCTCCCGAAGCCTCGCCAGCTACCCCACCCCATTAAAAGGCGACTTCCACGGAGATTCCGCATGACCATTGCAGCCGGATACCTGTATCACGGCGGAGTCATATTAAGTGCGGACACCCAAGAAACGATATCGGGCTATGTAAAAACTAGCACTGAAAAGATTACCGTTTTTGAGGGTTCGCGGTACACGGTAGCATTCGCTGGTTCTGGGAATAACGCCATTCAAATAGACATGGTGATTCAGGAAATATGCGATGAATTAAGGGCAGAGGAACCGCCTTCTATGATCGGCTTCAAGGTTCTTCTGCATACCGTTCTGGATAGACTTCTTCCGCAGCCGCACTATCCGAAAGACATTCCCGACGTTGAATTGTTACTGGCTATTCGAGAGAGCGGACGAACCTACCTGTTTGCTACGCATGACAACGTATTTGCTGAAATCAAAGAATTCGAGTGCATCGGAGCGGGAGTGGTCACAGGCCGATCTATGTTCCAGAGATACTATCGGCGCAGCCATACATTGATTGAATCGTATATTGTCGTTGCCTATGTACTGCATCACGCGAAACGGTGGGTTGATGGATGTGGAGGAAACAGCGATATCTTCGCATTACCCAACGACAGTAAGACTGTAAGCCGATTGCCTAGTTCTGACATTGAAACATTCGAGGCGTACTTCGATAATTTGGACACTGCTTTGCAACCGCTCCTTACGGCCTGCCCAACGGAACCAGCTAACGACAATCGGTTTCGCCAACAATTAGCGGAATCCGATAGGCTCTTATGGGCCGCTCGGGCCAGGTTCCAAGAGTTTGAGCAAGTATTCAAGCGAATGATGAAGGAAGGCGGAGTGGACGGGGAGAAGATGTGGGCAGAAGTAACAGAATCTGTGGATCAATTCCTCAAACCGCGTTCCGAATCCCCAGAGCCTTTGCCAAAAGATTCTTCTCAATCAGGGAAGCCTTAACTACAGGCTTTGGCAGTAACGCGCACAGTTCCTCAAGACTCCAAACATGATCGGTTAAACCCGCTTCCATTGCGGGAGTGCAACGCAACGTCTGATGAATCCGGCAGAAGTTGTAAAACATATAATGCAGCGCAACCGAATGACGGTGATTGTCCACTTTCTTGCTGAATCCGTTTGTGAGTCTGGTAAAGCGGCGCATATGCATACGCATCGTTAGGTTCTGCCGTTCCACATAGGACGTGCTCACATGCTTCGGGTCTGGATCGCCGCTCACAACTTTCATGTCGCAACCGATGCACACTGCCGGAGAATAGCGTGTGTCATGCTCCATCGGAGCGCCGTAAATCTTTTGTAGCATAGCGTAGTCAATATCCGCTCCGAAAGCGTTCTCCACTGCTTCAAGATATGCTTTGTGTCCGTCTGTGGTGATCTGCACGCGGTTACTGATCCGGCCAGCGCAATCTTCCATGAAGTCCTTCGCCCATCCTGCCCCTCGTCCGCCGACTAGGTACGAAACCACCAGCTTTGTATCTGCGTCAATTCCGATCCACGTCCAAATATCGCCCCATCCCTCTTGCTTCTTCGCTGCGCTAACATTCTTCGCCTTAGCTCCAACGAAAGACCAAATCTCATCGCACTGCAAACGGCGGACGCGCAGCTTGCGGACGGAGCGATTGTGGTAAGCGGCGCACGCACAGCCAATCTCGCCTAGCAGTTTGACTACGGTGTTCTTCGCCGCTCCGGTCATCCGCACTGTGGCGCGAATCGAGCAGCCTTCGATCAGGCAGCTAATCACTCTGGCTTGGGTTTGAGTGTCCAGACGATTCATATTGACTCTTATACCATTGCCGCTTTAGCATGTCAAGAGTAATATGTATTTCATCTGCAATTTCAGGGGTGATCCACGATGATTGGATTTCAGGTATCTGTTCCTTGTATAACCTGTCCCGGCTGTCCCAAGCAAAAGTTTCTCCCGCGTCAAAGCCCATTAGGAATATTTCTAAGTCTTGAAGGTCAGTCCACGGGCGAATGGCCAATAGTTTTTGTGTGTACAGTGTGCGGACGAGTGTCCGAGCATTCCTGGCCCCCCGATGACTATGTGGCCCTAAGCGCACAGTTGCCTGACCTTTGGCGGATTGAGTGCGAATGTGACCACGAAAACTGCGGAAGGCGGTGCGCCATATACACCACGTTTGACTTAGGTTCTCTCGAAACAAATGTAAAGCAGCGCCTAATCCGGCACGCTGCGCAACTTCTCTGTAGCGGAGGGCATGAGTTTCGTCTGACGGATGTGACGATGCGGAAACTGGAGAGATTTCCTGTGCCTTGATTCCTTGCATTCGACACCTCTGGGCTGTAACCTTGAGATTGTCGAACCCAAGATTCTAAGGCTCTCAGTTTCCGGCTGAGGGCTTTTCTGTTTGCGATTAAATCACAACCTTCACGGAGAGCGCCATGCTCATCTACCTGACCATCTTTCAGACACTTCTCATTGTTTGGCTGCTCATACGAACGCCCAGCCACAACCCACTGCAAAACACGTTCATAGAAGTATTTAACCGCCTTGAGAAAATTGAGCAAGAGTTGTACGCGATTCGTCGCAGACTGGGGCCATCACCGGATACTATCGAGGAGTTTTGACCTAACGTTTCTTCCAACGCGCCCTAGCGGCCTTCGCAGCAACCTTGGAGCGCTCTGCCTTCGTCATGGTCTTAAGGCGGCGCTTCCCGCCGATCTGACCCCCCTTGCGACCGATTGCGGCCATGTACTCGGAGAGATTCACAGGCGGGGCTGGTATGGCGGCAGGTTCGGGTTGCGCTTCGCTGGTAGATTGATCCACGATCCACTTGGCAAGCTGGTTTGGATCACGCGGACGTTTGCCCTTGCCGATCACGCAACCATCATGCCACAGGCGGGGATGCTAAAGCGAGACTGTGAATATTCAAACTGACCCACTACCTAACTCTGGCCGGTATATCCCTTCCGTTGCCGCTCGTTCTATAATCGCAACTTTGTCTGGTGCTCATTGCGCATACTGCTGCTTAGCGATATTCACGCCAACCTGGAAGCGCTGGAAGCCTGCATGGCGGCAGCTCCGGCGTTCGATTTTGTGGCCAACCTCGGCGACATAGTGGGCTACGGAGGTTCTCCCAACGAAGTGATCGACCGCTCGCGCGACCTGGGCAGGATTTTCGTGCGCGGGAACCACGACAAAGCTGCAACCGGCCTGCTCGAGTTGGATGATTTCAACCCCCTGGCCGCCATCGCCGCCACGTGGACCCGGGATCAGTTGACGCCCGAGCATCACGATTGGCTACACGCACTCCCGCAAGGTCCGCTTTCGCTCGAGGGCTTTCCGCAAGTGCAACTGGTTCACGGCTCGCCGGGCGACGAAGATGCCTACATCGTTTCTATCGGCGATGCACTGGTGCCGCTGCTCGCACTCACCACGCCGCTTACTTTTTTTGGACACACTCACCTGCAAGGAGGATTCTTCGCCAACGGTTCCAGTGCCGATGGCTTCCGTCCGGAATATCGCACAGTCGGGCAAGCGGAGACGGTCTCGTTGCAGCTGAAGCCGAACACGCGTTACATGATCAATCCGGGCTCGGTGGGACAACCGCGCGACGGAGACTGGCGTGCCGCTTTCGCGCTGTTCGATACCGAGGCCCAGGTCGTTCACTTCCATCGCACGCCCTACAATCTGAAAGCCGCGCAGGAGCGGATCCTCTCCGCCAACCTGCCCGCCCGCCTGGCCACGCGCCTCGCCGCCGGCCGCTGACATTTGGCCGGTTGCAAGCTCGGTGCAAGAAAGCAGTTGTCATCCCGAGCGAAGCGGGACCCTGGTGTCTGCATGCTGCGACCGTACCGGTGGCGCGGGCAAGAACCAAGATTTCTCGCCAGCTCGGGATGACAGCTCCTAGTGAAGGAAACGACGTTGTAAACTCGAGTGCATGTCTTCCAGCCGCGCTTCCGGAACGAAACCGCTCTTTCCTCATGGCGAAGAGTCACACCGCGAAAATCCTCCCGAGCACTACCTCATCGCTCACAGCGACGGCGGCGCGCGCGGGAACCCTGGTCCTGCTGGGTATGGCGTAGTCATCCAGGATGAGTCCGGATGCAAAGTCGCCCAACTGAGCGAATACCTCGGCCACCAGACCAACAATTTTGCCGAGTATCAAGGCCTGATAGCAGCCCTCGAATATGCTCTCCGGCATGGTCCCAAGGCGCTGAAGTTGATCAGCGATTCCGAATTGCTGGTGCGCCAGATCAAAGGCATTTACAAAGTGAAGAACGCGACCCTAAAGGATCTGCACGCCCGCGCCGAGGAATTGATCGCCCAACTGGAATGGTTTTCAATCGGGCACGCTCTCCGCGAACACAATCGCGACGCCGACCGGTTGGCTAATGAAGCGATGGACAAAGGCATGGGGCGAGCGGGTCGAAGCTAGGAACTGGGTTCACTCCGCAGCCGACGTGTGGTCGTGCACGATCTTCCATCCCTCAGGAAATTTGCGGAGCACTAGCGTGAATAATCCGTGCGGCGTTCGGCCGCCGGACATCGTCAACTTCCACGCACCGCGCACAAAGGCGGAGTCCTGGCCCAGCACGTCGACGCGCAAGCTGGAGAACTCCAGCTTCCCCATTTCTTGCCCCGGACTGGCGTACTTCGCGAGATAGCGTTGAAGCGTTGCGTCCCACCCGTCCCGTTCTTCTCCTTGGGAGAAAAACGTCAGCTGCGGAGAACGCCAGTAGCCTGCCATGAAGCCTTCGAGATCGTGCCGGTTCCATGCTTCCTGCTGCTTGCGCAGCAGGCGCTCGATAGCTTTCGCGTCGTTGCCGTAGAAACCACCTTCGTCCTGGACACGGGCCTGACCACTGGCTAGGAGGAATAGGATCGGGACGAGGGAGGAGAAGCAAAAGACATAGAGGAAGCTGTGGCGCATGTGGACCTCCGGATCCCGTTAAACACGGCGCTTCAGTTTCGCATAAGTTCGCGACGGAAGACAGGGGCTCGGGAAGGGGATCTGGGTTCCTGCCGCACGCAAGAGAAAGCGGATTCCTCGTCGCTTGCGCTCCTCGGAATGACAAGGCTATAGGCTTACGTTCGGAGTGCGGAATGACAAGCCTTCGGAGTGTTGTTCTTGAGACTTACGCCCGGCCCTTTTTCACCGCGACCGCTTTCCCGGCAACTTCCCAGGGACGCTTTGGCCGATCGACCGGCGCCTTGTCGTCGTCTTTGAGGCGGTCGTAATGGTAGGAGTCGCTTACCGTTCCCAGTGATTCGTTGTACAGGCTGGGCAGTCCGAGCGCTTCTTTCAGTTCTTCGGAAAACGACTGCAGAGCCTTGAGGTGATCGGCAGTCGCGGGAATTTCCGTCTTCGAGTTTTTCAGGAACTGCTGGTAACCGCGGTTGACCAGCTTTGAGATTTCGCTTCCGATCAGGTAGCCGGGATAGGCAAAAATCTTTACACCATCTTCGCCGGTCTTTTGAATCGCGGCCGAGACGTTATATTTTCTGAGGAACACCCGCCCATTGGTGCCGGGAGCCTCGAGCACATCGAAACTGTGCTCGCGCAGCCAGGCCAGCGCTTCCTCGTAAGTTCGTGCTTCTAATGCTTTCGACATTTCTCTACGTTTCCAGTCTCTTCTTTAGATGCAGACGACGCTCAAACCGGGGACAGCTTTATTTAGCGGTGCATCGGTTTGCAAACTTTGTCATCTAAGGACACCATACTACATAGCGTGTTTCGCCCTTTCCTGCATATTACGATAGTCACGAGAGAATAGTTTCATATGGGGCAGACTTCATCCAACACGGCGGGGACTTTCCCAGCGGAACATGCGCCGGAACCCGCCATCCCGCGCCCAGGGCAGAGTCTGCTCGAACGCATCGGCAATACTCCGCTGCTACGCTTTGATTCACTCACTGCACATCTGCCTGGGGTAACACTTTTGGGCAAGGCTGAATGGCACAACCCCGGCGGTTCGGTGAAGGACCGCGCCGCCGCCAGCATCGTCGCCGAAGGACGCCGGAGCGGAAAGTTCGTCGCCGGCAAAACTCTGCTCGACGCCACCAGCGGCAACACCGGCATTGCTTATGCCATGCTGGGAGCGGCTGAGGGATTCCCAGTAACGCTATGCATGCCGCAGAATGTTTCCGCCGAGCGCAAACGGATTCTAGGGGCATACGGCGCGAACATTCTTTATACCGATCCCGGCGAAGGTTCCGACGGCGCCATCCGCCTGGCCCGCCAACTCGCCGCGAAGCATCCAGACTTATATTTCTACGCTGACCAATATTCGAACGATGCCAACTGGCTCGCCCACTATCGGGGCACAGGCAACGAAATCTGGCAACAGACTGAAGGACGCGTCACGCACTTCGTAGCCATGCTCGGCACCAGCGGAACGTTCATGGGCACCGCGCGGCGTTTGAAGGAACTCAATCCTTCGGTCCGTTGTATTTCGCTGCAGCCCGATTCTTCTTTTCACGGCATCGAAGGCGCCAAGCATATGGCCAGCGCCATCGTTCCGAAAATTTATGATCCGCTACTAGCGGACGAAAATCTTGAGATCGCAACCGAAGATGCCTATGCTATGTGCCGCCGCATCGGCCGCGAATGCGGATTGCTGCTGGGCATTTCTGCCGCCGCCGGCATCTTCGCCAGCCTGAGAATCTCGGAGCAGCTTGAGCTGGGGAAAGTGCAAGAGGCCGTGATTGTGACCATTCTTTGCGATTCCGGTGAAAAGTATTTGAGTGAGAGATTCTGGACGGAAGGGTAAATCATGCATCTGCACAATTCCAAGGAGAGGTCATGAAGCAGCACCACTATGAGATTCAAGTTGCGTGGACGGGAAATCAAGGTCAAGGCACAAAGACATACGCGACCTACAAGCGCGACTATGCGATCACAGCTCCCGGAAAGCCTCCTGTATTGGCGTCGTCCGATCCGGCGTTTCGCGGCGACCCGGCACGGTACAATCCCGAGGATCTTCTGGTGGCGAGTCTCTCGGCTTGCCACATGCTTTCCTACCTTCACCTCTGTGCGGTCAATAAAATAGTAGTCACCGAATATCAGGATGACGCCCGGGGCGTGATGAACGAGCGACCGGATGGATCAGCTGCATTTGCCGAGGTGACGCTGCATCCCCATGTAACGATTTCGGAAGACTCTGACGAGGCCAAGGCTCTCTCGCTTCACGAACAGGCCCACCATCTTTGTTTCATCGCGAACTCAGTAAATTTTCCGGTGAGAAACGTCGCTCAGATAAGCGTTGCTGCCCCTCGTTGACAGGCAAAATCTGATCCAGGCTTAAACTACATCCGTCGATGCTGAAGATTACAAACAAAGACTATGAAGCTCTTCGCCGCCATGGTGAGGAGACTTATCCGCATGAGTGCTGCGGCGTGTTGCTTGGTCGCGTGGACGACGGCGGCCTTCGCATCGTGACCTCGACCGCGCGCTGCGGCAACACCCGCACGGATTCGCCGCAGAACCGTTACAACATTGATCCGCGCGAACTGGTGCGTATTCAGCGCGAGGGGCGCGAACGTGGCGAGGATATTGTCGGTTTCTATCACTCCCACCCGGACCATCCGGCCCGATGGTCATCGACCGATCTGGCTGAGGCGCACTGGTTCGGCTGCTCCTACGTCATCACCAGCGTGGAGAAGGGCAAGGCCGCGATTACCAACTCGTTTGAGCTTGCCGGCTCCGACGAAGTGGACAAGCAACTTTTGGACGAAAAAATCGAAATCGATTGAGTGCGGGTAGAATCACCTGCTTGAATTCATTTGCCCAGCAAGGGTTCTGCGTGATTTTCACACGCCGCGAAGCGTCGACATAAAACCTCGAAGCCTCATCGCCTGCATGCATCAACCGCGAAAAACCACGACTGATGCGCCTTCTGCGCGAACCTACCATGTCGCTTGCACCAATTCCGGTCACCCGCCTGTGGACAGGCTGCACTCGGCTGAAAATACGTGGGTTATAAACTGACATTTTTTATTGACTCCAGGAATAGAAAGAGTAGAACCATAATCGTTCTTTGACAGCTTCTAGAGTTTTTCCGGTTGGTGCCGCGTCCGGGACTCAAGTGTGGTCACCCTACCCATGAAAATGAGCAGGGAGGGCAAGCAAGGGTCTATAGCAAAGCGCTGGTCGAGGAGAACAAGAAGAAACGTCGAAGGCAAGACAGAGTTCCGAGGCGTTGGGTAGGTTTTTCCGGTTGGCGGTAAGCCCGGAGCCCGAGCGAAGATCGCGCGCGGCACCCCGCAAGGGAAGCTGCGATAGCAGGTCAAGCAAGGGTCTAAAAGCGAGCTACTGGCCGAGACGAATGGACCCAACACCACCTCGGAACTCTTATTTTTTGTGCCCGATTCTAAGCCGTGATCTGCACCAACGAACTTCCTTGAAAAACTTGCCGGAAGGAATTAACAATCTCAACGCAGCTGGCACGATCCGGTATTGGTGAAATAATCCTGCGTGGGTACTCGTCGTGGGTCCGGCCTTTGAGCAACCTGCCGTGTTTCGCTTTCCTCACGCCGCCCCACTGTTTGAAGAAAAACGGAACCCGCGATTCGCGGCATTGATCGCGCACCGAGACCACCCACTCTTCGAGCATCGGGCGAGCGCCCGGTCCGCTTTCGCCCCCGACAATTGCCCAACTGATGCCGGAGAGATTGAACGCGCCCAAGTCTTCGAGCAGCGGCTCGATGGACAAGAAACGGACTCTCGCCGGGGCCTTCTGCAAATCGCCGATCCGAGGCAAACCATACTTCTGATCCTCAACGCTGACTCCCCACCAGATGTGATTTTGCTCGGCGGCGAAACGCAAGCGTCCACTCAGCAGTTTTCGCAGCCTGGCCGATCTTTTCGTGAGGACCTGGAACGTATGCCAGTTCGCCCTGACCATCACCTGGCAAACCGCTTCGATGTAATCGTCGGGAACGCCATCCTGGAAAAGGTCGCTCATCGAGTTCACAAACACGAGCTTCGGCGAACGCCACAGGAACGGCTCGGTCAGCTTCTCAGGGACCAGCCGCAAATCGAACCCCTGCTCGTAAGGATGCCCCTTAACGCCGCGAAACCGCTCCGCAAACGTCTCGGCATAGCAATGCTTGCAGCCGGGACTAATCTTCGTGCAGCCGCGCACCGGGTTCCACGTCGCGTCGGTCCATTCGATATGAGAATTGAGTGACATGTTTGTTCCTAGATGCTCGGAGTGCCGAACTTCTCGAAAATGTATTTCACTATATTTTCAGCGGTTCCTTTCTGGGAGGCGAAGAACAGATAGTAAACTGTCGATCCCCTACTGTTGCGCATCGCTAGCGGCTGAGGAACCTTCTTGAAGCCTGCAACAGTCCTCAATCTATTGCGGAAGGCAGCTGCGACTTTCTCGTTCGACACTTTCTCCAAGTCCGTGTTTCCGAAGAGATCGGGATCTGATTTCTCGTACGCGATGGCTCGCCACGATTCATCACCCCAATATCCGTTCATCCGTTCAACGTGAACCGGCAAAACTGTCGCGGGATCATGATGCAGGACGTTGATGTTGATGTCATAGATCGGGAAGTTGATAAACACGTCCAGCGATTCCATGGTTCCCGCCCTGTGAATGGTTTTCCAGTCGAGCGTCAGACCGTAGGGATCAAGCAGACACAATCCCCGCCTGAAGTCTTCACGCAACACCCTAGGGAAAACCTCTCGCAACAACACCTGATTGCAATCCCCTTTGTGCAGAAAGACGTCCGGTCGGCGCCCAATGATCTTCCCGAGCCCGTCTATCTTGTCGCCGTCTAGGTCAACGAAGTGGTATTCACGAAAGGGAGGCCGCACATGCAAGGCGTTAAGGGGACTTCCCAACACCATTTCGCCCGTAGTCTCGGACAAATGGTAGCCAGTTCCCGCGAAGGCATCTATGTAGACGTGAAAGAAAGGCGGATTCTTCTGATTCGACAGAATCTTGGAATACTCGACAGCATAGCGCTTGAGTATGTCGAGTTTTATTTCCGACCAGGGCCCGATTTCGTCAATTTTCGGTCCGGCCTATCTAATTCGCCTTTTGTTCGCTACGTGGAGTCTGCCACGAAATCGCCTCGAACGCAATAGCCACGATGGTTACAGCGGTATATTCCCATGCTTCTTAGGCGGATTCTTATCGCGCTTGTTCTCTAGCATAACCAGCGCCTGAATCAGCTTCTTCCGCGTCTCCCGCGGCTGGATGATGGCATCAACAAACCCGCGGTCGGCAGCAACGTAGGGGCTGGCGAAGCGGTCGCGGAATTCTTCGATTTTGCTCTGGCGCAATTCCTGCCGCTCTTGCGGATTTGCGGCGCTATCCAGCTCGCGTTTGTACACGATATCCACCGCACCTTCCGGGCCCATCACGGCGATCTCGGCCGTCGGCCACGCGTAGTTCACGTCGGTGCGGATGTGCTTAGATGCCATCACGCAATAGGCGCCGCCGTAGGCTTTGCGCGTGATTACCGTGATCTTTGGCACCGTGGCTTCGGCAAACGCAAAGAGCAGCTTCGCGCCGTGCTTGATGATGCCGCCGTATTCCTGCGCCGTGCCCGGGAGGAATCCGGGAACGTCTTCGAAGGTGATCAGCGGAATGTTGAAGCAGTCGCAGAAGCGAACGAAGCGCGCGCCCTTGATCGAGGCGTTAATATCGAGAGTTCCGGCGAGCATGACCGGCTGGTTGGCGACGATTCCCACCGAGCGTCCGTCGAGGCGGGCGAATCCGACGACGATGTTTTTCGCGTAGTGCTCCTGCACCTCGAAGAAGTAAGCGTCGTCGACCACCGCGTGGATCACAGCCTTCATGTCATAAGGAAGACTCGATTGCGCGGGGACGATGCTGTCGAGAGCGGCATCGGCTCGATCGACAGGATCGGTGCTGGGTTTGCGCGGAGGATCGTCCAGATTATTCGAGGGCATGAAGCTCAGCAGTTCGCGCACCATTGACAAACACTCGGCGTCGTCGTGCGCGAGAAAGTGCGCGACGCCGGAGGTTTCGTTGTGGGTCATGGCTCCGCCGAGCTGCTCTTTGGTGACTTCTTCATGCGTCACCGTCTTGATTACGTCGGGGCCGGTGATGAACATGTAGGAAGTTTTGTCGACCATCAGCACGAAATCGGTGATCGCCGGCGAATAGACCGCGCCACCGGCGCAGGGTCCCATGATCGCGGAAATTTGCGGCACCACGCCGCTATATAAAGTATTGCGCAGAAAAATGTCGGCATATCCGGCGAGCGAGGCCACGCCTTCCTGAATGCGCGCGCCTCCGGAATCGTTCAAGCCAATCACGGGCGCGCCCATCTTCGCGGCAAGGTCCATGATTTTGACGATCTTGCCCGCGTTCGTCTCCGAGAGCGATCCACCGAACACGGTGAAGTCCTGGCCGAAAACGTAGACCAGTCGGGCTTCGATGCGGCCGTAGCCGGTAATGAATCCGTCACCGTAAAACTTCTGCTCGGCCATGCCGAAATCGTTGCAGCGGTGCGTGACCAGCTTGTCGGTCTCTTCGAAGGTGCCGTCGTCGAGCAGGAACTCGATGCGCTCCCGCGCCGACATTTTGCCTTCCTTGTGCTGGCGTTCGCGGCGCTTTTCGCCTCCGCCCTCGTCGGCGAGCCGGTTACGTTTCTTCAGTTCTGCAAGCTTTTCTTCGAGATTCATGTGCGGAAGGATTATAGCGGGTACGTGGGGCAGGCAGGTGCGAGGCAGATCACGTGGCGGGAGAAACCCAGAGCATACCGGCCGGCATATCCGCAACGTTATATCGCTGGCTTCAACACGTAAATCACCCAAGGGGCGATTTGGGTTTCGCTCACCCACGGGTACGATTCGTCGCCCTTCGCCAGCGGCTTGCAGACCTGGACGATTTGTAGCTCCGCTTCCTTGTACACCTCCCGATACGATTCATCGGTCCAGAAGATGTCTTCGACCGGCCTCCGGTCCTGGTGGTCGGTGACGACGATGCGCACGACATCGCCGCTGCGGGCAGCGGCGTTTTGCGGGAAATCCTTGGTAGTAAACGAAGCCCACTCGTGGGTGTAAATCTCCGGTGACGAAACTACGCTGACGATGGTTCCGTTCGGCTTCAGCAGCTTTCCGAGATCGGAAAAAATTCTTACCTTTATTTGCCCGGGAATGTTGTCGAAGGTAAAGGCGGAGAGCACGAGGTCGAAGGCGCCATTCCCCAGTTCGTCGAAGTTGTCGTCCGGCACGAGGCGATAATCGCCGGAAGGATCGGTGGCACGCGCCATCCGCAGCATGTCTTCCGAGATGTCGACTCCGGTCGCATGGAAACCGAGCTGGCGCAGGAACCGCGTGGACCGGCCAGCCCCGCAGCCGAAATCGAGCGCCCGCTTGCCCGTTACATGCTGCGAAATGACAGCTGGAAGATCGCGGTAGGCGAGGTAATAGGTGTTCGCAAATTCGAGGGTGGCGTACGCGTTGGAACGGCTGGCGTCCTCGTAGCAGTTAACGAAGTTCGTACCTGGGTCGCTCACAGACGAGTATAACTCGCCACTTTATGACCAGCTGCGAGATTTGGGGCTGTCCCATCCCGATTTGCAGGACGGAGCGAACGCTTACTCCAGGTCCGATCCCAGGATCTGGTAGCGGTATTTCTTCCCGTCCCAGAAGACCACGGAGGCGGTCGCTTCGCCTTCGCCTCTTTCTTCCATATAGACCCCGAGCACGGTCTTTTTTCTGAGCGCTAGTTTTTTTACCGTGAGGGTTTTGAAGGGCAGGTTAATCAGCACGAATTTGGGCTTCGGCTTGTCGGAACGCCATGCTTCGGGGCCCACGCCGTGCACGATCAGCAGACAAACCCCTTTACGCTCGGGATCGTCTGAGGCAAAGCCAGAGGTGACTTTTACATTGCCATAGCCCAGATAACTGTCGAACGGATCGGTCACGCGGAAAGCGAATTCAGACTGGTCAGCCAGCGGATTTTTGCAGCGGGCGGCGAATACAAGATCGTCGACGCCGTCGCCATCCAGATCGCCGACAAACTGCGGCTCGCCGGCCAGCACAGAACAGTTGTCGCCAAATTCTTTGTGAACGTATTCATCCGTCACCGCGGGCGAAGGCGTGGTAGCGTGCGCGGGCGGAGGGGGCGGTTGCTTCTTGTTCGCCGCGAACGAGGCAGACGCGGCAGCAAACGCCAGCACTACAAACAAAGCGCGGAGGGAGACAAATCGGGTGTACGACATGTCCCTACTCTAGTACCGTTTTTCACCGGAGGGTATAGACACTAATGGTGACAGGTCACCAAAGTAACCATTATTTGCGGAAGTGTTCCCAGCCTCGGGGCTTAAACTCGATCCCGAAGTAGCCCGCTTCGCTTCGATTCATCAGAAATATCTTCTTGGACCGCGTGACGTGTCCGATCATGGTGATCGGCACTCCGGCAATGTAGGACGGAATTCGCTTGCTGCGTGGCGCGGTAAACAGCAGTTCGTAATCTTCTCCGCCATGCAAGGCCAATTGCAGATCGACTTCGCGCACCGGTTTGCCCACGCTGGCTCGAGGAATGGCTTCGGCCTGGACTTCGGCGCCTGCGCCGCTCTCTTCGCAGATGTGGGCCAGGTCTGTCGAGAGGCCGTCGCTGGTGTCGATCAGCGCGGAGACCAAGCCTTTCTCGCGCAGAATGCGCCCGAGCGCGATTCGCGGCTCGGGGAAGAAATGCCGAGGGTAATCGAGCGGATTGAGCCTGCGCTTGACCTTTCTCTTGGGATTTTTCAGCATCTGCTGGAGGGCAGCGGCCGAGCCGCCGAGCGCTCCGCTAACATAGATGCGGTCACCGGGCCGAGCCCCCGATCGCAACACGGCCTTGCCTTTCGGCACAGCCCCCACGACAACGATATCCGCGAGAATTCTGTTCGGTGACTCCGCTGTGTCGCCGCCGGCAAGGGTTACGCCATATTTTTCGGCCAGGCCGAGCAGGCTGCGGGTAAAGCGGTTCACCCAGTTTTGCGGCATGGCGCGCGGGAGTGCGAGCGAAAGAAACGCCGCCACGGGCTCGCCGCCCATGGCGGCAATATCGCTCAGTCCTCGCGCCAAACAGCGATGACCAACCGACTCCGCAGTGTGCCAATCGCGGCGAAAGTGGATTCCCTCCAGAGTGAAATCGGTCGTGACCAGCATGTCATTTTCCGAAACTCGCTTCGCACTTCGGCGGTCCCGACCTGCGGTCGGCAGAAGTCGCAGTACGGCGCAGTCGTCTCCGATCCCTGTGAGAATGGCAGGGTGGGAACCTCGTTTCGCCAGCCGTCGAACCTGAGCGATCAGCGCTTTTTCAGCAATCACCACGGCAACTACTATAAGCGAGGAGCACCTGTGGTGCAGGCCGTTGCCCTGGCCTCACAATGCGGACGAATTTTGAGATACCCCTAGTTGGGACTAGGGGTCGCATGGCCCTTTGGTCAGTTCTGTCTGGTGCCCGTCCGCTGCGGTAATCCGGCGTAGGTTACATTCGATTACCGGCTCTTAAGTAACAATTATTGACCCGCCGCGTCGTTGACAGGGGGAACCCAGTTTGTTACCTTTTACCAGTCATTCACAAAGCCTTTGGCCGAGCAGAGTGCATTAACCTTGAGACAAGCTGTAAGTTCTGCATCTCGTGGGAATTGCAGACATGAAGTTTTCGGCGAGGTCCTCGGTTCCGGTAGGTGAAGGGCACGTTAGAAGTCTCCGTTCCCAAGAAGGGGAAGCGTAGCCCGGAAGATCAGGTGTTCGAACAGGCTTTCTGCAACCTCAGAACTTTGCCTGGAATTCCGTCCCTGGTCGTTAAACGCGGAAGAACATTTAGAGCAGAAGAAGGAAGGCATTTGCGAAAACGCTTCTACATACTTTTTGTGGCTCGCGGGGATGATGGGCAGTTGCGCAAGATCCCTATCCCGGTCCATTACTTGTATGTGTTCGTAGTCGGCGCTGCTATTGGATTCCTCAGTCTTACTGGGATCGCCAGCTCTTATACCCGCATGCTGCTCAAGGTGTCGCGCTACAATGAGTTGCGGACGGAAAAGCAGCAGCTAAAAGATCGTTACTCCCAGTTGGAACAGGTGGCCAAAGAGCGCGACGTGCAAGTGGCGTCCCTGGGCTCGATTGCCAGTGAAGTATCAGCACTTTACGGATTGAAGTCGCAGCCTTCACTAGTCACGGCATCGGAACAGCAAATCCAGGACGCTGACGTCAGTTCTTCGCTCGATCAGCTGGGCGCTTTGCGCAAATCTGCCCTTAGCGGTGCTACCACGGTTGGCATCAGCCTGGGCATGACTCGTAACGCCACCACCGCCGACTGGTTCCGGGCGAACTCCGCACCCAATCTTTGGCCGGTTGAAGGCCAGGTCACGGCCAGCTTTGGGGAGCGCATTGACCCGTTCAACGGCGAGGGTGCGTTTCACAGCGGGGTGGATATCGGCAGCACGTACGGCCACCCGGTGGTCGCTCCGGCTGATGGCGTGGTCACATTCGCGGATTTCCTGGGCGGATACGGCAAGGCCATCATGCTCGATCACGGGCACGGCATCTCCACCCGCTACGGCCACCTTTCCGGCTTCGCGGTGACGGCCGGCCAGCAAGTTCATCGCGGCGACACGATCGGCTACGTTGGCTCCAGCGGACGGTCTACTGGACCTCACCTGCACTATGAAGTCCGCATCAACGATACTCCAGTGAATCCTTATAAGTACCTTCGGATGACCGTCGCGCAGAGTGGCGGCTTCGAGACCGGCAGCTAGGCCATACCTCAGTTCTCAGTTTCCCACGCCGCAGTTTCCCCACCCCTTGCGCTTTTTCACCTCGCTGGGCTACGTTCATCAGGACGCAAGTTTTCAACTCCAGTTCTCGTAAGCCGCAGGATTTTACTGAGAACTGAGAACTGAGAACTGAGAACTGCCTTATGCTCTTCCATTCAGCCCGCGAGGATGTTGCGGCGGTCTTCGAATCCGACCCTGCGGCCCGCTCCTCCTTTGAGGTCGTCGTCCTGTATCCCGGCCTGCACGCGGTGTGGGCACATCACTTGAGCCACTGGCTGTGGGGCCACGGCATGCGCTTTCTAGCGAGATTCGTTTCGCAGGTAGCGCGCCTGCTGACCGGAATTGAGATTCATCCAGGCGCGGAGATTGGCCGGCGTCTGTTCATCGACCACGGCATGGGCACGGTGATCGGCGAGACGGCAATCGTCGGCGACGATGTCACGCTTTACCAGGGTGTGACCCTGGGTGGAACCGGCAAGGAGAAAGGCAAGCGGCACCCCACGGTTGGTAACAACGTATCGATCGGATCCGGAGCAAAGCTGCTGGGCAACATCACAATTGGAGACAACTGCCGCGTCGGTGCGGGCTCGGTCGTGCTGCGAAGCGTGCCCGCCAATTCCACCATCGTGGGCGTGCCCGGACACATTGTGCTGCGCGATGGCAAACGCGTGGTGATTACCGACCCTAAGGACATCCGCGACCCGCTGTCCGACGTAATCATCAAACTGGCCGCGGAACTGCACGAGCTGCGCGAAAAGTTCCAGCAGCACTCCCACGAAGCGCTAGGCGCAGAGCCTGACGTAACGATCGACGAGGGGACAACATCTGCACCGAACATCTCCGCGCAGGAGCTGTTTCAGGACGATTATCAGATCTGAAAGACCAAGGTTTCAAAGTTTCTCAGGTTTCAAGACTTCGAGGTTTTGAAACCTTGAAACGTGAAACCTTGAAACTTCCTCCCGCGACCGGCAGACCTGCTTTACTGTCTCAGTCCCATCCAGTTTTCCGAGACTACCAGCGAGTTGCCGGGATTGTGGGGGTCGTACTTTACGGACGTGGGCAAGCCGAGGCGGCACGAGTGCAGGTTGATCCACTGGCGGAGATAGGTTACGTCCTGCGAGCACTCGTAGGAAACGCCAGCGACGTCGTATTTATAAATGAGCAGCACTGCGGCGTGATGACCGTCGCTGACCGGCAATTCCTGCACGTCGATGACGGTGCCGTCAGTAATGCGACCGATGCCGTCCAGCCAGGTGCGGCGTTCGCGCTCAAGCTCTGCCGGTCCCTTGGGCTTGCGCCGCAAGAGCGCGTATGCCCCCACGGCGACTGCGCTTCCGACGGCTATGAGCGAATAGAGATGCAATGAATCCATAGCGAAGGAGTAATGCCGCAACGGCGTGCTGCCAACTGCGGTTTCGTTATCAGCATATGACGGAAGCATTGTCTGTGGAAGTGGGTGGAGGAGTTACCGAGGTGCCAGCCTGTGGAAATCCGGTTGCAGTGCTCAGTGGCCACTGCTCTTACTTCTGCTTACACACAAATTCCTTGGCGATCTCGCCGAAGTCGCCTTCGGAAGTCTGCCCGAATTGATCGTCGCGGTGAGCCTTCTTGCTGACCACAAGTTTGCCCCCATGGTCACGCGAGTAGAACCATTCCGAGTTCGCGACCACGCTCGGCGTCATGTTGCCGCTCGCGCAGTTGAATCGCACCCGCGCGCGCAGTTCCACGAAGGGACCTCCCTGCGGCAGTCTCGTAGGTTCTTTATATTCGACGCGGATCCAGGCGGTGCGGAGGCCGTTCTTCTGGGCCGTGATCGAACTGACCAGCACCTGGTCGCCGCCGGGAGTTGCACCGATCTGCCGCCAATCCCCCGCAGCCAGGGCGACCAGTCCCACCAGCAGGACCGGGGCCAGCACCACGGCAAAGATGATGAACAGGCCCTTCTTCATGGGGAGCGAGGGTAAGGCCATAAGCACGCCGCACACACTTTGGGGCAAAAAGCCGTTTCTGTCAACTGCGACAACCCTGGAAGTCTGCCGAATAAAAGCAGGGTGCGACCGAGCCAATCGTCTGCTATCTTGGTTTGCTGCCGGAGGATCAGGTCTGATGGAAACGCTTTACTGCACCGATATGAACTCCGCGATTGGCCCTTTGTTTCTGGCCGCTTCCGGCCGCGGGCTGGTTGCCTTAGAATTCGACGCCAGGTTGCCAGGACAACAATCGATTCGCCCGAACCCACGGCATCTTCGCGAAGAAAAGAATGGTCTTGAGTTCACGGATTCCGCTCGCAGGATGCGGCTTTACATCAGCGAACTCGAAGAGTATTTCGATGGTAAGCGGCGCGAGTTCACCTTTCCGCTCGACCTTCGCGGCACCGACTTCCAGTTGGCATGCTGGCGGGCGCTGCTGGCGATTCCTTATGGAGAAACGCGCAGCTATGCCGATATCGCCCGCGCAGTGGGCAAGCCGAATGCGTTTCGCGCCGTTGGCATGGCGAACAATCGTAATCCAGTCGCAATTGTAGTGCCTTGCCATCGCGTGATCGCCTCCGATGGTTCACTCTGCGGCTACGGTGGCGGGCTTGACGTGAAGCGCAAGCTGCTGGAGATGGAAGGCGCGCTGACCGGAACGCTGGCGGCATAGAGATTGTTGATTTTCTGATTGTTGATTGAAAATCCTGCAGTCGTGCGGTTTTCAATCAACAATCAGAAATCAACAATCAACAATTCTCTTGACGACTCCCTCCAAATCCACGGCGCTGCAAAAGGCCGGACTCTTCTATCTCGTCTTCGTGATGTTTTCCTACACCACGGGAGGGCCCTTCGGACTCGAAGACATGGTGAGCACTTCGGGTCCAGGGATGACGCTGATTTACCTGCTGGTGCTGCCGTTTTTCTGGTGTATTCCGGTGTCGCTGGTCTCGGCTGAGCTTACGACTGCCATGCCCGTCGAGGGAGGCTTCTATCGCTGGACGCGCGCCGCTTTCGGAGACTTCTGGGGATTCCTCGCGGGCTGGTGGAACTGGTCGGCGTCGTTCCTGTTGGGCGGAGCGTATGCGGTTCTCTTCACCGATTATCTGGTTTATTACTTTCCCGGGATTACGGGATGGAGACACTATCTCGTCTCCGTGGCGCTGATTGCCGTGATTACCTGGATTAATGTGCGCGGCATCCAAATGGTGGGGCAGGTCGCGACGGCGCTGGAGATCTTCATTCTTTTGCCGGTGACGACGATGATCGTGATCGGCTTCACCAGGTGGCATCACAATCCGTTTGTCCCGTTGATTCCGCCGCATCAGCCCACCTTCAAAATTTTCGGTGTGGGGCTGGCTCTGGGCCTGTGGCTTTATTCGGGGTACGAGCAACTCTCGACCGTGGCGGAGGAAGTTGAAAACCCGCAGAGGGCCTATCCACGGGCGCTGGCGGTCGTGGTGCCGCTATCGATTGCGGCGTACTTTTTGCCCGCGCTCGCGGGGCTGGCGTCGGCGGGAGAGTGGCAGAACTGGCATACGGGATACTTTTCGAATGCGGCGACCATAATCGGCGGACCTTGGCTGGGCACGTGGATGACGCTGGCGGCGACGGTCGGCTTTGTGGCGCTGCTCAATAGCACCGTCCTCACGACGACACGCATGCCCTTTGCGATGGCCGAAGACGGCTATCTTCCTGCAGTACTTACGCGCAGGCATTCGCGGTATGGCACGCCATGGCTCGCGATTGTGGTCTCGGCGATTATTTATGCGCTGCTGGCGTGGCAGAGCCTTGGCCAACTCATCTCGGTGTACATCTGGCTGCGCTCGGCGACGACGGTGCTGACGGTGTTGTCCGCGTGGAAGCTGCGGCGCACGCGGCCGGACATGCCACGAGCTTTTCTGATTCCTGGGGGAAACATAGGCCTCATCTACGTCGTAGCCGCGCCGGTGGTGATGGCGTTGGTCGCGTTGTTAGGAGGCGATCGCTTCGCCATAATCGGGGGAGCTATCGCTATGCTGTTGGGGCCGATGGTCTACGCCGTGGTTCGACGCAAAGGTGGCCCGTCCGCGCATGCCGACCGCTGACTGCAATGCCCCGTGGGGAGGTTCGGAGGTGCCGCGCTGGTCGACGAACGCCTCGGTGAGCTACGGCGCAGGTGCGGTTGCGAGGCGCATTGCGGGGGAGATCAATCGATTTAGCTCACGGGATTAAGTGCTGTGTTTTTAGGGAGATACGGACCTATTTTTGCACAGTATAGCCATCCGGAAAGCGCTTGGAATCATGGGCTTGGCGGCTTTAGCATCATTGGTGGTGCAATCCAACCTAGCCCTTGCCTACCTCAACCATTGGATATACACTTGCAATGTATATCCAAGGAGCGTTCTCTAATGCAGGTTTCAAGGTGGGGGAACAGCTTGGCCGTTCGTCTACCCGCGGCAGTCGTCAAGGCGCTTGAGCTGAAAGAAGGCGACGACATCGAGATTCGGGTCGCTGGCGATCGCGCGTTCGAAGTGAGCCGCGATGAAAGTCGGAAACGAGCTTTGGAGACTCTGCGTAAGCTACGGCGACCCTTCCCTCCGGGATTTGTCTTCGACCGCGAAGAAGCACATGAGCGAGGAAGCAAGAGCGATGAGTGAAGAGCGATAATGCGTTCTTCGACACGAACGTCTTTGTGTACGCCATCATCCAAGATGATCCACGCTCCGACCGCGCTGAAGAATTGATTGCCGAAGGCGGAACAGTCAGCGTGCAAGTCTTGAGCGAGTTCGCCGCGGTGGCACGCAGGAAGACAAAGATGCCCTGGGTCGAGATTCGTCGAGCCTTAGACGGCATCAAGGCCCTCTGTCCCGATCCGCTCCCCATCACGCTTGATACTCACGGAGAAGCGTTAGCCATCGCGGAAAAATATGGCTATAGAATTTATGACGCCCTCATCGTTGCCTCTGCACTGGAGGCTAGATGCACGATCTTGTACTCGGAGGATATGCAGGACGGGCAGGTCATCGATGAGACGCTGACGATTCGGAATCCGTTCAGGTGACCGAGTTCTAGAGCCGCGCCGAGCCGCAGGCCGCTTAGTGTCTTATAGCGCTTTTAAACTGTTCAAGCAGGCGCTCACAACTAACTCTTCCGGCAGCCCTCGAAGTAGAATTTCCAATAATGCAGGTTATTGGTCTCTTGAAATGCGCGGTGAATTCATAACCCGCACTCACTTTTGCCGGAAGCGGACTATGCCGAATCCCCTGCTGTGCCAGGTATTTAACAAACTCGCCATATGTACTTGTCATGCCGGAGTACCCAGTGAGGAGAATTGCCTGAAGTGAGTCGTTTTCATTGATGATCCCGAGAACGTCTTGAAATTCCGTGATTTCAATATGTTTGTCTAACGAACTCTCGCCGTCACGCACTATGGCCTTGCCCATGTTTTGTACTCCCACCTTAAGCTGGGTCATCAGCTTTTTTCGCTCCTCAACAGCTTGTGTCCCTTCCGCTGTGAGCAATTTGGTATTCGCAATTTTAGCCATGACCTTCCCAAAGCGATTCTGGTTATTTGGGTAATAAAATTCATATTTCCGCATTTTTTTTCGAGGAGGAAAGGTGCCGAGGATGAGGGTTCGCATCCCCTGAACCGGGTAATACCAGTCAGGATGACATTCTTCTGTTTTCTTTCCTCGATCCATTCCGTGGCCCTCCTCAAACCGGGCTTCAACTCACCCAGTCCAGAACCTTGTACCACATCCCTGCGAATGGCAAAAACCACGGCTTGCCGTTGTACAGGCCGAGCGGCGCTCCAGGGAATGGGATGCCTACGAAGGGATTGTCCGGCTTGTCGCCTGCGATCAACTCCGCAATCATCTGACCTTGATATGTGGCCATGGCCACGCCGTGCCCCGCGTAGCCTACGGCGTAGTACATGCCGTCGAGCTGGCCGGCGTGGGGCATGATGTCGAAGGCGAAGTCGAGCGTGCCTCCCCAGACGTAGTCGATTTTCGTGTCGCGGAGTTGGGGATAGACGTCGATCAAGCCGCGGCGCAGGATTTCGGCGCTGCGGCGGATGGTCTGGTCGGTTTCGGGGAAGAATGCGGCGCGGCCGCCGAACAGCATCCGGCGGTCCGGCGTGAGGCGGTAGTAGTAGAGATAATTCTTCGAGTCGTAGATCATGCGGTTGCGCGGGCTGAGTTCGTGCGCCAGCTTTTCGGGCAGAACTTCGGTAGTGATAATGAATGACCCGATGGGAATGAGTTTCTTTTGCAGCGAGGGTGTCGCTCTGCTGGTATAGCCGCTAGTGGCGGCAAAGACTTCGCGCGCCCACAGCGGGCCTCGTGAGCTTGTAATCCTCCAGCCTGATTCGCCCTGTCGGGACTCGCGCTGCATGCCTTCGACACGGGTGTGCTCGAAGATTTCCGCGCCGGCTTTGGTCGCGGCGCGGCCGAGTCCAGCGACATAGCGCGCGGGATTTAGTCCCGCGCTGACTTCATCGACCATGCCGCCGTAGTAAATGTTAGATCCGATTTCTGCCCTCAGTTCATTTCTCTGCACCACGCGGAGCTGATGATTGAATTCGCGCGCGATCACCTCCGCCTGCCGCGCGTAATCGTCGAAATGCTTCTGCTTGCAGGCTACTTCGAGATGGCCGCAACGGGAGAAATCACAGTCGATAGCTTCTTCGCTGACGATCCGCTCGACGCAATCGACGGTCGCAAGCGAGGCGGCGTACATGCGGCGGGTAAGGTCGCGTCCGTACATGGAGATGAGCTGGTTCACACCGAGCTTCATCCCTGTCAGCACCATGCCCCCGTTGCGTGAGCTGGCTCCCCATCCGACGGTTTCGCTTTCGAGCACGGCGACTTTGGCGCCGCGCTGGGCTAGAGTGCGGGCGGCGGAAAGGCCGGTGAAACCGGCACCGATTACGGCGACATCCACGCGGTCGGGTAGTGGACGTGCTGCTATCTTGGGGAATTCGACGGTCGTGAGCCAGTAGTTCTGTTCTTGCAGTGCCATGATTGCTTTATAGAACAGCCGTTTCGTGAATCAGGCGGCCTTCGGCGAAGCGCGCCAGACCTAGCAGCGAAGCGTCGATCAGTTCTGTTTTCCCGGTGAGAATTAAATCGCTGAGAATCTTTCCTGTGGCCGGGGCGTGCATCACGCCGTGTCCGCTGAAACCGTTGGCGAGGAAAAATCCGGGCACGCCCGGAGCCTCGCCCAGAATGGGATGGTGGTCCGGCGTCATCTCATACAGGCCGGCCCATGCCCGCTTAGGATTTACGGGGAGACCAGCGAAGCAGGGCACGCGGTCGGCGGCCCGAGTCAGGATTTTTTCGACAAAAGCGGGGTCGAAATCCGTTTTGAAGCCGGGCGTTTCTTCGGGGTCGTTCCAGGCCAGGAGAAATCCGCGGGCTTCGGGGCGAAAGTGAAATCCGTTCGACATGTCAACGATCATGGGCGCGGTGTGGGGGAATTCGTCGAAGGGCTCGCTCGGAACCAGCATGCGGCGCAGCGGTTCGACGGGCAAATCCACGCCCGCAAACTTGGCCACGCTCGCCGCCCAGGCACCAGCACAGTTCACTACTTTGCGCGTGGACACAGAGCCTCGCGTAGTCTCGACCGATGCAATCCCGGTTGCGTCGCGAGTGAGACTGGTAACGACGGTGTTCTTCCAAAGTGTAGCGCCGTGATCGGCTGCCCACGCCATGAATCCGTTCATGGCGCTATAGGGATCGACGAAGCCGTCGGTGGAGCAGAAACTTCCGCCGATAATATCGTCGGCGCGCAACTGCGGGAACAGGCTGCGGATCTCATCCGCCGCAAAGAGGCGCACGTTCTTCAATCCCATCTTCACTTGCTGGGCGTAGTTGGTGCGCAAATACGCCATCTGCTTATCGTTGGTGGCGCAAAACAGATAACCTTGCGGCCGGTAATCGCACGGGTTGCCCAGGCGCTCCTTGAAGCCGGCGTAGAAAGGGATCGAGTAGAGCGACATCTGAATGCTGACCGGAGTGGAAAATTGTGCGCGCACTCCGCCCATACTTTTCCCCGTGGATCCCTTACCCTGCGCGGATTCGCGCTCGATGACAAGAACGTTGCGGCATCCGCTCGCCGTAAGGTGATAGGCGATGCTGGAGCCGACGATTCCTCCTCCGACGATGACGACATCCGCAGTCTGCATAGCGCTGATCGATATAGACGACCCAGCATTCTAGCGCACCCGTGCTGAGCGATCCTGTAACAAGGTGCAGGAGAACAGGATAGGGTCGGGACCGCTCCGGATTCCGGAGGTACATGTACTGTCGGGGCTATCGGTTCTCTTCGACATGCAAACTACTTCGACCTCGGTAACTTGCTGCGGTTACTCCGTCTGCCTAGTCTGGAGTAGTATGCCCTTGCGCTGCCTCCTGTTTTCGTCCAATGAAGAGATGGTTGAGCCGATCTGGCAGGTCCTCGCCGACCTCGGGATCGAGGGAGAGTACTGTAAAAGCGCAGTGGATGCGGTGGAGAAGGTTACCACGCAAGTATTCCAAATCGTAATCACCGATTGGGACGATCAGCCCGAGGCGGGCTTCCTGCTCAAGACGGCGCGAGAATTGAAAGCGGCGCAGCGCCCGCTGACTCTGGCAATCGTAAGCGATGATGCCCGGCTGCCGGAGGCGCTGCAGGCAGGGGCCAATTCAGTTCTGGTTAAACCGATTCGCGTGGAACAGGTGCGCGACACCATGAGTACAGCGTGCGAGTTGCTGCGTGCGAAGCAGCAACCGGGAACGCTGCAGGCTGCGCCGGTCGCTCCACGGGAAGCGCCGGAAACGATGGCCTTCGCGGCCGCGGCGTTGACGGGCACGGCGTCTGCGCCTCCCACCGTAACCCAAGCGCCAGAGAAGACCTTCCGCGCGGGAGAATTTCTGCAGTCGCCAGGTTCTCAACCGGGCGGCCAGTTCGACACCGAAAATGAAATTCATAAGTCAATGGAGCAGGCCGCCGCTGCTGAAGTTGACTCGCTCACGGACTTGGAACCGATGGCCTCAGCGGTGGAAGCTCCTCCGGCACCGGAACCCGAACCACAGGAGCCGCTGACAGGCTGGGCAGCCTTGCAGGCACGTCTGACGAAAGCAGCGCCGCCGCCTCCACCGGAGGACGCTGACGCTGCTCCCGCGAAGAATGAATTGTTGTCCTATGGAGAAACGCCCTCCTACGTGGCGAAGCCTGCAGCTCCCGCGGAAGAGGAAAGCAGGAAGCCGGCGAAAGTGGAATCGCACCAGGAATCAGCGCCGGAAGCCGCGCTTTTCGCCTACATATCACGAGAAAAGAAGGAAGAAAGCGAACCGCCGGCGCGAGAGCCGCGGCCGATACTCGGCAAAATCCTGGTGGTGGGGATAGCGGCAGCGTGCATGGCGCTGGCGGCCCTACCCCGAAACCGCCAAACTTTGCAGATCGCTTACCGGAATGCAGTAAGAGCAGGAGTGAGTTGGCTGAACCCACCGCCTGCCCCGGTGGCGCAGGCGGCGCCGCAGCATGATAGTTTTGGCGAGGCGGGTGACGAGTACAAACTTCCGACGGTGCCGAATATACCCGATGCGACAACGGATCCTTCCCAGATTCGCGTGCTCCCGGTGGTTGATCCCACGGCGAAGCCGCAGAAAGGTGCGGACGCGAATGGCGGGCAAGCGGCAGCGACCACTGGCGACAACGGCGGTGCTGACCAAAGCCAAACTAATCCAAACCAGACTAATCCAAACCCGACTAATCCAAACCCGACGGATCAGCCGTCAGGGCAAAACCCCAGCGGGCAGGCGCAGGCGAACGTCGGCGTCTCGCCGGGGAATACGGTGGAAGCGTCGCCTAGCCCGTCTTCCTCTGGTCCGGTACCGACCACTGGATCGGGCGCCGCATCGGCACAGCCGAGCGCGCCAGTTGCTTTGCCAGCCGCGCCCACGCGCCCGCCCGCAGCGCCGGCTCAGAGCTCTGCCCCGCCGCAGGCAGTTCCAGCAGGAAACAGCGCGGGCATTCCTTCGAGCTTGAAATCCCAGATAGCTTCCTCGACTCCGGACGCCAGCGGCGCCATGCCGGCCGAGGCCGCGATGTCATCGATTGAGCCTGTGAACCTGCCGGAGTCCACGGCTTGGGGGCTATTGGCCCAACCGGTTGACCCCGTGTATCCGGACGCAGCGAAAGCCAGCGGTCAGAAGGGCAGCGTGGTTCTGCAAGTGCTTATCGGACGAGACGGCGCGGTGCAGGATGCCAAGTTTCTGCAGGGATCGCTGGTGTTTGCAAGGGCCGCCATTGACGCCGTAAAGCAGTGGCGCTTCAAACCTTATTCCATGAACGGCCGCGCCGTATCGGTGCAGAGCGTCATCACCCTGAACTTTAAACCGCCCGCTTAGAGACTGGTGACAAACCGGGCGGTGGGGCGTCTTAACTATCGTGGGAAGCCGCGAATTCCGGTGAAGTTACCGAAGGGGATCAAGCCGGTGCAGCCCGTAGGAAAAAAGCAGCATCTACACTATATAATGTGAAATAGTTCCTCAGGAAGTGACTCCTTTCCAGAAGAAGAATCGGATGTCGATGAAAATTAAAGCTGCGATTCTGGTTTTGTCGTTTGCCGTGTTGTCATTTGTCGTAGTTGGTTCCTTTGGCGGCGTGCATGCCTCCTCGAACGACGGCGCTTACCGGCAAATGCAGGTTTATAGCGAAGTATTGTCCCGCGTGCAGAGCGAGTACGTGGAAGATCCAAACATTCCCAAAGTGACTGACGGAGCGTTGCACGGACTGGTGGAGTCACTGGATGCGAATTCCAGCTACCTGACAGCGGCAGCCTACAAGGCTTACAAGGCCCACAAGGTTGAGGGTAAAGGCGAGATCGGAGCAACCGTTTCCAAGCGCTTTGGATACGCCGACGTGGTTTCGGTATTGCCGGGGTCGCCCGCAGAGAAGGCTGGGATCGAGTCGACTGACATCTTCGAATCGATCGAAGGCCAGAGCACGCGGGACATGTCGTTGCCGGAGATTCGCGACGCGCTGGCCGGCACGCCGGGCTCGACTGTGAGTGTTTCGGTAGTCCGGGCGCGGAGAGCGGAACCGGAGAAGGTGGTGATCACGCGCGACGTGGTGAGCATTCATCCTGTCGCTGACAAGATGCTGGAAGACGGCATCGGCTATATAAAGGTGGACGCTCTTACCAAGGGCAAGTCGCTGGAGATTGCCACGAAGATCAAGTCGCTCGAGAGGTCAGGAGCGAAGAAGCTGGTTCTGGATTTGCGGAACACGTCGGATGGTGAAGAGAGCGAAGGCATTGCCACGGCGAATCTTTTCCTGAACCACGGCACAATCACTTATCTGCAAGGGCAGAAGTTCCCACGGGAGGCGTTCAATGCGGATCCGGCGAAAGCCGTGACTACGCTTCCGGTCGCGGTGCTGGTGAACAAAGGAACAGCTGGGGCGGCTGAGATTGTTGCAGCCGCGATCCTGGAAAATGCCCGCGGCGACGTGGTGGGCGACAAGACTTTCGGCGATGGATCAGTGCAGAAAACGATCGACCTGCCGGACGGTGGGGCGCTGATTCTTTCGGTGGCGAAATACTATTCGCCCAGCGGAAAGGCAATTCAGGAAACGGCGGTAACCCCCAACGTGCTGGTGGCCGACGACACGGACAACGTAATCTCCGACGATGACGACGAGGAACCCGCCGCGACGGAGCCCGAAGCCAAGCCCAAGAATACGCCGGACGACCAGTTGCACAAGGCGGTTGAGGTATTGAAGAGCCGCACGAGCTAGGCTTCGTTTCGTGGCTTTGAGAAGGTCATCGCGCACCGCAAGGTGCGCGATTTCTTTTTTTCGTCGTATTCTTGCCCGGCGTGGGGTCCGCTCGCGAGCCTGCGCTTGCAACTACCGGGGCGAACGACGCCCTGCTATTCTGAACCCATCTCGCCATGAAGTCGCTCTATGAAGATCTTCCGCCGGTGGAGATTGCCGGGCGGAAGTTTGTCGGCACGGTGTTGTTTAGCCTGCTGGTGCTGGTTTCCGCTCTGGTGGGAGCGACCACCGGGCTTCTGCTGGTTTACACGACTGATTTGCCGCAGGTCGAAGCGCTGGAAGCATACCGCCCCAGTTCGATCACGGAGTTGTACGACGACCATGGGCGGGTGATTGGATCCTTTGCCCTGCAGCGGCGGGTGGTCGCGGGCTATGACGATTTCGCTCCGGTTCTGAGGGATGCGTTGGTCTCCATTGAAGACAAGGACTTCTACCGGCATTCCGGGATCAATTTCTGGCGTATCGTGGGCGCGGCGTACCGCGACATTGAGTCCGGCGGGAAGGTGCAGGGTGCATCGACTTTGACCATGCAACTGGCGCGCAATTTATTCCTGTCGCCTGACCGCTCGTTCCATCGCAAGGTGCAGGAGGCGATGCTCGCGATTCAGATTGAGCGGCGCTTCACCAAGCCGCAGATCTTCGCGCTCTACGCCAATCAGATTTTTCTGGGACACGGAGTGTACGGGTTCGAGGCTGCATCGGAATTTTATTTCAGTAAGCCGGCCCGAAAACTTACCCTGACGGAAGCCTCGCTCCTGGCGGGTCTGCCCAAGAGCCCGGTGTACTACTCGCCAATCAACCATCCAGAGCGGGCGATGAAGCGGCGGAATTTGGTGATCAACGCCATGCTGGAAGACGGAAAGATTACCGCAGCCCAGGCCGAGGACGCGCGATCGGCGCCATTAGGATTGCATTTGGCGCACGATCCGAACTCGCTGGCGCCATATTTCGTCGAGGAGATCCGGCGCTATCTGGAAAACAAATACGGCGCCGATCAAGTTCATGAAGGCGGATTGAAGGTTTATACGACGCTCGACGTCGACCTGCAAAAAGCCGCGAACCAGGCGGTGCTGGAGGGTCTCGCAGCTTATGAACGGAGTCATGGATGGCAGGGACATCTGGAAAACGTGGTGGCGGAGGGAAGCGCGATCGACAAGTACGAGCATCCTGATTGGGCGGACGAACCGGAGGTGAATGGATATGTGCACGCGCTGGTGACTTCCGCCGGGGTTGGGATCGCAACGTTGAAGTTCGGGCGCTACGCCGCAGCTCTGGGACAGGCCGACGTGGCATGGACGCAGGGCAAGATACAAAACCTGTTGCGGCCGGGAGACATCTGTTACGTAAAAATACTGGCGCTGAATGGAAACGGTTCGGCGCGCGTGAGCCTGGAACAGGATTCAGGCGCGCAGGGAGCGCTGATGGCGATTGACAACGCCACGGGCGGAATCAAGGCGATGGTAGGGGGGCGGGACTTCAGCGAATCGAAATTCGATCGCGCAACTCAAGCATTGCGGCAGGTAGGATCGTCGTTCAAGCCCTACGTCTACACGACCGTAATTGACAAGGGCGCGAGCCCCAATGACACCATACTGGATGAGCCGGTTACATTCGAGACCGGGTCCGGGCCTTACTCGCCGCATAACTACGACGAAAAATTCGAAGGGATCATCACCTTGCGGCGTGCTCTGGCGCAGTCGCGGAATATTCCGGCGCTGAAGCTGGCCAACAAGGTTGGCATCAAGAGTGTGATCGACTACGCCGAGCGTTTTGGAATCACCGCCAAGCTGCCGCCGTATTTGCCGGTTGCGCTGGGTTCAGCTGAAATCACCTTGATCGAGCAGACTTCGGCATACAGCGTGTTTCCGAACGACGGGGTGCGGGTCACGCCTCACTACATCACAAAGGTGACCGATTACGAGGGGCGGGTACTGGAAGAGGACTATCCTGAGGTGAAGGACGTGATCAGCGCGCGTACGGCGCGAATCATGACCTCGATGCTGCGGGAAGTTGTGCTGCACGGGACGGGGATCGCGGCCGCCAAGCTGCCTTTCCCGGTTGCTGGAAAAACCGGCACCACCAACGATTTCACGGACGCATGGTTTGTGGGATTCTCGCCCGCGATGACTTGCGGCGTGTGGATTGGATTCGATGAGAAGAGGTCCTTAGGAGCCAAGGAAACAGGAGCGCGTGCGGCCCTGCCTATCTGGATGAACTTCATGAATGCAGCTATGGCAGGGAAAGATCCCGGGCAGTTCCAGCCGGCGCCGGACGTGCCCGTGACCGTGGTGCAGAAAGTGGATACACCGGATATATCGCCGGGCGCGGATGAGATGCATTAACCGTCGACGCGGACCTAGCGCCTATGGCTTCGCATGGAGGCCTTCCAGGAATGCCCAAAACTCCTTATTCTCGCGGTAGGGCAGGAACGAGTCGTCTGTAGTCGGATCGGGCATCTTTTCTCCGGGTATAACGTTCGCCTTGCGGTCGAACGCTTTTTGCAGATTATTCCGTGCGCTCGCCAGATTTTTCTCTTCAGCGTCTGCGCACGCCAAATTGTAGTAATACATCGGATAGTCGGGATCCTCCACGCTGGCCTTTTCGAAGATGGCTCGCGCCTTGGCTATGTCCCCTGACATCCCGTATGACATCCCGGCCTGGTCGGTCACCACGCGCCTCATCGTTTTCGCCCTGGGACCGGGATTTTCACCCACTTTAGCCAGTGCCATCTCAAACACAGGAGCCGCCGCCTTGTACATTCGCGCGTTGTAGAGCACCTGAGCGTAGAGCAACACATCGTTGAATTTCGGAATGTAGTCCTCGCCGAGCTGATAACTCGCGAGAATTTTCTTCACGTCCTCATCTTCAGAGCTGACTGGGGCGTTACTGTAAAGCTCCAGATCGCCACACATGTCCCCGGACGCCACGAACCCGCGTACGATGTATAGCGTCCTACCACCAGCGTCCCTGACTGTGTACGTCACAACCGAAACGGGCAAGGTACCGGGCCGGGCTTTTTCCGAAGTTCCGATGATCTTCAGGGTAGGATTGTCCTTTTTCTCTGGCTGCAGAGCACCGTCACGGCATTTAGCGCTGGTTAGAGGTGCTTGCTCTGGAATGAGGAACAAGAAAACCAGGAAAGTGAGACGCCCGGTTTCGTCCCTGCCGCGAATTCCGATCTCATTCCCCTTCGGTTTTGCTGAGGATTGGATGATCCTGAAGCCCTCTGCCGACCAACGCAACTGCCCTGGGTGATCGGGTAATGCAAGTTTGAAGTTGCTATCGGCCCTGACCTGTGCAACCGTCAAACCTATGAGGGCTAATGCTGTAAAAAGCATTCCTAACTTAGTCATCGCCGAAGTCTACCCCTCAGCGAAATAATCTGGAAGTCTAACTTTTCCTCGCACATCGTTTTGGGAAATGTCGGGCGGGCTTGAACCTCACATTGCGCGTTGAGCGTTTGCCGGCAATCAACTATCCGACCTGGCTGCATTTATAATTTCGCGATGAAGCCTTTTTTCAAGTTTGCGATGTTAGCGCTGGTGCTGATCTTTGTGGCATTGGTGTCGGCGCTGACGGCGATGCGATTTGCCATTCACGGACAGGTCGTTGAAGTGCCTGCGCTAGTTGGGTTGACGCCTTTAGAGGCAGAGCGCTCCGTTGCTGGGTTAGGCCTGCAGGTTGAGGTGGAACGGCAGTATTACAGCCCGGAAATTCCTGAAGGACGGATCATGACCCAGTTGCCGCTTCCGGGAGCGAAGGTGCGGCGGGGATGGCAGGTGCGAGTGGCGCAGAGTATGGGACCGCAACGCGTTGCCATTCCCGATGTAACGAAGCAAAGTGAACGCGCGGCGGAATGGAACCTGCAGCGGCGCGGACTGGAACTAGCTTCGATGGCAGAGATGCAGCTGCCGGGAACGCCTCCCGATCAGGTGTTAGCACAGAGTCCGCCGGCGAACGCGAGCCAGGTAGCGGCCCCGCGCACGAGCCTGCTGGTGACCGTGGCCGCCGATCCGCCGGCATATGTGATGGCGAATTTTGTCGGGCAAGCGCTCGGTACGGCGAGCCGCACACTGCAGGATGCGGGCTTCAAACTAGGCACCGTGAGCATGGCTCCGCCTCCGCCAGACAACGCAGCAATACCAGGCCTTCCTCCAGTCGTACCTCCTGCCCCTTCAGAACCATCGCCTGCCAGCGCGATCGTTACGCAGTGGCCCCCTGCGGGACAGAAAGTTCTGGCGGGGGCGGTAATCAATTTCGAGGTTCGGTGAGAAGTACAGTGAGGCAATATCTCGTCTGCGATAAAATCACGCGGCTAGATCTTTTCCAGAATCGCGGCGAAGAAACCGTCACACGGCTGAACACCGGGCAGCGTGCGCAGGTAGGGGCCACGAGTGAGCGAGGCAGGGTTTGGCCAGATTAATTCGCTTTGCTCGCGAAGCTGCTCCAGTTCGGCGTGGCAGTCGATGACGCGGAACGATGAGTCTTCTTCCGACAAGCGCTCGATGACGTCTTCGTTCTCTTCTTTTTCCAAAGAGCAGGTGGAATAGATCAGACGGCCTCCGGGAGCGACATGGGCCATGGCTGACCGAAGGATCGCAAGCTGTCGCCCCTGCAAATCAGCAAGATCCTGAGGCGCGAGCCGCCATTTGATTTCCGGGTTGCGGGCGAGCGTACCAGTGCCGGAGCAGGGCACGTCGGCAAGGACGTGATCGAACTTTGTGGCGAAAGGGAGATCCCGTGCATCGGCGGCGACCACGCGGATGTCGTTCGGGTTCGTTGCGGTTTGTGGAACAGGTGCGCTCAGCATTCTTCGAAGAAGACGCGCGCGGTGAGGGTGAAGCTCCACCGCAGAGATGTTTGCTCTGGGATTCCGATCAGCGATCGCCAGCGTCTTTCCTCCCGGAGCCGCACAACAGTCGAGGATGTGCGTGCCGTGCCCGACGAGCGCCGCAACGAGCTGCGAGGCTTCATCCTGAATCACAATAAGGCCCGCGCGGAAAGCCGCGGACCTGGTCACATCTCCGTGCTGCACTCGGCGTGCGGAGGCCAGGAATGCCCCGGGAGCGAGTTCGATTCCTTCGGCTTTGATTCGCTCTTCCGCTTCCGGACGGCGGAGACGGATTGCGGTCACAGGAACCGATTGATCGTATCGGCAGATGCGAAAGGCAGAATCAAGTCCGTAGGCATGGGCCCAGCGTTCGACGAGCCACAACGGGTGGGCACTGCTGGCAGCGAGAGTTTCTGTCGAAGCATCGCTGATTGCAGGTGGGAGGGAGTTGTCGACTCGGGAGACGCTGGCGTCGAGCTTCCGCAGGACCGCATTGACGAAGGGGGCAGCGGAACGCTTGCGGGCGTGCTTGACTAGCTCTACGCTTTCATTGATGGCGGCACGGGCGGGAATGCGGCTGAGCCAGCGCAGCTGGTAAGTCCCGAGGCGGAGTGCAGTGAGAACCTCGGGGTCGAGTTTGGCGAGTGGCTGGGCAGAGCTCGCGGCAATTTGTGAATCAAGCAGCGACCGCCAGCGCAAAACGCCCATCACCAATTCCGTTGCCAGGGAATGATCGATTGTCGTGAGTCGGGCATAGGTTTGGGAATGAAGAAGTTCGGATGCGTAAGAAGACTCGCGCTCGACGCGAAGCAAGATATCAAACGCTGCAGCGCGGGCTGGAGAGATTGCGGGACGCGAGTCTCGAGCTTTTTGTTTCATCGTCTCACTGTGGCCAGTATGACGGAAGCGGCCGGCGCTGAGGAAAATAGTATTGCCTAGGAACCGAGCTTCTCGCCCGGCGCCGGGCGATAGCCGCGGATGAAGTCAGCGGCAGAGCTCCGCTTCTTGCCTTCCAGTTGCAGCTCGAGGAGTTCGATTGCGGTGCCCTGGCCGCAGCCAACAAGAAGGCGATCGTCTTCCATCTTCAACTCAGATGACGGCAGAGCGCGATCGAGCGCAGACGCCCTCCACAGTTGGAGATTCTTGCCACGGAACTTCGTGTTTGCGCCGGGCCAGGGTTGAAATCCACGCATGCGGTTCAGACTTTCTGCCGCTGGGCGGGAAAAATCGATGAGCCCGTCCTCTTTCTTCAAGATCGGCGCCAGAGTGGCTTGTGCGTGATCTTGTTGCCGTGGATGGATGCTACCGCTCTGCAATCCTCGGAGGGTTTCGACCATGAGTTCCGCACCCGTGGACGCGAGCTTCGGAGCCAGAGTCTCCGCCGTGTCGTTGGGGGCGATGGGGATCTCCTGCTGCAGAAGAATGTCGCCCGTGTCGAGGCCGGCGTCGATTTTCATCGTGGTAACCCCGGTCACGGTTTCGCCTCGCGCAATCGCCCACTGGATCGGCGCCGCGCCGCGGTATTTCGGCAGCAGCGAAGCGTGCAGGTTGATGTTGCCGAGGGGCGGAAGATCGAGCATCCACTGCGGAATGATGCGGCCGTAACCGACCACGATGATGGCGTCGGGCTTTAGGGAGCTGAGTTGCGAGCGGAAGGTTTCGTTGTTCTTGATGGTTTCAGGCTGTGTGATCGGCAAGCCCAACTGCAACGCGCGTCGCTTGACCGGGGAAGAAACAAGTTCGAGGCCTCGACCTTTGGGACGGTCCGGCTGCGTGACTACGAGACTGATGTGGAACCCAGCGTCTACCAGTTTGTCGAGCGTGGGCACAGCGAAGCCCGGCGTGCCGCAGAAAACGAGATTGAGGGACGAGGGCATGGTAATTGGGTAATTTTGTGATCGGGTAATTGAGCATCGCGTCGAGCGATCACGTCCGCAACAACTTTCCAAATTGCAAAATCACCCAATTACAAATTTCTTCTACCATTCGCCGGCTTTGACGAGCTTGCGAATTTTGCGCTTGATCAAGTCGCGTTTGAGCGCGCTGATGTGGCTGATGTAGAGCTTGCCGTTGAGGTGATCAGTTTCGTGCTGGAAGGCACGAGCCAGCAGGTCGTCGCCGATCTTTTCGAAGACCTGCCCGGTCACATCCTGGGCGCGGATGGTAACCACCTGCGCGCGCGTCACGTTCTCACGGAAATCAGGGATGCTGAGACATCCTTCACTCTGGGCGTGGCGGCCTTCTTTGTGAATGATTTCGGGATTGATGAGGACCAGTTTGGCGTCAGGATCCTCTTTGAACGTGACGTCGACGACGGCGATGCGGCGCGAGATGCCGATCTGCGGCGCGGCCAGACCCACACCGCGCGCAGCATACATCGACTCGAACATATCCTCGACCAGTTTCTTCAAGTCTTCGTCAAAGACTGTGACTTTCTCGGCCGGTTTTTCGAGGACCGGATTTCCGAATTTAACGATGGGATAAATCATTTCAGTTGCGATCAGTAGTTTTTCAGTTGCAAGCAGTACCCCTGGAAATTGCGCAGGGTTTCTCCCATGGAGTCGCCGCCGAATTTTTCCAGAGCGCAGCGGGCCAGAGTAAGCGCGACCATGGCCTCGGCTGCGACGCCGGCCGCCGGGACTACACAAACATCGGAGCGCTCATACGCCGCGCTCACCGGTTGGCGTGTAGTAAAATCGACCGATTGCAGCGGTCGGCGCAACGTGGAAATCGGCTTCAGATAGCCACGGACGCGGATCTCCTGTCCGTTGGAAACGCCGCCTTCAATTCCGCCGGCGTTGTTGCGAGTGCGCGTGAATCCGCTGAAGTTTACCGCTTCGGCATAGCCGATTTCATCGTGCACAGCGGAACCGGGAGACGCGGCAGCGGTAACGCCGGAGCCGATCTCTACCGCCTTCACTGCTTGCAACGACATGACTGCGCCGCCGAGCAGCGCGTCCAGGCGCTCGTCCCACTGCGCATAAGTACCCAGGCCGGGTGGGACGTCGTGCGCAACCACCTCAAAGACTCCTCCCAGCGAGTCGCCAGTCTTGAGAACTTTGTCGACTTCGGCCTTCATGCGCTGCTCGGTTTCTTTGTCGGCACAATTCAGCAATATTTCTTCCTGATCGTAAAGCGCTTGAATCTGCTTCCACGGCACTTCTTGCAGTAAGGCCACCCCGCCAACGGCGACGACGTGGCTGAGAACTTCGATGCCGAGTTCGCGCAGGAAAATTTTGGCCAGGGCGCCGATGGCGACGCGAGCCGCCGATTCGCGGGCGGAGGCACGCTCGAGTACATAGCGGGCCTCGGGAAAGTTGTATTTCAGCGCGCCCGCAAGATCCGCATGGCCGGGCCGCGGAGACGCTACCCGCTTGTGGCGGGCGGGGTCGCCTTCGCCGACGGGAAGTGACTCCTGCCAGTTTTTCCAATCGCGATTCTCCAGTTGAATCGAAATGGGCGAGCCAATCGTCATGCCATGACGCACGCCAGAGAGCATGTGAGCGGTGTCGCGCTCAATCTTCATGCGCCCGCCGCGCCCATAGCCTTGCTGCCGCCGCCAAAGTTCGCGGTCGAGGAAGGCCTGGTCTACCTTGAGCCCGGCGGGCAGGCCCGAGAGGAAAGCGACCAAAGCTTCGCCGTGAGATTCTCCGGCAGTAAAGTAGCGCAGCATAAGTGCTCGATTTTACCTGATGCGGCATCCCCCTGGAGTTTCCGGATGGAGATAAAGTAGCCGCATTTCCGGAGGTGGCAAGAAAAGGCACTCCCTCCGCCGATTTTCTTAGGCGCAGGAGCGCAAATGATTGCTACAATGACCCACATTCGTATTCTTGCGTGGTTCTGGCTCTGCCCAGTCGTCCGCGTCATTTTGCAAACTCTCTGGCCAAACAAAGGAGAACTGTGTGCCCCCACGCACAGATTCAAACGAAGTGATTTTTGTCGGCAGGAAGATCCGCTGTCTGCTTGCGCACGACCATGTCCTGTTGCGGCAAGGTTTGCGGCGTTTATTGGAAGACGAGCCCGACATTGACGTGGTCGGCGAAGCCGGCAACGCGGCGGAGTGCCTGCGCAAGGTTTATGAGCTTCGACCGAATGTGCTGGTCGCGGATACTGGTACCTTTGGGTTGCCTGCGGCGGAAGCAGAGATTCTTGTGGCGCAGGAGTCTCCCCAAACCAAGATAGTGTTTTTGAGCATGGAGGACCGGGATAGCTCTCCGTTTGCCAGCCTGCGGGCTGCGGCTGGAGACTGTGCCGTGCGGCGGACTTCCGTGGAAGAGTTGGTGGAGATGGTGCGGAACTCGCGCAGCGGCGATCGAACGAACGCTCCCGATGAACATTCCCGGCCTGTTCTGCAACGCCCAGCCGAAACGCTGTTTCGCGTGGAACGCACCCTAACCGCCCGCGAACGGGAAGTGCTGAAACTTTTGGCAGAGGGAAAAACAGTACGTGCCGCGGCCACGGTTCTGGGATTGAGCAGCAAGACGGTGGACGCGCACAAGTTCAATCTGATGCGCAAGCTCGGCATCCACAACAAAGCCGAACTCGTGATGTGGGCGATTCAGAAGAGGGTGGTGAAGATTCCAGCCAACCTCTAGAGGATCCCTGGAGCGGTGAGTACCAAGACACTTTGTCATCCCGGGCGCAAGCGAGGGACCTTGGTTCTTGCGTCCGCAATCTCTCTTCCCGCTGCCAGCGAGCACTAAGATCCCTCGCTGCGCGAGGGATGACAATCGGGAGTGGAAGGATCACGGTTGTGCGCAAGCGGCGGCAAGCTCTGCGAGACTTGAAACTTGCAAGTCCGGATGCCCGTCGACTCTCTTGACAGCGCCCACGCCGGTTCGCGCCGATGGTCGATTGACCCAGACTGTGGCCAGGCCGAGGGACTGGGCCGGCAGCACGTCGTGATACACGCTCTGGCCAACGTGCAGAATGCGGTGAGCCGGAACCCCGACGCGGCTGAGTGCGAGTTCGAAAATCTTCAGTGACGGCTTATAGGCTCCTGCCTGTTGGGCCGTGATGATCTGACTAAACTCCACTCCAAGCTGAGGCTTCGTGGCAGCGAAGAGATCGTCATCCACGTTGGAAACAATGGCCAATCGAAAGCGGCTGTGGAGCTCGCGGAGCGCGGGTACGGTGTCAGGCCACGGCTTCCATTCTTTCAGGGATTCAGGCAGCGAACGGACTTCCCCGTCTGTGGGCGCGAATCCGAATTGATCTCCGAACTGCCGAACCACGAATTGAAGAACGTCGCGGTAGCGGCAGTATTCGCCCTGCTCAGCGCGAGCTTCGAAATCGCCATAGAGCCGCAGGATGGTCGCATCGTCTGTGTCCTTCCCGTAAGCCGCGAGGATACGGTGCAGGCAGCGCAGAATTCCTTCTTCCCAGTTGATGAGAGTACCGTAGCAATCGAAGGTGAGAAGTTCGAATCGACTGAGGTCCAGCATGACGCGGCATACTCCTCGAACGAGTGCTAAGGTTTAAAGCCGGGCAGTGTTGGGGCTTCTTCGCTGGACTCGCTGGCGTATTCCGCTTCAGCACCAGCTTCAGCGGCAGAAGAAGAATCATCAGGAGGAGCCGCGGGCTTGGGAGCAAGAAACTTGGCGCTGTTCAGCAACGGGCGGCCGAGAGAGGCGTTGTAGCTGGTCCAGGGGCTCTCTAGGTCGGCCTCGCGCTCGAATTGGGCACGCATGGCCTCCATTTTGGAATCCAGGTTGTCCATGTAGTGCAGCAGGAGCGCTTCAGGAAACATGGGCAGCTTGGGCGAGCCGAATTCGTACTGGCCATGGTGGCTGATGATCAAGTGCTCGAGCAGGGTCTTGAGTTCGACAGGAAAGTCCGGGACCATTGCGAGCTTCGCCTGCAGCATCTCCAGTTCGATGATCATGTGGCCGAGCAACTGGCCTCGCGTAGTGTAGGAAAACGAGCGATTATAGGCAAGCTCGTGAATCTTGCCGATGTCGTGAAGAAATGCCCCGGTCAGCACCAAATCGCGATTCACCTGAGGATAGTTTCTGCACACCAAATCGCAGGAGCGAAACAGTGAGACCACGTGGTCAAGCAGGCCGCCGATATAGGCGTGATGCAGGGTCTTGGCGGCAGGAGCATTGCGATATGCGGCCGCAATTTCCGGGTCAGACATGAAGGCTTGCACCAGGGACTTGAGATAAGGATTCTGAAAAGACGCGATGAAGCCGGTCAGGGTCTGCCAGAGTTCATCAATATTCTTTGTGGTTTTGGGGAGATAGTCGGAGAATTCGATCTCCGATTCCCCCAGCTTACGTACTTTGTGGATGGTGAGCTGAAAGCGGTTCTTATATTTGTTGATGAGACCTTTGATCTTGAGGAAGTCATCCTGCTCGAAGGCATTGAGCACTTCTTCCACGTTGTCCCACATCTTGGCTTCGAGTTGCCCGCTGCGGTCGCCGAGGGTTAGAGCGAGATAGGGTTCACCGGATTTTTTGGGCTTGATCTGCTTGCTGACCACGACAAAGTTGGAGGTGACGATCTTGTTTTCATGGCGGGCGCACTCGCTGATGTAGAACTCTTTCATGCTCTTCATCAGTGTAAATCAGAAAGCACAAGGACGGCGCGCGAAGGGAAGCGGGACACGCTATAACTTTGCTGGAAACCTGGCAGACCGCTAAAGAACACCAAGCTTCTTTTTCTTCTTCAGCTTCTTGCTGTCGGTCGCCTTGGCCGTGGTGGTTTCAATGGGCTTGGTCTGGTTGGGGCTGGCTCCGGAATCGACATAACCCTCTTTGTAGTCGATGTAGGCGTCCTCGCGCAGCTTGGTTAGATACGCGCGCAGCGCGGGCTGCAGTTTTTGATAATACAAAGCATCCTGGATTTTCGGCTCGACCTCTTTCATCGACGGAACGCCGGCCATCTGGTGGTTGGTAACCTTCAAGATAACGAAGCCCTGCTTGGTGCGGATCACGTCGGTGACGTCGCCGGACTTCATGGCAAAAGTTCTGTCTTCCAGTTCCTTGGCGAGCGTACCGCGCTTGAACGCTCCCAGATCGCCGCCTTGCGCCGCCGAGGGACCGTCGGAATATTTCTTCGCCATGTCTTCAAAACTGGCTCCCGCACGAATCTGCTTAAGCACATCGTTGGCCTTGGCCTCGGCCGCGGCCAGAGCCGCAGTCTCCGCAGCCTGCTTCGCTGAGTCGCTGGCGGCGTCAGGCGCGGGGTTGCCGGCGGCGGACTTATCGGGAGCCGGCTTCTGCGGAGCAATCAGGATCTCGCTGAGTTTTATCGACTCGGGCTGCTCCAGTTCACTCTTGTGCGCGTCGTAGAATTGCTGTTCTTCTTCTTTGGTGATGCTGAGGTGAGAACCGACTTCTTCGCCGATCACCTTTTGCGTGATGATCTGGTTGCGCAGGTTCTGCTTGAAGTCCTCGTAGGAGATGCCCTGCGCAGTGGCGGCTTTCTCCAGCTCTTCCATGGTGTCGAGCTTCATGTCTTTGCGCATCGAGTCAAGGCGCTTGATCAGCTCGGTATCGCCGGTAATGCCGAGGTCCTTGCCTTTTTCCAGCAGGAGCTGCTGGTCGACGAGATCGCGCAGGACGTCCTTTTCACGCTCGGCATAAAGCTTGTCGGCGTTGGCCGGATCCTGCTGCTTGACATCATCCCTGAGCTGATCTTTGCTGCGATCGTACTCCGACCGGGTGATGATCTGGCCGTTCACGCGCGTGACAATCTCTTCGACTACCTGGCCCGCAACCAGCGCAGGCAGGGATGCCATAGCAATGAGTATCAGAACCAGTTTCTTCATAAGATTTTCTGGGGGGCCCCTGTCGCCTAAGTTACAGGCGAAAAGCCGTCGGCATATTTTACTACTTCTGGCCGGGCACAAGTCGACCGCATACTTTGATGCGGTCGCGTGTTGGGCAGGTTGCTGGAGCCGTTTCTTCTAAGCGTTGCGCACAAAGACGAGTGCGGTCATGTCGTCCGGAACCAGGGGTTCGCAGGTGAACTCTCCAACCGCATTCAAAATGGATCCGCTGATGGCCTCAGCACTGTGAGAAGGATTGGCCTGCAAACGCTCTTTTACGCGCTCCAGGCCGAATTCCAGGTCATCGGTCTTGTCCTCTCTGCATTTGCCTTCAACCACTCCCCGCGAAACCAGGAGAAGAACGGCTCCTTTCTCAAGGCCTACAGTAGGCGCTTCGGAGGTGGCGTGAGAGAAAAGGCCGAGCGGCAAGCCCGTAGACCCCAGTTCGGCAATGCCGGTGCTGTCGCGAACGAGACCTGCGGTGTGCCCGGCGTTGGTATAGCAGAGAGTGCCGAATCTCTCGTTATAGCAGCCGATGAATGCGGGACAGGAGTGAACGCCCGCCGCAGCGTCCATGATGCCGCGGTTGAGCCGCAGACTGAGCGTGGTCATGGCTTCGGATTCGTTGATGTCAGGCGCTGAAAAGAGTTCGGCGCCGAGAGTGCGAAAGATCTTCTGCGCCGCTGCCAGGATTTGCTGATTGTTTTCGCGGCGTCCAGCTACGTCGAGCAGGCCAAACAAAATTCGCTCCGGGCTCACTCGCAGGGAGTCGTAAAAATCGCCCGCGACTCTTTGCCCGTAGGTGGTGGCGGCAATCCCCGCGCCCTCCATCTTCGGAAACTCGCTGGGGACGGGCTCCACCGCAGGCGGAGGGTCGGGCGTGCGGGATCGAAATAGGGCGCACATTCGAGGCTTACACTCAGAGGGGAAGCTAGCACAAGAGATGGCAGCGGGCAAATCGGTCGAATGGGCTATGCCGGATTGCGGTCAGCCGCCATACTTGTCGCTGAGATACTTGCCGAGCTCGGACTCGAGTTGTCCATAGTCAGAGTGAATGGTCGCACGCAAGGCGGCTTCCGTGGACCTACCTTCACTGAGGCGTTGCAGAATGCGCTGAATGTCACCCATGCCGTAGGAATCGTTGATATAGGAAACTGCGGCCAGCGATTCCGCGTAGGCCAGGTAGGCCTGGCTTCCAGAAAAACTCAGAAAGCTGCCTTCCAGCGTATTCAGCGGGATGTTGCGCTGCGTCTTGAATAACTGGGCCAGCAAGTGCCCGTCGCTGCCCAGGGACTTTGGTTCCATGAGTTGGGCGATGCCCTCGTGAAGCCAGGGCGGGCAACGGCCGCCGGAGAGCTGGTTGATGAATGAGTGAGCGAGTTCATGCTTCAAAACCCGAGCCAATTCAGGTGTCATGGCATTCAGGCCGCTGATGGGGATGCGAAGTTTGCCGTCATTGAGCGCCCCAGTCCAGGAGGGGGCGCGGGTCACGTCAAAGAAAGCTTGTTCCGTGTAGAGCGTCACAAGAATGTTGTCGCGCGGGGGCGTGCCTAGGTCGCGCTCCAGATCGTCGTAATCCGATTCGAGCGCGGCCAGGATTTGTCCGCGGAAATCCTCGGACGTCTGCTTGCCTTCGTAGTGGAGCACGAAGTGGCTGCTTTCGCGCTGGGTGAAATCGGTCTCTACACTCTGCTCGCGCTGCGCTTTCGCCAGGTATTGTTGCACGGCGGGATCGGGACGCAGATCAAGGGAATGCTTCCACGAGGCGATGGCCTCTTTGGTGCGATCGCAGGCCTGCTGCGCATAGCCTAGAACGGTGTAGGCGTCGGGCGACTCGGGCGCTGCCCGCACCGCACCCTGGGCGTAGGTAAGGGCTTGCGAAGGATTGCCGGTGCGCACCAGCAGGGCGGCGTAATAAATAAGGACGGTTGCGTTATCGGGCTGAAACCGCAGGGCGCTGTCGAAATAGCGGCGAGCTTGATCGATATCGCCGTGCTCGAATTCAAATTTGCCGGCAATAAAGTCAGCGGTGGCGCCCAACTCGGCGTTGCCCTTGCCCTCGAGTTTCGCCAGAGCGTCAGGGTCAACTTTGCCCTCCTTAACAATTGTCTTGGGCAGGTCGCCTTCGTTCGCAAGACTGTCAACCGGGACGAAAACCGGGAGATCGCCGCCGGTTTTGGTGGCGCCCGATGGCGCCGCGGCGGGCATGCCGCCGGTTTCGACGTGGTCTACCGCATTCTTGGGAATGGCATAGCTGTCGTCGCCGATGTCGTACTCGTAGTGCGTGCCATTTTCGCGGACGTGGTCCGCTACGATGGTGCGTCCGTTCTTCAAATGGATCGTGTCAGCTGATGCCGCCGCCGAGGCAAACATGAGCATCATAGCTAACGGAGTAGTGACACGAAGCCGCATTGAAGCGCATTCTAGCAACAGTGAAGGCACACACCCACGTAACGAAAGTACCAGCGAAGTCATGCGCCATGCGCGTGATTCTGGCCGCATGCCTTGCGGCTTTCGCATTCCGCGGAGTGTGCAGTGCGCAAGCAGATCCGGCTCAAACTGTTCCGGCGCAAGCTGCTCCACCACAAGCAGTCCCAGCGCAAGCGCGGCAACCTGGGCCGGCCGAGTCCCTTTACCTGCAGCTCAGCAGCGTCGATCTGGATCCTGAAAGGGTATTCAAGGTGCGAGACGCATCTCTGGACCGAGCTGCGATCCACATCACGCTCGACGACGGCGCCATCGCCTTTACCAAAGATGTCCTGGGCAGAATTACGGGGGCATTTTTTGAGGGTGACGGAGAAGTGCTGCTGGCCCCTGCCACCGACGTGGAACGGAAGCAGATGAGCCTGTTCACAGGCATGGCGATTCTGGAGGAGCGCTTCTCGACCGCTTATTTCCGCTTCAACGACAATACCGCCGCCGACTTGCAGCCGGGTCTAAGGGCCCCGGACGATGCACAAGAATTTATCGCGCACTGGAGTGAGACCGCCCGCACCCTTGCGCAGGCGGATGCCATGAGGTTGCTGGCCAGCTTCAGCGGACTGCTGCCGATCGCAGGCGAGAACGCCGCAAAGGACTCGACGGTCACGCCCACCCTGGATCCCGACGATCATATGTTTCACGCCCGGCTGCAAGGAAACAAACTCGGCGTCTTCGACGTTTTTTTTGATTCGACCGCTGAGGAACAAGTTGAGGCCGGACAAAGCAGAACTGGCGCGGACGGAAACCTGTATTACGACGTCTGGACTTCATTCTCGACCGAAGCCGTGAGGCGGAAGCCCGTGGCTCGAAAAGAAATTCCTCATGCTTTGCCGGCGGAAACGGAGTCGCGGGAAGATCCGGTTCGGGTACGCAGTTACCTCATCGATGCGCGGGTGAAACCACCCAAGGAAGTGGACGGCGACGTGACATTGCAGCTCGACGTGGTGCGCGGCGGATCGCGCTTTCTGGTGTTCGAACTGTCGCGCTTTCTGCAGGTCCATACAGTCGAAGCGGACGGTAAGGCTGTGGAATTCATTCATAACCCCGCGGTGGAAGGCACGCGGCTCGCACGCAGCGCCAACGATTTGGTGGCTGTGATTCTTCCCCACCCGGCACGGAAAGGACAAAAGGTTAGTCTGCGTTTTGTCTACGGTGGGGAGGTGTTGGCTGAGGCGGGGCGGGGCCTGCTCTACGTGGGAGCGCGCGGCACATGGTATCCCAATCGCGGGATGGCCATGGCGGATTTCGATCTTACGTTCCACTATCCGCAGGGTTGGACTCTTTTGGCAACGGGCAAGCCAGAGCCTGTCCCCGCCCTTTCGACAACGCGCTCACAACCTACGCCGCAGGACGCCGATGATGAGCAAGTGGCGCACTGGGTTTCGGAGCGGCCCATCCCGGTCGCAGGGTTCGACCTGGGCAAGTATGTTCGAGGAGCAGCACAAGCCGGGAATGTCGTCGTAGAAACCTACGCGACGAGCGGCGTGGAACGCGACTTCCCCAGTTCCGCCCCGCCGCCCACCATGGAAATAGGTTCGATTCCCACCTCGCGGCCTCACGCCTCTCCCGAGCTAATTGCCCCTCCACCTGCGCCTTCACCGGCGCGGAATGCAACCGCCGTGGCGGAGTTTACAGCCCGAGCCGTCCGCTACTATGCCGAGCGATTCGGTCCGTTTCCCTACAGTCAACTGGCGTTGACTCAGGTGCCGGGGCGGGAAAGCCAGGGTTGGCCGGGGCTAATCTTCCTGTCGTCTTATGCGTTCCTTGACCAGGCCGAGCGCGAAAGCCTCCACATGAGTCCGGCTGGCGCGTTGGTTGGGGGACTGGTCCCCGCGCACGAAGCCGCACATCAGTGGTGGGGAGACTTGATTATATGGGCGACGTATCGTGACCAGTGGTTTTCCGAGGGCCTGGCAAATTATAGCTCCCTGATGATGCTCCAGGAGAAAAACCCGGCGGGCTTCCGGCTGGTCATGGAGAAATATCGTCGGGATTTGGTTGAAAAGCATAAAGACGGCAGCTCTCTCGAAGATGCCGGGCCGGTAACCTTGGGAGGCCGCCTGCTTTCGTCTCACTTCCCGCAGGCTTACGAAGCCATTAGTTACGGAAGGGGGACGTGGCTGTTTCACATGCTGCGTTCCATGTTGCAGGAAGGCGCAGAGCATGTTGGGCAAAAAGACCCGAGCGCCGAAACGGGCGAAGAACCGTTTGTGCGGTCCCTGCTCAAAGTTCGTAACCGTTACGCAGGGAAAACTATCAGCACGAGGGAACTGCTGAATGTTTTTGCAGAGGATTTGCCACCCTCGTTGCGCTATGAAGGCAAGGCTTCACTCGACTGGTTTCTGGAAGGTTGGGTGAACGGCACTTCTCTGCCCAGGCTGGAGTTGCAGGGTGTCAAATTCACGGCGAAGGCGAACGCCTCTGTGGTGAGTGGAGTGATAGTGCAGAAGGAAGCGCCGGAAGATCTCGTAACCTTCGTTCCTGTCTACGCCGTGGTCTCTGGCAAGGCTCCGGTGCTGGTGGGGCGAGTATTTGCCGACGGAGGAGAAACTCCGTTTCACTTATCGGTACCGACCGGAACCCACAAGCTTTTGCTGGATCCAAACGGAACCATCCTCACGAGTCCCAAATAAGTGAGCAGCGCGAAGAGCGCCCGTGAGCGGGTGTCTACGGACGATCTCCCAGATCGGAACTAGTTCGCTCCTCGTGTCCCAAAACGGATGCCGTCGCCAGGCTACGGTCGCCGCCACAAAGAATCGGGCCGAGCTAAGTAACTGGTCATCTTTCTCTTGCAGTTCTATTGCGCCGGATCCGAGGATGGCAATTGATCTGCTGGACGGTAACTGACGAGGGATCCGCAACTTCACAGAGCGTCAATTTGCAAAACCATGCCTTGCGAATCGATGATCACTGAAACGATATCCGGCGAGACGATGGCCGCTACGGCATTCGCCGCGCTCCGAGCGTGCGGGCCAGAGACTATTCTTCTGGTCGAAGACGAAGCGTTTGTGCGAAAGGTGATTGCCGAAGTACTGGAATCCGCCGGCTACACACTGGTGATTGCCGGGAGCGCAGAAGAAGCGTTGGCGCACCGCGGATGCCTTGCACCGCTTGATCTTCTGCTTGCCGACATGATCATGCCTGGGATGAGCGGCCGCGAATTGGCCGCTGAACTCACCAGCTTTTGTCCGAGCACCCGGGTTCTGCTGATGAGCGGCTATGCGGAACAACTCGCTCGCTGTGAGTCATCTCCGTGTGGCGATGAGTATATGACCAAGCCTTTTTCGATCCGCGTGCTGCTGCGGCGGGTGCGCGAGGTGTTAGACCAACCGGTCGATTTGGCAGGACAGGCTAACCCGCATTCGTTTTGCGGTAATGCGTCGCCTGGAGAATCTCGCGAGGAATCTGCGATAACGGCACAACCCGGTCGAGGATTCCCATCTCCGCACACACGCGAGGCATGCCGTAGACTGCACAACTCGGCTCGTCCTGCCCTACGGTGAGACCGCCCTCGCGATGAATGGCTTTCATCCCCTGCGCTCCGTCTGATCCCATCCCCGTCATGATGATGCCCATCGCCTGAGAATGGAATGCGGAGGCGACGGATTGCATCGTGACGTCGACCGAGGGGGCGTGAACCTGATTCTCCGCTTTGCCGGAAAGCGCAATGAGCATACGCGAGTTCGGAAGACGCTCTAATGTCATCTGAAACCCCGCGGGGGCGAGGTAGACCACTCCTGGCTCAACCAGTTCTTCGTCGGAAGCCTCGCATATGGAAACCGCACAGAGGTTGTTTAGCCTTTTGGCAAAAGGAGCCGTAAAGCCTGCCGGCATGTGCTGCACGATCAGGATCGGAACTGAGAGGTCGACTGGAAGAGTCGGAAGGATGTCCTGTAAGGCCTTGGGGCCTCCGGTCGAGATGCCGAGAGCAATGACAGCCGGAATGCCGTGTGAAACCTGCTTCATCGGCGGTTCCGCTGCGTGCGGAGGCTTCCGCAGCAGGTTGAGACGATCTCGCGAGCGCCACCGCGACCCTGCCGCCGCCTTGATCTTGGCGATCAGGTCTTCACCGATGTGAAGAATATCCAGCGAGGTAGAGGAGAGTCGCTTGGGCACATAATCGTCGGCTCCCGTGTCCAGACATTGCACCCGGTCTTCGACCCGGCTGCGCTGCGTCAGCACCAGCACCGGCAGGCTCGGCCGCTTCAGCCGCAGATGCCGCAACACGCTTACTCCATCCAGCTTCGGCAGGTTCAGGTCGAGGATCACTAGGTCGTAGTCAAACTCGCTGCCCATGGCGCGCGCCTGCTCGCCATCTTCCACCACATCGACCGCGTAGTGTTCCCCTGCCAGCCCCTGGCGCACGAATCCGGCCAGAGCGGCATCATCTTCGGCAATCAGAATGCGCATAAGTGGCCCTTAATCACAGCCTGATTCTAGTTAGAGAAAGCTCAGTTGAAACCGAAACACATTCGCACGAAAGGGAGTGTCTGCAGAAACGGACCGAGGTTTCAAAGCGGGAAGCCTAGAACTCCCGCTCATCGGGTCTGCCGCGGATACGCAGTTGCCAGTACTTAGTACCCAGTTGCCAGAAAAAACTTGCTGGGTACTCGCTACTGGGTACTGGCAACTGATCAGGATGACAAGATAGCGCTGACCGGTGTAATCTCCGCAGGAGAGAAAACGCTCGATGTGCTTCTCGGCGACAGCGAATTTCGTAGGCAGCGGTGTTCTCGGCGCCGTCGGCGTCGTCACTTTGACGCGCGTCAAGCACCGCCGCGAAATTCTCTTCGCCTCCCTGCCTGTGTTGTTCGCCATTCACCAGTTCATCGAAGGATTCGTCTGGCTCGGCCTCGACGGCATTCTCTCCCCGGCAGTCACCCACGACATGGGCGCGGCCTTCATGCTCTATGCCCAGGGATTGCTCCCATTCCTGCTGCCGCTGAGTGTGTTCCTCTTCGAGCCCACCGCAGACAGCCGCCAGCGCATGGTCCCATTTCTCGTGCTCGGCGGAGCCACCACGCTCTACATCCTGTGGGCGCTGACCGCGTTCCCGACGGAGATTTACGTCAAGGCCAACACCATCGTCTACATGAATCAGGCGACCAACAACACAACCGTTGCGGTGCTCTACGTGATCGCAACCTGCGGATCTTTATTCTTCTCGAAGATCAGGCCAATGATCCTCTTCGGTGCGGCGAACCTGGTAATTCTCCTAGTAGTAATGGAGGTCAAGCGCTACGCCTTCACCTCGCTGTGGTGCGCCTACGCTGCGGTCGCAAGCGTGATCATCCTCGCCTACTTCTGGAGAAGCCACGCCAGCCGCCCGTTCGCCTACGCGTAAGGCCAGTTGGAGGCTCCCTAGCAGGGCCGCGATAATTATCTAGTCAGAGCGGCAATAAGGGGCGGCCACGTCAAACCGAAAATAAACGAGCGAATTGGTTGATCGTCTCCAACCTGCCAGATGAGCGTGATAAGACCGCCGCTAACCACGAAGCCGATCCCGACCCACAAATGGCCGACCTCCGACCCAATACCCGGCAGTGGTGGGATACCGCGAAGAGCAAGTAGCAGAAAAGAGCCAAACGCTCCGCAGCCAAATTTGATCAGAAACTTTTGAAACTGTCTCATTCAAGTGTTTAATGCAGGATGTGATAGACATACTCATGAAACGCCGGCGACAGCATTGGACTTAACAGCGAGTAGAGCACAAGGATGAGGAGCACGAAAAGCGGCCCTAGGGTACGTCCCTCAAGCAGAAAATGTGGAATCCAGTCTGTCGATTTGTCCATATTCGATTACATTTGTGAGCGAGCAGCCATCTCCGTCTCGATGTCGATCATGATTCGGTCATCTTCCAGATCCCATTGTTCGCAGATCGGCCGTGGCGCTGACGCCATTCCATGTCCGAGGCTAGATTCAAGATGATGTGTACGGGTTGTCATAGAAGTCTCGCCTGTAGGTAATGCTATTACAACGTTACAGCCGTAATGGCTAAGCAACAGGTTTCCCTCAATGGTACATGGTCTAACGGCGGAACAAAACCTTTTCACTTCTCCTGCGGAAGCACTCTCCTGGCTTCTTCTTCGCGGCCTCGACCTTCTCGGGCCTCAGTAGCTTTGCCTATTGCAAGTTCTGGACGATCCCCTCGAACTTCATACGACCCACCTTGAGGCTTTTTTTCGCCATCGACAGCTTTTAGTTTGCTAGAATTCCCGCCAGTGGAAGCGACCCATCGCACAAGCGAGCATCACAGCGTACCGCTGTGAGTTCTGCATTGAAAGCCCTGTCGCGGCTTGCCATCCAGGTAATCCGTTGATGCGTCAAACACATAGTCATGTCCATAGAATCGAACTCATAGCTATCAGTAAGGAGAAGGACATGAGAACCAAATTAGCCCTCGCTCTGCTGTGCATTCTGTCAGCGCCGGGCGTCCTCGCCCAGACAACGACTACGAAGGACGGCTTCATCAAAACCTCCGACGGCGTCCGCATCCACTATCTCGAAGCGGGCAGCGGCCACCCCATCGTATTCATTCCAGGCTGGACCATGCCGGCGTGGATCTGGCAGAAGCAGATCGACGAATTCTCGAAACACTATCACGTCATCGCTGTCGATCCCCGTTCGCAAGGCGAGAGTGACAAACCAAATTACGGACACCTGCCCGAAACCCGCTCCCGCGATTACAAAGAGCTGGTCGATCAACTGGGCTTGAAGCATCCGGTGCTGGTGGGCTGGTCGATGGCGTGCGGCGAGCTGATCAAATACGTCGAACAGTTCGGCACCGACAACGTCGGCGGTTTAGTTTTAGTCGACGGCTTTCTCTCCGACAAGCCCAGCCCGGAAATGTTCGTTGGCATCTCGGGATGGATGAATCAGCTCCAACAGGATCGCCAGAAACAAGCCGACGGTTTTGTGCGGAGCATGTACAAAAAGCCGCAGCCCGAGGATTACCTGAAGCGCGTCATCGACGCCTCCACCCAGGTCCCGGCCGACGCCGCCGTAGTGCTCATCTACGACATGCTGGCCGTAAAAGATTTCTCACCCGGCCTCGAGCGAGTGAAGACCACTCGCCCGCTGCTCTTCATATACCAACCGGAATCGCAACCCAGCGCCGACTACCTGAAATCAAAACTCGGCGACAAGGTCCAACTGGAGCGCTTCGACGGCGACGGCCACGCCCTGTTCGTGGATGACCCGGAAAAGTTCAACCACGTGCTGGAAGAATTCCTTCGAGGTGCTCCCAAATGATTCACGCGGACGCGCATCCCACTTTATGGCTCCGTGAGTTGTCCTTTGAGGAGGTCTTCAAGGTACTTCGTGATCACTGAGACGTCGAGTTTCCCATCATCCATGCTCGATCGGCAGCCTCCAGAGCGTCGTAGTATGGCTGTCGGTTTTCTCGGATGCGCTCGGGAACAATTTTCTTACCAGGGAGAAGTTTCCCTTGCTTCAGGCAGATCAAATAGTAACAAGCCGCTCTGGCAGTCCGTCCGTTCCCTTCGACAAAGGGGTGAATCCAGTTCAGTCTCCAAAGAGCATAAGCTGCCAACCATGTGGGGTGGTCTACGATAGTCCAATTTTCGTGAATCAGCGAAAAGAAGCGATCCATCAAGTTCGGGACATCATTGAAGTGTGGTGGGGTGTGTTTGCCTACGTAAATCGGTTCCTCTCGGTATCGTCCTCCGAACTGAGCGATATTCGCAACGGCGGCATAATTGAGTGCCCACAAAGTGTATTTATCAAACGCTTCGATTTTCTTTTCTAGGCCGATTTCGACGCAATTTGATAGGAGGTCGTACTGCCTCAGAAGGTTCTGTTCCTGAATCCGTGTGTAGAGCGCGGGATTATCTTTTTCGCGTACCGACATTCGTATAAAAAACGAGGCCCGTAAATCCTTCGCGGGCCGCGCTGAAATGGAAACTTCACGGCAGCAGGCGAATGTGCTCGGACGCCTTGCGCACGCTATCCTTGGTAATACCTTTGGCACTAGCTGGGGCATTACCAAATGCAAAGCTGATTCTCTGCTCGCGCAGATCCCCTTCCGTAACCGGTTTTTGCCGCGCCGCCTCGAGTGCCTTCAGCAGTTCAGGATCGGTCTTTATGTCTCCCATGAATTGTTTGCGATCCGCCATTACCTAATCACCTTCTTTCGCCATTTGTTCGGATTTCCGAACAGTGATAATAATCCGTCGTCTTCCTGTGTCCGTCGTCTTCCTGTGTCAATAGTTTAATGGTACACCCCTATGGATTAAAGAGGTCGATCCGTTATGTTGGTAGTGGGCTACTTTGAATTTTGATCTGGCTGCCAACCGTGGCAGCTGGGGTGACAGATCGGCTCTGGAGCGTAGAGGATTTGGTAGCCCTCTGGGAAGCCTACGAGCAGCGGAGGGCGGAAAGAGCGGCATGACTAAGGGCGAAAATTGGCCGACGTGGTTGTCATTGCCTTGGCTTGTCATGTTCATCTGGATGATGATCTGGACTCCGAAAAAGAAGAAGGGCTGGTATCTTGCAGGTTTCGTTTTGTGTTGCCAAGTCGCCGTCCTTCTCTACTTCCATTATTCAAAGTAGCCCACTACCGTTATGTTTTTCCTCATGATTTTCCTTCCTGGTGACTAACCGCTTTAGGCTTTGTTCCCGACGGGTCAAGGCACTTTTTTCGAGGGGACTTGCCGGCGGTAACCCAGCCGCAGCAGCTTCCAAGCATCCCGGTAGCCCTCATACTTGTAGCAGTCCCTTTGCATGGGCTGCACTGGGCATAGCATCAGGCTTAGACTCTTGGTCTTCAAGACAACGGCCGCCGGGATAACGTACCAGATCTCTTCGGGGACGATGTACGCCGCGAAGAAATCGACCTTGCGCGTGGTGTATTGCTTGCCCTTCTGGTTGGGCTTGAATCCGCAGAGATAGCCGTTGGCGAGTCTGTAGCTGGTCGACTTCACCTGCACCCGGATGAGCTGCTGGCCGTGTTCAACCCCGACGTCGTAAGGCGACGAATCTCCCCACGGCTTTGACACCCTGAGTCCCTTGCGTAGAGCCCACGCCATGAACAACAGCTCGACCCACTCGCCACGCTGTTTGAAGTTCCTGAATCCCTTGCACTTCGCCATGATCTGCACGCCCCGTTTTGCGCAAAAGAAAAGGCGCAGCCCGTGGGCTGCGCCTCGTTTTTCTGAATTTTTACTCTATACTTGCAGTATATCAATTTGAATAGGGTGATTGAGTCATGTTTCCGGGAATTATATTTCCATTGTTGTGAGCGAGTTAGGGTCGATCGTGTAGTTTTTGCCTATTGACAAGTTTTTGGCGCTGGACCGGCGGCAACGTCGGCAGCTTGCACAAGTCCTTCGTTGGGAGTCCTCGGCTTTCGCCGGGGACTCCGCTGCCTCAGGATGACAAGCGCCGAACCCGCCCGGTCAATTACTCCCGTCCCGCGCCTCCAGCGATAATATAAATACGTAATCCGCAGAACTCTGCGAGCCTGAGGACGCTCCCCATCAACGCCGGGACCAAATTTCGATGAAGTCGCTGCTCACACCCGGCATTTGTCTCGCGGCGGTTGCGGTTCTGCTGCATACCGGCGTGGTCACCCCCAGCGTCGCGCTCATCACCTACGCCTTCTACACGGCAGCGATTATGGGACTGCTGCTGGCCTGGCGATTTCATTCCAGCCGCATCTTCTTCGCGCTGCTGGTTGTGTGTCTCGCCCAAGAAGCGGTCGCCTACTTTTCTATTTCAGGACATGTCTCGGCCGGTAGTCCCGGAAGCATCGCGCTCGCCGCCGTGGGCTTGCTCCTGCCGCTCAACTTCGTTCTGCTCTCGCTTCACCGAGAACGGGGATTCACGTTTTCGAGCATCGCGCCGCCTACCTTATTATTGTTCGTTCAATGCGTGATTGTAGGAGTGCTCTGCCGGCCTCAGCCGTTGGTGGCGGCGGCGCGCGCGCTGCATCATCCTGTGCTGCCCGCTCCATTACCTTTCGCCACGGTGCTGGCCTTCGCCGGTGCGGCGGTATTGTTGCTCACGCGCTTTCTGCTGTTGCACAAGCCCGCAGAGAGCGGACTGCTGTGGGCGCTGGCCGCTTGCTTTCTCGCGCTCTATTTTGGAGGCGCGGGACGAATCCCTACCGCGTATTTCGCAGCCGCGGCCTTTATCCTGGCAGGCGCGGTCGTAGAGACTTCTTATCTGCTCGCCTATCACGACGAACTCACGACCTTGCCTTCGCGCCGCGCCTTCCACGACGCTTTGCTTCGACTGCAACCACCTTATTCCATCGCCATGGTCGACATCGATCACTTCAAACGCTGCAACGACACTTACGGCCACGACACCGGAGATCAGGTGCTGCGCATGGTCGCGTCACGGCTGGCGAGGGTCTCGGGCGGAGGCCAAGCCTACCGCTGCGGCGGAGAAGAATTTGCCATTCTATTTCCCGGCAAGAGCACCGCCGAGATCATGGAGCATCTGGAAAAGCTGCGAGCTGACATTGAGACCAGCAGGCTTCGGGTGCGGGGTTCGGAGCGCCGCCAGGAGGCGCGCGGCCCCGACCGCCGCAACCAGCGCGCCCGCGGACGAGGCCAAACCGGCCACGCCATCCGCCAACTGGCGCGCACAGCCCCCTCCGACGAACTCTCGGTGACGGCAAGCATTGGAGTGGCCAGCTCGAGGGGAGAAAATCCTTCCGCGGAAGAAGTCATCCAGGCAGCGGATAAAGCGCTCTACCGCGCGAAAGCCGCAGGACGAAATCGAATCGAGACTGCGTCCCCCTCGCGGCGCCGGGTACGCAGCAAAACGGCGGGCATCGCGTGAACTGCCAGGGAAATGAAGGGAACGTGCGGCCCGAGTCGCCACTTCAAGGCGGGAGCGCGTGACGCCCCGGGCTCGTACGTTTTCGCGAGCACCACAGGCCGTGCGGTCAGCCTGCAGTCGTAGGAGGCACAGAAGTTTTCCGTCCGCTGCCGGCACAGCTCGGACACTTCACGCGGATAAACGCAACGCCCTCAGACTTACCCTTGATGTCCACGGGCCTGTTCACATATCCGGTACCGCCGCAGCGCGGGCAGCTGTTCGGATCCACTCCTCCCCCTCAGTGCTAAGAGTTTTTCACCGATCTGCCGCGGCGGTGCGAGAAAGTTAATCCTGTTACGAAACACGAACAGGCGATCGCAATCGGGAACAAGCTGTTAGAGAAATGAATCAGGAAAAGCCGTGGAGCCTTTGCATGCGACTTGCGCAAGGAGCCCGCGGCAAAAGCTGTGTTAAGCTAATGAAAACCGCTCGCCGGAGAGGTGGCAGAGTGGCCGAATGCGGCGGTTTGCTAAACCGTTGTACGGGCTAACACCTGTACCGAGGGTTCGAATCCCTCCCTCTCCGCCAGTTCCTTGAAGGCAAGCCTTTTACCGCCAAGATGATGGCTTTCGCACGGACCGACCCCTGAACAAAAGCGTCAGGGTAGTGTCCTGTAGGTGTCCCGGAAATTCCTGCTCTGTGCGAGGCGGACACGTAGCGTCGGGGTTACCTTCGTTACCACTCCATTTTCGTGGAAATTTCGTACACTCGTGGTGTAATCTGCTTTCGAGCAAAAAGAGTCCGGCATCTTTGCTATCGAATCTAAACTGCTGGAGAGCATCTCACCATGGTGGCCAATTTAAATAGCCTGTCTGAAACTGTCGATCTGACCAGGATAGATCGCAAACTGGCTGACCTGATTGAATTGGATCTGGAGCGAATCAAAGCAGAAATTGCTGATCGGGGCTACGGTGAGGTGACTGTAGAAGGCAAGACCTACCGCATCACAAAACCTGTTGCTGATCACATCGCCGGCACTGCGGCATAGCCACTTCAGTCGCACAAGGGTGAGGGAAGTTGATAGCCGTCATTGTTTCCCTTGTTGTCGTGCTATACGTGCTCGTACCAGGAGGGATTTTTCGCGTCATCACATCCTTCACGTTTCCGGTGAAGGTTCAGAAAACAAAGTCTCAAGAAATCACGTTCGCAACAGTCTTCGCGCTATTTCCATTCGTGGGCACGATCCTGTTGGCGTGGACGATCGCTTGGCCGTGGCCAACCCCGGAAGGTAACGCTGACCGCAGACTCGCATATCGAACAGTGTTCATGTCAGTAGCCAGCGACAAGCAAATGGACGCGGCACTGGATGAGGGTCTCTTTTGGCCCCGTGCGAATGATGTCCTCAGACGCCAATTTCGTTTCTTGATTTGGTTTTACACACTGGTCGGAGCTGAGGCCGCTGCTTTCTCATGGTTAGCAAAACAGTACCGAACGGAAGGCAAGCGTTGGCGCGATCGAATTGGTGGTGTAGTCCTGCGTCCGAGCCTTTCAGAATGGGCCGTGCTGCTCACGAATTTTGGAAGCCCAAAAGCTAGGGCCTATATTGAGCTCGATGTTTTGAGCACCGATGGCGTTTTGTATCAGGGTAGACTGCGCGACTACTACTTCAGCAGTGAAGGGGATTTGGCTGGCGTGTTGCTCGGCGGTGCCTCTCGGTATGACAGAGACCAATACGTTGCACACCGACAAGTGGATTTTGCAGCAAAGGTTGCGAAGTGGCCTAACGAACCAGAACACAGGTTCACAAGAGACAGGGCGACATACTGGAGGGCCATCCCGGGCGCCGATCTTTTCTACATTCCCAGAGAAAGAATCTCGAACGTCAATGTGCGACACGTCACTTCGCCTGAAGATGTGCCAAAGGCGGCACAGGAAAGGCTTGTTGAACGCAAGATTACTGGTTATGCCATCGTTGAGCAGCCATCGCAAGCGACGAGTGAACCGGGCGAATCTGCGACGCCCATTTCTTCATGAGTTCCGGAAAACCACATAGGTGATAGCGAGCACCCATTACTTACTCACTGAAGGGTGGGTGGAGTTTCTTGGGCGTGTGTGAGGTCATGAGTTCTGCCGTGTTCTTGAGCAGATGCTGATATGTGATTCTCAAGCCTCGTCATCGCGCTACGAATATCGTCTGCGGCGGTCTTGATGTAGTAGGTTGCGGTCGTGCTCACGTTTGCGTGTCTCAGTATTCGCTGAATTACCATCTCCGGCACACCGAGGCGATATAGGTTGCTACCGAGTCCGCGCCGTGCCGCGTGCCAGCCATGCCACTCAGGGATACGCGAGTCGCGCTTGTACGGATGGGTAGCTTTGTGGTGGTTTGACTCTGCCTTTCCGCACGCCTCACACCGATTCAGCGCGGGAATTATGATGCGATTGACCAAGCTGCCGAGCGACAGGGGCTTGCGGAGGGAATTTGCAAAAATCGGTCCGGCAAGCGGTCCGGCAGGTGGGTCGTCAAGCGGATTTCGAGAGCGGAGTCGGTGCATTTCCAGCCGATCGCCAAGTTGCCGAATCACGGGGACAGGGGCGCGGCCCTTACGAGTCTTGGGATCTGACACGCGGCCATTCCAGATTGACCGAGAAACGTACAACTCCCCGTCTCGGTAGTTTTCCCAGAGCAGACCCTGTATCTCTCCGTGCCGCAGCCCCATGAACGCCGCAACTGCGAAGGCCGTCGCTGCGGGCTCAGGCAGCAGTCCGAGGATGGCCTGAATCTCCTCCAGCGTGTAGGCATACGTTTCCTGCGGCTCTGCGGCCTTTGGGTTGACAGCGGAGTCGCGGGTGGGGTTTTCCCCTTGGAAATAATCCTGCTGCTTCGCCAGAGTGAAAATTCCGCTGATTACGCTTTTGACGTGTTTCAGAGTGTTGCGGCTCAGTTTGCCAGCCCCAATCTGATTCAGCCAGCCTTGAACGTGGTACGTTCGCGTGTCCTTCAGCCAAACTTGCTCCGAGAGCGGTTTGAGGTGATCTTCCCAGATGTCCCGATAACCCTTGGCCGTCGAGGGCCGCCTGTGTTCTGCAATCCAAGGCAGGTACACCCGCTCGACAAAATCGCTTATCGTGACGATTCGCTCGGCGGGAACTGTGCCGCTGTTGACGGTTGCCATGTGCCGTTCGGCTTCGGTTTTGATGTCTGCGGGTGGACGTTTCCCGCGTGTCGAAACCTCACCGACTGAATGGGTGACTCGCTTCCGTTCGACAGTCCCGCCGATGTTCCGGCGCTCCCAATAGCGGACGTACCAGCGGTCCCCAATTTGGATAATTTGACCTTGCTGTTTTCGATTCCCCATCCTACTTTCCCCCTTTTCTCTTGCGTTCGCGGGCTGCAACAGCTAGCTTCGCAATCCGTCTGCGCTCAGCAGCGGATAGCTTGGCCGCCCTTGCCTTCCCGCCCTTGCTGGCGATCTTGGCGACCTTGGCAACGGACAGGCTTAGCGCCCGTGCCTTTCCGCCTAGACTGCCTAGTGCCTGTGCGTGTGGGTTGAGCTTCTTTCCCATGCCGCCATTATCTTGCTTAACGCTATGCATGTAAAGAGAAAAGAGTGCGTCTATTGCCGTCTCTTCGCCAGCCATTCTGCGAGCCTTGGGCATCCCCATTCGAAGCGAACATAACGACCTAGTCGTATGCACGGAATACGATCCTCCCTTAGAGTGCGGGCGCGAGTGTGATTCCGAATCCAGGACTCGGGCACTTTCCAGCGGTTTGCCAACTCCACGGAATCAATCAATTCAACCGGGTTTCCGCTGCTGCGGGACATCGTTGGGACATCGGCTGTTTCTAGGTTCATGTTTTCTATCTCTTAGGGGTGTACAGCGGTTACGGTAACCGCCGTTCGTTTTGCCTGGCAGGGCCGACAGGTAACCTGCCAGCCCCGCCTTCGGGGTAGCTATGCTCGGGTCAAGAGTCAACTCCCCAAACTCGTTCTTTTCGCTCTTCCCGCTCTTGCAGAACGCATCGCTTGCCTAGGGGTAGGTTTTCTAGGTTGCTCGGTTGGTCGGTTAGAGGGTTCCCAAGGTTCCCAGGGTTACGAGGGTTGAAAGGTCTAGAAGGTCCGACAGGATGAATCTCTCTGACTATCGAGTACCAGTGCTCAGGTGCTAGCGGCTCGCCCTTCCGATTCTTCGTCACGGTCTCAACTGTGATTCTGTACAGACGCCCCGCGAATACGGCCACGTCCACATCTGGCCGCGTTGGTTGTTCGCCGTTCACCTCAACCAGGAGCATACGGAAATCGCTGCGCGGTCCCGCGTAGGGTGCTTGAGGATCCTTCCCCAGGTTGAGAAACTTACAGAGTATTCCCGTGTAGGGACGGCCTCGGTAATCTTGAGGCTCTAGCACTAGTCGGGCCTTCCACGCGCTCCAACGCCGCGCCCACTCGAAGGTTGCTTGTGTGCAGCGCGCAACGTACTCTCCGGGATCTAGGAGCGGATAAGGCTCCGCAACCATGATGACGGGCTTTGGGGCTGTCCTGCGAGTGGTCGTGGGACGCACTTCTCCCCGAACAGGGAAGGGAGTCACCCTGTGCATGCTGCTCACGGCTCCCTCCTGTTTAGTTCGGGATCGTGCCGGAGCCAATAGCGCGAGAGCACGTGTCCATCGGCAGCCCGCTCCAACTCATTGTCGATCACAAACCCACGCTGCCGAAGTTCCGCGAACCTCGCGCCGTGCTGCGCGATTCCAGCAGCCATGATGTCCGGTAGGTCCAAAGCCCTGCTACCAGCGTGTGCCTCACGCAACATGAAGGCGAGCACATCGCATTGTGTCGTTCTCCCGTACCGCTTCCGCTGTGTTGCTGTGGCGGGGTGGTCGGTCCACAAATTCTGGGAGGAAGTTGCAGCGAAAAGCGTGTTAGGATTCATCTGTAAACTCCTTTTCGAGAAAGTCAGCCTCGGCTCCGAATCCCATCGGACCGAGGCATTTCGTTCTAGACTGCAATTTGGTCACTGTTACTGGATCTCGGCTGTGAGGATTGTCATGCTTGTTCGCCTCGCGCGAACCGCTGGAGGGCGGAGAAAGCAATTAGTGTTCTTCGTCCGATCTTTCGCCTTGGTAGCTGCTTGCGTGAGATTAGGTTTTCAACTGTTCTGACACTGACACCTAGAGAGACAGCGGCGTCATGCTTCGAGAGAAGTAGTTTCGGAACTTCTTGTTGGCTCATGCACGCAAATATGCAGTAGAAGGCGCACGAACTCCATAAGCGAACGCGGCAAGAATTGCGTGATTGACTAACGCTGCTGGACTCTGAGCCGAGCGCGGGAAAGTGCTTTTGCGTGCTCATTACGCCAGACGCGGAGGGTGTTTTCGTCGTAGGTGTCCGTCCGGACGGCCCAGCCGACGAGGGCCGAGACTTGTCGGTCGTGATATGTTCCCGACTTGATCTTCACCCATTCCACCAACTCCGCCAAGTTATCGTCGTAGAGCGGGCGCTGGCGATGTTTCGTTTTGCGGTGAATGTCCGACGCCCAATCAGTGAGAGAAAGTAATCTCTGCGGGATTTTGAGGAAATCTTCCTCCCCGGCACTCGGGTCGCACTTAGTAGCTAATTTGAAAACCTCCTGGCCAAACGGGGTTTGGCACTGCCGTTCCCACGCCCGAGCGACCCATCGGGTTTTCTGCAAAAGGGTCCTCAGCTTTCGTGAGTCCATTCGGGCGGGGTCATTCTGCACGCGCTGCGAATCGTCGAAGGCCAATCGAAGCGAAAGGATCGCCTTTATCAGACATGGCTCAGAGCCTAGGGACTGCGCGAGTTCGTCAAACTCGCTAAGGCAATTGTGCTCTTTCAAATCTCGCTTGAAGGCGGCTAACGTGTCTCGATCCTGATGCCGCTCGGTGCGCTTTCGTGCATTCACGAGCGCATTGTAGCAAGACTGGCGAGGACCGCTTGCTCAGTCTAGGGAATTTGACACGCTGGGGGTCCGGTCGTTGACTCTCATTCGCGGCAAACAGCCGAAGCAAGCCAGTCATGGAACCGTGCGCCTGCCCCAATCTTGGGCGAATTCCGATTCAAGGTCAGGCGACCGTAAGCCGTGCCATCCTGATCTACGATCACGGGCGGATTGGTCGCAAGCTCATTGCAAGCGCTGTAAAGCGAAGTGGGTGACCCAAATTGCTGGTAGTGATTCCAGATGCTCTCTGGGCGATAGGGGCTGCCGTACTGCCCAAGCTCATTCAACACAGAGTCACGGGCGAGCTCTTGGCAACTGAGGCATCCCAGATATGTGCTGTGATCTGGGCCGCCGAAGATCATCAACTTGCGTTCCTTGCTCAGCTGGGGTTGCCCGAAACTTTGACCCAATGCTTCCACAACGTCAGGATGCGCTGCCACTCCGTAAATGAGTAGTCCGACTATTGCGGCTGCGGCTATCGCGGACAGATAGTGCTGGTGCTTCTCCTTAGGGGGTGGGCGCACGACATTGAACCCCGGCGGTGGAACTGTGTTGGACTCCGCTAGCTTCATCACGTCCCCCAGTCCCTTCTCGGAACCGTGAACCATCACATACATCTGCTTCAGATAAGCCGTAGATGCTTCCCTCAAGTCTGCCTTCGCCCCGTAGGTCTGGGGCGCTAGGTTCGCAAACCGGGCCAAGTAGAAAATTCCACTGTTTGAGTCAGGCACCGGCAAAAAAAACTTTGTTGCAGACAACCAGAGATACGTCAAGGCGTCTTTGGAATTGAGGTTGCTTGCCGTCTCCAGCTTCATGTTCGCCAACGCATAGTCCTGGCGCATGTAGGCGACGAAACCAGCCGTGCGGTCCAGAATGTTTTCCTCGTATTGCCGCCTCTTTATGAATCCATCGTCCGTCATGTTCGCGGGCTTCATTTCAGCTGCCAAAGCCTCCGAACCGCATCGCACCCATTTGTCGAGGTCAGCGAGCTTCTGCTCTTTCCCCGGATCATCAGGCCGAACATAAGGCGACAGCACTGAGGAAAGTGTCACAAAGCCAGCGGTGCGGATCGGTGCTTCCGCTGTGGGCAACTTCAGCATAGCTTCAGCCGCGCGTGCTTGGCCCCCAATATCCTTGAGGGAAATGTACGCTGTCCACTCGCCGAGCAACGCCGGTTCTCGGTAATCAGAGTCAGGATATTTCTCGGTGAAGTTGGAGAGCAGAACGGCGGCTTCCCGTTGATCTTTTGTCCGGACGGCTGACCAGAAATCGTTTTGCTCGTCTTTCCCATGTTTCCAGCTTCTTTGGATTGGGTCGCGAGGCTGTGCGATCGCCGGGCAAGAATCGAATGTGATTTGTGGCCACGGTGGAGGAACGTTTTGTGCAAAGGCAAGCAGCGGCGCTACAGCTGGGGCTAGCATGAGGACAACACACGCGGACGAGGGCCATCGCATGGTGAATCTCTTTTGCCTTTTCTGACTTTGGCTATAGCCAATGGTGCAAAGATAGGCTATCGCCAATGCTCCGAGCATGGCAACTGACATCTGCGAGCAATTCGGCGCTAATCTCCGCCGGATTCGTCGCAAGCGTGGATTCACTCAAGAGGAATTAGTGCATCGTGTCGGAATGGACGTGAGCTACCTGAGCGAACTAGAGAATGGGCGGAAAGAACCGTGTTTGCGAAAGATGAAGGAACTGTCGCAAGCTCTCGACATTCCGTTGGCGCAATTGCTACGCGGAATCTAGCGGCTGCTGTCCTCCAATCAGAGACAGGATAAAGCGCGGATGCCAGGTCCCGTTCCGTGACACGATGAGATATCCTTCAGCCGACCTCAGATGCCGCTAAGGTCTGTTTGGCTGTGTCTCCAGCCCTTACCCTGTTCCATGTCCCGCCTTCGAGCCTCACGGTTCGCAGCGATTGCGGCTCGGCCCTCGGCTCCCGGTGCCCGGCCCTGGGCACGCATGGTGCGATGTGTAGCCTTTGCCCCACGTTGCCGCCGAAGACGCCGTCCGTGTTCCGACGTGAATCGTTCAGGATGCAGGGCTAGACAGCGGGCATTCGCCCACAGCCTGGCGGAACGGCTCGGGTTAAGATGCCCGGCCCAACGCTTTATCAATCGAGCGAAATGCTGGTTGGCAATCAACTCTTGCCGCTGGTTGAGCTGTTTTCTTGCGGAACGCCAGAGCATAGTCAGATTCTAACTGCCTGGAGGCTGGGAATCCTCCATTGTCGTCTTGCTGGAGGGTCCGGGAGGGCAGGGTGTCTCCAGCGCAGCGGTCACTTTGGCGAGGTTGATTTTCCTGAAATGACTGAGCGTTGGGTGAACACTTTTCCGGGCGCGCTGGGTTCGAGGTGGAACTTGTGTGCCAAGGGTTCGTGAATGTCCGCAACGTGAATCTCGCTGACGGCGCAGACTTGCAGCAGCTTCTGCGTGGCAAGAAGCAGGGCAACTGGGGCGGTCCTTGGCAGACATGTGAACTAAAGCCTAACGCTGAACTCCTGGGCCGTCCCGATTCTCGGAGCGGCCTTTTGTTTGCCCGTGATTGAGGGCGTTTTTGGCCCTTTGGTGGGGTTAACCAACCCCGTCGGTGGGGTTGACGACTGTACGCCCAGGTGGAATTATGATGGGCCTATGAGATTCCTGATCCTTTTCGGGCAGCGTTCGCCGCGCTCGTGCCAGCCGCCGCACCTTTAAGGAGAAACGAGAATGAAGCGCGTACTCGCACTATTCGTTCTGACCTTCCTACTTGGCTGTGGTGGTTCAAGTCATTCTTCTAGTCCAACTTCTAGTCCAACATCAATGGCAGGAAGTTGGTCTATCTCTGTATCGGGCAGCATCAGCCTGGAAGGTACCACTGCAGGTCCCGCTAATGGAACAATACAAGCCACGCTGACGCCGGCGGCTTCATGCAGCTTGTCTGGTGTTCCAGATTCGGTTCCAGGACCAACTTGTTTTACGACTAGTGCTCTCTCGTGGTCAGGACAGGATCCGCATACGTCAGCGTTGGATCTTCTAGTTGGAGCATCGCAAAATCCAGCCCCCGCTGGATCTCTACTCCAGTTCATATATGTCGAGAATACATTCTACGGACCTATGACGTTAATTGGCACTAGAACTGTTTCTGGAGGCAGCGTGACGGGCACATGGCAGTGTCAACCACAAGTCACTGAATTGAATAACGGATGCACGGGCAGTGGTTCGGTTTCAGGAACACAGTCTGGAACTTCGTCTGGAAGCCTACCAAGTGTAGGGGGAGCATGGGTAATCTCTACCGGAAGCCCCGGACAAGCCCAAGCAACGATAGAAGCAAATTTGTCACAAGACGCAAGTGGCAATGTAACCGCCGCTAATGGCCAGATCGCTGCGATTGCCGATGTCAATGGCCAATGGGTCTTCGGGGATTGTCTCTCCGGCCAAAGCGACAGCATGGAACAGGATAGTTTCCGAGGCACCATCAATGCGCAAGGGCAATTGAGTGGAACCTACTATGAAGGGCAAAACGCTTGGACAGTATCAGCCACCTTCGCGGCCCCTGAAAGTGAGCAGCATACGCTGACCGGAACACTATCCCCGATAACGGGAAATACCTGCAATACCCCGTCAAACGCGTCGCTAACCGGCAGCACAGCATTCCCGACGTTGAACCTGAGCCATACGTACACAGGCCAGCTAATCTTTGCTGACCATGGCAATGACAGCGTTTCGGCTACATTCCAAGAATCAAACGGAACACTGACTGCAAATTTCGCAGTGTCTGGAACTGACAATGGATCGACGACATTAACCGGGTACACGATTCGGATCGGCGATCTATCTGTCCGGAGCGTTCAATGGAACTCAGTTGCAGTACTGGGGGCTGTTGCTCGGCATAGGCGGCACAAACAACGAGATCATTGTCTACGATCAAGTCAACAACTCGCTTGCAGGTACGATGCAATAACGGTATGCGTCGAGCGAAATCGGTCAAGCAATTGCAGCTACCGTAGAATCGGCTAGAAGGGGGGCAATTACAAGTGGAAACATCAAAGGCTCATAACACTGTCCATCATCGACCGAATATAATTCGCGTATCGGCACTGTTCGCATCACTTGTATTGTTCGTTGGATGTGCAAACAAGGATTGCTGTCAAGACAATCAATCAGGTGGTGGCGGCACTCAACCAACAACACCGCCGGATTTAACGGGAAACTGGTACATCACTGTAACCTCCTCCGTCGACAGCAGCACGGCTTACCTCGTCGGGAGTGTCGTCGATACGCAACAGCAGGTTGCCGCATCCCTGTGGCAGGCCAGCGGCGCCGACAATCAGAGTTGTACAGCAGGCTATTTGTGGATTTTCTCCGGCATGCAGAGTGGAACAAACATATCACTTAGCACGACTGCCGCAGATTCTTCCGGGAATGGCGCCACTATAACGGCAGTAACAAGCTCAACCTCGGATGGCAGTTCGCTTTCTGGAACGTATTCCATAAGTGGTGGCTGTTCAAACGGGGACCGTGGCACCCTCATTGGTGTGCGGGTACCTTCGTTAACAGGTTCTTGGACAGGCACAATCGACGGCAACAATGCGGAAACTGTATCTGCGTCAATAACGCAAGCTTCGTCGGCAGGTCCGCCAATTGTCAACTACGGTGTCACCGTGAATGGTGATACGTTTGCTTTAACAGGTACGTGGCAATTCACTGGCAATCAATGTCTAGGCGAATTCTCTGGAACTACCCCCGCTAGCTTGAGCAGTTCTCTACAGGGCAACGAAGTCGGAGTGACTCTTTTATCGAATGGCAATGAGTTAGCGATTGGAGGCTTGGTTAGCGACCCTTCGACGGCAGACAATATGAGTCTTAGTTATTCCATACATAGTGGCGATGCCTGTAACGGGCAGGTCGGGACACTTGTTCTAAGTCGATAAGGAGAAGCCGATAGCAGGCGGTCGTCACTACCAGACGATGAATTCGCGACAATAGAGTGACCTCGCCTTTTTCTTGAGCGCGGCGCCAAGCCCCGCCGAAACTCAAGCGCTGCGAAAATCTCGGGTGGATGAAGCGGTGGAATTCACTTTGACCCTGGACCGCTTCACCCTGCGAGGCCGAGACCCCGATGTTATCCCAGGGATCAAGCTCATTCCCAGCGGAAAACGTTCACCGCGTTGGCAGGAAGCACACCGCAGAACGGGTCCGCAGCGTTTATCGCGGGCGTTCCCTCTTGCGTGCCTGAATCCGCTTCACCGACGTAGAAGCTAAGGGTATAACGCTTCCAGTGCCCCGGCGACCAGCCCCGCATAGCAGAAACCGGGCGAAGGGAAACGCGGGCCGCGCAGCGGGCGTAGTCCAGAATCCGGTCAATGGGTCTAATCGCGATATTTCACCACTCATTTTCTGGGAATCAGTTCAGCCCAGAGCGGCAAAGGGGCAAACCGAATTAGATACTAGTTCGCAGTCACTTTGGGCGGGACAATTTCGACGAGGAGCGCTGCTAACATGCCGAATTTCTTTTCCGCATTCACTTCCGACGTATTTCGGCCGCTCGTGACCCTTCTGATTCCCGGGGCAATCGCCATAAGCACTTGGTTTGTAGGTTTACTCTGGCAGTTTCCTGATCTGCGATCACTCGTCTACAGCAATCATGCGGAAACGGGCTTGGTGCTTGTGCTCGCGATGACCTTCGCCGGTCTAGTGTTAGAGGATCTGGGTGCACGAGTGGAGAGCTGGTTAGATTCACGAAAGGAAAAACAAGACGGGAAGCAAATCGCCAATTGGTATGCTTACTTAAGAACTGCCTTTGGCGCCGATCCGATTGGTCGGCGCTACATCCGCGCGCTTGTGCTGCGGCTGAAATTCGAACTTGGTATTGCTTTTGCGATGTTAAGTTCAGGGATTGGAATTCTCTGGCTTTGGTACGTGGGTCTGAGCTGCAAAGCAGTGTTGGTTAGTGAGCTGATTTGCGCGGTCTTTGCGGCTTGGTCGCTTTGGGAAGGATGTAGCACTCACGACACCTTGGCAAAGAACCGAGCCAATCTCCTAGAAGAGATTCGGATCGTGCCGCCTCCCCTCAATACTACCCGTTCGCTAAAATCCGGCTTTACTAGACGCGCATGACACGGAGCGACTCACGAGTGCGGGGTAACTCTGTAGACAGGCGTTTACACGCAATTGACCTGGGGCCAGAGGCCAGGCGCACGCTCACCCGCAGTCATGGCGCAATGTACCATCGAAAAATTACCCTGGCTGGCGTAATTTACCAGCGAAAAACTACCCTGGGATTTGCGGAGGCCTGCGAATACAAACTCGCCAGTACCCCCGATTTGAGATGGGGGTGCTTGGCTTTCGGCGCGGGGGCCCCTTGAAAGTGCCCGTCGTCCAATTCTTGGATGTAAAAACTGCTGTCCCGAGCGGTGTCCCGTAACTGCCGAATGAGGTCACATTGGGTCAGTTTGGGTGCGCGGGTGCGGCTGTAGGTGATTGGGATTGCTCGGCATCGCGTCAATGGAGAGAATTGCTAAACCGTTGTACGGGCTAACACCTGTACCGAGGGTTCGAATCCCTCCCTCTCCGCCATGTTTCTAGCGACTTGCGAGATCTGCGATCCGCTCTGCAATCCGTTAGTCGGAACTGCTCAATGCCAGCCCAACGACCTTAGAGTGGGCTTGCGCCATTTCGTCCGTCACTACGTCACCGTACAGGTTCATCGTCGTGCGAATGTCGGTGTGCCGCATTAGTTTTTGCTGCACAGCGATTGGGGTTCCCACGGCATCCAACCACGAACGATAACTGTGGCGCAAAGTGTGGGTCGGCAATTTGCCGATTCCCGCATTTTTCGCCGCTCTGTGGAACACTCGCAATACTTGGGGATAGGACCACGGCCAACGCCCAAGCTGGACGGGAGATGCGAACAGCCAATCTCCATCGGCGGGAAACTGCGTGGCCCGTTTCCAGGCTTTGAGAAGCTCCAACAGTTCGGCATCTACGCTCATTTTCTTTTGCGAGTAGATGGTCTTCACGTCATCGACTCGTTGACGGACAATTCCCCGTTCAATCCGCAACTTGGCGTTAAACCAATCCACATCGCACCACTTCAGAGCTAGGCATTCACTGATTCGCAAGCCGAAACAGACACAGACTAGCGCCATTGTGCGGAATGGTTCCTCAAGCTGGTGCAGAAACTTTCGGAACTCGTCAACCGTGAGACTACGCGGCTGACGCGTGCGCTTGGTTGCCCCTTTGACCACGACAAGGTCAATCGGGTTGCGGGAAATACTTAGCGCTCCACTCCACATGGCAAATTCCATGAGCAAATGCAACATACCTCGCACATGGGACTTGCTTTTCGGCGACAGATTCAATTCGCGCAACCACAATTCAATCGGTCGTGGTTGTACTTCGCTAATCGGCTTGTCGCCCCATTTCGGCAGTATGTGGTTCCGCAGCCAGGAACGGTACATCCGCGCTGTTGAGTAACGCGAAGGCAAACGCTCCTGCTCGTAACGGGCTGCTAATGTTCGCACCGTGTAAGTCTCACTCACTATCGGTTTGGGGCCTCCTTCCGAAGTCTGCCCGATTACATCAGGCGGGAAAGACTCCACTTGTCGCTGAGCGGCCCCCTTCGTTCGAAACTCTTTCCGGGTGCCGATCAACTTTGAGTGGCGCTTCCCATCCTCCCACCATAGGTAATTCCAGGTCTTACGTCGTTTGTCGAACACTACACTTCCAGTTTTGTGCCGTGCTGCCCTTTTCATTGCTCCATCCTTTCTTCAAGGCGCACGGATGACATTTTAGATGGTAGCACGGAGGATTCCATGAGAGCGGCGTCTAAGTCCATCTGCCGAAAGCGCCAAACACGACGTTGCGTTCCTGAAAGTGCAAATGCTTTCACCTTGCCCTGGCGGACCCAGAACAATAGCGTACGGACTTTCACTTTGAGGTATTGAGCGGCCTCCGCAGCCGTGAGCCATTCGCTAGGCTGTCGACTTGGGTTGGTCATCGTTTTCCCCCGGTTCTTCCGAGTCTTGTCCTATCACGTGCAAGACAAACGCAAGCAATAGCACCCCGCCAATTACGATTAAGACTCCCATTACCGTGATTCTCATTTCGCCCCCTCGTTCCAGGCAGCAACACCATCGCAGCCTCGCTCTGGGCAGCGAAAGCCTTTCACGCTGCCGTCAAACATGCTGGTCTTGATCAGCCCGGACGCAATCCAGAATTTATGTCCACAATCCGGACACGTCAGGCGATAACGTTGCTCCATGTGAGTGAGCCTTGCCAGCAACGGTTGTTCGCTAGTTGTTTGGAGCAACCGGCTAAACTCCTTGATTCCTGCAGGTCCACGCACGAACACTTGGACTCCACATGGATCGCACGTCAAGTAAGGTTTGTCCTTCTTGGTCATTAGCACTTCTCTTGGTCCCGTACATACGGGGCAAGGGAACATCGTTTTGTCGGCCATCGTTTGCGGTACCTCCAGTTCGAATCCACGAATAGATCAATGAGATTCTCCGTCCGTCTAGCCCAGTGTAAAGCCGGTTTCCGGAGAGTTCGGGTTTTGCTGAGTCAAGGCACAGCCGAACGATGATGTTGCTCTCCGCTTAATTCAGAAGCATTTGTCGGGAACTTTCCGTAAAATTTGGATCGCGCTATGGCGAGAACTTCCGCAAAAATCGGGAAGACGAAACAAGCATCAAAAACAGATGAGATTGCTCTTGACAAGCTTTCGGAAAAACGCCCAAGAGGGCGTCCGGTGAAGATCCAGGCGTCATGGGTACGGGGACGAGCAGACAATTATCGCTACATTTTCGGCTTGATCTGGAAACACATTTGTTCGCCTCTCTGCGAGGCGCAGACGCAGCGAGACGTGATACAGTCCCTGGCACGCCCCGAGGTCGGTCCGTATGCGCTGGACCTAATAAGATTGGCCGACATAATTCTCCAAGTCGTGCGTGACTCGAAGTTTCCAAAGCGGAGACGGCAAGCGCAGATCAACTTTATGGCAGACTCAATCGCTGGGCATGGCGTGGTAACGCCACGATCTTCACGTGATATTTGCGAAAAGGAAAGGGCGCGGATCAAACGCGTTCACCGCATTCTTTGTTACGAGTTTTATATTGAATGTTCATGTGGATACAAAGGCCATTCTCGAAATCATGCTTGTCCAAGATGCGAAGCTGCAATTCATTTGGAATCAGATTCGCTCTTTGATTTCGACTCAAATCTTTGATTTTTGTTCAACACGTAACGTACGTACGTAACGTTAGCGTCCGGCTGAACCATCGATTCCCGCTAGTCTGTTGCCCTGCAAGAGCACTGGGGACGAATGGCGCAGTAAGGTCAGGCAAATCGGCGCTTGTGCAATCCCTGATCCTTACCATTGGCAGGCAGGATCGTTTTGTCGTGATTAAATAAACGACGCTATTACACGCTGTGTCTGCATTTGTTTGGATGATGAAAAGAGCAAAGAACTTAGATTACCTCCGCGATGCTATTTACAGTAATGGCGAAGAGAAAGCCATCCGCATATATTCGGTGTATTCGGTGTGTTTACTCTGTCGGTAGCAAGTTAAAATGTCCGCTTTTTGTAGCAAGTGA
>JBAPPL010000015.1:0-20841 GCA_049280095.1 Candidatus Sulfotelmatobacter sp. | reverse complement strand
CTACGCTGCGGGGCGAACAAAAACCGGAGAAAGTCTCATTATCCCTGGACTAAAAATGGGGGGCAGGTCAGCGCAATTGTCGAAATACTGTTGGGGTACATTCACCAACGGAAGCAGCGCGCCGTACGGGTCGATGAACTCGCGAAGGACCTGAATGCACTCCTGCAATCCCGAGGAGAGCTCATCGAATATAGCGCTGCAGAAATCGGCTGGAAGCTGAAAGGTCTGGGCATTCAAAGGCACAGTGATCGTTCCGGGCGGCAAGTCTTGCTGGATCGAGATACGAGCATAATCGTGCACCGATTAGCTCGAGCTTACGATTTGCCACGGCCACAATGTGTGAAGGGAGGTTGTCGGGACTTCACCTCGCCCGCAAGTCGCTCTTCCTAATTGACTTGTGGAGGTAGTGGAGGTTATGGAGGTTATTTACAACTTTCTTTGTTTATATCAAAAACTGGAGGTAGAAAATGCTGAAACGACCATTGAAAATTACCCAAGCCGAGTATCAGGAGAACCGTATGCGTCTGTTGCAACTGCAAGAGATGGGGGTTCCGGTTGGGTCTGTCTGCGGTGCATCACCGGAGCCCGACCGGCTCATTGTGGAGCAGACCGAGGATGAATGTGCTCTGATTTGCGAGTTGCCTTCGGGTGCGATTGCATTTGTCGCTCCTGCCGAGTTAACGGTTCGGGTTCCTGGAACTTTGATTGAGCACGCCCAAGTGGCGATACCGGATTTTGATTGTGAACTCGAGTTGAGTGATCCCGGCGAAAGCCTCTGGTATGCGCAGCTTATGAATCTGTTGCCCTACAACCTAACTGAATGTCTCAACCATAGGCTGACATCCGGGGTGCCTCTAAGTGTTCGCCAAGTGCGGGGAGCGATCATTGCAGAGGGCTGGGCGTCTGTTCCCGCCAAACTCCACGACTATGCGCCTGTACCAGTGGAACTATTCCTATGGGGTGCGCGGAACAACGAATTCCAGTTCAACTTCTGCGCCCGTGTGAACCGGAGCCTGATGCGGGCATATGAACAACGAGATCGAGAACATCGTGAACGTCTGCAATGCACTAAGAGAACTGGCATATTCGGGCCCGCAAAAAGACAAGTTGGAGATCAGAAGAGTGTCTCGCTGAAAGAAGCGATCAATCTTCAGCAGGCTCGCGGTGAGGACAGAGAACTCCGCAAACCAAACTAGAAGACCAACAGTTTGTAGCTAGCATATATATCCTGCGGCCATGCGCAAGTTTGTTTTGACCGAGATAGCTGTTGAGCTTGCAGAGCAGGGCATTACGGTCCTTCTCAGCCCAGTCGGCCAGACTGCGACGAAGGTTTCCACCGGTTCACGGTTGGCATCGCGCAGCGCCTTGACGCCGCAGAAATCAGTTGCATAGGCGTTGACCAAATTGGGGTCGAGCTGATGCTGGCGAATGATTTAGCAAAGACAGTTGCGAACATTCGAGGCGCCATAGTTTCAGTTGACGGGTTGCCGCGGGAGATCCTTCGAATCTCTGGAGGATTGCGGCCGATCGGCCAAGGAACGGATTTCCTCGGCGGAGCAGATCCCCATGCCGTATTTGCATCTGCTCGAGGACTGGATCCCGCCGATGAGTATGACGGCGATGAAGTTCGGGGAGCATCTGGCGCGTCATTGCGAGACTTTTGGACGGGCGGACAAACTTTTCGAGAAGTTGAAGGATCTGGCGAGACGTATGATGATGAAATCCAAAGCAGAGTCAACAAATGCTGTGCAAGTTCTTAGAGCGGCGGAGGACTTTCTTACGGGACCATCGGAAGATCGGCAGGGCAGACGCCAAGGGTAGCTCAGACTTCAACCCGCCCTTCCTCGCCGACGCCAATCGGGAGTTGAGACGCGCGCTGGACTGGTACTCGTCTCTAAAAGGGTCCGTAACTTACGATCGGGAGCCCTTTTTGATCTTGGGCTCCCGCTATTTCTCAACGTGCGCTTTCGGGAAACTGTGATATGTCTCAAAGATAATTCTGTAATAACAGATATTCGCTACAAGTTACACCTACGACCATTTCCCGAAACGCACCCAATAAGTCCTTTGTTTCAGTTCAACGCCATATGGAGGCACTAAATGTAAAGACCGGAACCCCTCCCCTTAGCTAGCGGCCCTGTTCACTCGTTTCGCCGCTCCTGCTACGGCGGTCTCAATGCGGATTGAAGGCTTCTGTCAAAGACATGGTTATCAGCGCAGCCTTCGCTTGCTCGAGCGTGGCCGACGATTTCAGTCGAATCGTCACCGGCTCTCCCGGAAGCAGATCGAAGTAGTTGTCCGCGGTTTCGACGTCGAGGTCGCCGAAAGACAAGTACACATTTCGGGCAAGCTTCGTTGACTGTAGCGTGATGGTGTAACCTTCTGAAGTTTTGCTGAGCGTGGTTTCGATCTTGGGCGCGACCGGCAGGTCCAGATCGTGCATTACGTCGAAGAATATGAGGTTCCGGGACACGCGCTTTCCGGACGCATCCAGATCAAACACCAGGAAGCTCTTGTGAAGATCAGCCTTTGCTGACAGGGCCGCCTTTTCGACGCTGAAATAAATTGCGTTCGACTGCGCCGGGACTCGGACGTCTTTCGTTTCCTCGAGCAAGACGTTTCCTGAAAAGTCGAGCAGCCGCATGTGGATCGTCCCGGGAAACGGCTGTAACTTGTCTGACACAACATAGACGTCGACCTTGTCGTCGTGCAGAAAGGGCGAAATCAGCACGTCGTCGTAGAAGCGGCGAGCGTAGTAATGCAGCGCCTTCCAGCGTCCGTAATAATCGATGCTGGCCCACGAGGCCACCGGCCAGCAGTCGTTCAACTGCCAGTAAAGTGAACCCATGGTTCGCGGCCGCTGGCGGCGAAGGTGCTCCGCGCCGATCTTGATAATCTCGGCTTGCTGCACCTGGCTCAGGTAAACGAAGGATGCGAAATCCTTGGGCTGGCGGTACTCGCGCAGCATATAGGTCAGAATGCGCTCATTCCCGCCTTTGTTTTTCTGGTGCGCCTGCATGACGGTGGAGCGGATGTCGAAATCTTCCGGATTGTGCGCGTAGGTGCGGATGGTTCGCATCTCAGGGAAGGATTGAAATCCGTACTCCGACATGAAGCGGGGAAATTGTTTTGTGTAGTCTGAAGCCGGGGCCTGCTGGTGCCAGACTGCCCAGTAGTGCATGTCGCCGTTGTGCTGATTGTCAGGGATTTCCTCAAAGTTGGCGCTGGGGGAACTCGGCGTGTAAGGCGTGGGATCCCCGTATTGCATCACAGCGCTCTTGAGAATGTCGGCGAACATGATCACATAATCCTGCCAGACGCGGTCGCGGGTTTCCGGTGGAATCGACTCCTTGAATTCCTGACGGTCGCCCCAGTGCCACCATCCGGTTTCCACTTCGTTATTTCCGCACCAGACGACGACGCTGGGGTGGTCGCGCAGCCGCTTGATCTGGTCGATGGCTTCCTGCCGCACGTTTTCTTGAAAGCGTACATCGCCGGGAATCATGTCCCCGCCGAACATAAACTCCTGCCACACCATAATGCCGAGTTCATCGCAGATGTCGTAGAAATCGTCGGACTCGTAATAACCGCCGCCCCATTCCCGAACCATATTCATGTGCGCGTCGCGAGCGGACTGAAGAATATTGCGATGGATCTCCGGCGTCACCCGGTTAGGAAAGCTGTCGAACGGAACAACATCCGCCCCCTTGGCAAACACGGGAATGCCATTGACTACGAACTCAAAACTCTTTCCCCATTGATCAGGCACGCGGCGCAGCTCGATCGAGCGTAGTCCGGTTTTCGTCTCGGCGTGAGCCGCAAGCTCGCGACCGGTGCGCACCTGCGCAAAAAATCTGTACCGGTTCTGCGCCCCATACCCAACCGGGTACCACAGCTTCGGCGCGGTAATCCGCAAAGGAACTGAAACGTGGTTGATGCCGGCATTGAGTTGCAGCGTCTGGGTTCCATCGGCGGTTTGTGGTCCGGACATTTCATCGTGAGCCAGTGCGAGCGTAGCCGTTGTCGGCCGGCTCGCCTCGATCTCAACCTCCTCCGTAACGTTAGCCTGATCCGCGGTGATGCTCTGCTGATGGATATGGAAGTTTTCAATGCGCAGCGCGTCCCAGGTTTCAAGTCGCACGGGCTGCCAAATTCCCTCAGTCATGAAGCGCGGACCCCAGTCCCAGCCGTAGTTGTAGGGAGCCTTTCGCGTGTAGGGCGCGGTCGCGATGTTTTCCTCGTTCCCGTAATTATGGGTCGAGATTGAAGGCAAAATGTAAGGCAGCGACTTGACGTAGGGAATCATCTTCTCGACGGCGGAATGAAAGACGATTCGCAGCGTGTTTGGACCAGGCTTCAGCGCAGCCTTCGCCGGGATGCGCCAGGTCCGGAACATATTGTCAGCGTGCAGAATGGCCTGATCATTAAGATAGACATCCGCAAATGTATCGAGCCCAGCAAAAACCAGGTCGAGATGGTCGTGTGCGAGCGCGGCCGCATCCACTTGAAACGTGGTTTGATATTCCCAGTCAGCCAGCCCGATCCACTGCAGACGAAATTCGTTATCCCGGTCGAAAGGATCGGGAATCATCTTGTTGTTCAACAAATCAGTTTGCACCACGCCTGGAACCTGCGCGGGATGCCACTCCTTGACGTCGGATCGATCCACGTTGGCTACGGCGCGAAATTGCCAGCCCGAATCCAGACTCCGCGAAGAGGGTTCTGCGGCTTCAAGCGGCGGTGCAACGAAGGAACAGAACAGCAAGAATCCGAGAAGGTAGAAAGCGATTGTCAGACTGCGAAAGAATGCACACTGAATCCGTCCCATCGCAAACTCCTGTCGAAAATGGTGTAAGTGCGCTAATGCTGCGAATCTTGTTTTCCAGATGGCTGCGCCTGATTCGAGCTGTTCTGCAGGCTTTGGAATTCCTGCATCTCGTGCTGCGCCTCTGCCGTCTTTCCTTGTTTACGATAAAGTCCAGCCAGTCCGAAGTGTGCCTGCGCCGCCAGCGCACTTTGCTTCTCAATGGAAAGAAGTTTAGTCCAGGCTTTCTCGGCGGCGGCAGCGTCACCTTCGAGGGACGCTGCTTTCCCCAGCGAGTAGAGCGTTTCCGGCATTTCTGGCATCAAGCGGTCGGCGCGCACAAGTTCCGCCCGCGCTTCGTGCGCTTTCCCCTGCTCCAGCAGGGCCTCTCCGAGACGGTAAGCGGCTTCCGCATTTCCCGGCTGCAGCTTCGCTTGCAGCCGAAATTGCTCCTCCGCTTTGTCCCACTGGAAAGCGCCCGCATACACTTCGCCCAACGCCAGATGAGCTTCGGGCAGACCGGGACGCAGCCGCAACGCTTCGCGGTATTCCTTTTCCGCATCCGGCATCCGCCGCAGCACGAAATAGTTTTCCGCCATCGCTTGATGCGCCCGGGCGGAGTCCGGATACGCGGCCAGCAGCGTATCGATGGATTGTTTCGCGAGCAACCCGCTGGCCCGGCCAAGGTAATAAAGAAGATCCGGATCGTTCGGATGCGCCGCCAGCGCCGCCTGCAGATTCGCCACCGCCTCCGGCAGTTGTCCAGTCTGGATTTGCGCAATTCCCAGCGCGGTTTTGTCTGGAGAGCGTTGCAAGTGCGGAATCGCTTCTCCCGCGTAACCCTGGGCGAGCAGCGCATAGCCTAGCAATTGATGCGCCGGCAATAAGTCGGCGTTCAATTCCAACGCATGTTTCAGAGGCGGAATCGCCGGCCCGTAATTGCCGCTCTCCATATAGGCCTGGCCCAGACTGATGAAGCCATCTGCGAATAAGGGGTCGAGCTCGGTCACCTTCTTGAACTCAGTAACCGCAACCTCGAACTGTCGTCCCTTCTCCGCCGCGATTCCCGCCTGCATGTGTTCGGCAGCCTGCGGCGATGCGACTTGCCACGCAAAGTACAAGAGTAGGAGCGCTCGAATCACGGCTTCTCCGGTTCACGCACTTCCAGGAACTGGTCGGCGTGAACATCATTCAAAATCTGATGAGTACCGGAGGGCCAATCGACCTCCACCTTAGCCGTATTCGCGGTGCCCAAGCCGAAGTGAAGGCGCTTGTCGCTCGCCGAAAGATAACTGCCTGCCGAAGTTGCGAACCGCGTCTGGCCGTTCACCCTTACCCGGGCCCCGAATCCATCGCGGTTGCTGCGAGTGCCGCGAAGAGTAATCGCAAGCCAGTGCATCTTGCCACCACGGTTCAGAAACACTTGAGGATGGCCGCCCAGCGTGGACATCACAACATCCTGCCAGCCATCATTATTCAAGTCGCCGAATGCTGCCCCACGGCCTGCCCAAGGGATCGTCGTGCCCGAATCAGCTCGTTCGAAGCGGCCACTGTGATTCATCGCCAGCAGTGGCGTTTCAAGATAATGCAGCGAAGGGTCGATCTGCTCGACGTTATCCAACACATGCCCCTGAGCGATGAATAAATCTTTCCAACCATCATTATCAAAATCTTCCAGGCCCACGCCCCAGCCGGCACTTCCACTCGAGAGCACACCGAGACCGGTTTCGAGACTGCGGTAGCTGAATGAACCATCGCCGTCGTTGTGATAGACGCCGTAAATCTCCCGCGGCAGCTCGGTGACGATAACATCGGGCCGGCCGTCGTTATCGTAGTCTTGAAACACCACTCCCATGCCCGAGAGCCGCCGCCCGTCTTGTGAAAGAGCAGCGCCGGCCTCGAGACCGACTTCCGTGAAGGTGCCGTTGCCATTATTGTGAAACAGATATTGCTGCATGCCGTCGTTGGCTACATAGATGTCGGTAAATCCATCGCCGTCGTAGTCGGCGAACGCCACTCCCAACGCACGTCCCTTCTTCGCCGCGATGCCGGAGCGCTGGCTCACATCAGTAAAAGTTCCATCGCCGTTGTTGTGATAAAGGATGCTGGTTGTGGCAGGAAATTCTTCCGGCGGACAATAAGTGTGAAAGTTTCCGCCGCAGTCCTTGCTGTGCTTGGTGTCCCAGTCCATGTACCGGGTTACAAAAAGATCCAGTTTCCCGTCGTTGTCGTAGTCGAAGAATCCGGCGGATACTGACCACCCGCCTGCGGCTACTCCTGCCTTGGCCGTCACATCTGTGAAGGTGCCGTCCCCGTTGTTGTGATACAGGATGTTTTTCCCGTAGCTCGTCACGTAGAGATCGGGATAGCCGTCATTGTCATAATCTCCGACCGCGACTCCCATGCCATAATTTCCGTCACCGGCATTTGCCAGGCCGGCCTTTTCGGTTACGTCGGTGAAGCTTCCATCCTTATTCTGCCGGTAAAGCCGGTTCCAATAGCGCGGGTCGTGCCTGTCGAAGTTCTCGGGAGTTGGCATGGGGCTGGTGATCCGCCCGCCGTTTACCAGGAAAATGTCCAACAAGCCGCCGTTATTGTAGTCGAGCAGGGCGACGCCGCCGGGCATGGTCTCAATCAAGTACTTCTGAGGAGTGGGAGAATTTTGCAGCGTGAAATCCAAACCACGCGGCAGATTCACTTCAAAAACCGGCGCGCTCAGCGCTGCAGCCATCAACAGTGCAGCGATCAGCACCAGCGCCAACACACCGGATGCGCGTAAAAAAGTAATTGACAACTTAGGTTCCTTCGATCCTCCAGCATATCGCGCCTGGAGCCTTCATGCGGAATCCGCGAGCGAGTCTTATGGGTACCGTCGGGTCGATTCCCGTTCCACGAGCTTGGGTGGAATCAGGATTTTTTTCGGCGGCATGGAGCGCTTTGAAGCGATTCGCTCCAAGAGAAGTTCGGCGGCCAGCGCTCCGATGGTGCAGGTTCCCTGATCCACGGTGCTGAGCGGAACCGCAACCTGGTCGGAGTAGTGAATATTGCCCGCCCCGACCACGCAAATGTCGTTGGGCAGGTTGAACTCCACTTCTAAAATCGCCCGGATAGCGCCGATCGCGACCGGGTCGTTGTAACAGAAGACTCCGTCAGGAAACGGGTTGAGGTCGAGTAATTTCCGCATCCCCTCATAACCCGTCGTGTCCAGACGGCCGCCCGAAACGACGTACTCCTTATTCGGATGAAAGCCCTGCTTGACCAGCGCTTCGCGGTAACCTGCCAGGCGTTCCGCGGCGATTCCCACGTCCGGACCGCGCAAGTGGGCAATGCGGCGACAGCCTCGTTCGATTAGATGCTCGGTCGCCAACCTGCCTATAGCGTGGTTATCGACCCCGACGTAGCAGGCTCGCAAACCGGCGATGGGACGGTCAATCAGAACATAGGGCACGCGTTGCTGTTGCACCCGCTTGAACATTCCCAGACAACGCTGCGGTTGCGAGGAGGCGATAATGAGCCCGTCCACTCTCCGCGCCAGCAGGGAATCGGCCTCGCTCGCTTCCAACTCCGGGTCTTCTTCGAAACAGGAGATGACCACATGATAGCCGTGAGGCCGCACCGCGTGTGCCACGGCACGCGCAATTTCCGCAAAAAAAGGATGGGTAAACTCCGGCAGGAGTAACCCAATGGTAAACGTACGCCGCATAACCAGGCTACGCGCCACCCAGTTCGTCTGATAATTCAATTCCTTGGCCCGGCGCAGCACCCGCTGGCGCGTGGCATCGCTGATCCGTCCCTGATTTCGCAGCACCTTCGAGACCGTGACCACGGAGACTTTGAGGCTTTTCGCGATGTCCATCATGGTCGCGGTCATGCGCCGGAAGCATACCACTGTTTCGAGGGTTAACGATTATTCAAATGGGAATCATGCATTTTCCGCTTGACAACGGTTGCCCCTGTGGACAAAAATCCTCCACCATTGTTTGGGGACTTTTGGGGTAATTCCTGTACCGGAAAGAGTCATTCACTATGCCAAGTCGCATACTGCGAAGCTCGCTCGTCTCGCTGGTCCTGTTGGTTTGCGCCTCCCTTTCGCTCTACGGCCAGAGCACCTACGGCTCGATCACCGGATCGGTCGCCGATACTTCAGGTGCGATCGTCACCGACGCCAACGTGACCTTGACCAATGCCGGCACGGGTGAAAAGCGCACGCAATCAAGCGGCGCCGACGGCTTGTTCACATTTGTGAACCTGTTCCCCGGCCAATACCGGGTTGACATCGAGAAGCAGGGCTTCAAGCACTTCGTCCGCAACCTCACGGTCCAGGTGCAGCAGGACACGCACATCGCGGCATCGCTGCAGATCGGCGAGGTTAGCCAGGTCGTTGAAGTCACGGGCGAAACGCCGCTACTCCAATCCGAGACCTCGTCTCTGGGCCAAGTCGTTGAACAGCGCAAGGCCGACGAGCTACCCTTGAACGGCCGCAATATTTTCAACTTGATCATCGTTTCCCCTGCAGCAGTCGCGCAGGGCGGATCGGGCGGCTCGCCGGTGGGCCAGAACCCGTTCAGTTGGGGTAACTATCAGATCGGCGGTTCTTTCGCGAATCAGGGGGCGGAGTATCTAGATGGTCAGCCCCTGAATATCGGCTACATCAATTTGCCGATCATCATTCCAACGCAGGATTCCATTGGCGAGTTTAAGGTGCAATACAGCAATCTGGGGGCTGAGTGGGGTAAGTTCTCCGGCGGTGTCACGAACCTTAGCACCAAGTCCGGCACGAACGCCTGGCACGGGTCCGCCTACGAATACTTCCGCAACGAAGTGCTGAACGCGAATGAATATTTCTACAAGCAGGGAGAGCTGGCGGGCGACACCCCGAATAAGCGTCCGCCGTGGACGCAGAATCAGTACGGATTCCAATTAGGCGGGCCGGTAATCAAGGATAAAACATTCTTTTACGTCAGTTGGGAGCAATATCGGCAGCGCACCGGATCTCCTTTTCTCACCACCGTTCCCGAGACCGCGGAGCTAACTGGTGATTTCTCCTCACTGTGCACGTTGCCGACCAGTCAGGGTGGAGCGGGCGGCACCCTCAACGCGGGTGGTAACTGCAGCGTTCCGGCTGGGCAGCTCTACGACCCTTACAGCGTGAACGTGGGAAGCGGCGCGCGCCTCCCTTATGGCCTCGATCCGACCAACCCAACCTGCCCCGGAAACTGCATCCCGAGCACAGAATTCAGCACAGCGACGCAGGTTCTGTGGAAAAGCTTATTTCCGGCGCCGAACCAGCCCGGCGCTGTAAATAATTATTTGAGCGCGGCACCAGGCGGCGGCAATACCAATGAGTTTGTGGCACGTGGGGATCAGAACCTTGGAAGGAATACGCACCTGTTCGGAAGATTTGCATACTTCGGCCTACTCGACTTGCCGTCGAATCCGCTAGGAACCGGTCTCTGCAACGACCGCTGCGCGGAGAAATATCACAGCAAGTTGCTCGCCATTGGCGTGAACCACATTTTCACACCTACAACTATTCTTGACATCAACTTCGCCGGAAGCCGGTTCGTGTACGGACGCCAACCGCTTCTCTCAGGATTTGACCTCACGACCTTGGGATGGCCGTCCACTTATAACACCCCCGCGAGTTCGATGCGGACCCCACCCACCCCGGCTTTCCCGTTTAATAACGACGTCGGAAAGTCGCAAGGCAACAGCGCCATCGGTGATCACAACACGCAGTACAACGTGACTCCGGCGTTCACCCTCATTCGAGGCAAGCACACCATCCAGACCGGCGCCCAATTCGAATACGGGTACGATAACTACTTCCAGACCAACATCGCCAGCGGCGCCTTCGCATTTGGAGGGAACTGGACAACTCCATCTGGGGGCGTAAACGACGTCACGAATTCCAATTTCGCCTTTGCCGACTTCCTGCTCGGCCTTTCGCAAAATGAAGGCAACTTTGTCAACCAAACGGAGGGCGTCGCGCAAGTTCCCGCCCAGACCAAGGGCTTGCAGGTCTACCGCGCGTTGTTCGTGGACGACACCTGGCACATAGCTCCCAAACTCACAATAAATCTGGGCCTTCGCTATGAATTGCAGGGCACATGGTCTGACGCCTACGGACGCCTTTCCTATTGGGATCCGTTGGCCACCAATGCCACAGCCACTGGCTGCGGAGGTGCGGTGGGAACTCCTTGTCCCGGCGATGCCTTCCTCGTCGGAACTGGCCGCAACACCAGCGAGAACAACATCCCAATGGATAAGAAGGCCTTCTCGCCGCGTCTCGGCCTTGCTTACTCCTTGGATTCGAAAACCGTCGTCCGCGGCGGTTATGGAATCTTCTACATCCCAAACTACGTTTCCTTTGGTCTCAATCCTGACAATGACTTTGTGAATCTGGCGAGCACGCCGCTCCATGCTACGAATGACTCATTTATCACTCCGGCAGCAATGCTGGACGGCGACGGTTGCTCGTACGGGGCGGCGGGGTCAGTATTTACGCCCAGAGGCCCGAATGCCTTCGGCTGCACTCAGACAGGCCCTTTCGGGAACTCAGGAATCCTTCCCCCACCCGGTCGCAACTTCGCACCCCTGGCTGGTACTCTCAGCCCATTTCCGGCCAACGTCTCGAGTTTTGCACTCTTCACCGGAAGCCCGAATCTGGCTCCGTATTACGGGGCCACCGGTCATGGCAATCCGCAGTGGGGCTACGTCCAGCAATGGAATTTCGACATCCAGCGCCAGCTTCCCGCCGGCTTCTTTGCCGATGTGGCCTACGCGGGCTCGCATGGCGTTCATTTAGAACAGTATCAGACCGAGGTTAACCAGCTTCCTGACACTTTGTGGTCTCAGGGGGCCGCGCTAACTACCGCCGTTACCAACCCGATGGCTGGCACAAATCCGAATCCCTCGCTCAACGCCGCAACTATTCCACTAGGCCAGTTGGAGCGGCCTTATCCGGAATACAACCAGGTGCAGTTGGCAGGGTTCGGATGCTGCAGCAGCAGTTACAACTCCCTTCAAGCCACTGTAACTCGCCGGTTTCAGGGCGGTGGGACCTTACTGGTCGCTTATACCAATGCCAAGCTGCTCAGCAACACCGATACTCTGACCAGCTGGCTCGAATCGCCAACCGGCGGAGTTCCGGGCGTGCAGGACTGGAACAACTTGAAAGGGGAAAGGTCCCTTTCCGCTCAGGATGTCTCACAGCGCCTTGTGATCAGCTACGTCCTCGACCTTCCCTTTGGACATGGCAAGCCGTACGCCTCCAACCTCAATGGAGTGGCGAACGGCCTGGTTTCCGGGTGGGGCGTCGACGGCATTACGACTTTCCAACGTGGCTTCCCGCTGAAGATAGGCTTCTCTGGCACAACCGCGCTGGAAGCGGCAAACGTGGGAGTCGCGAACATCCGGCCCGACGTTGTGGCGGGGTGCGACAAGAAATCCGGTGGCGGCCAAGTCGTCGGGTATCCTGGCAGTCCAGCACTGTGGTTCAACACCGGCTGCTTCGTGGCCCCGCCAGACTTTGGGCCGGGAACCGAGGCGCGAGTTGACTCAACACTTCGCGGGCCTGGAATCAACAACTTTGACTTCGCCGTGTTCAAGAGAACGAACATCGGAGAAAGAATGGGAGTCGAGTTCCGGACCGAATTCTTCAATCTGTTCAATCATCCCTACTTCGGCATGCCGTCAGAGAACCTTGGTAACGGGACATTCGGCGAGGTTACTTCAACCGTCGCAGGCGGCGTAGCCTCACCTGAACGCCTAGTTCAGTTTGCCTTGAAGTTCGAATTCTAGGCGCGCAGAGTAACTTCGGCGGGCGGGAAAGTTTACTTTCCCGCCCGAACTTTTGTTCCTCAAGCAATCGTTCACCAGAGACAGTCGCCGTTTCTAGGCTGATGGCTCTGGCCACCGCGTATGAGAACCCTCCAAACCATCGACCACTCCGAAGCCAGGCGCGCGGTCGATCTCATCGTGGAGAGGGCCTTGCAGATGCAGAAGGCGGCCGCCGTCGCTGTGGCCGATTCGCATGGCGACCTGATCTGCTTCACTCGCATGGACGGCGCTCCGGTCTCATCCATCCGCATCGCCATGAATAAGGCCTGGACTGCCGCGCGCGAACGCAAGCCGACCGGGGAGATCGGTGAAAAGGTCAAACATCCGGAAAAGGGTCATGACATCGCCTATTACGGCGATCCGCAGTATGTGGGCTGGGGTGGAGGCATTCCGGTCTGGAAAAATGGCCAAGTGGTCGGCGCGGTCGCGGTCAGCGGCCTCTCCTCGAACGAAGATATAGTGTTAGCTACACTGGGTGCAGAACTGATCGCTGGCTTATGATCGCCGGTTTAAAGATCCTGGAATAAAATAATAAGTCGTGCGGATGGAGGCTCGTGATGCGACGCAAAGTGCAATCGTTTTGTCTGCTCCTTCTTCTGTTCGTCCTTCCCGCCGTGTGCCAGACGGCGCCTGCATCTCAGGCAGCGACCGAAGCGCGAGTCGACTCCATGCTCAAGCAGTTGAGCCTGGAAGAAAAGATCGATCTCCTCGGCGGCGTTGACGACTTCTACATCCGCGCTATTCCGCGAATCGGTCTGCCGCGCCTGAAAATGGCCGACGGCCCGGTCGGCGTTCGGAACTACGGTCCCTCCACGGTTTTCGGCGGCATCGGCCTGGCCGCTACCTGGGATCCCGCGCTGGCACAACGAATCGGCACCGTGATCGGAGAAGACGCCCGCGCCCGCGGCGTCCATTTCATGCTCGGCCCGGGCGTAAATATTTATCGTGCTCCCCTGTGCGGCAGAAACTTTGAGTACTTCGGCGAAGATCCGTACCTTTCTTCTCGAACCGCCGTCGCCTATATCGAGGGCATGCAAAGCCAGGGAGTCAGCGCCACCGTCAAGCATTTCATGGGCAACAATTCGGAATACGACCGGCACGGCACGGATTCCATCATCGACGAGCGCACCATGCGTGAGATCTATCTGCCGGTGTTCGAGGCCGCAGTGAAGGAAGCCCACGTCGGCGCCCTCATGGATTCCTACAATTTCACCAACGGCCAGCACATGACCCAGAACGGCTACCTCAATAATGACGTGGTCAAGAAGGACTGGGGCTTCACCGGAATCTTGATGTCCGATTGGGACTCCACCTACGACGGCGTGGCGGCCGCGAACGGCGGTCTTGATCTCGAGATGCCGTCGGGAAAATTCATGAACCGCGCCACGTTATTGCCGGCCGTGAAATCCGGCAAGGTGAGCGAGGCAACCATTGACGACAAAGTCCGGCGCATCCTGCGCACCGCGGTTCAATTTGGATGGCTCGACCGCGAGCAGACCGACTTATCGATTCCCAAACTAAATCCCAAAGGCGACCAAGTAACCCTGGAAGCCGCTCGCGCGGGCATGGTGCTCCTCAAGAATGATGGCAATCTCCTTCCTTTGGAGAAGGGAAAGATTCACTCGATTGCAGTCATCGGCCCCGATGCCTATCCCGCGCAACCGGGCGGCGGAGGCAGCGCCGAAGCGAAGCCCTTCACGCCCGTAAGCTATCTGGAAGGCATAGCGAATTACCTGGGCAATGGCGCGAAGGTCTACTACGAGCCTGGCCTGCCCAGCTTCGACGAAATTGCCAAGCAAACCGAATTCACCACCGAAGCAACAGGGGGCCAACCAGGCTTAAAGAACGAATTTTTCACCAATGCTACTCTGAGCGGCACTCCCGCAAGCACCCGTACTGATAAGCACGTTCACTACGAACCCGCGCAGGGAGCCGACGGCGCCTATAGCAATATGTCAATCCGTTGGTCGGGTTACTTCACGCCCAGCGCTCCCGGGAATTACCTTGTCTTCGTTCAAGGTCCCGGAGAAAACGGCGGCTACCGGCTCTATATCGACAAGAAACTCGTGTTCGATGACTGGAAAGACTGGTACGCCTTCGTGAGCGAGGCTTCGATGACGCTTACTCCCGGCCCGCACCAGGTCGAACTGGATTACTACGCCAAAAGTGGCTGGGGCAAAACAACCGCGAATCTCGGCATCGTGCGTCCCGAGACTCTGGTCACGGCTGACGCGAAAGCAGTGGCCGCTCGCGCGGATGCAGTAGTGCTCGCCGTGGGCTTTGATACCTCGACCGAAGGCGAGAGCGCCGACCGCACCTTCCGCCTTCCTCCGGGACAAGATGAACTCATCAACCAGATCGCGGCCGCAAACAGGAACACAATCGTAGTCGTGACGTCCGGTGGCGGCGTCGACATGTCTTCCTGGGTCGACCACGTTCCCGCCCTTTTCGAGGCCTGGTACCCGGGCGAGGAAGGCGGAACCGCGCTGGCGCAACTGCTGTTCGGCGAGTTCGACCCCTCCGGAAGATTGCCCATCTCGATGGAGCGCCGCTGGGAAGATAATGCCGTCCACGACAGCTACTATCCCAAGGGCGGCGACAGGAAGGTTGAATACACCGAGGGTCTTTTCGTAGGCTACCGTCACTTCGACAAATCCGGAATCAAGCCGCTATTCCCCTTCGGTTACGGCCTTTCCTACACCACGTTCGCCTACAAGAATCTAACGGTTTCTCCGGCTGCGGCTCCTGACGAGGCAACCGTGGCCTTCGACGTCACCAACACGGGCTCCCGCGCCGGCGCAGACGTCGCCCAGGTCTATGTCGGCGACCGCCACGCCAGCGTGCCCCGCCCGGTAAAGGAACTGAAAGGTTTCACCAAGGTCGACCTCAATCCCGGCGAAACCAGGCACGTCGAAGTCACCCTTAACCGCCGAGCCTTCTCTTACTACGACGTCAAGAGTCACAAGTGGACGGTCGACCCCGGAGATTTCGACATCTATGTCGCCCGTTCGGCGGCACAGATCGAACTCACAGGAAAAATCAACCTGCAGTAGGTGGCCCGGCTGAGCCCTGAGGGCTGCAGGAGCGCGTAAACTTGATCAATTCGCCGCCTTGGTTACCGTCTCATCCCAAATGCGCACGCCGTGCGTTTCTTTCAGCAGCAGACTCCCCACGACGAACGTAATCCCGGCAATGATCATTGGGTAGTAAAGGCCAGCGTAAATGTTGCCGCTGGCCGCGCTCCACGAGAGACCAATCAATGGCAGCAATCCCCCAAATACTCCATTCCCGATGTGATAGGGCAGGGAAAGAGATGTGTAGCGAATCTTGGCCGGGAAAGCCTCAATCAGATACGCCGCAATCGGCCCGTAAACCAGGCACACATAAAGAACCTGAATGAAAATCAGGAAGACTAACATTGCGATATTCGGATTCGCGGCTTCCTTGACCGGCACATACGCTCCGCTCCCATCGGTGGTCATTGCCGTGAGCGAGATCGCGCCCGTCACCTTGTTGCGCGTAGATTTCACCGTCACCACATTATTCCCCGCAGCCCGTTCCATTGCCTTATAGATCGGGATGTAGGTAAGCACCCCGAGCAGGCAACCTGCCATCATGAGTTTCTTGCGTCCAATGCGGTCCGAAAGCGCGCCCACCACGGTGAAGAACGGCATCCCGATCAGCAGGGCAATCGCGACAACGATGTTCGCCGTCTTGACATTTACTTTAAGAATAGTCTGCATATAGAACAGCGCGTAGAACTGCCCCGTGTCCGAAAATGTAGAAGTCGTACCACTCGATCATGGTTCCAACCGATGACGCCATGATCACGCGCCAGATGCTGTACTCTGCATTGTTCGTTCCTGCCGCTGCAGCATTCGCCATACTTTCCTCCACTGACGACAGAAATTTATCCAGGACCCGGCCTCGGTCTCTTGCCGTCTCGCCACGGCACGGCTTGGGAAAGAAAACCCAGCCCCGGACTGTACACTAGCCCGTAAAGCCATACAACCTGCCACTACCCGATTTTTCAATTCAGACTGAGCCCGCAAGCGCGCAGTGTAAGAGGTTTGAATGTGTCTCGAATTGATAGGCGCAGGCCCGGAAATCGCAGCCTCGTTCAATGGCGCCTGGGTTGAACGGGACTTCGAAGGGACTTAAAGGGCCGGCAAAAGGCGATGAAAACCCACGCCGCAGGCGTATCCACCGCAGGCACTCGCAAGCCGCCAGTCCGACTTCAGGCGCCGGCGGAGCGTTGCTTTGACTGCGCCTGAATCTTAGCCGCGCGCGCCGCCAGTTCCTCAATCGTCGGCACCGACTCCGGAGCAATCAATTTGCCCTCCGCTGGTTGAGATCCAGTGCGGATCGCCTCGGTCAGCATTTCGAGCGCAAGATCAGTATTCGGACGAATAAAGATCGTCGCTGCCAGCAAGCCGCTGCGCACCCAGGACTGGCCCGTCTTCGGCAGCCCGTCGCAGCCGGTGAACGGTATCTTCAGCCACCGTTCGCGCTCGCCCACCGCAATTTCCGCGAACGCCTTCCTCGCGCCCGCCGCCATGCTGTCGTCCTGCGCTCCCACCAGATCGATCGAGGTCTCTTGTGAAGTACGCAGTCGCAGCCACGAACTCACGGTGCGGTACGCGCTCTCCTCGGTCCAATTCGCGCGCATCGTCTTCACTTGAATGTTCGCAGGCTTCGTCAGCTTCATTCCCGCAGTCCGCTCATGCGATGCGGAACTATTCGCCGGCCCCTCGATGTACAGAATGGATCCACCCTGCGGCAGCAACGCGGCAAACTGTTTTCCCTGAATCTTGCCCACTTCCCCGTGATCGGAGCTAAGGGAAAACACCGGCACATGGCAGCCCTGTCGCAGTTGCTTGAGATAATCCGCCTCATGGTTCAGCACGACCCAGCCAATATCCGCCGCCACCGCGGCTCGAGCCACCTGCGGAAACCCCGTTCCCCCTGCCGGCTCGAACACAATTGCATCGGGCCGCGAACCAGCCGTTCCCTGAATGTAGTGCAGCAGTTGCTGGCTTTGCGTAACCGCGTCGTTGTTGGCATGGACGATCTTCAAGTCCACTCCCAGACGCCGCGCAGCTTTCTCCGCCGCCGCCTGCTGCTCCTGTTGATAGTCGTTCTCGTTGTTCGTGAGGGAGACCAGAAAACTTAGTTTCTTCATGGCTTGTTCCAGTCTCAATCATAATTCAACTTCCAAAATGTCTCTGGTAACTAGAGTAACCATGCAATTTTCCGCCGGGAGAAATCCTCTGCGAATCACAAGCCCGTCTTGAATCCACGTTCTCGAAAGAATTGCTCGCGGTACTTTGCATCACGGAAGGCCTCGGTCCCTCCCGGCCGCGTGGTAGAAAAAGCCCCCGCCAGATTGCCGGCGGCCAGGCACGTCGCCAAATCCGCGCCCCGCACGTACTCATGCAGAAAGCCCGCATCAAAGCTGTCTCCGGCTCCCACTGCATCCACGGCTTCCACTCGAAGCGCGGGGCTGGTGAACCGTTCGTTCCCGCGTTGTGCCATCGCGCCCTCGCGCCCCAGCTTCACCACCACCAGCGGCACCATCGCAGCCAGTTTCTTCAACGCCGTTTCCAGATCGGTGACTCCAGCCGCTTTCGGCGCCTCCCGCTCATTCGGCAGAAAGATGTCGACATATTTCAGCGTCTCATGCAGCCCACCCTCCCATCGATCGTCGGGATCATCATTTGTGTCGAGAGAAGTGGTGAGTCCCGCCTCTTTCATTTTGCGGAACAGCTCCGCCACGCGCGGACGCAGCGCGCCCTGCAGATAATAAGAAGAGACGTGGAAATGCCGCGAATCGGCGAGATAGGCCAGGTCAAGATCACCCCACGCAGTCTCCGCAATAGTTCCGGAATAGGTCACCATGTTGCGCCACGCCGCCCGCTGCAAAATAACCGTGAGCCCAGTCTTGACCGCGCCCGGCACGCGACGCACTTCGGAAACGTCCACCCCGCTCTCCTGCAGCCGCTGCAGAGCAGTCGCACCGAGATCGTCGTCGCCAATGCGCGTTTGAAATCCCACGCGGCTGCCCAGCGCGGCCAGATTATGTGCCAGGATCGCCGACGATCCCCCTAGCGTCAGCATCATCCGATCCGCCAGCAATTCGCGTTCAGGCGGAAGCTCGTCAGGAAGCCCGTAGAGAATCAGGTCAAGATTGAGCTCACCCGCAATGGTGATGTCAAAACGTGGCATCTTCAAGATTGTCATTCCGAACAAGCGTTCTTTGCGCGGTGAGGAATCCGGGAGAGCCGCGCGAAGGGTCGCGTTCTTTGCGACCCATCAATCGCGCGTTTGGCTCGCTTCCTTATCAAACTCCGCCACCACCAGCACTTCTTTCTATAACGATCGTTCCACTTTGTCCATCGGCGCTTTGCCCGCAGCCCCCGCCTACGCCACCTCCGCCTGCACTCCCGCCGGAACCGCCGCTCTCCGCAGCGGCTCCGCAATAGCCTTCATCACTCTTTCAAACCCCGCGAAATCAAGCGACTGCGCCCCATCCGAGAGCGCACGCTCCGGGCAAGGATGCACTTCGATAATCAGTCCATCTGCCCCAACCGCAACCGCCGCCCGCGAGACCGCCGCAATCAGGCTCTGCTTGCCCGTCCCGTGCGAAGGATCGGCAATCACCGGCAAATGCGAAAGATCGCGGGCCAGCGCCACCGCCGCCAGATCGAACGTATTGCGCATTTCCGTTTCAAACGTCTTGATGCCGCGTTCACAAAGCACAACCTGGCTGTTCCCACCCGAAAGCAAGTACTCCGCCGCCAGTAGCCATTCCTTCACCGTCGCCGACGGACCACGCTTCAAAAGCACCGGCTTTTTGACAGTTGCCAGCCGCCGCAGCAGCGCGAAGTTCTGCATGTTCCGTGCCCCCACCTGCAGCATGTCCACATGTTCACAGATGATATCCATATCCTCCGTGCTCATCACCTCCGTCACCACCGGCAGTCCAGTTTGCTCCCCCGCCTCGCGCAGAATCTTCAACGCCTCGAGCCCCAGTCCCTGAAAGTCATAGGGAGAAGTCCGCGGCTTATACGCGCCGCCGCGCAGCATGGTAGCCCCGGCCCGTTTCACCGCGTGAGCCGTGCCGATCAACTGCTCCCGGGATTCCACCGAGCAGGGCCCGGCAATCACTACCACCCCCGGCCCCCCAATCGCGACTCCGCCCACGTTCACCACCGTTCCCTCCGGCTTAACCTGCCGGCTCACCAGCTTGAAGGGCTGCGCGATGGCCACCACGTTGTCCACGCCCGGCGCCACCTGTAGCGCCTCAATTTCGTGGCGCCGCCCGTTTCCCACCGCCGCCACAATGCAGCGCTCCACTCCCCGCGTCACATGCGGCGTATATCCCGCCTCCCGAATGCGCTCGATGATGTGTGCAATTTCCTTCTCAGTTGCCTCGTCCGACATATTGACGATCATGGGTTCTCTCCTGAATGACAAATGAACCCTTCACCACAGAGGCACCGAGCCACGGAGAAAAGCAGAATGAACAAGAACCACTAAAGATTTCTCTGCGTCTCTGTGCCTCTGTGGTGAAAAGCCTTTTACTGCCAAAAGCAAAGGCCGCGATCTTAAATCGCGGCCTTTGGCAAACTTGCTTGAATCTAGTCACTCATGGCTGATTCGACTCCCCGCAAGCCCCGCCGCAGCCGCTACCCCGGTAAACCAGTAGTAGCGAAACTGCCCGGTAAATGAGAAAAATCGCGTCATGCCCAAAAACTCCCTTTACCTTTACGAATTGCGCGTGCGCCCGCCCGTCCGGCTATTGCATTGAACTGGCTACATTGGAAAAGGCGTTGTTGGCATTGGACCCGATCAGTCGTATCGTGCCCACGACCAGAACTAGGATCACTGCCAGCATCACCGCATATTCAGCAATATCTTGTCCCTCATCTTCCGACCAAATCCTGCGGATGAATTCGGACATGCGCTCCCTCCAGTCCTAATCTGCTCCCTGCAACAAAAAGCACTGCAATTTGACGCACCCATAATGCCCCACCGTGCAGCCCTTGTCAATTAGGGAAATGGCAAATGTCGGTAGCACATGATATGTCCGGTTGAGATAGCAAGTGATATGTCCGCTTTGCGGGCGGTGAGGATGAGAGACCATGCGAAGCATGGACTCTTACCCGAGGGCCGCGATGGAGCGGGCGATGAAA
>JBAPPL010000014.1:0-212455 GCA_049280095.1 Candidatus Sulfotelmatobacter sp. | reverse complement strand
TTCGTTCAAGACATTGGCCATGCCCACGGAGCCTACAAGCCTCCGCCGGATTCAATGTCCCGGACGCTACTCTCGTTGGCCGGTTTTCAGGTGATAATCAGTGGCCGGTTTTGGGTGATCGCTGAGGCTCGGGAGCCAGAACTGCGGATTCGGTGCCGCGCACCCTTTGTAAGTGACCAGCACCAGAGGATTGCAGCTACCCTCCTTCTAAGCTCAAGAAAGGCCATCATTCATTCGCCAGGGGGACAAGTCTAACATTCCCCTAAACCGCACATCATGAAAGGTGAGCCCGAGGCTGGAATTAATGGCCCGACCCAAGTAATCGCTTCGGAAAACCCGCAAAGAAAATCCGTTCTTCCCAGCCGGGTCTTACATTTAAATCCGCGATTAGGTTTGATATGGTGGGAGGTGGGAGGAGCAGATCCGCAGACCGGATCATCATCCCCGAGATTCGCCAGATGAACAACTCGCATGCGGACAGGTACAGGACCCGACCACCCTGGCAAACTGGAATCCGCAATACTGAAGGCAAGCCACCCTACGTATTACCATATCCGCGCGAGGCGAGTTGCATGACCTTCGAAACCGCGACGCATGTGTCAGCAAGATCCTTTTCCGATAGAGTTGGATGAACCTTGAACATCAGACTAACCTCGCCAAGCTCCCGCGCCACTGGAAGGCGCTGAGGCGGACGCATAGATTCAGGAAAGGCTTTCTCGAGATAGATCTCGCTGCAGGTGCCCGCGATACACGGAATTCCTTCAGCGGAAATAGCTTCTTGGATCCGGTTCCTGTCCCACCCTTCGCGCAGAAGTTCCGGTCGTACATAGACGTCATATTTATAGTAGGAATGCCAAACATCGTCGGAAGGTCTAACCGTCCGCAACGCCGGGATTCTTGCGAATCTCTCACTCAAGAATGCTGCGTTGCGTCGCCGTTTTTCGACCATACTTGGCAATTTCCTCAAGAGCACACGCCCGATTGCGGACTGCACTTCAGTGAGCCTCCAATTTGTTCCAAAGGATTCGTGGAGAAAGCGGTACCCAGTGGGATGCTCACGTTCATACACCGCTTGGTAGCTCTTGCCGTGGTCCTTGAAACTCCAGCCCAGTTCCCACATTCTCAGGTCGTTCGTCAGGAGCATCCCCCCTTCGCCGCCTGTAGTCATGTTCTTGTCCTGGCAGAAGGAGAACGCAGCCACGTCTCCAAAAGAACCTACAGGCCGACCACGGTAGCGTGCCCCATGAGCCTGAGCGCAATCTTCAATGACTGCAATACCGCGCCCGCGGGCCAACTCTAATATTGGACCCATTTCGCACGGCCATCCTGCCAAGTGCACCGCAACGATGGCCTTCGTTCGAGATGTGAGCACGCTATCGATCGTCTCGGCTGTAAGATTGCTACTTTCCCGGTCAACGTCGGCCACAACCGGAGTCGCGCCGCGCATGACAGCACAACTCGCGGACGCAATAAACGTCCTACTTGGGACGACCACTTCATCTCCAGGACCGACGCCCAGGCAGTGCAGCGCTAATTCCAGGGCCACCGTGCCGTTCGCCAGTGCAATCGCGTAATTGCGCCCAGTGAACTCCGCGAACTCACGCTCGAAAGCTCGTCCCTCGTTTCCCGTCCAATAGTTCAACCGACTAGAACGCAAAACCGCCGTCGCAGCCTCAATTTCCTCTTCTTCCAAAACCGGCCAGGGCGGAAACGGGGCTGTGCGCACTGGCGCACCGCCATTTATGGCAAGTGCATACTCCAAGTTGCTAGCCGTCGCCATGTGGAAATTCCCTCCTCACAGTATCAAAATTCGTTGAAACGAGCCACCCGGGTTGTTCAAAAGTTCAAGCAGTTGGGCTCAGGTACCCACCTTGATGAGTGAAGTCATGAAGCCGGAGGAGACAGGCCTTTGAAGGATAAGCTCATGAGCGCTCAGCCAACGGCCGGCGTCTATGCGAATGCGTTTAGGCCGAACACGGTCAGCGCTCGTCTGGCTCCGATGCGGCCGGTAACCCCGCAGGCGCGTGAAGAGGTGGAGTTTTACGCGCCGGCACTGGAGCAGGGAATGCTGAGCTAATGCGCGCTGAAGCTGGCGTTGGCGGAAATGTATGCAAAAGGGGTGTTCTCGCAATATATGGCCATGGAGAATTTGGTATTCGACAGAGCTGCTCGAACCGATCCGGATCCGCGATACATGTGACATATGCGTAACGGTACGAAGGCCCACCGAAGCTCCGTTTGTAATCTTCAAGCGAATCACCCGATGTCACCCCGCCACCAACGTGCAGCAGTTCACATCCGCGCTGCCGTGCCTGTCTTGCACCTTCAACCAGGAGCAAAGTGGCAGCTCCGTACTTACGCCCCGTTTGGTTCGAGCCAGCTAGGTGGCCGTGGCCGTAATTGCTACCGAAGAGAAACAAATTTCCTCCAACAGGCTCATCTCCGTGCCAGGCCAGGGCGATGCCTAAATGCTGGCCCAGAGCTGCCAGACCTGAGAAGTAGCTCGGGGAGAACCGATAAAACACTTTCGCGTTGAGGCGATCAAGAGTCTGGTTATAAAGTCGGGCAAAAAGATTCAGGTTCGCTTCCGCGTCATGATCCTCGCCATTGTTCCAGGTCACACGCAGATTACGACGAGCACACCTCATATCCGCGCGTCTGTCTCTTCGTAATCCTTTCGGTTGATCCAGAGAAACATCCCAGTCCTTCAAATCAATAGCGCTAGTGGACCCTCGATACACAATTCTCACAGAGTCTTGGGAGTCCTGCACTTGCTTAAACCACTCCTCCTGGCACATCAATGGATGCAAACGTAGCGCACAGCAGACCAAATCCCGCTCACAACACCAATCGTGGAGACCTTCAAGGAAGCAGTCAAGATCCCGTTTATCGACTTTCCCCGTGGAAGAGAGATTTAGGAGACCGCCGTAACCATAAGGAGAGCAAGCATCGAACCACTGTATCCCGGACTCGTCTACAACAACCGAGATTGATCGAATCAAGAGTGGGGCAAGAATCCCGCGAGTACCTGAACCCGAGGCGACTACCGCTATCGGTTCCGACTGCTCCATTTCAGAGCTTGCGCGGACATACGCAGGCAGGTAGTAAACGTCCCGCGCCGGCGACCTCCGCACTAAGGCGTTCCAGCGCTCGGTGTCTGCTGGATTCGTCGCTCTTAGTATCTCCACCCTCGTGCTCGGCATATATCAATAAAGCAACTTCTAACCCGGGAGTCAAAGAGGACAAACAACCCCGCAGCCACCTCCGCCCCTTCCGTTGAAGTCGGGCCGGCTTGCAGGTGGGCACACAGTCTACTGCCCCACGCCACAGTTTTCAAGCGTCATGGGATTAGAAGGCAAGTTGGACTGAGAGAACAACTTGAACGTAAGATTGGAGAGCGGTTTGACACCTGCCTGTCACTCCGATATTTTTGCTGTAATTGGCCCTGCTTTAGACATGTCAATCGATAGGGAGACACAGCTGAACTTGGCGCGTTCCAACGACAAGGACTGGATTCGTGAGCGGTTGTACGCTCAGATGGTGTTGATCCGGCGATTCGAAGAACGAATTTTGGAGCTGTTTGCCGCCGGCGAACTGTTTGGGACGACCCACTGTTACATTGGCCAAGAGGCCAATGCGGTCGGCATCATCAATCACCTAGAACAACGCGACATCGTCTTCAGTAGCCACCGCTGTCACGGTCATTTCTTGGTCCGGACCGACAAGGCAGATCTACTGATGGCGGAGTTGATGGGTCGCTCCACTGGGTTGGTAGGGGGACGCGGCGGTAGCCAACATATTTGTTACGAGAATTTCTATTCCAATGGCGTGCAGGGCGGAATTGTGCCCACGGCTACAGGCATGGCTTTAGCCGAGAAGATGCTTGGCACGGGCGCTATCGCAACAGTGTTCATGGGAGATGGCACGCTGGGAGAGGGATTGGTTTATGAGGCTTTCAATCTGGCCTCGCTGTGGAGCGCGCCCATACTATTCATCATCGAGAACAATCGCTGGTCACAAAGCACTCCGGTGGAAAAGCAACTGGCTGGAAGCATGCTAGCTCGGGGACGAGCGTTTGGGATCGACAGCGGCGAAATCGAATCCACCGATGCAGAAGAGCTCTACAACCATTTCGAGCCAATCGTAATGAAAGTTCGGCAGGAGCAGAGGCCCCACCTCGAGGTGATCCATACCTACCGCCTTTGCCACCATTCCAAGAGTGACGACATGCGCCCTGGGGAGGAGATCGAACGCTACTGGCAGAACGAGCCGCTGCCCAAGCTGCGAGCACGCATTGGGCCCAACGTCGCTGGGCGCATCGACCAAGAAGCAGCGTTGAGAGTGCAGCAAGCTGTTGCTTGGGCTCGACAGCAACCTTTTCCAAAGGCGTCGACTCTCGGTGTGGGATCTGCGGGGGAGCGCTGCTCGGCTGAAAACCACGGGACCGCACCACAGGCGTAATGGCAATCAACGTTCTCAGTTCGCTCAACTTGGCTTTGCACAAAATGCTCAGCGAAGATCCGCGTGTCGTCGTCTTGGGCGAAGATATGCTCGACCCCTACGGTGGTACCTTCAAAGTGACGAAAGGTCTCTCCAGTAGGTTTCCGGAACGAGTGCTGACCACCCCCCTGAGTGAAGCTGGATTTACCGCGCTAGCAGCGGGGATGGCCATTCGCGGTCTCCGCCCAGTTGTGGAGATCATGTTTGGTGATTTCTTGATGCTAGCCGCTGACCAAATCGTCAATCACATCGGCAAATATCGCTGGATGTACAACGACCAAGTGCGGGTGCCGCTAGTGGTCCGCACCCCGATGGGCGGACGGCGGGGCTACGGGCCAACACACAGTCAGACGCTGGAGAAGCACTTTATTGGCGCGCCAGGATGGCACGTGGTCGCTCCCAGCCCCTTCCATGAGCCGGGAACACTTCTGTACCGAGCAGTGCTCGAGGATGATGATCCCGTGCTCTTCGTTGAAAACAAGACCATGTATACTCGCCCCGTGCGGGAGGCCCCCGCGGATGGTCGTCTAGGAGATTTCCATGCACGGACTACGTCCGGTAGGTATCCAACGGTTACCTTGTCGTTCGATGCTTTCTGTCGAGCCGACGTAACCCTGGTGGCCTATGGTGGGATGGCGGAGTTGGCAACAGCCGCCGCCGAGCAGTTGCTGATGCGGGAGGAGATATTTTGCGAAGTTGTGGTGCCGTCCAACCTGAGCCCAGTGAATCTAGAACCGATTCTCGAATCTCTTCGGCGCACGGGAAAGCTGGTGGCGTGTGAGGAAGGCACCCAAACGGCTGGGTGGGGAGCTGAACTTATCGCCGCGCTAAGCGCTCGAGCCTTCGAACTGTTCCAAGCGCCTCCCCTGCGGGTGGCGGCAAAGGACCTTCCGATCGCAAACACCAGCGCGTTAGAGACAGCGATACTGCCCCAATTGGAAGACATTGACCGGGCAATTTTGCGCGTGTGTGCTAATTGCCGACGCGTTGCAGCACGTTAAGGCGCCAAGCGGCGCTTGATTCCCTGACAGCACATGAGGTAGCAAGGATGCAGGTGTTACGCGTACCACTCCTAAACGCCAACGAGGATGAGGTTGATGTTGTTGACGTTCGCGTGCAGGACGGTGTCGAGGTGCGCAGTGGCGAGCTCCTCTTTGTTCTGGAGTCGACGAAAGTTGCGTTGGACGTAGAATCTCCCTGCTCAGGTTATGTACGCAACTTGAGTGTCGAAAAAGGGCAGCGAGCCAGGGTCAATTCCTTGTTGTGCGTCCTGACGGCCAGTCCTGACGAGCCGGTTACTATTTCCGAAGCTGCAAGTAACGACTCCAAGCAGCCGTTCCGCATGACGCGCAAAGCCCGGGAATTAGCGGAACGCCATCACGTGGATATATCCGGCCTGGGACTGACCGGTATCATCAAGGAATCGGACGTGGTGCGGTTGTTGCACGCGCGGTCGTTGACTTCCGAAGTCACCGCCCGCAAGCGGGAACGTTTGCAGGTCCCGCCTGGAGCCGGAGAGGCAGCGGTTGTGTACGGTGCCAGTGGCCACGCGCGCGTACTCATCGACCTCATGCGTTTGGCCAAGGAGTTCTTCCCAGTCGCTGCCGTAGACGATGACCCCTCGGACACGGAAGTGCTTGGCGTTCCTGTGGTGGGAACTTCTTCCCTCTTGGCGCAGCTGAAAGCCGAGGGTCTTGAGCGTGCGGTGTTAGGGATTGGCAGCGTGGACAATCACCAAAGGCGGGTGAAGCTGTACGACCGGCTTGTCGCCGCCGGGTTGAACGTCCCTAACCTAATTCATCCGCGCGCCATCGTCGAGCCCTCGGTGGTAATGGGGGTCGGTAACCAGATCTTTGCCGGTGCAATGGTCGGATCAGCCACGAAACTAGGCGATGACACCATTATCAACAGCGGGACTATTGTCTGCCACGATTGCGTCATCGGATCGCACACCCACTTGTCTCCGGGAGCCATCCTGGCGGGCGGCGTCGAAGTCGGTGAGAACACTCTAGTGGGAATGGGAGCTACGGTTTACTTGGGGATACGAATCGGGAGCAACGTTATCATTGCCAACGGCTCCCACATCATGAAGGACGTGCCAGACGGATCTGTAATGAGAGCTCGCGAGTCTGGCTCCTAGATCAGTGTCTAGCGCCCTCGCGCCTGCTCATGCGAAGCAGTGGCTGCACTACCCATAAACTCGGGCATTGTTGCTGACCCTTCCGCAGCAATTCCTTCCCCCTTAAGCACCTTCCACACCGTAACCCCAAGGATGCGCAGGTCCAGCGATAAGCTCCAGTGGTCCACGTACCAAACGTCAAGCGCCAGCTTCTGTTCCCAAGGTAGATCGTTCCGCCCGTTCACCTGAGTCCAGCCGGTAATCCCGGGAAGTACGGAGTGCCTGCGCGCCTGCTCCGGCGTGTAGCGATCCAAGTACTGCATCAGCAACGGCCGAGGCCCAACCAGACTCATGTCTCCACGGAGTACATTCCAGAGCTGCGGCAATTCATCGACACTTGATCGTCGCAGGAACGCGCCCAACGGCGTGATGCGCTCTTCATCTGGTAAAAGCCGGCCTTGTCCGTCGCGCTGGTCTGTCATGCTCCGGAACTTGAGGGCGAAAAAAGGAACGCTCTTGTAACCAGGACGTTGCTGACGAAACAGAATTGGACGCCCGACCTGCAGCCATAACAACACAGTAACGGCAACAAGCAACGGTGACAGCAGCACCAGAGCGACCACCGACACCACGACGTCCAATCCGCGCTTTAACGCGCGACTGAGTCGTCGTTTAGGCATTCGCGATGAGCCGTTCCTTTGCCGCGCCTTTCTTGCCCACGAGCATGTAGCCAGAAGACGCCAATTTGTCGATGCGGAACTTTGCCAGCCCTGCATCGTGGCAGATCTGCCGTAACCTCGCGCCAGTGTAGAAATACACCGGGCAATCTCTCAAGGCATAGCGAAATTTGCGCAGCGGCGCACGGATGGGCGACACCCCCGGGAAGCTTGCCACCACTTTGCCACTAGCTAGCTCCGTCATTCTCTTGAGCGCGCGCACGGGATCTGCGATGTAGTCAAAAACACCGAGCGCCACCACCACGTCGAAAGTCTCCTGGAACGGATATTCCAGAAAATCTGCCTCGATGAACTCGCATATTTCAACAACACGCGCCGCGCGGGCGTACTCACGGGCGAGTTCCAACATGGGTGCCGAGAAATCAATCCCGACCACGCGGCGGGCACCAAGACCTGCGAACAGGGCGCTGTTCCTGCCCGAACCGCAGCCTACGTCGAGCACAGTGAACCCCTGCATGCCCTCCAGGGTCTCCTTGGTCTTGTCGATCCGCTGAAATAGCCCCTTGCGGAACACCCGGTTGAAGCTGTAGCTCCAATTTCGGCGTCCCTCGTATAAGGCATCGAAATTTTCTGCAGTCCGTTCAAAATAGCTTCTTACACTCAAGAAAAGTCTCCTGCCGAAGAAAATCGGTAATGGCGGTAAAGGAATATTGCTGCAGCAGTGTAGCAAGCTTGGGAGTAATTGTACGGCGGCCGAGGTTCTGATGAAAGTTCCACTGCAGGCCGCGCAGGCGATGTCGCAAACGACCGGGCCTCCCGGAAACGAATACGTCCAGTCGCTCCGAATCGAATTCGTAAGGATGGAAATAGGCCACCAGGGGTATTCCCGAGTCGTTCAACCGTCGCACCGCGCGAGAAAGAAGCCATCTCGGTACGACGCGGAAACACCCTCCGCCCGCCATCGGCAGCCGCATCGTCCCCCACGACAGCGTCGCCAGCGGAATCTCTTTGATGCGCCCACCGCTGGGAAGCAGATACTCAGCGGCTCGCGGAAAGAACCCGGGAATTCCGTACCGCCGGTGATAGATGGGAAAGATGCTGGAGTCATACTCGAATCCCAACTCGGCCAAAACCTCCAACGCCCACAGCGAATCCGCCCGGATGGAAAACTCTGCAGCCCTGTACCCGCACACCGGCCGCCCTACGACGTCTTCCAGCACTTGCTTGCTGCGACGCGTATCTTCCTCAAACTGCTTGCGCGTCAGTCGGTGTGCCACTAGGTGCGCGTATCCGTGTGAAGCGATTTCGTGCCCCAGCGATGCCACTCTCCGCGGCAATTCAGGAAACTGCTCCGCCAAACTCCCCAACACAAAAAAAGTCGCGTGCGTTTGGTGCCGGTCCAGAAGTTCCAGCAAAAGGTCCATCTGCCGGAAGACGTGTCTCTGCGGCAACGGGGTGTCCCCAGTTATCCGGCGGTAGGCCAACTGGTGCCAGTTCTCAAGATCGATGGTAAGCAGGTTCTTTACCAGCCGCGACCGTCCTTTCCCCCCCCGCCAGCTGAGCATAGAATTCGCAAAGTCGGCCACACACATCTTTGCTATTAAAGTTGTTGATGATATGCTGCCGCGCGCGTTCGCCCATCCGCGCAGCGAGCTCGTGGCTATTGTGCAGCGTCTCTATCGCTTGTACCAGTCGGGGCACATCCCTTGGTGGGACCAGTAGTCCGGTATCGCCGTTGAGCACGACCTCACGGCAACCTCGAATATCGCTCGCCACTACCGGACGCATCATCGAAGCCGCCTCCATACAGGCGCGCGGAATGCCTTCCCGGTGCGAAGGCAGCACGAAAATGTCGATCGCTGCATACCATTGCTTCATATCTTCACACCAGTTGACGAAACGCACGACTCCTCTGCGCTGCAATGCGTCCATGTAGCAAGAATCCAAGGCATCGTCCTGATCGGCTTCCCGCGGTCCAATCACTACGAACTTGATCTGCGGGCAGCGTGCAGTCAGGGCTTCCGCCGCCGCGAACAATTCCATAAATCCCTTCTCTTTGACCAAGCGCCCGACGCTGCCGACGACGAAGTCACTTGCCTGCAAACCTACCTCTCGTAGTTTTTCGTCTCGGTCGTATCTGGCTGGCGGCGCGAAACGCGCAACATCAATTCCATTCCCAAGGTATGCGATTTTCTTCCAGTCGCACAGCCGGCTCTGGACGGCCCGTTCCATGTCTTCCCGGCTTTGCGACAGGAGGCGGTCGCATAACGTCGCCGTAATTTTTTCTGGGACCCAGAAGATCGTCTGCCGCAGTCGCGTCATGCGGTCGTGGAAAAGCAATCCGTGAACAGTGTGGACCACCTGAGGGACCCGAGCCAGCCGTGCCGCGATCGGACCGATCAATCCCGCCTTGGGAGTATGTGTGTGTACCACGTCGAATTTGTGCTGGCGAAAACAACGCACCAAAGCCGCCACCGAACTGATATCGTCGAGCGGGGCAATCTCGCGTTCCATGGGGACCGTGTGCACCGTCACGCCCGCGCTGCGGATACCCTCCACCCCCGGACCTGGGGCACACACCGCCACCACCTCGTGACCGTCCGCCTCAAGCGCCTTGATCTGATCAAGCAGTAGGAGCCGTATAGACACGTCGGTGGTCGCGACTTGGGCGATTCTGAGCACCATCCTACTTCACCCCAGACTTAAGCCGATGATAGACGTATTCCCCCAAGGTAGGATGTGTCCATAGCCGGGATTCTCCGTCAGGTGCAGCGACCGACTGCAACTGGCCGTCGCAGGCGTCGCGAATCGCTCTCTTCAGCAGGGGTAAGCCTGCGGCTTGCTGGAGGAAGCCGTAAGTGACGAAGTTGTCCGCGTCGTTAGGTGTGATGCGAGTCTGGCCGAGGATCCGGCCCGTATCCACGCCGGTGTCGACCTCATGCACTGTGACCCCGCACGCGTCGACATGATGTTCCACTAGTGCCCAATAACCGCCGTGAACTCCTCGGTAAAGAGGAGTAATACCGGCGTGCATATTGATGAACACTGCCGGAACACAATTCAGCACACTGGCAGCGATAATGCGTGTGCCGCTCACCACCACCACTCTGGGTTGTAATTCCTGCAAAAACTGAACCGTCTCGTCGGAATTTACCGAGCTGACTTTCACCAACTTTACCGGCGGCATCGGCGACGCATCCAGGCCGAACTGCTGGATGATTTCCTCAATTCTGCGCCGCGACGTCGCTTTCAGCCAGGGCACGACCAAAAGGCGGAATGCGACCTGGCCCGAAGCTTTGCGCAGCCCCAGTCGCCCGACTCTCCGCTTCACGAATTTCACCTGCGACTCTTCCTCCTCCACAATGACTCCAGCAAGCGGAAACTCACTTCGGAGCGAGTTGTAGAGTATGGCCGTCGACCTATCTTCTCTGCCCAGCAAAACGATCTTCTTTGATGACAACATGGTCCTGAAACTCGGAACAATTGAGTGCACTCTCCGCCATGTTCTTACTTTGCATGCCATAACGTTCACGCAAGCTCTGGAAGTGGTCGAGGATATGCCGTAGCATCCCGATGTTTTCCTCTAGGTGCACGCCGAAATTGTGAGGATGCCACCACAGGTGGTACACCAGGCCTTGCCTAGCAGCATAGGTCAGGTCACCCTTGACGCGCCGCTCTTGCAATGCCTGCGCTACGGGCGCTTTGGCAATGTAGGGGCGAAGAAAACGGCTAGCGGGAAGATTCATCGGGACTGCCCCCATCGGCTCAGCCAGTGAATAGCAATTGTGCGACGAAAGGTCGCAATACGAATCAAGCAGCCGTCCCGCCCGTACCCAGCGCGTCTCGCCAGCCCCGACTCGCGGACGGTACAGCCATGATTGCGGGTTGCCTCGAAACGCCTTGAGCCCCATTTGAGCGCAGATTTGCAGATGACCCTCGTCGTATTGGTTTCGCGGAAACACGATGGACTTCAGGACCACGCCTAGATCTGCTGCTGCCGCCAGCGCTGCCCGCAAGTCCGCCTGAAATACAGCAATACTCTGCGTCGGCTCAAGGCAGTAATAATGGGAGAATGTGTGGGTGCCGATCTCCTGCTCCGGAGTCGACCGAATCTGGTCCAGCAAGCTACGACCAAAATGGAATGGGTCTTCGTCCTCATCCTGACCCACCGCCCCCATCTCCTCATACGGCGTCAGATGCGCGTCGTCGTAGTGTGGCCGCTCGACCGGCAAAGCACGTAGCAGTTCGTTCCGGCGGCGAAAAAAAAGGAAACCCACCGTAGCCCAGGTCGCATGCACGTCGTATTCGGCGAAGGTCGCCAACATCGCGGGCACCGCGCGGCGCACCCCGAGAAGTTTCTCGCGATACTGCGCTACCGTCTTGACATCGCGAATCCCCCAGTACAATTCAAAATCAAGGGAGACGATGAAAGTGCCCGGAGCCTGAGGGTGTCCGCTGACCGGCACGTTAAGCTCCTACCTGCACCGGTTCGACGCGAGGCTGTGACTTCGCGGTCGAGTTCTGACGTTCCCACCAGAGCTGAAACATAAGAATGTCCCAGAGATGGAACTGCCATGCTCCGCGTCCGTAGAGATAGTCGTTCCACTTCTCGTGAACTGCTGCCGGGTCGAAGAATCCTTCCTCCTTTAAACGTCGCGGTTCCAGCAGCGCCTCCGCCCATTCCCGCATGGGACCGCGCAGCCAGGAATCCAGCGGGATGCCGAACCCCATCTTAGGCCTCTCGACGAGATTCTCCGGCACGTAACGGTGCAGCACCTGACGCAAGATCCACTTGCCTTGGTTCGGCCTGACCTTCATCTGCAGCGGCAAACGCCACGCGAACTCCACTACCCGAGGATCCAGGAAAGGAACACGTCCCTCCAGGCCAAAGGCCATGGTCGCGCGGTCAAGCTTCACGAGGATGTCGTTCGGCAGGTATGTGATCGTATCCAGGTACATCGCTTGCCGCTCGAATTCCGGCAGCTTGAGCCATTGGTCCTCTACCATGTGCAATGGACGAAGCGCGGCGGCTCCCCCCACCACTCTCTCGGGCTCGAACCAGTGCGATGCCATGCTCGCATACATTTCCATCGGGCCCTCGGAAGCAAGCAAATCTGCGAGCTTGTGCACCTTGTATCCCGGCATACGTTGGCGCCAGCTCTTAGGAAGAAGCGGGCGCATCCGCTTGAATGCCTCGTCCCATAACTGCGGTCCGACGGCTGTCATTCCCGCTGCGGCTAGCCGACGCAAATAATGCGGACTGTGCTCTAATCCGTTCCACAGGCGCCCTCCCCAGGTGTAACGGTTATAGCCGCCGAATACCTCGTCGCCAGCATCTCCCGAAAGGCTTACCGTTACGTGGCGCCGAGTCAGTTGCGAAACCAATAAAGTAGGAATTTGGGAGGAGTCCGCGAACGGCTCGTCATACACATCGGGCAAGCGGCTCACCAGCTCTATCGCCTCGCCGGATGTGACATATAGTTCCGTGTGGTCTGTGCCTAGATGGCGGGCCACTGCACGCGCATCTCTAGCCTCGTCGTAAGCCTCCTCGTGGAACCCGATGGAAAACGTGCGCACTGGCAGGTCGCTTTGCGCTTGCATCAGCGCCACAATTAGCGAGGAATCAATCCCGCCCGAAAGAAACGCTCCTAAAGGGACGTCGGCATGCATGCGCACCTCAACCGCATCCCGCAGCAGACGGTCAAGTTCTTCCTCCGCTTCCTCTTCGGTTCCCCTGAATGGTTCGACGAGGGCACGCTCCACCGAGGAGCGCAGCGACCAGAAAGCCTGCGTCGTCACTTTGCCATTCCGGTATCGAAGAACTGTGCCTGGAAGCAGTTTGCGGATGTCGCGATAAATGGAGTACGGCGCCGGGATGCAGTTAAACCGCAGGAAGCAAGCGACCGCGTCGCGGTCAATATCGCCTCTGAATGCCGGGTGGACCCGCAAGCTCTTGAGTTCCGAGGCAAACAGGAAGGCACCACCGACCGATCCGTAGTAAAGGGGCTTCTCGCCAAAACGATCACGCGCCAGCACTAGCGTATGCTCGCGCCGGTCCCACAATGCGAACGCGAACATCCCGTTCATTCGCTCCAAGGTAGGTTCGATGCCCAACTGCTCGAAAGCGGCGAGCATCACTTCGGTATCAGAGTGACCCCGGAAAATCAATTCAGGTCGTTCGCTTACCAAATCATGGCGTAGCTGTTCGCAGTTGTAAATCTCTCCGTTATAGACAATCACGAATCGCCCGCTGGGGGAAAACATTGGCTGGTGCCCGGCCGGCGAAAGGTCCAGGATAGAAAGGCGTCGGTGGCCGAGAGCGATTCCAGCCTCGGGATCTGCCCACACGCCTTTATCGTCGGGCCCACGATGCTGCATTGCATCGGCCATCTGACTGGCCAGGGCTTCCAGTTCCTGCTGCTGGCCGCCACCTCGCGCTTCTACAAATCCAGCCAGGCCACACATTTAGGAAACTCCTCCAGGGATTTGAAGATCAGGATCGTTGCAAGCTCCGGCTAGTCTCCTGAGGCGGGCGACCCCAACCCGGGTCTCGCTATCACCAGCGATCGACGCCTCGTCCTGTGAATTCGAACCGAGAGCGACGCCACCTGCGGCTCCGATCGTGAATCACCGAGAAAGAGCATTAAGGTAAACGGCATCAACATCACCCGCTGCCGGTTCAACAGGCCAAAATTGGTCGTGGCCGCCGCGTAGATAATCGTAAATTCGATCGTGTACAGCACCAGGAACATAGCAAACGGGTTCGACCTGATCCGGGCTAGCGTACGATAGAGCACTTTCCTCCGTCGCACGAACACGAACAGCAGCCCCAGTCCCTCGAGCGAGGCAAGTGCAGCTTGAAAATTGTGGACTTCGAAAGGGAACGGTCGGAAAAGTAGAAACGGTGCCAGCACCATCCGCGAGCCAAGCGAACTGCCGTAGGTAGACCCGCCCATCCCCGTGTTTTCTTTCGCAATCCGTATGACTGCCGACTCGCCTTGGGAAAAATCTTGAATCTCGACGTAGGTTTCAGCTTGCGAAACGAGAACCCAGGTGACGGCCGCCAAGATGGGAATACCGACAGCCTTCAAAGCCACGCCGCCCAGGCCGGCACGATTCGCTCCGAGCACATAGGGAAAGAGGAAAGCGATAGCTAGGATGCCGGCCATGTGTGGGCGTACGGTCATGACGACCACCAACCCCGCTGCCAACATGGCGTAGCCTTGGAGGCCAGCGCGGTGCTGCACACGTGCCAAGCCGTAAGTCGCCATCCCAGCGCCCAGCATCAGAACCGCATCCTTGCTGATGCTTGACGTCCAGAAAACGCAGGTCGGCAGCATAAATATTAAAGTGGCCAACAGGTCGAATCGGCTCGCGTCGGGAAACCCGAGGCAGAACGCACGGTATACAAAGTACGCCCCCCAGAAAGACATGGAGGCAAAAATCACCATCGCCACCGGCAACGAGATGCCTGTGACCACAAAAATGCACTGCGCCAGGAATGACGGAAAATTGGTGCCCCAGAGCGGCTCTGGTCTGGTTAGAACGCCCGTCTGCAAATAGGTCATAGTCATTGTCTGCGCATAGTAGAAATAGTGCGACATGTCGGCTGTGTAGTCGTATACACGCACCACCATTGTGACGTACAACCCGGCCGCGGCCAACTTCGCCAGAATGCCTACCGCCATCAATCGCCGGAGCGACGGATGCCCGCGCGTGCAATGTAGCATCAGGACGTAGTCAAAACTCACGATCAGGGCCACGGTCGACAGTGCAGCAAATAAGGAAATCGAGATTTCCTCGTCATAGGTGGCAAACAGTTCGTGCAACCAAAAAGGGGCAGTCACCACGAGCAGAACACCAACTAGATTGACGGTTAAGCTGAGCCGGGGCGAGAGGCGCCACGGACCGTTCACTCGTACTCGTGAAGATTGTGCAGAATTAAGCATCTATCTACAGTTGAAAGAACCGGTCGACTCCGTTTCCCGTGGACTCTGCGACCTCCGCAGGAGTCGAAGACGCAGGTATCTTTCCCATAGCTCGCCAACCCGAGCCCCTAATGATAACCCAGTTTTTCACTCCCGACCGCATCAGCCAACCCTCAACGTCTTCACGATCATACCGGTTCTCGATGGGAGCGGAAAAGCGATCGAACTGGTCCTGATAGACAAGGCGAAAAGGAAAATCCGCGTAGAGTTTCAGTGGCAACGTTTCGGCAAATCTCTTCCAGCGCGTGTTTCTAAGCACTCGATACGGCGCGACGAAACAGATTTCGCACCCTACGGCGACGCACCACGAGAAGATCCGCAGTGGACGGAACGGAACTCTGGTCGTGACCCGGCGAGCCATTGCAACCAAACTCAGGAGGTACTTTTTCCATCGCGGCTCGTCATTCAGCGACCAGTAGAGGTACACCAGGACGTCAGCCCCCAGTCTGCCATAACGCAAAATCTCCCGAAACCCGGCCTCTGGCTCGGGCAGGTGATGGAGGACACCGAGGGAATAAACCATGTCGAAGCTTCGCGAACGTAGGGGCAAATGAAACAGATCGGCCTGAACTACGTGGACGTTTTGTAAATGACAGGTATTCTCGAACGCAGCATCTACTGCTGGACTAAGGTCTACTCCGATGAGCTTCTGGGCGTGCTGTGCAGCGAAAAACAGATGACGGCCCTTACCGCAGCCCACATCCAATAAGACCTTTCCGCGTAGGCTCTCCGGCGGATAAGAGGCGAAGTACCAGCGAAAGTTGGCTTCCCCTTCCGGTCGGAAATCGGAGAAGTGTCGCCATTCGTAACCGAAGCTACGCATGGTGCGCAATTTGCTTTCGTACCCCGCAAATGGCTCCGTTTCCGAATGCTCGACCGCGTTCGAGAAGAATTCGGGGTATTCGCGCTTGAGAGTTGATCGAAGGGGATCGAGCAGCATCCGCGGCACGCCTTTGATGATGGGGAAATTCTCTCGGCATTTCCCACATCGCAGCCAGCCACTCATGATGTCTGTAGGATTCTGCGAACTGTTTGACTCAGATTCAAGGACTCGGGTTAATTCCAGGTCCCCACCGCACGGGCATACCAAATCTTGCAGAAGGGTCAATTTCATTGGAGTTATCGACGGGTAATCGGAAAATACTTGTACTAAGGTATCATGCTATTCAGTAGAAAAGATTGCGACCCGTATTCATTGGAGAGTTTGGGATTTGGACTTTCCACCGTGCTACAACACTAGGGCGTGCTCACTTTTGTGGCCCTGCGGAATCAGGACGGCTCCGCTCGAAAATGAGCAGGTTACCATGCGCTAAATATGGAATGTGTCCTCCAGCGAACCAAAACCGGTTCCAAAGATGTGCAAGTCCGCCAAGTGCGCCACCCAGGCTGTATTTTTCAGTGAACTCACCGGCAATACGGTACCTCAACTGGCAGCCCTGCACTTCGAAAATCCGTGCCAAAGCACCGAGCCGGGAATGCCGGATCAACAGTTCACCAGTAGGAGTCTCTATCCAGTATTCGATCCCAAATTCAGAGAACTGAACACGACGAACGCTAGCGCGGCCAACAGCTCTCTTGACCGCCGTGCTAACGATCGTTGTTGCCGCATCCATACCAAACAGATTCGCTTCATAGACAAGTATCCTGCCACCTGGTCGCGTAACCCGGATCAGCTCGCGGATCGCCGGCACAATTTGCGGAATGTGCATGAGCACGCCCCAGCAGAGAACAATGTCGTAGGTACCTTCGGCAAAGGAAAGCCCCGCTTCCAAATCCTGGTTGCAGGTGGTGATTCTAGAGTCGAATCCCTGACGCTCGATGTTTTCCTCCGCCGCTGCAGCCCTATCCGCCGAGAAATCCGCTGCAACTACGCTACAACCGTTCTTCGCGAGTCGAATAGCGTGTTGTCCAACGCCACATCCGATGTCTAGGGCCTTCATACCGTGCAATTGCTCGTGCGCGGCAATCCATTTGAAGACCACCTCGTAAAATCGTTCGGATTGAGGTGTTCGGTATGTCTGCTCCCAGATTTTGTGGACAGCACTGCTCGAAAGCGTCTGTTTCGTTACGCTGACTCTAGGCATCATTTCTCTTTCATAGGGCAGCTGACACTCGTGAGACTGTGTGTCGGCAGGCTTTTGTCCGTCCAAAGTGGTCAACATTGTATCAGCAAGGGTCAGGAGCCTACCGCTGCTTGCAGGGCCAACCGAATCTCGCAGCGGAATCATTTTCATGACTGGTTCCCATTTCAAACCGACGAGCGTTGAACGTGGAGTAAAATCGGCGTTCTGGCACATAAAAATTCGGAGGTGATGTGCGGGTCTTGCATCTGATAGACAGTTTGATTCAGGCAGGGGCGGAAGCTCTGGTGAAGGACATGGTTCCTCGAATGAGGACTCGCGGTGTCGATGTCTGCGTGGCGGTACTCAAGGAACTCGACAGCCCCTTCGAGCGGGAACTGAGAGAGAAAGGCATTTCGTTTCTGCCCACCGTCCCCGGTGGTTTCTATAACCCGGGCCATCTGCTTAGCCTGCGGCGGTACATTCCGGACTTCGATGTTGTCCACGTGTACCTCTTCCCCGCTCAATTGTTTGCACCGATCGCAACGATATTGGCTGGGAGCAAAGTACCTCTAGTCCTATCGGAGGGCACTCCCCATCATCGGAGAAGAAGGAAATGGCTGTACCCTCTAGAGAAGTGGATGTATAGCCGATACACCGCGGTTGCGTGTGCCAGCGATGCGATTGCTGCCAGCCTGAGGGAATGGATCCCCAGCATCGGTTCTAAAATTACAGTCATTGGGAATGGAATTGACGTGCAGAAGTTTCAACACGCCAAACCTGTGTCGCGTGCATCTGCGGGAATAAGCAATAGCAGTTGTGTATTGCTCTATGTGGCAAGCCTGCAGCCGCGCAAAGACCACATTAACCTGCTCCGCGCAATGGTGCACATATCGGATGCCGACCTCGTGCTGGTCGGTGACGGCGAATTGCGTGCACAACTTGAGTGTCTGGCCGAGACCTTGGGGCTCGCGCGACGGATTCACTTCCTCGGCCGCCGCACGGATGTCGCGGAACTGCTGAAGATGGCCGATATTTATGTGCATCCGCCGGCATTCGAGGGTTTTGGCATTGCCGCGGCTGAAGCCATGGCCGCCGGCAGGCCCATCGTAGCCACCAATGTGCCGGGGCTTGCTCAGGTGGTTGGTGACGCTGCCGTCCTGGTTCCGCCCTCAGATCCGGCAGCTTTGGCAGCGCAAATCTCGGCGCTCATGAAGTCCCGCGAGCATCGGCAGCGATTGGGAAACGCAGCGACGCGGCGCGCCTCGATTTTCGGCATCGAAAGCACCGTGTCAGCTTACATCGATTTGTATCGCTCGCTGGTTAACTGACACCGACCGACTTCACTTGTCTGCACCCGGGACTGGAGTGGCGCGCAGCCGCTTCGATGGCACAAACGTAAGCGTCGATTACCGGCTCGAGTTGGAACTGCTTCAGGTAGTCCGAAGGTGGAATCGTGCCCCCGGAGCGCAACACCTTTACCATGGCCTTTGCAAGTGCCTCCGTTTCTCCGACCGTGACCAAGTCCCCGAACCTGCCATCCTGCAGGATTTCACGCGGCCCAGGACAGTCAGTTGCGACTACCGGTGTTCCCGCCGCCAGCGACTCAATCAGCACGTTGCCGAAGGCTTCGTACGCGGAAGAAAGCACAAACAGTTTCGCGCGAGCCATGTGCGCGTAGGGGTTAGGCGTGTATCCGGCCAGCAGTACGTCGTCAACGAGTCTTAGCTCCGCAATAAGCCGTTCGAGTGCAGGGCGCTGCTCGCCTTCTCCCAGGATTAACAAACGGCTGGAAACTTCCTTCTTAACTTCCGCAAATGCTCGGATCAATGTCGGGAAATCTTTCGAGGCAACCAGTCTGCCCACAGAGATAATCACCGGCCTATTTGGATAGCGCAGGTAGAAATCTGAGACAGGTTCCGCGAGCTTGCTGTAAAACTCTGGGGTCAGTACCGGGTTGTGGATTACCGTGATCCGCTCACGCGCAATCTTACCGGTCCGAGCCAGATCATTCGCGATTCCGCTCGAGGCCGCTACAATCCCGTCGGCAAACCGCAGGAAAGATCGCACTGCATAGGGGGAGAGTTTTTCCCTAAGTCGATAGCCATGCCGGGCCTCCACTGATGGCAGGCAATGCGTGGTTGCCAGTATGGTCGTGGACATGCGAGCCAGCCAACGCGCCCAGAGCGTAACAACGTTGGTGTGGTCCATAATCGGCACCACGCACCAAGGCGACTCTCGCCGCAGATAGTTCACCAGATTCGGCAAAGCGCGCAGTACTCGCCCTTTGTTGCCGAGAGAATACAGCCGGGCACCTACGGGAATCAGGTCCCCAAACACGCCCCGGTCGCTGGCCACAAGGATGTCAACAGAAAAACCTCGCTGCAGGAAACCGCTCGCCAAATTGAGGGCGACGCGTTCAGCACCACCAAACTGGAGAGTTGGCACGAAGATTGCAATTCTCTTGTCCATCATGCAGCTTTGATCACTAGCAGGTCCCATTCCCGTTGCCGCTACTTCGAGGTGATTCGGGCCAGAGTATGACCGGCTCGTTTTTATTCTATCGGACTACCGGCATCGCCTCGACCCGCTATTGCTTAACGCCTGTCCCGAACTCTCCCATTTCCATCGACGTGGAACTCAGTATGATCCAGCCTGTTCCAATGTAGCGGCGAACTACTAGACACGAAAAACAGCTGAGCGCAACAGAAACGCACTGACGGTTGGCAGATTCCTATAGCGCTCGGTATTCAAAATCGTTGTGTTCCTGGTGGGAGTGGCGGTTTGTCTCTAGTGACCCTCGGCATATCCTCAAGTGCAAAGGAAAAGAATTGGCTGGAAGCCAAGAATGGTGAAACGAACGAGGACCTTTAGTTTTCGTGCTGTTGCCCGGTTTACTCCTAAGCCACGCAGCCAACCGGAAGTGAGAACATCACTTAACTTCGGCCCCTGCTTCTATAGTCTCGTTTCTCCCCCTCCGGCTTCTGAGAAATGATCGTCTGTAGCATTGTTCGTTTCGTCATTAGCACAATTTGGTGCGCTACCCGCACGCCTGACTTTAGGATCACATTGGACAGCTTTCATGTTTCGGGAGCGTCCGCCGCAAAGGGTGAGTTGTGCCGCAGTGCTTGAACAGTATTTAGCCCTGCTCCTCCAACAACCGCTCCAAAGAGTGGTTCGTAGAATGATTGAGGCGTGCTTGATATAAAGCCTCTTTAGCGGCACTGAGTAACCCCTTCCGGTGCGAGGCCCTCGCTGCGCCGTAAACGGGACTTCGCTCATCCACAGTCTTTGTGATTATTAACCCTCCAGACTCGCACAACTCACGGAGTCGTTTTGCGAACATTGCAACCTTCGATATGTTCCGAAATGGCACTTGTGACCGATGCTTTTCAGCGGTTAAAGCAAACGCCAGTCTGGCTGGGGTGCTATGCTGGCAGTGTTATCAGTCGATCTCCGCGTAGGTCAATTTCGATCTACCCATCGGCGCGCCCTCTTGAGATCGTATGGACAGCCGTGGCGGCCTAACCCTCATGCATGGATTGCCCACATCGTTACGTCCCCACTATACTATGGGTGGCTCAGTCCTCAGCAGCGTAGGCTTTTGTACAAACTCGTGTTGAACCTATCCCACCATCTGCTGCGCAAGATCTCGTACCCCGTGTTTCTGCGCGCCTATTACCTGAGGTATCTCCTCTCTGTTTTGCCGAAGGAGGAGTATTGCAGACGCCAGCTCGGGATTAGTAGCTTTCTAGATTTGGAGCTGAGCACCGTCAAACGCAGCGATACTTTGTTCATTCTCGCGAGTGGATCGTCCATCAACAAGATTTCCCCGGCCCGCTGGGACGCGATTGCCCGGCACGACAGTATTGGCTTCAACTTTTGGCCGATTCACCCCTTTATTCCCACTATGTATTTCATTGAGGCGATCTCGACTAATCATTCTCATGGAATGTTCGAACTCTTTTGTCGCATAGCGCGTCAACGCGCCAAGGACTACTCCTGGGTGACAAAAGTAGTCACGGAACTTCGTTACGTTCTTCCCGCAAAGCGCTTTGCGGGCTCGGAAGAATTCCCAGGGCCGTGGTACACGTTGCATACCCTCCCGGTTGCTGCTCGCACTCAGAGTGAGTTTGCTTACGGCCTAAAGTATCTTCGGTCAAAAGGACTGTTTGACGCCACCGACCAAATCAACGTTGTGTTTAAGCAGGCCTCCACTCTGAGCTCCCTCATCGCCCTTGCGATCCGGATGCATTACCGTACCATCGTGCTTTGCGGCGTCGACCTAAACAATTCCGAGTATTTCTACCAGGATGCGGCGTTGTACCCGCAAACAGCATCGCTTGAGTTCAGCCCGCGTCATCAGCCTCATGCCACCAACTCGCCCATGCCCTGGCGCATAACAATCGAATCGGTCATCCTTGAGATGAAGCGCCAGCTTCTCGATCCGGCCGGAACACAGCTGTATGTGGAGAACCGTTCCTCGGCGCTCTGGCCGAGGATTGCCGAGGCTCCAGCAACCCTATTCGATACCCAACCCGTGACAGCAGTGGTACCATGATTTCGTTTCTCAGGGGTCCCGGCATGCTCGAAATTCCGCTCAACGAGCCCGCCGCGGCCACGCATTGGGACGAACTCGTGGCGCGTTGTCCCTTGTCCGATGTCTACTACCGCGCTGCTTACGTAATCGCTGCGGCCGAACTGGAACACAGCGAACCGCTGGGGCTGATTATTTCCTCCCGCAACCGCCAGTACCTCTTACCGATGCTGCTCCGGCCGATTTCCAGCCCCGATGGGCAGTCTTGGTCCGACGCCAGCACTCCCTACGGCTACGGAGGAGTGCTTTGCACTACCTCCGATTCCGATGTTGCGCTCCCTGACGTGGTTGAGTTTTTTCGGGGGTTGCTTGCCTGGTGCGCAACGCGGAAGCTGGTGTCCTGCGTCCTCCGCTCCCATCCTCTGCTTGCGCAGGATTGGTTGTTCGCCCAGGCTCAGGAAATTGATTTTGTTTTCATCAAGCGGCGGAGCCAAACCGTGGCCATGCCTCTTCAACTTTGGGACGACACTCGGGAATGCCCTCTCGCAATGTCAAAGGGGCGCCGCTCCGACCTAGCCGTCGCCCGCCGCAACTTGCGCGTCACATGGGGCGTTCTTTCCGACCAACGCGACGCCATCGAACAGTTTCGGATTTTCCGGAGTCTCTATGAGAGCAATATGCGACGTATCGGCGCCGCCGAGTTCTTCCACTTCCCCTGGTCTTACTACGAGCGGCTCTCCAGGCTGCGTCCCGATGTGGGCATCGGTATAGCCTGGCATGACGAATGTGCCGTCGGTGCCGCCGTCTTCATAGCCGGACCAATCTATGCTCACTATCACCTCAGCGGGAGCGATGAGACTGGCCACAAATACAAGGCCTCCACTTTACTGGTGGTTGAGGGCGCAAAATGGGCTCGCCGGCGCGGCTGCAGCACCATGCACCTTGGCGGTGGCATGCGCGTCAATGATTCCCTCATGGACTTCAAGCGCAGCTTCGGAGGCGAGCACCATCAATTTGGATACTTAATTCTCATAGCCGACCGCGGAAGGTACAACTCAATGTGCTCCTTTGCCCCTACTCGCTGGCCCTACGATCAGCAGATGGCAAGTTGCGTCGCCGATGGATCCGTTGCCTAGGTGCGTGTAATTCTGAGGATACGGACATGCCCATCATTCGCACGCAAAGGTTTCGACTCCCTACTTGAGCGTGGTTACTCGCCGTTGTGGTTGTCGGCTCCGACTGCGGCCCAGCGGGTGTCCGGTGGCTACCCTCCAGCCGAACTAGCGTCAGGTCGCTGGATGCAGCATGTTCTTCAGCGACACCAGGTCACCGCGTCCCATACTAAAGAACAGAGTGAGGCTAAGGGCGCAGGCGGCTACCGTCGCCAGCGTTTGGAGGCCATTCGGCAGTGAGAGTTGCGTAATCGCGAGCAGGCCGCCGAAAACCCCCAGCACGATCAAGAGGCGTCGACCCTTTACCGGAAGCGCGTACACCCGCTGCGCGTAAGCGTACATCAGCCAACCTTCCAGAGCATAGGCCACTGTGGTCGCCCAGGCCGCGCCATACATACCCCACTTCGGATCCCACGCGAAGTTCAGCACCAGGTTGGCAATTAGCGCCAGAATGCTTACTACCCACACGAATTGCGCCTTACGCGCGTGCAACGCGCTCATCTGGAAAAGCGCAAAGACTGCGTGGAATAGGTAACCGCCGATGACCAACGGGACTAGAGGCCCGGCCTGCCAGTACCTCGGATCGAGAACGCCTCGGATGAAAGGATCGGCGACAGCCACTCCAAAAACTGCCACGGTGCCCAGCAGCAGGAGGATCGCCGCCAGTACGCGCCCGATCGCCGACCGCTTCGTCTCGCCTTGACTGGCCATGCGATAGAACACTGGCGACCACGCCTGCGCGACGGATGCGGTTACCAGGAACATCATCATTCCAAAAGTGTAGGCCAGTGAGTACAGCCCCACTTCCTCCATGCTCCGGTAGTGCTGCAGGATGAGCCTGTCCGCGGCCACTAATCCCAATGCCAGTAGCAAATGGGGCACTAGCGGTAGGGATAGCGGCAGCGCCTCGCGCACGAACGACTTCTCCCAACCTCCGTCTAGCCAGTTCCGACTCAGCCACACCGCCAGGCACAACGTCAGTACCGCGCCCGCGAGTTTTCCGCTTAGCAGGCCTAGGGCCCCGCCACGCAACAGGATCACCCGATACACGGTGGCTGCTGCAGTCAGCCCGAAGCATGCCGCTGCCAACAGCGAGAAGGAAGCAGGCTTCTCCTCGATCTGGTAAAGCGCCAGCCGATAGTCGACCAGTTGCAACGCGGCAGCCGTGCCGAGCGCCACTGCTATATATGGGAAAAAAACAACCCGGAATCCCGCTGCCGCGGTCAAGAACTTTCCACCGAGCAACGAAATAACGAGAAAGAACACCGTCGCCGCCGCCCCAAAGCGCAGGAGGGTGCTGATGCACCTGTGCAGCATCGTCCGCTCGTTGACGTAACTAAAATAGAGAGGCTGCATCGCGGCTGTAAGACCCATGCTGGAAATTGCGGCTACGATCGCTGCGATCACCTCCGCCAGCGCTACTGTTCCGAAATCCGCCGGAGCCAGAAACCGCGTGTACAGAACCACAAGCCCGAAGTTGAGTCCCTTCAGCCCGAAGTTGGTCGCGCCATAGACAAGAGTGCCGTGCAGCAGACGCTTCCCCACCGTCGGTCCGGCAGGTGTGTCAGGAAATTCCACCTCGGGAGAAACGATCGCGGCGATCTCAGGCATACAGGAAATCCGGGCGGTAGTAGTTACGGTTTTCCTGCAGCCATGCCGCGGTGCGGCGCAGCCCTTCTTCGAGCGTGACTGTCGGCCTCCAGCCCAACATCTCCCGCGCCCGCGATGGGTCTGACTGCAATACCAACACCTCGCTGGCGTCCGGCCGCAATCGGCGCACGTCCTGTGTGGTGGTGGCGCTTACGCCAAGCACTCGACAGGCCTCGGAGAAAAGTTCTTCGACGCTCACGCTTCGGCCTGTGCCCAGTTGAATAACTTCGCCCTCCATATCTTCTACCGTGGCCGCCCGCAGGAATCCATCGACCACGTCGCTCACGTAGGTCAGGTCGCGACGCGTGTCTAGTCGCCCAAGGCTGATCTCTTTTTTCCCGGACAGCAACTGCACCAGGATGGTCGCCGTGACTGCTCGTGTGGATTGCCGCGGGCCGAATGTGTTGAAGGGCCGCAGCACGGTTACAGGCGTACCGAAACTCTGGAAATAAGACAGCGCCAGTTGGTCGGCCGCAATTTTTGTGGCGGCATATGGCGATTGGGCGTTCAGGGGATGAGTTTCGCGGATGGGAACCGAAGCCGGCGTGCCGTAAACCTCGCTGGTGGAAGTGTGCACAATACGGTTGACGCGCGAGCGACGCGCTCCCTCCAAAACATTCATAGTGCCCCGAATGTTGGTATCGACGAATGATTCTGTCGCAATGTAAGAGTAGGGAATCGCGATCAGGGCCGCCAGATGAAAGACGATCTCGACATCCTTGCAAGCCTGGTCGACGAATCGGGAATCGCGAATGTCACCAAGCTGAACTTCGAACTCAGTACGAATCTCGGGAGCGACTTTGTCGAGCCAGCCCAAGCTGCCCTGTGAGTTGTAGCAGCAGAAGACCCGCACGCGAGCACCCTCCAACACTAGATGCTCAGCCAAATGACTTCCGATAAATCCGTCCGCTCCGGTAACTAGGATTTTCTTACCCTTAAGGTTCATTAGGCGCACCTGCCTGCCTCGGCGTCAGAGCGCGCCTTCTCATAATCGGCAATTCGCCCAATGTCGAGCCAGTATTCGCTAATGGGAAACCCGATGACGTTCTTGCCTAACGAAAGAAGACTTTCAATCAGTTGGGGCATATCGAAGGCGCAACCCGGTGGCACATGTTGCGCAACACTACGCTCGAGCAAGTAGACACCAGCATTGACGAAAAAGTGATGCGTGGGCTTCTCCTTCAGCCCTCGCACGTTAGTGCCATCCATCTCCATCACACCGTACGGAACGCTGAACTCGTAATGTCGGACGCCGACGGTCATCTCGGCCTCGCTCTCCTGGTGAAAACGCAACATTGCCCCATAACTGACGTCGGTAATGATGTCACCATTGATTACCAGCAAGGGATCGTCGCCTTTGGGAAGCGCGGCCAGCACTCCGGCTGTGCCGAGGGGTTCTTCCTCTCGGATGTAGTCGATTTGGAGTCCGAACGCACGCCCGTCGCCGAAATGGTCGGAGAAGGCTTCAGCCTTGTAGTGCGTGGCCATGTACACCTGCTGAACCCCATAGCTGCGGAGGCTGTCGATGATATGCTCCACGACAGGCTTGTGACCTAGGGGAAGCATCGGCTTAGGGATTTCATTCGTCAACGGACGCAGTCGGGCGCCGTAACCGCCAGCCATGACCACCGCCGACACGCCTGCACCGGCAGGTTTCTCGCTCAAAAAATCGCCTAGTTGGACCATGTCCACTGCGCGTCCGTCGTCATCCACCAATGGGATGTGACGCAGCTTTGTCCTGTGAAGCTTGCGGGCGAGCTCGTCCCGCGGAGTCGAGACTGGCATCGTGAAAGGCCGGTGGGCTTCTGACCGCAACTCGGACACGGGCCGGTGTAAATCAGCTCCCGCCAACACCGCCCGACGCAGGTCCCCATCTGTGACGGTGTCCACAAGGCGCCCTTCCGAATCCACAACCAGGCTAATACCCTGCGAAGTTTCGTTGATACGCTGCATCACCTCGAGCATCGTCTGGTGTGGAGACACAAACAGCGCAGTCAGATCGGTTGTGTTCATGTTTGGACTTCTCGCTCTAGTGAACTTTTTACCATGACTGTTCGCAAAGCAAAAGACTAGGTGCGGGATGTCTTGCCGCATTTCCATTGGGCGAGAATGTTGGCTACACTCGCCATGTCAGCGTCGCCATATCGATGATCTGCTGGAATGCTAAGAATCCTAGCGGACAAGTCAGACACCCTCGGGTCGGCTCGAACTAACGTCCAATGAACCGGACAGAACACACTATTTGACTCTAGATAAGAGCGACAACGGTCGCGTTCTTTTCCGCTAGCAAAGACCAGCACGACTGCGAGGGGAACACTTTTCGCGGGCCATTGTGTGAACAACGGCTCAGCTGCCCCCCGCGTTTCCATGATTGAGTCCAACAAGTTGCGGACATTACGTTGTCGAGCGTGGCGCCATGTCATCGGGAAGCCAGAACGAACACAATCCAACGCGCGAGCGGAGATTGCCGATTCCGGCCCCTCTTCGAGGTATTTGTTGCCGTGTGCATACCACTCGCGGTATTGGGACTTGAACTCGGGAGAAGCCTTCCCTTCCAACAAGTCAGCTTTCGCTGCCATCGCAGCGAACTTGAGTTCAACACCAACAGAGTTGGCAGAGCGCGGTGGACACGGAAGCGGAAGTCCAACAGGTGACCAACAGATAGCCCCGTCGCTGATCGGCATTGATTTCCGCAGCGAACTGAATGCGTAGTCGGCAGTAGAGGTTAAAGCCCAGGAAGACACTGGATCATGGCTGTGATCCTCGAGCAGAATGCAATCGTGGCGCGAACGCCAATGCTCCCACGGCTCCTTGGAGCGAACGCCAAAATAGTTTACGGCAACCACTAGATCGTGCTTATCCGGCCGTAACGATTTCCAGTTCGGTTCTGGCCACCTGGGATCATCACAGTACGGCACTGTTTCGATCAATGCGGACCAGAACTGGACCGCGCTCGGACAGAAATAATCTGGAATCCAAAGCCGTCGCACGCAACTATTCACCCGCAGTAGTCCTGGAACCACGTATCTTGCCAGAGCGAAAAAGACGTTGGGCTCCGGCCACGGAACCGTTTCAGCATGGGAGAGCTCCCAAGCTCCAAAAAATCCGCCCACCTCCCAGGGCACAGGAAATTTCACCGTGTGTTTCAAGGTAGCTCGAACTCGACTTGCAGCCGGCATTACTAACAGACGCCCTCCTAGATTCGCTGCATCGCTTCTTCACGCGAACTGAATTCGCCTTTGGAAGAGAAAGTCTTAACCAACAGATTGCGATCCAATGGCACAGCCTTTAGAACATCGACGATCCGCGGCGCGGCCTTTCCATCACCATAGGGATTTGCCAACCCTCGGAGACTCTCACGGAACTCAGGCGACACCGCCAACCGGATCGCACCAATAATTGTATCGGCTTTCATCTCCGCATGAATAACGTTTTTGCCGCACAACCGCCCTTGCTGACGGGATCCCAAGTTGACAACCGGCAATTCGAAGCTGGCGGCCTCGACGATTCCGCTGGAAGAATTTCCGACCATCGCCGCACTGCAGCGCATCATCGAAAAGTACGCCGCAGTTCCAAAGTTCGTCACATAACGGCTGTTTGGATGATGGCGCACGAAATCCTGAATTCGGGTGGCGATGACACGGCCCTCCGCGTCGGCATTCGGAGCTGTAAAAACCATCGGCATTCCCATCGTATCTAGAGCAGCGAGCAGCTCCGGAACTTGCGTCTCTGCCTGGCCAAGTTCCAATGTCGCGGGGTGGAAGGTAACAAGGAGCGGCGGATGCTGCAAGGACATCCCGATTCGCTTTTCCACTTCGGCGATCGACAACGAAGGCGTCGCGGAAATGTTATCGAGTCCGGGTTCACCGGCAACAGTCACCCTCCAGGGCTGTTCGCCCATTTGAATGACTCGACGACCGTACTCCGGCAACGACACGAAGTGCAAATGGCTCATCTTGGTGATGGCGTGTCGAATTGCGTCGTCGATAGCTCCCTCGGTGGATTCTCCACCCGAGATGTGAGCAACCGGAATAGTGAACGGCAAGGCCGCAGACACGGCTGCAAGAGTTTCGAAACGATCACCCATGACAAGAAGTATGTCAGGACGGTGACGGGAATACGCCTGGGCGAAGCCAATCACGCCAAGACCGACAGACTTAGCGATGCCCTCCGGAGTATCGGAAGAAATCAGCGTCTCGATTCGCTCGCTAATCTCAAAATCGTGCTCCACCTCACGCACGGTCAGGCCAAAGTCCGGAGAGAGGTGCATCCCGGTTACAAATAGCATTAGTTGCAGCGACGGTTCCGCCTTGATTCTCTTTAGGACCGGAACTAAGCACCCGTAGTCAGAACGTGCTCCTGTCACTGCCGCGATGGTCCTCATGAAGGCATCTCCCACTTCGAGACCTCGCCCCCCAAAACATCATGGCCCATGCCCAATGTCGTTGACAGGGAGCCAATCAGCGCTGTGCTCGACGGTGTTACTCCGCCCATCGCGCCCTACTGGGATGCCCCAGGGTTGGGGAGTGAGCCTCATTGCACCACGGCAATTGCAATATCCTTGATTCGAGCAGAGCCTCAGCGACTTGAAAATCGTACAGGCTGTCGATATCCAGAGCCCGCTCTTCGGGAATCATCAAAATGCGGTGAGGCGCTGCATAGAGTTGCTCGATTGAACTTCGCATCAAGTGGTCCCGCCTCCACACGTAAAGCATCCCATTGATGCGGTAGATGGGCTCAGCGTCCTGACGTCGCGTGTACGTCTTCCGATCAAATGGCCACGCCAAGTAACCGTTCGTCTCCTCAACGCAAACTACCCGAGGATTAAATGAGGGTTTCGAAACGGCAACCACTCCGACAGCCTCGCGATCCTGTTTCATTACCTGCGAAGCCCGCGAAACATCTTCCGGCAGCCGGAAGGGTGAGGTTGGCTGCAGCAGTATCACTAATTGATAGCGATTCTCTTCCTGCAACTCCATTTGCCGGATCGCATGTTGCAACACCGGAAGCATAGGCGTCGAATCTTGTGCTAGTTCCGGCGGTCGTAAAAATGGGACTTCGCCCTCGGCATCCCGAGCAACCTTCGCTATCTCCTCGCTGTCGGTGCTGACAATGCAGCGTTCGATTTCAGGGCAGAGATGCGCGAACCGGATGGAGTGTGTGATCAAAGGTAAACCCGCAAGCAGGCGTAGGTTCTTTCCCGGTACTTCCTTCGATCCGCTTCGAGCAGGAATGATCGCAATCGTAGAATGCACGCTCATTGCAGGAATAAACTGCCAAATTAGATCGAATCCGGGGTTGCTGAGACCACAGTTCACTCAGGTGGTAGTGTACTGTTGCTCAACCATACACTAACCTTTCTGCTGGGATCTTGGCAAAGGTTCAAACTGGCTGCAGATGTTTCACGTGGACTTGTCCGACGCTGGAGCCGTTCAAATCATTCGATCTCGATCAGCGCAGCTTCCCTCAATTCCTTAAGGAGGACATAAAGGTCCCTCTCCCAGCGCCGAGAATCCACTTCGTATCTGCCGAGTATCTCCAAGTAAATCTCCCTGACGGTGTGTGAGTCCTGCATTAATTCCCAAGTCGCAGTGCCCACCTGGTTGAGACGAAAGTACTTTCCGGTCTCGAGTTGCAGGATCAAGGTTTCGTCAGCCAAGGCGCAAGAAACTTGTTGGGAGATTGCGGAAACAATAGATGATTCGGAAAGACGTGTCATGGCTCTAGTTGCTTGGGCACCGTCTGGATGGACGCGCTGGCGAGACCACTCGATCTACGGTAATGTATCATTGTTGCGGTAGCCTCGAATCGCGACGTCCGCGAGATCGTTGAACAACGAGACACGTTTCTGAATCCATGCCGAGTGAGAGCCCGGCGCTATGACCCGTTATCGCTGAACGCAAGTAGTTCTTGGACCAAAGGGCACAATGGCTCCGTCTTGGAGTCCAACTTTGAAAGCCTTGAATCCCACCATTCCCATTGTTGACAGCCTAACCAACGAGTCACGGCTGCTGACAGCTTGCGCCAGAGCGACCTTAAGACCCGAGGATGTGGCTAAGATCCGCGCTCTGTGCAGATGTGCACTCAACTGGGAAGTGCTGCTCGAATCCGCAGACCGACATGGGGTCTCGCCTCTTCTCTACTGGCACTTGCGCGAACAAATTTCCCAAACGGCGCCTTCTGCACCTATGGAACTACTGAGGGCTCGCTTTGAGAAAAACGCATACCGAAATCTGTTTCTGACCGGTGAACTGCTAAAGGTCCTGGATGCATTTAAGGATGCTAACATTCGCGTTCTGGCGTATAAGGGCCCCGTCCAAGCCGCCCTGTTGTATGGAAATCTCGCCCTGCGGGAGATATCGGACCTAGACCTTCTGATCGACCCCGCAACTTTTCCGGCAGCACGAAAACTCGTTCTCGGTTTAGGCTTTAGGCCTGCGCTGACCCTTACTCCCAAACAAGAGGCTTCACGCCTGAGTTCCGACTGTGAATACGAGTTTGTCGGCCCGGATGGGACCATCTGCCTGGATCTTCACTGGAACATCGCCCCTCCGCACATGGGCCAGTGCTTCTACTTTGACGATCTTTGGCAGCGCCGGGGAACGCTTTTGCTCGGCGGACGGAGCCTTGCCACTTTTTCGGCCGAGGATCTGGTAGTGATACTCGCAGTGCACGGCGGAAAGCACGTATGGGAGCGCCTTTGCTGGCTGTCCGACTTCGCTAAGTGCCTGCAAGCGCCCAACTTGGATTGGGCAATCCTGCGAACGCGCGCTCGCGCCGCGCGTGCCGAGAAAATGCTGTTGCTGGCGTTCTCGCTGGCGCAGGGCATGATGGGTGTTCAGCTACCTGTCGACGACCTTTCCATCGCGGTGAACGCTGACACGGTCCTCCAGGGTATTGCCACGCGCATCGAGCGGAACCTCTTTCGGCCCGAGTTGAATGTTGAAACTGACGTGGCGCGCTGGCTGGCGTTGCTCCGCTTATCCGATCACGGCTGGGACCGCGTCCGCAGCGTCGCGAGATTTGCCTTCGGCTCCGGCCCGCGAGAGTGGCAAACGGTCTCGCTGCCGGACTCTCTTTTCGCCTTCTACCCAATACTCCGTATTGCCGCCCTCTTGCGCCAAGCTCCCTCACTTCTTTTTTCGCGTTCTCCGGCGCCAGACGATACTCAGGGTAGGATGCAAAAAGACCTAGCCTCGAGGGCGGGAGGGTGACCTTCGGTGTAAGGTTTTTCGACGCGTCCGTCACCAGTGCCATAGCGTTGCTTCTGGCGGCTGGTGTGGCTTTGAAAGGCGCCTTCCGCTGCAAGGCCAATAAGGCTGGTACGAGCGCATTCACTTTTTCACCTGGTTGTGAACGAAAAAGTCGTGCTAGAATTCGACCACACGTTAATAATTTCGGTGGTCATCTAGCGAACCCGGGCGATGAAATCTAGACCCACGCAGCTCCGACAGCCAGGCCTGACGAATGGCTCGGCCGACACTTCCATCCAGCTTCCGCCGCCCACGGTGCCCGAAACTTACACGCCGATGCCTCTGCGAGAGACCACAATTCGGGACTACTGGGTCATTCTGACTAAGCGGCGCTGGACAATCATTGCCTTCGCGTTCGTGGTCTTGGTTCTGACGAGCATCTATACGTTCAAGAGCACCCCGATTTACGACGCCGTTGGCAGAATCGCGATCAATCACGAAAATTCGGATGCGTTGCCTTTTAAGGACAACGCCTCAAACTCGATGCCAGACTACGAGGATTACATGACTGCCATCGAGACCCAAGTGCGGATTCTGAAAAGTGACAATCTGGCTATGCGGGTGATCCGCAAACTGGGACTGGACAAGAATCCAGAATTCACCAATATCTCTAAGCCCCAGACCACCGACAACGAGCTGAGGGCGACCACGCCGGCGACCGACTCCAACCAGGAAACAATACTGATAAACACTTTTCGGGGTGGATTGAAAGTCCTGACGCTTAACAACACTAGAATAATCGAGATCCACTATTCGAGCGCTGATGCTCACCTAGCCGCAAACATCGTGAACGCACTTGTCAGTGCTTACAAAGAGCAGAACTATGAAACGAAGTTTAGTTCCACTCAGGAGACCGCTGACTGGCTAGGCCAGCAACTGGGGGATTTAAGGTTAAAAGTAGAGACCTCCCAGGAAAAACTGATTCGCTTCCAGCGGGAAAAAGGGATTGTCGGCATTGATGACAAGCAGAACCTTACCACTTCCAAATTGGACGAATTGAGCAAAGAATTGATCACTGCCGGCGCCGATCGTATCCAGAAAGAGGCGAACTACAAACTCGCCGAAGGCGGTAATCCGGAATTAATGGGTCTATCCCCCAGCGAAATGCTTGCACACCTCCGAGAACGAGAAAGTACCCTCAAGCAGGAATACGCCCAACTAAAGACTCAGTTTGGCGCTGCCTACCCCAAGGTGCTCGAGGTCAAGAACCAACTGGATGAGGTTCAGAGCGATATTGATGCAGAAGGGGTGCGAATGGCCAGCCAGATCAAGAATGAGTACCTGGCGGCGCAGCAGCGAGAGAACCTAGTGCGCTCCGAGATGGAGGCGCAGGAACGTGAGGCCAATGAGCTCAATCAAAATGCCATTGAGTTCAACATTTTGAAGCGAGATGTGGATGCCAACCGCACACTCTACGAAGGGCTGCTGCAGAGACTTAAAGAGGCTACCCTCGAGGCCGGCTTACGTTCCGATAACATCCGAGTCGTCGACTCGGCGCGAGTGCCGCTTGTGCCCTCGTCGCCCGACATTCCACGCAATCTGGCTATCGGCTTTATCCTGGGATTGAGCGGTGGAATCGGACTTGCTTTCCTGCTGGAGTCGTTGGACAACACCGTGCGAACACCGGAGCAAGCGGAATTAGCATCGGGTTTGCCTTCGCTTGGGGTTGTGCCCCAGTTCCTACGGGCTGACACGCGCAGTTTGCAACCGGCCAAACTTAGTTTGGCCAAGGTCGAACTTGTCGCCTACTATCGCCCTAAGTCCGAAGCAGCAGAAAGCTATCGTTCGCTGCGCACCTCGATCTTGTTGTCCGCCCTGGACAGTCCTCCGAAAGTGCTCCTGGTGACGAGCCCCCTGCCTCAGGAGGGGAAGACCACGACCAGCGTGAACTGTGCGATCGTCCTGGCTCAACGGGGCTCACGTGTATTGTTGGTTGACGCCGACCTGCGTCGCCCCGGTGTGCACCGGGCCTTCGGCCTCGGTCGCGATGAGGGTGGGCTGAGTACCGTGCTGGAAGGCACGACCACAATGGAATCCGTTGTCGCGTTTTATCCCCAGGTTCCGAGCTTGCGTATCTTGCCGGCCGGTCCGCCCCCTCCCCACCCAGCCGAACTACTCGGTGGAAACAAGATGAAATCCCTGATCGCGCAGTGGCGCAGGGATTATGATCACGTAATTATCGACACGCCCCCTGCACTGTCGGTCACCGATCCGGTGATCCTGTCAGTGGAATCCGATTCGGTCATCTTGGTGATTCGTTCGGGGAAAACGACTAAGGACGCACTCCGGAGAGCGGCAGATCTGTTCTGGCAGGTAAATGCCCGGGTGCTGGGTGTCGTCGTGAATGGAATTGACCTCGGATCACCCGACCACTACTACTATTACTATGGGGCAAAGTCGAGCAGAGGCTACTATGACTCTGAAGCCGTCGTGGGCGCCAAGAAAATTGACGCTTAGAGTAGTTTCTGAAACACTTGTCGCAAAACAAAGGCGCTTTAGCACGATTTCTTGGTGAAAAGGTCGCATTTTAGGCTTGCAAATCACATGTACGAATTCTGGAGACCGTTCGGGCGGACCAGTAGATGAGTTCATCGTTTATGCCAGTCGCTAAGTCTACTGGGCATGATTTCATTGCCAAACAATGCGAGCGTCTGTTGCGCGGCTGTGCGCTGCTGAATGATCGGGTACCGGAACTGCTATTCAGCCGCTTCACTCAACTATTGCTGGATAGTGGTGCCGCTGGGCTAGCGCTTTTCTTAGCCTTCCAGTTGCGCTTCGACGGTGCCGTCCCGTTGCGATATCGTTCAATAATGTTGACATGGCTGGCCGGGATCATAGTGCTGCGGCCGGTCTGCATTTGGTTGTTGGGAGCCTACGCCAGTATCTGGCGTTACTTCAATTTACGCGATCTGTTCTCCCTCTCCTTGGGTGCAGCCCTGCCTAGCATGCTGTTGTTGCTCGCACGCCTTGCCTTGGCGAGAACATTTCCGGTCATGGCTATCCCGATCAGCGTGGTGCTGATCGATCTAGGGCTGTTTCTGCTGCTGGCGGCAACATTGCGAGCCTTGCGTCGGGCGGGTTTCGAACATTCGAGGATCACGACCGCGCATCGGCACCGTGCTTTGTTGTTGGGCACGGGCGACACATTGGCTTCAGGAGTGCGCCAGGTCAGCCTGCAGGGGGACATCGAACTCGTGGGCTTGCTCTCGCCGGACAAGAAACTGCACGGGCGAACTATCGCCGGGTTTCCCGTGATGGGACTCCGCGACGCCCTACCGGCTGTGTTGGTCAACCATTTCGTGGAAATAGTGTTCATTGCCGAGGCAAAATTGGAGGGCATCGCTGAAATCGTGCAAGCGACGACGCAGTTCGGTGCGGAAGTACGACTGCTTCCCTCGGCAGCCAACATCATGCAGGGCGACGTCCGAATTTCCGCGCAGCTTAATCCTGAGCATGTGCTCACGGGGTCGAACTCCTCGTTGGAAAAACCGCACTCAGAAGTCGTTAGCGGATTCGAAGGGAAAGACGTGCTGATAACTGGTGCGGGAGGATCCATCGGTTCTGAGATCAGTCGGCAGGTATCAAGACTGGGCGTGAGCAAAGCCATACTGCTTGACCGCGACGAGAATTCGATTTTCGAACTGCAAAACGAACTGGCCGAGATTGTATCCCCATCCCAGATCGTACCCATCGTGGGTGATATCCGCGACCGTCACCAGTTGCAGCGTATCTTTGAGCGACACCGGCCTGAGGTTGTGCTCCATGCAGCCGCCTTCAAGCACGTAGGGATGATGGAGCAGAACCCTTGCGAGGCGGTGCTGAACAACGTGATGGGCACGCGTCACGTGGCCGAGCTGGCGATCGAATTCAAGGCTAAAAGATTCGTGATGATCTCGACCGACAAGGCAGTGAGGCCGACGAGCGTCATGGGAGCGACGAAGAGAGTGGCTGAACTGCTGGTGCGCAGACTGGCTTCTTCGACCAACGGGCATACTTCGCAGATCGCATGCGTGCGCTTCGGAAATGTGGTGGGAAGCCGCGGAAGTGTGGTACCCATATTTCTGCGTCAGATCGCCGCCGGAGGACCGGTGACGATCACGCACGAGGAGATGACACGATACTTCATGACCATCCCGGAGGCCGTGCAATTGGTGATGCAGGCATCCACCCTCGTATCAAACGGAACCATCTACACTCTAGACTTTGGTGACCCTTTAAGAATCACGCATTTGGCGCACATGTTGATTGAGATGTCGGGGCTACGGCCGAACAAAGACATTAAAATTCAGTTCGTAGGGGTCCGGCCGGGTGAGAAGTTGCACGAACAGCTCTGGTACGAAGACTCTCGTGTCACTCCTACCGCTTTCGCACGCGTGCTGGCTGTCGAGGCACACCCGGTGCCAAGGATTGAAGCGGAACTAAGAGAGCTGGAACAGCAGGCATTGGCCCGACAGGATGATCGGGTGCTGCAGCTACTGCGGGATATGCCTATCGATTTCTGTGTGGAAACGTCTAGGGCGATGATTGCGTGAACAAACCGTTTTGTCCCACTGAGGGCTTGAAGAACCATCGAGAACCCTCCTCACAACTGCTTGAACTAGCGGTTTTACACTAAGTCCAGCGTTCAACTATCTCCCACCAGAGCAGTTTCTGCCATTCCCGCACGTCATTTTTGGCCCATTCTCGGCGCTGCCACCATCGGACACCGAATTGTGTCGGGTCACTGGCCGGTGCCACATACCAGCGATAGGACGGAAGGCGATTGCTAAACACCGACAGTGCGCGGCGGCTGTGGTAATCAGAGGTTACCAGCAAAACCCGGCTGCCCACAGGCAGGTACGAAAGACAATTGGCCGCGTATTTGGTCTCGGCCGCCGTCGAATCTTCACGTATCGGGCACACGCGTACACGGTCTCTGACTTCTGCAGGGTTTTCTGAGACGAACCGACGTGCCCAGTCCGCATAAGTATGGCCGTATAGCGTAACATCTTCGGATGCGTCCACCAACAGCTGTTGCCCGTATTCTCGACGTAACAGTTCGACGCCCTTTTGATACCGGCGATCGTTGACGTCACCGGCCAGAACTAGAATCGCATCTGTTCGGTGAACATTTGCCACGACCAGAAAACTTCCAGAATGGAGGACAGCAGAAATCGTGATTGCGAAGACGGCGACGAGCAAGACTCCAACAAACAATCTTGGCTTCGGCATAAAAGGGAATCCGCGCGAATAGAAGAGGAATTTAGGGTAGAATGCCCGTTCACCGCCTCAGGGGTTCGACCTGTCCCCTGTCTTCAGTGCCGATCATGGCTTTGATCCTTGAGTTTAGCAAGAGAGGACGAACAAAAACAGGAACCAATTTTGGGTGTGGGCTGCTTTGAGTTTCAGGGTGTAAAGTCTGACGTGTGGAGGAGACATGTCAGGAGTTCACGCGGGTTCAGGTTGGGATCCCGTATGGGAAGAGGTCTTCAGGAGCAGAGAATGGGGTAAGTACCCCCCGGAACATGTAATCCGTTTTGTTGCACGTAATTTTTACCGGGTTCCCGACCGCAAGAATGTTCGCCTGCTGGAAGTTGGCTGCGGGCCTGGTGCCAACGTTTGGTTTATGGCGCGCGAAGGTTTCACCGTCTCCGGGATTGATGGCTCCTCGACCGCAATTAGGCAGGCCAGCGAACGCCTTTCGCGGGAAGGATTAACGGCCGACCTGCGCGTTGGCGATTACTCGACCATCCCGTGGCCCGACTCCACTTTCGATGGTGTCGTGGAGAATGTCAGCCTTTATTGCAACCGCTGGGGCGTTGTAAGACGTGCATTGGGCGAAATACGCCGCATACTCAAGCCGGGTGCGCAGTTCCTCTCCTCCTTCTTTAGTGATCGCACATGGGGATATGGTCGCGGGACCATGGTTGAGCCTGATGGCTTCATCGATATTACAGAGGGTCCGCTCGCCGGCGCCGGGTTTGTTCTGTTCTTGAATCAAGCCCGGGTATACGAACTCTTCCGCGACTTCGCCGACATTGCCATGGAGCGGATCTCCTGGACGATGGAAGGCGAACAGCGCCTAGTCGAACAATTTGTGATTACCTGCCGGAAGCCTGCCTCTTGAATAACCTTCTTGCGCAATTTACGCGGCCACCTCACGGGCGCTTCTGTCCATCACGGCATCAAAACAGCCCAGTATTGTGGCTTTGTACTCGGGCGAATCCCGTGGCGGGGCATAAGCGTTATGCATTGCATTCACGGGCTCCGTCGTCTCAGCCGGTGTACAATTATCTCTCGGTGCGCCAAACACACCGTATCGATTTAGCCTGTTGGTAGGCGTTCTTCCCGCGGTTAACCGGCGTTTTTTCCAACTGGCGGACCGTGGGTTCCAGAGATTCAGATTAATCTTTGTGGGTCCTAATGCGGATTAAACTACGCTCCCCGCTTCGGAAGATTGCCTTTGCGGCCGCCTGCTTGATCCTCATGGCGCTGTACTTCGAATTGTCTCTGCGGCAATACCTCGCGAGTCGGCTGGAAGCTGTTCCGGACCTTCCGAATCTCCAAAGGGCCATTCGCCTCGAACCGACGAACGCCGAATATCGCGAATTGCTTGGTCGAGCTCTGGAGTTGTCTGGTGCGAACTTGGACAATGCTATTTCAAACTATCGGACAGCATTACGTTTGAATCCCTACAGCGCCCAATGCTGGTTGGATTTGGCGGGTGGCTATCAGGTAGCTGGGCGCACCAGAGAGCAGGCAGAGAGTGTGGAGCATGCCGTAGAAGCGGATCCGAATACCCCGCATGTGGCCTGGGATGCCGCCCTCCTCTTTTTGGTTCAGGGCGATCGAGAAAGGGCACTTCATGATTTCGGCATAGTTCTGGCAACCGATCCGGGTAGGGTCGACGCTACCCTTCAACTGTGTTGGCGCTCGACGGAGGACGCGAATCAGATTGTCGAGCAGGTACTTCCGCGAAGGCCGGATCCGTACTTTTCCTTTATAAATTTGCTCATCTCCAAACAACAAGTAGCCGCCACAGAGAGCGTCTGGAACCATCTGATCGGATTGCAACAGACATTTCCGACGAAGCTTGCATTTCCCTATTTTCGTTTCCTTATCGCCAATCAGGAAGTCGCAGCAGCAAAAAATACCTGGCAACAGCTCGCCAGTCTGAATCCGTCGCTTCAGCCTTACATTGCGTCTCCCGACAACCTGATCGTTAACGGGGGATTCGAGCTCGACATACTAAATGGGGGGTTTGACTGGTGGTATCAGCCGAATCCGCACACTGCCCTAGCCATAGACACGACGGAGTTTCATGATGGGACCCAATCGCTGTCGATCAACTTTGATGGACAAAACGCCTCGGAAGCGGGGATTTTCCAGTTTATCCCAGTAAAACCCAACACCGAATACGAGTTCAGTGCTGAATACAGGTCGGAAGAATTGGAGACTGCTAGCGGTCCGCGTTTCTCGATCACGGACCCTTACACCAGTGCTTCCTACGTCCTCACCGACGAGATATTGGGTACGAATCCCTGGCGTCTGCAACATGCAGAATTCCACACCGGCCCGAATACCAGTCTAGTATTGTTGAAAATCGTCCGCCAGCCTGCGGATCGCCTGATCCGGGGCGAGCTTTGGATCGACGATCTCAAGTTAGTGGAAAAATAGATCATGAATGGACGAAGTTAGATGGCATCACACGTCGTTGTCGACACAACTGATTCTATTGAATTGGGGCCCCCGCGAGGTCGCGAGTCGCGAATCCTGCAACGTGTGCTCGTTCTCGGCCTCTGCACGCTTCTGATTTTCGCGGTGTTGGCGTTCGGTGCGGTCGAGGAGTGGTCAACCTTCGCCTTCGAGGCGGGTGCGGCAGCTCTGTTCCTTCTTTGGGCGGCAAATCAACTTGTTTCCGAGCAATTAAAGTTATCGAAGAATCCGCTGTACCCCCCAACCTTCCTATTTTTCGGGCTAGTTCTCGCCCAGGCTGTGCTGCGCCGGTCGGCATACGGTTACGTCACGAAATACGAGACACTTCAATACGTCTCGTACGGGATAATGCTCCTTGTCGCGGCAGAATGCGTCAGAGAGGAGCACACTCGCAGACTATTCGCCCAGGTGATGGGCGTCTTCGGCGTCCTCTACGCATTTTTTGCACTCCTCCAGCAGTTGCGCCCTAACGGACGGATCTATTGGGTTCATAGTCCACACTTCGCCAGTGGATTGATCTACGGAAGTTATGTCAACCACAACCACTATGCTGGTCTGATGGAGATGTTGGTACCGATACCGTTGGTGCTCAGTATGGGCAATATCTTTAAAGCGGAAAAGCGTGCATTGGTCGGATTTTGCGCCGTGTTGATGGCCGCCACGATTTTCCTTTCCGGCTCGCGAGGAGGAATGCTTGCTTTCGTTCTTGAGATCATTCTGTTCGCTGCGCTGGCTTTCGAAAAGAAGCGTAGCCTTCGCGTAGCGCTCGGATCCATGGCCCTGTGTATCTCTATTCTGGCTCTCTTGATTTTTGTGGGCAGGGGACAGGTGCTGGGTCGACTCGGAGCTCTGGCCCCTGGCATCCGTTGGGATATCACCAAGGACTGCTTCAGAATGTTTTCCCATCGGCCGGTGTTAGGGTGGGGCTTAGGGACTTTCCCCACGATCTACCCGCATTACCGAAGCTTCTATACGAACCTGTTCATCAATGAAGCGCATAATGACTATGCGCAGCTGTTGGTGGAGACCGGCTTGCTCGGCTTCGGGCTGATGCTTTGGTTTCTTGTGCGCCTGTACCAGTCCGGATTTCCGACTTCCCGCCGCTGGGAATCCCAATGGGATGCAGCGGTGTCGCTCGCCGCTTTGCTGGGGTGTACGGGAATTCTGTTGCATAGCTTTGTGGATTTCAATTTGCAGATCCCGGCAAATGCTGCGCTGTTTTATGCGCTTTGCGGGTTGGCCGCTTCCAGGCTTTCAACTGAGTCACCCAAACGCAGACGGCCTCGAGCCATCGGGGATGAGGAACTGGGAGAACGCCTTACTGCGTCTGACAATGGCGACTTGTTGGCGCAGTAGAAATAATTGCATCCTGCATCAACGAATTTGGAAGAGCTTGCGGTTGAGCTGGATTGTATGCGATCGTTCAACGGAGAATCTGTCGTTGGAAAAGTGTGACGACGGAAAACCCAAGTCGTGCTAACCTAGGCGGAAACTTATTTCGCAGCGAACGGACGACTCTAGGACGACTCTAGGAGGACAAATGTCGCTGAAACACCTCACCATCGGGGTCCTGGTGGCAGTTTGTACCTTCGCGGCACAGGCCGCGGCGCAAAAGAACGAATTGTCGGGGATCATTGGGCGTACCTTCATAGCCAATCAGGGCATCCCTGGTGCCCCCTCCTATGATCCCAACCTGCACTTTGGCAACGGGTTGACCTTCGAAGTGAATTATGCCCGACACGTCGTTGAGGAAAACATTTGGTCCCTCGCGTTGGAAGTTCCGTTCGTCGTGGACGTTGCCGAAAAGGTTCACTCCGCCCAGGACGTGACCCCCAAACAATACTCATCCTACTTCGTGACTCCCGCGGCACGACTGAACGTCTTTTCCGAACAGGCAGTTTCTCCTTGGGTCAGTTTTGGGGGCGGATTCGGTCATTTCAATGAAAGTTCCACACTCCAGTTTGGGGGGCCGAACTCGGGAAAAACCGGAACCAGTACCGGGGTACTTCAAGGTGGTGTGGGACTCGATGTGAGGATCTACAAGAACTTCACCCTGCGCGGTGAAGGCCGAGACTTCTGGTCGGGTGTGCCGCAACTGAACGTCGATACGGGCAAAAGTCGTCAACACAATATTTTTGCCGGCGGCGGCATTGTCTGGCACTTTTGAGCGCAGCGTATACGCGATTTCTTGGGTCCGCATTTTGTTCTGCCCGAAATGTCCGCCCTTCTTGAGCAGGTCGAGGGGTAGAGACCGGCGTCGCACCGGCGGAGAGCGTCTTCTTTAATCTTTAGTGGAAGGCAACGCAGTTGGTGTAGCCGCATTCCCCAGCAGTTTAAGATGCGCTCTAAACCCGCTCAAGGAATTTAGGGATTAGCAGGGCCGCCCTGTCGGATGCGGCTATTTTGAGGGACTCGCAGGATTGTCGCTCTGGATTAATATCCAAGCCGTCGCAGCGAGAATGGCGCCTCCTCCAATTCCGACTGCCCAAGGGGAGTCGAGGCTCCCGCCCCCTGCAGCAGGAACAGCTCCAACTATTTCTTTCCTCTTCTTTTTTTTGCCGTTGGTCTGCGACTGTGAATCGTCCTGTGTCTGTGAATCGTCCTGCGTCTGTGATTCCTGTCGAGTGGTTTGCTGACCTTGCGGCAGCGTGGTCGTACCCGTGTCATCGCTGACGGTCAGGTCTCCCTTTCGCGCCGCGATCTGGACCCTACCATCCACATCCCGGACTTCAAATTCGGTCCAAACTCCAGCGGCCGGTGACACGGTAACGGCGCCAGCCCGAGTCGCCAGTAATTTCGAGGTCGATATGGTTACGCCTCCGTGCTCCAATTTGACAGTGCTACCCTCATACTGAACCAGCGAGTCATTCAGAACCAGGACGGTGGAACCTGTAGCGTTGATGTTGGCGACGGAGTCCGCAGTAGTCTGTACCAAGTCTCCGGAAAAGATGGCAGACGACCTTGGGATGCTGTCGCCATTGAGGAGTGCCGTTCCGTGGCTATACAGCATGGCGGAAGGTTGATCCGCTGCAAACAGCGAAGCAGGCACAATAAGCAGCAGCACGCAACTTACCAACTTGCGGAAAGCAGCCATGCCCATCCCACACTCCGTTATTAACTAATTTGGTGATCTCAGAGGCATCGTACCCTCCAAGGTTCTCGCCAGTCAAATGGTTTTGTGTCGGAAGCGGGCTTCTGGATGGAATCTTTGTTGCTGCCTTGAATGTTAAGATCGAAATCCTGCTTGCCGGTCCCGCCGTGCCATCGGCGGCCTTCCAAGTGGAAATGTCTGTGGAAATCCCTTCTCTCCCCTAAATTTTTGGGCTTTCCTTAAAACATGCTCGACCCGAACGGCAACGTAGAGCTAGTAACAGCCGTAGCCGGCACCGACGACTCAGGCTCTTCGATTCCGAGCTTTAAAAAAACGGTGGGGGGTACTACGATCGATGGCACGGCGCCCAACACGGTAACGTGGACGAACGTAGTCCCGATCCCAACCAATGCGATAGCCGCAGCCGGAGGCACGAGCGGCATTATCGACAACACCGTGGCTACGGGAATGGGAGCTGGGGCCTCACAGGTTCACTTCTTGACTCTAGGCAATCAGACTTGTGTTACGTCGGATGCCACGGGCGGCTGCGCGGTGCAGGCGTCGCGTTAGGCTTGCAGTAGCTGGCGGTTTCTGAATAGAGCTTCTAGGCAGCGGCGCTGCGCTGAAGATGTTCGCGAAGGATCGCAACGATCCTTTGAGCCGCTTTGCCATCCCAAAGCGGAGGACCCCTGGATGAGCGCGCCGGCAGGAGACTGCGGGTGGCAACGGCTTTTGTTCGGATTTCGTAACAAAAGTCAAAGTAGTAAACAGCACTACTGCGAATCGACGGCACACTGCGGAAGGGGGCAGAGGGAGGGTACTGCCATGCAGTCAAGTAGTCGTTCGTCGTACATTTTTCCGCGCAGAGCAAAGCTGATCGCAACAAAGGTAGGAAAAAGAAGACTCCGTGAAACGGTGGCAGCCTGGGTGCTGATGCTGGCACTCGCACTCGTTGTGACCGTCGCCGCGGTCTGGCTGTCCAAATGGTTGGATGAGAACGCAAAACTCTTTTCGCCGGTCTTCCTCACTACCCACCGAGCGATTGCATCCGAGGACTCGAAAGCTTGTCCACCGGATCGGATAGGAGGCGTTGCCCTTGGTCCGGCCCCGATATGCAGACCCGAGGTTCGCGATTGTTTTGGCTAATCGAGTGAACAAGTTCCCCTGTCCAGGAGTCGCTCTCAGACAACGCTCTGATCGTCCTGGGGCCTTGGTCGCGGCTCTTTTAGGTGACAGCAAGCAAAACTGGGGAGTGCCTCCCCAACGAGGCAATGTAAAACACCAGCGCACGCGCCGATTGACGCGTGATTCAGGCTCGAGCAAGCGCCAGTCGAGGCCGACAGTTACAACTTCGCGCTGGCGTAAGAATTGATCTCGCAACTCAAGCAAACTTCTTCAAAGGTTGGCGTTGTCCACTGCATGGTTCCCCCAGGTCGTTCAGAAGTGCATTAATTCTAACCCAGCCTCCGTACCTAATCAATAGCCGCGCAGAAAAGCCCACCCTGTCAAACTGCCTGCCCAGCGCCGAGTTTCGACCATGAAATGCCGACTTTTCCACATGAGGAACCATCCCGGCCACTGCCAAACTCACCCATCCCTGTTTACCTTGATCTCTCTCAGTTTTGGCGGGAAAGGCAATCATGTTTGGCAAGACGATTTATGGCAACGCTTTCAAGGACGTTCATTTCGTTCCTCTTCAGTCGGCTACGTTTTGCGTCCAGTGTGAACTGATCACCACCAATAGCCGGCCTTATTGCCTAGCTTGCGGCAATCCCTCGCTGCTCAGTCTTTCCCGCGTTCTCGGCGGATCCCTTCGCCATCAGCAGACCGCTCACCTCATCACCGATTCCGAACTCGACAGTCTGGTTCGCGATCTGCTTCGTACCGTCCCCGATCCGCACATCTTGAACGATGAACTCGCGAACGTCGCCGATCATCACGCTCGCGTGCCCTCCATCGCGCTTCGCAGCCAGCTTCGCGTCGCCAATGCAGCTCATCCCGTTTCCGGTTTTCGCGCTGTCCATGCCGGAGAACACGTCGGACAGGAAGTCGACATTCACGCCGCTGAGCTCGATCTTGAGCCCGCCATCAGTGCCATCACGGAACGCGCCCAGCATCTCACCGGCGCAACCGGCGCCGCGATTGCCCTGCGTGCCGGCGACGAGATTGTCTGCCGCGCCCGCGCCGGCCGTACCGCTCCCGATCTAGGTGTCCGCCTGCAAACCGACGCCGGCATCTCCGCAGAAGCCGTCCGCACCGGCGAAGTTATGCTGTGCCACGACGCCGAACGCAACCCCCGCGTCGACCTGGCCAGTTGCCGTCGTTTAGGAGTCCGTTCCATTCTGGTCTCCCCCCTGCGCTACTATCGCCGCACCCTAGGGGTGTTCGAAGTGTTGTCATCCTCCCCCAGCGCCTTCAACGAACGCGACGTCGCCACGATGCAACTCCTTTCCAGCATGATGGTTGCCGCCATTTCCCGCATCTCCAGCCTGCATCAGGCCCGCCTTCTCCGTCGTTCGGCATAGAGTCTTAAGTTTTGGGCGTTTCCCTGCCCCCGTTTACCTTCCGATTTCTCCTGCTACTTTTCCACAATATCGGGTTAATATGTACCAGCAAGACTAGGATTCGTCCCTATGTCGGCTATCGCTGAGGCGTCTCGACCTGTTTCGCTGAACCGCCGTCGTCGTGTGCGTCACAAAGTGCATGCGCCTGCCTACGCGAGTTTCCGCGGCGCTTCCAACAGTGGCATGATCGATCTCTACGAAGTCCTCGACATCAGCGAGGTCGGCGTGGCCCTGCAATGCGCGTCGCCGATGAAAACCGGCCAGCAGATAGAGTTGTCTCTCGATCTCGCCGAGGCCAGAGGACAGATTTCCACGCCGGCCCGCGTAGTGTGGTCAGACGAGGACGGACGTGTCGGCCTCAGCTTGCCAGCTCTGAACAACTCCGCTCTGCACCGTCTGCAGGAGTGGTTGTTCTTGAATGCCATGGCTGCGGCCGCCAACGGCGCGTCCTCCGGCGCGCAGCCTTCCGCCGCCTCACTGCCTTCTGCAACCCGGCCAAACTATACCGATACGCTGACTGCCGCCTCCGCGGTCCAGCGCGAAGCGGAGTCCCTCAGCTCCGATCTGGAGGCCGTTCTTTCCCTGGTCGCTTCCCGCTCGCAATCCCTGCTTCGGGCATCGGGCGCTGCGATCGCCCTGGCCGCCAAAGATCCCGGCACGATGATCTGCCGCGCCAGCGCCGGCCCCAGTGCTCCGCCCGTGGGCGCAACCTTGCAGGTAGGTTCAGGCTTTTCTGGAGAATGCGTGCGCACCGGAAGAATGTTGCGCTGCGATGATACCGAGACTGACGAGCGCGTGGATCCTCAGAGTTGTAGCGCCCTCGGCATTCGCTCCATGCTCGCCGCTCCCATTCGCCTCGGCGAAAGAGTGGTCGGCCTGCTCGAAGTTTTTTCCGCGCAACCCAACGCCTTCGGTGAGAACGACAGCGCAGTGCTGCAGCGCTTCGCGGAGACGATTGTTGCCGCCGTCAATCGCGCCGTTCGCGTCCATCAACCCGCCCCGGCTCCCGCTTCTCCAAGATCTTCCGCGCCTCCCGGCATTCTGTTCGCTCGCGACCCCGAACCGAAACCCGAAGGCAAAGATGCTTCGACCGATGCCGACAAAGTAGGCGGTATTCGCCTGCCTCGCGTCCATCTTTACTTTCTCGTCGTGGTCGCGGCCATCATCTTTCTCGTGCTCGGCTACACCCTCGCCCCATGGATTCAGGAAAAGCTCCAGGGCCGCGGACGAATTGGGGAACAAACAGTTTTAGCTTCGACGCACGCGCCACTGCAGGCTATCGTCGTCCCGGCAACCCCGGCCGTCGAGACCGCGACCCTCGACCAACTCCGCCAATTCGCCGACAAAGGAGAACCAGCGGCCGAATATGCCTTAGGCATGCGTTACGCTTCCGGCGATGGTGTGAAGCAGGATGACAAGCAAGCCGCGTCCTGGTTCCTCAAAGCGTCCGAGAACGGCAACGTGAAAGCTCAGGCCGCACTCGGCACTCGTTACTGGGGAGGCCGCGGCGTCCCAGCGAGTCTGACCCAAGCCTATTTCTGGACCGTCCTGGCCCGCGCCGCCGGAGACCCGAACAGCAAGACATTTGCCGAGATCCTCTCTTCCCGCATGACGCACGCCCAAGCCGTAGCCATCGAACAAAAAGCCGAAATCTGGTACGAGCAACACGAATCAACCGCCAAACCCGCCCCCGGCCGCTAAAAAAATTCCCAGTACCCTGTCATCCTGAGCGAAGGCGGTGCTTCGCGAAAGCGAAGCATCGCCGCAGTCGAAGGATCCCTACCCGCACCACAAGGCTCGCAACGAGTTTCCACCACGGACCCGCGCTTGCACCCCGAGCGTTAGAATAGATCCAGAGTTCCCCGTGCCCACCCTCCGCACTGTTCTCGACCAGCAAGTCCGTGAAGCCGATCCCGCGCTCTTCGACAAACTCGAGAACAACCGCGTCCGCTGCTTCGCCTGCGGACATTGTTGTCCCATCCCTGAAGGCCAACCCGGAGTCTGCAAAGTCCGCTACAACCGCGGCGGGACGCTCTACGTCCCCTGGGGATACACCGCCGGAACCCAGTGCGACCCGGTCGAAAAAAAACCGTTCTTCCACGCCCATCCCGGAGCGCTCGCCTACAGCTTCGGCATGCTGGGCTGCGATCTGCACTGCGCCTACTGTCAAAACTGGGTAACATCGCAAGCTCTGCGCGATCCCACCGCCGTTTCCCCTCCGCTCGAAGCCTCGCCTGAACTTCTGGTGCGCGACGCCATCGCCCAAGGCGCGAAGATTCTGGTCAGCACCTACAACGAGCCGTTGATCACAAGCGAATGGGCGGTAGCCGTCTTCAAGCAAGCCAAAGCCGCAGGACTCATCACCGGTTTCGTCTCGAACGGCAACGCCACTCCTCAGGTTCTCGAATACCTGCGCCCCTGGCTCGATCTGTACAAAGTCGATCTCAAGAGTTTTGACGACCGTCACTACCACGAACTCGGCGGCCGGATCGCTCCCATCATCGAGAGCATCCGCCGCATCCACGATTCCGGACTCTGGCTCGAGATCGTCACGCTTCTAATCCCCGGCTTTAACGACAGCGTCGACGAACTCAGCCGCCTCACCGAATTCCTGGCCAGCATCTCACCGGACATTCCATGGCACGTAACCGCCTTTCACGGCGATTACAAAATGCAAAACGATGTCGCTCGCGACACAAACTCTGAAGACCTGCTGCGCGCCGTCGAAATCGGCCGCCAGTCGGGCCTGCGCTACATCTACGCCGGCAACCTCCCCGGCATGGTAGGCGAATGGGAAGACACGCGCTGTCCAAATTGCAACCAAACTCTGATCAAACGCCACGGCTACCTGATCAAAGACTATCGGCTAACGGAAGACGGCCACTGTCCCAACTGCACCACCCCAATCCCCGGCCGCTGGTCGGCTCGCTTCGAAGGCCAAATCACCTCCCGCCCTTTCCTGCCACAGAAGCGCTCGCTTTTCGTTACAATCCGGTAGACTTGTCATCCTGAGCAAGCGTTCTTTGCGCAGCGAAGGATCCGGGCGAGCCGCGCGATGCGTCGCGCTTTTTGCGACGCAATAATTCGCGCGTTCGGCTCGCTTCCTTATCGATTGCCTCTCGTTCATGCGAAAGCTATCCATCCTGACCTTGGTCAGTGTGAGCCTCCTCCTGCTCACCTCCTGCTCCCCGCGCGATTACCTGACCCGCCGTCTAGCCGCCGACCTGATCGCCACCTCCGACACTTTCCGCATCCAACAGCAATTTCAGCTGCGCCTCGGCGTAGTCGCCAACAAGGACTATCTCTCGCCCGACTACCTCGCGCTCCAGCATCGCGGCTGGATCTCCGCCACCAACTCCCCATGCCCGCCCGCTCTCGCCCCGCCGCCTTGCTGGGACGTCACGCTCACTCCCTCCGGCGTCGATACGTTCCAAAGCCTGATCGCTCCCGGCGACGCCGAAAAGCAATTCCTCACCATCCGTGCCGCGCGCCGCGAGTTGGTTGCCATCACCGGCATCGCCAAGCAGGACACCACTGCCGATGTCGAATTCACCTGGCGCTGGATTCCTTTGAACGAAGTCGGCGCAGTCTTCTATTCCAGCGACGCTCACTACCGTTCAACCGTCGGCTTCCGCCGATATGACGACGGCTGGCGCGTCGTACAAGGCGCTTCCCATCCCGGCCAGTCTCTCGATGAAGCTCTCAAGAACTCCGAGCCCGCACAGTAAAACGTCACTCCCCGCCAGTCCACGTGCAGCGCTGTTCCTGACCACAAGTCAACGCCTGTGAGGTGTCTAATTTTGAATTCATTCTGCCACGACGGCGTCATCCCGAAACGCGGCGTACTTCAGCCGCGTGAGGGATCTCCCGTAGATACGTCGCACGCGGATGACCCCGACCTATAGGCCGAAAAATTCAGACTGAGCGCAGCCTGCAGGTTGCTTCCGGCAAACCCGACGTTGTATAACCCTACTTCCCACCGCCCTTATGAAAATCTCGATAAAGTTTTTCTGGCTAGCTGCTCTTTCCGTCTCCTTCTCTCCACTTTTTGCCCAGGCCAAGCCCAAGCTCATACTCGACGAATTCTTCAACTCAGTCAGCTACAACAGCGTAGCCATTTCTCCCGACGGCAATTCCGTCGTGATCGCCACCGAGCGCGCCGATTGGGATCAGAAAATCTTTCGCCATGACCTCTGGCTCTGCCGCGACCAGCTCAACCAAAATGACGCGAAAGACGCATCGTCAAACGCACCAACGCTGATTCAACTCACCGAATCCGGTCACGACTCCGAGCCCAAGTGGTCACCCGACGGCCGCTGGATCGCCTTCCTCTCCGAGCGCAAAACCTCTTCCGAAAAGGATTCCGATTCCGACGACAATGATAAAGACAGCGACAAAGAAGTAAGCCAGCTCTACGTCATTTCTCCCGCCGGCGGCGAAGCAATCCCGCTGACTCAAGGTGAGGAAGAAGTCCACACGTTCTCGTGGTCCGCCGATTCACGCACCATCTATTTCGCCACGCGCAATCCCTGGACCAAGGCCCAAAAAGACGATTACAAAAAACAATGGAAAGATGTCGTGCAATATCGCACCGCCGAACGCGGCGACACCATCTTCGCCCTCGACCTCGCCGCTGCTCTCGCCCGCCACGCCGCCGAAGGGACGAAAGAAGCACCCGACACCGAAAAAGAATCCGATCTCACTCCCGGCGCAAGCCCGATTGCAACCTCCCCGCTGCGTGTAGAAGATCTGATTACCTCACCCGACGGCAGCAAGCTGGCCTTCGTCACCAACTCCATCAGCCAGCGCCAGGAAAAAGCCGCAGACGCCGAAATCTTCGCCATAGATGTGGCGCGGGCACCCTCGCCCGCGTCTGCCGGCAGCGAGAGTAAACCGGCCGCGCAACCGCGCCAGCTAACCCACAACCAGGCCTACGAAGGTAGCCTGCGCTGGGCCAACGACAATCGCCACGTTTTCTTCAGCAGCGAAAATGATCCAACCGGTCCTTACCGCGATCTCCAGCCGCATCTCTATTGGGTTGACTCCGACACCGGCGCAATCGAGCAATGGAGCAAAGACTTCATCGGTCCAATCGAACACTACGCGGTAGCGGCCGACACAATGCTTGCCTCCGCGCGCATCGGAACCGAGGCTGCCATCTACTCGGCAACTCAACCCGGCCAATCGTCGCACAAACTCAACGGATGGCAAGGCACGTACGAAACCATCTCCGCAACCGCTCACTCGCCCCGCATCGCCTTCGTTTACTCCTCACTGCAGAAGCCAACCGAAGTCTATCTCGCCGAAAGCGCCGACAAGCTTGCCGACGCACGTCCCATCACTTCCTTCAACAAACTTTTCACCGAGCGCGACCTTCCCCAAGGCAAGCCCTATCGCTGGAAGGCCGATGACGGTACCACCATCGAAGGCATGCTGATCTATCCTCCCGGCAAATTCGAAGCGAAGCATCTGCCCATGTTCACCTTCATCCACGGAGGTCCCGCCGAAGCCGACGGCGACTACTTCGAAGCCGACTGGTACAAGTGCGGAGCGCTAGCCGCCACCAACGGCTGGCTAGTATTCGAGCCCAACTACCGCGGCTCGTCTGGATACGGCGACAAGTTCCTCGAACAGATCGTTCCCGTAATCGTGTCACGTCCCGGCAAAGACATTCTCGAAGGCGTCGACGCTCTGGTGAAAGACGGCATCGCCGACCCCGATCATCTCACCGTCGGCGGCTACAGCTACGGCGGATACATGACCAACTGGCTGATCACGCAAACCACGCGCTTCAAAGCCGCAGTCACCGGAGCAGGCGCAGTCGAGCACCTCGCCAACTGGGGCAACGACGACACCACTATCGACGACGCGTACTTCCTAGGCGGACGTCCCTGGGAAGCCCCGCAGCGCTACCACGACGAAGCCGCCCTCTTCCAAATCGAAAAAGTCCGCACGCCCACGCACATGGTAGCCGGAGCCGACGACATCCGCGTAGCCGTGCTCGAAGATTATCTCCTTGAGCACGCTCTGTACTCGCTAGGAATTCCCAACTCCCTGCTGATCTTCCCCGGCGAAGGCCACAGCCTGGCCAAGAATCCCTGGCACGGCAAAATCAAAGTGCGCGAAGAACTGAACTGGCTGCAAAAGTATGGCGGCGTCCCGGCAGGAAACTGACTTCAGCTCAACCAGCGATTTGTCATCCTGAGGAGGGCGTTCTTTGCCCGACGAAGGACCTACGCAGTCTGCCGGATGCGCGTCAACACTTGCGTCCTGTTTCAGCTGCGAGCGGTAAGATCGTCTGTGGATTTCTTGCTGAAATAAAGTTTGCGGAGTTCCTTCCCGAAACGGGAGGATTTGCCCTTCCGGGGTATACCCCCCTCCCCCCGGGTGTATTGGGATCATTGCCTTAGCGCGAAAATCCGAATTAATCTATGGAGCACAATCACTTGCGGGCAAAATCTTGATGTCAAAGAACTTGCAGGTCGAAATCTTGGTGGCGCAGGCCCCAAACGGGACGATGCGGTCTCTGCGCACCGTCACGGCCTCGATCATGATTGCGCGATTGGGAGGGTGGGCGCAAGGTTAGACATCACAACGGAGGGCGTGAAAACGGGCGTCCTCTCGGTACTCGGTACTAGCGGCTCGGTACTACTTCCCCGCGCTAGCCACCTTCACGCCACGTGAGCCCGCCGCGTACCGCGCAATGCCGCGGTACAGCGCTTCGGCGATCTGTTCGCGGTAGCCGTTGCTGCGCAGCTTTTGCTCGTCGGTGGGACTGCTGACGAAGGAAACTTCTGCAAGAATCCCGGGCATCGCAGTCTCGGTGAGAACCACGTAGGACGCCTCTTTCACGCCGCGGTCGCGCAGACCGGGATTTTGCGCTGACAAGGTTCCGTAAAGCGAACGCTGCACGCTAGCCGCAAGTCGGCGCGACTGTTCGATCTTGTCATGCAGTTCAACAGGAGAGAGCGACGCGGTCACAGCATTCTTATTGCCGGGAGTGCCTTGGCGAGTCTCAAGATCTTTTGCATCGGGAGACACAAAAAGGTTGGTGTAGTAAGTTTCCACACCGCGCGCCGAAGGCAGGTCGCTATAGTTGGCGTGAACCGAGACGAACAGATCGGCCTGCGCCTGATTTGCGATTCCGGCACGTTCGTCGAGTGGAATGTAGTTGTCGTCGATGCGGGTGAGAATCACCTCTGCGCCGAGGCGGCTTTCAAGCAGCTTGCCCAAACGCTGGGCGATTTCGAGCACCAGATCTTTTTCCAGCAGGCCCTGACGGCCAACGGTTCCCAAATCCCAGCCGCCGTGGCCCGCATCGACAACGATGCGCATCTTGGGCACGCGTGCTCGCAGTTGCAAATCCTCACGCGTGGGAGGTGGGACAACGATGGCCAACTTCTTTTGCGCCTCGGCTCCAGGAAAGAGATTTACCTGAGTTTTGGTATCCGCGCCCAGCTTTCGCACTTGCACTACCAGGCGATAAGGATTCGGCTCAAGGCTGACGGAATAGTTTGAATTGCCTCTGGTTTCAAGCACCACGCGGGTCAAACCCGTTACTGGCTGGGCCACGCGAACCCGCGCCAGGAGCGAGTCGCCAATCTCGATGGTCTTTCCGGCAAATTCAGGAGCCAGCGCGGTATCGTGCAAATCGAAGTAAATGCGGTCAGGACCAGTCAGGCGATGCGCTTCGTATTGCACCTGATCTTCCAGGTCGAGCACCACCGTGCTGGAATCTGCCGAAGACCAATGGCGAATGCCGGTGACGCGAGGTAGCTTGGCCAGCTCCTGCGGGGTAATGTTGCCGCTCAAGGATTCAGCGCTTGTATCCTCATCGACTGCGGAATTGGTTTGCTCATCTATGCTGTTGCCGGACGAGTTGGCCGAAGATGGATTCGTCTGTGACGTCGCGTCCGGAGTGGATGGCTGCTTCGCCACCGGCCCCGGTTTCGTGATCTTCGGTTCAGGCTTCACTAATACATCGTCGAGCTGCGCGTTCTTCACCTTCCACCAAATCCCGCCGACCAGCAGTGACGAGATCATCACTGCTACTAACACAAGCGCTGGGTGACGACCGGACGAAGATCCGATTTCGCGAACGATCTGAGGCGCAATCGCATCCTCGGCGACGCGCTTCGGTTCGATTCCGCGCTCAGGTACTGGCGCAGGTAATGAGGCAGGCGCTGGCGTGGAGATCGCCTTTGCTGTATCTGCAGACGCGAGCTTGGGTTTATCGGTGAGTTGCTGCGTCGGCTCAGCAGGCACTGCGACTTTCGCTTCGACGGGCTTTGCCGCCGCAACTTTTTCGGCGGGAACTTTTTCTATCGGCGAAGGTGCCTGCGTGGGAATCGCGGGAGCAGCCAATGCCACTTCCGCAGCCTCGGCCGATTGTGCGAAGCGGTCCTCGTCCTCAGGTTTGAGAGCGCCGAGAATCAGTTCCGCCAGGAGTTCGAGGCTACCCACGTCACTGTCGTTGAATCCGAAGGGTTCAGCCGAGAAGGCTTCGAGCAGTCCGATCACGCGTCGGCGGCCACAGAGCGGCACGGCTACCATGGAGCGCGCGCCCAGTTGCCGGCAGGTGTAGAGGTTTACGCGATCATCGGTCTCGGTGTCGTCGCAGCGGATGATTTGCGCAGTGCGGAAACAGGCTCCCGAAAAAGCTGAGTCGCGCTGGATGCGCTGGCCCACATCTGGTTTGATCGCACCCGCCGAAGCGCGCAAAACAATTTCGTTGTTCTCTGCCAGAGCGATGCCCAGTCCATCTGCGCCGGTGATGGCGATGGCTCGCTCCGCGACGAGTTGCAGCACTTCATCCAGAACGAATTGTTCTGACGCCTCGAACTCCGCAGGAGGCTCAATCGTCTCAAATCCTTTTTGCTTCGAGGCCAGTGCGCGCCGGTGACGCACCTGCTGATGCAGCGCGGAGAAGGCCAGAAGAGCCTGTAGGGCATCGCCTCCCGAAGGACGCAATCCGCGAGACTCAGAACCCTTCGGAGAAAAAATACCTTCCCTGGGAGGGGACGCACCGCGCTCCGATGGCCATGGTGGCACGGGCACATCGGCCGCGCTGTCGGCAACTTCAATTTCGGGTTTGGTGGGAGTTGTTGCCATTCTGTGACTGGCTGGTCAATGCTTACTGAAAGTGTGGCTAGCCGGTCGAGCCCTGTCAATTGACCACTTGGCGTAGCTGGTTTCCCCGGTAACCAGAGCGGGGCGCAGGTTACGCCGCAACCCGGTTTTTGCCGGGTTTAACAGTAAGTTAACCGGGTTTTGCCCTATATGCAATGAGGCGCGGCTGCCCTCCCGACCATGGCCTTTGGTAAGCGCCGCTCCCCTGCGGATTCCCGAACCAACCCAGTCACTGCCAACCTGCCTCGAACAGAAACTAGAATTTGACGAAACGGGCCCCGTCCGAGCTATTCGTCTTCCGTTCGTTTGGCGGAGAATATGCAGGCAGTCTCCATCCCCCCGCGGCAAGCGCGAACCCACTACCGGCACGAGCTGCGCACTCTAACCTACGTTACCCTCGACGAGGCCAACGGCGGAATCATCCGCAATCTCAGTCATGAAGGTGTAGCTGTGCAGGCGGTTGCGCCGCTACATCTGCAACAGCGAGTCCGACTGCACTTTGATTTGCGATCTCCGCGCGTGCGCGTCGAAACTTCCGGTGAGGTTTGCTGGGCCCGGTCCTCGGGGCAGTGTGGTATTCGCTTTGTTGATTTGCCCGCGCGCACTGGGCATCAGATCAACGAATGGATCTTTTCGAACCTGCTGGATGCGCTTGCCCGCGACGCGAGCCATCCCCGGTCGATCTCAGGAGCTTCGATCTTCGGGGCTTCGGTGGTCTCGATTCTTGGTGAGGACGATATTGGTGAAGAGAATAGTGCGGAGGAAAGTGACGGGCTGACTGTGTCGCCTTCGCCGCGACCCGCGATCCGGCTGACGCAAAGCATAGCCAGACCGGACGACCGGCCGGTCCTGCAACGTCACAGCGAAGAAGATTTTATGGATGCGGCCGATGACCCGTATGCGCAAAGCTGGCTTTCCCAGCCGCTCTCAGGACGGACCCTTGCCTGGCTGGTGGATGGTCTTATCGTGGTCGCAGGATTGCTGCTGTTCGCTTTGATCTTTCTCTCTATCGCCCATGAACTTCCTCCGTGGTCCGTGACTCTGGGAGCGTTCTTGGCAGCGGCAGCTTTTATCGTCGCAGCCTACTGGGGTGTGTTTGCCGTGTTTGGAGGGCCAAGTCTGGGCGCGAGGCTGGCGCGGGCGGCGTCCAGACTGCAGAAGGAAACGGAGGAAGAGGGAGACGCGGTTCGCATCCGCTAACCGGGACGTGAATCTCGAAAACGAGAAGCGGAAACCATTCAATCTCGGCTGCCGGAAACGCGAGGGCCTCAGCGGCTAAAGCCAGCATTTCGACAGCACTCTGGTGGCACGGCTGGAAGCCGTGCCCTTCCCGAGCACATTCAGGAGACAGAATCGAGAAACTGAGAGCTGAGGCCCGCTCTCCGCTAGTTCGCGAAATACTGTTGCGCCAGCCAGAGTCGCAGGGTGTGCTTCATCTCGGCGGACATCTTCACGAAGCGGATGCCGACATTGCCGCGATCGTCAGACCAGGCGATCTCCACCTCGGCTTTCACGCCGCACTTGGTTCCGGGCAACGCGAAAGAAACGCGCGTCGATTGGCTGGCATCGAATCCCTCTTCGACGCGAACCTGCAGTCCGCCCTGGCTTAAATTGATGAGCTGCGCGCCGCCCCGCTTGCGGCGGCGGCCACTCAGAGTGACGGCCACTTCCAGTCCGGCGCGGTGATAACGCAGGCGTCCATCGAGAATCATGTTGCGCGCGGCGGAGAGCGTGCGGACCGCCTGCTCCACGGAAATCGGCTTGTCGAAAGCGAACATGGCGCCGGTTCCCTCCATGTCGTGTTTTCCCTGACGGCGTCCCATGATCACCAGCGGCACGGTGCTGGCACGGGGAGCTTCCTGTTGCAACTCGCGAAAGAACTGGCCGGTGCCGTTCAGGTCGCAGTCGACGATGAGAGCATCGACTTTCGAGTTGGTGAGCCGGGAGAGAGCTCGTTGCGGTTCGCTCTCGACGGCCACATCCATGTGCAAGCCGCCGAGAATGCATTCGAGAACACTGACTTCCTGCCAATCACGCGAGACTACCATCGACGAGAGTGTCATGCCTTCAACTTTATCGAGATCGGTAATCTAGAGTAGATCACCAACGTAACGAGGCGGCCGGCTTGGGAATCGGGCGATGCCGGGGAAGGGGGCGATCATGCGCCGGTTCCGAGCGGAAGCGCCTAGTTTCCAGCATTGCCTTTAGTGTTGCTACCCCGGACCTGTTGGAGACATGAGACTAGGCCTTTCTCACATGCGCGTGGGCGGGATTATATGGTTCTGCCAGCCGTTTTTGCATTATCCTGTCCCCCGAGAAGATAGAATTTTGAATTTGCTCCACTCCAATGAGGTAATGCGGAATGAAATCCAGCCTGTTGGCCGCCGTCATTTTGTGCGCCTGTCTGATCGGCTGCAAAAAGGCCTCCCCGCCCACGGCGGGGCCTTCTGCTCCGCAGGAAATTCAACGAACAGCCGAGCCTGACGTCGGGGAGCGAACGAACTGCAACAAGCACCAACTTCAAGGTAACGGCTGCGGCGAATACAAAGTGCTTTCCTATGACGCCACTTGGGAAAATGGTTTGGGCAACAAGGGTGCCTTCATTCTGGAGCGGGAGGGTCTCATTATTCATGCCACCTGTGGGAGCAACGACTGTTCTGATTTTTCTAAGGCCGTAGGAGGGATTGTCGTTGCTGACAAAAGCATCGGTGATCTTATAACCCACTACGAACCTTTATGCGAAGACCCTCTTTTTGTGCAAACCGCAATCGACGCCTACAAACGGAATACCGGGAGAAGTGCCAATTGGGGAACGGTTTGCCAAACGACTTTGATTGTCGAAAAAGTCGAAGTGAAACCGATGCCCAGGAACGAGTGAGTCGGAACTATGTTGCAAGAACGCGATCTCCTCCTGATAACCGGCGTCCCAGGAACAGGCAAGACAACTTACGGAGGCATGTTCGCTACGGAGTTTGGCTTCGTGCATCATGACCTCGAAGATCAGCAGACTCTCAATCGTTTTGTCGCGAATAGAGCACAATTCATCGGAGAGCTATTGAATGAAAAGAAAAACGTGGTGGTTACGTGGGGCTTTGCACCGGGCGACGAGCCATCGGTCTCCCTTGTACTGCAACTCAGGAGTGCCGGATTCGAATGGATTTGGTTCGACGGCAACCGCCCCGCTGCCCTAAGGGAGTTTCTGAAAACGGGGCACTGTTCAGGAAATCGCTCTCTATGTGCAAATGTACCGAATCGAAAAATCCGGGATCGTAGAACAACTAAAACCAACAGTTATTAATCCGTTCGATGACCGTGGGCAATTCAAACCGACAAAAGAGTTGCTTGCGGAGATCAGGGCAATGTCAACACGCAAATAATGGTAGCGACTAAGATTGGGGGCAGGCGCCCGCTCAAAGGATAGTTTGCGTAACGTCGCGATTACACTGACAATACTCACTTTCCCCGGTAGCATTCCACCGTCCTTCGCAGGCCATCTTCAAAATTCACCTTGGGTTTATATCCGAGATGCTTTTCTGCGAGGGAAATGTCGGCGAGGGAATGCTTGATGTCGCCGCCGCGCTCCACGCCGTAGATGGGAGAACCGGAGTATGAGGTCAGTGGCTGCAGCAGTTTGAAGGTCTCATTGAGCGTGACCCGCCGCCCCGAGGCCACGTTGAACATCTTTCCGGCCACTTGCTCCGCGGGAGCTTTGCAGGCCAGGAGGTTGGCTTCGACTGCGTTGTCGATGTAGGTGAAATCGCGGCTCTGCTCGCCGTCGCCAAAGATGGTGGGCTGCTCGCCGCGCAGCATCTGGGTGATGAACTTGGCCAGCACGCCGGAGTAGGGCGACGAGGGATCCTGCCGCGGACCAAAAATATTGAAGTAGCGCAGGGCCACGGTCTCCAGGCCGTAGCAGCGGTAAAACGAGGTCAGGTAATACTCGCTCGCGAGCTTGGCCACAGCGTAAGGGGAAATCGGATCAGGGGTCATGCGTTCGTGCTTCGGCAGCGTGGGAGTGTCGCCATAGGCTGACGATGAGGCCGCATAGACGAGGCGCTTCACCTTGGCATCGCGCGCCGCCACCAGCACGTTCACGGTGCCATCCACGTTGGCGCGGTTGCTGCCGAGCGGATCGAGCACCGATTTGGGCACGGACGGAATTGCCGCCTGATGCAAAACGTAATCCGCGCCCGCGCACGCCGACTTCATGGCATCGAGATCGAGGATGTCGGCTTCGCGAAAGTCGATTTGCGGCAGGATTTGAGACAGGTTCTCGCGCTTGCCAGTTGAGAAATTGTCGACTCCGCGAACCTGCTCGCCGCGCTGCAACAGTTCGCGCGCGAGAGAGGATCCGATGAAGCCGCCGATGCCTGTTATGAGGTAGAGCGCCATAGGCTTTCATCATAACAATTCGCGGGAGCTCTTGAGATGGGACGGATTTCCGGTAGTGGTACAGTTTGGCTCGCGCGTTGAGCCGGTTCAGCGGGAGATCCTTCGCTCCGCCTGAAGAACGGCTCCGCTCAGGATGACAAATCGAGCCGCTACCCGGAAGTCGAAATGCAGAGGAGGTTCAGGCCTGGGAATTGAGAGCTGCTAGCTCTTGCGCAGAATCCTGAGGAACTCTTCCCGGCCCATCATTTGGCGGTCTTCGAAGAAATCGCGCATGGCCTGGAGAGCGGCGCGGGGGTTCGCGACCGCGGGCAATGGCTCTGTGGGAACGGGCAACGCGGCGCGCGTGGCAACTCGCGAGCCCACGATCACCGAAGGCCGGGAGAGCGAACGCACCAGTTCGCGCAGGTGCTCACGATCTTCCTCCGGCATGTTTGTGAAGGAGATTCCCATGCCGAGGTTGGGGTAGATCACGCGCACCTCGCCGGTTGCCTCAACCCGGAAGCCGTTGGCCTCGAGCTTCAAGCCGAGGATAACGCCGATGGGATAAGTGGTGGTCGTCTCGACGTAGCATCCGTGAAGACTGATGTCGGTAAACGTCGTCCAGATCGCCACGCCCGTCGCGATTTCGCGGATGTGGGCGCTTCCCTGGCAGCGATACCGCGGACTTCGGCGCTTGTCGACAGTGCTGGGAGGGTTGGCGCCGCCGGGGCGAGTGGCTGCCGGACGCGGCACCGAACTCGGCGCTGAACTCGGCACTGCGGGCGCGCGCGCCGGCATCTTCTTCATCCGCCATAGGAAACGTCCTCTCCTAACTCTACGGAGCTTTCATGCGGAAGACTTAGAGGAAGTGCGGAGGGGTTGCAACGAAGGGATTGGGGCGATTCCGCGACAGGGAAAGTTCAGGATTGGAACGCAGAGGCAGGAAATTCGGCTGCCGATTGCCGAATCTTCTTCCATACTTCATCGCGCCCGGCTCCGGTTTTCGCCGAGAAGGGGATCACGGCCTCGGTTGGATACGCTTCGGCCAGGCCTTTCAGCGCATTACGGAGTTGATTGTTGGAAAGGCGGTCGCTCTTGGTCGCGATCAGCAGAAAGTCGCGTCCCGAGGCATTAAGAAAATCCAAGAGTTGGCGGTCACTGGCTTGGGGCGGGACATTCACGTCGACCAGCGCCAGACATAACGCCAGCGTGGGCCGGTCGTTGAGGTAGGGCTCGATGAACTTGGGCCACTCCTGGGAAATTTCGCGCGAGAGCTTGGCATAGCCGTAGCCCGGAAGATCGGCGAAGATGACCTCGGGCTGCGGCTTGCCGGGCCAGCGCACTTCGAAGAAGTTGATGCTGCGGGTGCGGCCGGGAGTGGAGCTGGTGCGCGCGATCTTATCGCCGATCAGCGTATTGATCACGCTGGACTTGCCTACGTTCGAGCGGCCGAGGAAGGCGACTTCCGGCAGGCTGGGAGCGGGGAAATGGGCGGGCTCCGTAGCCGCCGCCAGAAATCGTGCTAGAACCCTCATGCGTTAGTTTGCAATGGAGGGCGAGAAGTTGGCAAGAGCGATGGTTGCCGCCGTCAGAGTCGCGGAGTCAATACTCAGTTTTGCGCGAGTAGGTTAGCAAAATAACTTTACAATTCAACCAACCTTTCCAGGTCAATCACGTACAAACATGCAGGTCTTTTCTGAGTTGGATTGGCGAATTTCGTCCGCTTGGGCGCGATGGCATGAGCGCCGAACGTAAGACGAAGAAGAAAAGACCAGGAGACAGAAATGAAACTTAACCTTACAGCTCGCTGGTTTGTCTTCGGATTCCTGTTGTTGTCGATTCCACCGATTTTGGCTTTACCGGCGCCGGCGCAGATCGGGGTTGGCATCTCGGTTCGCATTGGACCGCCCGCCCTTCCCGTATATGAGCAGCCGCTCTGCCCCGGTCCCGGCTACCTTTGGACTCCCGGCTACTGGGCTTGGGATGACGTGGACGGCTACTACTGGGTGCCCGGCACGTGGGTAGTTGCGCCGGTGGGGCTGCTTTGGACTCCCGGCTACTGGGGATGGAACGATGGCGTCTATGCATGGAATGACGGCTACTGGGGTCCGGAGATCGGATTCTATGGCGGCATCAATTACGGATTTGGCTATTGGGGCAATGGATTTTACGGTGGTGAATGGCGCGGAGGAACGTTCTTCTATAACACGGCGGTGACCCGAGTGAACACCACCGTGATCACTAACGTTTATGTGAACAAGACGGTCATCGTCAACAATACGTCGCATGTGGCGTTCAACGGCGGCAGAGGTGGAGTGGATGCCCGTCCGACGGCTCGCCAGCTTGCCTACGCTCATCAAACGCATACACCTCCGATTGCCGCGCAGAATCAGCAGCGCGAGGCTGCCAGCAAAAACCGCGCCCTGTTCGCTTCGAACAATCATGGACGCCCGCCAATTGCAGCCTCGGCGAAGCCCGGTGAATTCAGCGGAAAAGGAGTGATCGCGGCACGGGCTGCGGGAGGGACGTATCACGCGCCCAAGATGTCGCCAAAAGAAGCGCGCGCTTCTGGACCGGCCGGAAATCATGCAGAAACTGCCAAGGGAGAGGCGGCAAAGCCAGCGGCGAGGACCGAAGAGAAGTCAGCCGAAAAAAGAACGGCTGAACGAAGCTCGGCTGAGAAAAGAGAAGAAAAAGCTGCGAGTCATTCGCCTGCCGAACCCAAGAGCAATGAGAAGCGTAGCGCAAAGAGCAATGCTATGAAGAGCAGCCGTCCTGAAAGTGAGAATACCCACGAAAAGATGGCCGCGCATGAAAATGAAAGCCGTCCGGCGAAAGCCGCGACTTCACGCGCCGCGAGCAAGCCAACCGCCGAAAAGCCCCATGCGGAGAACGAATCGCACGCGGAAAATCGACCGCCAAACAGGGCAAAGACCGAGTCACGTCCCAGCACCCCGGCAGCCGAGAAGTCGCGTCTGTCGAGCGAACCGCGTGCGGAAAACAGGCCGAGCCCAGCCGCGAGACCGAGCGCTCCAAGGGAGAGCGCAGCGAAGGCTAGTGCTCCTAAGCCGAGCGCGGAGGAACGTGCTCCAAAGCCGGAACACAGCTCCGCTCCCGCTCGCAGTGGTTCGAGACCGGCTGCCGCTCGCAAACCGGCTGCCGCTCCGAAAGCGGCAAAACCCGGAAACGAACCGAAAGAACACAAGGGGATCTAAGAGGGGATACTAGCCGTCCGAGAGGCAAGACAAAGGCCCGCCTTCCGCGGGCCTTCTTTGCTTTCGCACTACGCGCGCCGGGAACTGCAAAACTCCCCATTTCGGCGGATTGCGAAGAATTCTCTCTGCGTTGCCTACCTGCGGAACTGCTTGCTGAGAGTCAGCGCCTGGTGCTGGTAGGACGATCCGATGTTCGTGCCGTAGATCTTGTCCGGGCGGCGCAGCAGAGGCATGTAATTCAGCCGGCCTACAAGTTGCCCGTGTTCCATCAGGAACGGAACTTCGTGGGCTCGAACTTCAAGCACGGCGCGGGTTCCCTTGATGTCGCTCGAACCGTAGCCGAATCCCGGATCGAAGAATCCGGCGTAGTGAATGCGGAACTCGCCGTCAGAGGGATCGAAGGGAACCATCTCTGCCGCGTAGTCGGGAGGGACGCGTACTCTTTCGCGTGAAGCGAGAATGTAGAAATCGCCGGGTTCGAGAATCAGATTCTTGCTGGCATTCTGGTGACGAACTTCCCAGAACTCCTCCGGAGAATAAAAATTAATTTTGTCGAGTTCGATGGCTGGGGCAAAGCGCTTCGCCCTGTAGGCAATGATCTCGCCTGCGTCTGCGCCCTCGAGATTGACGGTAATTCTCAAGCCGCGCTGCAGTCGCGCTTTGCCCGGGATATCTTCTTCGTCCATGTAGACGAGATGTTCTTCGTGATCCAACTCGCGGATCGTGCGGTCGCCGGAGACTGGATTGCCTTGCACAAAGCGAAGCTGGCTCAGCCGCATCCCGGCGCGAATCGCGACCGTGAAGGTGCGGGAAACAACTTCGGCATAGAGTTTGCCTTTGTACCCCGGCGGCACGCGGTCGAACTCGGTGCCGTAGTCGGTGATCAGGCGAGTGAAAATGTCGAGACGTCCAGTCGTGCTCTTGGGATTCGCCTTTCCGGAAATATTTTCCGGCAGGTTCAGTTCCTCGACCAGCGGAACGATGTAGACGCAATCTTTTTCGAGAACAGGCGCTCCGGTCAGATCGACTCGCGCCATGCGGAGTTCCTTGATTTTGGCCTCGACCGTGCTATTGGGGCCAGGCAGAAAACTGGCGCGCACGCGATGCGCCATGTCGCCGAGGCGCAGATCGAGGCTTGCCGGCTGGATATGGTCCGGGTTGATCGCCGGCGAAGCACTGATATTTCCCCGGGCAATCAGGTTGCTGATTTCCTGCGAGGGCAGGATTCCCGTGGTCCGGGCTTGCGCTTGTTCTGCCGGCAAGTCGGGGCCGTTCTCAAAAGCAATCTGGCTTTGGTTGGAGGTGGACATCGTAAGAACTTTCTATTGTAAACCTTCGAGGAAATGGACAGTGTCATCCTGGGCGGAGCAGATGTTTCGCGACAGCGGACCATCTGAGGAGTCGAAGGATCCCTTTCATGCCAAGGCTGAGACCATCTGGGCAGGGGTTCTCGCCACAGGGTTCGATTTCCCGACGGGAACTCCTCAACGGGTCTCTTGTGAAGTTAAGTTGCAAGGGGTCCTTCGACTACGTTGCCGTCCGCTATCGCGTACGGCAACTCCGCTCAGGATGACAAGCGCGAATGGTTGGGTCGAGGCGCGGCTGGAAGCCGCGCCCTTTCAAAACTGCTACTGATGCGCGGCCGGACTGTCTCCCGTGCTGGAAGTCAGAGGAGCGATCGGCTGGCTGGATACGTCTTCGCTGATCGAGGGCAGCGGAGACTCCAGGGCAATTTGCAGCACCTGGTCCATCGTGTCGACGAAGTGCAGTTTCATGGCAGTGCGCAGGTTTTCCGGAACCTCGGCTAAATCTTTTTCGTTGTCCCGCGGCAGGATCACTTCGAAAAGGCCGGCACGGTGTGCTGCCAGCAGTTTTTCCTTGAGCCCGCCGATGGGGAGAACTTTGCCGCGCAGAGTGATTTCGCCGGTCATGGCGAGATCGCGCCGCACTGGAATCTTGCTGAGCGCGCTGGCGATTGCCGTCGCAATGGTGATGCCGGCCGATGGCCCGTCTTTCGGGATGGCGCCTTCCGGTACGTGCACGTGCAGATCTAGAGTGCGATAGAAATCGCGAGTCAGGCCGAGACGGTGCGCTCGCGAGCGTACATAGGAGAGCGCGGCCTGCGCCGATTCCTGCATAACGTCGCCGAGCTTGCCAGTCAGCGTGAGTTTGCCTTTGCCATCGACCACCGTGGCTTCGGTGCTGAGGATCGAGCCACCCACTTCGGTCCAAGCCAGGCCGGTGACCAATCCCACTTCGCTCTTTTCGTGTGCCAGCGTGTCGCGGAACTTGATGACGCCGAGGAAGTCGTTGACGTTCTCACCAGTGACGGCGACGGTATAGTTTTCGCCTTCCTTGACCACCTTGCGCGCGACCTTGCGGCAGACGTTGCCGATTTCGCGCTCCAGATTACGCACCCCAGCTTCGCGCGTGTAGGAGCGGATGAGCCCCAGGATCGCCTCGTCGTTAAACTTGATGTTCTTCTCCGACAAGCCGGCCTGCAGCATCTGCTTCTTCACCAGAAACTGTTTGGCGATTTCGAGCTTTTCCTGCTCGGTGTAGCCGTGAAGCCGCAGCACTTCCATGCGATCCTGCAGCGCGGGCGGGATGGTGTGCATCACGTTGGCCGTGGCCACGAAGAAAACCTGCGACAGGTCGTATTCCACGTCGAGGTAGTGGTCGACGAACATGAAATTCTGTTCGGGATCGAGCACTTCGAGCAGAGCGGCTGAAGGGTCGCCACGGAAGTCCATCGACATCTTGTCGACTTCGTCGAGCATGAAGACCGGGTTCTTGGTGCCGGCCTTCTTCATCATCTGAATGATCTGGCCGGGCAATGCGCCAATGTAGGTGCGACGATGGCCGCGAATTTCGGCTTCATCGCGCACTCCGCCGAGCGACATGCGAACGAACTTGCGCCCCGTGGCCTTAGCGATCGACATACCCAGAGAGGTTTTGCCCACGCCCGGAGGTCCCACGAAGCAAAGGATCGAGCCCTTGGGATTTTTCACCAGCTGGCGCACGGCGAGAAATTCGAGGATGCGCTCTTTGATCTTTTCCAGGCCGTAGTGATCTTCGTTTAGAACTTTTTCGGCGCGCGAGATGTTGCGAATTTCCTTGGAGCGCTTCTTCCACGGCACCGCCAGCAGCCAATCGAGATAATTGCGCGAAACCGTGGACTCGGCTGACATGGGCGGCATGGCTTCCAGCTTCTTCAGTTCCTGCAGCGCCTTGTCTTTCACGTCTTTCGGCATGCCGGCGGACTCGATCTTCTTCTTCAGTTCGTCGAACTCGCTCTTCTCGCCGCGGCCGAGTTCCTTCTGGATGGCCTTGATTTTCTCGTTGAGGTAATACTCTTTCTGCGCCTTCTCCATTTGCCGTTTCACGCGCGACTGGATGGTGCGGTCGACGTTGAGTTTTTCGATTTCCACGTCGAGCACGTCAGCGATGCGGTTCAGGCGCTCGGAAGGATCGAAAATCTCCAGGAGTTCCTGTTTTTCTTCGATGGAAAGCTGCAGGTTGGCGGAAATAATGTCGGTAAGCTTGGCCGGATCTTCCATCCTCACGGCCGAGATCATGGTTTCGTAGTTCAGCGCCTGGCACAGTTTTACATACTGCTCAAACAGCGTGGTCACGCGCTGCATCCCTGCTTCGATCTGCGGATTCATTTCTACGGGATAGCGCGCGACCCGCACGGAAGCCTGCATGTAACCGTCGGAGTCGGTGGCCTGGAGAAGCCGTCCGCGCTCGATGCCTTCGACCAGAACCTTGATGTTGCCGTCGGGGAGCTTCAGGCTCTGCACGATGTTGACGATGGTGCCGACCTGGTAGATTTCATTTGACTTGGGTTCGTCGATGGAGGCGTCATGCTGGGTTGCCAGGAAGATTTTTTTGTCCGCGGCCAGCGCCTCTTCGAGCGCGCGCACGCTGGACTCGCGGCCCACTACGAACGGCGTCATCATGAAAGGGAAGATGACCACGTCCCGAATGGGCATCATGGGCAGCTTCTTGGTTTCGAATTTTTCCTTGGATGTGGTCACTCAATCTCCCTGGTTTGTAGTGAATGACTTGTTGCGAATGACTCGAATTCAATGACAACCGTCCACTACCAGTTTACTCCTCTTTCACTACCCGGCCTTCTCCAAAGCCACGGAAGCGCTGCGTTTCTCAACCATCTCGCGCGTGACTTCAAATTCTTTCAGTTTCTTCTGGCTGGGCAGATGAAACATGAGGTCGAGCATCAACTCTTCCAGAATCATGCGCAGGCCACGAGCCCCCACTTTGCGCGCCATAGCCTGGCGAGCAATGGCTCGCAGAGCCTCATCGGCGAACTTCAGGCGCACATTCTCGAACTCGAACAGGCGCTGGTATTGCTTAACGATCGCATTCTTGGGACGGGTCAGAATCTCAATCAGCGCAAATTCGTCGAGATCTTCCAGCATGCCCACCACCGGCAGGCGTCCGACGAATTCAGGAATCAGTCCGAACTTGATCAAATCTTCCGGCTGGATTTCGCTGAGCAGTTCGAAGTTGCGCTTGCGCGAGACCGCGATATCTTCCTTCTCTGCTTCCTCGCCGGTGCGGAAGCCGAGCGACTTCTTGCCTACGCGTCGGCCAATAATCTTTTCGAGACCCACGAACGCTCCGCCGCAGATGAAGAGGATGTTGGTGGTGTCCACAGGAGTGAACTCCTGGTGAGGATGCTTACGTCCGCCCTGCGGCGGAACGTTGGCAATCGTTCCTTCGAGAATCTTCAGCAGGGCCTGCTGCACGCCTTCGCCGGAAACATCGCGGGTAATCGACGGATTTTCGTCCTTGCGCCCGATCTTGTCGATTTCGTCAATGTAGATGATGCCGGTCTGGGCGCGGCTTACATCGCCCTCAGCTGCCTGTAGAAGCTTGAGGATGATGTTCTCGACATCCTCGCCCACATAGCCGGCTTCGGTGAGCGTGGTGGCATCGACAATGGCGAAAGGGACGTCGAGCATGCGGGCAAGAGTCTGCGCCAGCAGTGTCTTCCCTGTTCCGGTCGGACCGATGAGCATGATGTTCGACTTGCTCAATTCGATGCCGTCGTTGGTTTTCTGCCGGTTCATGAAGATGCGCTTGTAGTGGTTGTAAACCGCCACAGCCAGCTTCTTCTTGGTCTGCTCCTGCCCGATGACATATTCATCGAGGAAGGTCTTGACCTCTTGCGGCTTGGGCAACTGGTTGGGCGGCGCGGTTTGGGGAGTCGCCGTGCGGTCGTCTTCCAGGATCGAGTTGCATACTGCCACGCACTCATCGCAAATGTAAGCGCGCGGATAATCGCTGGGCGACGAGATCAGTTTCGCTACCGCATCCTGCGATTTGTGGCAGAACGAACAGCGCAAAATCTCGTCGGAGCCCGACTTGGTTTTCACTCGGCTCTACTCCTTTAACTGACCCGGATAACAGCCAACCTGTAAGGGCGAAGGCAGATCATACCGCTTTTCCGGTCTTATAGATGATATCGTCTATGATTCCGTATTCCTTAGCTTGTTGGGCATTCATAATGAAGTCCCGCTCCACGTCCTTTTCCACCTTGTCGAGCTTTTGCCCGCTGTGCTTGGAGAGTAACTGGTTGGTAATCTCCCGCATACGCAGGATTTCGCGGGCGTGGATGTCGATATCGGTGGCCTGACCGGACAATCCTCCCATCGAAGGCTGGTGGATGAGGATGCGCGAATTGGGCAAAGCATTGCGCTTCTTGGCCTGCCCGGCCGCCAACAGCAAAGCCGCCATCGACGCCGCCTGGCCCACGCACAGCGTCATTACGTCATTTTTGACGTACTGCATCGTGTCATAAATCGCCATCCCCGCCGTGATCGAGCCGCCCGGAGAGTTGATGTAAAGCTGAATGTCTTTCTCCGGGTCTTCCTGCGCCAGAAACAGCATCTGGGCGATCACCAGGTTGGCGATGTTGTCGTCAATCGGCGTGCCGATGAAAATAATGTTATCGCGGAGCAGCCGGGAATAAATGTCGTAGGCGCGTTCGCCCCGCCCGGTCTGCTCGATGACCATCGGAACGAGCATCATTTGCGCGTCGTTCCTATTGCTATCATTTTGTTTCACGTTCACCTGCCACACTCCGCCCCGAACTACCGCTTGCAATCTCGGGGAGGGTCGAAAGTGGTCCGCATCTTTTTCAAGTTACGCGGACTGGTGATAAAGAAATTCGAGGGTCTTCTCGCTGCGGATTCTATTTCGGATTCTATCGAGGCCCCCATCCTCTGTCAAACGCGCACGAACCGCTTCCGACGTCTGTTTTGACTGTTTCGCCAGAGCTTCCAACTCCCGGTTCACTTCCTCGTCGCTGACCTCGATTTTCTCGAAGTCGGCGATCCGCTCGAGCAGCAGCGACGACTTCACATCGTGCACGGCCTGCTCCCGTTGCCCCGCCCGAAGCCGCGGCAGGTCCATCTTCTTGAGGTCTTCCATCTTCATGCCCTGCGCCGCCAAAGCTCGCAGGCCACGCTCCAGGCGGAGATCGATCTGCCGGTCGACCAGCGACTCCGGCACCTCGAAATCATTTTGCTTCACCAGGTCTGCCACCAGCTTGTCTTTCGCCGCGTGTTCGGCCGTGTGCCGCTTTTCGGCCTCCATGTTGTCGCGAATCTGCTTCCGAACCTGGTCAAGACTGGTAAACTCGCCCAATTCTTTGGCGAAGTCGTCGTTCAGTTCCGGCAGACTCTTCTGCTTGATGCCATTTACCTTCACGGTGTAGACAAAGGTCTTGCCGGCGAGCCGCTTGTCGGTGGCATCTTCGGGATAACTGACGTCGAACGTGCGCTCGTCGCCGGATGAAGCGCCGGTCAGGTGCTGGGTGAACTCAGGAACCGTATTCTTGCCGCCAATCTCGATCAGCACGTCATCCATGTGAACGGGATTCGCTTTGGCTTCTGCTGCGTCTTTGCCATCTTTGGGCTTCCCGTCCATCGAGGCCTGGGCGAAGTCGCCCTCGGCAAGGGCGCGACCTTCCACCGTGGTGTAGGTCGCGTGCTGCTCGCGCACGCTGGCGAGCGCCTGTTCGACCTCCTCGTCGGTGACGGCGATCTCCGGCTTGTCGGCGCGCAGGTCTTTGTAGCCCTCGACCTGAATCTCGGGCAGCACTTCAAAGGTAGCCTTGAAGGTGAGCGGCTCGCCGTCGTGGATGTGAAGGTCAGTGACACGGGGCTGGGAAACGGGGATGAGGCCTTGTTTCTCAGCTTCTCTGCGGAAGTATTTCGGAATCAAAGCCTCGGCCACGTCGTTCTTCAGCCCGTCGCCGAAGCGCTGCTTGATGATGGAAGCCGGCACATGCCCGGCGCGAAACCCCGGCAGCCGCGCACTCTTCTGATAGCGCTGAATCTGGAACTCGGTCTCGCGCGCAACCTCGGCGGCGGGGATCTCGACTGAGATCTCGCGCTTCACGCTGTCCTTTTTTGTATCTTCTGTTTTTGTGGCGTCGGTCGTTTCTGTGGGGCTCACATTCCGCCTTTCACGCGCCGCTGAATCAGGGGTCCGCCGAGGATACAGAACCTAGCCGAATTCATATAGCGTTAACTTGAGTGTAAAGACAGAAGGAGAGCAGCGTCAAACGGGAGAGAGAGGGTGCCCGCCCCGCGGCAGGCCGGGGACGCCCACAAAAAAGCCGACCGGAAGCCTTCGCGGCCCCGGTCAGCTCCAAATCCAGCAGACAAATCTTTCTGCTTCACCTACTGCTTGTTATCCTCTCTGGCTTCGGCAACATGGGACTGATGTCCGGCTTCGGAGACGGCCTTCACAAAGGCCTGTCCGCTTGCGGGAGTCGCTGCCTTACCTGAAAGAATGTTGCGGAACATCATGTGATGACCGTAAATCGCGCGAGTCGAGTCGTTGTCCTGCTCGATTACCGCGCCTTCCAACGTCAGGCCGGCGAATACGCCCTTCGAGCGCGAATAAGTCAACACTTCAGTGTTCAGCAAAACGTCAGTTCCGGCTGAAGTATGACGGCCTACCGGGCCAGCCGCTACGGATCCTTCACCTGTGAGTTCGAACTTAGTGGAAAGCAGATGCTGCAGGCCGCGATCGTTCATGACCAGCATGACCAAGTCCACGCCTTCAACGCCAATCTGCAATCCCCAGCTGCCGCCGCCGACCGAAACGAATGCGGGAGCGCTCCAGCCTTCCGCGGTGCGGCAAGTCGCCACGCCCCGTCCATGCTTGCCACCAATGATGAAGCCGCCTTTGAGCAAGTTGGGCACTACGACGATGCACTTGGCGCCGTTCAAGACTTCTTCCGGAATGCCTTTGTCGGGTGTTGACATGATGGACTGCAGGACCTCGACCGATTTCTGCATGCGGTCAACGGTATCTTCCCGGTCCGAGCCGGCAAATGCGTAGGTTCCAACCATGCCGAGCGCCGTCATCAACAACAGTGAGATTGTCTTTTTCATGAAGTATTCCTTTCGAGACCGTGGAACTAAGGAGAGAAAACTTCAGATGGCTGACTTAGTTCAGAGGACCTGAAAGAGAGAGAAGAAGTGCTCGTCTCTGCCAACCATGATCGCTCAGTCCAGAAACAATAGCTGATCCGAATTGCTCACTTCATTAATTTCCGGGAATGAGCAATGTGGCTCAGTATCACGAACTCAAACCCGGCAGAATGGGTTCGACCCTGCACGAAGGAGACAAATATGCTTTGGACGATTTTTGTGGTGCTTCTGGTTCTGTGGCTTTTAGGTTTCAGCCTGCACATAGCCGGCGGACTGATCCACTTACTGCTCGTGGTGGCCCTGGTGGTTCTCGTGATCAACCTGGTGAGCGGACGGCGAGGCGTGGCTTAGAGAATATGCCAGCGTGGAGGCGCTCAATCGTGCAGAACCACATTGAGCAGCGAACTGTGAACCTGGAGAGCGCCTTCCGCTCCTCCGGCGTAGTCGATGAAACCCATTTTGCGGAACCGGTTCATGAAAAAACTTACCCGCGAACGAGTCGTTCCCACCATGGCAGCCAGAGTTTCCTGGCTGATCTTCGGGATGACAGTTTCCGGAATCCCTTCTTTGCCGAAGTGAGCGAGCAAGATAAGAACGCGGGCCAATCTCTTCTCGCTGGAATTAAATAGTTGATCGACGAGATCTTCCTGGTAGCGGATGTTGCGCGCCAGTAGATACGTGACAAACATGTCGGAGAGCGAGCTTTCCCGATGCAGCGCATCCATCATCGCTCTCTTCTCGATGCGCAGGATCTCGCAATCCGTCATGGCCGCCGCCGTGCCCATGCGCAAAACCTGACCGGCCAGCGCGCCCTCACCGAAAAAGTGCCGCTCGCTCACGATGGCGAGCGTCGCCTCCTTGCCCGTTTTCGACACCACGGTGAGCCGGACCTTGCCCTTCTGAACATAGAAAACGGCGTCTGCCTTATCTCCCTGCGTAAATATCACTTGTTTCTTGGGAACGGAGAGGATCTTTCTGCCGTCGCCTATCGTCGCAAGAAAGGTATCAGGATTGAAATTGATCGCAGGGATGGGGCTCATCGCCAGTCAGTATAGTCCGCGGGACGGGACGGGCCGGATGAATCGGGTCAAGTTTGCTTTTCCAGAGCCGCCATTACCTGTGTAACCCGATGTATCCGCGTGTGAACGTTGAACTGAACGTCACGCGTTAGCGGCCCACGGCACAGTCAGTCGGCGCGGGTCCATCGGACTCGCGCCTTTTCCTTTTCTAGCGGTGATGCGGAGTGTCGCCCTTGACCCGGTTGTTGATGAAAAATATGCTTATTGCTTCGCGTTGCCAGTCCTTTGAGAGTGATAACTTAGAGTGAATACATGAGTAGCGACAATCCCAAGTGGCTAACCGTCCTGAATCGCGAAGTCATCGCCTGCACACGCTGCCCGCGGCTGGTCGCCTACCGCGAGCAGGTGGCCCGAGAGAAGCGCCGGGCTTATCGCGACCATGAGTACTGGGGCAAGCCCGTGCCGGGCTTCGGCGACCCTGAGGCGCGGGTGCTGATCATGGGACTGGCTCCCGGCGCGCACGGCTCCAACCGCACTGGGCGGCCCTTCACCGGCGACGCCTCGGGAAAGTTCATGTTCCCTGTGCTCTATGAAACTGGATTCGCCAACCAGCCGTACGCGGTCGATCGCAACGATGGGCTCACGCTGAACGACCTGTACATCACGGCTGCAGTCCGATGCGCACCGCCCGCCAATAAGCCAACGCCGCAGGAACTGGCCAACTGCTCGCATTTTCTCGATCGCGAGATGACAGGATTAGAGAAGGTAAAGGTCGTGGTCGCGTTGGGCAAGATCGGCTTTGACGCTTATCTCAACTACTTGAAACGTCGGGACCTGCTCGCCAGCAAACAAGGCTATGCCTTCAAACGTTATCCCTTCAAACATGGTGCCAGTTACCGGTTACCAGACGGCAAGGTGTTACTGGCGTCTTACCATCCGTCGAACCAGAACACGCAGACCGGCAAGCTCACGCGAGAAATGTTTGTGAAGATATTTAAGCAGGCGGCAAGACTTGCCGATGAGTGAGTTGAGGCGCCGCCGGGCGGATCGTTGCACCTTCCCCATCGAATGGGGTCACAATGGAGAAGCGGGGGTCACGGTCCGGGGCGGCGCCGATCGCCTCTGGCTCGCCGCGTTGTCCGCGTCCCATGAACTTAGAAGCCCACCATAACGGGCTCAGGTTCCAGGTGGACGCCCCAGATTTCTTCCACGCGGAGCTGGATCTGGTCTTTCAGGGCTAAGACGTCGGCCGCTGTGGCTCCGCCGCGATTGACAATGGCGAGGGCGTGTTTGCTCGATATGCCGACGCGGCCAGAGCCGAATCCTTTGGCGAAGCCGGAGCGCTCGACCAGCCAGGCGGCGGAAACTTTTTTGCGAGTTTCGAGTGCGGGATAGTTGGGCACGGTAAATCCTCGTGCGGCGGCCCGCTGCTTCAGATCCTCATGCTGTTCTGCGGAAAGGACAGGGTTCTTGAAGAAAGATCCGGCGCTTTGGCTGTCCGCATCTCCGGGAGTGATGAGCATGCCCTTGAGGGCGCGGATGTGGCGCACGGCCTCGCGGGTTTCGGCCAGATTCGGCTGAGTTTCGCGGCCCTCGAAGTGGCGCTTGAGGTCGACATAGGTGATGCGAGGGCTGCCTCCGGGAGTAAGCGCGTAGGTGACGCGGAGAACGATGAAGCGTCCGCGCTCGGTGGTGTTGAAGATGCTGGCGCGGTAGCTGAACGCGCAGGCTTCGGGGCTGAGTTCGCGCACCTGATTATCTCTTAAGTCGAGCACCTGCACTGCCGCGATAGTCTCGGACACTTCCTGGCCATAGGCTCCGACGTTCTGCACGGGCGTGCCCCCAACGCTGCCGGGGATTCCGCTCAGGCATTCGACTCCGGCGCAGTGCGCGATCACGGCGTGGGAGACGAACTTGTCCCAGGATTCGCCGGCACCGGCAGCGAAAAGAATTCTGCCGCCTTCATCGTGGCCGCTACGCTGGTCGATGCCTTGAATGGAATCTTTCAACACCAAGCCGGGCCAACCGGAGTCGGCGACCAGCAGATTGCTACCGCCGCCCAGAACGAACAAGGGCAGGTCGCGGGAGTGCGCGAAAGTGACTGCCTCCTGCACTTCACCAACGGTCCTGGCTTCGACGAAATATTTTGCGGGGCCTCCGATCCTGATGGTCGTCAGCGGCGCGAGCGGGATGTTTTCGAGCAGGAGCACGAATAGATTTCAATATACACACGGCCGGAAGCGGGCGCACCGGCTTGGTCAGAATTGCCGGCTCATGATTTAGACGGAACTTTGGGTTAGACATGTTTCGGGAGACATTTTTCGGTAGACAAGGTAAAGCCCTGCAAGATAAAAGAGAGGTGCCCTCGAGCACCTTGATGGACGAGAACAAAGGTGGGGCAGCGCAAGATTTCTAAATGCTTACCGAAGAGCGGCAAAGAGCGATCCTCGAGATACTGCGGCGGGAAGGCCGGGTCCTGGTGGTGGACTTGGCCAAACAGTTCCACACTTCCCAGGTCACGATTCGCAAGGACCTGGAAATTCTCCACGTCAAAGGCCGGGTTCACCGCACTCATGGTGGTGCGCTGCCGGCGCGTGAAGGCGCGCTCGAAGACCCTACTCTCCGGGAAAAAGAAAAGCTGCACCGCAAAGAGAAGCTACAGATTGCCGCGGCGGCGGTGCGCATGGTGGCGGAAGGGCAAGTGGTGATTCTTGATTCCGGCACCACGACCACGGCGATTGCCCGCGCTCTGCGGAACTTTCAGAACCTGACCATCATTACGAATGCTGTGAATATCGCCGCCGAGCTTTCAGGATCAGCGGTAGAAGTGATTCTGACCGGAGGCAATTTGAGGAAGAACTCTTTTTCTCTGGTGGGACCGATTGCGGAGGAGACGCTCCACAAGCTCAACGCTGACATCCTTTTTCTCGGGGTTGACGGATTCGATGTGCAGTATGGACTGAGTACGCCCAATCTGCTGGAAGCGAAGGTAAACCGCGCCATGATCGAGATCTCGCAGGTCGCGGTGGCCACCTGTGATTCCAGCAAGTTTGGCAAACGGAGTCTTTCGCTGATTGCCCCGCCTTCCTCACTGCAACACGTCATCACCGACGAAGGCATTCCGAAGGCCGACCTGATCGCGCTCAAAAAGTCCGGAGTGGAAGTGACGATCGTCTGACTACCTGCTTTGTGACGCTCGCATCGCCGCGATCGACGCGGCACAAACTTATGCTCACCTTCAAGAAAGCTGCCAGCATTAGAGTCGCGCTGCTGGGTCTGCTTCTGATCGGCGGCATGGGGATGGGGCAGAGTACGTCGCAAAGCCGCGCACAGAGTTCTGGACAGAATTCTCGACAAAATCCATTGCTCTACGGAGCGACCGCGGGAACAGCAAAAGCGGAAATCCGGAGCCAGCTTCTGTCTCTGTCGAACCACATGGTAGAAGCGCAATGGTCGGTTCGCGAAGGCAAATTGACTGGGTTGAAGTTTGTCATCCGCGGGACGAGAGCGGAGACCGCTCTGCCGCGCGATCCGTTCCTTCTGATTTTCAAGGATGGAACTTCAGTACGCGCCTCGGAGATGACGTTGATCGACGGGCCGCGGATCGAGATCCTGCACGCCGATCCCGCCGCCTCGCGGGCCGCTGAACATTTCGCCGGACGGGCGATTCTTGTGCGGCTTCATGATCCCGCTGGAAAGATTTCTGTCGACTGGCGCGCGATCCTGCGCGAGGGTTCCAACTATGTTCGTGAGGAGATTACGATCTCAGCGCTGAACGACGATCAACCGATCGCCGAAGTGCGCTTATTCGATGGCACTGTGCCGGGCGCGCACGTGATTGGGAGCGTCAAAGGGTCTCCGGTGACAGCTGGAGATTTATTTCTGGGTTTTGAAGATCCCTTGGCGCAATGCCAGGCGGTAGCGACCGTGATTTGCGGCATGAAGAGGGAATTGCCGCTCAGGAAAGGACAGTCGGTCGAATATTCCCTCGTCATGGGAGCGGCGCCTCCGGGGCAGATGCGGCGCGGCTTCCTGAATTACGTCGAGCGCGAGCGCGCACATCCCTACCGGACATTTCTGCATTACAACACCTGGTATGACATTGGGTTTGGCAAGCCATACGACGCGGCGGCTGTGCTTGATGTTATTGGCACGTTTGGAACGGAACTACTCCGCAAGCGCGGAGTGAAGCTGGACTCTTTTCTATTGGACGATGGATGGGATAATCCGCACTCGACCTGGCAGATGAACTCGGGATTTCCGGGAGGACTGGCTCCTCTCAATCGCGCTGCGCACGAGTATGGCGCGGCGATCGGAGTATGGCTGTCGCCGTGGGGTGGATACGAGGAGGCCAAACAGGAGCGCATCGAGTTTGGCCACAAGAACGGTTTTGAAATGAATGAGGGAGGCTTTGCACTGTCGGGGCCGAAGTACTACGCGAGATTCCGGGAAGTATCGCTTGATTTCATCCGGGATGGAGTCAATCAGTTCAAGATCGACGGCACGGGCAACGTCGACAGCGTGTTTCCCGGCAGCAATTTCGACAGCGACTTTGCGGCGGCCATCAGTTTGATTCGGGACTGGCGGGCGAAAAGGCCGGACCTTTACGTGAATCTGACAACCGGAACCTATCCCTCGCCGTTCTGGTTGCGGTATGCCGATTCGATCTGGCGCGGAGGAGATGACAACAGCTTTGCGGGAGTTGGAACCTGGCGGGAGAAATGGATCACCTACCGCGATGCGCAGACTTATCAGAATATTGTGCAGGCAGGGCCGCTGTTTCCGTTGAATTCCCTGATGCTGCATGGGCTGATTTATGCACGGCAGGCCGAGCACCTCGATAGCGATCCGGGAAATGACTTCACGAATGAAGTCCACGACTACTTTGGAACGGGAACGCAGCTGCAGGAGATGTATATCTCCCACGCGCTGCTTTCGAAGAACGATTGGAATGTGCTGGCTGAAGCCGCGAACTGGTCGCGGCGCAATGCGGAAACACTCAGAGACACGCATTGGATCGCCGGCGATCCGGGCAAGCTGGAAGTTTACGGCTGGGCGGCTTGGTCAAGGACTAAGGGCATTCTCACGCTGCGCAACCCGAGCGACCAGCGCCAGAGCATCGCGATCGATGTGGGCCGGGCGTTTGAACTGCCGCCGGGAGAGCCGCGTCGCTTTGCCGCGAGCAGCCCGTGGAAGCAGGACCGACGAGCACCCCGGGTGGCGTTAGCCGCTGGAGTGGAGCACGTCTTCGTCCTGGAGCCTTTCGAGGTGCTGACTCTCGAGGCGCGCCCCTTACTTGTGCTGGAAAAGCGCGCGAAAGCCGCGACCACTAATTGACTTCAGGATTTGCAGAGCCGCCTGGCCCAGGTTCGGAGGGGGAGGGACCTTGGCGGCGGCCAACCCGCGGGCGAGATGGGTCTTCGCGGACGGATGTCCCGTGCTGAGAGTGCAGGGCTCCTTCGGTTTAGCACGGCACATGGGGCAGCGGACGGATAATATGTGCCGCAGCGTGAGCTTCGCGACTTCCACACTAGTATTATTCAACATCGCGGAATTGAGAACTGGTCAATCTTGCTCTTAAGTGATTGCAATCGCCCCAAAATGGGAACGCTCTGTGGCCGAGGCAGGCTCTTTGGAAGCTAGAGACGGATCCCGAGATTCGGCCCTCGTTGAAAGATCGTTATTTGGGATTTCTTGCTCCCGACTGATAAAGTTGCGTTCGCACGGCAACCGTCTAAGCAGGTCGAACACATGGTCGGCTTTCTCTCCATTCTCGCCGTGGGATTTTTTCTGGGGATGCGCCATGCCACAGATCCGGACCACGTGATCGCGGTCACAACCATCGTCAGCAATCAGCGCAACCGCATGCGGGCGGCGATGATTGGAGCCTTTTGGGGCCTTGGCCACACGGTTACGATTTTCGTGGTCGGCGCTGGAATTATTCTTTTTAATCTTGTGATACCGGTGCGGATCGGGCTCAGCATGGAGTTGTCGGTCGCGGTAATGCTGATTATTCTGGGCTTGGTAAATGTGTCCGCATTTCTCCGGTCGATGCCTGGCGGACCAATACGCACTCCCGATGGAGCGGAGGTGCACTCCCATTCCCATAGCCACGGAGACTACATCCATAGCCATCCACATGCGCACCAGCCCGAGTTCCATCCCCACGCGGCCGACCAAACTCCGTTGGGTTGGCTGGACCGGACCTTTGGCAGGATCGGGGTGTATCAATATCTTCGGCCGTTCGTGGTGGGAGTGGTTCACGGACTCGCAGGTTCTGCGGCTGTGGCGCTGCTGGTCCTCACGACGATTCGAAATATTCATTGGGCCGTTGCTTACTTGCTGATCTTTGGTGTAGGAACGATTGCGGGCATGATGCTGATCACGATGAGCCTTGCCTCCGCATTTACGATGGTTGGGAAGGGCCGTGAGAAGTTTTCGCGCCGACTGGCGTTGGCTTCGGGTCTGCTGAGTCTGGGCTTTGGACTTTTTGTGGCTTATGAGATCTGCTTTGTGAACGGATTGTTAACCACCCATGCGCGATGGATCCCGCATTAGAACCGCCGGCCGGCTCGTCGTAAAAAAGAGGACCAATGACACGAAAGCTCTGCATCAGACTGCTGATCTTGCTGGCATTACTGATTCCGGGAAATGCCATACAAGCGCAGACCGCCGAGAAACCCGATTTGAGCAAGCAGCCGACGCTTTACGTGGTCGGCTACGCCCACCTCGATACGGAGTGGCGGTGGGAGTATCCCCAGGTCATCAGCGAATATATTCGCAAGACCATGGAGGATAATTTCACCCTGATCGATAAACATCCTCACTACATCTTCAATTTCAGCGGGGCCAATCGTTACCGTTTCATGAAGGAATATTTTCCCGCCGATTACGCCCGGCTAAAGAAGTACGTGGATGAAGGGAGATGGTTCCCGGCGGGCTCATCCATGGAAGAGGGTGACGTGAATGCGCCCAGCGCCGAAGGCATCATCCGGCAAATCCTCTACGGCAACAACTGGTTTCGTAAGGAACTTGGCAAGGCTAGCGCGGAATACATGCTGCCGGATTGCTTTGGATTTCCCGCGTCGCTGCCGACGATTCTCGCGCACTCCGGGGTGAAGGGATTCTCAACTCAGAAGCTGGTGTGGGGATCCTCTGCTCCGCGTGGAGGTCCGGAATCGCTGGAGGAGACTCCGGAAGGTACGCCTTTTAATGTGGGCGTGTGGGTGGGACCGGATGGTGAGAGCGTGCTAGCCGGGCTGAATCCGGGCTCCTACGATGGCGGCATCGAAACCGATCTCAGCAAGCCGTTACCTCCATTGCCACCCGATGCGGCGCTCCAGGACATACAAAAGAAGCTGCAGGCAGTGCGTGCCAAGCTCGAGCAGGAGCAGGGCAGCGGGCATGCCTCCGATACGAACGACATTGAGGAGTCCGTTCATCTGCGAGACGAACTCGCTGCCTTTACCCGGGTCGATCAAGACTGGGCACAGGCTCGCCATCAAGGCGACTGGGCGGCGCGGGTTGAGTTGAACGGCAAAGTCAGCGGCGTGTTCACCGATTACCACTATTACGGAACCGGTGACATCGGCGGCGCTCCGCGGGAGAAAGATGTGGCGCGTCTGGAAGCGATTGTCACGCGGGGCACGGCGAGCCTGCCTCGGAATGGCCTTGGATCTGACGAGGGACATCGCGATGCGCCGCCGGTGAAGGTCGGCGACGGGCCGGTTCACGTGATCTCCGCGAACGCGGAGCAGATGTTCCTCGACATCGCACCTGCCGAGGCCGCCAGTCTGCCGCGTTATACGGGCGAAATGGAACTGACCAATCATTCCGCTGGGTCGCTCACTTCCCAGGCATATCAAAAGCGTTGGATCAGGAAAGAAGAATTGCTGGCCGACGCCGCCGAGAAAGCTTCGCTTACGGCCGAATGGCTGGGAGCGCGTCGGTATCCGCTCGAGCGCTTGAACAATGCCTGGACGCTGGCCATGGGCGGCCATTTTCACGACATTGCCGCGGGCACGGCAACGCCCAAGGCATATGAGTTCGCCTGGAATGATGACGTGATCGCGCTGAATCAGTTCGCCGGTGTGCTGAACAACGCTACTGGAGCCGTCGCGGCGGTGCTGGACACTACTACGAAAGGTGTGCCGATAGTGGTCTTCAACCCGTTCAACATCGTGCGCGAGGATTTGGTGGAAGCGGGCGTCAGCTTTCCGGAAGGTATGCCGAAAGAGGTGCACGTCATTGGGCCGGATAACAATGAAGTTGCGGCGCAGATTTCGAACGGCAAAGTGATCTTCCTGGCCAAGGCTCCCTCCGTCGGCTACGCGGTTTACGATGTGCTGGCAGGTGCAGGGGCGCCCGACCGATATCGAATGAAAGTTTCGGAGAACTCTCTCGAGAACCAGTATTACCGGGTGACGTTGAACGCGGACGGCGACGTCGCGAGTATTTTTGATAAGTCGATTCACCGGGAATTGCTGGCCGCCCCGGCGCGTCTCGCCATTTCCTATGACAACCCTGAGCATTGGCCGGCCTGGAATATGGATTGGGACCAGGAGCAGGCTGCGCCCAGAACGTACGTCGGCGGTCCGGTGAAGATTCGAGTGGTGGAAAGCGGTCCGGCGCGCATAGCTGTCGAGGTCTCACGCGAAACCGCTGGCTCTCGCTTCGTGCAAACCATCCGGCTTTCCGCGGGAGACGCGGGCAGACGCGTGGAGTTTGCAAATGCGATCGACTGGAATACACGGGAATCGAATCTGAAAGCGACATTTCCTCTCACTGCCTCGAATCAGATGGCCACCTATAACTGGGATATCGGCACGATCGAGCGTCCCACTGCCCAACCCAAGAAATTCGAAGTGCCGTCGCACCAGTGGATTGACCTGACCGACATGAAAGGCGAGTTCGGTGCCACCATCCTGACCGATTGCAAGAACGGATCCGATAAGCCGAACGACCACACCATACGGCTCACGCTTATTCGAACTCCCGGCACGCGCGGTGGTTATGCCGACCAGGGCACGCAGGATATTGGGCATCACGAATTCGTTTATGGAATTGCCGGGCATTCCGACGGCTGGCGGGAGAGCCAAACTGACTGGCAAGCGCAACGACTAAACGACCCGCTGATTGCTTTTCAAGCTAAAAAGCACGCTGGAGCTCTTGGGAGAGAATTTTCGTTGTTGAAGGTAAGCAATCCGCGGATTCGAGTCCTGGCGCTGAAGAAAGCGGAGCAGAGCGATGAGATCGTGGTGCGTCTGGTTGAACTCGATGGCAAACCCCAGCGTGATGTCAAAATATCTTTCAACACCGCGATCATTTCCGCAAGGGAAGTGAATGGGCAAGAGCAGCCGGTCGTGAGCACGCCCGTCGTCGACGGAGCTATAGTGACTTCGTTCTCGGCGTACCAGCCGCGTACGTTTGCCGTGAAGCTGGCTGCGGCTCGAACGAAGGTTGCAAGCGTTCGTTCGACGCCGGTTACCTTGCATTACGACCTGGCAACCGCGAGCAATGATGGGACACCCTCAGCGGGAGGATTTGACGCCAAAGGCAATGCGTTGCCGGCAGAAATGCTGCCCGAACAAATCACTTTCAATGATGTGCAGTTTCGTCTGGCCGCTGCGAAGACGGGCTCTCCCAATGCAGTTGTGGCCAAGGGGCAGACGATCGATCTGCCGGAAGGCCGACATGACCGCGTGTATGTTCTGGCAGCTTCGGCGGACGGCGATCAAAACGCTGCATTCGAAGTCGGGAAGAAGAATGTCGAGTTGAACATCCAGAACTGGGGCGGATTCGTCGGACAGTGGGATGACCGGCAGTGGAGCTCGAAGGACACATCAAATGACGATTATGGCGAGATGACCGGCATCAAGCCGGGCTATATCAAGCGCGCTGACCTGGCTTGGTACTGCTCGCACCACCACAACGCAGCCGGGGAGAATGTTCCTTATTCTTACTCCTACCTGTTCGCCTATTCGATCGATCTGCCAGCAGGCACAAAGACTATCAAGCTGCCGAATAACGATAAGATCCGCATCATGGCGATATCGGTGGCCGACGAGAATGCCGAGGTGAAGCCGGTGCAGCCGCTTTACGATGTGCTTCCTTCGATCGGTGCAACAATGTCGTCCGCCGCGACGCGCTGAATCGGCTGCCCGGCCGCACGTCGTGTCAACGTGAACGCTGCTTCGCGACTGTTGAGTCCTCTTGAATAGTCCTTTGCGATCTTTTACATCGAATCCCTGGGAGGCGTGTGAGCATCACAATCCTGAACATTCGTAGGAGGATTTATGGCAACGAATAGGGCGACGGTAGTACCCATGAAGATGACGCAGATGAAAGTCGCGCAAGTTCCCAAACCCGGCGCGGATTTCGAGATCGTAGAGCGCGAGATTCCTAAGCCCGACGCAAGACAGGTGCGCATCAAGGTGCAGGCTTGTGGGGTTTGCCACAGTGACGTGCTTACGAAAGAAGGCTTGTGGGCCGGAATTCAGTATCCCCGCGTTCCCGGTCATGAAGTGGCGGGCGTCATCGATGAGGTTGGCGCCGATGTTTCCGAGTGGACGAAGGGACAGCGCGTCGGTGTCGGCTGGCACGGCGGCCATGACGGCACGTGTCGCGAGTGCCGGCGGGGAGATTTTGGCAATTGCAGGAACATGAAGATTTGTGGCGTCAGCTACGACGGCGGATACGAGCAATACATGGTCGCTCCCGCAGAAGCAGTGGTGGCGATCCCGGAAACTCTAAGTGATGTCGACGCCGCGCCCCTGCTGTGCGCTGGCATTACCACCTACAACGCGCTGCGTCACAGTGGCGCCCTTCCCGGCGATCTGGTTGCGGTGCAGGGTATCGGTGGCCTGGGTCATCTCGGAATTCAGTTCGCGAATAAGTTTGGTTATAAAGTCGCGGCGATCGGGCGCGGAGCTGAAAACGGGCCACTCGCGAAGAAGCTGGGAGCCAGCGTGTACATCGACAGTCAAGCGGTGAATGCAGCCGAGGCGTTGCAAGAACTGGGCGGCGCGCGGGTGATTCTGGCGACAGCCCCGAGCTCGAAAGCGATGTCGGAGCTGATCAACGGTCTGGGGCCGAACGGCGAACTCATGGTGGTCGGTGCGTCAGCTGATCCCATTGAAGTGACACCGCTACAGCTCATCAACGGGAGTAAGACCATTCAGGGCTGGGCCTCGGGAACACCAGCCGATTCCGAGGACACACTGCGTTTCGCCGAACTCAGCGGCGTGCGCCCGATGACTGAAACCTATCCTCTCGAAAAGGCGGCCGAGGCTTACGCGCGCATGATGAGCGGCAAGGCAGAGTTTCGAGTTGTTCTGACGATGTGATATTTGACCAACAACGCGGTTGCTGACCCAAGCTCAAGGAAGGAACATCCCATGAAGTATCCGATTCTTTATCGCACAATCAAGATTGATGGCCTCTCGATCTTTTATCGAGAGGCCGGTCCCAAAGACGCTCCGACAATTCTCCTGCTCCACGGCCTGCCTTCATCGTCGCGAATGTTCGAGCCGCTCTACGCCCGGCTTTCCGATCGCTATCACCTGGTGGCGCCGGATTATCCCGGTTTTGGACACAGCGATTGGCCGGACCCGAAGATATTCGCGTACACGTTCGACCACTACGCCGAGATCATGAGTCATTTCACCGAAACGCTCGGGCTCTCGCGCTACACACTTTATATGCAGGACTACGGCGGCCCCGTGGGCTTCCGAATGATCCTGGCGCATCCGGAACGCGTCGAAGCTCTCATCATCCAAGACGCCGTGGCGCACAATACCGGCTTGGGCGCGAATTGGAAAACGCGTCGAGCTTTCTGGGCCGATCGCGCCGCCAACGAAAGCGCGCTGCGCACAAATCTTCTCTCGCTTCCCACCACGCGCGCACGCCACGTCGGCGACGATCCCAACGTCGAGCGCCATGACCCGGATCTCTGGACCGATGAATTTTATTTTCTCAACCAGCCGGGCCAGGCGGACATTCAAAGCGACCTCTTCTACGATTACCGCACTAACGTGGATGCTTACCCCAAGTGGCAAGCCTGGATGCGGGAGAAACAGCCGCGCCTGCTGGTGATTTGGGGTAAATATGAAAGCTCATTCGATCCCTCGGAGCCAGAGGCCTATCGCCGCGACGTGCCGAAAGCCGAAGTGCACATCGTGGACGGCGGTCATTTCGCGCTGGACACGGAGGCGGATGAAATCGCCGCGTTGGTCCGGGATTTTGTGAATTCTTCCCGTCCGGAACTCCTGTCACGACGCATTGGCTGAAGTGTTGTGAGCTATTGATACCGGCGATGCACGTCCGAAACGCTGAGGGATTTCCTGACAAGCGGTGCGGCGGTGATGAATCGGATAGTGGTGGAGGCGGCGGGAGTTGAACCCGCGTCCGAAAATGTTACTGGTCAAGAGACTACATGCTTATTCGCGTTCATGCCCCAGTCATTAGAGTGTTGCCACCCCTGCCCGGGACGTTCGCGGCCCACGCTCAGAACGGACAAGAAACGCTAGCCGCTAGCCTGAGATCTTAACCTCGCCGCCCAGACGTAGCGGAGAAGAGCAGCCCTCTGTGTGACGCTCGCTCACCGCCCAAGGGCGAAGCGGTGGAGAGCGGCTGCCTAATTAATTAGGCTGCGTATGCCATTTGTTGATTGGCAATTATCATTTTGCCCACGATTACGGGTGTGTGCACCCCGGCATGCCTCTTGGCCGCAAGCATCTCCGTCGAAGCCGTGACGCCCCCACTGGTGGGATTGGCCTGTAAAGAACCACTTCCAGACTAGGGTGAGCTAGAAGGGAAGTCAACACGCAATTGGATTGCCAAACCTAAAGAAAAGACTCAACTTGCCGTTTAAAATGGAGTTCATTGCATCTTCCCCCTGGATGGATCAGAGGGTGCTTTATGGGCGACGAAAAAGAAAACGTGGACAGAGAACGCGATGTACGGCAGCAAGCGTGGCTTCGGTTACGCGGGGCTTTAAAAGATGTATACGCGGAGCATATCTCCGCAAAGAACGGCAAGAGTTTAATGAAGGGATGGAGCGCAGGGAGGCCTTGATCGATGCCGCTTTTCGAAAAGAGTAAAATCGCCGTCGCTTCCGCAGACTTATTCTGGAACCAAGCGGTGGGCAAGGCCATCTAGCAACTTAGGAGAATTCATAATATGACCTCCACGATGGTTGCTGATCAGAAGAGCGCGACGGGAACAGGAAAGGCTTATCCGGCGAAGGCGTATGCGGCGCAGGGTAAGGCCTCAGGGATGGCGCCGGCCACCATTCGGCGTCGCGAGCCCGGACCCACCGACGTGCAGATCGATATTTTGTTCTGTGGAGTCTGCCATTCTGACCTGCACCAAGTGCGCAACGAGTGGGAAAACATGATGCCAACCATGTATCCGTGCGTACCCGGGCACGAAATGGTGGGCCGCGTGGCCAAGGCCGGAAGCGCCGTCCAAAAGTTCAAAGAGGGCGATCTGGCGGCGGTGGGATGTATGGTCGATTCCGACCGCGTGTGCCCCAACTGCCGCGCCGGCAACGAGCAATTCTGCGACAGCATGCCGACCTTCACGTACAACTCCGAGGATAAGCACCTCGGTGGGGTGACCTACGGCGGATATTCGGACAGCATCGTAGTCGATGAAGCCTTCGTGCTGCGCGTCCCGGAGAAGATGGACCCGGCGGCCACCGCGCCTCTGTTGTGCGCCGGCATTACTACCTATTCTCCGATGCGGCACTGGAACGTCCGCAAAGGGCAGAAGGTTGGAGTGGTAGGCCTGGGTGGGTTGGGACACATGGGAGTGAAATTTGCCCACGCCTTCGGGGCGCACGTTGTGCTGTTTACGACTTCAGCGAACAAAGTAGCAGATGGACTGCGGCTGGGAGCGCACGAAGTCGTGATCTCGAAAAACGAAGCCGAGATGGCGAAGCACGTGGGCAGCTTCGACTTTATTCTGGACACCGTTTCCGCAGAACACAATTTGAACGCCTATCTCGATCTAATCAAGCTTGATGGAACGCTGACCGTGGTGGGAGCGTCTCCAACGCCGTTCCCGCTGGGCATTGGAAGCTTGCTGTTCCGGCGGCGGTCGCTTGCGGGATCGATCATCGGAGGCATTCGAGAAACGCAGGAGATGCTGGATTTCTGCGCCGACCACGGCATCGTTTCGGATATTGAGATGATCCGGATTGATCAGATCAACCAAGCCTTCGAACGGCTGGCGAAGAGCGATGTGAAATATCGTTTCGTCATCGATATGGCATCGCTGAAATAGCGCGGTCAGGAGATGAGCTTCTGTTCCAGAGTGGTTCTTACAGACGGCCATTCCGAATCGAGGATGCTGAAGTAGACGGAGTCACGCACGCGACCGGTCCACGTGATCACGTGCCGGCGCAACGTGCCTTCCTCTTTCGCGCCGATGCGTAGGATAGCGTTGCGCGATTTCTGGTTCAACGCGTCGGTTTTCAGTTCGACGCGGATGCATTTCCAGACTTCAAAGGCGTGGCGCAGCATGAGGTATTTGGCTTCGGTGTTCACCCTAGTCCGCTGCCACTTCGGGATGATCCAGGTGGAACCGATCTCGACCCGGCGGTTGGCGCGGTCGATGTTCATGAAGCGGGTGCTGCCGATCACCTGCCCGGAACCGCGCTCGACGGTGGCAAATGCTACCGAGTCGCCGCGCTCCTGTTCTTCAAAGATCTTCTCCACCAGACGTTGAAAGTCCTCACGCGTCTTTACGCGGTAGGGAATCCATTGGAAGATATCGTCGAGCGAGTCCTTGGCAACTTGCCAGAAGATCTCAGCGTGCTCGCGGCGAATCGGTTCCAGGCGAACCATGGAGCCTTCCAGCGCTACCGGCATTACAATTTGCAACGAAGAAGCTGCGAGATTCATCGTGCATTCCTTCCCTGACCGCACCATTATCTTGCATCTTGCGCCGGTTTGCGGCATCTCAACAGCGACGCGCTATAGAATGAAGGGCGTTGACCCGCAATGATCTCATCCGTCCAATGCGGTAGAAGCCGGGGGTGTACCGGCCGGCGATGTCAGGAGAGCCAGCGGTGAAAGCGCAGTGTTTGCCCTTTACGCAAATTCCGCACTCCACGCGCCTGTTCACCGATTTTCTCGCATACTCCCCCAGCGTCCAACCCTTTTATCCGCATTCTCCGCATTTCAGGGAATGGTCCAAGGCGCAGGCTTCCGCTCTGCAATATGACCCGTCCCGGCGGGAGCGCGTCAGCGCGATTCTGGAACGGCAGAACAAATCCTGGGACGCCTCGCCGCAGACTTTGGCCAACCTGGGCCGTCTTCGTGCGGGCGCGGCGGCCATCGTGACGGGGCAGCAAGTCGGGCTGTTTGGCGGGCCGATGTTCGCCATCTACAAGGCGCTGACCGCGGTGAAGTTGGCCGACGAGGCGACGGCGGCCGGCATCGACGCGGTTCCAATCTTCTGGCTGGCCACGTCGGACCATGATCTCGCTGAGGTTAATCACGTTTCGATTCCCGGGCCCGACGGTCTTCTGCGCACGCTCACAACCTCCAGCCACGCAGTTCCGGGCGCACCTGTCAGCAACGTGCGTCTGGGAGAAGAGATCCTGCCGGTTGTGGAAGAGGCCACATCTCTGCTGGGAGATAGCGAGGCGTCGCAGTTTCTGCGCGAGTCGTATCGTCCCGGGGAAACGCTGGGCACGGCCTTCGCCCGCTTCTATGCGCAGCTTTTTGGCCAGTGGGGTGTGATTCTTCTCGATGCTTCCGACGCTGAACTGCATCACGTGGCGGCGCCAATGTATCGCGCTGCAATCGAAGGCGTGGAAGATCTGGATGCTGCGCTGCTGGCTCGGGGGGATGCTCTTGAGAGAGCAGGATATTACCAGCAGGTGAAGGTGACGCCGTCGTCCGTGCTGCTTTTTGCGATGCACGACGGAGCGCGCACGGCGATCCACCGTCTGGAAGGGTCGAATCAGGCCGCGGAGTTTGTTATCGGCAGCGAGCCTGGCGCCGAAAAGATTTCATCCTCTGAATTGCTGGATCGTATTTCCTCTGCCCCGGAAAACTTCAGCCCTAACGTACTCCTGCGCCCCGTTGTGCAGGATTATCTTCTGCCCACGCTGGCTTACACCGGGGGAGCTGCCGAAGCGGCGTATTTCGCACAGGTCGGCGCAGTGTATGAAAAAATCATCGGCCGCGTGACGCCGATCGTGCCTCGTTTTTCGGCGACTGTGGTTGAGTCTAAAGTGCAGCGCTGGCTGGGGCAGTACGGCATCGCGGTGCGAGACGCATTCGATGGCCCAGAGGCGCTGCGCCAGACGCTGGCTGCGCGCATTCTCCCGACGGGTTTGCAGGTGGCCTTTGAACGCGCGAACCAGTCGGTCGAAGAATCATTTTCCGGTTTGCAGGAAGCGCTGGCCAAACTTGACCCCACGCTAGTAGAGGCCAGCCAGACGGGCGCTTCAAAAGTGCGCTACCAACTCGACCGCCTTCGTGAACGGGCGATGGCCGCGGAATTGCGCCGCAGCGAAGTGGTGAGCCGGCATGCTGTCGCGCTTAGCCAGGCGCTCTATCCCGAGAATGCCTTACAGGAGCGCGGAGTGGCCGGCGTGTATTTCGTTGCTCGCCACGGAACCGAACTGCTGCGCAGCATCTATGACACTATGCGCACCGATTGCCACGATCACCAGATTTTGGAATTGTAGAAAGCGGATCCGCTTCTAGCGCAGCCAGGTTTCCAGCTGCTCGAGCGATTCCACGCGTGGCAGTTCGCGGTCGCGGTAGGCGCCGGACACGTCGAACAAAACTGCTTCCATTCCCGCATTGCGGGCACCCACATAGTCCACGGAGTACAAGTCGCCCACGTACAGACTCTCGACGGCGCGCGCCTGCATTGCGCTAAGCGCTGCCTCGAAGATTTCTGGGCGCGGCTTCTCGACTCCAACGGTTCCGGAATCAGTGATGCTTTCGAAACAATCGGCAATACCGCAGCGGGAGAGCACGTGCTCGATCTTTCCGTCGGAGTTAGAGATCACCGCGATGCGAAAGTTCTGGGCGATGCGGGTGAGGGAGTCGCGGGTGCCTGGCAGAATTTGATCCCAGTTGGCCGATTTCCGAGTGTTCTCGACGAGTACTTCGCGGAGGCCGGACGTTTCCTCGAGTTGTTGTAGGAGGAGCGTGTGAAATATCCGCCAGAAGCCATGATCGACGCGGCCGCTAGTCATGCCCTGGTCGAACTCGCGCTTGGTTCTGCGCTCCAGGGCCTGCCATTGTTCGAGTGTAGGATGGCGGTCGGCCGAAATGGGGGCTAGGATTTTCGCCCGGTTGGGAAACAAAAGAGTGTTGCCGACATCGAAAAAGATGACGCGCCGGTCCGCCATGAGTTCATCTTACTGAAACCATCGGGGAACGGGGCAATGAGTTGGCTTTCACGTGCCTAGGGTCGAAACCGAAATGGACCGGCTGATGCCGTCGCCGAGTCGCCTCCGTGACCCGCGTAAAGAAAAAATGTAATATCCTCACTTGCGGTGCCTGGAGTGCCCTTTGCGGCTTGGCTCTTGCTATGGTGCTTGCTTCGACAACGTCGATGATTTCTGGCTTGGCGCGGACCACGCGGGTTGCCCGCTCACTGCACAATCTGTTGCGGGCCCAGCCCGCGCTGGTCGCGAGCCTGGTGCTGTTGCAGCGGCATTCCAGCCGCCGCAATGACATTTACAATATTCTGTGGGCTGTCGTTTTCGGGTTCGCCACGCTGAATATCCTGAGCCTGGCCGCGCGGCGTTTCGAGCCCAACCGCCGCGGCCTCACCTTTGGAGAGTTGATGGCAGTGCTTGTGGTGCTACTTTCCATTTTTCTGCTGGGCTGGGAGTTGCTCGGCGTGTTCAGCATCTTCCCCATCAAACTGCAGCGCTAAGCCTGGCCGGGTTGAAACTGTTCAGCCTGAACTAACCCGGTTCGTCCGCTTTTGCGGTATGATTCGCAAAATGGCGAAGACGCCCTCTACGATTGACGTTACTTGCCCCTGCTGCAGCGCGTTGTTGAAAATCGATACTGCAACGGCCGCTGTGATAGCCCACACTGCCGCGGTGAAGCCCAGAATGTTCGAAGACATGGAAGCCGCGGCCCGCGCCATGAAGGAACAGGACAGCCGCCGGGAATCGATCTTCCGGCAATCGGTAGAGGCGCAAAAACATGCTTCCGAACTGCTGGACAAGAAGTTTCAGGAGGCAGTGAAGAAGGCCAAGGAGTCTCCGGACACGGGCAAGCCGATTCGCGACTTCGATCTGGATTGAAACAGGGGTCAGGGGCTCGGGTCAGTGGTCAGTAAAAACACACTGGCCCGTGATCCCTGACCCCTGGCCACCGGTTTTATGACGATTCGTCCACTGCTTCTCGGCCACCGCGGTGCGCGTGCCGAAAAATCCATTCCTGAGAACACGCTGGCCTCATTCGATCTGGCACTCGCCCAGGGCTGCGACGGTTTCGAATTTGACGTGCGGCTTACGGCGGATGGGCACGCGGTGGTCTGCCACGATGCGACTGCCCACGGATTGAAAATTGCCGAATCCTCAGCCGAAAAGCTGGACTTGCCCCTGTTACGCGAGGTTTTAGCTCGCTACCGAAGCATTGCGTTTCTCGATATTGAGTTGAAAGTCCCCGGACTGGAGATTATCGCTACAGATTTGCTGCGAAAGTTAGCTCCGGAGCGAGACTTGGTGGTCTCTTCGTTTCTGCCTGAGGTCCTGCGTGCCGTTCATGAGTTGGACAGGACCATCCCATTGGGATTGATCTGCGAGACGCAGGCCGAGTTGAGCTGTTGGCGGCAGTTGCCGGTTCAGTACGTGATTCCGCATCGCAAGCTGGTCAGGAAGATGCTGATCGATGAGATTAAGGGCGCGGAAAGAAAAATATTTGTCTGGACCGCGAACGCTACGGTGGACATGAAGCGCTTCTCGAAATGGGGAGTGGACGGGATTATCTCAGACCACCCCAAGCGGTTGGTGCGGGTTTTAGGTCGACAAGAAAAATCCTAGCCACGGATTGCACGGATTTTCACCGATACTTCTCTTGGATTTCAAGTTTTCGAACATGGTTATCGGTTTATCCGTGGAAATCCGTGTAGATCCCTGGCCAAGTATCTAATCGGCTGCGGCTTCGAAGGCGGCAGTGGCGCGCCCCGCCGGCCGCAAGAAGGCTGCGCGCTCCATTTCAAAGCTTTCGAGGTTCGCTCCCATGGTGTGCTCATCCCAGCCGAGAACCGCACCGATGCGCAACGCAGCTTCGCGACTGCACGACTCCGACCAGCAGGCGCCCAGCGCCACCGGCACGCGGCGCAGCAGCACGTCACCCAACGTGACGGCAAACTCTCTGCGATAGGCTTCTACGACCTCGGCGATGACGTGAGACGTGTGTGGACAAATCGGTGCACGGAACTCCGCGCTTACCAAAGCCATCCGGGCGATGTCGGCAGCACGCTTACCGTGCCATTCGACCATGCCGCGAGCCGTTTCCTCGCTTACCGCTCCGATGCGCGCAATTTCGAGCACCGCGTCGTCCAGAAAGGGATCGAGCGCGTTGTCCGGTCCTACGGTCATAATGTTCGGTTCGATCGCCTTCAACCCGATCTTGCGGGCACAGTCCCGGGCGAGTGAAGCCGCGGTGGTCAGCTTGCCGCCGATCACGGAGAGCATGCGCGCCGCGCCGTCATCGGTGTGGTCGTGCAGGATGTGCTGCCGCGTAATCGCCGAAGGCTTATTGTCCGGCGAATAAGGCAGCGGCCGGACTCCGGCAAACGCGTGCTTGACACTTTGCGCAGTTATCTTGGCCTTGGGAAACAATTGCGCCACGGAACGCACGAGATAGCTGATCTCGTCCGGCGAGGGAACAGTTCTGGCCGGGTCGCCGTTGTCGGCAACTTCGGTTGTTCCCACCAGAAGCTGATCGTTCCATGGAAGAACAAAGATTGGACGGCCGTCGACCGCCTCGGTGTAAACCGCAGCATTGGGCGAACCGGAAAACCTCGGCAAAACAATGTGCGAACCGCGCACTCCGCCCAGCATCGGTTTAGCCATGCGGATCGACGAGCGCTGGCACATGCGGTCGGCCCATGGCCCGCTGCAGTTGATTACCCAGGCTGCGTCGACACGCTGGTCGCGGCCGGTGATCTGGTCGCGTAACAGCACGCCGCGGGTGCGGCCGTGCGATACGTCAACCGCGAGCGCTTCCATGTGATTGCGAACGGTTGCGCCAGCGTCGACGGCCTCCATCAACCACTCCGCTACCAGCCGTTCCGGAAATTCGCATTGGGCATCTTCGTAGTTATAGAACGACCAGCGATGCCCGGCGTCCAGCGCTCGCTCCAACCGTTTCAATTCCATTTCGGTGGCGTCTTTGCTGGGCGGCTTTCCCGCCATGCGCTGGTAGAGCCACAACCCGGCTCGTACTTTCATTGCACTGCGCTGGCTGGTCTCATTCAGAAGCAGCAGAAAGTGCATGGGATGCACGAGGTGAGATCTTTCCCGCAGCAAAGCTTCCCGTTCGCGTAAGGATTCCCGAACCAGACCTAATTCTCCGTGCTCCAGGTAACGCAGGCCGCCGTGAATGATTCGCGTGGAGCGACTGGTTACTCCGGAGGCGAAATCATTCTGTTCGACCAACAGAGTGTGTTTGCCCGCGCGAGCGCATTGCCGCGCCACAGCGACCCCATTTATGCCTCCGCCAATCACCACCACTTGAAAGTGCTGGCCCTCCAGGGAGGCTCGAGGATTTGCTGCTAAGACCATATTTTATCAATCAGATACAGGGCTTTCGAAAGATGCTAGCAGAGGCACGAACCTTACCGGGCCAGACACTATGACCTTTAAAGTGTGCACTGCCGACGCCGGTCAGAGAAGGTAACCTAGGTACCGCACATATAGATGACCAAAAGGCGAAAATAAGCCGGCTCAAAGTTACGACGTTGGCAAGAGCAAGTGTAAAACATCCCTGCACTCGTTGCCCGCACTGCGATGGCTGATTTAGAGTGGTTGCCAAATGTCCACTACCGGCGAACGTTTCGAACGCGCAGTCGCGATCATGGAGCGCCTGCGGGCTCCGGGGGGTTGTCCCTGGGATCGCGAGCAAACCTACGATTCCATCAAGCCCTATACGCTGGAAGAAACTTATGAAGTTCTCGAAGCCATCGACAATCGCGACTGGGACGAACTGCCGGGCGAGCTCGGCGACCTGCTGTTGCAGGTACTTTTTTATTCAGAGATGGCCAAGGAGCAAGGGACGTTTTCGATCGATGACGTTCTCGACCGACTCTCGAGCAAGCTAGTGGACCGGCATCCTCACGTATTCGGCGATGTGAAAGCCGATACTTCGAGCGAGGTGAAGCGCAACTGGGAAGCGCTGAAAGTTGAAGAACGAAAGAAGCGTTTCGGCGGGATCGCGGAGGCCACCGCCGGCTCCGCCGCGAAGGCTGCGCCGACGATTCTGGCTGGCATCTCTTCGTCGATGCCATCTTTACTCGAAGCTCATAAGCTCAGTTCGCGCGCGGCGCAGGTTGGCTTCGACTGGCCCGACATGGAGGGCCTGTTCGAGAAACTCAGCGAGGAAACCAGCGAGCTTCGCGAGCACTTGCGGGAGTTTCCCGCTCCCGGTCCGCGCCCCGAAGGCCGCGGCGTGGCCGGTTCCGGTCGGCAGACGATTCCCGAAGATCTAAGGGCGCGGCTCGAGGGTGAAGTGGGCGACCTTTTTTTCGTGCTGGTCAACATCGCACGCTACCTCTCGCTCGATCCCGAATCCGCGCTGCGCAAGACGAACCGCAAGTTCCGCCGCCGCTTTGAATGGATGGAGCAACGGCTGCACGAGCGCGGCGCCAATCCAGAAAGTGTTTCGATGGAGGAACTGGAATCCCTCTGGCAGCAGGCGAAACAACAGGAGAAGCCCGCGTGAGCCCGGACGCCATCGTGATTCGGCGCTGCAAGGGGCTTGATGAGCTGCGGGCCTGCGTTGCGCTGCAGAAAGATGTGTGGAACTTCAGCGACGCCGAACTGGTTCCGCTGCGCATGTTCGTCGTGGCGGAAAAAGTTGGCGGGCAGGTGATGGGAGCTTTCGACGGCAACGAAATGGTTGGCTTCGCGCTTTCCGTGCCCGGCGCGCGGTCGGGCCACGTCTACCTTCACTCCCATATGCTGGCCGTTCGCAAGGAGCACCGCAATGGCGGACTCGGCCGCCGTCTCAAGCTGCTGCAGCGCGAAGACGCGCTGGCCCGCGGCATCGAACTGATCGAGTGGACCTTCGATCCGCTTGAGATCAAGAATGCTTATTTGAATATCGAAAAGCTGGGAGCCATCTCCCGGAGGTATAACATCAACCAATATGGGATCACGTCATCGCCGCTGCAGGGCGGCCTTCCGAGCGACCGGCTGATCGCCGAGTGGTGGCTGAAGTCGAGACGAGTGGAAATGCTGCTGGCGCAGGGAAAGAATCCGCCGTTCGAGCGGGAGACTACGATTGAAATTCCGGCGCGGATTTACGAGTGGAAGGCTGCGACTGAAACGCGAAGTAAAGCCCAGCAGGTGCAGGAACGCAACCGGGAGCAATTTCTGCGGGCGTTCGGTGATGGGCTGGCTGTGCTCGGTTACGAACGCGATTCCGAAGGCAACGGCAAGTTCGTGCTGGGAAACTGGGATGAGGAGTGGTCGTATGCATCGGAAGACTAAGACCTCACCACAGAGGCACAGAGACATGGAGTAAATCTATAAACAAGAAGATCCAAAGACTTGGTTTTCTCTGTGCCTCTGTGGTGAGATCGTTCTTGTTGGAACACCATGAAAATTGAAGCCATCACGCTCCGCGAGATTCACATGCCGCTCGTCCATTTCTTTGAGACGAGTTTTGGACGCACCTACAGCCGCCGCATCCTGCTGCTCACCGCGCATTGCGACGGGGTTAACGGCTGGGGCGAATGCGTAGCCGGGGAAGATCCTTTTTACAGCAGTGAGTGGATCGAAAGCGCGTGGCCCACGATCACCCAGTACCTTGCCCCCGCCGTGCTCGGACGCAGTCTCGAATCAGCGCGCGACTGCGCGGCTCTTTTCTCCCGAGTGCGCGGTCACCGCATGGCGAAAGGGGCTCTCGAAAACGCGTTGTGGGATGCCGAAGCCAAGCAGAAAAGCAAGCCCCTGTGGAAGCTGCTGGGCGGCACGCGGACTGAAATCTCTTGTGGAGTTTCCATCGGCATCCAGGATTCAGTCGACCAACTTCTCGACAAGATTCAGATTGAACTGGCCGCGGGCTACCGTCGCATCAAAGTGAAGGTCAAGCCCGGCTGGGATGTGAACGTGCTCGAGAAAATCCGCTCACGCTGGGCCGACATCACGCTCAGCTGCGATGCCAACTCTGCCTACACGCTCGATCAAGTGGAGCACCTGCGCTTCTTCGATCAATTCAACCTGCTGATGATCGAGCAGCCTCTTTGGGACGACGATATTTTCTACCACGCCCGCCTGCAGAAAGAACTGCGCACTGCAATTTGCCTTGACGAGTCGATCGTCAGCGCACGCGCTGCAGCGGTTGCGCTCGAGACCGGCGCATGCCGCATCATCAACATAAAAGTCGGGCGCGTGGGCGGATTCGGCGAAGCGAAGAAGATTCACGACATCTGCCACGCTCAAAAGATTCCTGTGTGGTGCGGCGGCATGCTCGAATCCGGCATCGGCCGAGCCCATAACATCGCTCTTTCCACGCTGGAGAATTTCAGCCTGCCGGGAGACGTCTCAGCTTCCAAGCGCTATTGGAAGGAAGACATTATCGACCCGGAAGTGCAAGTCTCGCCGCAGGGAATGATTGCGATCAGCAGCCAGCCTGGAACCGGTTATCGCGTTAAAGAGGACCTGATCGAGAAGTTGACAGTAAAGAAGGAAATGCTGCGCCCATGACTGCTATTGATAAATCACCTTGGACTCAGTGACCGCAATCGTTTCTTAGTGTGACTTCCGCCCCGGCGCTGTCCCTGGTTTCTGATTCTCAGCCAGCTTCGCTTCTTCGGCATTCAACATCTCCACTCCCAGCGCAAACGTGGTGTCGTCGGGCACGCGCCGGAAGTCGCTGAAGACCTCTTCAGACTTGATCGCAATACTCTTGAACAGAAGAATCTTTCCCGTAAAGCGAAGGGACATACGTGAGACTTCCCATGATCCATCGCCAACGTCGGATTGCTCTACCAGAAAATGGCCGCCTTCATCGAGATGACCCAGAATTCCCCAGCCAAAGCCGACTTCTTTAAACAGAGTCCCGTCGATGCGCGCGATTCTGCGCGACGCCGGATCAATCAGAACAAACCCTTGCATGCCCTCGAGCACCTGTTCCACGCGAGAAGGCGGTTCATAGGCCGGATTCGGCCGGAATTTCAAACGGACGAGGCGATCTCCCTCTTTCCCCAGGCCTGCCGTGCCCCGCTCCTCGCCGTCATATTCGTAAAGAAATGCATCGGGCAAGGCCTTCACGATGCGCAGCGTGCGATCGGCGGCTTGTTGCTCTTGTGAATGTTTGCGGCTGAGCTGCTGCGGATCGCTCACCAGGCCCGCGAGGCGGTTTTCCTCGCCCTGCATTTGTTCGGGCGTGAGCGGCTGGTCGTTGTAGGCGATGGTCATTCCGGCCATGGCGCTCCGCGTCTCTACGTAGAGTCTGGTCTGGGAGCCCTGCGGAGTCTGCTTGCGCGACCGGAACATGTGCTTGATTGAGTTGTCGTTGGAGGCTGCTACTTCGTTCGCCACCGCGGACCGCACCAGCTCGATCGGAGATGCCGAATCCGGCGAAGCATTGGAGGACTTGGCAGCATCGAAGCAAACGCCTTGCTCCGTCGCTAGCAAGAGGCCTAGCAAAAGAGCGACCGCAATACGAGTCAACTCTGCCCGTCTCTTCCGGTTCGGCACACTCCCAGTGTAACAATTGTGCTTCGGGTTCCTCCGCAGAAACTTGCCGCAGCCTCTGTGCCTTGCGTATAGTCGAAGCAGTGAGCGGTGTTCCCTCTTTGCCTCGAGGATCCAGATGTGGGAGCAAACCCGTCACGGATACCGCCGCACGAGATCACCGTTGAACCAGGAGAGCGTCCTATGAGCGCACCCGCCAGTGGGTTGGCACAAATCGGCAAATCGGTCTTCATCAAGGGCGAACTTTCCGGCAGCGAAGATCTATATCTCGATGGCCAGGTCGAGGGCAGCATCGCGCTCAAAGGCAACAGTTTGACGGTTGGCCCAAATGGCCAGGTCAAAGCCAGCGTCGAGGCCAAGGGCGTGGTGGTGCAAGGCAAGCTCGAAGGCAACATTCAGGCCAGCGACCGCGTCGAATTGCGTAAGTCCGCGATCGTTACTGGAGATATCGCCACCCAGCGCATTTCTATTGAAGAAGGCGCCTATTTGAAGGGCAAGGTTGATATTCACCGGACGGACAAGTGAGCCGCACGATCGCTGAATCTATTTTGGGAGTTACGCACGCAGGATGTCGTCAGTCTCACAGGGTTTCATGAAACTTTTTCGCGGTTCATCCGGAACAGAGACCATCCCGGTACAGGGCGCCCAGAAGCTGACGCGGCGCTCCAGCGGATTGGGAGAATTGTCGCGCATCTGGGAGTCCGCGGAAGACCTTTGCATTCTCGACCTGGGATCGACGTCGCCGGCCAACATTCGGCACTTCACTGAACACGGCCACCGGATCTACAGCGAAGACCTGCTCACGGCCTCGACCGATCCCGAGCTGCTCGGCAAGAACGAGGAAGGAAATGTGGTTCTCGATAGCCGCAAATTTCTTGCCGATAACCTGGTCTACCCCCCCGCTCGCTTCGACGTTGTGCTGTGCTGGAACTTGCCCGACTATCTCGATGAGAGTCTGGTAAAGCCGGTTGTGGGACGGCTGTGGTCTGTGTTGAAACCTGGCGGGATGCTGCTGGCGTTCTTCCACACTCGTGATGCCGGTCCCGACTCGCCCTGTCACCGCTTCCATATCGTCGGCACCGACACGCTCGAGATGCAGAAGATCGTGCTGCGCCGCGAAGCCCGTCGCGGACCTACAGGAGCGATCCACACCGCCATCTCAGACGGTTTCCAGTTGCAGCGCGTGTTCAATAACCGTCACATCGAAAATCTCTTCCGCGACTTCGCTTCGATTAAATTCTTTCTTGCTCGCGATAACATCCGTGAAGTGCTGGTGGTCCGCTAAACGGCTCGCACCTTCTTGCTCTTCCAAACAATCACTCCCATGCGGAAAAGATAATTGCGCGAGATCTCCACTTGCGTCCTTGCGTTTGCCGAAATAACTGACGCCAGCATGCCTCGAATTTCTTCCGGCAGATAAGCGCGCCGCACCGAAGTCAGGCCGTCCAGCCAGGCAACCCGGCTGCGCATGAGGGGAAATCCGGCGAACGCCAAAGCCAGATGCAGCGGATGCCGAATGAGGTCGTTGATCAGCAGAGCACGCCGGCAGACCCGCAGACCTTCCTGAACGAACCGCGCCACTTGCGGTACGTTGAGGTGATGGACGAAAAGGTTGCAACTCACTACATCGAAGGCTCTGTCGTCGAATGGCATGGCCAGCCCGTCGGCCACAACGCCATGATTCCGCCCCGTGTGATTTGGGGCTGAGGGAAGATGAGATCTTGCTCGATCCAGCAGCGTCACGTCCAACGTAATCCCGCGTCGCGCCACCTTTTGCCGAACGATCTCCGGAGCTTCTCCTGACCCGGCTGCCACTTCCAACAGCGAGAAATGCTTCGACCCCGAAACTTGAGCCACGCGTTCCACCATTTTTTGCGTGGTGGCAACCCCGCCGAACCAGCGGTTCACCCGCCCGATATCCCGCAGCGTGGCCTCGACATCGGCGGGAGAGCAGGCGTCAGAATCGAGAATCTCAGGTGCGTCGACTCGCTGCATGGCAGGGCAATGCTGCGTCTGCCGGGGTTTCGCTCTATTCAGCGTTAAACCTCGGCCAGCTCTTCTTCAAGCAACTGCTTGTTATACAGGTCGCTGTAATAGCCGTTCAAGGCGACCAGTTCGTCGTGCGTGCCCGATTCCACGATGCGTCCATCGTGCAACACGGCGATGCGGTCGGCATTGCGCACCGTGGAAACGCGGTGAGAGATGAAGATGGTGGTGCGGCCCTGCATCACTTCGCGCAAGTGATTGAGGATTTTATCTTCGGTGTGAGTGTCGACGCTGGAGAGCGCATCGTCGAGAATTAGAATGCGCGGATTGCGAATCAAGGCGCGGGCAATCGCGGTGCGCTGCTTCTGTCCTCCAGAAAGCGTGATCCCGCGCTCACCAACCATGGTTTGATACTGCTCGGGAAAGCTTTCGATATCCTGGGCGATATTGGCGGCTTCGGCAGCTTCGTGAATCTGCCGATCCGAAGCCGAGGCTACGCCCAGAGCGATGTTTTCGCGGATGCGATCGCTGAACAGAAATGTCTCCTGCGGCACGAAACCGATACTCTTGCGCACTGATTCCAAAGAGAACTCGCGGATCGGCCGGCCATCCAACAGAACCATCCCTGGCGCCGCGTCGTAAATGCGGGGGATCAGGCTGACCAGCGTGGTTTTGCCCGAGCCCGTCGGACCCACGATCGCCATGCTGCTGCCGGCGCGGATTCGCAGATTCAGGTCGTGCAGCACGGGTTTGCCATCGTAAGAAAAATTCAGAGCGCAAAATTCGATTTCGCCTTCCACCGGCCGGTCTTCGGCTTCTGGCCCATCTTTGATTTCAGGTTGCTCATGCAGAATTTCATTCAGGCGAATCAGCGATGCTGTGCCTCGCTGGAAAATATTGACCACCCAACCCAGCGCAATCACCGGAAACGTCAACTGCAGCATGTAAATATTGAAGGCGGCGAAATCGCCTACCGTCACGGAGCCGGGAAGCAACAGTGTGGTTTTCGTCTTCAAGTAGGAAACCAAAACCACGCTGGTTTGCCCGTGGAGGACTTCGCGGCCGCCAATCCAGAGGACCAGCACCATGGCCAGGCCGAGCATGAGTTCCAGCGTGGGCCACAGCATGCCCATAAGCCGCACCAGTTTCAGGCTGCGGGCAACGTATTCCTGGTTCGCGCCTTCAAAGGACGCGATCTCTGCTTCTTCCTGCACATAGGCACGGATGACCCGGGCCCCGGAAAAATTCTCCTGCGCCCGCGCTGAAATGTCAGAGAACATTGCCTGAATTCTTTCGAAACGCTCGTGGATGCGCCTCCCAAAATGCTGAATCACGACACTTACCAGAGGAAGCGGCAGAAACGCGTAGAACGTCAGCTTGGGGCTGATGAGCACCATGAACGACAGCGCGCCGGCGGTGAATACTAGTGTATTCGCCGAGTACATGATCGCCGGACCCAGCAGCATTCGGACTGCGTTCAAATCGTTGGTCATCCGCGCCATAATGTCGCCGGTGCGCATGCGCTGGTAGTAGGAATAGGAAAGCGTTTCCAGGTGAGCGAAAAGATCGTTGCGCAAATCGAACTCGATGTCGCGCGAGATGCCGATCACTATCCAGCGTGTGAGGAACAGGAAAACTCCACGGACAGCGGCGACCTCCAGCAGTTGAAACGCAAAATGCAACAACTTGGCGGACGTAACGCCGGTATTGAGATCGTCAATCGCGTGCCTGATCACCTGTGGCAGGAATACCCAGGCGCCATTGCTGAAAAAAATGCAGAAAACGCCCGCCACAAAGCCCCAGCGGTAACGCTTGAGGTAGGGCAGGAGCGGACGCATACTCTTGGGAATCATTCAGGTCGTCTAGATGAAATTCTAGCAGGCCGGGGTGCAAGTTTTGGAATGCAGGTTCGGCGGGAAGAGGTCTTGGGCGCCAGGCCAAGGCTTTAGCCGTTAGGTCACAGGAAGCCCCATGCCTGAGACCTGGCGCGGAAGACGGAAAGCTAATGGCGCTCTTTCTCGGCGGTTGCACGCTGTGCACTCGGAACCAGATCGCTTCCGAAAGCAACAACGCTGACCGCGGCAAGAAGCGCTCCCCAGGCGATGAAGAAGATCCATTCTGCGTAATAGATGAACGCCTGAGCCATATCCATGACGTCACTCCTCGCTGCAGCGAACCGAGGTCAAGCCAAAGCCGACGAACCTCGGGGCGCCGTCAGCAAACTCAAGCTGCAAACAGCGCACAGCCCGACGCCTTATTCCTCAGGAGGAGGAGCCGAGCCCTGCATGCGTTGCTGCATGCGCGCTTCCCGGTTGGCCTCGAACTGCTGCATCTTGGCCTGCTGGTCAGGAGTGAGCAACTGGAACAGTTCGTTGTGAATGCGCGTTTCCTGCACCTTCACCTGGACCAGCGTCTGCGCCTGCTGCGCGACCAAGGCCTGCACCTTGGCTTCGTCGTAGGTTCCTTCTGCATACTGCTTAAGCTGCTGCTGCATCAGGTGAAGCTGCTGCATCTGCGGCTGCATCGCGGCGCGCTCTTTCTGCAGGACGGCTTTCATCTGCGCGCGCTGGGCGTCGGTTAGATCCAGGTATCTGGCAAAAAAACCCATCATCGGGCTTCGCATGCCGAAGGCATGGCCATGCACCGGCGCGGTTGCATCGGCGGTTTGCGATCTGGCGATCGCACCGCATAACAGCACGGCCAGCGCAGCTACGAGCAAGCGAAAACGAATCGTCTTCATAAGTGTTTGACTCCTTCGACCCTTGGCTCCATCCATATGCTCGCCTCTTGGGAGCCTGGGGCTCTTGGGTACAGCTATACAAACACGATTCCCGAGGAAAAGTGGTAAAAAGTCGGTCAATGCGAGTAAAGTTTTGTCAAAGATCGCAACGCCCGGCCGAACAATAGGGTTAGTGTCTGAGGGTTTGACAATTCTTTACCGCTGCCAGCCTGCGGTCTGGTGCACAATGAGACCTGCCAAGATGGAACGGATTCTGGTGATTGACGATGATGTCGAACTATGTACCCTGGTGGGCGAATACCTGCAGGCCGAGGGATTCGTAGTCGAATCGGTGCACGATGGCGAGAACGGGCTGCAGCGTGCCACTGCTGGCGGCTACCTGCTGGTAGTTCTGGATGTAATGTTGCCCGGCATCAACGGCTTCGAAGTTCTGCGCCGGATCCGTGCCACCTCTCGCCTGCCGGTACTTCTGCTTACGGCTCGCGGCGAAGATGTCGACCGGATTGTCGGATTGGAGATTGGCGCCGACGATTATCTGCCCAAACCTTTTAACCCGCGGGAACTGGTGGCGCGCATTCGAGCCATCTTGCGCCGCACACGGAGCGACAAATCGGCCCCGTCTGCGCCCGATATCGTCCGCGTCGGCGAGATTGAACTCGACCCGGCCACGCGCAGCGTGCGCCGCGACGGCCAGCCCGTCGACCTCACCTCGGTCGAATTCAACTTGCTGGAAGTGCTGCTGCGCGAGGCCGGCCGCGTGGTCCCGCGCGAGCGCCTGGTGAACGCTGTGCTCAGCCGCAAGTTCTCGCCCTTTGATCGCAGCATCGACATGCACGTCAGCAAGGTCCGCAAGAAGCTCGGCGATACCGACGCTGACGAACATATAAAGACCATCCGCGGCGTAGGCTACATCTTCGCGCGTCCGCGAGGGAAGGTTGGGGAAAAGGTGAAGACCACCTCATGAAGAGCCTGTTCCTCAAGATTTTTCTTTCCTTCTGGGTGGCGCAGGCCTTGTTCCTGGTGACCGCTATCCTGTTGATGCTGTTTTTTCGTGCGCAACGCAATTCCACCTGGGAAGCGCTGCGCTCGACCGCTCTTACCGAAGCCATCAGTGCTTATGAGCAGGGTGGTACGCCGCAGGCCAAAGCGTACCTCGAAAACCTGCAGATGACGCATCACGTCCGCGCCTACGTTTTTGATGAGCGGGGAAATGAGATTTCGGGGCGTTCGAGTTCGGGATGGGCGGAACATGTTGCCACGCACCGCCCCGTGTCGCCACACGACGGGATGGTTTTCCCGCGGCCACAGATTCTGACCGAATCGAGGGCTTCCAGCGATGGGCGCCATCTCTATACCATCGCCATGCAATTGCCTCCTGGCTTCCGGGTATTCTTGGGGCCCTGGGGAGTGCCGGTTCCACTATTAATCATCGCCGTGGTTTGCTCCGGATTGGTTTGCTATTTCCTTTCCTGGTATATGACCAAGCCGGTGACGCGGCTCCGGGCCGCAACCCAGCAACTGGCGGCTGGCGATCTGACCGCCCGCGCCGGCGACCCGGAGAGCAGAAGGAGGGATGAGATTGCTGGGCTAATTCGCGATTTCGATGCCATGGCCGCCCGCCTGGAGGGCTTAGTAAAAGCCCAGTCGCGGCTGCTCAATGACATTTCTCACGAATTGCGTTCTCCTCTGGCGCGCTTGAACGTGGCGCTGGGTTTGGCGCGGCAGCGCTCCGGGCCGGAAAGCGCGGCCATGCTGGAGCGCATTGAACTGGAGGCCAGCCGCCTCAATGAACTCATCGGCCGGCTGCTCACTTTGGCCCGTCTCGAAGATGGAGAACAACGCGTACCCGCGACTCCGGTTTTGCTGGATGAAGTGGTGCTCAATGTGGCCGAGGATGCGGAGTTCGAAGCGCAGGCGAGGCGTTGCCACGTACGCAGCGAAATTCCCGAGGGGATCTGGGCCGTGCGCGGAGATGCGTCGCTGCTGCATAGTGCCATCGAGAATGTTGTGCGCAATGCCATCCGTTACACCCGCGAAGGCACCACGGTTGATATCCATTTGGAGAAGACAGGGACTCCCGGTGGCGAGCGAGCGGTGGTGCGAGTGTCGGATTGCGGCTCGGGTGTGCCCGCCGATGCGCTGGAAAAGTTGTTCCAGCCATTTTACCGCCTGGACGATGCTCGAGGCCGGCAGACCGGTGGCGTTGGCCTGGGCCTGGCGATTACGGAGCGGGCAGTGCGCTTCCACGGCGGACGTGTCGCCGCCACCAACCGGTCCGAAGGCGGACTCATGGTCGAGATCCACCTGCCTTTGATGCCAGCAAGCACCAGAGCGGAGGAAACCCTCGAAAGCGTTCCTGTGTCTAGTACCTAGTATCCAGTACCCAGCAACCCAATCCTTACGGGTCCTCACGCATCCACGCATTTTTCTGGGTTCTAGGTACTGGGTACTGACCTCTACTTCAGGCAACTCGCAGCCGCTTCCGCGGTTCCAATAGCTCCGGGCGGTTTGCTCTTCCCACGCATTCCTGATACATAAATGGATGGCAATTCACGCCTTCAAATAGGGTTCGCGCCCGGTTTGTGTGGCCGGGGAATGCTTAAGCACGCTCATAGGAGAGAAAGCGAAGAATGCGGACAAGGTTTGCCTGGATGGTGGCGATTCTGGCTCTGGTAGCAATCGGCTTCCTGATGGCCTGCAGCGCCAAGTACTCCTCGAACGACAATGGTCTGGTGGTGATTCCCAGCCAGGGAGGCGGCCCGCTGGTGAATAACCAACTAAACGGGCCAGTAATGGAAACTTTCAGCCTCGACTTGGCGAACGGTTCCATGTCGGAGATCAACAACGTCAACGGTCCTCCCACGCCGGGGTTGCCAACGGCTGTCGTTCTTGACCCGGCAGGCGCAAACGCTTACGTGATCGTCACCCAGAATCCGGCGGTGCCTGGCGGCAGTGTCACGGGGCTTGCGGCGTTTCCCATAGCTTCCGATGGCAAGCTGGGGAGCGCGACGCAGTACCTGCTGAACAGCGCGAGCGTGCTGGTCAACGGGCAGACCACGACGAAGATGGTGCCTGTCGCTCCAGTGGCCCTGAGAATGGATTCTGCAGGCAAGTTCCTCTTCGTGGCCAACAGCGCCACAAGCGATGGAACTAACCCGGTGCCGGGCTCAATCTCGGTGCTCGCAGTCGGCAGCGACGGCACCTTGAACGAGGTCGCGGGTTCGCCTTTTGTGCTTCCGGTCAACAGCGTCAACTTGCTCCCCCAGCTCCCCCAAGAGCCATGCACCGTTCAGGTCGCATGTCCCAGTCCGCTGGCGTTGGCCGTGACCCCCACCATCTACGCTCCGCAGTATGCTTACTGCTCAGGGACTGCGGCTCCGACGACGGAGAACCTCTATGTGCCGGATTCCATCAACAACATTCTGTTGAATTACTCAGTGTCCTCGAGTGGCGCGCTGAGTCTGTATGAAACCGATAATCAAGTTGGAATTCCGACCGGCTATATGCCCGACGGCGTGACTGTCGATCCCTGCAACCGGTTTGTCTACGTCTCGAACGGACTTTCGAACGCAGCCACATCCAATACGGTCAGCGCTTACACGATCTGCAGTACCATGAAGCAGCCAACCTGCCCAGTTGCGGACTTCAGACTGCTTCCGGTTAACAACGGTGTGCCCTTTCCCGTTTCCCCCGGCGAGGGTCCTGGGCCTTTGTCCATGGATGCGTACGGCAATTACTTGTACGTGGTGGATACCGCGTCAGGCCAGGTCTCGCAATTCAGGGTAAGCACGGCTACCGGCGCGTTGACGCCGCTCACGCCGCCATATGTCTCTGCCAGCGGTGGGGCTGATTCGATTGCGATCCGCGGCGACGATAGTTTCGTGTTCGTGGCCAACCTGAATCCGGGGACGCTGTCGGAATTCGCTATCAACCTCCAGAATGGAAATTTGACTCCGCTGCCGGTAATTCAAACGTTCAATTATCCCTCGGGAGTCGCGGTGAAGTAATTGTCCGAAGCGGTGCGATCTGTCCGCCGGCGGGTTTGGCGTGGACCGGTTTGCCGCGGACTATGTCGGAATTTTCAGAATTAGGTAAGCGCCCACCAGAGCGAAGATCAGGTCCGGCGACCAGGCCGCTAGCGCCGCTGGCAACAGGCTGATATCGCCCATCGCCTCGGACAATCGCGACACGACGGTGTAGACGACCGCGATACCCACCGCCACGGCGACACCCGTGATGGCGCCCTTCTTCGCAGTCGACAGCGAAAACGGAACGGCGAGCCCAGCCATGATGAAAGTGATCAGCGGGTAGGAGAGCTTCTGGTTTAGCTGCACCCGCAACCGCACCACATCGAATCCGCTTTGCTGCAGATCGCGGATGTAGCGGCGGAGTTCCTCATAGTTCATCTCGGAGTACTGTTTCACCTCCTTCTTAAAGTATGACGGCTGCTCACTGAGCTCGGGAAACGTGGAGACGTCGAAGGTGTGATACCCGGCGATAGCGGCTCCGTGCAAAGACCGCTGCCAGCCCTGTTCGAAGATCCAGCGGCCCAGGTTGTCGGCCCAGTGGGCGCGCTCGGCATGGATGCGCTGCGTAATGCTGAAACTGGCGGGATCGATTCGAAAGATGGTGAGATTGGCGAACTGATCGCGATCGGCATCGAAGAACTGGTAGTAGTAAATGTCGTTGTGCTGGCCGAAGATCCAGCGCCGGTCGGGACGCAGATAAGTTTGCGGTGGTTTGCCCTTGATCTGGTTGTGCAGAGCTTCCTGTCGCTTGTTGGTATGGGGCAGATAGAACTGGTCGGCAAAGAACAGCCCTGCTGAGAGCACTGCGGCTGCGGCCAGCACCGGCATGACGATGCGGTAGACGCTGGTTCCCGTCGCCTTGATCGCCGTGATTTCATTCGAGCGGTTCATCAGCCCGAAAGTGATCAGCACCGCCAGCAGCATGATAAGAGGAGCAACGCTGTAAAGCAGGTAGGGAGAGACATTCACCAGATATTCCACGACCACGACCGCTGGCGTCTGGTTGCGCAGGATGTCTCCCAGCAACTCGAACAGTGTGAACACCAGCAGCAGAACCAGAAACGCCGCCACGATCATTCCCAGGTAGAGAAAGAAATCGCGCAACACGTAATCGTCCAGCAGGGTGGGGAAGCGGGCACTGAAGACTCGGCGGCGACCGGAGGCGCGCTCGAAAGCAGTGGCAGTCTCTCTGCGCCTGTGCCGGCGTTCCACTACGGGGATGTTTCCCGGAACTTCATTTCGTTTCCATGCCAGCCGGATTGCCGACAGCGATAAAGGCCGGCGCTCGGCTTGCCACAGCAGGAACAACGCCGCAGCAAAGAATACGAGGTTCGCCAGCCAGGCTCCGAATACCGGGCCGACTCTGCCCTGCTTGGCCAGCGAAACTCCCACCAGAGAGATGAAGTAGTAGACAAAGACCAGCACGATCGTGAGCACGAATCCGCCGGACTTGCCGCTTTTCTTCGAAGAAAGTCCCAGCGGAATTCCCACCATGGCCAGCACCAGGCATGCCGTGGGCAAGGCGAACCGGTTTTGTAGTTCGATGAGGTAGACGCGCGCCGATGCGGGGTCGACACTGGCGGCGTGGTCCCGCAGTGCCCCGGTGCTGATGGCTCTGACCGGGGTTTGTTCGTCCGCCTTGTTTTCCGACGGAGCCAGTTCGATAGGAATGTCAGTTTGCTGGAAGGTCGAGATCTGGTAATGATCAACCTTCGTGGGATCGGTTTCGTGCGTAGAACCGTCCTTCAGATGAAGGTGCAGGCGATCCTCGCCTTCCGGGACGAGGATGCCTTCGCGCGCCAGTGTGATGCTGGGATTCGAAGGATCGGAGATATCGGCGAGAAAAACTCCGTCCCAAACTGCGCCGCCCTGAGCGCTGTGAACGTCCTGCACGTAGAGGACGAGCTTAGGGAAGCCTTCATAAAACACGCGCGGCTGCACTTCATAAGAAGCCTGCGCGCCTTTGAGTTGATCTTCCAGGCGTCCCAGCGATGCCAGCGACCATGGCGCCAGATAAAGGCTGTTGACCAGGGCCAGCAGCCACGCGCCGGCGACAAATATAGCCAGCACTCGCCCGAAGCTCCACACGCCCATGCCGCTCGCTCGCATGGCGGTGATTTCGCTGTCGGCGGCTAGGCGGCTCAGGCCGATGAGAATCCCTACCAGCACGCTCATAGGGATGGTGTAGGTGAGCGCGAAGGGCACGGTGTAGAAGAAGATCTCGGCAACGCTGGGCAGCGGCGCGCTGGCCCGCACCACGAGTTCCAGGATGTGTCCCAGATCGCGGGTGAACAGAACGAAGGTGAAGATCGCGGCGCCGATGAGGGCGTGCGAAGTTACTTCGCGAAGAATGTAGCGGGTAAGAATCCGCATGGCGTCGCGCTTGCTGAGGGCAGAATAGCATGTGAGGCAGTGGCTAGTGGCCAGTGGCCAGTGGCTTTATCTTCGCGCTGGAGATGGTTCTTAATGTTCCGGCGAAAGTTTGCGAACTGGTGAACGTCGACTGCTCTCGTCCCTTGTGGATTCCTTGTCGAAATAAATTCCAACGAGGCGGGTGGATTCGGGATTCCTTTGCGTGTGTTTCGGAGCCGAATCGGGGTATCCCCCTCCCATCACTGGAATCATCACGTTAGCAGGAAATTCTCCGTAAAATCCGGATGTCAAAGAACTTAAATACTAAAATCCGTGAAAGAAAGGACTTAGAGGCGCAACGACGCGGGTTCACCCGACCGTCACGGCCTCGACCATGATTACGCAATTTCGATGACGGCACAAGGTCAGATGTCACACGGGAGGTGTGGAAAAATCCTGCGAGCGAACGATGTTCTGACATCGGTGCGTCGGATTCACGGCAGCGGTCAGGGCGCGCGAGGTGACCCCAACGAGCCGAGCGCCTGCTGTCCGGGTTGCAAGGCATCTCCGCGATAGCGTCGTCTAAACCTGCACTTCGGGTACCGCGAGCACCCCCAAAACTTTCTGTACCGGCCGCCGACCAAACGCATTTCTGAGCCGCAGCGGTCGCACATGGTCTCGGGAGCAAATGACGCCCCGAGGATAAGCCCGGTGGTGATGTCGTTTGTGATCTGGTGACCGTTTGCACAAGTTCCTGAGGTGGGTGCGCTAGCTACCGGAAGCCTCTGGACGTCGCCACATTCGAGACACAATACGATTGCGCTAGAAACGTCCTCCTTAACTGGATAGGCGAGATTCACCAGTGACGGAAGGCGCGTCCTGTCATATAGCTCAATCTGATTCTGCTTGGCATATTCCGCCGCAGTACTCGCGAATCTGCTGGTATTTATGTAGAAGCCGCCTTGAGCATTCTCTTCCTTCATCGCGGCGACAAAAATCTGGAGTTCGCGTCTGCCAATCGTGTTCATCGCGTCGTAGCGTTTGCACTCGATCAGGAACTTTTTGTCGTCCTTCAGCGCAATCGCATCCTTCCCACGGTCGTTGGAGTACGGAGTTTGTCTCACCTCATAACCAAGATTGCGAAAGAGTTCGGCAATCGCGTTTTCAAATTGGCGCGGGGCCATCTGCAGATAAAGTTCAGCCCTCGCTAGCCACCTCTTGCGCAGGGCGCTCAGCTCGGAGGCCCGAAGGGCGTCCGCCACCTCTTTGATCTCTTTCCGGTGTTGCTCTGCCGCCTGATACGCTTTCCACTTTGCTTGGCGTTTTTCCTCCTCTGCGACGCAGAATTGGCAGCCCCCCTCCTTTCCGCGCTTGATGCCGTGCGTGCAGCGTTTCCTTCGCGCCAGGGCCTGCCTAATTTTATCGAGGCCAAAGACAAGGGCTACTAAGGACCCAGCGATACACAAGAGGACGCCTAGGGCTAGCCAAAAACCAATTTTGAAGATTTCGCTGATCCAGTAGGCGACCAGCAGCCAGCTAGCGACACTGGTTATCAAGTCCCAAATTGGCGATTCTCTTCTCATACGTCCGATCCGTGTGTCGCCACAGCCGGAGTTCTCACAAACGCCAGGACGGGGCCACGCTAGGGAAACGTGCGAGTCAATCGTTCACTTAAAGGCGTTGAGTCCCGAAAATGGCGTTCCGGTCAATGATGTGGGCATCAATGAAAAAGGCTCGACTTATTCTGCAGTCCTTTTTCAATTCAGCGTCCAGAATTGTTTCTAGCATTCGCGACTGCAGGTCCGGGTCCGCCCAGTGTTCACGCCTAAGTAGAAAGACGGCGAGTTTGAGGAATTTCTTCAGGGCGTTAGCAATATCCTCCCTATCGTCCACAACAACAACGCGCGGAGCGAAAAACTCAGCAAATGTCGGGTTCGCATGAAAGGCAGTGTTATTGCGAAACTCCCGAATCTTGTCGAGCTGACATTGAATCGCGTTTCGAAAAGTCGTGATGCGCCTTTGGTACCGGGGAAACATCCTCAGCCACAAGTCGAAAATATTCAGGCCGCTCTTGTCAGCAACAGTTGAGAACCATGCTAGTGCCGCGGTTCGCACCGTCTCCATCACCTGCGAGGACGTGACCAACACGACTCTTTCCCCGCAGCCACCATCCTTCAAATGGAGAAAAAGGTAGTTAAGGTGGACCAATTCGTTCATCTTGCAGCGATATGTAAGGTATTTCCCGACCTCGTGGTCGCTGAGCCTTCTTGTCGGCGGGTTAGTAGGAGTAGGTGGCACGAAATATGAGTGTAATTCAGAGCGGAAATAACCGAAAGAACGGGACGCGCCAGCCGGGACAGCCGCCGCGACGGCGGCGCTACTATCCAGCTTTCAGAAACAATGCTCCCAGCGGCGGCAGCGTAAGCTTCAGCGAGTGAGGTCGGCCGTGGGCCGGTTCGTCCTCGGCATTCACTCCGCCGAGATTGCCGACTCCGGTGCCGCCGTATTCCGAAGCGTCGCTGTTGAGCAACTCGCGCCAGTAGCCGCCCTCGGGAACGCCTACGCGATAGCCCACGCGCACGATCGGCGTGAAGTTACAGACGATGAGTATGGTGTCTCTGGGAGATTCACTCTTGCGCAACAGTGAAATCGTGCTGGTCAGATTGTCGTTGCAATCGATCCACTCGAAGCCTGCAGGATTAGCGTCGAGCAGGTGCAGGGCGGGTTCGCTGCGGTAGACCCGGTTCAACTGTCCCACCCAGTTCTGCAGGCCGCTGTGAACGGGATATTGAAGCACGTCCCACTCGAGGCTGGTATCGTGCGCCCATTCACGAACCTGGCCGAACTCGTCGCCCATGAAAAGCAATTTCTTTCCCGGCTGCGCGTACATGTAGGCGAACAACAGCCGCAGGTTGGCGAAGCGCTGCCGCTCATCGCCGGGCATTTTGCCGATCAGCGATCCTTTGCCGTGCACAACCTCATCGTGCGAAAGCGGCAGCACGAAGTTTTCCTGGAACGAATACAGCATGCGGAAAGTTAGCTTGCTGTGATGATACTTGCGATGAATGGGATCGTTCTTGAAATACTCGAGCGTGTCGTGCATCCATCCCATATCCCACTTCAAGCCAAAGCCGAGACCGCCGAGATAAACAGGCCGCGAAACCATGGGCCAGGATGTCGACTCCTCTGCGATGGTCTGAATGTCAGGATGCTCTTTGTAGGCTTCCTGATTGAAGCGGCGGAGAAATTCGATGGCCTCCAGATTCTCGCGCCCGCCGAACTTGTTGGGAATCCACTCACCCTGCTTGCGCGAATAATCGAGGTAGAGCATGGACGCGACCGCGTCCACGCGCAGTCCGTCGATGTGGTATTTGTCGAGCCAGAACATCGCGCTCGACATTAGAAAGCTGCGCACTTCGCTGCGTCCGTAGTTGAAGATGTGTGTCTTCCAGTCGGGATGAAAACCCTGCCGCGAATCTGCGTGCTCATACAGGTGCGTGCCGTCGAAATAAGCCAGACCGTGGGCGTCGGAAGGGAAGTGCGACGGCACCCAATCGAGAATTACCGCGATGCCGTGCTGGTGCAGGTAATCCACCAGGTACATGAAATCCTGTGGCGTACCGTAGCGCGAGGTAGGCGCGAAATAGCCGGTCGTCTGGTATCCCCAGGAACCGTAGAAGGGATGCTCCATCACCGGCAGGAATTCGACGTGAGTGAAGCCCATGCGTGCGGCATACTCGGCGAGGCGAGGCGCGGTCTCGCGATAAGTTAGCGGACGATTGTGCTCCTCGGGAACGCGCATCCAGGAGCCGAGGTGAACTTCATAAATGGATTGCGGTGCGCGCAAGGAGTTACGGGAGGCGCGCTTCTCCATCCAATCGCGATCACCCCACTGGTAGTCGAGATCCCAAACTACCGAAGCGGTGCGGGGAGGCTTCTCGTGGAGTATGCCGAGAGGATCGGCCTTGTCGACGCTGTAGCCGTGGCGCTGCGACTCGATATGGAACTTGTAAAGTGCCCCTTTGGTGACGCCGGGGATAAAGCCCTCCCAGATGCCGGATGCGCCGCGAGGACTGAGCTGATGGGATTGAGGATTCCAGTTATTGAAGCTGCCGATCACCGAAACCTGGCGCGCGTTCGGAGCCCATACGCTGAAAACCGCGCCGTCGATTCCGTTGCGCGTAATCAGATGCGCGCCCATGGTCTCTTGCATGCGATAGTTGCTGCCTTCGTTGAAGAGGTAGAGATCCTGATCGGAGAGCAAGCTCATGCTGTCAGAGGAAGCGGGGATGGAGGTTTCCGGCATCGTCCGAGCTACTAGTGTATCGGAGATGCTTATGTGGGGACAGCCGCACCCCCCTGCGGAAGCCTTCGCCGAAGGTTTTTAGTTCCCTCACCTTTTTCTGGGACGCTGGCCGCTGGTTCTAATCGTAGGACGGATTGATGGCTTGACGTGTCCAATTTTGATTCCTATAATTGGACAAAATGACATGAATAACTTTCTTCAGACGCTGAAGGCTCGACGCGACGGGGCCAAAAAGCGCCTCGAGCTGGCCCGTCAAGGTGTAGCCGCGGCGGAGGCAGACGTGCGAAAGTGGGAGGCCGCTATTGAGTTGGAGCTACGAACTGATGGCGAAGTGACACTGAGGAAAACTGGAAATAGAGATGCGCTTCCGTCATTACTTGCCGTTACCATCCGGAGGAAGGAGGACGTGTTCAGGAGTGCCTTGGAAGCGGCAGGAAAACCCGTCAAGCCTACGGATATTCTGAGGGACGTGCAGCCAGTACTGAGCCGATCATACGTTTACTATCTGGTTAATCGAATGAAGAAGCGCGGAGAGCTGGAAGAGGCCAACGGGAAAATTTGGCTACGATCCAAAAAGATGGAGAACGAACTAAAACGCTGAGGACCGCAGAAGAAGAATAAGAATTTCAAATGAGTAAATGGACGAGAACCCGCCGCGATCCGGAGCGCGCATACTGCGATCCAGAAGAAGCCAGGAAACTTCGCCGTGACGTACAGCGAGTGAAGGAACTAGTAGCGAAGGGGCTGGATGCTGAATCAGAATACGTGGAGCTTATAAACGAACTCAATCCAGGGATGAGCGCTGAACAACGGAAGAAACTGATTAGGCAGTTTCGCGACGCGGTTTACGATCAACAGCCCGATCTACCAGGTCGTTGATATTCTTACGCACTTCGCGCACTTCCTCTGTCGTCATTCTTTTTGCAGCAGAGACCGCCAGCTCGTCCATGCTTTCGAGAAGGTCATCCATCGCAGTCTTGCGCTTGGGCTGTGGCGTAGCCATAGTCGATTTCGTTTTGTTTTTCACCTTCGGCATTACAGTGTACTCTATCCCGTGAACCCCCGGACGCAAACGTCACCGAGGTATCTGGTTGAATAGACTCATTACCATGGTAATACGTTGCAGGAAATCGCCAAGTCACGGACTCTGTTCGCGGACAGGAAGAGTTCGATAAGCATTGATTTGGCGGGTACTTGCGTCGCGCTCCTCCGTACACACGTTAGTCCGAATCCCGCATGCTAGACTTTGTTTTCCAGCCATGCCTGCCCTGCGTCTGATTTTTCTCTGGCACCAGCACCAGCCTTTCTACAAGGATCTGGTAACCGGCGAATATCGCCTGCCCTGGGTGCGCCTGCATGCACTCAAGGATTATTACGGCATGGTGAAGCTGCTGGACGAGTTTCCCAACGTGCACCAGAACTTCAATCTAGTGCCGTCGCTGATCACGCAGATTCAGGATTACGTTGCTGGAACCGCGCAGGATCCATTTCTAACTGTGGCGGCGAAGCCGGCGAAAGACTTGACGCAGAAAGAGCGACTCTTTGCCCTTCAGTATCTTTTTCAAGCCAACCCGGCGAACGTGATCGGACGGTATCCGCGCTACTGGGAACTGCGCGAGCAGTTCCGCGAGCACGGGTATGTGCCCGAGAAAGCGGAGAAGTATTTTGAGCCGCGTCACTTCACCGACCTGCAGGTGCTGTCGCAGATTGCGTGGTTCGACGAATTCTTTCTGGAAGACAAAGACGTCGCGGAGCTGATCAAGAAAGAGCGCAACTACTCGCTCGAAGATCAGGCCTTTGTGATCAAGCGCGAACGCGAACTGCTGGGCAAGGTCCTTCCCGCGTATGCCGACGCCGCGAAGAAAGGATCAATCGAGATCTCCGCAACGCCTTTCTATCATCCGATCCTTCCTCTGGTTTGCGACACCAACGCCGCAGCGGTTTCTTCTCCGGGTCTGCCTTTGCCGCAGAACCGGTTTCGTCATCCCGAGGACGCCCGCGAACAATTGGTGCGCGCCCTCGACCTTCACCAGCAGGTGTTCGGCGTGCGTCCGCAGGGTGTGTGGCCGTCTGAAGGCAGCGTTTCGGAAGAGACTCTCGCGATTGCGCACAGTCTTGGCATCAAATGGATGGCCACCGACGAAGGCGTGCTCGGCCGCAGCACTGGCGTGTTCTTCGCCCGGGATGGCAACGGCCGCCTGCCCGCGCCGCTGGCGGAGCGGCTCTACAACATCCATCGTTATGAGAATGGCCAGACCGCGATGCACCTGGTCTTCCGCGACCACACAATTTCGGATCTGATCGGCTTTGTCTACTCGGGGATGGATCCTAAGGAGGCGGCCGCGCACCTGCTGGACAACATTAAAGAGGCGGCTAAGCCAGTGCTGGCGCAAGGTCGAGACGCCGTGGTGTCAGTGATTCTCGATGGCGAGAATGCCTGGGAGTATTATCCCAAGTCCGGGCGGGAATTTCTGCGGCGTTTCTATGACGCCCTGCAACGCGAGGCCGGTCTGGAGCCGGTTACCGTTTCGGAGACCATTGCCCGCCATCGCAATGTCTCGCCGCTGCCCTCTCTGGTTCCGGGCTCGTGGATCAATGCGAACTTCAACGTCTGGATTGGCGCCCCCGAAGATAACCGCGCCTGGGACTACCTCCATCACGCGCGCGAATTTTATGCCGTCCATGCGGCGCAGGCCAGCGAAGCTCAGCGAAAGCTGGCCTTCGAAGAGATCCTGATTGCCGAAGGTAGCGACTGGAACTGGTGGTACGGGCCCGAGCACCACTCAGCGAACGACCGCGACTTTGACGAGCTTTATCGCAAACATCTTTCAAACGTTTATCAAGCTTTGGGAGCTGCTCCTCCGGACTACCTCGCCCAGCCCATCACGGCCGGCGAAGTGCGGCCAGCGTTCACTCCGCAGACCGCTTACATTCATCCCCGGGTTACGGGCGACATGATTCGCTACTTCGAGTGGATGGGCGCCGCTATCTACACCGCCGATCAGCGTGCGGGCGCGATGCACGGAAAACAATTCCTGCTGGATTCCGTTTATGCCGGGATCGACAGCACGTTGGTTTACGGGCGATTGGATTTTGCCGCAGCGGTTCCAGATATGGAGTTTGACCTGGTCGTGAACCTGGAGTCGTGGGCAAATGGAGAGGCGCGTCCGCGGCGCACGTTGAGGCTCGATGCTAAAGTACAAGACCGCAAGCTTACGCGATGGAAGGTTGATGGGTTGGAGGGATCGTCGTCAGCCACTTCGGGAATCTCCCCCGGCGTTTCTGCAACCCAGGCTGACGGGATCGCGAAGGCGGCTCTGATAAGGAACTTCGAATTCCGCTTGCCGTTGAGTTCGCTGCTTGCGGTGCCGGGCTCAAGCCCCGAGGCAGCGGGGGAGCGCAAGCCGGGCGCCGCAGCAATCGCACCGACCAGCCGGCTTCGGCTGCGCTTCAGCCTTTGGCAGAATCGTCTGCCCGTGGATGCGCTGCCGGTCGAGGGCTGGATCGATCTGCAGTTGGTGAGCGAGGAAGAGTTGGCAGCGGTGTGACCGGCGCTCAGACCAGCTAAGGCCGGAGAATCAACAGTTGTTTAGTCTTGCCCTGAAATCCTCTGTCGAAAGTCACTAATCGCAAATCCAAGACCGAGGCAAACGCGGCTAGGTAGGAGTCCGGCCATGGCGCCAGCCCCTCCGACCTTACTTGGATTGACTTCGCAGTCGTCTTCTCTCATGGTAGGCGGGAATAACGATTGCAGCAATGACGGCCACGATGAAATTCCAATGAACATGCATTCGCCATAACAAGTCAGTTATGACCGCGCACGCAATCGAGCCCAGAGCTCCATCGAGGGCGACAGCGGACGGGCGAAGCGGGAGCCTGACAATTAGGCAAGCCAGCATGCCGCTAATTATTCCCAACACGAGACCTATTACCGCACATTCTATATACGCTGCATAGGCAAATGATTGGTCGACAGGAAACATTTGTTCTCGTGGGGGCGATCCATACATTCACATCAGGGAAAAGGAATGATCTCGAAAATCTTGGCATTATCCAACTCAAGCGTTCCGGGCCGCTTCGAACGCACGATTGGAGGGGAGACACGCGTGGTTCTGCGGTTGCGGTTCCTTACCTCGTGCTCCACGCCGCGGAGTATCAGCTTTTTTATCGAACGTCCTTCTCTCGCGGCTTTGCCCTTGAGCTCTTGGTAGAGGGGATCCGGGATGTCTACCGTTGTTCGCACAGCGCGATGCTGCCATGTTTATGGCTAGCGGTCAAGAGACCTCTCAACCGCCCTTTGCGGGTAGATCGGGGATTTCTCTAATCGCTTTACTGCCCCGCGCTGGCCACTGCCGTGGTCATCGCCAGCGGCCGGTTGAGTTCGAGTGTGAGTTCGGTGCCTGCCATCAACGTGGCTGAGCGGTGCTTGCTGAGCCAGTGAACGCCGGTTGAGCCCGCGCCCACGGCCCCGCCGATAAGGATTCCCGGCGGACCGCCGATCAGGCCGCCGATCAACATGCCACCGGCCGTACCGCCGCCGGTTTCTATCTGGTCGCGGCGGTCGTGGCCGGATCCCTTAAACTCGCCTTCCTGGTTTACGTCCGTGCCGCCGCCGGCGTTGGTGTCAACCAACGTGGCATCGAGAAAAAAGCGTTCGCCGGTCGGCAAAATGATGGCCTCGGGCAGAATTCCGATGGTCGGCTTGCCCGAAATGCGGCGTGGTTCAGCCACTTTGGTCACGCGGCCTTCGACCATGGTTCCGGCAGGAAGCAATGTCTTGCCGTTGAGCACCACGGCCTGGGTCAAGCGCGCCTGGAAGGGATCACCGGCTTTGTTACTGAAAGTCGCGAGGGTTGTTTCTAGCCTCACCATTAAGGCCGTGCCGGCCGGGACCGGCGAACCGGTCTGCGCCGCGGCCATAACCGCGAGCAGCAACGTACAGGGTACAGCTGACCACTTCTTCATAACTCCTCCTCAGTGTTCGACCCGTATATCTCCCGATGGTTGCTTTGACTTTAGACCAGTCAGAAAGTTGGAACAATACGCGGCCCAGTCGGGGAACCACAGACGATAAGGGTGGAAACACTTTGATTCGGAGCTGAGATGGTTCGGCGAGCCGACTCGATCAGTCGGCGCCGGCGGCGGTTCCTGCAGCCTTACGGGTGGTGGCTTGTTCGATGACGGTTGCCAGGTTGGAGGCGGTTGTTTCCAGCACTTGAAGGTCGTCTCTGGTAAAGGCGTCCGCGCGGGCGCGGTAGAGTGCCAACACCGCGACCACGCCAACGCTGCCTTCGAGTGGTACTGCCAGAGCCGAGCGCAGCGTGCTGTATTGCGTGGGATTTTTCAGATATCCGGGTTCCACCGAAGGATTCCCGTTCAGGATGGGCTTATGATTCTGGGCAACCCAGCCCGACAAACCTTCCCCCAGCGGAATCCGCAAAGAGGAGAACAGGCGGAAGTTCTCGCCGCTGACAAACTCCGCCGCCAGCAGATTGTTCTTGAGAAGGTAAACCGCCATGGAGTCATGCGGCACCAAACGCTTCAGCCGGACCGAAAGCAGCGAAAGAGTGTCATCGAGGGTGAGCGAACCGACGAGCCCTTGGCCGAGTTCGGTGAGACCCTGTGCCTGCAGCCGCGCTGCGGTCAAACGTTCCGCGGTGCCCATGGTGGGCGATGCGGTTGGGGACGCTTCGGCAGAGTCGGCGAAGCCCGCGGCTGGCGCCAAGCCGCGCTCGACCTTGATATCGGTGGAAAGTTTCGGCGGCACTTGCAACGGCTGCAGGCGCGCGAGCTTTTCCCACTCGACATAGCGACGCTGCAGAATTGCGACCACTTGCGGATCGAAAGCGGATCCGGCTTCCGAAGCAACTTTGGCCATGGCCTCATCCAGCGGCAAAGCTCTGCGGTACTGGCGGTCAGAGGCCAGAGCGTCCAGGCAATCGACAGTGGAGAGGATGCGGGCTCCGATCGGAATCGCCTCTCCGGCCAGCCCATTGGGGTAGCCGCTGCCGTCCCATTTCTCGTGGTGGGCGCGCACGATGGGCACGACCGGATAAGGGAAGTCGACCTGCTCGAGAATTTCTGCTCCCACCGTGGGATGGATCTTCATCTTCTCGAATTCTTCCGGCGTGAGTTTGCCCGGCTTGGAGATGATGTGTTCGGGAACGGCCAGCTTCCCGATGTCGTGCAGAACCGCGGCGGCCCGCAGAGCCTCGGTTTCGTCTTCGGTCAAACTTAGTTCCCGCGCCAGTTCCATAGCATAGATGCGGACTCGTTGCAGGTGCTCGCCGGTAGTCTGATCCTTGGCCTCGATGGCCAGCGCGAGAGCTTCGATCGTTCGCAGATGGAGGCTGGAAACTTTTTCCGCGTGCTGTCTTTCCGCGTCCAGCTTGGCCAGGTAGAGGCGATAGGAGCGGTACAACAGGTAGATCGGTGGCAGAACCAGCAGGGAAGCCTGCCATCCAATGTGCCGGTTCAAGAAGCTCACTAACCCGGCGATGGCCGCTCCCACCAGATAGTAGGGAAATAACCAGAGATAGCTTTCGGTCCAAACCTTCGCCACTGGCTTGGCTTCCGTCAGGCCGATGATGATTGACATAGCCGCCGTACCAGAGACGAAGAGCGTGAGCGCAGCCACCAGCAGCGCCAGCGGTCCGGGACGATGAAGAACATAAATGGAAACGAGTTTGTAGGCCCCGTACGCCGCCGCGCTGCACACGGTCACGTGCGACAGATTGAAGACCAGCTGCACCGGCTTCGACTTTCTCACCGGACGCCAGTAGAACTGGGCGAGGGTGCTCACCACGCCGATCAACAGTGTCTCCGGCAAACTCATTTCCAGAATGCCGATCAGTGTGAACAGGAAGTTCATCGAAAGCGTGCCTTCGATGCCGGGCAGAGTTACTTTGAAGGACGAAGCCAGCAGAGCTGCAGCCAGATAGCAGACGAACTTAACCGGATCGGTGGATTGCCAGTGAAAGAACGCGAAGGTGGAGCAGCCGAAGGCCGCCAGCGCCATTCCGGCGATAAACGCACGTGCGCCAATTTGACGTGCCCATGACATTTTGGGGGGTCCCTCTAGATTCTTGCCGAAATGCGAGTCCATGTCCGCCCAAAACCGTGCCCACGGGTTACCACGGTGTTCCCCAATCCGGTCAGTGAGTTGCGCGCGGTTTTAGGCGATTCTGTCGGGCACAGATTCAAAGGGGAAAAAACAATCGAGGGTGCAACTTATCTGGCGACGTGGGACAAGTTGTCCTCGCCCCAGCCCAAGGGGACAAGCTGTCCCGCAGACCTCCAACCCGGCTCCCCTAACTTATTGATTTGGAAGGATGATCCCTGGCCCCTTTGGCCCTGTGCCTGCACTTCTACCTGCGGAATTACTCCCCCCTATGGGCGACCCCATCGGCCGCTCCTGAGGGCATATGAAAAGACTTTGTGCGCTATTGCTGATCGTCGTCACGGGAACTTTGGCCTACGCCGACAACTCTAAGCTATCTCCTGAGTTGCAAGGCAATACATCGACGGAGCAGGTGCAAGTCATCGTGCAGTATGCGCCTGGAACGCAGGTGAATTGCAGCGGTCTGCTCGGCCTTTTGGATTGCCTGGTAAACGACGTATTGAAGCTTGGAGGCAAGATTATAGGGCAGCTGCCGTTGATCAACGGCATTGTGGCGCAGCTCGATGGCAACGGCATCCAGAGTCTCTCCAATCACTCGAACGTCGTCTACATCAGTTCTGACCGGCCACTGCAGTCATCACTCAGCAATGCGGCCTATGCCGTGAATGCGCCCTTCGCGTGGCAATCGAACTATATCGGGACCGGCGTTGGCGTGGCGCTGATCGACAGCGGCGTGAACAATCATCCGGATCTGGATCTCGGTATTCTTCCGCTCTCGCGCGTCGTGTATCAACAATCTTTCGTGCCGGGGAACTCCAGCGCCAAGGATCAATACGGTCACGGCACTCACGTCGCTGGACTGATCGCCGGAGACGGTCTCAGTTCCACGGGCCTTGCGTACAGCAAGACTTTCAAAGGAATTGCCCCCGGCGCAAGCATCGTCAATCTGCGAGTGCTCGACCAGAACGGCGCGGGCACCGATAGCGAGGTGATCGCTGCCATTAACCAGGCGATCTCTCTGAAGTCGAGTTACAACATTCGTGTAATCAACCTTTCGCTGGGCCGCGCGGTGTATGAAACCTACAAACTCGACCCGCTGTGCCAGGCCGTCGAGCAGGCTTGGAAAAATGGAATTGTGGTAGTCGTAGCTGCCGGTAATAATGGCCGCTACGAGCCCACGAACGGCTACGCCAGCGTCACCTCGCCGGGCAATGATCCGTATGTGATCACTGTGGGCGCAATGAAGCCCCTGGGCACGCCCACGCGAGTCGACGACCTGATTGCCAGCTACAGCTCGAAAGGCCCCACCGTTGTGGATGCTGTCGTAAAGCCTGATCTCGTCGCACCCGGCAACATGCTCACTTCCCTGGAAGCGCAGAATTCTACGCTCTACAACGAGCTTCCCGGCAATCAGGTTCCTTTCAACTACTACGTGAAAGGCGGAAGCAGCGCAATCTCTTCCACCTACTTCACCTTGAGTGGAACCAGCATGGCCACAGGAATCGTCAGCGGAGTTGTCGCTGATCTATTGCAAAAGAGCCCCAAGCTCACTCCCGACCAGGTGAAGGCCCGCCTGATGCTGACGGCATATAAGGTCTTCCCGCGGTTCAGCAGCACCACCGATCCAACCACCGGCATCACCTACACCGACCAGTACGACGTCTTCACCATCGGCGCCGGCTATGTGGACGCCGAAGCTGCTCTAAGCAGCACTGCCGTGGCGAAAGGGACGGCGATGTCTCCTGTCACCACCTTTAATTCGACCACCGACGAAGTGACCATGACCGCAGATCCTTCGGCGGTTTGGAACACATCCTCTGCGTGGTCCTACACGAACGTTTGGGGCGCTTCGCAATTCGTTACCGGCACGTCAACAGTGTCGGCCAGCACAACTGCGAGCGCCACCGTGTCGGGCAGCAACGTCCTCTGGGGCTCAGACGCAGTGTGGGGCAGCAATGTGTTGTGGGGCTCGAACGTGCTCTGGGGTTCGAATGTGCTTTGGGGCTCGAATGTGCTCTGGGGCAGCAACGTACTCTGGGGCAGCAACGTATCGGGCGGCGAGAACTAGACCGCTGCAAAATCGGGTTAACGGGGCCGGGCTCTCGCAAAGCGAACCGGCTCCGCCACACTCCCTCAAGCCAAGCCGCGACCTCTTACTGAGTCGAAACACTACCCTGTGAACCGCGTCACATTGCCGTAATCTCCCTTCCGCTATAATCAAGAGCTTCGGAATCACTGCATGGGCAAGGACTATAGAGGCGTCGGCTATTTAACTGGCCGCGCCTGAGCTTCAATTCAGATCTTCCCAAGGACACGGTTCGGGCGGACGACGAGTCGCGACCAACAGATCCAGATAAGGACGGTAAGAGCAGCATGACAAATATTGGAGCAATCATCGGGCGCGAAGTACTGGATTCGCGCGGCAATCCTACGGTAGAAGCGGAAGTGCAACTGGCAAGTGGAGTGGTCGGACGCGCCATTGTGCCCAGCGGCGCGTCAACTGGCGAGCATGAAGCGGTCGAACTTCGCGACGGCGACAATACGCGTTATCTCGGTAAAGGCGTTCTCAAAGCGGTGGAGAACGTCAATGGAGAGATCGCCGACGCGCTGGCGAACTGGGACGCCGCCGATCAGCGCGGCCTCGATCAAAAGATGATTGACCTTGACGGTACCGAGACCAAGAGCCGGCTGGGAGCCAATGCGATTCTGGCGGTCTCGATGGCGGCGGCGCGCGCGGCCGCGGCGGAATATGGCCTGCCGCTCTATCGTTATCTCGGTGGCGCAGGCGCGAATATTTTGCCCACGCCCATGATGAACATCCTCAACGGCGGAGCCCACGCCGACAACAACGTCGACTTCCAGGAATTCATGGTGATGCCGGTAGGTGCGCCTTCATTCTCGGAAGCATTGCGCTGGGGCGTGGAAGTCTTCCATACGCTCAAGGGAGTGTTGAAGAAGCGCGGCTACAACACCGCAGTCGGCGACGAAGGCGGTTTCGCGCCTTCGGTGAAGTCGAATGTCGAGGCCATTGAAGTTGTGCTGGAAGCCATTCAGCAGGCCGGCTACAAGCCGGGAGAGGAAATTGCGATCGCTCTCGATCCCGCGGCCAGCGAGTTCTATCAGGACGGCAAATACGTCTTCAAGAAGTCCGACAAATCCGCCAAGAGCTCCGATGAAATGGTGAAGTTCTATGCCAAGTGGGTGAAGGATTATCCCATCGTTTCGCTGGAAGATGGTCTGTCTGAAGGCGACTGGGACGGCTGGCAGAATCTGACCAAAGAGCTGGGCGGCAAGATTCAACTTGTCGGCGACGACATCTTCGTCACCAACATTCAGATCTTCGGCGAAGGCATTGAGAAGGGAATCGCCAACTCCATCCTGATCAAGCTGAATCAGATTGGCACGGTTAGTGAGACGCTGGACGCGATTGATTTAGCGCGCCGCAACGGCTATACATCGGTGATTTCGCATCGTTCCGGCGAAACCGAAGACACGTTTATCGCCGACTTTGCCGTGGCCACGGGCGCGGGCCAGATCAAAACCGGCTCAGCTTCGCGGACCGACCGCATCTCGAAGTACAACCAGTTGTTGCGCATCGAAGAGGAGTTGGGTTCGTCAGCGCGATTTCTGGGGCTGAAGGCGTTGAATTACAAAGGATGAAGGCAGTTATCTTTGAAGTCGTGGAGTGTGTATGAGATTTAAATCATTACTGGGCGTCTGCGTCATTTCTTTTTGCATGGGAGCCGGTGCGCAGACAACTGTGTCGATCGCTCCGGACGCGGCTTCCAAAGAAGACGTCCAGAAGCTCTTCGATGTCATGGCCAGCCGCGACCAGATGGCGCAGATGATGCAGAAAGTGTTCGCGCAGATGCGGACTCTGAACCGCGATGAGATTAAGAAACGACATCCGGATATTACTGCGGCGCAGCTCGCGAGCATGGACCGCCAGTCGGAGGAACTCCTCAAGAATTTTCCTCTGGATGAAATGCTGAGCGACATGATCCCCGTCTATCAGCGGCACTTTACCAAGACCGAGATCGACTCCTTCACGTCCTTTTTCTCTTCTCCGGTCGGGCAGAAGTATCTCCACGAGATACCTGCAGTGACGGCGGAAACCATGCGAGCGGTGTATCCACGAATTGAAGCGGAGGTCGATGCCCTGCTCAAGCGGGCCGAGGAGAAAACTGCGGCCCCGAAGCATTGACTCAGTCCATGACTCAGGTTCGTCGGCACGACGCCTGTGACATCCGACCTTGCCTTCCACAGCCCAAACAGTAGACCATGACACCGGAGGCAGTCCGGCGAACCTGACAACAGCAATGCTAACTCCTTTGCTCCCAAGATTTTGCCCGCAAGCTATTGATTCCAAGAGATTATTTCGTGTTTTCTCGCTAACATGCTGATTCCAATAGACCGGGGGGAGGGGGAGGGTGCCGGGCACCTGCCGAGAAGTAAATCACCACCTGTCCAAGAAACCTAACGGTTGACTTAGTCCACGACTTAGTTACAATGTCGTTATGGAAGTCAATATCCACGAAGCCAAAACCCACCTCTCTCGCCTGCTTGAGCGAGTAGCCTTGGGAGAAGAGATCATCATCGCCAAGGCAGGAACTCCGGTCGCTAAGCTAGTGCCCATGAAAAAGACGCCCAAGAAGAGGATCTTCGGCAGCGCCAAAGGCGATTTCACGGTTCCGGACGATTTCAATGATCCCGACCCTGAAATCGAGGACTTGTTCTATAACGGACCCCTTCCACCGAAATGAAGGCCATCCTCGACACGCACGCATTCCTATGGGCGCTCTCTGGGGATGCGAGGATGTCACGCCTCGCCCGCGACACCTTTGCCGGGCCGACCGATCTTTCGCTCAGCATCGCTAGCGTCTGGGAGATTCTCATCAAGGTACAGGCAGGCAAACTGAATCTTCCTCGGCCTGCCGGTCCGTACGTGCTCAGAAAATTGGCGGAGAACAGGATCGAGACGCTATCCGTCAGCATCGACCATTTGCTCGCTCTCGAACATCTGCCCATGCATCACCGCGATCCGTTCGATCGCATGCTGATTGCGCAGAGCATGGAAGAAGGCTGGCCCATCATCACGGCTGACCCGGAGTTCAAGCATTACCCCATCGAGGTAATCTGGTAACTTCATCTGTGCTCTTCTTTTCAAATCTCATGCGGGGGAGCGTTCCTGAATAAATGCCTCGTCCTAAACCGCTGGTGCTCATCATCCTCGACGGCTGGGGTTATCGCGCCGAGACCAAAGCCAATGCCATCGCCCTGGCGCGCAAGCCTGTCTACGACCGCCTTCTCCGCGACTATCCAAACACGCTGATTCACACCAGCGGACCGTTTGTCGGACTGCCCGAAGGGCAGATGGGCAACAGCGAAGTCGGGCATCTCAATATCGGCGCGGGCCGTATCGTGCACATGGACATCACCCGCATCGACCTGATGATCCAGAACGGCGAATTCTTCTCGCATCCCGTGCTGTTAGCGGCCATGAAGCACGCACGCGTCGGCGAGCGAAGATTGCATCTGTTCGGCCTCGTCTCTGACGGAGGGGTGCATTCGCAGCAGGCACACCTCTACGCCCTGCTGAAAATGGCGAAGCAGAACAATGTGGATCGCGTTTTCGTGCATGCTTTCATGGACGGCCGCGACACACTGCCTACCAACGGCGCCGCCTATCTCGAGCAACTGCAGCAGAAGATGCGGGAGTATAACTCCGGAAAGATTGCCACAGTGAACGGGCGTTATTACGCGATGGATCGCGACCGGCGCTGGGAGCGCATCGCCAAGGCCTACAACGCGATGGTCTTCGCCGACGCCGAAGGCGGCAAGTATGCCGATCCGGTGCAGGGAATGAAAGATTCGTACAACAACGGCATCACGGATGAGTTCGTTGTCCCATTCGTGTGCACCGATAAGAATGGACAGCCGCTCGCGACCATTCGCGATGACGATGCCTGCATCTGTTTTAACTTTCGCGCCGACCGCGTCCGCCAGATAACGCGCGCGCTGGCGCGCAACAGCGGGCTCAATGCAAAGGGCGGCAGCGATCTTCCCGGCGCGGCTGATCTCGACGCCACGATTCCTCGCGATCGCGCTCCGAAAAATCTGCACTACGTCTGCATGACGCGCTACGACAAAAGTTTCGATCTACCGGTAGTGATTCCGCCGGAATCGATGGCAAATATTCTGGCCAACGTGATGGGGGGTCTCAACATGCGCAACCTGCGCGTGGCCGAGACCGAAAAATATGCACACGTTACCTACTTTTTTAATGGCGGAGTCGAGCAGCCATTCCCCGGTGAAGAGCGCGTAATGGTGCAATCGCCGAAGGTTGCGACTTACGATCTGAAGCCGGAGATGAGCGCCGCAGGCATTGCCGATGCCGTCGTAAAGGCCACGGAAGATGGGACGTTCGACGTGATCATCGTGAACTTCGCCAACGCGGATATGGTCGGGCACTCGGGCAAAATTGAGCCCACGGTGAAAGCCGTCGAAACCGTGGACGCGTGCCTAGGGCGCATCGAAACCGCCGTTCGCGCGAAGGGCGGCGCTATGCTGATCACTGCCGATCACGGCAACGCCGAAATGATGATTGATCCCGTCACCGGCGGACCCCACACCGCGCATACCACCAATCCGGTGCCGCTGATTGTTGTTGCTGCAGATGCGCAGCAGTACACCTTAAAGCCCAACGGCTCCCTACGGGATATTTCTCCGACCATGCTGGGGATGCTGGGCGTCGACGAACCGAAAGAGATGACTGGAGCAGATCTGCGCGCTTTTCTGAAGGACAAATGAAAACCCGCCGAGGAAGCTCCGGCTAGGGGCGAAACTTCTTCACCGCGAAAATACCAAGCACAACGAAAATCACCATGACCACGACTTGAGCGATCAGGAACGGCGGTTCTTTCCCGGTCGGAGCGAGCGCGTGCGCCGCCGGCACCTTCATAAAGATCTGCGCCACCAGAACGAAGACATTCAAGTAAAGAGCGAGCACTGCGGAGACCACATAGATCGCGCGCCAGGCTCCGGCCAACCGCAGAGCGTAGCGGGCCGGAATCGCAATCGCGAGCGCGACCAGCGAGATAACGCCCAGCACGTGAGACGGCAAGATGTGCTCGACCGGAAAAAGGAACCCGGTCAGGCTGGTCAAGGCCGTGGTCACCAGAAAGATGGCTGTCGCACCGTCGAACCGCTTTGCGCGAAGCATTCCGTACACAACCAGCAGTCCTGAAGCGATGCCCACGAGGCTCAGCAACACGTGCACGAGAGTGAACGTTGCGGTCGTCATTCCTAAGATCATGAAGTCCATCCTTGCAGAGCCACGATGTTACGTCTGCTGTCGAGAAATCGCAAGACGCGGCGGCAACCGACATTGACAGGATTGAAATTCCTCACGCCCCTCGTCGTGCTACAGTTTTCTCGCAGACATTTGTGTTCGCCTGAATGCCATGGAACCGCGAATCATTCTTATCCATCTGCTGCTCAAGCTGGGCGTCGCCGCCGCCGTGTCCGCCAGTTTGGTGCGCTCCAAGGATTTCAAGGCGCTGTTATTTCGCGAAGAGCGTTCCTTCCGGCAAAAGGTTTACCTTGTGTTGTGCATGGCGCTGCCCATTACGGTCGGCGTCTGGATTCGTATTTCTGTCCCGAGTTTTCTGGCCGGCGATCTGAGTTTTGAAACTGCACTGCTGCTGGGTGTGATCGGCGGACGTTGGGCCGGATCGCTCGGCGGAGCGCTGATGGGTATGCCAGCTCTGCTGCATGGCGAGTGGGCTGCGATGCCCTTCGACGTCCTCTGTGGTTTTATCGCTGGCCAACTGCGCACCATGGCGCTGGATAAAGACGATATCTGGTCGTTCTCTCCGTTCATCGATCAAAGCATCTTTCGCCTGATTCGGCGCAATCTTCCGCGCCCGCGGCTGTTCGATTGGCAGGTCATGTTCTTCACAACGGTCGTGGGTCTGCGGTTCGTGCAGACAGAACTGGCGCGCTACTTCCCGCACTCCATCTTCAGCATCGAAAGCCCAGGCAACTTATGGGTGTGGGCGGCGATCTACGCCGCCTCGGTGACAGCCATTGGGATTGAAATAAAAATCTTCAACAGCGTGCGCATCCAGATCAAACTGGAAGAGCAGGAGCGCTTACTTCTGCACGCGCGCATGGAAGCACTGCAGAACCAGATTAATCCTCATTTTCTTTTCAATACCCTGAACTCGATTTCTTCGCTGGTGCGTTTCGATCCCGATAAAGCTCGCGACGTGATTTCGAAACTGGCTACCATTCTCCGGCGTTTGCTCAACAGCGCAGACTCTTTCGTGCCCCTGCGGGAAGAAGTCGAGTTCATCGACAACTACCTCGACATTGAGGTCGTCCGTTTTGGACCGGAAAAGCTGCGCGTAGTAAAGGAACTCGACCCCGCCTCGCTCGACGTGATGGTTCCCAGTATGCTCTTGCAGCCCCTGGTCGAGAATTCCATCAAGCATGGACTTTCCTCGATGGTGGAAGGCGGCAGCATTTACCTGCGCAGCCGGTTGGCTGATTCCGGGTTGGTCATCGAGGTTGAAGACGATGGCGTGGGCATGGCGGCCACGCCACAGGTGGAATCCAGCGGCATGCAAGGCGCGGGCATCGGTATGGCCAACATTTCGGAGAGGCTCCAAGTGCTGTACGGAGATACCGCTCACATGACCATCGACAGCCACGAAGGGAAGGGAACTCTGGTGCGCATCCGGTTGCCGCTCTTGCAGGCCATGGGAGCGGTTCCAGAGGCGTTCTACGAAGTACGCTCGACCACGCGCCGGTAAAAGTCTTCGTATTGGGGAACGATCCTGCTGGAGCAGAAACGTGCCTGAGCAACGGCTCGAGCGGCCTTGCCCATAGCGCGCAGCCGGTCTTCGTCACTCAACAGCTCGATCGCATAGCGGGCCATCGTATCTACATCGCCCACGTCGGCGAGGTAGCCGCTCACACCGTGTTCGATCACTTCCGAGACGCCACCCGTGCGCGTAGCGATGGGGACAACTTCACAAGCCATCCCTTCCAACGCCGCCAGGCCAAAGGATTCCAGCTCGCTCGGCATCAGCAGGATGTCGGCGATTCCGAGCTTCTCCTGCACCTGATCCTGTTTGCCAAGAAAAAGAACATCCTCATGGATTCCCTTTTGCACCGCCAGCCATTCTGCCACCGAACGGTCCGGACCGTCGCCGATCAGCATTAATCTCGAGGGGACTTTTTTGCGCACTCGGTCGAAGATCTCGACCACATCCGAAACTCGTTTTACCGGCCGGAAATTGGAGAGATGCACCAGCAGCCGCTCGCCATTGGGCGCATACTCGGCGCGAAGCTCGGCGTTGTTGTTCCGGACATACACGTCACAGTTCACCGAGTTGTAAATCACCTGGATTTCTTTCTTCACGTCCAGAACCCGCATGGTGCGGTCGCGCAGGTAGTTGGAGACAGCGGTCACGCCGTCGCTCTGGTTAATGGAGTAGCGGGTGATGGGTAGGTAGGAGCGGTCGATCCCCACCAGCGTAATGTCGGTTCCGTGCAGCGTCGTGACGAAGGGCAGGCGGCGGCCGCGCGGACCATCCCCTAACATCTGCCGCGCCAGCAGTGCGCTTACAGAATGCGGGATCGCATAGTGTACGTGCAGCAGATCGAGATCATACAACTGCGCGACCTCGGCCATGCGCGTGGCCAGCGCCAGATCGTACGGAGGATAGTCGAACAGGGGGTATCGCGAGACTTCGACTTCGTGATAGTGAATATTAGGCTCGGCACCCCTGAGCCGGATGGGCTGGGCGTAGGAAATGAAATGAATCTCGTGACCGCGCTGGGCCAATTCCAGCCCTAGTTCCGTTGCCACGACCCCGCTGCCGCCATAGGTCGGGTAACAAGTGATCCCAATCTTCATTCCGCTCGGGTCCGCCCTTTCCGCTAGTCTTGTATTCGATGGCTGGAAACAACAGAGGATGCAGATTGTACCTCGCCCTGGCAGGTTCGTGCGTGCGAACGATGATTTAAGGGGGAGGAATTACTCGTCGGATTTTGGCTTTGGCATCGAGATGCCAGGATCCAGCTTGTCCAAATGGGCTTGAAAGCGTTTCTTGGTTTCTTCGGGCAAACCGGTGAATTCGATCCCCATGCCGACGCCGGGATCACGGGTGCGGACCGTGGCTGAGGCGGTGATGTGTTCCTGGTCGATCCAGAAATCCACCTTCAGCACAGTGGTGATCGCCAATGGCATGGCAGTCTCAACATAACAGCCGTTCCCGCTGATATCGGTGGCGTTTACCCGCATAGGAGTATTCACGCGCTCGTCTTTGAATTCCAGCGGAAACGAGATTTTATGACGCTGAAATCTTCGGCGATTGTCGGGAGTGGGAGCCGGCATGTTGGCGAGAACGTCGGCCGGCAGCTGGGAAATCCACGGGCACTCCTGGTCGACCACCAACTGAACTCCGACCTGAACCTTCTTTAGTCCGGTCGCTTCCGACACCCAGATTACTTTGCAGCGAGCTTTCTTGGTTTCGTATTGAACGCCGATGACGTTGCCCACCTTCAACTCCTGCTCGATGCCGGAAATGCAGGCTCCGGTGATGCTGACATTTTGTGCAGTGGCGTTCTGATGGAAGGGTTGGTCGTTCGCACCCATGCCCCACACACGTACGCGCAGGTCTAAGGTCGCTCGCGGGGCTGCCCCAGTGGCAGACATGGATAAAGGCCTCCCAGCTAGAATCTGTGAGCCGGTTCTAACGCAATAATAACCTACACGATAACCTGCGAAAGGTTACTAAGGTCATTCGATCTTACAAGCCCCGCCGCACGGGAAGCGGAAAAGGCTACGGCTTTGTTTCTGTCTGAAGTAGGTCACGATAGGAAATCAAATCGATCCCCTCATCCGACAGCAACTGGCGCACTTCGGGCATGGTCAAAACGCGCAACTCAGTCTCGCGCGATTGGCGCAGACGAGTCCTGGCTGAGGCGAGATCAGCGTCGTTGTAGCCCGGATGGCAGACGAATTCCCAGGTTCCTTCGGGAATGATGGCGGCGATACTGCGGAACAGTTTTTCATCAAGAGCACCGGTCACGACGATGCCGAGGGTGCCATCGGGAGTCACGAAACCCTCCCATTTTGCTGCGTCATGGAACTTGGCAGCCAGAGTGCGAAGAATTCTTACCTCGGCGTAGCGCGTCCAAAGACTGGGACGCGCCAGCAGCGCGCTCGACTTCAGCGGCTTGCTGGGGCCAAACGGATTGCGAATGGCGCGCACGCCGCAGGCCCGGGCAGCACGCAGCAACGGACGCAGCACCGCCGGAAACAAGTGAGTGTGTTTGTGAGTATCCACGTGAGTGACGCTTACACCGGCGGATTGGAGCTTGCCAATCTGCGCGCTGACTTCGATTTCAATCTCGTGCGGATTCAGACGGCCGGCCAGGGCGCGCGCGGCGAAAGAGTTCAGTCCATCCCGGAAAGCAGGGCCGCTCGAGTTCGACGTGGCGATAGAAGGCAATCGTTCTGCATCGAGCACCGGCACACCGTCGATCAGTACAACATGGCAGCCTACACTCAGACGAGGAACACTTGCTGCCAGGCGCGCGGCTTCTTCAAAAGCACGTCCATTGGCCATCAACGTGGAGGAGGTGACGATGCCACGAGTATGGGCCTCGACGATGGCGCGATTGATGCCGGCAGTGAAGCCAAAGTCATCGGCATTGACGATCAGACGGCGCACCGCGTCAGTCTAGCAGGGGAACGGGTTTCTTCGCGGGCAGAGGAAACTTCGGTCCCCGGTTTGATCGAATGCCCTTCAGTCGTGCGTTGCGATTAATCCGCCGCCATCTCTGAAGTCTTCCACCGGCGGAACTGCTGCGAGGGAGTCCCGTAGGCGCCGGATTTGGAAAACGACCGCGTTTGGGATGCCGATAACTGTGAAGCAGTTGCCCAGAATTTCTTTGTCCCAACTACGGATGAAACAAAACCCACCGTTAAGAATGTTCTATCAAAACTTCAACTCCCATTTCAAGTGGCCCAGAAACGTGGAGTTCAGTCCGCACGACCACGTCGACGGTCCACACTCTGCATCCAAGATAGAGAAGAGAGAAATACGCTCGAAAAAGTAAGGAGGATTTATGACCCGTTTACGGATAGCGCAACTTTGGGTAGCGACGATCGTGCTGGGCGCAGGTTTGGCAGCTCTGCCCGCATCGGCCGCGTCCACTCAGACCTTCACCGGAAAGGTCAGCGACTCCATGTGCGGCGCCAAACATAGCGCCGGCGTCGATCCTGCCACCTGCGTTCGTGCCTGTGTGAAGAAAGGCGCGAAGTATGCCCTGGTGGTCGGCGACAAGGTCTATACGTTGGAGACAGAGAGTCAAGCCAATCTGGATGAACTCAACAAGTTGGCTTGGGAGGAAGCCAAAGTTACCGGCACACCCAACGGAGATACGATTTCAGTGAAGACCGTGATCGCAGCTAAATGAGATTCGAGAAACGGCGTTCGCTAGGCCGCTGAGAGGATGGGAGATGGAAGTCCGGACTTGAATTTCCACTTCTGCCTTGCAAAATTGTCGCACTCCGTCCGCGGCGCTGCTATCACTCTGTGCAGACGACGAAAGCTTAAGAGAACGTTGGCAGCTTTACCAGATCATCCTGCGGAACCGACTCAAGCGGTTCCCCGGCTTTGCGCCAGGCCGTCAATCCGCCGACGATCACGAACGTGTTGAATCCTTTTTCCCGCAACAGGTGCGCCACCCGGGCGCTGGTCGCTTCGCGCGCTCAAGTGCAGTAAAGATAAATGTCCTTATCTTTGGGGAGGTTCTTGATTTCTTCTTCAAGGTTGTTGGGTTCGATGCGGATCGAACCTTTGATCCGGGCAGTTCCCGAGTCGTAATAGCCGTGGCTGCGGACGTCGACAATGAGCACTCGATTCGCATCTTGCGACGCCAGGCGCGCGGCCAGCTCCTGCACCTGAATCCGCGGCACCACGCGGTACATTCTGTGCCTGTAGTACTGAACGACACGGTAGATCGCATACGCCACCACCGCGGCGACCACTACCACTTCCATTGCCAGTCCAGCCGTATGAAACCCGCGCAGGATGGCTGCCAGAAAATCGCGGGAAAGATATCCCACCGAAAGATAGGTAAGGGAGTACACGAGGGCTCCGGCAAAATCCAATTCCAGAAACTGCCAGAAGCGCATCTTCATGCTGCCCGCCAGAGGTGCCGCCATGGTGTTGACCCCGGGAATGAACTTCGCAATCACCAGTGTGGCTTTGCCGCGTTTGTAGAAGGACTCCGCAGAGCGCAAAATGCAGGTCTCAGGATTGATCGACACACGGCACAAGAATCCCAGCAGCAGCCAACCCATGTATCGTCCCAGCCAGAATTGAACCGTGTCGCCCAGCAGCAAAGCCACGACTGCTGCCAGCACTACGTACGGACCCCACAAAGCGTGCGCCGCCACTGCCGCGCCCGCCGCCACCAGAGCGATGGCGGCCGGAAAGGGAAGCCCGATCGCTTCGGCCAGCAACAGGCCGAAGGTCAAGGCATACCCGTGGCGTGCCATCAGTAAATACAAATCCATAGACACCGTTGGATAAAGAAAATCAGGAAAGGGTTCAGTATAAACAAAGCCGGACGCATGTCCGATGGACAATGTCCGGCTTTGTTACGGGGAGTGCTTGTTCCAAGAGGGGCTCTCCCCATGCGGGCTTAAAAGACAGCGGTCATCACTCGAAGTACCGGGCCCTTCACGGGTCGGCGCGTCATTAGAAGCGGGCGCCTTTTTTCGCAAAGCTTCGACTGACGCCGCTGCCTGTGCTTTAGCGGATGCTTCCGCTGCCGGTAAGGCACCTCGGCGACTGCTCTTCCCAAGTGCCGGGGCGAGATCAGATGGACCGCTCTCTCGCGATCCATCGCATCGTGGTGCGTCTCATTGGCCTTCCGCTTTAGCGGCACTCCACCAAGCAGATGGATTATGTCGCAATCGCCGGGGAAAAGTCTGTGGCCTCTGTCACGATATTGCGTGACGGAAATCAAAGGGAAGGCCTGAGCCTGTGCAAATCTCGTTGATTTACTTCTCTCTCGCCACCACAAACTCCGGCGCCCACAGCAGCGCGCGCTTGATCTCGGAATCCGGGAAGCTGCAGATCGCCTTCCGCGCCGACTCTGCATAGCGCGCTGCACGCGCATGGGCTGCGGCCAGCGAACCGTAGCGTTGCAGAATCTCCATGATTTGCGCATGAGTCACGCCGTTGAAAGCGCGATCGCGCAGGATCGTCTCAATCTTGGCGCGTTCCTCGGGCGTGCAACGCTCCAGCGCGTGGATCACCGCCATCGTGACCTTGCCCTCGCGCAGATCACTCGCCACCGGCTTGCCCAAAACATCTTCGGACGCAGTCAGGTCGAGCACATCGTCGACGATCTGAAAGGCCATGCCCAGATCGTGGCCGTACTGGCCGAGAGCCTTTTCCTGCGCCGCCGTCGCTCCGCCCAGAATCGCTCCCAGCCGCATGCAAACCGAAAACAGGCAGGCCGTCTTGCGGTAGATCAAATCGAAATGTTCATCGAGCGTGATCAGTTGACCCAGCTTTTCCATCTGCAGGAGTTCGCCTTCGACCATCTGCTGGGTCAGTTCAATCAGAGTGTCGAGAATGCGGAAGTTGCGCTCTTGCACCGCGATCTTAAAGGCCTGCATGTAGAGCCAGTCGCCCGCCAGCACACACTTCGAATTGCCCCATTGCGTATTGGCGGCGGGACGGCCCCGGCGTGTCTTGGCTTCATCAATAATGTCGTCGTGCACCAGCGTGGCGGTGTGGATGATCTCGACCACCGCGCCCAGCCGCACCGCGCCGCGTCCTTCGTAGTTGAACAATTTGGAAGAAAGAAAAAGCAGCGCCGGACGAATCCGCTTCCCTCCGCCATTGCGCAGATGTTCGCCAATCTCTGTAATGGCCTGCACACCCGAAACAGTATCCTGCCCAAACTCGCCCTCCAGAGCAGCGAGATCATCCCGCAGCAGGTCGAAGACTTCTTTCCCGTTAATGATTGCCGGTGCGCTCACTTAATTCGTCCGATAATTCGTAAACTGCAAATCGATGCCGAAATCATGTCCGCGCAGCATCGCGATCACTTCCTGCAGCGTGTCGCGATCCTTGCTGCTGATCCGCACCAGGTCTCCCTGAATCGAAGCCTGCGCTTTTTTCTTCGAGTCCTTGACCAGCTTCACGATCTCCCGCGCCTTTTCGATGGCAATACCCTGTTGCATCGTAACTTTGCGCTTGGCCGTGCCTCCGGCCGCCGGTTCCACCGCGCCGTAGGTCAATCCTTTCAACGACACACCGCGCTTGACGAGTTTCTGCTGCAGGATATCGTTCACCGCCTTCAGCTTGTACTCGTCGGCGGAGTGCAGCACGATCGCGTCTTTTTCCAGTTCAATATTCGACTTCGAATCTTTCAGGTCGAAGCGGGTATGAATTTCCTTCAACGCCTGCTGGATCGCATTCGACACTTCCTGCAGGTCGATCTTGCTCACGATGTCAAAAGTGTTCTCGGGCATCGGATTTCATTTCTTTCTGAAACAAGGGAATCTGACTCTTGAGGGTACCAGAAGAAGACCTCCGAAAGGAGGGTTAACCTGCAGAAACTTTGCTTTCAGCGGTTTCAGCCAATTTGAAAAAATTGTAAAAATTGCGCGCCGTCTGCCGCCCGATTTCTTCCGCCGTCGACCCTAATAATTCGCCAACCTTTCGCGCAGTTTCCCTCACGAACGCCGGTTCATTGCGCTTGCCACGATGCGGCACCGGCGCCAGATACGGCGAGTCGGTCTCAATCAGCATGCGCTCCTGCGGAACCTCGATCGCCGCATCACGAATCTGCTGTGCCTTCGGAAATGTCACGTTGCCTGCGAACGAGATCATGAACCCCATGTCGAGCGCGCTCTTTGCCTGCGGCCAGCTTCCCGTGAAGCAGTGCAGAATTCCTCCCAGCCCTTTCGGCGCCCAATGCTCTCGCAACAACCCGAGGCAATCGTCCCAGGCATTGTCACTCGCCTCCGACGGGCGGCAGTGAATCACAATCGGAAGTTTCGCGGCCGCCGCCAATTCCATCTGCCGCAAGAAAACACCCTTCTGCACGTCGCGCGGAGAGTGATCGTAATGGTAATCGAGTCCGATTTCGCCCCAGGCGATGACTTTAGGATTCTTCGCCAGCCGCTCCATGTTCTGATAGGCCGCTTCATTTGCCAGCCGGGCCTCGTGAGGATGAATGCCCAACGTCGCGTAGATGAAGTCGTACTTCTCCGCTAATCGGATGCCGCAATCCACATCCTCGGGACCATCGCCATTGCCGATAGCGACGATAGTTTGCACACCTTCATCGCGCGCTCGCGCGATCACCTGCTCGCGGTCCGAGTCGAACTGCTTGCCGTCAAGATGCGCGTGAGAATCGACAAACATCTACTTCAGTCTCGCCCCCACCGGCACATCCTCCAAAAACCCAGCCAGCACCGGCTTCCCGTCTTCCAGCGACGCCGCCACGATCATCCCATTCGATTCCATCCCGCGCAGCTTGCGCGGCGCCAGATTGGCGACGATCACAACTTTCCGTCCAATCAAAGTTTCCGGCGCATAGGCTTCGGCGATTCCGGCCAGCACCTGCCGCACTTCGGTTCCAATATCAACCTCGAGCCGCAACAGCTTGTCCGCTTTGGGAACTCTCTCGGCGACTTTCACCAGCCCCACGCGCAGCTCAATCTTGGCGAAATCGTCGATGGAAATCTTATCGTTCGCCGCTGCGACGGCGGTTGGAACTGCCGCCGCAACCTGCGGCCCATTCGTTGGTGCGGGCGTCGCACTTGCAGCCTCCACCACCGGCGTACTCCTCTGCTCCTCTTCCATCCTCTGCATCCTTTCAATCGCGCTCTTGTCGGCGCGTGGAAACACCGGCTGCACTTCGCCCAACTTTGTACTTAAAGGCAGTTGTCCCCAAGCCAGTTCGCTCAGCGCGAGCTTCTGGATATCTCCCAGCCCCAGCTGCAGCCAAATCTTCGCGGCCGCATCCGGTACCACCGGATAGGCCAGCGCCGTTGCAATCCGCAGCGCTTCCGCTGCCGTATATAGCACGGTTGCCAGGCGTGAGCGGCTGTCTTCATCCTGCTTTTCGCCGAGCGCCCATGGCTCGTTCTCAACAATATATTTGTCCACCGCAGCAACCAGCGCCCACGCCGCCTCAAGCGCCCGAGAAAACTGGAACTGATCAAACAACGTCCCGAATTCGCGGATCGTCTTCCGCGCCGTCTCTGCGATTGCATCGTCCGCAGCCGTTCTCGAAGCTCCTCGCGATGGATACGGCACTTCGCCCTTGAAATAACGATTGATCATGGTCAAGGTGCGGCTGGCCAGATTTCCCAATCCATTCGCCAAGTCGGAGTTGTAACGCTGCACCAGCGCGTCGAACGAGAACGATCCATCCTGACCGAACACCACTTCACGCAACAGAAAATAGCGGAGCGCATCCGCGCCCAGCACGTCGAGGATCGTTTCCGTGCGCACGATGTTCCCGCGCGACTTCGACATCTTGCTCTCTTCAAACAGCAGCCAGCCATGCGCCACAATCGTCTTCGGCACCGGCAGCCCTGCCGCCATCAGAAACGCCGGCCAGTAAACGCAATGGAAGCGGACAATCTCTTTCCCGATCATCTGCACATCGGCCGGCCAGAATTTCTTGAACGCCTCCTGCGCCCCAGCGTGCGAAGAGCCGTAGCCGATTGCGGTGATGTAATTCGCCAGCGCGTCGAGCCAGACGTAGATCACATGCTTGGGATCGTCCGGCACCGGGATGCCCCAGCTAAACGTCGAACGGCTGATCGAAAGATCGCGCAGCCCCGACCGCACAAACGAGAGCACCTCATTGCGCCGCGCCTCCGGACGAATGAACTCCGGATTCGCATACAGCGCCAGCAGCTTGTCTTGAAATGTCGAAAGCTTGAAAAAATAATTCTCTTCCTTCACCGTTTCGGTGATGCGCCCGCACGTGGGGCAGGGGTCGCCCGGCTGCGCGCCATCAACATAAAGCTCATCCGACACGCAGTACTGCCCAGTGTAAGTGCCCTTATAGATGTATCCGTTGTCGCGAATCTTCCGGAAGAGTTCCTGCACTCGCTTCTTGTGCCGGTCTTCCGTGGTGCGGATGAAATCGTCGTTCGAGATACCCATCCGCTTCCACAACCGCCGGAACTCCGCCGAAATCTCATCGGCATACTGCTGCGGAGTTTTCCCCGCAGCCTGCGCCGCCCGTTCAATCTTCTGCCCGTGTTCGTCCGTGCCTGTAAGAAAAAACGTTTCCGCGCCCAGCATTCGTTGCCGCCGCGCGATCGTGTCACAGGCAATGGTTGTGTAAGCATGCCCGATGTGCGGATGCGCGTTCACGTAGTAAATCGGCGTCGTGATGTAGAACTTTCTCGTCATTCCATATCTTTCACTACTTCGCCCACTAACGCTGCTTCATTCACCAGAGTGTTTGTCATTCCGAACCGGCGTCAAGCCGGTGAGGAATCTGCTTTTCTTTTGCTGCGGACCTGCAAATAAGCCTCGACCGCCCCAACCATCACAGTCTTCAGCGGCACATGGCAACCCGCGGCGATGCGCCGGCAATCTTCATACTCCGGAGCGTAGTTCGTGACCGTCCCGTTCATGCTCGCGATCTTGATCCTCACTTCGCCCCACGGCGTTCCAACGCTCTCCCACCGTCGCGCCAGAGTCTGCCGCATTTCATCGCGCCGGCGCACGCCCAGGGTAGTCGACTCCGTGAAGATCAGTTGCGTCAGCTTGGCCGCGTCTTCGGGCTTGCACAAGACCGTCAACAGCATTCCCGGACGGTTCTTCTTCATCTGTACCGGCATACCAAAAGCATCGAGCGCGCCCTCTTCCAGCAATCGATCCATCACATATCCAAATACTTGCGGATTCAAATCGTCGAGATTCGCTTCCAGAACCGTAATCGTCTCAGACGCAGTATTTGCAGCCAGAGTGGAGGCGGTTTCTCCCACCGTCAGCCGCACCACATTCGGATGCCCAGGAAAATCCCGCGATCCCGCTCCATAGCCGCACTTCCCAATCTTCATCTCCGGAAACGCCGCGAAGCGCGAAGCCAGCGTCTTCACGATTGCCGCTCCGGTAGGCGTGACCAACTCCGCCTGCAAGCCAGAGGAATACACAGGTGCGTCTTTCAGCAGTTCGACGGTTGCCGGAGCCGGCACCGGAAACGTTCCATGCGCGCACTTCACCATCCCACCGCCGACATTTAAAGGTGAACAGATAATTTGATCCACGCCCAGCGCCTCAGCCCCAACGGCGGCGCAGACAATATCCACGATCGCATCCACCGCGCCAACTTCGTGGAAGTGCACGCTCTCGATCGAAGTGTCGTGAATCTTAGCCTCCGCCCGTCCGAGCGTCTCGAAGATAGCAATAGCAGTCTTCTTAGCAGATTCCGAAATCGCAGCCGCAGAGATGATCTGCCGAATCTCACTCAGCCCGCGAGAATGCCCGTGCGAGTGTGAATGTGGCGCGGGCGCCCCCGCCCGCGAACTCTCGCCAGGATGGGAATGCGAAGGCCCATGATGCTCAGAGGCATGATGGTCTTCGGAATGTAAGTGCTCACGCCCCTCCCTTTCCCAGTACTCCTCACGCGGCAAGTCCTTCTCTCCATCCACGTAAACATCCACCTTGATCGCCGAAATCCCGCTGCGCACCACCCGCGAAATTTCCAACTTCGCTCCCACCCCAAGTGCCGCCACGGTTTCCTCGAATAACCTCGCCGGAACGCCGGCATCCACAAGCGCGCCCAGAAACATGTCGCCGCTCATGCCGGAAAAACACTCTAGGTAGGCTATGCGCATAGAAGGGAAGCTGATTTTTTATCATAGGGAAGCGTGCACCCTGCGTCAAACCAGCATCCACGCGCGCTCTGCTAGAATCACTATCTTCTTAGACAGCGCAGAGGGAAGCCTTGTATCGTCATCTCGACCATGTTCTAGCCGGACGCATCGCAGAGTTTTTTCGTCGCCGTTATCCGGACGCAACTCTGCCCGAAGTGGTCATCGAACAGCCTCCCAAGGTTGAGCTAGGCGATTTCGCCATCCCTCTCTTTCCCTTCGCCAAGCCGCTGCGTACGGCTCCGCTTAAGCTTGCCGAAGCCATTCGCGCTGAGATCGGGCCCATTGAAGGCATAGCTGAGATGCGAGTCGCGCCTCCCGGCTATCTGAATGTCAAGATTGATCGCGCCTGGCTGGCGGCTGCTCTCGCCGCCGACCAGAAACCGCTCGTCGCAATTCCCGAGGGAAAGATTCTGGTGGAGCACACCAGCATCAATCCCAACAAAGCCGCCCACATCGGCCACCTGCGCAACGCCATCCTTGGTGACACATTTGTCCGTCTGCTACGTTACGCGGCTCGCGAAGTTGATATTCAAAACTACATCGACAACACCGGGGTACAAGTCGCGGACGTGGTCGTCGGTTTCACGCAAATCGAGAAAAAGTCCCGCGCAGAAATCGAGGCCCTGACCCGCCAGCCCCGTTTCGATTACTACTGCTGGGATCTCTACGCCCGGGTTTCGCAGTGGTACGAACAAGACAAACAAAATCTGCAAGCCCGCTCCCGGACGCTGCACGCCATCGAAGATGCCACCAGCGAAACCGCAGCCATCGCCGAACTGATCTCAACCGCCGTCCTGCGCCGCCACCTCGAAACCATGGACCGCCTCGACATCGAATACGACTTCCTGCCTCGCGAGAGCGAAATCCTGCACCTCCACTTCTGGGACGCGGCCTTCGTCAAGCTGAAAGAAGCCGGCGTACTCACCTATGAGAACGAAGGCAAGAACAAAGGTTGCTGGGTCATGCGCCGCGCCGGAACGGGCGATGTAGCGCGGGCGCCCTCGCCCGCGACTGCCGACACCAAGAAAAAGGTTAACGGATCAGACGGTGCCGGTGATCTCGATGACGTGCTCGTGGAGATTCCTCTGAAGCCCGGCGTCGATATCCGTCCATCAGGAATTTCCGAAGAAGACCAGAAAGTAATCGTCCGCTCCAACGGCACCGTGGGCTACGTCGGCAAAGACATCGCCTACCACATGTGGAAGTTCGGCCTGCTTGGCCGCGACTTCGGCTACCGCAAGTTCTACCGCTATCCCGACCAGCAAGAGTGCTGGATCTCTGCCATGCAAGGCGAGAAGAATCATCCTCACTTCGGCGACGTCGCCGAAATCTACAACGTCATCGACGCCCGCCAGTCCGAAGCCCAAAACACAGTGATCGAAGCCCTGCGCGGCCTCGGCCACAACGAAGCCGCCGACCACTACACGCATTTTTCTTACGAGATGGTCGCGCTCACCCCGCGCTGCGCCGCCGAACTCGGCTACAAGTTGAGCGAAGAAGACAAAACTCGCTCCTATATCGAAGTCAGCGGCCGCAAAGGCTTCGGCGTAAAAGCCGACGACCTGCTCGACCAGCTCATCGTCTCAGGCAAAAACGAAGTCGACTCGCGTCATCCCCAGCTCACCGACGCTGAGCGCCTGTCCATCGCCACGCAAATCGCCATCGGCGCCCTGCGTTACTTCATGCTGAAGTTCACCAAGCAGTCCGTCATCGCCTTCGACTTCAAAGAAGCCCTCAGCTTCGAAGGCGAGACCGGCCCTTACGCCCAGTACGCAGTTGTCCGCGCCGCCAGCATCTTCAAGAAAGCCGGCATAGATCCGGAGACTTTCTGTCGAGACATTGCCAGCAAGGTCTCCGCCGGAGAGCTGGCCAAATTTCTCACGGGCGAAAACGCTGATGAATTCTGGGAACTCTGGCTGGCCGCATCGAAAACTTCCTACCTGGTGGACCAATGCATCGCCACAACAGAACCGGCCTATCTGGCTAAGCACGCCTTCCATCTGGCACAACTTTTCAATGCCTTTTATCACCGCCATCCCATCCTGAGCGAGCCGGATGAAAGGCGAAAACATTTCCTGCTGGCCACGGTAGCCGTGGTGCGCCGCGAACTCATTCGCACCCTGGCCATCATGGGCATCACTGTGCCGCCGGTCATGTAGAATGCGGGCAATGCGTGAGCGGGCGGTCCGTTCACGTGCCTTTACCCAGAAGAACAGCATGCCCGACACGCCCTCCACCATTTCACAATCGTGCCTTCGCAGCGCGTTTCGTTTGGTCATTGCTCTGATCGTGGCTGTTCTCTTCACCGGTTTCCTGTACGAGAATATTTCCGAAGCTCGCGAGCGCCGCTTCCACCCCATGCCCGGCCGGCTCGTCGACATCGGCGGCTACAAACTGCACATCTATTGCACCAGCCACGGATCGCCCACGGTTATCCTCGAGGCCGGCATGGGCGATTCCTTCCTCTCCTGGCACAAGGTGCAGCGTGAGACTGCAAAGTTCACTCGCGTCTGTTCCTACGATCGCGCCGGCCTCGGCTACAGCGATTCCAGCCCACGTCCCCGCACCAGCCGAGTGTTCGTCGACGAATTGCACAGCCTCCTGCAACACGCCGGCATCACTGGTCCACTAGTCCTCGTCGGCCACTCCATGGGTGGATTCGATGTCCGCCTCTACGCCACGCTTTACCGCAACGAAGTAGCTGGCATGGTTCTGGTAGATTCTTCTCACCCCGAGCAGCAAAAGCGCCTGCCGCCGGCAATCAACGATATGGATGCGACCTGGCTGCGCGAGCAGGAATTTTTCGAGTTCACCATGCCTTTCGGCCTCCCGCGTCTTCTGGGATTCTGCGGCAACGACGATGCGGTCCGAGCCGCTGACTGCAACTTCCACAGCCTCCGCGAAAACGTCGCAGAATTGAAGTCGATCTCCCAGAGCGCCGCGCAAACTGCCAACAGCGGCTCACTCGGCGATATGCCACTCGTAGTGCTCTCCCACGACCCCGACATGCCCCAGCCCGACCTCCCGGAAGACCTGGTCAAACCCACCGACGACTCCTGGCAACAGATGCAGCAAGAACTAGCTCACCTCTCGACCAGGGGCACGCAAGTGATCGCGAAAAACAGCGGCCATTACATCCAGCTCGATCGCCCAGATTTGGTAGTCGAAGCTGTTCACAGTCTTGTCAACCAGGCGCGGCAGGCCCTGCAACCGCCGCCACCCAAACGTTAGAAAAACAATCCGCAAGCAAACCTGCTAATGTGAATTTTTTCCAGCCGGCTCCACGTGCTCCATCCGGGAGGATGAACATGAGGTCTTCGCCCCGCACTTGCCGCGGGCTCGCAACGCGGCTCGGTTTCCTTTTACTGCTGGCGCTGTCAAGCACTATGGCCGCAGCGCAAGATCCGCAGCCAATGCAGCAGACCGGCGCAGCGCAATCCGTTTCCCGTCCCCGCATCGGTCTTGCGCTCAGCGGCGGCGGGGCGCTCGGCTTGTCTGAAATCGGAGTCCTGCAATGGATGGAGCAGAATCACATCCCAGTAGACCGCGTCGCTGGCACCAGTATGGGCAGCATCATCGCCGCCATGTATGCCACAGGCATGTCGCCCGAGGAAATCCAGAAATTCGCCGAGAACGTGGACTGGGATGACGTCCTGCTTTCCGGGCCCACTTACCGCCAGGTGAGCTATCGCCGCAAGCAGGATCGTCGCGACTACCAGATTCAGGCCGCACTCGGCCTCAAGCATGGCCTGAACGGTCCCAATGGACTCAACCCCGGCCTCGGCGTCGGCCTGCTGCTTGATCGCATCGCGTTCCCCTTCTCCCGCATCGCCAGCTTCGACGACTTGCCCATTCCATTCCGCTGCGTGGCCACGGATATGTTGAGCGGCGACCGGGTCGTGCTGCGCGACGGCTCTCTCGCCACGGCCGTGCGCGCCAGCATGGCCATCCCCGGCGTTTTCACTCCCGTGGAACTCAATGGCCGCGTGCTGGCCGATGGCGGCATGGTCGAGAACATTCCCGTCGAGACCGTCCGCGAAATGGATGCCGATACCGTGATCGCCATCGATCTCCGCACTCCTCTCGGAGACCCGGAGCAACTGGAAACCCTGACCGGTGTGCTCTCCCGCGCCCTCGACGTGATGCTCCTGCAGAACGAGCGCCGCTCTCTCGTTTTGGCCAACGCCGTCATAACCGTCGATACCGGAAGTTTTTCCATCGACGACTACGACCGGCTCCACGATCTCATTCGACTCGGTTACAAGAGCGCCGCTGATCAGTCTGCCGTCCTGCTCCCCTATGCCATCAAAGACAATGCCGAGTGGCGGCAGTATCTCGCCGCACGCTCGGCTCGCAGGCGCCCTCAACCCAAAGCAGTGCAATCCGTGGAAGTCCGAGGCGCAGATTCTGACCATGACAGAAGGCTTGAACACAGTCTCAAGTCAACCACTAGCGGTCCGCTCGATCTGCCGAAGCTTGAAACCCAACTGACTCGCATCGCCGGCGAAGGCGAATTCGACCGCCTGGGCTACGAAGGCTTCACCCAAAATGGAGTTCCCGCGCTGCGCGTGACCGCACATGAGAAAACCTACGGGCCGCCGTTCGTGGATCTCGCCGTGAACGTCGACGGCTCCGGCGTGGCCGCCTTCGATTTTGCCGCTGGCGCCCGCATCACTTTCATGGACGTGGAACATCACGGCGGGGAATGGCGTAACGATCTCCTGCTCGGCTCAAGCAACCTTGCCGCCAGCGAGTTCTATCAGCCGCTCGGCGACACGCATCTGTTCGTCGCGCCCTATGTCTTCGCCTCAAAGCTTCCGCGCAACGAATTCACCGGAGAAACTCGCATCGCAGTTTTCGGCGACGAGCGAGCCGGAGGCGGTCTCGATCTCGGCTTCAACACGGGCCAGCGCAGCGAACTCCGTCTCGGCTACGAGATCTTCGACGGGAAACTCGCGCCCCTGATCGGCAGCGCCGGACTGACCTCAGTCACGGGCAGCACAGGAGAATTCCGCGTCCGCTATGTCTGGGATGGCCAGGATAGTCCCGAGGTTCCGGCCCGCGGCACGCGCATTGTTGCCAGCCTTTCCCGTGTGCTGCAAAGCCCCGGCCTTCTTCATCCCATCGCGCAACTCGATGTTCAAACTTCCACTTTCATTCCGACCGGACCAAAGACTTCGCTCTTTTTCCTTGCCTCCGGTGGAACCACGTTCCACGGCACCGCCGGCCCATTCCAGGTTTTCACGCTCGGCGGAACATTTCACCTCGGCGCTTACCTGCCACAGGAATTCGTCGGTAACCACTACTCTTACTCCTCATTCGGATTCCGCCGCGAACTCTATCACCTGCCGCAGCTCGTCGGAGGAAAAATCTATTGGGGCGGATGGTACGAGGCTGGCAGTGCATTTGATGATCCCAGCACGGTCGTGGTCCGCGGCACGTTTAATCTCGGGGTGATCGCAGAAACCATCGTCGGGCCCATCGCTCTGGCCACCAGCGTTAGCCCCACGGGAGAATCGCGCGTCAATCTTTCCATCGGCCGGCTGTTTTAACCGCGGTCGGGTTATATGTGAGAATAGAAAATCCTGGGAGGTCATGCTGAATGTGCAGGAATATCAAAACCCTCTTCAACTTCGATCCGCCCGTCAACACCGAGGAGATTCGTGCTGCCTCGTTGCAGTTCGTCAGAAAGATCAGCGGCTTCAACAAGCCGTCGAAGGCGAATGAAGCGTCGTTCCTCGCTGCGGTCGATGAAGTAGCGGCCGTCTCGGAACGTCTTCTCCACTCACTCGAAACCAACGCACCGCCAAAGAACCGCGAGGAAGAAGCGGCCAAGGCAAAAGCTCGCGCCGCGGAAAGATTCGGCGCCTGAGTAGGGTAACGATCGTAAGCCGTTAATATTATCTTGGAGATATAGCGGAAAACGTTCCCTCGACGAACTTGTCCAGGGTGAGTTGGTTCGCCAGAACGGTCTCAAAAGGTCATGCCGCCGCCGCTTACCTTCGCACTAAGGCCTATTTCCGCCCAGGAAGTGGCATTCCTGGTGAAAGTCGTGACCATCAGTGCAGGCCCTCCGGTGCTCTGTCTCTGCAATATCTTACAGTTACAATCGATTCAATCACTTGGCGGGATTTGTCCGCGTGGCGTGCAACGCGCGCCAGATTGCGGTCATCTAACTGATTGAAAAGGCAAAGCTCAGCAAACCCTTATGAAGAACACCATGAAAATCAGGATTAATTCGCTGGCTATACTTGCCGTCGTGTTGTTGGCGACGACACTGGCCATCGCGGCGCCCAAGGCGCCAAAGGTAAATGCCCCGCAGAATATCCCGGCGTTTCCCGGAACGCTTGTCAATGCTCGCTTCATCTACGTCACCAGCTATGATGGCGACCAGTTCAGCCCCAACTTGTTCCCCGAAGACCGTCAAGCGATCGCCACGGTGCAGGATGCGATACAGAAGTGGGGTAAATTTATTCTGGTCTATGAGCCGCGGCAGGCCGATATCGTCCTGATGGTCATGAGCCGCCCATCCGAAGATGTGTTGGCGGTTTACGATGCGCACGGCTGGCCGCAGAATCAATACCTGTGGCGTATGACGGGACGCAACGGCCTGCAGCCCAGCGAAGCTCCGCTATTCACGAATCTGGAAAAGGCATTCGACCAGGCTACGATGAAGTAAGAAAAATCGGCCGCGGATCTGCACGGATTGTCGCGGATGCTAGCTTCTGTCTGTTAGTTCATTATCCGTGCCGATCCGTTAGAATCCGTGGTCGATTTCTTCTTGCGGCTTAAGTCTTCCTGCCCGCGATCATCAGTCCGGCTCCCACGACCACCAGAACGATGCTTACCACCGGCGGAACCCTGTCCTCGTCGTGCGTCGTGATGCCCACATGCGCGTCGCCGATGTTGACGCCGTGATGTTCAGAATGCGGAACCGGGACGAAGAACGAAAGAATTCCCAGCACCAGCACCACCAGTCCAGCCAGCATCAAAGCTTTCACGTTGCCTCCAGAGAATTGCAAAGATGCCTGTCGCGGATTTACGCGGATTCTTCAAGTTCTTGCTCCGTGGAAATCCGTCAGATCCGTGGCAAAGGTCAGCTCGCGAAGCCCTTCACGAACTCCACCAGACTGCGCAAAGCGATTCCCGACGGTCCCTTCGCGATCCACGGCTTTTGATCTTCCATCCACGCTGTGCCCGCGATGTCGAGATGAATCCACGGGGTGTCCTCTGCGAATTCTTTCAGGAACATGGCTGCAGTAATGGCGCCGCCCCAGCGTCCACCAGTGTTCATGATGTCGGCGATGGTGGAGCGAATCTGTTCTTTGTATTCGTCATCGAGCGGCAGCCGCCACATTTTTTCTCCCGCCTCTTCGTTGGCTTTGTGGAAGCGTTCGTACATGGCATCGTCATTCGCGAAGATTCCAGCATTGGCGTAGCCGAGCGCAACCACTACTGCGCCGGTAAGCGTAGCCGCATCCACCAGATGAGTGCAGCCGAGCTGGCGCGCGTAGAACAGACCGTCGGCGAGAACCAGGCGGCCTTCGGCATCGGTATTGATGATCTCGATGCTTTTGCCCGACATGGCAATCTGCACATCGCCGGGTTTCTGTGCCTTGCCCGAGGGCATGTTCTCCGCGGCGCAGACGATGCCGATCACTTTCACTTTCGGCTTCAGCAACGCGATGGCGCGCATGGCGCCGATCATGGTGGCGCCCCCGGCCATGTCGTATTTCATCTTCTCCATGCCGTCGGCGGGCTTGATCGAAATGCCGCCGGTGTCAAAAGTAATTCCTTTGCCCACAAGCCCTAAGACTGGTTTCTCCGGAGCGCCGGAAGGTTCATACTTCATCACGATCAACGCCGGAGGTTCGTCGGAACCTTGCGACACGCTCCAGAAGGCGCCCATCTTCAATTCTTTGATCTTGTCGGCACCGTAGACTTCACACTTCAGACCAACTTCCTGGCACATCTTCTTCGCGCGGTCTCCCAGAATGGTTGGCGTCATGCGGTTCGAAGGCTCATTCACCAGGTCGCGCGTGAAATTCTGCGACTCGCCGATGACTTGCGCTTCGTTCGCGGCCTTTTCGAGCGCCGCCTGGTTGCCGGCGGCGATGATTGCGAGTGTGTCAATCTTCTGGTCCTTGCGGTAGCTGCGATAGTAGTCAGGATCGAAGTTGCCGACCAGCGCGCCCTCGACGATCGCGCTCACCGCTTCTTCGGCAGGAATACTTGGCGGAGCGATGAAGGCAAAGCTCCGGATGCCGCGCGCCTTCAGCGTGCGCACGGCCGCTCCGGCTATGCGGCGCAAATCGTAGGTGGCAAACTTTTTCGCCGCGCCGCCCCCGATCAGCAGCAGACGCTTCGCTTTCAACCCGGCAGGTTTGTGGAGCAAATTGATTTCAAACGGCTTGCCGGTCAACTCACCGCTGGCCAGCAGATCGGCCGCGGCGGATTGCGCGGCCGCGTCGCCGGTGGCGAGTTTGAGTTGAGGCTTGGCGTCTTTGTTCTTGTCTTTTTGCGCCTGATCAGTATGGTCGAGCACGATGGCGACAAGGGATTCGGTTTCGAGTTGAGCGGGTGTAGAGAGAGAGATAGTCGTCTTCATAATGTCGTTTGGAAGTTGTCAGGTAACAATCCAGTATCGTCGGCAAATGGGTACGAGCGCAAGCGCGAGAAGGTAATTCAACCTGTTAGACTCTTCCCCATGTCGACGTTTGTCCTCGTTCACGGTGCGTGGCAGTCGGCTGCTACGTGGGACCGGTTGACCCCCTTGCTGGAAAAGCGCGGCCATAAGGTCACAACGCCGGTTCTCACAGGGCTTGGCACGGACCAAGGACGTCTGTCCGCTGACGTCACGCTAAGGCAACATGTAGAGGACGTCTCACAGGAGTTATCAAGGCGTGCAGGCACTGTGATCCTTGTCGGCCACAGTTACGCAGGCATGATCATCAGCGGTGCGATCGAAGCGAACCCGGATCGAGTCGAGCGTTTGGTTTTCCTGGATGCCTTCATTCCAGAGGATGGGCAATCCGTACTGGACTTGGTTCCGCCAGAGATTGGTTTGCATTTCCGCGAAGTCGCGCGAGAGCAAGGGGACGGCTGGCGACTGCCGGGCGGCGAGGGCCAGCTTGATCTCTGGGGACTGAAGTCCGGCGAGGCTCGAGAATTCGTGCGCGCCAGGCTCTGTGATTTTAGTCTGCGTTGTTTCGAGGAGCCGCTTTCTCTTCCATCAAATCGGAAGGCCAGCATCCCCACGACGTTCGTTAGCTGCGTCGCCGAAGGATATCCGGCGAGGCCGTTCTTCGAGCCATTTGCTGCTAAAGCTCGTGCTTCCGGCTGGAAGGTCGCTGAAGTAAAGACCGGCCACGATTGCCACGTCGAGCGTCCCGGCGAGGTCGCTGAAATTCTGCTATCGGCGCCGCTCTGAAATTTTGAGGGTGAAGAGAGAGGTTGGTTTTCATGAAGGTCCGGTGGTGGATTTTATTGTTCCCGGTGGTTTCAGTGATCGTGGTTTCCCTGCTGGTTGAGCGCCACGCGGCGAAGTCGGCTCCGCCGCATCAAGCTGCGCCTTCTGCGGTGGGCGCCGGTTCCAAATAGCTCTCGCCTCACGCAGTCTTTAGGCTGAGCCTCGCCTGAATCTTTTCCAGCAACGCGGCGGCTGCTTCGCCGGCATCGCGCGTGGAGAACTCGCTGCCCAATTCGATGACCGGCAGGTTGGCGCTCGCAGACTGGAAGGCTTGCAGGGTGGCCGGGGCCGCAGCGACGTCCGGGCCCACCAGCAGGAGATCGAAATGCGTGATGCGCATCAGAATCATGGCATCGCGCAGGTGGCTGCTGGTGTGGACGTCGTAGCCTTCGCGGCGCAGCAGTTCGCGCAAGTAAGCCAGCACATCGGCATTGTTGTCGAGGCAGAGAACACTGCGGCCGGTAGAGGCCGGAGCTTCGGTGCGGGCTCGAGGAGCGTAGAACGAGGCAACGGCCTTCTCCTCCGAGTCATGCGTGTCGAATAGCTGCGCCAAGTGGGATAGCTCCAGAACCTTGCGCACGTGTTCGGGCACGTTGCAGAGCTTGAGGTCTCCGTGGACCTGGCGGGTGCTGGTGAGGGTGCGGACGATGGTGCCGAGTCCGCTGCTGTCGATGAATCCGACCTCGCCCAGATGCAGGACGATCGAGCGGCGGTCGCGCAACAGCCAGGCGACATGCGCGCGCAGAGATTCGCTCTCGCCGCCGGCAACGATGCGTCCGTTGCAGTGAACGATGGTGACGCGTCCTACGTCGCGAGTATCAAGTGAAAGGCGCAATCGGCCTCCTGCGGTTGGGCAAGCCCGCAAAATCGCCACATTATACGCGACGCCGGGTGAGTCTTTTCAAAGTAAAACGATGGTGATTCCGCGGTTGCGTCGGCCGAGGTCGGAGTCGCTTTTGAGTTCGGGATGAGATTGCAGAAGCTTCCAGGTTGCGTCGTCTGACTTTGACCAGTTCTCGCCGAAGATGGAGCCGCGAATCTCGCCGTTCTGGGCCAACTCGAGCAAACGCTTTTGCACGGCAATGCGAATCTCGCCGCCGGCGCCGCTCGAGCCGTAGCCGTGGACCAACTTCAGCAGCTTTAGCTTCTCTTGATGTGCCAGGGCAAGTTCGCGTGCGAGGCGATCGAGGGCTTCACGGACCAGCGGCATGTCGGACTTGAGGTTGACCGTCTTGATGACGTGATCCAGATCAAAAAAGTGTCAGATGCGTTGCGTTAAAATATCTGGAATCAATGAGTTGCGGTGGGTCCGCCGAGTGTCGATCTGGCTAAAATATTGGAAACAAATAACTTACTCGCAAAATATTACAATCAAATGACTTAGCATGAACCGGCTGCTGGAAACGCCCTAGAATCAGGGGTTGCGCTTGTAAAATATTGCATTCGTTGAAGTTATCTCTATGCTATTCAATTGTCAAAGACGCAATGCGTATAGAAAATTGTTGCAGGGTGGAAGATCGAAGTCAAGGGAATTTTGGTAGTGGTGCAGTTTGGCTTACGCGCTGGGCCGGTTGAGCGGGAGATCCTTCGCTACGCCTGAAAAACGGCTACGCTCAGGATGACGGTCGTCGGGTAATAGTCAAACTGCACCACTACCGGAATTTTATTTGCGCCAGCTTCTCTCGATTTCACCGGTTCGCGATCAGTGCCAAGGAGCCACGCAACTGGTTCCAGTTGTCGATCGGCCACCAAGATGGAAGAATGTCAACGATGAACGCAGAATCACCCGCCCTCGTCAGAGACGAGAAACCTTGCGACCGGGAACAAGTTCGGAAAGTGAACGAAGGAGCCTTTGGCCGCTCCGATGAAGCCGACTTGATCGAAAGGTTACAAGGAGAAGGAGCGGTCTTGTTATCGCTGGTCGCGGAGAGCGACGGCCAAATCATCGGCCATATTCTGTTCAGTCGAATGACGGTGGAAACAGAGCAAGGGTCGGTAGCCGCCGTTTCGTTAGCTCCAATGGCCGTTCTGCCGGGCTATCAAGGCCGCCAGGTTGGCAGTCAGCTGGTGCGTCTTGGCCTGACTCGACTCCGCGACCAAGGTGAACGGATCGTCATCGTGCTGGGTCATGAACATTACTATCCTCGATTCGGCTTCTCCTCCGAGAAGGCCCGCGATTTGACTAGTCCGTTTCCTCCTGAAGCATTCATGGCTCTGGAACTCTTCGACGGCGCGCTGGCGGGCGTTCATGGTGCGGTGCGGTATCCCGCTGCGTTCGGGCTTTGAACCCGCTGGGAGGGCTACGAGAAACAGGCTGCGCCCTCTTTTCGATCCATGACAGACGAGTGTTTCAGGGCTGAGGCAATATCGCCATTTCACGCATTGACCCGATCAGCCTAACCCTCGATGAGTGCAATCGCTGCTGACGGAAACTGCCGCTTGGAACAAAGCGCAGCGAAAGGAAGGGAGTGCTTGCTCGCCATGGGAGCTCTTTTACAGAGGACTAATTGAGGCCGGGATCAATCGGCACTTCCGGTGGCCGCGAGGTGTCGACGCACCGCCTGGGAAATCTCGGTGAAATGTTTGGCCGTGACTGACGCAATGGCCATTCGAACCCTATGCTGCAACCCTGCACTCGTCTGTGACCGCGGTCACGTCCCTTTGTGGGGCGGACCGTCCTCGCGATTACAGCGGCGGAAAAGAGGAGGACCGCCTTTACGTGCTGAAGCTAGACTCGACGACTGGCGCGCTCTCCTTGGGCGAAGCCTTCCATGACACCGACAAAACCGATGAGAATTCGAACATGTAGCGGCTCCTAAAGCATCAGTCTCTTACTCGGAGACTGGGGACCTAGCTCGTAGTTGACGCTAAATCTCCATGCACTCATCGCTATTTCGCTTTCACGTATTCCCACCAGCAAAACGCGACGAGAGCGATGGTTCCCCAATAGACAATTCGCGACATCCACTTTTCCTTCGTGTTGCGCGGTTTGTCGTCCAGTTCGTCCACGGCCGCACAGGTTATCACGTCAGCGGAGCCAGACGGCGCTGGCCTTCGATGAGCCCGAAGCGTTGCTACAGTCGGTAAACCGCCTCTTCTATGACGACACCGGCGACAGTGCGTATGCCTCGCTTTTGTTTGTCGACTACGACGAGGCGAGGGCGCGGCTGCGCTATGTCAATTGCGGCCATTTGTCAGGTCTCTTGGTGAGAAGCGACGGCACGGTGGATCGGCTCGATTCCACCAGCATGCTGCTTGGGCTGTTCAGAGAGTGGAATTGCTCGATGCGGGAGCAGCGGCTCGCTCCCGGGGACGTGCTTGCGCTTTACACGGATGGCATCACCGAAGCCTATAACGAGCGCGGAGAGGAATTCGGCGAGCGCTGCCTGATTGAATCGCTGCAGCAGCATCGGGACCTGCCGTGCCAGGCTTTGTTAAGCGCGATCGTGGATGGGGTCCGGCGATTCAGTCCTCTGGAACAACACGACGACATCACGGCGATCGTCGCGAAGTTCAAGATTGCTGGTTGATCCGCCCAGGCTCGCGCTTTTGTACGCTGGCCGGGGCACCACGTTTGCGGGTCAGGCGTTTGACGTGTTCGGGGGAAAGACAATTCCCCAGAAGGTTTCGGCGCGTTCGCCCTGCTCGGCAAACTCGATGGCGTAGGTGGAAACGCCCTCCAGGGCCGACAGTTGCGAAACTACGCGGGCCGAGAGCGCGGCGCCTTGTTTATTACTGACGGTGACGAGCGAGCCCACCTGAAGCTCTCGACGGAGTTGGACCGCCGCGCCGTGCTTATTCAATTTCGTAGCCTTGGCCGGCATGGTGAAGGCAGTTTTCTGCCGATCTTCGCCGGACAGGCCGACGGAAGCGTGGAGCGCCATGCGATGGCTGCGGCGTTTTGAGATCTGGCTGCGGGTGGCGGTTGGGTTAGGAGCGAGGCCCGGACGGTGCGATTTCGAGTGGGGATGCGCGTTTGGGTTCATTCTGTTCGCGACATTAGAATGTGCTCCTCGTCGCTGCAATGTGCCATTCGTCACCTCCGCGGGTTACCCCGCAGAACTCGTTGATTCTTCAAAGTAAGAGAGGCAGTGCTTCACGCCAGGAAATAGGACATGTACCAGACAGGCCGGATAATATGTGCGTTTCCGCGTCTACGGAGTTCGCCGTATTGCGACAGATGATGGCGTCGCCTAGCATAAGCATGGAATTCCACTATAGGCGGTCATGGGTTAGCGTCAGGCTTCTGACTGGCATTCGGGCCCTCACGACCGCCTCTCACGTTTGGCTGCGGAGGGCTCTTTTGTACGATGTCGAATTGGTCCGGGACCTCTGCCGTCACATACGCGCCGAGAGCGACCCTGAGAAGATGCTAGACCTTGTTTCCCTGCTCAATGCGGTCCTAAGAGATGCCCAGGAAGAAATCAGAATGAGGATTGGCTTCCTCGCCAGAAAGTATGCGTTTGTCTTAAATGACTCGAAGACTGTGGACTAAGAAGTAAGAATAGAGGAAGAAACTACTCGCTGCCGGGCAAAAGCTCCCATGAACGGGCATGGCAGCAAAGCCCCACATCTCTCTGAAAACCCACGCACTATCCCTTTGGCAAAGCAACTGCACAAGGTACGGGCATCACGAAAACACAAAGGAAGCCAATGTCGCTGGTTCCCTGGTTACAAATGAGCAAGAAAGCGCCGGTCGGCAATGAGCGCGACCCGCATAATTTTGTCTGCCCTGACTGCGCCCTGTGTCAAAGACCGGTGCCGCTTGAGATCAGCAAGACGGATGAATTCGGGAGGGCGGTTCATGAGGAATGCTATGTGCTGAAGGTGAGCAGCAGGCTGCGCGTTTTCCAACTTCCTCTACAGACAGGAGCCACCAGAGAATGCTAGACTGCTCGACGCCAAGGAACCTCCCTATGAAACTGCGCGGCAGATTTGAATCGCAGCATTACGAAAAGACGTTGCAGGAGATTCGCAAGGAACGGAGCGCTGAAACAAAGCAGGCAGAACGGTTGTCGGCAATCCTCGCGAAGAAAGCCAGTTCCGGCAAAGCCGAGAAGCCTCCCGAGAGGGCTGCCTAAAATCTGCCTGCAGCGAATTCGCAGCGCTGCTTCATCTTTTACTTACTTCTTCCGGCCTCGTATGGCTTCCCGGGCTTCTTTGTCTGCCGTTCTGCGACGCTCGGTTTCGCGTTTATCCCAGAGCTGTTTGCCTTTGGCCAGGGCTAATTCGACTTTAACTTTGCCGTTCTTGAAATACATGCGGACGGGAATGAGGGTGAGTCCTTTTTGCTGGGTCTTGCCGATCAGCTTGCGGATTTCTTCTTTGTGCATTAAGAGCTTGCGGGTGCGAAGCGGAGCGTGGTTGTGGATGTTGCCGTGTTCATAGGGGCCGATGTGGGCGTTGAGCAGCCAGAGTTCTCCATCTTTGACCAGGCCGTAGGAATCTTTGAGGTTGGCCAGGCCGCCGCGAACCGATTTAGCCTCGGTTCCGGTAAGAACAACCCCGCACTCAAATTTTTCCAGCAAGAAGTAGTTATGTGAAGCGATCCTATTAACGGCGGCGTCTCGCTGGCCGGAGGCTGTCGGTTCGCGGCGGGGGGATTTCTCCGGGCTGGACTTGGTTTGATGTGTGGATTGGCGGGGCATGGGTTCGGATCATCTTAACAGCGGGGAACGATCTGCGGCAGGATAGGGAAGCGAGCCAAGCGCGCGATTATTGCGTCGCAAAGAACGCGACGCTTCGCGCGGCCCGCCCGGGTCCTTCGGCGGGCAAAGAGCGCCCGCCTCAGGATGACAACAGAGATGCGATGCAGTTGAGTCCCGAAACCACAGCCAGAGCCGCAGGCCGAAGCCGGGTCTTTTTCCCTTTTGGGCTAAGACTAAAGAGTGTAACTCTCGCAGGTGCAATCACATGGGGAGGCGGGAAACGCGATGCTATAATCGCTGCGAAACCACTGCTTTGCGGTCGAGTGTCGCTGTTCGAGTGAATCCCTGGTTCGCTGGCCGGTGGGTAAAGTGCTTGCCCAGCGAAGACTTTATAGACGAGGAATGCGAATGAGACGTCTGATGCCTGCGGCAGCTGTGCTGTTGGTGGTAATTGCCATACTGCCGGCCATCGCCGATAAGGCCAAGTCCGCTTACCAGAAGGGCCAGGATGCCGAGGCTCGCGAGAACTACGAGGCGGCTTACAATTTCTACAAGCAAGCTTTCGACCTGAAACCAAAGGATTTGCGCTATAAGGCGTCGTTCGAGCGATTGCGTTTCAAGGCGGCGGCTACGATCGTCCATCAAGGGCAGGAACTCCGCGATCAGGGCAAACTGCAGGAGGCGCTGGCCGATTTTCAAAAAGCCGCGCAGATCGATCCTTCGCTTTTTATCGCGCAGCAGGAGTTGCAGCGCACGCTGCAGATGATTAATGATGCCAGCCATCCTCCACCGCAAGCCGCCGGTCCGCCCAACAACCTGGAAAAGGAGATCCGGGATGCGGGGGGCCCGGTAGAACTTGCCCCCATTTCAAACGTTCCCATCACGGTAAAGCTCACCGAAGATTCCAAGGTCATCTATCAAACCATCGGGCAGTTGGCGGGGATCAATGTTCTTTTCGATCCGGACTACACCTCGCGCCGCATCAAGGTTGAACTGAATGGAGTGACGCTGGAAGACGCGCTGCAGATCACGGCGCTGGAATCGAAAACCTTCTGGCGTCCGGTGACCGGAAATACGATCTTCGTGGCACAGGATAATCCGGCCAAGCGCAAGGAACTCGAGCAGAGCGTCCTCAAGACTTTTTATCTTTCGAATATTTCGCAGCCCACCGAGTTGCAGGACGTGGTGAACGCGATTCGCGCCGTGCTGGATGTGCAGCGCGTCCAGCAGTTGCTCTCGCAGAATGCGCTGGTGGTGCGGGGCACGCCGGACCAGATTGCGCTGGCGCAGAAGCTGGTGGACGACCTGGATCGGGCGCGTCCGGAAGTGATTGTTGATATCGCGGTATTGCAGGTGAGCCGGGACAAATCGCGGACCCTGGGAATGAACTGGCCGACCAGCGCCACGGTTGCCCTGCAGAGCAACATCAACACCACGACTACCCCGTCGACCACAGGCACAACCAGCCCCACCTCGAGCGCCGGCGGGTTGGAACTGAATACTCTGGGCAACCTGAACGCCACCGATTTTCAAGTGACGATTCCCTCCGCCAACCTTTCGGCAGTGATGGGCGACAGCGATACCAAGATGTTGCAGAATCCGCAGGTGCGCGCGCTTGACAACCAGAAGGCGACGCTCAAGATCGGCGAACGCGTGCCGGTGGCTACGGGGTCGTTTCAGCCCGGTATTGGCGGCGTGGGTATTAATCCGCTGGTTAACACCCAGTTTCAATACCTGGACGTCGGCGTGAACATCGACGTGACTCCGCACGTGCACGCCGACCGCGAAGTGACCTTGAAGATCACCATGGAAATCTCCTCGGTGGTGGGGCAGTCGAGCATTGGCGGCATCAGCCAGCCCATCATCGGCCAGAAGAAAATCGAACACGAAATCCGGCTGAAGGATGGCGAATCGAGCTTGATTGGCGGGATCTTTGACGATTCGCAGACCAAATCGCTGAGCGGAATTCCAGGGTTGGCGCAGATTCCGATTTTGCGATACCTCTTTGGGCAGGTGACGCAGGATAAGGAGCAGGATGAGACGGTGTTCGCCATCACTCCGCACATCATTCGCGGCAACACGATCAGCGAATTGAACCAGCGGCAAATCGACATTGGGACGGCAAACACGATTGCGCTGCGGCACGTCAGCCATGTAGCCGCGCCTGCGGCACCGGCGCCGGGAAATCAAATGCCGGCTCAGCCCGTGAATCCAACTCCCAACCAGGCAGGGAATCCAGCGGCGGCGGGAGGGACGAACTTCCTGTTCGATCCGGAGCAGATCACAGTGACGAAAGGAAACACGTTTGTCGTGAACCTGATGATTTCCGGGGCGCAGAATGTTTATTCGGTGCCGGTGCAGCTGAATTACGATCCCGCCAAACTGCAGTTGGTGAATATTTCGAACGGCGGGTTCCTCTCGCAGGATGGGCAGGCAGTGGCTCTGGTGCACCGCGAGGATGAGACTACGGGGACATTGCAGATTACGGCCACGCGGCCGCCGGGAGCGGGTGGAGTTTCCGGGCAGGGCGCGGTGGTTACGATGACATTCCAGGCGAAGGCCAGCGGACAGACGCCCCTGACCATTACCCGGGGCGGAGCGCGCGACCCCGGGCAACAGGCCATCACGGTGAATGGAGCGCAGGCGTCGGTGACCGTGCAATAGTATGATCGCGCGGTTTCGGGAAGCCAGGATTTTGAGATCAGGATTTTGAGATGAAGCTGCACAGATTCCATCGCGGGCGGAGAATCAGACCCGACCGGGGTTTTACCCTTCTGGAGTTGATCATCGCCACCGCCATCGTGGTAGTTCTCTCAACCATGGCGGTGCCGCTGGCCCGGGTGACCATCCAGCGGGAGAAAGAGCGCCAACTGAGAGCCGATTTGTGGGAGATGCGCGATGCCATCGATCGCTATAAAGACGCGGCGGACCGCGGCGGATTCCGCACCAAGGTGGATAGCCAGAACTATCCTCCAGATCTCGAGACGCTGGTGAAGGGTGAAGACGTGAATGGCAAGAAAGTTCGCTTCTTACGAAAGATTCCGATTGATCCGATGACTGGCACCACGGAGTGGGGTTTGCGCTCGATGCAGGATGATCCGGACTCTGACTCCTGGGGCGGGCAGAGCGTCTTCGACGTCTACACCAAATCGCAGGGCGAGGCTCTCGACGGCACGAAGTATAAGGACTGGTAAATGGTAAGAAGGCTTAAGCCGAGGCGCAGCTTGGGGTTCACGCTGCTCGAAATGATGATCGTGATCATCATTATGGGCATCCTGCTGTCGATTGCGATCCCTATTTATAACCAGTCGCTGGTGCGGGCGCGTGAGTCCGTGCTGCACAACGACTTGTTTGAACTGCGCCACCTGATCTACCAGTACACACTCGACAAACAAAAGGCGCCGCAGTCGCTCGATGATCTGGTGTCGGCGGGCTACATCAAGCAGATTCCCAGGGATCCCATGACGGGCGATACGGGGTGGGAGCCACAACAGGAAGACGTGCTGCTGAGCGTGGACCAGCAGGACCCCGGCATCGACGATGTGCATTCGGCGTCGACTGCAATGTCGACCGAGGGCACAACATATAACACATGGTGAGCCAGGTTCTGCGAGCACCAGGTACCAGATTTGTTTCTCGCTTTAGGTATAATGCGGCCGGCTGGAAAAGCCTATGTTTCGCTTCTACCTCGTGCCTCTTCTGCTCTTGCCGGGCCTGCTCTATGCTCAGGGCACGATCTCCGTTGACGCGATCACCACGATGCGGGTGTGTAGCAGCGAGACGGCAGGATCCACCGGCCCGTGTGCGACCGCGCCCCGTCCGGTAACCAGGATAAACCCCACCTATCCGGAAAAGGCGCGTCAGAAACGCAAGCAGGGGACCGTTACCTTGGGACTGACCGTCGCCAAGAATGGCTCGGCTACGGACGTACACGTCGTGAACAGCGTCGACAAGGATATCGACCAGGCTGCAATCGACGCAGTCAGTCAGTGGAAGTTCGAGCCTGGCACCTACCAGGGCAATCCCGTCGACGTGGAATTGACGGTCCAGGTAAATTTCCGCCTTAGTACGAACCCGCCGCAGAATGCTGCCCCCATCGGGACTTTACCTGGGGCTAACGGCAACACGGAGGACTTTCGGAACTTATACTCCGATGCCAGTGAGGCCTATAGTCGCGCGGACTACGCGACTGCCATAAATTTGTTGCGCCGAGCTACCTCGATGGCTCCTCAGAACCCGAATGCATGGAATGAGCTGGGACGAGCATTGATGGCCATGAATGAGATGAATGCCGCGGCGAACGCTTTCGAAGCTGCAATCCAGAACGACCCTGCCAGTAGAAATGCATACAACAATCTCGGTCTGGTCTACTGGCGGCAGCGCAAGTACGAAGAAGCCACGGCACAGTTCAGCAAGCAAACTATCATCAATCCGCAGGATCACTACGCGCACCGCAATCTCGGCATGATGCTGCGCGATCAGAAGAAATGCGGCGATGCCATGCCGGAGCTGCAAAAGGCACTCGCGATCACCCCGAATCATCCCGAGACTTTGCTGGCAGAAGGTGAGTGCGACCTGGATCTGGGAAACCGAGCCAAAGGGATTTCGGAGTTGCAGCAGGCGACGAGCGCATCCTCCGCACCGAACGTTTTCAACAGCGCAGCCTATGCTTTGGCAAAACGATCAATCGAGCTTGCTATGGCCGAGAAGTGGTCCGAGGCGTGCCTCGCGATCGAAAAAACCCGGCTGCAAAGTGTGTCGCTCGATCATCTGACCCTGGAACAACTTAATTACGTCTATTGGACGTCAGCCTATTGGGATACGCGGGGCTGGATCTACTTTTTGCGAGGCGACAAGGTGCACGCGCGATCTTACGTAACGGCGTCGTGGTCTCTCCGGCAGGATCCCACGGTAGGTGACCACTTGGGCCGGATCTATGACGATCAGGACATGAAAGAAGACGCGAAGAGAACATTCGCGATGGCCGTGGCCTCGGCCGACAAACCCACCAGGGCTAACATTGATCCCGACGACGTTGCCGACGCGAGGCGCAAGCTGGAGGGACTTGCGGGCAGCCAAGCCGATAAGGAGATCGAACGCGCCCAGGTTGCGCTGAGCGCCATGAGTGTGTTGACCGTGCCAAATGCAGGGGAGGTCGGTGGCTCGGGAGATTTCAACGTCCTGCTTGTTGCGGAAGGGTCACCCGAGATTCGGCAGGTTTCCGGAGACACGTCACTTGCCAAGGTTGCCGAGGCGCTGCGGGCGGCGAGGTTCCCAGTTCATCCTCCAGAATCCTCAGGGGTAGGTATCCCGTTGCGCGGCACGCTGACTTGTCATTCCGAGGATCCCCAATGTCGCTTCACATGGCTGAGTCCGGAAGAAGCGGTCAATGTGGTCAGAACCGAGATGGCCGCGGTTAGCGCCACGCCTGCGCCAAGTATGCGTGATCCGCATACGTATGACAGTCCAGCGATGGGTATGCGCATTTCACTGCCCGATGATTGGAAACTTATGCGGGAAGAGCCGGGATCATTCAGCCAGCCACGAAGTGCCATGTTCGGTAAATCGGGTACCGCGGCAATGTTCATGCTGACTCGCGAGCGCATGGAGGGTTCGCCGGAGCTCTATCAGAAGATGATCGAGGCTTCCTTCTCCACGCGGCAGGACTATAAACGTGCCGGGGAGGAAGCGGTAAAACGTGACGGGCTTGCGGGGACACGCTGGAATGTAAGCTGGAATGAGAATGGCGTGCCTTACACATCCGTCATGGAGATCTATAGCGTAGGTGACGATCACTATCGTCTTACCACACTGGCGCCTACGGAGGTCTACGGCCGCTACGCCGAAACTTTCGAAAATATCATGCACTCTGTGCAATTTCCACTGCTGCGTGCCGATCCTCAACTATTGGATCCAACGAAGTAGCTTCCGCACTTTTTCCGTATCGCCCGATGTGTTGTGCCGCGTTGTGCCCAGGACGTAAGATCGTACAATGCCCGTCGAAACTGAAATTCAGGCTCCCATCTCGATTCGCGCGCCGCGCGGTAATCAAATCAGCTGCAAAGGCTGGCAGCAGGAAGCTGCCATGCGCATGCTGATGAACAACCTTGATGAGGAGGTCGCCGAGCGTCCTCAGGATCTGGTCGTCTACGGCGGAACGGGGCGCGCGGCGCGCAGTTGGGAGGCTTACCACGCCATCGTCGCAACCTTGAAGAAGCTCGAGAATGACGAGACTTTGCTGGTGCAGTCGGGCAAGCCGGTGGGCGTGTTCAAGACGCACGATCATGCGCCGCGTGTGCTGATTGCGAATTCCAATCTGGTTGGTCACTGGTCGAACTGGGAGAAGTTCAACGAGCTGGAGCGCGCCGGGCTGATGATGTATGGGCAGATGACGGCCGGCTCGTGGATCTACATTGGCTCGCAGGGAATTGTGCAGGGAACGTTTGAGACGTTTTCGGCGGCGGGCGAGAAACATTTCGGCGGCGATCTGGCAGGGAAGCTGATCGTTTCCGGCGGCATGGGCGGAATGGGCGGAGCCCAGCCGCTGGCGGCGACCATGACGGGCGCGGCGTTTCTGGGGATCGACGTCGACCCCGAGCGCATCAAGAAGCGGCTGAAGACTGGCTATTGCGACTTCATGGTCACTACGCTCGATGAAGCGCTGCGCATCCTGAAGAATGCGGTGCGCAAGAAAGAGAATGTGTCGGTCGGGCTGGTGGGAAATTGCGCGGACGTGATTCCGGAGCTGGCTGCGCGCGGCGTGTTGCCTGACATTCTTACTGACCAGACTTCGGCGCACGATCCATTGAATGGATATGTGCCGAACGGCATGACGCTCGCCGAGGCGGTCGAGTTACGGAAAAACGATCCTAAGGCGTATCAGCAGAAATCGCTCGACGCCATCGCGGCGCACGTCGAAGGCATGCTGCAGCTGCAGAAAATGGGATCGGTGACATTCGACTACGGCAACAACATCCGCACGTTTGCCTTTCAGCGCGGCGTGAAGAACGCTTATGATTTTCCTGGGTTTGTGCCTGCCTACATTCGTCCGCTGTTTTCCGAGGGGCGCGGACCGTTTCGATGGGTGGCGCTGTCGGGTGAGGCATCGGACATTCACGTGACGGACGATCTGGTTCTCGAATTGTTTCCCGAGAATCGCATTCTCCGCCGCTGGATTGATCTGGCTCGCAAGCGCATCAAGTTTCAGGGACTGCCGGCGCGCATCTGCTGGCTCGGCTACGGCGAGCGTGCGCAGTTCGGCTTGGCGATGAATGATCTGGTGAAGAAAGGCAAGATCAAGGCGCCGATCGTGATTGGACGCGATCACCTCGACTGCGGCTCAGTAGCGTCTCCGTTCCGCGAGACTGAAAAGATGAAAGACGGCTCGGACGCGGTTGCGGACTGGCCGCTGCTCAACGCGCTCTTGAATACGGCCGCGGGAGCGTCGTGGGTATCGATTCACAACGGCGGCGGAGTGGGCATTGGCTACTCGCTGCATGCGGGGCAAGTCACGGTGGCCGACGGCACTGATGCCATGGCTAAGCGCATCGAGCGCGTGCTGACGACAGACCCGGGGATGGGCGTGATCCGCCACGTGGACGCGGGTTATGACGAGGCGAAAGAATTTGCTAAGAAGAGCGGCGTCAGGGTGCCGATGAATGAATAGGTTGCTGTTGATTGCGTTTGCGGTCTTGCTTGCGGCCGTCATAAGTACCTCACCGGCTGTGGCACAGCAGCGGAATCCGGACGCGCCGAACTACGAGATCTCATTTCCTAAATATCAATATCCTGCGACGGTGTCTTCTCTGCAGGAGGTTGACTTCAAGAGTCTGACCGTCTTCTGGTTTGGAAAAGACGGCCCGAGGAGGAACGTAAAGCTGGTAAACGGTGGCTACGACAAGGATGATGAGTACCACGGGGGCGAATACATCACGCTCGACCTTCTGAGGTTCCTCGATGCAAGTGAGGAAGACGCAAAATACGCCGTAGTCGACATTGACTGGAGGAGTTGCGGCGGTAGTTGTTCGGAATCCGGTCTTGCGCAGGTCTTCAACGTCCAATCCGGGCATCCCACGGTGGTGGAGCAGATTCGCTACGAGCGCCATGCACCAAACACGGGCGCCAGCATAGATGCCGCCGCGAAGACACTGACGCTCACGGGTCGGAGCTCCGAACCCTCGGCCAATTGTTGCCCCAAGAGTCTTGATGTGATGACTTTCACGTGGAACGGCAAGGAATTCACGTTCGCAGATAGGCAGAGAGTCGTTGTGCGAGATAATCCTTGAGATGCGACGCCAAACTCCTCCGCTGTTGCTCGTCAATATCCGCCAGTTGCTGACCTTGCGTTCTGCGTCGCAGAGTGCTGGCCCTCGTCGTGTTGCAGGTCTAAAGGAAGTTGGCATCATCGAAGACGGGGCCGTGCTCTGCCTCGGTGGGAAGATTGTTTCCGTAGGCACTACTAAAGACGCGCTGCGCGATCCGTGGCTGAAGAAGAATCGCAAGAAAGTTCTCGAGATCGACTGCGCGGGCAAAGTTGTTCTGCCGGGCTTCGTCGATTCGCATACGCATCCGGTTTTTATCAGCCCGCGGCTGGTGGATTTCGAGAAGCGCATCGAAGGCGCTTCCTACCAAGAGATCGCCGCGGCCGGTGGCGGCATACGATCGAGCGTGGAGGCCGTGCGCAGGGCAGGGAAGCGGATTCTGGCGGAGAAAGTTTTGGCCGCGCTGCGCGACATGGCTGCTCACGGCACCACGACCGTCGAAGCCAAGTCGGGCTACGGGCTGACGGTTGAGTCAGAACTGAAATCGTTGGAAGCGATCCGCGACGCTGCCTCGGGCTGGCCGGGAACGGTGGTCGCGACCCTGCTGGGGGCGCACGTCGTCCCCAAAGAATTTCAGGGCCGCTCACAAGAGTATGTTGAGGTTATCTGTAGGGAGATGATTCCTCAGGCAGCGAAGCGGAAGCTTGCACGGTTTGTTGACGTTTTCTGCGACCAGGGAGCGTTTACCGCGGAAGAGACGAAGCAGATCTTTGAAGCTGCCGAACAGCACGGCCTGAGCGTGCGGGCCCATATGGGCCAGCTTACGGAAACGGCGCTGCGGCCGTTCTTGCGTTTCAATCCGGCGTCGTTTGATCACATGGACCACGTGAGCGAAGACGACATCGCCCAGTTGACAAAGCACAACACCGTCGCCACTCTGGTTCCGGGGGCGAATTATTTTCTGGGGCAAAAGGAATATCCTCAGGCGCGCCATCTGATTGATACGGGCGTACCGGTGGCGCTGGCGACGGACTACAACCCGGGGACGTCGCCAACTCTGAGCATGCCGATGGCAATGTCGCTGGCCTGCACGCAAATGAAGATGTCGCCGGAAGAGACCATCGCTGCAGCCACCATCAACGGGGCCTGGGCCTTGCGAGTCGCGGACCGGAAAGGCACCATCGAAGCCGGCAAAGACGCTGATCTCGGGGTGTTCGCAGTCCAAGATTACCGCGAGATTCCATACTGGTTCGGGATCAACCGATGCTTGATGACGACGATGAATGGAAGGTCGTATCATACACACTCGCTCGTCGATGTTGAGCGAAGCGGCGAGCCATTGCTATAATCGAACACGTTCCGCAAGTGTTCGGCAGCGAACTGTTTCACTCGGCGTTCAATCCCGCAATAATCGGCGTGAAGTGAACAATCCTCGCAGCCCGCGAGTGGGCGGGTTTCGAAACGTGGCCAGGTAGCTCAGGTGGTAGAGCGCAGCCCTGAAAAGGCTGGCGTCGGGGGTTCAACTCCCTCCCTGGCCACCATCATTCCAAAGCACTTGTTCAGAATCCCTCGATTTGCGCTAGCCCACAATATGCCCACAAAACGAGTGGTTTGCGCTAAACAACGAAGCTCGTTGCTGGTGCCTTCTCCATCCATGAGCCCTTTAGGAGCTGGTTCAGGAAGGCCCCCTGTGCCTCCAGCTTGGCCGGTGTAATGGCTTGGGCATAGACGTCCAGGGTGGTCTTGATGTTCGAATGACGGAGTAGTTCCTGCACGAGTTTTGGATCGTAGTTGTTGGCCACCAGAACCGACGCCAGCGTTCGCCGGAACGTGTGGAACCCAAATGCCCTGGGCGGAGCTACGACGCCGACCTTCATGGCCGCAGGCCGAAGATGATCGGACAAAAGCATATTGGCTCGCGGTGGCTTCGCACCCTTCAGTTTGAAAGAGGGGAACACGAGATCCTCTTCCTTCCTGTACGGCGTTTCCCGGCGCCAGTTGAGCAGATGTGCCGCGAGTAGAGGATGGAGCGGAACGGGACGCTTTGACGCCTTCGACTTGGGCTTGCCGAATCTCCCATAGACGTAAGCTCGCCGGACGTAAATGCATTGATTCTCTACGTCGATGTCCCTCCACTGCAGGGCGAGGATCTCGGAGATCCGCAACGCAGTGGCCGCAGTGACCAGCACAAGCGTACGCAGCATCAACCCCAGTTGGTTGATGATCGCGAAGGCTTGAGCCGGAGTCAATATGATCGGGTCGAAGTTGCTGGCCGTGGACTGGCGGACAAAGCGGATCGGATTCGCCTGCTCCGTTCGGGGCAGGAATCCGACACGTTGGGCGTGCTTGTAAACCAGACCGATGACCTGTCGGATCTTCGACCTGGTTTGGTTTTCGAGACCGCTCTTCCTCCCCAGCTCTTTCAGCCAGTTCTCTAGGTCGAGCGGCGCGATCAGCAAGGCCACTTGATCGCCCCATCGTGGCAAAACCCACTTGCGGAGATAGCGGCGGTAAGTTGCAGTTGTGGAATAAGCTTTCGGAGCCGATGCTTGATTTTGATCTTCGCTGAGCTCTTCTTGGATGTAGTGACCCGCGATGTCGCTGAACGTCACGGGGCGCCCATTGTTGTTCGGAGCAGGATGGTTGATTGGCAGGTACAGCGACTTGACGAATTCGCGTGCAGCAGCGCGGGTCGGCAGCTCTTTTTGGGTTCCGATCACAATCGCGTGCTCGACCCTGTTCCCGTCTGCACGAGTGATGCGGAAACGAAGCCGCCATACTTTCCCTCGCTTGCGACTCTCAAGACGCAGGCTTCCTTCTTGATACCGTGTCCTTCCCATGGGTTGGTATTACCTCCCTACGGAACGGCACGGACGACGAGGACAGTTTACCTTGGCCTTCATCCACGCGTCCAACTCAGATAATAGGAATCGCCAGCTTTTGCGGCTTCTTTCGCCGAAAGGATGGGCTGGAATCGTTCCTTCGCGCGCTAGGCGCTGAACTGTGCGCAGATTGAGTTTAAGAAAGCTCGCCGCTTCGTCAGAACTGACGTAGTGCTCAGGTTCAACCCGCACAGGAGATAGGATCGTACTCGTTAGCATTGACATTCGAGACCTGCAGTACTTCTAAGCCAGTTCAGTCGCGGCAGTTCCAATGAGTAATATTGACCGTTACTCACGCCCGCCAGGTTACCGTTGTCAAAGCCGACCACGCGGAACCGGAATATCCACCACTGCCGTCCTCGGCTGATCAAGTCTGTAGGCGACCGGCGATAGTCAACCAACTTGACCCGTTCCTGCAGCCATGTCCAATAACTTCTCGTTATAACGTTATTCCTGCTGGTTATAACGGACGGCTCCACGCCGATCCGTCGCATGAGATTCTCGTTGACCAAGCCACTGCGCGGATGTGGAGCTTGTTGACAAGGCGGGGCTTACGGAAAACAAGGTCTTTGACGAAAGCGCGAGAAAATTCTTGAAGCGCGGTAAATCCAAGCCATGTCCCGGTGCTATTCAACTTTATCGTAGACGGTCGCCGAGGATGACGAGGCCCTGTAGGGGCAATCGAAGACTTATCGAAGTGACAATGGCTATGTCACTTCTTGCGAGATGGATAGAGCCTATTCATGTTGGCCTCGACTGCAAATTGACCGCCCGAAACACTCGAAAGTTCCGGAGTTATTCCTCCCAGGAATAACGTTATAACGAGACATTATTGGACATCGTGATTGAGTGAGGTTAGCTTTGCGCCAAAAGCAGACGATTTGAAATGTTGCCGGAGGTGCATATGCCACGTTGGTCCCAAGTCCCCTTAGTCCGCCAAATTTGGCGCCTTCTTTGGTCGAAGTGGGCGCGTCCAACCGATGCTCTTCTTGCCCTCCTTCTTGTGATGCCTGTAGCCGCGCTGGCACAAGGTTCACCCTTCGAGACCGGCTTTAACGCCATCCAAAGCCTTTTCACCGGCACCATTGCGAAGGTTGCAAGTCTGGTCGCGATCGTGATCGGCGGCTACGGCTTCGCCCACGGCGAACCCGGTGCAAAGAAGGCGCTCGCCGGGGTTGCCGCGGGAACGGGCATTGCCGTTCTCGCAGTGAATGTACTGAGTTGGCTCTGGGGCGTATAGCGCCCTCTAACCGTCATCCTCAGACGAGGAGCTTATGCCCGACAAAGCACAGCAGAGGCATCGCACAAATCGAGTCTTCAAGAGTCTGCACAAGCCGCTCACCTATTTGGGTGTTGAGCGGACTCTCTTCTATTTCGTCTGCGTCGGAGCGGTGGGAGCCTTTAACCTCTTCAATTCCATCCTCGCCGGGATCGCCGTCTTCATAAGCGGCTTTGCCTTCGGCCATTGGGTAACCAACAGCGATCCTGCATTCCTCCGCATCCTGGCGAAGTCCGAACGCTACAAGTTGCGCTATGACGCAGCCAAACAACGAGTGCCCCGTGTGGAGGTGGTCTGATGCTGCGTCTCGACAAGGTCATCAAGCCGTGGAAAGAGAGTGCGGCACTGAACGACTACATCAACCTGTACGGCTTCTGGAACGAGACGGCCTTCCTTACCAAGAGCGGTGATCTGGGCATGATTCTCAGCGTTCCCGGCGTGGACTACGAAAGGCTTGACCGCTCGGAGCAGGAGTATGCCGTGAAGCGGTTGGAGGCGGCGCTGAAAGCCTTTGGCCCAGGCTTCCATGTTTACCAATACCTCTTCAAATCGAACCGCCCCGACATACCGTTCGCAACATACGATGACCCCATTGTCGAAGCGGCTATTGACCAACGACGGAAGTTCTTTGAAGCGAAGCGGGACCATCTCTATCAAATTGAAATCTTCTACTGCATCCTGCTCGAAGGCGCCCGTTCGAAGACCGGCGTCGGCACGGCGCTAGCTCGTCTGTTACGCGATCCAGAGGGCGCGATTGCCGAACTCAAATCGCAGTTCACTAACGACAGCATGAAGAAGTTGTTGCGGACGCATATCGAACGCGATCTTCAACGGCTCGACCAACACGTGCAGGCATTCGCTCGGCAGCTTACGGATTTCATGCAAGTCGACGTCTTGAATCGGCAGGGGCAATTCACGTTTTTCCGACGCCTGCTGAATTATGACGACTGGCGTGTTGCGGGCGAGCCGCAGTCAACACAGTTTCTCGACTATCAGGTCGTCAATTCCGACATCGAAGCAGAACGCGATCATCTGCGCGTAGGCGAGCACATCGTCCGTGTCCTGACAATGAAAGAGGCCATCACAGAGACGCGTCCCCTGGTACTCGACGCGCTGCTGAAGATCCCAGCCAACTTCTACGTCGTCACGGAGTGGACGCCGCTCCCTGCGGACAAGGCCCGCAAAGAAGTGAACAAGCGACGCCGCCACTTCAATATGTCGAAGACCGGGTTTGTCTCCCAGATGGGCAACGACACCACCAAGACGAACCCGCGTGATGTGCTGGTGGACGAGTCCAAACAGGCCGACATTGAGAATCTTGGCGATTGCCTGCGCGCCCTAGGTGACGGTCAATCGCTTGGCGATTTCTCGCTCACGATTGTGCTGTACGGCCGGTCACGAACAGAACTCGATCAGCTTGTGGCCGAGTTTACTGGCGTCTTCACCAACGTCGACGGCATTCTATTCGCGGAAACCTACAACCAACTGAACGCCTATTTCGCCACCGTGCCGGGCAACTATGCACTCAACCTTCGCAAGCTGTATCTGCTGAACACGAATTACGCCGACCTGTCCTTTCTGTTTACGATCCTTTCCGGTGAAAAGACGAACGCGCATCTCGGCACGGAGTACCTGGCAGTCGTCGAAACCGACAACAGCACGCCCTACTTCCTCAACCTGCATACTCGCGACGTTGCCCATACCCTGATTCTCGGCATGACAGGCAGTGGCAAGAGCTATCTCTGCGTTTTTCTGCTGCAGAACGCGCAGAAGTACAAGCCGCTGACTTTCGTCTTTGATATCGGTGGCAGCTTCCAGTCGCTTACGACGATATTCAAGGGCTCGTATCTCAATGTGGGTCAGGAAGCACGGGACTTCACCATCAACCCCTTCTCGCTGCCTCAGACCAAAGAGAACCTGCAGTTTCTCTTCAGCTTCTTCCGCGTGCTCATTGAGGGTAACGAGCAACGTTACCGGATCGACTTCAAAGAAGAACGCCGACTGTGGGACGCGATCGAGCGCATCTACGTACTGGAGCCGAACCAGCGCACAGTCTCGAACTTTGGAAACATCATCGGCGAATTGAAGGAACGACTGCACCGCTGGACTCGTGGTGGTCAGTACGGCTTTCTGTTTGACAGCGCTGAGGACACGCTTTCGTTCAAAAGTTTCCAGACGTTCAATTTCCACGGTTGGAATGACGCACCCGAGGTGTTGGAACCACTGCTCTTTTATGTTTTGCATCGAGCATCGAATGAGATCACTGACCCCAAGAACCTCGGCACCTCCAAGTTCTTCCTGCTCGATGAGGCGTGGCTCTTCATAAAGAACGAGACCATTCGCAACTACGTGGTGCAGGCGCAGAAGACCTGGCGCAAGCACCACGCCGCGATGATCCTTGCGACCCAATCCATCAAAGAGCTTGAGGAGTCGGGGATGCTGGCGATAGTCGCCGAAAGTTGCCCGACAAAAATCTTCCTCGCCAACCCGGACATGAACCGGGATGTTTACCGCGAGGCGTTTCATCTGAACGACACAGAACTGGACCTTATCGACGGCCTTGTTCCACCGGGCCAAATGCTGATTCGCAAGGCGCAGACCTCGAAGAAAGTGCACTTGAACGTCGATTCGGTCTCGCACTGGATGGCAACCAACAATGCTCGCGACAACCTCAAGAAACAGGAGTATTTCGACCGCCACGGTTTTGCGGATGGCCTTCGCCATCTCGCGGAAGAGTGGCCATTCCGGCCGCGCGCGCTGGCCGTATCAACTTCGAACAACAACCGCTAAGGAGAGCTTTATGCGGCATCTGAAATTCGTCGTCAATTGCGCTTTGGTTTTTTCTTCCATCGGTGCTTTCGCCCAAGACTCTGCGCGCACGGTGCAGTATCACTCGCAGGATATCGTTCCCATCCGAGCCAAGGTGAAATACACAACCCTAATCGAGTTACCCACGACCGAGAAGATCATGGAAGCCGCCACGGGTGACAAGGAGTTCTGGATCGTGGACGTGGTTGGCAACTTTTGCTTCGTGCATCCGGCGAAACAAGGCATCAGCTCCAACTTGAATCTCATTACGGACAAGGGGAACATCTACAGTTTCACTCTCCAGGACATCTCTGCCTTATCGACGACCCCTGATCTGAAGGTGATCGTCGAGCCCGCCGACCGTTCTGCGATTGTGGCCGCCAGCGGCCCTCCGCAGTTCGTGCCCGCTGCCCAACTCGAACAGTCGCGGCAGCAGCTTGCCGCTCTGCAGTCGCACGTTGAACAGGCGGTGGATGAATACAAAAGCGCCTATCCAACACGGCTCAAGTTCGACTATGCCTACAAGGCAAACGAAGCCCCCTTCGACATTCAGTCGATCTATCACGACGACAGGTTCACCTACATCAAGACGAATGCGCCTGAGAAGTTCAGTGTCTATGAGATGAAAGACGGCAAACCCAACCTCGTCACCTACGACCTCCGGGAAGGGGCGTACATCATCCCGAAGATCATGGACAGCGGATATGTGGAACTCGGCAAAAAGAAGATGGAATTCACGCGCAAGGGATCACCGTCATGACCGAGAACGTCTTTACTCCCCACACCGAGCCGCAAGCCGAGCCAACGTTGCGCCGCAACCTAGAACTGCCAAAGGGTGTCTTGCAGAAGAACCTGAAAACCTTCGTTTATCTGGGTGCCGCATCGTTGGTGATTGTTGCGGCGCTCTTCAGCTCGTCCGGAAAGAAGACGCCTGCACAGCAGGCCGCCGCCAAAGGGCAGCCACCGCAGCCCACCTTGCAAGACAACACTGATAACAACGTGCAGGAGTTGAAGAACCAACTTCAGGCCGAACGTCAGAAAGAGCAGCAGGCAGCAGTAGCCGCCGCTGCAATGGGAGACCCGGCGCTTGCGTCTGCGACGCCCGCGCAGCAGGCCGCCGCCGCGGCCTACGGCCCGACCGGCGTTGCCGCGCCCTGTATTCCGGGCCGGCCCTGCCCGCAAGCGCAGCAGGGCAACATGCAGATGCAACTCACGCCGGTGCAACAGCAGGCGCAGCTAATCGCCGCCAAAGAACGAGAACGGCTTGACGACTCCCGTTTCGCTTCCAACCTTGTCTACTCCCGGTCCGCCGAACAGCCACAACAGCAGCAAGGCCAGATGACCCCCGCCCAGTATGGTCCTGCCGAACGGCAGACAAACAGCAGTCTCGTCTCCCCACCAGCCGAAGGAAAACAGGAGGACACGCCCGGAAGCTATAAACGTCCACTGGAGGCCAATCTCGATTCAGCCGTCGGTCAGCCCTATCTCCTCTACGAGGGCTCGGTTCTCGACACCGTTCTCATGAATCGTCTGGATGGAGACGCCGTAGGGCCGGTTAAAGTCCTGGTCTCAAATCCTCTGTATTCGCACGATCATCAACACGTGATCATTCCCGAGGGAACGGTTGTTTTGGGCGAGGCCAAGAAGATTGGAGCGGCGGGCATCGGCCAACAGCGGCGAATGGCCGTGGTTTTTCACCGCCTGATTATGCCAGACGGTTACTCCGTTGATCTCGACCAGTTCCAGGGCCTCGATCAGATCGGAGAGGAAGGGCTGAAAGATAAGGTCAACAACCACTACCTCCAGATCTTCGGCACCTCGATCGCTTTGGGTGTGATTGCTGGAGCCAGCCAGATCACTCAGGGTGGCGGCACCATTACCACGAGCGGTTCCCAGGCATTCACCAACGGGGCGGCGGGCAGTGTTTCGCAGTCTGCCACCACGATCCTTGATCGCTTCATACAGATACCGCCCACTATCACGATCCGGGAGGGTCACCGCGTGAAAGTGTATTTCACGCAGGACTTGCTTCTTCCTGCGTACTCGAATCACACTATTCCGCAAACGTTCTAAGGAGGCTTTCCATGCGAATCGTTGCCCTCTCCCTCTTACTCCTGTTGACTCTCACCCTCGCCGGCTGCCAGAGCAAAGCGGCAAAGGTGAAGAAGCTGGTGGACCAATACAACGCCGAATACCCGCCCTATGCCAAGGCCTGCCTCGACGAAGACATGACCTCCGGAGCCTCAAGAATGCTAACGGGAGAGAAGCTGACCCCCGAGCAGATAGCGGCTCTCGAATCCAAGAAGAAAGAACGAGACGCACGGTGCAAGCCAGAGGCCGACCGTCTTGCACAGCTCCAGAAAGAGATTCTCGCTGCACAGCAGTAAAGCCGTACCGCTGTAAAGCATCACGAACCAACGGCGACGAAGGGACGACACAAATGAAGAAACTAACCCTTACCGTGCTCGCCGTTGGGTTTGCGGCGGCGTTGCAACCGCTCGCGAATGCACAATTCGGTTCCGGCATCGTCTTCGATCCTACGCAGGCGGGTCATGCCGTTACGCAGATCGAACACGAAGAACAATCCATCGCCAACGAAGCCCGGCAGATTGAGCAGGGCCAACAGATTTTCACGAATACCGTGAAGATCGCTACTACGGCGCTACAAGCCTACAACGTCGCAAAGCAACAATATGAGCTCACGCATCAGATGATTCTCGCTCCGAGGATGCTCTATGCGCGATTTCTGTCTCCGACTTCTGACTTGCTGATGCTGCAACAAATCTCCAATACCTATGGCAATTCGATGGGTTGGCTCAATTCGGCAAACACCGGGAAGGGAGCCGCATCCGCGTACCAGCAAGTTAGCGTTCCGAACACGAACAACATGATTCCCGGCTACGGCACCGCGAGTATGGCCGGGCAGCTGCAGATTGCAGCGCAGGGCGCCACTGTTGACATCAGCGACTCAGTGATGACGAACAACCTGCAAGCACTTGGCACCATCCGCGCCAACCAGACCGCAAGGCAGACGGACATTGCAAGTCTGGAGGCCGCAACCCAGACCCAGGACCCGTCGCAGCAAACCATCATGGCTGAACTGCAGCGCATTAACCAAGCCCTGCTCTTGCAACTGCGCACTTTGCAAGACGCAAACCAAATCAACGCCAATCTTGCCCTGCAGGAAATCGTTGCCCAAAAGCAGCAACAGGACGCGATGAAAGCGGCATTTCGTGACTCGGCAGGATACGAAAACTATTACAACGCCAACATAACAACAACCAGCGGCGGCGCAGCTAGTCTCCTCACACAAGCCTACTGATCAGACGCAACCAAAAGACAGGAGGGCAAGGAACGTGGGTATAGGTTTCTTCAACTTTATCGCTCAGGCGTGCCAGTCGCTTGCAGCCACGGCGGCACCCTCCATTACCGCAATGGGCGTTCACATCGTCATAGCGCTCGCAACCATCGTATTGGTTTGGTTTGGCGTGCAGGAAGCGCTCGCATCGGCGCACGGTGGGCCAGGGTTCAGCATGGGGAGGTTCCTCAACCTCTTCATGCTGCTCACCTTCGCCTACGCTATGGTGAACTATTACGACACCTCCATCCCCGGACTTGGCTTTTCCATCAAGGGCTTTATCGACGGCGGCACAACAAGTCTAGTGAACCTGATCGGCGCCGATGGCTCTACCTCGATGCTGAACGAGATCCACACGGCGTCAGCCAAGACAGGGCCGTCGATATTGAGCAGCATGATGAATCCGTACTACGCCATCGTGTACTTTGCGGTCCAATTCCTATTGGCCCTGCTCGCCGCCATCGTGTCCGCCATCCTGGCCTACGGAGCAATCGCAGCAACGATCATCGGATTACTCGGGCCAATCTTTATCCCGTTTCTCGTCTTCGACAAACTTGATTGGTTGTTCTGGGGATGGCTCAAGGCCTATCTCGGATTCAGCTTTTACAAAGTCATCGCCGCAGCCACGATGAATGTTCTGTCCCATGTCCTAACGAACTATTACGTCCAACTTGGTCAGAGCGTGTCGGACCCTTCCTTGATGGTCCAGACGTTGCCACTTCTCGTCATTCTCGTACTGGTCAATATCTACATTCTCTTCAAGATTCCCACCATGACTCACAGCCTATTCACTGGCAGCACTGGCGGGCACGGTGGGGGCCTGGGGATGGCGATGATGGCGATACGAGCCGCGATGTAAACGGAAAGAGAAACGAGGTGACAGATGAGCACAGAAACAACGAATATGGAAACCAAAGCGACCCCAGAGATCACCCGAGCTGCAGAGCGTTACCTGGAGCAATACGGCGACCCTTTGGTGATGAATACGTACTTGAAGGTGACCATTCTTGTGCTCGCCGGTGTCTGTATCAGCCTGGCCGGACTCACCTACAAGAGCCAGACGGCGCTCGCCAACATGCACCCAATGATTGTGCGGATCAACGACGTCGGCCACGCCGAAGCAATCGACTATCGGAACTTTCAGTATCGCCCGCAGGAAGCGGAGAACAAGTATTACCTCACCCGGTGGGCAGAACTGTACTTTAGCCGCAATCGTTTCACGATCGAACGTGATCAAACGCAGTCGCTCTACTTCCTCAATAGCGACGTGCAACGCGCCGTGATCGACCAGGAACGCAAGGACAACAGCATTCAGAATTACGTCAAAGACAGCAGCTTGCCGTATATCGATGTGGAGATCAAGAACGTCATCCTTGACGACCTGCGACAGTCGCCGTATTCGGCGCGCATCGAGTTCGAGAAGGTGTACACCAACCCCGCGGATCATTCCGAACTCAAGCGGGAGCGATGGACAGCCAGCGTCACCTATGTCTTTCGCGAGAGTGTGAAAAACAATGAGCTTGCCGTGAATCCCCTCGGTCTGACGATCGTGCGCTTCCGGGCCGACCAGGCATTCAGCTAGGGACTCATCGACCTGCCCAGAGGCTTATTCATGTCGTTTCATGCTACTAATCCGGCTGGCTTTTCCGACCTGTCCCCGTGCGTGGTGAAGCAAGCGAGCAAGAGCTTTTCGACGGGCAACTATGGTGGCGAATTGCGTCCTTCTTACGGCGGATATTCAGGCTCCAATCTAGCTGCGATTGCGCTGAACTTCCGTAGCCACTGTGCAGATGACAACTTTGCTCTGGCATATGTCTGCCGCTATGTATCCCGTCTTTTGCTCGGTCACAGCTTCGGGGCCTTTCCAGCGCCCGGCGGCACTCGGTCTTCTGCTTCGCACTTTGCGCCCCTTCGGGGTCTCGGTTCCTCCCAAAACAAGTTTGAGAACCACGGCAAAGAACGCCTCTCAAACTTCTTTCGGGCCCCTCCGAGAAAGCAGACCTTCGGCACTTGGGAGCCGGGCCCACTCGCTAAGCTCCGCCCAGTGTGACCCGAGCAACAACGGGCGAATTCAAGAAACGGAGACACTCTCATGTACCAGAACAAAGTAACCCTCATCGGCTTTCTCGGCAGCAACCCAGAAGTTCGTACCGCCAACAACCGCAGCTTCACGACGCTCTCGCTGGCGACCAAGTCCTCCTATAAGAAGGATGACAAGTACATCTCGCACACCGAATGGCACCGTTGCGTAGTCTTCGGCAAGCTCTCGGAGTTCGCCAAGACGCTCACCAAGGGCGCACATATCCAGGTGGAAGGCGAGCTGCGCAGCCGGGAGTACGAGAGCAAGAAGGCCGACACGAAGCAGCGCGTCTGGGAAATTCGGGTCGCTTCGATCCTGAAGCTGGACCGCGCCGAAAAGGCCGCCCCGGAAGATCAGGATCACGATGAAGTGCCGCAGGAGGAAACGGCTGCATAAGCCCTTGCTCTTCACTCTCGGAAGCCCGGCTACCCGCTGGGCTTCCATCGCTGTGAGGTTCCCACTATGAGCTTCGAATTGATCCTGCCGTTCTTTCGACCGATCGAGCCACTGCTGCTCGACGAAGACGTTAGCGAAATCATGGGCAATCCAGATGCGTCTTGGTCTTGCGAACGCGAAGGAAAACTGTGCCAGGAACCAACCATTTCCTTCGACGCCGGCAAACTCCGCACTGGCCTCGAAGTCATCGCCAACCAGCTCGGGAAAAGGCTCGACGAGGACAACCCTAGACTCCATGCCCAGCTTCCGGACGGAAGCCGGATTGCGGCCTGGATTCCACCAATCGTGAGTCCGGCCCCGGCGATTGCGATACGGAAATTCACCAGCCGCAACTACACGGTCGATGATCTGATTGCTCGCGGCACACTGACACAGCCAATTGCAGACCTCTTGGCGGAGCAAATCCGCACCGGCAAAACGCTGCTCATCAGCGGCGGAACAGGGACCGGAAAGACGACGCTCTTGCGGATACTCGCCAACTCAATTCCGGAGAATGAACGCATCCTCGTTATCGAAGACACCCCTGAGCTTCAGATCCGAAAGCCGAACATAGTTGCAGCCGGATGCCAGACCAGTACTTTTAAGACCAATGTGTCTTTCGACGACTTATTGAAGGACACGCTTCGCTTCAGACCCGACCGGATAATTCTCGGCGAAGTGCGCGGAATCGAGGCGCGAACGTTGCTCGATTCCTTCAACACTGGCCACGCCGGATCGCTGGCGACAATTCATGCCAACTCGGCAGCGAAAGCCCTCACGCGCTTCGCCAATCTTGTCATGCGTAGCCACGGGCAGAGCACGTTCTCCGACACCGAAGCTGAGATCGGAGAAGCCGTCGATTTTGTCGTCCATGTCGAGCGTCGACCACCGCGTCGCATTATCCGAGAAGTCCTGGCGCTTCGCGGGTACGACCGCGATGCCAAACGCTTCCTGATCGAACCCGTATTCGAGGTGCAACATGCCACAGCGTAGAACGCAAAACGCAACGAGTAAGCACACCAATTCCGAAGACGATTGGGCCTGGGTTCTGCACGAACTTGCCAACGGAAAGGACCCCAAGAAGCTGACCCGATCGCTGGCCTCGCGGCGCACCGACAAACCCTGTCCCCTTGATTACGCTCAGCGGACGGTCGATCTCGCATCGGCTAGACTTTGGCTAATCCAAGGTATCCGGATGGACCACATTGTCACGATGCTTGAAGTCCGGCGGCGCAGAGAGATTCCGGGCGAACTTTGCTCCGCTCGCGCGCACGCGATTGCGCAGACCGCACAGCGGATGATTACCGAGAGAATTTATGACCTCTTAATCCAACGCCTACAAGGAGAACGAATATGCCACTGTTAGACATCAACCAAATTCGCCACATCTGTGCCTCTGTTCGGCTGGATGAATCCACCGCCGCCCAGGTCGATCAGTATGCCGCTTTCATCCACGCATCCGCGGATGATGTTGTGGACAAGGCGCTCAACTATGTCTTCTCAAAGGACCGCGACTTCCAGGACTTCCTGAAGACGGCACACGCCAAGCAGGTTGCCCCCGCTTTGCGTGTGCGAAAGGGCCCGAGCAATGGTGCGACGGAGCAGCCGACAAAGAAGCTTGCAGCCGGGGTCGAGTCCACGGCTTCTGTGCGCGCAGTGAAGGCATGATCATCCATTCAATTTCGGGGTGGTGCAAAAACGGTGCTTCGCACCGGAAGAATTTTGACACTCCACCCCTCAAAGGGTCGTGCCAGGGACACCTACGGACACCTAGACGCAACCGAATGCATCCAGCAACTTACAGCTTCTAAGTGTCCCCAGGGACACCCAAGGATACTTAGGGACACCAGCCCGAAAGCGAGGTAATTATGTCTTTTTCCAATGACGCACAGCTTGCCGCCGAGGCCAAAGCGAAAGCGTCATACCGACTCATCGGCGTCACCACGAAGCTCAGTCCGCGGGAGGTTGAGGACATCGAGCGGCTGGCAAGAAAGCACGGGCTCCAGCGTGGCGAATTCATCCGGCAGCTGATTCTTGACGAGTTGGCGTGCGACTCCGGCGATCCACCCGTGAGCCCGGAGTTGGTCGAAATTATCGGCCTTCGGCTCATGCTCACGAACCTTCTGAAACCACTCACGACAGGGCAGAAGATAACACCGGAAGTCTTCGACGGGATCATAGCCGAGGTCAAAAAGCACAAACGCAGCTTGGCGATCAAGACGCGGACAGACTTGGAGAAAGACTAATGGCAAGCATTCACTGGGGACGAAAAGAAACGATCATTTTCCCGCCGCACAGCGCCATCTACACCTATGGCGCGGTGCTCTTTGCTGTGATCCTCACCGGACTTTTCGTCTACCTGCGCTTCACCTTTGGCAACACTCCGCTGCAGCGCTTCTACACGCCGATCTACATCCGGTCGAGCGTTGCGGGCGGCGTCTCCGCCAGCCGCAAAGACCAGTACCGCCTGGTGATGATCGGAGCTCGCGGAAGCCGACCGCGACCGGCCACGGACGCGGACGTGGCAGACGGGAACACGCTAGAACCGGGAACGAAAGCGCTCCCGCTTGCGCTCTCCAAGTCCGCCTTGCAGGCAGGCTATGATCTGCTCTACCAGGACCCGGAACGCTCTTACATCGATGCGCCCTTGAGTGCCTACCTCAAGAGTGCGATTTACGGTGGCGACAGCCTATCCGACATTTACCAGCTGCCACTGTTTTTCGGTTTCCTATCGTTGCTCCTCCAGCTCCCGTTTTCCATCCGAAAGGACATAAAACGCCGCAAGCAAATGAGGTACGGCCGACGGCTGAAAGGGACGGAGCGGCTCACGCCGAAAGAATTCAATCGCAAGGTACAGGGGGAGGGACTTGGCATCAAAATCGACGGTCTGAAGGAGATGCTTCGCATCCCGGCCAAGGCCGAGGCGCAACACGTTCAGATCATCGCGGACACCGGTGGAGGCAAGACGACCATTATTATGCAGATGCTCCGGCAGATTCGAAGCCGCGGCGATTCCGCCATCGTCTACGACCCGGCGCTGGAGTACACGCGCCGCTTTTACGACCCGAAGCACGACATCATTCTCAACCCGCTCGACAGGCGATGTCCCTACTGGGGACCAGCCGAGGAGTTGCGCACAAGTTCAGAAGCGGACGCAATCGCGGTGTCGCTGTTCCAGCCTCCGCAGGACAAAAAAGGCGAGTTCTTTTTCGAGATTCCGCAGCAGATCTTCGCTTATCTGCTGCGCTATGGACCGACCCCGGAGGAGCTTATCGAATGGATGAGTAACCCAAAAGAGATCGACAATCGAGTCGCTCGCACAGAGGTGGCCAACTTCATCGACGCCTCAGCGCCCCCGCAACGAGTTGGCGTGTTGGCGTCTCTCAGCAAGGTGGCAAAGAGTCTTCGGCTGTTGCCGCACAAGGGTGCTGGCAACGGCGAGTGGACCGCAACCGAGTGGTCGGAAACACGCCAGGGTTGGATCTTCATCACCTCGCTTCCAGCCGAGAGGGAGGCGCTTCGTCCACTGCAAAGCGTATGGATCGACATGCTCGTGCTGCGCCTCCTGAACGAACCGAAAGCCCATCAGAAACGGGTCTGGTTTGTGCTCGACGAACTGGCCAGCTTGCAGCGTCTTCCCCAGTTTCACACTGCCCTCACCGAGAACCGCAAAAGCAACAATCCCATCATCATGGGCTTTCAGGGGAAGGCTCAGTTGGAAGTGATCTACGGCCACCTGGCAGAGGTCATGCTATCCATGCCAACGACCAGCATTTTCCTGAAGACCAAGGAGCCCAATGCAGGCGAATGGGTCAGCAAGGCGATCGGCAAAGTCGAAATCGAACGCATGAAAGAAAGCCACTTCGACGGAACGCGCTCGGGCAGAAATTTCGCGCTGGACATTCAGATCGAGCTCGCAGTGATGGAATCAGAAATCTCGGGATTGCCCGACCTGCACGCCTTCATCAAATACGAGAACTACGTTACCGGTTTCTCGTTTCCTTACCTCGATATCGAGGGGCATCAGATTCCATTCGAGCGCAGACACTTGCCGGACGAAAAGCTCACCTTCGACCCCAAGAACATAAAGGCCAAAGCCCGCGACGGCACCGCCGCGCCCCCACCCGCCCTGCCGGCAGCGCCGCGCGCAGCAGTTGATCTTGAGACAAAGCCGGTCGAAGAAACAAACGCCACTGGGGCTGCGCCCGACGCCGGAAAGACCACTGGCGCGAAGGCCTCCGACAACATCGTCAACGCCGAGGAGCCGACACAAACAACTTTGGACTTTATTACGAATTAAGAGGCGTATTGCTCACCATCTCAAAAGCTCTCAGCTCCGCCCAGGCGCAGACCTACCACGCCAAAGAGTTCACGTCTGCCGAGCAAAACTATTGGAAGCAAGACGGCGCCGTCGTCGGCGAGTGGCAGGGCAAGTTGGCCAAGCGCTTCGGGCTTGCCGGAGCGGTCGACGCGCAGCACTTTGCCCGGTTGAGCGAAGGCCAAAACCCCATCACTGGCGAGCAACTGGTGCGTCATCGCAGCGGGCAATCCTATACCACCGCAGACGGAACCACCATCAAGCCAGTCGAGCACCGGGCCGGTTGGGACGCGACTTTCTCCGCCCCAAAATCCGTTTCCCTGACGGCATTAGTTGGCGGCGATGAGCGGGTGAGAGAAGCCCATCGGCAAGCAGTGACCGCCGCTCTCACCGAGTTGGAGCGGTACACGCAGGCGCGGATCGGTGGCAACCACGCCGCCGAGACCACCAGCAAATTCATCTCCGCAAAGTTCGAACATGACACCGCCCGCCCGGTCAATGGCTACGCCGCTCCCCAGCTTCACACCCACGCCGTCGTGTTCAATATGACGGAGCGCGACGATGGCTCCACACGCGCCATCCAGCCGAAAAGTCTTTTCGACAGCCAGCAGTTTGCCACCGCTGTTTATCAAGTGGAACTGACCTTTCGGCTTCGCAATCTCGGCTATGAGATCGAGACAGGGAAGAAAGGCGCACCTGAGATCAAAGGGTATTCGCTGGAGTATCTGGACGCTTCCAGTCCTCGCCGCCAGCAGATCGAGCAGGCCATGGCTAAAAGCGGCTTCAGCGGGCCGGAGGCCGCGCAGATCGCCGCCCACAACACCCGCGACAAAAAAGAAATTCGTACCCCAGCCGAGGTCATGGAAGCTCACCGCCAGCTTGCCGCGAAGTTCGGCAATCAGGCCGACCGGGTTGTTCGAGAGGCCCACGAACGAGTTCATGCGCAGGGACAGAATCGAGTGCCAGACGCGCCCCAGCGCGCGCAGGAAGCTGTCACTTATGCCAAGGAACGCAACTTCGAGCGCGAGGCGGTCATCGACCAGCGCGACATCATGCGCGACGCGCTTCGCCGCGGCATGGGAGACCTCACCTTCAGTCAGGTGCGCGACAACTTCGAGCACCGCCAGGCTATCGGCGAATTCCAAACAGTAGAGGCTCAGAAGCACGACACGGGGCCACGATTAACGACGCCCGAAACCATCGCCGCCGAACGAGCGACAGTTGAGCACATGCAGCGCGGACAGAACACCGTTCCGCCCATCATGAGCGAACAACGCGCCGCGTCTCACGCCGCTGCGATTGAGTTCTTGAATCCGGCCCAGCGCCGCGCCGTCGAGGAGATACTAACTTCTCGCGATCAAATCCACGGCTTAGAGGGCCTAGCGGGAGTTGGCAAGACCACCACTCTCGCAGCCGTCCGCGAAGCTGCCCAGCACAACGGCTACACCGTGGCTGGTTTCGCCCCGACCGCACGCGCCGCTCACCAGCTGCGCGAGGCCGCCGGCATCTCCGCCGACACCTTGCAAGCCTATTTGGCGATGGGAACCCGCGAGCAGGCCCAGACTAACCGCGACGATCCGGCAAATCGCCGCCTTTTCCTGGTCGATGAGTCCAGTCTGACGAGCACCCAGCAGATGAAGGAATTCCTCGACCGGCTAGGCCCTCATGATCGCGTTCTGCTTATCGGCGACACACGCCAGCATCAGGCCGTAGACGCGGGGAAACCCTTCGAGCAGTTGCAGGACGCCGGGATGCGAACCGCCCAACTCGACCAGATCGTGCGCCAGAAAGACCCCGAACTGCTCAAAGCCGTCGAACATCTCGCCAGGAATGAGACCCACACCGGCATCTCCCTGCTGCAAGCTCAGGGCCGCATTACAGAACTTTCCAACCCTCAGGAGCGCATCGCCGCCATCGCCAGAGACTACGCCTCGAACCCCGAAAAAACTTTGATCGTCTCTCCCGACAACGCTTCCCGGCGAGACATCAATCAGGCCGTGCGGACCGAGTTACAAGCCTCTGGCGCACTTGGAAAAGAGAATGTTTCTTTTCCGGTGCTCGTGGCTCGAAACGACATGACCGGCGCAGATCGAGCGTGGGCCGCCAGGTACAACCCCGGCGACACCGTGCAGTACATTCGTGGCAGCCAACAGCTGGGCCTGGAAAGAAACACCTACGCCACGGTCGTCGCGACCGATCCCGCCAACAATCGAGTGACCGTTGCCAGAGCAGATGGCCAGCAGGTGGCCTACGATCCGCAGCGTTTGCGCGGAGTCAATGTTTACACCAGCCTTCCGCGTGAGTTCTCGACCGGTGATCGCATCCAGTTCACGCACAATAATAAGGACCTGGACGTGCACAACCGTGATCGCGGCCGGATCGACGCCGTCGGCAATCACAATCGCTTGACCGTGAAAATGGATGACGGAAGAACTGTCAATTTCGACCCCGCTCGGATGCGGCACTTCGATCACGGCTATGCCGTTACCAGCCACAGTTCCCAGGGTTTGACCGAAGACCGCGTCCTCGTCAATATGGACACCAATACGTTCTCCGAACTCCTCAACCCCCGCTTTGCCTACGTCTCCGTCTCCCGCGCGTCCCAGGACGCCCACATTTACACCAATGATGCCGCGACGCTTGCCCAGCGCCTCAGCACCGATGTGAGCAAAACCTCGGCCCTCGATTTTTACGAGGCACCCGCTGCGCATTCACAATCCCAAACTCCGAAGGAGCACACTATGCAGCAGCACAATGAATTGCAGCCGGAACAACAATCTCAGCTCACCTCCGAACAAGCCGAGCGCAACCGCCAGTACGGCCCCATAGAAACAGCTCTTACAACAGAAGCGCAGGGCTACAAGTGGCAACGCGAAACCGACGGCATCCACAGCTACCAACATCCTGAAACCCACCGCTGGTTACACATCGACAGCCAAGGCCAGTTCTTTGACCGACACGCCCAGCCCATCACACGCGAAAATGCGCTTGCACAAGCGGGCCACTCGCTCACTCAGTCCGTCGCGGAAAATACACACTCTCCTAGCGGCAGCGGACTCAACCTCAACGGCCACGGAATTAGTCTCTAAACGTTGCGCGAGCAGACATGGAAAAGCCGCTCAGTATTAATAGCAAGAATCGGATCGATCAAGTAAATCGGGAGGAAAACTTGATGAACAAGCATATTGGTGCAACTGATACGAGAGCGCTTTTATCCGCACCTTGGCGCGCCGCACTAGGTCGGTATCATTCCCAACAATAAGTTAAGGACACTTGTTTTGACCGCAGGACTCATTTCCTCGTACAAAGTGTTGTTTCGCACGTTATAGCGCTCGTTTGCTGCCTCGGGGAAGACTTCATTACCCCTCCATACCCATCGAACATGCACGCCACGGCCTAGATCCCCGTAGTCTCGAACAACGTCGTCCGTCACAACCCCGACCCCTTTCACAATCAACTCACGGCCCGGTGGGTGCGCCTTGATGTAAACGATATCGCCAGTCTGAATCCTCCGAAGTAAGCTGTGGAGCGCTGGAGCGTCCTGCTCCGACCAGCCGACGCAAGCAATTCCCTGTTCGATGAAACTCAACGAAACATCCCTCGAACCATCGTAAAATGCTCCTACCCCAAAGACTGCCACTGTCTCCCTCCTAATTCCAACCCGTCGGTCATGGCTGCATTTTACAGCAGCCGGGCCCCTGATTCGCCGGGGGACCTCTTTCAGTTTCATCTGCGCTGCGGGTAGAATTTGTGCAGGAGGCATTTCGAGATGCCATACACGCCGTTGAGTACCGACTGCATGGACGGCGGTCAGCAAATCATTGTCAGCAAGGCCATCGGTCTTGCGCCCAGCCTTCGTCGTGGTCTAACCTGCATCGACTGCGGTAAACGGGTTGTTCCACACAAGGCATCGCACGACGGTTCGCAGCAAGCGCACTTTGAGCATTACCGACGCAACACGAGGTGCCCTCGCAGCGACCATCGCACGGACTGACGCGAGTTCCTGCGGGCCGCGAACACCCTATCCCGCTACATCTTTACTTGTCAGTGCCCAGCTAAGAGAAACTGCCCATCCCACCAATGTCCAGCCGAGAAATCCGCGGCACGGCTGGCCCACAAAACTGGTATTTCTGGGCCAGTTCGCCCCGTTTGCTCTAAACTGATCGTTCACCATTTCGGCATTTGCCAACGCCAACAGGGAAATGCCTCGTTTTTCGGAATCGAGTTTCGTAAACTGTTGCAAGAAATGTCTGGACCTCCAAATAGCTCCGGTCTTCGCGACAATTACTCTCGTGGCAACGTCGCAGATTTTCTGCGCGCCAAGATCCGGGAGGGCTCCCTGCTGTCGGTTGTCTCGGCTTATTTCACGATTTACGCCTACGACGCCCTGAAGACCTCTCTGGATCGCATCGACCACCTCGACTTCCTTTTCGGCGAGCCCTCCTTTCTGGGTCGTCTTGACCCGAACAGGACACAGGCGAAATCTTTCATCATCAACGCCGATGGCCTTGAGCTAACCAATAAACTTCAACAAAAGCGTGTGGCACGTGAGTGTGCCGAATGGATTCAAAGTAAGGTAGACATCAAAACGATAAAGCAATCGAACCTGCTGCACGGGAAGATGTACCGAGTGGCCAATGCCGGAGTAGAGGACGCCATCCTCGGTAGCTCCAACTTTACTGTGCGCGGTCTTGGCCTCGGCAATGGAGACAGCAACATCGAGCTGAACCTCATCGTAGACAGCAACCGCGACCGTCAGGAGCTCAAGCAATGGTTTGATGAGCTGTGGGACAATCCCGCGCTTGTCGAGGATGTGAAAAACGATGTGCTCCAATATCTTGGGCAGCTCTACGAGGATAACGCACCCGAATTCATCTATTACAAAACCCTTTTCCATATCTTCGAGAAGTTTCTCGGTGATGCCGGCAAGACGGATGCAGAACTCGGCCAGACGAGCCTTTTTGAAACCGGGATTTGGCGAGCACTCTTTGAATTCCAAAAGGATGGTGCCAAGGGCGCCATCAACAAAACCCTACGCCACAATGGTTGCATTCTGGCGGACAGCGTCGGTTTGGGAAAGACCTACGAAGCGCTGGCAGTTATCAAGTATTTCGAGCTAAAGAATGAGCGCGTTTTGGTTCTGTGTCCCAAGAAGCTGCGGGAGAATTGGACGATTTACACAGCGAATAGCCTGCTCAATCCGTTTATCAGTGACCGCTTTCGCTATGACGTACTCTCGCATACCGACCTCAGCCGGGACCGGGGTTATTCCGCTGACATCAACCTCGAAACTCTCAATTGGGGAAACTACGACCTCGTCGTCATTGACGAGTCACACAACTTCCGCAACAACACGCCGGGCAAGCGGGACGAAGCAGGTGACCTCACAAGGAAAAGCCGCTACCAGCGGCTTATGGACGACATAATTAAAGCTGGCGTCCGCACCAAGGTGCTTCTTATCTCGGCGACGCCGGTAAATAACGACCTGAAGGATCTGCGCAACCAGATCTATTTCCTCACCGAGGGGAATGACAGGTCTTTTGCTGAAACTCTCGGCATTGGCAGCCTCAAGGATACGTTGACCGCAGCCCAGAAAGTCTTCTCCCTTTGGGCTCGCAAACAGAGTGCGGAACGCAAGACCGCTGATCTTTTGGAAAAGCTCAATGCGGCTTTTTTCAAACTGCTTGACGAGCTCACTATCGCCCGATCGCGCAAACACATCCAGAAGTATTACAAGGACACCATCGCCCAGCTGGGAGGCTTCCCCGAGCGTAAAAAGCCGGTGTCAATCTATTCGGCCATAGACACCCGCGGACGATTCCTTTCCTACGACAAGCTTAACGACGAAATCGCAGGCTACAAACTTTCCCTGTTCAATCCCTCAAAATACGTCCAAGAACAGTTCAAGCCTGCATACCAGACGGCCACTCGTGACCCGTTCACTCAGGCCGACCGCGAGAACTACCTGATCGGCATGATGAAAGTTAATTTTCTAAAACGCCTGGAGAGCTCAGTGAAGTCCTTTGAGATCACCATGGGGCGAACGATCGCAAAGATAGAGGCTCTTGAAACAAAAATCCGTGCCTATTTATCGGGAGTGCCTGGGAACCAAGACGCAAACGAGCTCGAACTCGACCTCGGTGTTTCCGACGAGGATGAAGACCTCGAAGAATCCATGCTGGTTGGCGGTAAATTCAAGTATCGTCTCGAACACTTGGAACTGGATCGTGGACGGAACTGGCTCAAGGACTTGAAGAAGGACAAAGACCAGCTGAGTATTCTTCTGTATGCCGCTCAGAATGTTACGCCAGAGACGGACGCGAAACTTGCAGACCTCAAGAAGCTCATTGCCGCTAAGGTTGCTAACCCGACGATCAATAAGCTCGGCCAACCGAATAAAAAAATTCTCGTCTTTACTGCCTTTGCAGACACCGCAACCTATATCTACAATTCTCTGCTTCAGTGGGCCAAAAAAGACCTTGGGATCGATATCGCACTTGTTTGCGGCGGCGGCGATACTCGCACCACTTTTGGCGAAACCGCCTTCAACCAGATTCTTACTAACTTCTCGCCTCGCTCCAAACATCGCGATAAAATCCCGACCATGCCCCAGGACGGGGAAATTGATCTTATTGTTGCCACGGACTGCATCTCAGAGGGCCAAAATCTTCAGGACTGCGACTACCTCGTCAATTATGACATCCACTGGAACCCAGTACGAATCATCCAACGGTTCGGTCGCATTGACCGAATCGGCAGCGCAAGCCATGCCGTCCAGCTTGTGAACTTCTGGCCTACCGAAGACCTCAATAAATACATCAATCTCAAGAATCGAGTCGAAGCGCGCATGGCCCTCGTGGACATTGCTGCTACCGTTGAAGACAATGTTCTCCAAAGTTCGGAAATCGAGGAACTCATCCATGAAGACCTCCGCTATCGCGACAAGCAGCTTCTTAGGCTGAAGGACGAGGTCCTCGATCTTGAAGATCTCGGGGACGGCGTCTCTCTCACCGAGTTCACTCTCGACGACTTCCGCTTGGAGCTCTTGAAATATATTGAAGCCAACCGTGCCGCTCTTGAAGCGGCTCCCTTCGGCCTATACGGAGTGGTGCCTCCAAGCCAGGAACACAAGACCATCGCGCCGGGCGTAATCTTTTGCCTCCGCCGTTCGGACTTCGCTCCCGATAAGGACACTCCCGGTTCCGCAAAGTCAATTAACCCACTCCACCCCTACTTTCTGGTTTACGTGATGGAAGACGGCAATGTCCGTTTCGGTTTTGCTCATCCCAAGCAGATTCTGGAGATGTATCGCATTCTGTGTACGGGACAAACGGAGGCATACACGTCTCTCTGTAATCTATTCGACCAAGAAACGATTAACGGCAAGGACATGCAGGTTTATGACGTTCTACTGCGGAAGGCCGTGAATTCTATTGGAGCGACATTTCGCAAGCGGGCCGCTTCTGGTCTGCAATCCGGCCGTAGCTTTGTCCTGCCGAACCAGGAAGATCAGGTGCGTGAAGAGACCGACTTCGATCTCGTCACATGGCTTGTGATCAAGCGTCCATGATGAACGACCACGACCTTAAACAATCCATTGAGACCGCGTTGAATGCGTTCGCCACTAAGCCTCTGGCAGAGGCGGGGCCAGAACTTCTAAATGTGCTCGGCTATCGTAGCGAAAAAAGACTCTCTCTCAAGCCCAACACTCCGGAAAACTTTCTGCGTACCTTCGCGAAGGACCGACCCCTTAATCCCGATCACGCACTTCTGTCCGAGTGGCTTTCAGTCGATTTCCTTTTCCAACTCACAGACGAAGAAGTACGAACGGTGGCTCTCGGCGACCAGTCGCTGCCGTTCGAATCCAAGGATCAGTACGAGGGAGCAATCCTTGAAAGCTATTTGTTCTTTGCGCTCGAACTAAAACCACGCCGCTACACGCGCACGGAGCTTTCCAGTATCACACGCGCTGTAAATCGTTTATTCTCCATGCCGGTCTTTCTCTTGTTCCGTCACGGTGATACGGCAACACTCGCCATAATCGGTCGCCGCCTGCATAAACGTGATGAAAGCAAAGACGTGATCGACAAGGTCACTCTCATCAAGGACATCGTCCTTGCTGATCCCATCCGGGCTCACATTGAAATACTGCACGACCTTGCTCTGACTGTCCTGTTCGACGAATACCGTTTTCACAATTTCGTTGGCCTGCACCAAGCTTGGGAGAAGCGACTTAGCAGCTACGCCCTTAACGAACGCTTCTATAGGGAAGTGGCGGCCTGGTATTTCTGGGCGCTCGGCCACCGGGGTGTGACATTACCCCGTGCTATCGAGAACCTTCGAGACAAGGACGAGCGCGAAAAGCAACGGTCCATATTTTTTATCCGCCTTCTGACGCGCCTAATCTTCTGCTGGTTTCTCCAAGAAAAACGGCTCATCCCGCGCGATCTCTTTCGCACTCGGGTTGCCGAGGACCTTCTCAGAGACTCATCGCCCAAAGCCGGCACTTATTACCGCTCATTCCTGCAAAATCTTTTCTTTGGCACGCTCAATCAGGAGCAGGAAAAGCGAGATTGGCGGAAAGAATATGAAAAGTCCAGCCGCAAGGGAAACCGTGGCGCCACGAATCTCTGGCGTTATCGCGACCTCCTCCAAGACCCAGATCAGCTCGAAACGCTTCTTCGCGACCACATCCCTTTTGTGAATGGCGGACTGTTCGACTGCCTCGACCAAGTGTTTCAAGAAAAGGAAGGCCACGACGACATTCGGCTCGATGACTTTTCCGAGGAGAAGGGCAACGCCTTATGCCTGCCAAATGAACTCTTCTTCGGCGATGACCGAGAGGTTGACCTCAGCGAAGTCTACGACGACCAGCGCCGTAAGCGAGAGAAGGTGCGTGGGCTCATCGAAACCCTTTCACGATACAAATTCACCGTGGAGGAGAATACTCCGCTCGAAGAAGAAATCGCTCTCGATCCTGAACTTCTCGGCAAGGTGTTCGAGAACCTGCTCGCCTCCTACAACGAGGACACCCGCACGACCGCGCGAAAGGCTCTAGGCGGCTTCTATACTCCGCGCGAAATCGTCAGCTACATAGTGGATGAAGCCCTGGTAGCTTACCTTCAGACGGCAATCGAGAATTCTGCCCAGTCTCGTAAGGCAGAAACTCAGCCCTCGATGACTCGCCTCCGGTCGCTCTTCGCAGCGCACCCAGCAACATTCAACAACCCTTTTGACCCGGATGAAACCACGACTCTAATAGCCGCCATCGGACGAGTAAAGATCCTCGATCCCGCGTGCGGCTCTGGCGCATTCCCTATGGGCGCGCTTCATCGGCTTGTGGATCTTCTGCAGAAGCTTGACCCAAATAATGAGAGCTGGAAGCGTGACCGACTCACTGAGGCCGAGCGCTACCGCGACATTCTGCGCCAATCGGGGGCACCCCCCGAGGAAGTCAACCAATACGAAGCCCGTATCGAAGATATCCGCAAGAGTTTTGACAACCGCTACCACGCCCTCGACTTCGCTCGAAAACTCTACATCATCGAGAACGGTATCTATGGCGTCGATATCCAGCCGATAGCGACGCAGATCGCTAAGCTCCGCTTCTTCATATCCCTTATTGTGGACCAACAGGTTAACATGGCCGCGCCCAATCTTGGTGTACGGCCGCTACCCAATCTCGAAACGAAAATCGTTGCGGCTGATGCGCTCAATCCTCTTGAAAAGCCGCACGGCCAAATGGATTTACTCGACTCGGAAATCCGACCGCTACGTATTCAGCTTGCACAGGTTCGCCACGAACATTTCAATGCACGCACACCCTCGGCGAAGGCCCGCTGCCGCCAAAGGGACGCCGAACTCCGCGCGGAACTCTCCGATCTGCTGAGACAGAACGGCTTGCCAGCTGAGGAGGCGAAGGCCTTGGCGGCATGGGATCCCTACGATCAAAACCATGCTGCTCGGTTTTTTGATACGGAATGGATGTTCGGCGGCGATGTCAAAGGCGGCTTTGATATCGTCACTGGTAACCCGCCTTACGTCCGCATTCAGACACTCAAGCAACAGAACCCGGAGGTGGCTGAGTTCTACAAAGAACATTACGAATCAGCCAGGAAAGGCAACTACGATCTATACGTCGTCTTCGTGGAGGCGGGCCTTGGCTTTCTCAAACCTAACGGGCATCTCTCCTACATTCTCCCGCACAAGTTCTTCAATGCCCAATACGGTGAGCCGCTTCGCAGTCTGATTGCTAAAGGAAGCCACCTGGAACATGTCGTTCATTTCGGTGATCAGCAGGTGTTTCCGGGCGCAACGAATTACGTCTGTCTGCTCTTTCTGGCCAAAGCCGGCACCCCGTCCTGCCGCTTCGTACGTGTAAACGATCTGCCTGAATGGCTCCGCACGCTTAAAGGGATTGAGGGTAAATTCTTGGCCTCCGCAATTGGCGCAGATGAGTGGAACGTCACTGTCGGCGAAGGGGCAGGCGTATTCGAGAAGCTTCGGAGACTGCCTCAGAAGCTAGGTGATGTTGCCCGGATATGGCAAGGCATGGTGACGGGCGCAGACCGGATCTTCGTCGTCGATGCCCGCGATACTCTCGACGCTGCGTTAGTTCGTGTTGTCGACGCCGACGGGTGCGAGCACCTCTTAGAAAGAGGATTACTGAGACGATTTGTTAAGGATGCTTCACTGGCCTCGTTCGGTTTCCCGCTCTCTCATCATTATCTCGTTTTCCCCTACGTCATCGATGATGGAACGCCCAAATTGTTGTCCAACGAACGACTCAAGGCAAAGTATCCACGAGGTTGGGATTATCTTCTCAAACATCGTAAGGCACTGGCGTCACGAGAAGGTGGAGCATGGGACCATGATGGCTGGTACGCATTCGCCCGAAACCAGAATCTCACTCAGATGGAGGGCGAGAAGCTTATCGTACAGGTCATATCTCAGACGCCTCGCTTCGCGTTTGATAGTGCTGATCTTTACTTCACTGGCGGGGGGAACGGGCCGTATTATGGAGTGCGTTGGATGGACCCGCACGAAGCTCGATCGCTGTTTTTCCTCCAAGCCATTCTTAATTCTCACATCGCCAATTACTTTATTAGGCAAGTCAGTTCGCCATTCCGCGGGGGGTATTGGTCTTTTGGGAAACGGTTCATAGAACGGATTCCGATCGCGTCCGCGACGGCCGACCAACAGGCTCAAGTGACGCGCTTAGTAAGCTGCCTCCTTTGGCTCAATCAGCATTTTCTGAATCAGAAGGAAACGAAAACCGCACGAGACGTTTTGATGCTGAGTTGGTGGGAGCAGGTACTCAACGGACTTGTTTATGAATTGTATTTCCCCGATGAACTGCAAGCCAAAAGTATTTACCTGTTCAAAAAGATCTCCGGTACCTCTTTGCCCGAAATGAACACATTGCCAGAATCCACACGACTGCCTCGACTCCGAGCAGCATTTGAGCAAACGTATGAGACCAGCCACCCCTTGCGTGGAGCTCTATTCGAACTCGGATCAGTGGAAATCGTCAGGATCATCGAGGGGCACGAATGAGCTCAGCTCGAGTTGATCAAATTGATATCCGCGACTTTCGGGGCTTCCCAGGTGCGTTGGTTCCACCCATTAAAGTCGACGGAAAGAACCTGCTAATTTATGGCGAGAATGGCAGTGGTAAGTCAACCCTTTTTGAAGCCTTGTACCAGCTGTTCGATTCGAGCGAGAAACTACCCTTTGACGCTAACCTAGGGGCGGCTCGTTGTCTGAAGAATTGCTTTACAGATGTGGCGCTGACTGCAGGGCGAGTGGTCCTCGATTTTACCGTTCCCGATACAGGCGCGGCCATTCCGTCCATGCAATGGAACATCGGCGCCGCCAGACCAACGAGCCACCCATTTTTTAGGCCTATGGCGCGCCAGAGTGGTTTTCTCGATTATCGGGCCATGCTCCAGACACACTTCGTTCACCGAGATAATGACGGAATCAATCTATTCCGGCTAATCGTCGAAGTCTTATTGCGTGAGGTGGAGTTTCCCACCACGCTGGCAACTTTCGGCAAAGAATGGGCTGACATTCAAAAAGTGGGACGTGAGTGGCTAGAATTGGCGGTTCGGGATGTAACAAAGATGGATGATGCTGAAAAGATACTATATGGCCTTGAGACTCCAGATGCGGCTGACGATGAAGACAGCATTCCTCAGTACGATGAAGCCGTAGAATTTCAAAAGTATGTCGCTGGTCAACGCGAACTGATTGACTCGCGCATTCAATCTTTCAATGATGCTTTATGGCAGAGAGTATTGGATATCCAAAGAGTCGCAAACGGATTCATCAAGCTTCTCGATCCATTGCTCGACGTTGATTTCGAGTACCGCCGCCAGGTCAAAGCACCGGATATCGCTGCGGATCCACCCTGGCCGAAGGAGCCAGAATTGCTCCTGCGATGCCAGTTTCGGGGTCGATTGCTTGAGCATCCTGCGGCATTTCTTAATGAGGCGCGCCTGACGGCGATTGCTTTAGCGTTTTATCTAGCCGCGTTGAAGGTTGAGGTCCCCGACGCACTGACGGGTCCGGAGCCGCGGCTGCTGGTGTTGGACGACGTGCTCATTGGTTTGGATATGACACATCGCATGCCGGTAGTTGGATTACTTGAAAATGAATTTGTCTCCAAGGGCTGGCAGATTGTGTTGCTGACTTATGACCGAGTTTGGTTTGAACTTGCCCAATTAGCCTTCTTGTATCCGGATGATTGGGCGGCCTGCGAAATGGAGATCAAGGAAGTGCTGGAAGGCGGCCAGAGTGTTGATGTACCTGTTCTGAAAAGTTATCCTGCAAAGCCTGCTGAGCATTTCATTCAATTGGCTGTGAGCTACCTAACTCCGCCGAACAGTGACATGCGCGCAGCGGCTCTCTATGCTCGCGCTGCTTTTGAAATGAAACTCAAATCGTACTGCAATAACCACTCGGTTCCGGTCGCATACAAGCTAGATGCCCGCAACCTCGACACGGAGGACTTCCTGGATGCGATTGACCAGCGCCTTAAACGGCGTGGCACAAAGGCTATCTCTCTGTTCCGCGTGCAAAGAGTGAAGCTTTTTCGCAAAGGGGTGCTTAATCCGTCTGCTCATTTCCATCCGATCAGTTTGGCAAAAACGGAGGTTGAAGCCGCGATCCGGGCAGTAGGGTTGCTGACCTTTCCGAAGGAGGAGAAGGACGAGAATCTTGCGAAAGACGCTAACGATCTGCTTGTGAAGGGCGCTCCATCGGAACAGGATCTGATAGACGCAGCCTGTTATCTTCGGACTGCATTTGAAATGGACCTTCGGGGACTACTCGTCCGTCACCAAGGCACCATTCGTTTCCGCGACGATTTTGCTGAGATCGAACTGGCAGAACTATGGGACGCCGCGAAGACCACGATGACCGCTCAAAATAGCGCTTTGGCCGCGCCTTTGATCACGGATATCCAAGCGCATTCCGTCCTGTTCCTAGATGAGTGGAAGTATTCCTCTGTAAAAGCGATGTCCAAAGCCGGTCTGGACGCAGCCTGGGCAGCTCTGCGTGCGGCACCCGCTCCTGCCGCACCGAAAACCCGATTGGCGACTTTCACCTAGAATTAACCAGTTCTGAGCAAGCCATTTGCCCCCGGTCAAGCACCCCTCTGCGTCTGTCCTCTTCGCCCTAGCGTGGGAACAAGTCAAGTAGCTGAAACTGGCCGGCTTATTCGAGGGACAACTTCCCGCACTTCACCAGAGCTCATGTAGACAACGAGCCCACGATGGGCGCCTGTCATTTCCAAATACTCCCGAACCTGCGCCGCGTGGCGTTCCCGCGTGTCGGGCGTTGGCGCAACATCGCTCTTCCAATCGAAGACGAGTTCCGGTGTGCCTTCGAGATTGTATGCGATGGCGTCGACGATACCAGCTTTACCAATGATGTCATTCTTGTCGGCCAGCGTTAGCCGAAACGCTCCAAATTCCGGTTGCAGTACCTGGCGATATTGCGCCACGATTGGCAATTGAAAGGTACGGAGGATCGTGGAGGCGATTTCCAGAGACGATGGTCCATCCGACGGGTTAGGATGATCATTCTCTCCAAGCTGCCGCAGCAGTTCAGCGGCCCGGGTCTGTAGACCAGCGTCGTCGTCCCGCGTCTCGCCCGAAAAAATCTGCTCCATTAGTTTGTGCAAGACCCTCCCACGGGCGGCGCTGCCACGAACATCAGGAATAGGCTCCGCGAATTCGTCTTCTGGAGGGGCGGGCGGTGGGATCTCCTCGATTTCGCTTGCGCTCGGCTGGATCCACCGGACATTCCTCGTTTGCTCTACGAGCCTCGCCGCCTCTCGGCGAAAGACCTCTGGCGTCTGTTCATTCAGCGGTGGCGCGGTTGGCTTGCGCTCTCCTTCTGTCGCATCCAGACTTGGGAACTCGGGTATCGAGTGCAACTGCAAATCCACTTGCTTGTGCCAGCAATTACTAAACTTACCCAAATAGTGAGGGAATACGAGCAGGTCTCGGGCGCGCGTGCACGCAACGTAAAGTAAGCGAATACGTTCTTCGCCGAGCTCTCGGTTCTCAACTTCCTTGAGCAAGTCGTACTCCGGCGGGTTTAAAGTTTTCAAGCCGAAATGCAAAGTATCGTCCGTCGCCCGGTGAAGAACTCCAGTGGCGGATCGCATAGCTGTCACGAGGTTGATCGGGATCACGACCGGCCACTCCAGCCCCTTGGCACTGTGAATGGAGACTATGTGGACGGCGTCGTGGGTCGCGTCGGCTCGGCCTTCGACTTCGCGTTCACCTTCTTCCCAAAGTCGAGTCATGTCGTCCGCGAAGACCCGCAGGCCGCGAACCGAATATGGCTTTGCCATTTCGAGAAAGCGCTCTACGTTGGCAAGGGCGCGCTCGACATAGCGTGGATGCCGCTGGGCCAGGAGCGCGCGGACATGAAGCTCTTCCGCGGTTGCGGACAAGATGTCAAAAGGCGAGGTCTGATACGCCTTTCGCCCAAGACTCTGAAGAACTCGGATGACTTCCCCGGCTAGCGGATGATTGATTTCGGCCGCGTACGTCCAAAGCCGCAATCGTCCGTACTCGCCGTCACGTTGTGGTAATCCAACAACAATATCTAGGAGTTCCTGCTCGGTAAGTCCGACGAGAGGTCCACGAAGCAGTGCTCCCAACGCTAGCGTGTCCCGGCTGTTGGAAAGAATCCGAGCTATCGCCACCAGGTCATGCACTTCCTGCCGGATGAAGAATCCCTTGCCGGCCTGGGTAGCAATGGGGATATCCATGTCCTCAAGAGCCCGCTCGAATATCCAGAGATCTGTTCCGGTTGGAGCCAACAGAGCGATATCACCAGGACGGCAGGGAACCAATTCGTTGTTTGCACGCACCGTGAATCTCCCGATCAGTTTATGGCAAAGCTCGGCTACTGCTTGCGCTTCAAGTTCGCGCCACTCATACACCGTGTACTCCGAGCTTTCTGCGCCGATCGGGATCCGTCCGATGGAGAACGGATCCTTGCCGCCCGATGTGACGGTAGAAACCAACGGTTCGTACCCGATTGAGCTCAATGGAACAGCAAACCGTTGATTGACAAAATCGAGAATCGGCCCCCGCGAGCGGAAGTTATCTGTGATGGCAAGGACGTTCTCGGGCCATTGTCTCTGGATTGCGGCTTTCGCCTCTTTGTAGGATCGGATATCCGCACGCCGAAACCGGTAAACCGATTGTTTCGGGTCTCCGACCAGGAACAGTTGCCCTGGCCGCAGCCGCTGTTCGGGCCAGGGTTTATCGGCGACATCTTCGCCGCACAACAGGAACAAGATCTCGGACTGCAGCGGGTCCGTGTCCTGAAATTCATCGACTAAGATGTATTGGTAGCGTTCTGCGAGCGCGGTACGAACGGCAGGATGCGTTCGGAGCAAATCGCGGGCAAAGTAAAGGAGATCGTCGAAATCGAGCAGCGCAGATTCCCGTTTGAACGCCCGGAAAGAAGCCTGGAAATCATCGAGGGCTGAAATCAGTTGCGACTGCGCGGACTCAGCGGCCAGGCCAACGAGCGTCTGAAGAGACTCCGCGACCCTATCGTAGAGCGCGCACGCTTCGTCGTTATGTCGATCGGCTTTAGCTTGCGACTGACCGGTAGATTTCGCAGCTGCAACCCATTTCCCCTTGCACTTGTATTGCCTCAATTTATAGGAATTCTTCTTCATTGCCGAAATTTGCTGTGGATGCGCATAACCCCACAACTGTCGAAAGCCGGTGTCAGCGCTATAGCCAGAGGCGTACTGGGCGGAAAGCGCCTCGAACCCAGAGACGTACTCCTCCGTTATAGGTTCTTGAAGACCAAGACTCTGTGCTCCTGCATACCATTTTCGAAACGAAGTGACCGACTTGCGGAATTCGTCGATATGTTTCTGTGACAACTTCGCTTGCGGTGCGCGTGCGGTCCGACGAGCTCGGCGGGCTTCGGCCAGTTGCTCTATCAGCCTTAGACCCTGCTCCCCTTCGATCACCAACAGCTCTGCGAGTGGATCGTCCGCCTGCGGCCCCTCCAAGCGATTTCGGAGCCACTGCCGTAGCAACGTCTTGTGATTCAAATCGGCTTCGCCTTCGTCCATCATTACCGCACCCGGATCGACATTTGCCTCGATGGGGTAAGGTGTAGTCAGCCGCTGACAGAATCCATGGATGGTCGTACACGTCACTTCATCCAATGCGGCTGCCGCCGATGAGAGGGACTCCATCTGTTTGTCCGTGAGTCCCTCTGCGGCGGATGCAGCCAATGAAAGAGGTTCCGACTCTCCGTCCGCGAAGTCCTCTGCCATTGCGATCTGCAGCGGTTCGGGAACATTCCCGCTCACAAGCTCCCGAACGTATTCTTGAATCCTTTGGAGCAATTCGCTAGCGGCCAGTTCGGTGAAGGTAATTGCTGCAACGTTGCGAGGATGGACTCCCGAGGCTAGAAGCAACGCTACCCGTCCGGCCAACAGGGACGTCTTGCCTGTTCCAGCGCCCGCTTCCACGAGTAGAGTCGCCGAGTGATCGGTCAGCGCACGTTGCCGATGCTTTGTGTCGCTCAACTCCGGCATCAGTTCTCTCCCCAGAGGCTGCTTAAATCTCCTACCATCGCATCCCGCGCCGCAGCCTTCTGTGAGAAATACACACCCTCCGCGTTTGCGGGAAGGGCAAAAGCCAGATCGTTGTAGCGGCTCTCCGCTCCCATACCGAAGACAGATCGCCCCGACCGAAGCATCTCCTCCGCGAGTTGAAGGAAGCGTATGAGTTCCTTGGTTTGTACGCTCGGGTCAGAGAGCGAGTACAGATTTCCCTCGGAACCCGGATACAGCAACGCCGCCTCAACCGCCATAACTTGTCCGAGAAGTGCCTTAACGGCTACCGCGTACAGACAGCGTTGTAACTCCTTGCCATTGTCAAGTCCAGGTTCTTCGTCCGGACAGCGTCCGGTCTTGTAGTCAATCACGCGGGCGTTTATCGATTTGGCGTCCAAATCGAGGCGGTCAATCTTGCCTCGAAGTTTGAGATCGGAACCAGGAATGGCCACAAGAGCATTTCGATCCCAAGGCACGTTATCGTCGCCCCCCTCTAGTCCTCCGAATGGGACCTCAACGTAGGTCTTTTGGTCTTTGAATTTAGGCAACGGCCACATCAGCGCAGACAAGGCAGTGTCGCGGGCTTGTGTCAGTGTACGTTGCCAGAGAAGGCTGGGCGGCAGCGGCTTCGTCAATTCCCAGTCAAGTCCGACTCGCCTGGTAGCTTCCGCTATCGCCGACTCCACCTGCATCTGAGTGGCTACCGCGAACCCGCTGTTTGATTCGAGGGATGCAGACGCCAGACGCAACAATTCGTGCACCAGTATCCCGTAGGTTGGGTTGTCGAGTGCGAGGGGTTCCTCTTGTGACAGCGGGGATGGCGGCTTCCAGCCAAGTGCGTAACCCCAAACGAAACCAAGGGGATCGGTCAACATCCGGCGGAGCGACGTCGCAGAGTGCGCCCGCATGATCGCCGCTTCGATTACCGGGTGCCCGGAATTCAGCAGACCGTCGTGGGCCGTGATCTTAAGACTGCGCCAATCTCGATAGCAGGCGATTGCCGACATTGCACCCTCGGTCTCGGAAAACTCCTGCCTGCGCGCGAGAAGACGATCGGACTCGCTGAAGGCGTGTTGTGGTATACGTGACCTTTGCAAATGTTGCGCCGCTAACTCGGAGAGTGCCAACGGGCTGGTCCCAAGCAGGCGTCCCTCGCTATCCCGGCGACTGCGCGAATATACGATTTCGTTGGCGGCATCACGCAACACGGCGAAGTGAGTTCTGTCCTCCAGGGTCACACTCGCGGGCTCCAGCAGTGCCGTGTCTAGAATGTGCGCCGGAAGAAGACCGTCCTCTCGACCCTGCCGAGGCCAATTACGGCTGGTCAGGCCCAGCATGAATGTGAACGGACGCGGAGCAGTTGCCACCGCGTGAGCCGGTCCCCAGATGATGTTCGCGTTCGGATCAGATTCATCCGAGACGCGAACCTGCCCGATCGTGGTCATGAGAGCCTCTGGCGGTCCATCCAGCAGTGCTCGCCGCCAGATGGCTCGCGCCTGGCCGGATAGCAGCTCCTCCCCAACTTGCTCCCCCGCCGGAGCGCCTTTCGACAGGAGGTCGAGAATAGGGAGTAAGGTTGGGCGATAATCTGGCCTCTCGGAGTCCTGTGCAAGCTTGTCCAATGAAACCTGCCAGTGACCGAGTTTCAACAACGGTGCGTCCGGGTCTAGGTCTGTGTACCAATCACTCGGCAAGCTCTTTAGCTTTGAAGTGTTGTGCAGGAGACGCAACGCACGAATCACACGATCATGACTCAGCCCCTCAAGCACGACGGTGGCGAGGGAAGCGGCCTGCTGTCCGGGAAACGTCGAGCTTGCGTTGCGCCCATGGACGAAATGTAGAGGCAACTGGCTGTCTGCCACGAGTACTCGAAAATCGTCGTCCCAGTCCGCGGTCGCCGACGCAACAATCGCAATTTCTTGTGGTTTGGCACGACCGGAGACGATCAGCTCGCGCGCCCAGCGGAGCGCTTCGATCACTTCGTGCTTGGGTGTGGCGCAAATGACCGAGCTTTGGCTCGGCGTTTCCTTCGACTTGAAAACTGGACGAATGGCGGAACCTTGGGTCCAATTCAAAAGTTCCCTTAGCGTCTCAATCGAACGCCACTCAACCGATGCGCTCCCAGCCAAAGAGAGAAACAGCCTACGCCAGCAGGGAGCCACGAAGACAAATCCGCGAACGGTCACTGACCCCAATACGGAACCCGCGTTCTTCAGGTTTGCGACCGCAGCGGAAACAAGCTCGCGCTGCAACTTCATCCCGCACGGCAGATGATCCCGAACATAGGCTTCGATCTGCGCTAAATCGTTGATGCGAGGGGACCGAGCAGCAAGTGCTTGAAGATCCAGGTCAGCATCCCAGACCTTCATCAAGGTGGCGGAAATAGCCTTGACTGCGCCCGGCATTTCTCGGAGTTGTTCAAGTTCAGCGAACTCAAGATTGGCTAACGCATCACGAACAAGCGAATGGCAGGCGTCCCGCGATGCCGCCTCCAGAAAACCGCCGGCAAGCCGACCCGCAAGTTGCGCCGGCGTTAGGATCTGCAACCCGAGCGCGTTCTGCTCGGCAGCTCGAAAACGGTCTTCCTGCCAAGCGAGACGCCCAGGGACCACAACGGTTGTACGCGTCATCGACACTCCTCGACAGTGAAGCCCCGCCATCGTAGTGCGCACTACTGAGGATCACCGGTTCGCGTGCCCTCCGAATTCTTCAAAGTACGCGCTCCGCCTTCCTCCGAAAGGCGCGTCGGAGGAATTAGCCAGCCAGCCTAGGATCTTCCCGCTATTCCAGGCTCTTGCTGGCCCTAGATTGCAAAAAGCTGGGCGTCTGAACCAACGCATACGACTTGATGAAGTCATTGGGCAGGGGCTTCTTCGTGCTTACCACGATCAGGTCTTTGCGCTCTCGCCGCCGACCTGGGATTCGCTGCAGCTCGGCAAAACGGTATCGGGTGACCGGCTTGTCTTCCCCCTCGGTTTCAATCACGATCTCTCTCGCCACCGCCCAATACTCCAGCCTCTCGTAGTAGCCAAAGATGAGCGCGAGTTCACGGCCCGCGTCCTGTGCTTTGGCGAGGAGTTTCCCCCCCGTTGTCCACGGCTTGTGCTCCGTGAGAGGGTCGGAAATATCCCTTCCGTGGCTAGCTTTCTTCAAATTTCTAGTAGCTCGATTCACGTAGATAGCGGTATGGAAAAGTGGCGAGTCCAGTCGAGATGATCCCTCAAGTGGTTCCACACGAACAATCTTACCGTGCCTGAATTTGTCTTCCAGCTTCTTGTACTCTTTCATTTTTGAAGTACCGAGCGTTACATTATCATTCTCCGCATCAAAGCGTCATTTTGACATTCGTCAAATCGGTGTCTTCGACCGGGCGAAACACCATAGCGTTTCGGGTTCAAGGGGCAATTCCATACACGGAGACCTACTCCTTCGTCCTATATATATCGAGCTGCTTGGACTGGTTGTAAAAGAAAGCGTCTAAAGCGAGAGCATCCACCCCGTTGCATCCCACCGCAGTGCAGGCAGCGATGAATTTGTCCATTGCATTCTTGTAGGCCAAATATCTTCCGGCAGTCCCGACTCCACGCGGTGCTTTGTATCCAAAATCAGCTAGAACCGCGGCAACACGGTTGTTGAACACAGGCCAAGTGCTCGGGTCATACGCTGCAAGAATCTTCGAGACTGTGTTCAAGCCCAAACCGTTCACATGAAGATTTCCATCGTGATCGAGAACCAGCGGGAGCGCGTGTTTCCCACCCGCCACAAGACCGCGCAGTGCTTTTTGAAGACGGACCTTCTGTTTGAACACGCCGTCACGCTGGCGATAGTCGAGTTGACCAAGCGGTCCAACGTCGTAAAAATCGTGCCAACCATTTTTGTCGAATGCGAAATCGGGAGCCTTCAGCACCTTCAGGATCAGGTCTGCTCCTTCTCGGCGTTCTTGATAGTCTTTCGCAAATTGCGTCCCTTGAAAATACTCTGTCGCTTCCTGCACTGCCTCATTCCAAGAGGCCATTACGGCATCACCGAGAAATGCTAGTTCTCTAGCTATTTCCCGCTGTTCTTCCTCCAATTTCTTTCGACGGTCGCGGTTCTTTTTGTACGAAGGCTCGTATTTCTTAATGATTTCGCCCGTCAGGGGAGTCGCCGGTTCGAATTGAGTTGTGAACCATAAGCGCAATTCCTTGATGAAGTCGGGATCCTCGACATACAGGCCACATTCCGTATTGTTGTGGAGCCCGCCCTGCGAGAGATTGCCGGACCCTACAATTGCGAAATCGCGTCGCTGACCGCCGCCAGTGACTATCAGCACTTTAGGGTGGAAGAAAACTTTATCGGACGCGAGCTTGGCGTCGATCCGACTCGCTTCCTTAGACTTCAGCTCCAGCCATTCTCTGAGCAATTCCGGTTCTGTTTGGAAAAACTCCACGCCGGTAAGGAGAGCAACCGAAGCGTGTCCGTCTGAGACTCCTTTCCGGAAGTGCTGCCACCCACCGCGATGTGCGAACGCCGTCGCAAGCTGAATCGTGGCCGCATTTTGCAGGGCGTCTGTCAGATTGAACTCTGATGGTAGTCCAACCACGAAGGCTTGCCCTTTGCCTAGTACGGTGCGCCAAGTTGTTGCCTCGGCATTTACGTTCACCTTGTTCCCAACTTTCATCAGACCGCTCCGGAACTGTAGAGAATTCTACCCTGCCTCTGTGAGGATTAGGCTAAACTCAACTCTCCGTGTGCATGGAGTGGCTCGCCGAACGCAGCAGAGCGAGTTGGACAAGCCCTTTACGCACGTTGGCAGCGACGCGAACCATCACTCCCGGGACTCCGTGCAATTCCAGCAAGATGCGCATGAGGTGAAAGAAGGAACTTGTTTCGAGCTTATTTCGAATCTCGCCTGCGACTGTGGGGCATCGAAGCTCAAAAGGATTAGCCGATCCGATTGGAACGCCGCAATCAACATCGTTGAGGACCGCATCAAAGGCCGATGGCTGGATACGGCACAGGCTACGCCGTCCTTTCTTCCACGCCGCCCTCTTCCGGGTAGGCGCCGTTTGGCCGCGGCTCGGACGGGCGTTTCGGACTGCGCCGATTTCGCGCCAAACTAACCTCAACCCCGTTTGGCACTCACCGCGCTTTCACTCACGTCCCGCCACCCTCCTCAGACCTCCGTTCTGTCCCTTGCTCCGGTTCGGCGTGCTTTTCACGCGCTGGCGCTCAAGCTCTTTGTAAAAGAATTGTCCTCGCCGCCCCCTTCTTGCAACGAGGGTTAGGCGACGAGATTTGGCTCCCTGCTCCCACCAAGATCTGCCTCGCTGCCTCGATACACCCGTTCAAGACCGAGGTCATGCGTGGGTTGGCCATCCTCTAGGGGCTGCCCCTTCGAAGGTTTCGGTTCTCCCTGTCTCGTGCCATGCCATTGATTATAAGAAACTTGTTGGTAACTATTAGGACCGTTAACGACCGTTGCCTACTTATTGTAATAAAACGAAAATAGTAGTTGACAGTAGTAATACGTAGTATTAATATGATTTCTCTACAGAGGAGGTGCTCCAAATGCCCGAATACATGACCATTCAAGGAAAACAGGTGCCATACAACCGTCAAGCGCTCGCAGTTTCGGACTGCGAACTCGACCCATCAAACCCTCGCATTCAATACTTGGTTGGGCAAAAGGCGGGCCTCGTTGCGGAGAACGAACTCGATGCCCTCATTTGGGACAAGGACGCGGTCAAGGCCCTTGCTCAGTCAATTCAGCAAAATGGCGGAGTCTACGAGTCGGTGATCGTCCAGCGCATGAACGGCAAGTTCCGGGTCCGTGAAGGAAACTGCAGGACGGTCGCCTGTCGGCATTTGTTAGACCAGTACCCGCACGATACTCGGTTCATGACGATGCCCGCCATGATCTTCGACGTTGAGCTGACGGAAGAAGACCTAGCCGTACTCCTCGCTGACATGCACGTTGCCAGCAAAATACGGTGGGATGCCTATGAACAGGCGAAGCACGTCTCCGATTTGTTCAACATCTACGGCAAAACATACGACTGGCTTTCGAACCACCTCCGTTTGAGCAATTCTAAAATCAAGGAATTGCTCTGGGCATACCAAGCGACGACGGATTACTTGAACCTGTTTCCCGGACAGAACAATATCAAAAAGTTCTCTTTTTTCCACGAAGTCATGAAAAAGAAGGAGATCAGGGAGCAATTCCAGAACAACCTTCAGTTCAAGCAGCGGTTTCACCGGTGGCTTGAAGACGGGCGCATCACCGATTCAAAACAGATTCGCTCTCTGCCGACAATTGTTTCCACGCCTGCCGCGTTAAAGGCGCTTGACGAAAAAGGAATGGATGAAGCAGTGAAGGTTCTCATGCAAGCGGACCCTTCGCTGGAGAGCGATCTCTTTGCGGCAGTGAAGGACGCAACCGAGAAGCTGCGCTCGGCACCTGCCAGCGACATCCAGGATCTCAAGGCGGGGCACCCGCAGAAAACTATTATGCTCCGGAACCTAAGCCGGGCGATCGAAGATTTGGCAACGCTCGCAGGAGTGAAATTATGACAACCCGCCTCGCGTGGAAACCGAAACCTCCCCGGCTCCGGAGGTTGCCCAAAGGACGACCGGACTGGGTGAGACACCACATCCCGAACAGTGGGGAGGACCAAAGAATTTCCCACGACACGAGACTCTTTGTATGGGCCCGCGACGGTGGTCGTTGCCGCAATTGCGGAGCAAAGACAAATCTCCAGTTTGATCACATCATTCCACGCGCATGGGGCGGCTGCGGCACCGCAGATAATGTGGAGGTGCTTTGCCGGGACTGCAACCTCCAAAAAAGTGCGCAATTGTTCGCAGCTCGGCGTTCCTCCGCAGACGATCAGGCCTAGTGAAGGCAACTTGCATCAGGACGAATTCACTGTCGGAGGACTCGGTGGCCGTTACGGGTGCCCAGGGCACGTGTTTGTTGGTAGGATCCTGTGAAACCCAGGCATCTCCGGTGGTTAAGATCGTACCGGAATTCTTATTAGATGGAGATTTGCAGATGACATTCGAGGGCGCATTTACCGATACGGAGCGAGCAGCTAGCTCCGCGACCAAATCTGTTGCGGATCTTGCGGCTGCTTTAAAGCAGCTCCAGAAGGCAGCGGCGGAAGGCAACCTCGCCGATATGCACAAGTCAGCCGAAAAACTCACCGTGATAACGCAATCCGTCTGTCAGGAGGTAGAAAACACTAAGGCGGCTTGGCCGTTCACTCCCGATGCTGAGGAACACTATTTTCGGGAGTCCTACGCCAACGAAATTCTAGAAGCAGCACGAGCTAACAATATCCAGATTCAGCGACTCGATGACGGATATTTGGTCTATCCATCGGTCCTCCGAATCCTTCCGTCCGAACGCACCGTAACCATCGATCGAAAGAAGATCCAGGCAGTTCGACCCTCGCGCCTGATGAAGATTCTTAAAACCGTTCAAACTGCAAAGCCCAAGGTCGCTGCGGAGCAGTTTTTGGAATTGCTCCATCGCACTTACCGACTGTTAACAAGCAAGGAATATGGGAAGACTATCGCCTTGGCCGCAGTTTACGAGTGCCTTACATTGCTCCCTGGATCGGGTTCCACCTACGGCCAAACGGAATTTGCACGTGACCTATTCCTCTTAGATCGTAGCGGAATAACCCGAACAAGATCTGGCACCAACGTCAGTCTCCCTGCGAGTACAGGAACAAAGACTGGTAAGGGCACATTTTCGTTTGTCTCACCCGATGGTGACGCCGTCACCTACTACGGAATTCAATTTGTGGAGGGAACGGAATGACCGCCTTCATACAACCTCAGGAGTGGCTAGGTTTTATTCAGCAGGAATATCTCGGCAAGTACATCCGAGATGGAGGTTCCAGCGTGAAATTTGCGGTCGCGCTTGATCACCCATCCGGCCAGTGCATCCGCGACGGCCTCGCCCATTCCGGTCTGGAGTTAGGCTACGTGGTTGCGAAGGTTAGTGCGGGCGATACACGAATTCACATGATGGACGAAGTTTTCTTCCGTACCGCGGAACAACTCTCCTGGCACGGACTGAGCCGGCAGGTCATCCGCAGACTCGCTGCTCAGGCAGGGTATGCTTGGCCCAGCGATGTAACCGATGATGTCCCGCTGTACGAGCAGATCGCCACCGAGAGCGGTGTCGAGCAGCAGCTCGTGCTGCTCGATTTGAAGAAGCAAATCGCGAGTCACGTATTCAAAGAACGCAGGCTTGCCAAAGACTTTCGAGTAGCAATGACGCACCTCTGCCTCGCAGAACTATCAGGAGGCCCGGATGGAGCGCTGACAGTCCGCACGCTAATGGACTGGCTCACTGGCCGAAACAAAACGGTCAGCGCGGTGAAGCCGTATCAGATATTCCGCAAAGTCAACCGCGCCACCGCGCGCTATTTTTTCGAATCCATGGTTCACTGGGTCCGGCTGGCTGGTCATCCAGGCATTCTTCTACTGATGGACACGGCGCGGCTAATGCTCCCGCGTGATCCCCAGGACCGTGGCCTCTATTACACGAAGGCGGCTGTCCTCGATGCGTACGAGGTTTTACGCCAATTCATTGACGGGTCAGATCGTGTTAGCGGCTATCTCATGGTTGTGTTGCCGAGCACCGCATTCCTTGAGGACCACAGTCGAGGACTCAGTGCCTACGAAGCTCTAAAATTCAGGGTTTTCGATGAGATTCGGGACAAGAAGTTGGTAAATCCGATGGCTTCCTTGGTCCGAGTTGCGTCAGCCTAAAGGAGGGACCTTGCAGACTGAAACAGTAATCAACTATCAGCGCGCATTAGAGGCACTTCGCAGCGGCGTGCCTAATCGCGATGCCGTAAGGGTTCTTGGGTCGAACCAAGTCGAAGTGGAAAACCTTTTTACCGAAAAACTCACGGCCACTCAGGTGGCGGCGCAGCAAGGCAAGCAGGCCACCGGCCTATTGGTTGCGGGAGGATTCGGCACCGGCAAGTCTCACCTGCTGGAGTATCTAGAACACGTTGCCGTCTCGAACAACTTTGTGTGCAGCCGGATCGTCATCAGTAAGGAAACGCCACTTTTCGATCCTGCCAAAGTCTTTCAGGCCGCAATTGACGGAGCTGTCGTTCCGGGCATGAGCGGACAAGTCATTCAGGAGATCGCTTTACGACTAAAACCGAACACCCAGGAATATGCAGAACTCTACCGATGTGCAAACAGCGCCAACAGCGGCCTGAGCCCCTTGTTCCCGGCCACACTTCTGCTCCACGAACGGCTCAATAATGACCCAGAACTCGTCGACCAGATTACCGGGTTCTGGTCCGGGGATCGATTATCCATCAATCGCATCAGGCAAGGTCTGAAACAGGTCAACTGTGCGGAAGCGTATACGCTGAAACCGGTAAAACTCAGGGAGCTAGCAATTCAACGCTTTGTCTTCGCATCGCATCTGATTCTCGCTGCTGGCTACAGCGGCTGGGTATTGCTCATTGACGAAGTTGAGCTCATTGGCAGGTACAGCCTGCAACAACGCGGCAAATCGTACGCTGAGTTGGCGCGCTGGTTAGGACAAATCCAAGGTGCGTCACTCCCCGGCATTGTATCCGTTGCAGCTATTACGGATGATTTCGGACTAGCTGTACTTCAGGAAAAGAGCGATCGTGACGCCATCGGACCAAGGTTCCGTGCCAAAGGAACTGACGAGTACACCGCTATGGCCGCCTGGGCCGAGACCGGTATGAGGCTAATAGAACGGTCCATCGTATTGTTGCAACCCCCTGACGACGCCACATTACTTAAAACATACGAACGCCTGAAGACAATGCATGCTGCCGCGTACTCTTGGGACCCGCCTGCAATACCGCCCCCACGAACATCGGTGACTCGGCGAATGCGCTCATATGTCCGTAGATGGGTGAACGAATGGGATCTCCGGAGACTGTACCCGGGAGTTAACATTGTCACCGATGACGAACAAGAGATGAAGCCTACATACGATGCAGATGAGGATTTAGAAACCGCATCGGAACCGACAGAGAAAGACTAAGAGACCTGTTCGTTTCCGGGACAGGTCTTGTAACCCGGTTCCTGAAGCTGACCCTAAACTGATCGTTCGCCTTCCAACTCCAAGAATCCCAAACAGCAGGACAGCCCCTCTCCAGCAATCCAGCCTGGAGGCTCCGCATCGTTTCACACTCCGCCCTCCTGCGGGTGGACGCCGCTTGGCCGCGGCTCGGACGGGCGTTTCGGACTGCGCCGGTTTCGCGCCAAACTAACCCCAACCGCGTTTGGCACTCACCGCGCTTTCACTCACGCCCTGCCACCCTCCTTCGGCCTCCGTTCTGTCCCTTTCACCGTTCCGCCTTGTTTCTTCCCGCTGCCGCTCAAGTGAAGAAAGAAACAAGCCGGAAACGGAAGAAAGGGAAAAACAATGAAATTAGAAGAAGTCAACACACGAACCAAAGAGGCCGTGGATTTCCTCGTTGCAGCATTGGAGTCCGGTCACAGTGAAGTCCTCACCGCATACCTCGGAGCGATGGCGAAGTTTCACACCTACAGCTTCCTATGTTATTGAACACATAGGAAGCTTCATGTCATCGGCCGGACTATGTGAACTCACCCTTGCGCGCCTGCTCCCCGTTCCCATGAACACTGCCTGATGGCGTTGTGGCGATTGACGTAGTGCGGGTTCCTCCAAGCAGGCTGAACACACTGGCGTTTCAGGCTGCGCAGACCCTGATCTCGCGGCATCCCAAGTCAGCCGTTCGCAGAATCGCAAAACCGGCGTTCAACCGAAGCGGATTATCTGGGGATTGCCGCGATCCGCCCAGAATCCGAACCCAGCCATTCCAGGTGGTGAGCGCTATGGCCTGATAACGACAGTTATCTGTCCTTGTCAGTGTCTCTGCGGCATAATTGTCTTGCATGGCTGCGACTCAACGCCGTAAGGCGGTCCACGTCGGAACCGCTCTCTTTCTTCTGACGCTCTGCTCTTATGCTCAAGTCCGAGGAAGTGGCTCAGCGGAGGTAACGAAGTGTGACGGAACATCAGTTCCCGTTGCAGCGTGCTGGCACAAACTCGACGCTGGCCCATTCTCGATTTTGGCTCCATTGGGATGGAAGTTTCACCAGCTGATGGGAGTCGATTCTTATGTCGGCGAGTTTGTCGGGGACGGCATCGCGCTCACCTTTGATTTTGGCCGGTACTCAACCGAACTCAGGAAGGCGAAGAAGCCAGCGTACATTATCACCAGGGAGTCCATCGGTGGGCTTTCTGCAAAAGTAGTCAGCCCACGAACAGCGGGCAACGGCATCACAGGCGTGTATTTCCGCAAAATACCGGGCCACGATGAGCTTTGTCTTTTTGGGAAAGACCTGACCGCCGCACAACAGAAATTGGCGCTGAAGATATTCGAGACAATTCAATTTGGAGGCCCTATGCCTCCAAGCATTATTCCGCCACCACCCGCAGGTTGACGTAATATCGCCGTTACGCTCACCGTGGTCAAAACGTGCTAACGCCTGGTTTCGACACTCGACGGATTCAGCGACCCCGATGTCACTCAGCTTTGAGCGCACGAATCAGTTCCAGACATTTAATGCCAATCTCGTCCTCAGTGGACGAGTTGTCGGCGGGAGGAACAGATTGCCAAACTTTCCGAAACTCCACCGCCGTGGCTAAAGCGCCCTGATAGCGTATTTTGCGCAGCCCAACAATTAGTTCGTAACTCACCGAATCGTGCGCGCGGAATGGTGAATACCCGTTCAGGTTTTCATTCCACCAGTTGCGTCGAAGAGTTGGGCCTTTAGATTTCCAGAATTCCAGTTCTCGTTGTAGGCGGCGCGTGAGTTCGGGTCCCGCCGCTTTCCCTCCAGCATCCACAAGCGCGTGAATCAAGTCAGACGACTCACGGGAGAATGATGGGTCGTCGATCATTCTGGAAATCACCGGAATCGCGGCCGGCCCCGATTTGCCCAACTCGTCTAGCGCCGCCAGTCGAACTGGAAGGATGGACGAATCGACATATTGCCTGAGTCGCTCGGCGCGCTCAGTCCCGTCCGGCACCGAGAGGTCAGCGGCGATCTGGGATTGAATCTGGGCAATCTCAGCAACCCGATTCCTCACGTCCGTCTCTGACTCACGCAACTGGCAAAGCATTGGTAGCCCCGGATTCATCACCTGCTCGAACGCGTAAAGGCCGCTGCCCTCAATCCACACAACGGAAGCCTGCATACTGTCCATGATGTCGGATGGCTTCCATCCTTCAACTTCAGCTTTACCCTGCGAAACTGGTTCATGGGTTCCACCAACCAGGAACAGAATCACTCGGGAACCGACAGGCTGTTTCGGGATCAAACGCGAGCCGGGGTGGCACAGAACTGATTCCGGCGACTCCAAAGAAGAAACAATTGGTTCAGCGTCATCTGATGGGCGAAGGTCGGGAATCACGAGACGAGCACCAACATGCAGGTCGCCCTTCAAAGACTCCACAACCTCGAATGTTCCATGCGTTGCGGTCGTGACTGCTATCACAATGTGAGTAGCCTTCCACGCCGAATGGTCCAGCCGGAACGAAGGCCGAATCCCGCCAAAGGCGGTCGGGACAATGGTAAGAATGAGAATTGCCCACCAGAGGAGGCGCTTCAACTTCATTATGTCTTCCTCAGCATCACTGCTATCCCAATCCTACCGAGGAACACGTAGCGTTTGGAAGTACCATCGGTAATCAATCGCGTCCAAATTGGCGAAAAATCTATAGCACTCACAATGCCAGAACCGGCTAGTCACTGACGACGTGGGCAGCGTGCAAAATGGGGGGCGCGTCCGAATGCGCCCCCCTTCGTAGTCAGAGCGATTCCAAGAACGCCAGCAAGTGATCGTTCGCGCGGAATCGCCGGAACCGTCTCCCGATCGGAGCGACCTTTGCGAGCGCCTTCTCTTTCATGGCAAGATTCGCGTGTACGTAAACATTTGTAGTCTCGATGCTCTCATGTCCCAGCCACAGCGCGATCACGGCGATGTCGACGCCAGACTGAAGCAACGCCATCGCCGTACCATGCCGAACCACGTGTGGCGACACACGCTTTTTCTTAAGAGTGGTGCAACGCGAGGATGCCCGATCAACCGCTTTCCGCAACAACAAATGGATAGCGAATCGTGTCAGCGGCTCTCCGCGAGTGCTCGGGAATGCCATCGCTTGCTCTGATTGTCCCAACTCGCGGAACCAGTCCCTCAGAACCCGCGCGGTCCTGGGCCACAAGGGTATCGAGCGATCTTTTCGACCCTTCCCATGCAACTGAACGTAGCTCTTGGCACCAAAGGTGACATGGCTCTGGCGAAGACCGGAGATCTCTGAGACGCGAGCACCCAAGTTGTACATCGTGAGCAGCATGGCGTAGTCGCGCCGCCCGCACCAACGCGCACGGTCTATAGAAACCAAGATGGCCTCCATCTCTTCCCGCGTCACATACTCGCGCACTTTGGTATTAGCCCGTTTCAGCGGGATCGCCAACACGCGAGTTGCTATGCCGACGCTCGCAGGATCACGCAATGCGACCATGCGATAGAACGAGCGTATCGCCGTGAGCCGCAGGTTGCGAGATACGACGGTGTTGCCGCGGTCCTTTTCCAGAGCGTCGAGGAATCTGAGGATGATCTCGGCGTCAAGTCCTGGGATCTTCAGGGCAACAGGTTCGATGCCGGTTTCGCGATGAACGAACTGCAGCAGCAACCGGAATGTATCGCGATAACTCGCAACGGTCTGTAGACTGAGACGCCGTTGCGCAACGAGGTGGTCAGTGAAAAATATCTGGAGGAGAGGTCCGACAAGAGTGTGGGCAATCATCGGTTCGATCCTCCTTCTGAGTGTTGACTCTCAAAACGAGCACCGGCCGCGCGAAGGAGTTCGGGAGTGCCGCTTAGATACCAGTAGGTGTTTTCCGGGCCAACATGACCTAGATACACAGCTAGGTGTGGAAGAAGTTTCTGCACGTCTCTTCTATCTCGGTGCCAGAGGGTCAGTCTCCTCACCGCGAATGAGTGACGAAAAGAATGAATGGATGGCCCGCGCTGTCCAGGCGCGGCCCGGATGCCAGCGCGCCTCAGAAGCCTGAGAAACGTCAACCGCTGCGCGTTGTAGTTCAGATGCCTACCAAATCGGTTTATGAAGAAGGCCTTTACGTGTCGACTGGCCAGCGCTTTCGATCTTCGAAGCAGATATTTTCGCAACTGCTTCGCCACCGAAGGGTGAAGAACGACATTACGCGAGTTGCCGAACTTGCTATCGGAGATAAGCAAATGCGGTGGGTCCGTGCTGAGCCTCACGTCATCGACGTTGAGAGCGAGAGCTTCGCCAATTCGCAGACCAGTGCTTGCTAACAGTCCTATCAGCGCATAAACCGTGGCCCGGCGGAAAGGAGTAACTGTCTGGAGTCGCCAGACCGCATCCATCAAACGCGTAATGTCGTCTTCCGAATACAGATGCGGAGTGCGCCGACGGTACAAGGGTCGATAGACGTTTTCAAGTATTTCTGTTGCTGGCTCGAATGTGCGGATCTGCTGCAGGAAAGCGCGGACGACGTAGAAGCGACGCTGATCACGGTACGGGTGGTGACGGTGGGATCCGACAGCAATCCAATCGACAACCAAAGAGGACCGGATCGGCCACGGACATCCGCAATCGCGCCAGTAGGCAATGAAACTCCGAAGGAGTTTTTCTCTGTGTCTCAGGCTCCTTCGATCCTGGGTGTTGCGATGAGGATCGACCTTGGCCACTGCGCGTTTCAATGCCAGGAACTCTTCTGCGTGGGCAGACAGGGTTGGGAAGTTCATCGTGCACCTCCCGGCCACGGCAGTGCCACCTGCATCAACGACTTCAGGTCGAGTTTGGCATAGATCAGTGTCGTAGTGATCGACTTGTGCCCTAGCACATCGGAGACATCCTTGAAGGATGCACCGCCATTTACCATCGCTGTTGCCGCAGTGTGGCGTAGGGAGTGCAATCCACGATCGGTGATGCCGGCGGAGGCAAACAAGTAGCGCATGCTGTTCCCCACGTGATTGCGACGGCGTTGTTCGGTGAACGGAGGGCGCCTCGGTTCAAAGACGTGTGTCGGGCGTCGGCGCCAGACCTTCAAATAAGAAGCCATGGCCTCTCCCACATCTTGCGGAAGAGGGAGGACGCGCTCTCGATAGGTCTTCGCGCTACGGATTTTCAAACATCCGCTCCTCCAATCGATATCTGCGAGTGAGATGTTCGCGACCTCTTCAGCGCGCAGTCCGAGACGCAGGAAAACCAGCAGGAGCGCCCGGTCACGAAGGTTGCGGGGCTTTCGGCCCTCACTGGCTGACCAAAGCGCCCGCACCTGTTCCTGTGAGAGTCCCCGAGGCAGAGAAATGTGTTTACGAGTGGCAATTGCCGGTAACGCGGCGTCCCAGTCCGAAGGTAGGTGGCCCTGGCGAGACAAATAGCGCAGCAAGCTGCGAAGGACCATCAGCCACGTTGTCTGGGTCCACCGATTGTGAAGCCTGGCGAACTCACTCGTCAGAAACTGCACAAAATCGTTGAAGCGAACCTCACTCCATGTGATGTAGCCGATCGGAAAACGCGATGAGAGAAACCTATGGACTACGTGGTGGTGAAGGCTGCGAGTTGAGCGTGACAGCCCCCGCACCGTTAGCAAGTAGGCATCGTACTGCGACTCAAATATTGAAAGGGACAAACCTTCGGTCGTTGGATTCTTCATGGATCTTCTCCTCCGGCTTGTTGCCGGTGCGGAGAAGTTTGCGCGCACTATGTCAATCGCCACAACGCCATCAGGCAGTGTTCATGGGAACGGGGAGCAGGCGCGCAAGGGTGAGTTCACATAGTCCGGCCGATGACATGAAGCTTC